>NZ_BAAGTC010000003.1:0-1222841 GCF_054782115.1 Nocardia heshunensis | reverse complement strand
ATTCCACACACCATCAGAAGCACTCGACGAAGTGTTGCGATGACCGCCTGAACCCGCACCGCTGATCGCTCGTCGAAAAGGCTGGCTCGGTACCTCGGTTGATCAATAAGGAGGTTCGAATAGGACACCGGCCGAGCGATCTTTGCCGCCGTTTCTGACACCTGTTCCAGTTTGAGGAGGTACCGTGACTGCCATCTTGGGGGCTTAGGGAGTCGCCCCCCTGGGGAGGGGAAGTCAAGTGGTGGACACTGCCGTATCCAGCTGTGGCGCAACGAGTTCGGCGATCAAGCGCAGCCAGCTGCGCTCGGCCCTGATCGCGGCTTCGGCCGTGTTGTACTTGGCCGGAACACCGACGGCGGTCGGCAGTGCCGATCCGGTGCTGACTCCGCAGAGCGACCCGTTCTATACCCCGCCCGCCGGGTGGGACTCGCAGGCTCCGGGCGCCATTCTGAATTCGCGACCTGTCGAGGTGGCCTCGATGGGGCCGCAGGCGCAGGACGCCGACGCCTGGCAGCTGCTGTATCGAACGACCGATGTCGACGGGAACCCCATGGCGACCGTGACGACGGTGCTGCGCCCGCGAAACGGGCAGGTCAAAGGTCTGATCTCCTATCAGGCCGCCGAAGACGCCTCGGCTCCACAGTGCGCTCCCTCGTTCGTGCTGCGGAAGGGAGCGCCGGTCGACAACAAATACGACTCCAGCCTGGATCTCATGCCGATCGAGCAGATGCTATCGACGGGTCACGCGATTTCCATCCCCGACTGGGAGGGGCCGAAGGGGACGCTGATCGCCGCGAGACAGCCGGGCTACCTCACACTCGACGGAGTGCGCGCAGCCGAGCGTTTCGAGCCACTCGGCCTGCCCGGCACCGATACTCCGGTCGCCGCGATGGGCTACTCCGGCGGGTCGCTCGGCACCAGTTCGGCTGCGCAGATGCAACCGATCTACGCGCCCGATCTACGCCTGACCGGGGCCGTCCTCGGTGGTTGGCGAACGGACTTCGGCAGCTACCTGAAGGTGCTGGATTCCGGTCCGTTCTCCGGTTTCATGCCAGCGATCCTGCCCGGCATGATGCGCGCCGATCCGCGTCTGGCGGCCGTTTTCGACAAGTATCTGACGCCCGCCGGGCAGGCCCTGATGGCCGCGGGTGACAGCAAATGCGCGACGCCGAACGTGGGCCAGCATCCGTTCCTGCGCATGGACGACTACCTGACGATCCCCTTCTCGCAACTGCTCGAGGAGGTACAGCCCTTGTTCGCCGATCTCGACTTCGGTCCGGTAGTACCGACCACGCCGATGCTCCACTATCACGCCGTGCACGACGAAATCGTCGACATCGCGGTGAGCGATCAGGCGGTGGCACAGTGGTGCGCGGCGGGGGCGCAAATCACCTACATGCGAGACCAATTGAGCGACCACGTCAGCCTCGCGGTCACCGGGACGCCCGCAGCCCTGCGCTGGATCGACGACCGCATGGCGGGCCAGCCCGCACCGGCTGGCTGCTCGACGAGTACGGTGCCGTCCATGTAGGCCGATGGCGCCGCGACGACCCATCACTGTGTCTTGCGTCAAGATCCTGACAGGCTTGAGTTCGGCTTGCCGAACGTGCCGTTGTCACTGATCAGGATTGGTCCGGCCTCCGATAGGCTCCGGTTTGTGCACCTTGTGGCGATTGTCGCTGTCGTGGTCGCATTGGCGACCGGTTGGTGGCTGTTCCAGAGAACACAGCACAGCCCGCCTCCCGAAGAGGTGAATCACCAGCCCGATGACGGGCCGACCTCGAGTCCACCACAATCGAACTCTGGCGGGCCGGAATGGTGCATCGTGGCCAACCTGTTGCCCTACCCCTACAACCCAGGCCCCCATGAGCACCATCGAAGCCAGAAGATCTTTCCCGCCGGAGCGAAGCTTCACGTCATCGGCGGCTTCGCCGGCATGGGCCATGAGGTCGTGACAGTGGTCGGCACCAATCACCACGGTCGCATCGTGACCGCGAACATCGCAGCCCGCTACCTCGGCGGCTGGCGCGTAGCACTGATCTACCGCCCTGCTGTGCTGCGAGCGATTCGCGAGGCGCCCAACGATGTTCGGTTTCCGGCGCATCGGTGGAATGAAGCACAGCTCGAATTCGACGCTCCCGAATACGCTGAGCTCCTGCGCCAGCGTGCCGAGGGATTCCAGCGGTGGCTTCATGGGGATCGGCAGTAAGTTGTCGGTCGCGATTCTCGGTCAGGGATCGGACATCGCTGTCTGACCCACCCCCCGCCGACACGGCACGGCCATCGCAAACGCACTCATCTGCCGCTGACCGCTCTGACCGAACCGAGGCGAGGATCGACGGGTTGACCCGATCTGCTGGATGTTGAACGCACTGAGATGCCGAGTTCGGCGCGATGTGTGCGGCCCTCAGCCTGCGGCGGAATCGTGGTTGTATTCCGCGACGGATCCGAGCAGGGCCGCGGTGGCAGTGCGATAGAGCGAGGACTTGACGTGGCCGAGGGCGGGGCCGCTGGTCGCGGCCAGGCTCTGTGCGTGCTCCACAGCGGATTTCAGGAGATCGTGCTCGTCAGCGACCGCGTCGACCAAGCCCGTCGTCATCGCTTCCGTTCCGCCGTAGCGGTGCCCGGTGACCAGAGCACGACGGGCCACGGGTAGGGGCAACTGCGACTGTGCCAGCTCCACCATCCCGGGAGCGTAGTTGACGCCGAGCGTGACGCCGGGAAAACACACATAGCCACGATCGCCTCGCATTATCCGGTGATCGTGTGCGACAGCGAGAAAGGCCCCGGCGCCGTAGGCATGACCATTGATCGCGGCGACAGTCGGGATCGGCAGTGTGAGAATTCTGGCGAACAACCGCAGCAGATCGGCAACATTCTCGTTGATCCGCTCCGGGTTTCGCGCAGCCCACTCCACATCGAAGCCAGTGGAGTAGAACTTCCCGTCACCGATCGTGACCAGCCCGCAGGGACCGGAGCCCGCAGCGACCTCATCGAGCAGAGCGTCCATTTCGCCAACCCAATCCGGATGAAACCGGTTCTCGGTATCGCGCTCACCGCGGTTACCCAACTGGAGGATGAAAACCTGTCCCTCACGCTGCAAGTACGGCATCGCGCCAACATATCCCACCAGCCGGACGGGCCTTGGCCAGCACCACGCTGTGGAAGATCAACGGCCCAAGTTGAACCCATGCCGACGGTCTGCGAGTGCCGCTGGTGGCCCAGTGGGAAGGCCGCATCGACTTCGGCTCATAACCGAAATCCTTGGGGCACTGCAGGCTTGACTGTCGCGGGTTCGGAGTTATGGTTGAGGTGGATGTCGAAAGCCACGGCCCGGTGGGTAGTCCGGGTGGCGCGATGCGCTCGTACACACAGTTCTTGTGTCCAGAACATCCCTTTCTGTTGTGAATCCAGAAAAGGGAAGAACTGTGAACAACTCTGGTTTGCGTGTAATCGTGATCGGCGCCGGGCTGGGCGGGCTCGCTCTGGCGCAGGGCCTGCATCGCGACGGCATCGATGTCGCCGTCTACGAACGAGACGCGTCGCCCACCTCCCGTGTTCAGGGCTACCGGCTGCGACTGAACCCGGATGGGCTCGCCGCCCTGGAACAGCTACTGCCGCAACACCTCAACGCTCTGGTGTCGGCGACCTGCTCGATACAACCCCCGAGTGTGTACTTCGATGACCGGCTCGAACCGATACCCAGCACCGACCCCGGCCACGGGCACGGTGGCGGCCGTAATGTGGCGGTCAACCGATTGACGCTGCGGCAGATCCTGCTCGACGGTCTGGGCGAGATCGTCTCGTTCGGTCGCGAGTGCACCGGGTACGAGACCCATGCCGACGGCACGGTGACCGCTCGGTTTCGAGACGGGTCGCGGGCGACCGGTGATGTGCTCGTGGCCGCGGACGGCGTGAATTCATCGGTACGCCGACAGTATCTGCCGCACGCGCGGGTGATGGACACCGGAGTCCGCACCATCTACGGCCGACTCCCGCTCACCGAGGCGGCCATGGCGGCGATTCCCGAGCGCCTGTTCACGCTTTACTCCGGCGTGATCGGCCCGGACCATCGGCATCTCGGACTGGCCCCGGTGCAATACCGCCCACCGGTCGGTCAGGCGGTGCGCGAGCTGGGTGCCTCGATCGCGTTCACCGACACCGAGGACTACATGATGTGCTTGTTCTCGGCGCGCGCCGATCTGCTGCCCATGTCGGATGAGCAGTTGCGGCAAGCCAGCGGAACCCAGCTGCGCGATCTGGTCACATCCCAGACCCGCGACTGGAGTCCGCAGATCGGCGCGATCCTCGAAATGTGGGACACCGCCACGGTATTCCCGCTCACCATCCGATCCAGCGTGCCCTTGGCGCCCTGGCCGACCAGCACCGTCACCCTGCTCGGCGACGCCATCCACGCCATGAGCCCGGCCGTGGGCGTGGGGGCGAATACCGCGCTGCGGGATGCGGCCCTGCTCGCGACGCAACTGGGTAAGGCAGCGCGGGGTGCCGAGCTCGTCCCGACGTTGCGTGACTACGAATCAGCAATGATCGAATACGGTTTCCGGGCCGTGCGGACCTCCGCGGAGTTCGGCCGCCAGCGTATGGGGCAAGCTCCGCTGCCGATGGAAGCACCGTAACCGCTCAGAACAACGAACTCCGGGTAGCTCGACGGCAGTTGAGCTACCCGGAGTTTCGTCTCCGTGATCAGGGGTCGCCTACTGAGTGCCGTAGTCGATCCACGCGCGGGGTGGCCGTTCTTGTCCGATTCCTGGTCGGGTGTAGTCGCATACGCCGGTCGGGAACACCCGATGTAGTCGGTCTTGTTGGGCGGCGGTGAACGGGACCGGATACGCGGCGAAGTCGAGTGGGCGCAGCGCGCATTTCAGGATGCTCTCGTGCTGTGGTTCGCCCGCTTGCTGCCGTGGATCGGTCCCGGCGGGAAAGTCGCCTGCACACGCCCCGGGGTCGGTGAGTGGTTGCTGGACACGATCTTTCGGTGAGCGGAAGCAGCCGTCGGCGAGATCGGTCGGCTTGTCCGCGATCACCTTGTCCCGCTGGCTCTTTCCCGAACCATCCGCGTCGATGGCGGTCAGCCACCGATCCATCGCGGCGAGCTCGTAGACGCTCGCGGCGGCGGTGTCGGCAGGGGTGTTGTGGTTCTCGATGATCACCTGGTTGGCGGCGGACCCGTTGGCGCGGACCAGACGGTCCCGCAGGACAAAACCCCACCCGGTGGTGTGCACGTCCCATAGCGGCCCACCGGCATTCATGTCGACGCGCTGATCGATGATCGGCGTGGTCGCCAAGCCCAGGCCCGCACTCAGCAGGACGTCGTCCTGATACGCGGCACGCAACGCGGCTGGGTCGGCATCGGTTCGTGCGGGGACAGGCGTCCCCGCGGGGTCGTAGCCGCCGATGGCGGCGTTGAGCGCGACGAATTGGTCGGGGTCGATGATCCCGGCACGCAAGGCCGCGAGCCCGTACTGGACACCGGTGTTGTCCAGGGTGTCGCGCACAAAGCCGGTGCCCGGGTTGCGGCCGAATTGGTTTGCGTAGGACTCTATTCCGGCGCACTTGACCCCGCCGGGATTGTCGATCGCGTTCCAGATGTCGGCGGCCGGTATCGCGGTATCGCGGCTCAGCAGCGGCTTGTCGCAGCTGTCGGCGGCGGTGAGCCGATCGGCGAAGAAGCGATCCCAGGACGCGCAGCTGTCGTAATCCACAAAGCCCGCGACAGCACGCCGCTGGTCGGCGGTGAAGGCGACTCCGGGTCCGGCGAAGAAGCGGTCCAGCAGGCGGCAATCACCGACCACCTTCATAGTGGTCGGTATGTCGGGGAATCCGTACGCGGGAATGATGCCGTCGAGGATGCCCGGGTAGGCGTCGGCGATGTCGTATTGCTGAATGCCGCCGCCGGAGCCACCCCAGCCGATGGTGTGCGCGACCGGGCCATAGGTGACGATGAAATGCTCCTTGACCATCATCGCCGCCTCCGCCGAAATGATGGTGCTGCAATTGTTGTCGAGCACATTGAGGGTGGAGGAGGCCACCGCGTAGCCCTGTGACAGGAACAGGTCGTCGAGGACGCCACCTGTGCTGTCGGCCTGCTGGTGGCCGCCGTTGCAGCCGCCGCCGAAGGTGTAGATCAGCCGGCCGTTCCAGCTCGAATCCCGGTGCAGGGGAGTGGGATCGGAGCCGTCGTAGAGCGCAGCGATCTGGTAGACGGCCCGGTCGATGGTGCCGGTCTCCACCCGCACGATGTACGGCACGGACCGTCCGTCGACGGTGGTGGTCGCCAGGTCCGCGGGTCGGGCGGCCGGGTCGGCCAGCGGTGTGAGCACGCCGGCCGTGGTCCGATACCGGTAGCCGATCACCGTCGGTGCTTCACACAGCGGTTGGGTGGCCGATGCCAGACCGAATGCGGTTGTCTCACAATAAAAGGGGAGTTGCCGGGGTCCGGAGAAGATCGGGCCGGAGCTTGGGTGGTCGGTCACGGTCAGGGTGGCGGATCGGCCGTCGGCGGTGGCGGTGATCCGGTTTGCGCCCGGCCGCAGTCCGGTCACCAGTGCGAGGGTCGTGCCGTCGGGCTGACGTGCGAGGGCCGCGGCGTCGTGTCCGTCGGCGCGCACGTGGACCGGATCGGCGCCGGAGACCCGAACCAGCACCTGCCCGCCGCCGACCAGCTCGGGGCGCGGATTCGACACGGCGACAACCACCGGACCGGTGGAACCGCCACGCTGGACGGTGACGAAAACCGCCACACCCAGCAGCGCCACGCACAGTGCTAGCGCACCGAACACCGGTCGGCGTCTTCGAAGGACGAGCATGGGCGAATTCCTTTGCGGCCGTTGTTATCAGTCGATGCCATCATCGGTGTGTCGCTTGGGATCGGTCCAATGACTGTTCTGCACAGCGCGTTCCGCTTCGGACATCGTTCGAGTTCACCGCCGTCGAACAGACCGGATGGGCATTACATTCGAGAAATGACGCAGCCGCCCGTGCCGCCCACCGACCTCGATCTGCGGCTCGTGCGGTGCTTCACGACCGTGGCCGAACACGGCCACTTCGGCCGTGCGGCCGAGGCCATGCACTTGACCCAGCCCGCGCTCAGTCGTCAGATCGCCCGCTTGGAACGGCTATTGGGGGTGCGATTGTTCGATCGCACACCGCAGGGTGCGCGTCCGACCGAGGCCGGCGCGGTATTGCTGCCGCTGGCCGAGGCGCTGCTGCACGCCGGCGATATCGCCGTGGCGCGGACGCGGGCAGCGGCCGCGCCCAGCCGAGTCACCATCGGGTTCACCTCCGGACTGGTCATCACGCCGGCCGTGCGCGCCTTGCGTGATCGGTACCCGGGTGCCGACGTGCACACTGCGCATCTGGACTCGACAGAGCCCCGTGCGTCGCTGCTCGAAGGACGGGTGGATGCCGTCGTGGCACGAATGCCTTTTCCGACGCATCTCTTGCGGGTTGTCGCTCTCTACGACGAACCCCGAGTACTGGTGGTCCCCAGCGACCATCGCTTGTCGGAGGCAGAGTCGGTGACCGTCGACGACTTCGCCGACGAACCGCTGGTGCGGGTGCGTGGATCCGACCCGATGTGGAGTGCGTTCTGGCGCTTGGATCCCCGGCCCGACGGTCGCCGCGCACCCGATGGGCCCGTTGTCGATGACATCGAGGACAGGTTCGAACTGGTGGCCGCCGGGCGGGCGCTCACCATCGCCGCGACGGTGCGGCCCCGGCATCTACGACCCGATCTCGTGGCGATTCCCCTGGCGGGTGTCGAACCCAGCCACGTCGTCCTCGCGACTCGAGTAGATGACCGTAACCGTCTGCTCACCGCGTTCGAGCAGTGCGCCCGGACTCATTTGACCGGTCCGTAGGCGCGCGCGGGGCTTCTCGAACCCTGCCTGCGGGAATACCGAACGCGCATCGCGCGGTGCGAAAGAGTCATTGGAACTGCCGGCGCGGATTGCCGCACTGTGGAATCACCGGACCGCCGGGTATCGCGGCCGGACCTTCGACACGGCAGGAGTGGCACACGATGCACGTATTCGTCACCGGGGCAACGGGATTCATCGGCAGCGCGGTGGTCGCCGATCTGCGGTCGGCCGGGCACACGGTCATCGGTCTGGCGCGATCGGAGGCCGCTGCCGAGATCCTCGCCGCGGCCGGGGCCGAGGTACTGCAGGGCAGTCTCGATGACCTCGACAGCATGCGGGCAGGTGCCCGGATGTCCGACGGCGTCATCCATCTGGCCTTCGACCACACCTTCACCGACTATCCGGCCGCTGTCCGAGCCGATACGGACGTGATCACGGCGCTGGGTGCGGAGTTGCGGGGTTCGGATCGCCCGCTGGTCATCGCCTCGGGCACGGTAGGCCTCGCGATCGGGCGGGTGGGGACCGAGCAGGACGTCGCCGATCGATCCCTGATGCCCCGAGCCGCCGGAGCAGAGGCGGCACTGGCTGCCGCCGAGCACGGTGTCCGGGCATCGGTGGTGCGGCTCGCGCCGTCGGTGCACAGCGAGGCGAAGCGGGGGTTCGTCGCCAGACTGGTCGATATCGCTCGCACTCACGGAGTTTCCGGCTACATCGACGAGGGAACCCAGCGCTGGCCGGCGGTCCACCGGCTCGACGCGGCACGCCTGTTCCGGCTGGCACTCGAAGCCGCACCGGCGGGTTCGGTGTGGCACGGTGTCGCCGAGGACGGAGTGCGGATCCGAGACATCGCGCAAGACATCGGCCGGGGCCTGAGCGTTCCGGTCAGATCGGTCCCGGCAGCCACCGCCGTCGAGCATTTCGGTTGGCTGGCAGGCGTTCTCGGCCTGGACTCACCCGCCTCCGCAACCCTGACCCGCGAACGCCTCGGCTGGGAGCCGACCCATCCCGGCCTCCTCGAAGACCTCGCTCACGGCCGATACTTCGACAGCCCGATGGTCGCCTGACATCGCACCGCCCGAAGTCACCGGCGCCAGCGGCTATTCGCCGGGGTTCTCGGTGACGGGTCGGTCCCAGTCGATGACGTGCCGGTGGGTGGCGCGGAACATCTCCTCCGGTGCGGGCAGGGCCGGTTGGCCGGCCGACTTGCCTTCGGCCTTGGCCTTGTTCGCGCCACGGGCGCCGTCGGCGATCGCCTCCACTCGGGGGCGGCGCAGTTGCTCGTAGGCGGTGAAGGCGTCGGCGATGGGGAGGTCGCGCAGGCAACGGGCGAGTTCGACGGCGCTTTCGATGGCTAGCGAGGCACCCTGGCCGGAACTGGACGACGGGGCGTGTGCGGAGTCGCCCACCAGTACGATCCGTCCGCGATGCCAAGTCGGCACGGACGGCATCAGTTCCATCGGGCCGACCACGGTCAGATCCTCCGGTGCGGTGTGGTCGAGCAGGTTTTCGCCCGGCACGTGGCCCGCGTACAACTCCCGCAGCCGAGTCAGCCACTCGGCGTTGGAGATTGCGTTGGTTTCGGCGGTGGTCAAGGGTTCGGTGCGGGGCAGACTGGCGAACCAGGCGATGTTGGCGTCCGCGTTGGTGGGGTCCGGGTCGTCCTGCCCGCCGCGGCCCACGCCGACATTCGCGCCGGCGGGGATCTGGTAGAAGCCGACGAAGGTGCGGCCGAAGGCGAAATACATCATTCCCTCCTTCGTCGCCACATCACTCCCGCGAGCGATGCCGCCGAAGCTCAGGACACCGCCGTACTCGGGTCCCGGCGCGTCCGGGTCGATGAGAGTGCGTACGGTGGAACGGATTCCGTCGGCACCGATCAGGATGTCGGCGGTCGCGGTGCTGCCGTCGGCGAAGGTCGCGGTGACCGCCTCCGCGGTGTCGGTGACCGAGACCAGTTTCTTGTCGTACTCGAACCGCACTCCGGCCGCTGCCGCGTGGTCGGCCAGCGCCCGGAACAGATCCGCGCGCGCCATGACTTTCGTGCCCGGCAGATCGGGGAAGCCCGCGAACTCGGTGAAGATGTTGCCGTTGGCGTCGCCGAAGATCGATCCGGGCATGTCGAGCCCGATCGCGTCGAGGACACTGTCGGCGCCGATGATCCGCAGCGCCTGTTGCCCGTTGGGGGCCAGGCTCAACCCGGCCCCGACGCCATCCGCGGCCACCGGATAGCGCTCGTACACGGTGGCCGTTATCCCTGCCTTGCGCAGTGCCAGCGCGATCACCGATCCGGCCACGCCGCCGCCGATCACCAATGCTGTTGTCGCCTTGCTCATTTGCTGCTCCTGACGTTCCTTCTGCGGCAATAGTAGACATGAAACTAGTATCTGCGCAACTAGTCTCGGGGGGAATAAGTCGAGTGATCGATGGGGACGAGATTGCCGCTCGGCGCAGCACCCATCCAGACCCTGGTTTTACGGGTACTGCCAGGCCCACCTTGCGGTTCCGGGTGCGCCGGGCGGGCATACTCGCCGGATGATCGACAGCAACACCCTCGGTGACTTCCTCCGGACCCGGCGTGCGAAGGTTTCGCCCGCCGACGTCGGTCTGCCCACCGGTGCACGTCGGCGCGTATCCGGGCTGCGCCGTGAGGAATTGGCCCAGCTCGCCGGCATCAGCGTGGAGTATTACCAGCGGCTGGAACAGGGGCGCGCGAACCGGCCGTCCGACGAGGTCCTCGGCGCGCTGGCGACCATTCTTGGCCTGAACGAGGTAGAGCACGCGCACTTACACCGGCTCGCCTACCCGCCGCGCAACATGACCGCGCCGAGTCTTGTTGCGCAACAGCCGTTCCCGAGCCCCGACGTACGTCCGGAACTGTCCCGGATGCTTGCCCTGATGGACCGCGTCCCCGCCATGGTCATCAATGACATGTTCGATGTGCTGGCCATGAACGATCCGGCACGTGCGCTGTTCGCCGACGTCGCGACCATGCCCGAGTCCGAGCGAAATCTGGCCCGCTACCTGTTCTGCTCCCCCTCGAGCCGGGATTTCTATGTCGAGTGGGGCGAAGTCGCCGCCGTCACTGTCGCCCAACTCCGCGTCACCGCCGGTCGATTTCCGTGCGACACCCAGGCGGCGGCCCTGATCGCCGAATTATCCGAGGCTGCACCCGAATTCCGTCGCCTGTGGGACGACGGTGACGTCGAGGTCCGCACCCACGGTGCCAAGCCCTTCCGCCATCCGACGTTGGGCGTCCTGCGACTGTCCTACGAGAACTTCGACCTCGCAGGCTCGGCCCGGCAGCGGATCGTGGCCTTCACCGCCGAGCCCGACGGTCGGTCATGGTCGGGCCGATAACGACCGATCCTCACCCGTTGGCGCGCTGCAACAGCAGTAGTACGGCTACCCCGGCGACCACGATCCCGATCAGATTGACGCCGAGTTGAGCAAGGGAGCTCAGCGCGGCACCCCATTTTCCTGCGAAGGCCGCGACCGCCGCCAGCCCGGCGGCGGGCACCGTGGTCACCGAAATGAACACGCCCACCAGGACGGCGGAACTGGAGGTGACCACCGCCAGCATGCCCGCGATTCCCGCCAACAGGGCCACCACCAGCGAGAACGGCCCGACATGGTAGATGAAGTCGAAGGCGCGGGCGTCCTCGATATTGTCGACCCCGATCCATCCGAGACGAACCCACAGCAGTGTGGCCAGCACGGTGATGGCCATCGCGGCCGGAAACGAAATGGCCAGGGTGCGTGCCGAAGTCCGCACGAGTCGGGTGTCGCGGCGCACCAACCCCACCGAAAGCGCTGCCAGCGGGCGGAATTCGGGACCGACCACCATCGCGCCGACCAAAGTCAGTGGCGAGGCCGTTGTTACGCCCACCGCCGACAGCAGGATCGCGATTGTCAGAAACGCCAGGAACGTGGGCGTGAATCGGGCCCACTCGCACGCTTGGCCGAGTAGCTGCGCCCACACCACCGATCGGTCCGGCCGCTGCGAAGCCGCGGCGTCGGCCAGTTCCCCCGCCTCGGACAGCACGGTGCCCGTCGGCGTGAGCGAAATACCGCCCGTCCGAACCAAATCCAGCGCAGTCAACGCGGTGAGCACATCGTTCACCGAGCTCCGCGCCAAATCCGCCTCGATCACATCACCCTGCGGATCCATGGCATCACCGCGGCCGAACAGCACATGGGTGGCCCCGGGTTCCGCCGCCAGGATGCGCAGTACTTCGCCACTCCGCTCGTTCGGAGAGATGATCCGCAGATGCAGCACAGTCGCGCCTCCTTCAGCCCGGCGGGCTGAGTCTTCGATCAGCATCAACTGCCTGGCTCATTTCCAGCAACCATAGCGGTAGAACAACCCGGTGCCGCGTGACTGCGCGGGCGCGCCGAACTGGATGGTGGAGCTGAATTCCGGCTACTCGTGGCGTCGGGAGAGCGCTTTCCGAAGGACCCAGGCGTTCCTTCCACACCTGGTGCAATAGCGATCCGGCGTGGTGGTCAATATCTCCCGCCTGCTCGGCCTGATCGCCTTCCCAACCCAAAACGCCTACTGCGCATCGAAATTCGCAGTCCGCGGCTACACCGAAGCCCTGTGCCACGAATTGCACGGCGACTCACTACTTCGACCTGATCCGCCCCGCATGGCGCTCGCTCGCCGGCTATTGCTCAGACGAGATTCAGTGTGACGGCCAGGGCGCCGAGGATCGCCATGGTGGAGGTCACGCCGACGTGCATTCCGATCGAGACTCGAATGTCCTTGGTGCGCCAGGCGAACAGGAATCCGGGGAACATGAAGATCACTCGGGAGACGAAGACCCAGGGTGTCCAGAAGTGGTAGAGGGAGAACAGCACCGTGGTGGCGACCGGGGCCCAATTGCCCAGGTGGGCGATGCGGGGGAGGAGGAAACCGCGGAAGTAGAGCTCCTCGATGAGCGGCAAGGCGATGCCGGTCAGCGGCAGGCAGATCAGCATCGCCATGACCATGGTCGAATGCGAGTTACCGGCCAGGAATCCGGTGAAGCTGCCCGCACCGTCGGTGAACGGGACCCAGGTGAAGAAGCGGTGGAGGAAGAAGCGGTTCAGGGGTGCGGTGATGACGCTGAGCACCATCATCCACGCGATGAGGGGGAGAGCCAGCGCGATGAGCTTCCGGCGGGGGAGTGGCCGGTCGGTGTAGCGGAGTACGCCCTGGAATGAGAAGTGGCCGTTGAGCTTCCGGCCGAGCAATAGCAGTCCCAGCAGGATCGGGATCAAGACCAGACACAGGGCGATCGCCCAGCCGAGCAGGCTCGGGTAGTGAATGGCCTCGACGAACGGGTGGGCGATGAGCAGGTAGGCGGAGACGATCAGGGCGCCGGGTACCAGGTGCAGCAGGATCGACAGTGGCAGCGGGTGGCGGTCGCTCAGCAGCACTCGGCTGATGACGCCGCCGCGGCTGTCAGGATTCGCAGGAGAACAGGTGGGTGAATCGGTCTTCGCTGGGATTGGCCTCGGGTGCATGTCACGACTGTCCGCGGCCGGGCAGTCATATCGCTGACATGGACCTGACACGCGCTCCCGCGGTGGCGTTCGGTTCGACGTCGCCGCCCCACGCCGAACCGGCCGTCATCATCCCGTAAAGATCCGCGACCGAGAGAAATCCGGAGCGGATCATGGATCTTCGGAGGCGCATCCAACCGAGGAACGAGGTGATCCGCGTGCTGCTCCACACCGCAGCGGCCGTCACGGCCACGGTACCCAGCTACTCCGGCGCCGCGGTCGCCATCGGTACCGCGATCATCCTCATCGTTCTCGCCGCGCTGACCATCTGGGTGCTCCTGGGCGAGCGTCGCCACCGCTGAGCCAGCCGCCGCGAGCCGGGGTCAGCTCTTGATGAAATCGAGCAGGTCCTCATTGAATTGTGCTGCGTGCGTGGCGTATATGGCGTGTCCGGCGGTTGGGTACTGCTTGTAGACGCTGTGCGGGATCGGTGCCGCGGTGCGGTGGCTGGACGCGTCGATCGGGACGGATTGATCGGCGTTGCCGTGCACGATGAGGGTCGGCAGCTTGATGGCGGCGACATCGGCACGATGGTCGGTGTCGAACAGTTCCCGGCGTACCGCGACGGTGGCGTAAGGAGAGGCCGTCTGGCAGCGGCGAATCTCGTTGTCGATCATCGCCTGGCTGACGTTGTTGTCCAGATGGGTCGCGAAGTAGCCCTGCGCGCGATCTGCGAACCAGCGGGGGCGGTCGGTGCGGAGCTGGGCGATGTCGGCCTCGTTGATCGCCTCGGGCAAGCCTTCCGGGTTGTCATCGGTGAGCCGCAGGTACGGCAGCGTCGCGGCGAGGAACGCGACGCGCGCGATCCTCTCGTCACCGTGCCGGGTCAGATAGCGTGCGACCTCTCCACTGCCTGCCGAATGCGCGACCAGCGTGACATCGCGAAGATCGAGCAGATCGATGAGAGCCGCGAGATCGTCGGTGCGAGTATCGATGTCGTAGCCCGAGTAAGGCCGGTCGGAACGGCCGTGCCCACGGCGGTCGAGCAGGACACAGCGGAAGCCGCGCTCGAGGAAGAACGGGACCTGATATTCCCACATATCGGCATTGAGCACCCAGCTCGCGACGAAGACGATCGGTGCGCCCGAGCCGTAGTCCTCATATGCGAGAAGTGTTCCGTCGGTAGGTGTTTCGAAGAATGGCATGTGAAATCCCGGGGGTCGATGGCGGTTCGTGTCCGACTCTAATGAGCGCGGTGCTGCGAAACGATTACGTCGGAGGTAAATCAACCTGGCAGCGAGTTACCCGCGAATCCGCGCGGTGCGGTCTATCGCACAGATGGTTGCGGGGGATATGCCGGTCTGGGTACGGTCACGCGGCCACGTCACGATCAGAACGCAGGGGGCACGCATGCCGGAGGCCGCCACCTCGTTCGGCGATCTATTGCGGGCCTGGCGGCGAGCGCAAGGCGTCAGCCAACTCGAACTCGCCGGTGGTACCGGCGTATCCACGCGCCACCTCAGCTTCCTGGAGACCGGTCGCGCCACCCCCAGTCGGGCCATGACATTGCGTCTGGCGGAGGAGTTGAAAGTACCGGCGCGAGAACGCAATACGCTGCTCATCTCCGCCGGGCACGCCCCTGACTTTGTCGAAAGTGTCTGGGAATCACCGGAAATGGCGGAGGTCCGGGAAGTCGTCGATCGAATCCTGGACAGTCACATGCCGTTTCCGGCGCTGGTCACCGACCCGATGCGGAATATCGTCCGGGCCAATCCCGCCGTAGCGATCTTCTACGAAGGGTTGGCCCCGCATCTGCTCGCAGACAACGGCATCGGCGGCAACGTAGCGCGGATGGTCCTGCACCCCGAAGGGCTCTCGACCCGCCTGCTGAACCTGGCTCCGATCCGCGCCGCCATGCTCGAATACCTGCGCGCGCAGCTGTCCGCCCGCCCCGACCCCCGGATCGCGGCACTACTGATCGAATGCGAGTCGTACCCTTCCCCGCCCGCCACCGCAGCACCCGACGCGCTCGGCAGCGTCTTGCTGTCCGGACAGCTCCGCCGCGGCGACCGCATCTTGAGCTTCTACAGCACCCTGCTCACCTTCGGCACCGCCACCAACCCGGCCTTCACCGACCTCACCCTGGACCTGGTCTTCCCCGCCGACCCGGACACCGCCGCCTTCATGCGTGACTACGCCACGAAAAAAGCCCCGCACCATGAATGGCGCGGAGCTTCTCACAATTCAAGCTGAATCAGATGGCGCGGACGTCCTGTGCCTGCGGGCCCTTCTGGCCCTGCTCTACACCGAACTCGACACGCTGACCCTCTTCGAGGGACTTGTAACCCGAGCCGCTGACGGCCGAGTAATGCACGAAGACGTCAGGGCCGCCTCCGTCTTGAGCGATGAAGCCGAAGCCTTTTTCGCCGTTGAACCACTTCACACTGCCTTGAGCCATGCTGTTATAACTTCTTTTCTGTTGTGAGCCGGGCAAATTCTTGGTAAGCCACCCGTTCTCAATTACCGACTATGTCATGCCCCGCGTCTTTCACACGGGAACTGTGAGCCAACCGACATCGATTGCGGCCCAGTGTCGGTGCTCGATGCCATCATCCACCTATGTCACTGGAGTTCTTCAACGGGTTGTCCGGGACGCTGTCGATCGAGCTGACGGAACCGACCGAAAGCATCGCGGCAACCCTGTCCAACCAGCGCACGACATCAACCGCGGCAATCAAGCGAGTCTCGTTCACGCTGAACGTGTTCGAAAACGGGGAGGCCCGCGACTTGACCGCCAACGAACTCAACCGCGTCGTCCTGGAATTGCCCATCCTGAACCTGCGCGGTTCCGGCGCCCCCGTCGAACACCGAGCCCCCAACGGCAAGTGGTTCACGGTGCGCGACCTCGCCGCCGCCATCGCCGAGACAGAAACGACCACCCGCGAGCAGTCACAGTGGTTCGGCGGCACCGACGTCCATCACACCTTCTTCGAAGGCATCGAAAAGAGAGCCGATGGAGTCTGGGAAATCTCCTGGGGCTCATGAAAACCCCACATTCCCGCCTGTCGCGCCGGCTGAACCGTCCAGCGCGACACCGCGGAAGTCCAACCGGCCGCAATCAGCCGCCGTGGACCCGGGTAATCATTCCGCTCGGGCGTACCGCGCGGCAGACAGCACCGCGTCCATGTCGATCGCCAGGTCCGGATTCTGTTCCTGGGCTTCCTGAAACTCGAAGAACACGTCCTCGATCGTGGTACGGCGAGCCAAGGCGATCAGTTCGTGCCGAACATAGTCACTCAGCGGCATCCCAGCCGCACCTGCACGGCGAGCGAAGACCGTCCAGATCTCTGCGGACAACTCGTAGCTATGGATCAATGCCATTGCATCAGCGTCGATCTGGGCAATGGGGTGCCCGGGCCGCTCCCATGCCAGGAACTCGACCACGGAATCCAGCGGGATACGTGTCCGGCTCAGTCGGATCAGCTCTGCTCTGATGTACGCAATCGCAGGCAGTTCGGCCGCTCGGGCCCGTCGCCGCAGTACTTTCGCCGCTGCTCCCGGCAGGTCGCCTATCACGATCGTCGCCATGATTACACCGTAGGCACCCGAACCGAGGGCGACAAGGCTCCTAATGCCTACACCTGAGTATCCGGTCATGCCGCTGGTCTGGCGGTTCCATGCGGTCGGTGCCTGCGGCTGGAAGATCAACGTGCCGTAGCCATCTCGACGGGGGAACACCCGGTGTTGCCACATTCGGCGGGTGCTGGAGGTGGCACGGATGGACGTGGATGATAAGTGTGTCGATTACTTGGAACTCGGGGGTGGATCAGTGAATCCTGTTGCGGTGGAGGCGGGGACGAGGTTGATGGAGCTGATGGCCACCGACGCGTGGTTCGACGCGAAGGAGGTTGTGGTCGGCTGGTGGTGGACGATCGACCCCGATCGGGCCAACCAAGTCGACGCCGATCTCGAGCAGCTCGCTCACGAGATCGGGACCGATGGGTACCGGGCTCGGGAGACGACAACCCGGCAGTGGCAAGACCAGTTCCAGCAACTGCTGTCGGAGGATCCCCACCAGATCGAGCGGCTCCGGCGGCTGCTGATCGAACAGTTGGTGCCCCGATTGACCGGCGCGATCCGAACCGGCACCGCCCCGGCCCGTACCCGGGCACATCATCCCGTTGCAGGGTTGGCGGCGGACTTGGCCGGCCGCGAACGAGTCCTCGGCAACGACCACCCCGCCACCCAAGCCCTGCGCTGGCCCCTCGCCATCGCCTGCGACTTACACGGCTATCTGGCCCCGGCGATCGAGTTGTACCAACAGATCATCGCCGATCGGGAACAGGCTCTCGGCCGAGACCACCCGGACACCGTGATCACCCGTGGCAGGCTGGCCTGCGCCCAACTGGGACTGGCCGGCGCCGACGGTCCTGCGGGGAATCCCGAGCGGCTGATACCACTGCTGGAGCAGACGCTGGCCGAGCACGAGCGAGTGCTCGGCGCCGAGGCGTACGAGACCGGGGTCGTACGCGGCAGCCTGGCCGACACCTATTTTTCGGCGGGAGCGTCGGGCCAGGCTTTCGCACTCTACGAACGGGTCGTTGCCGAGCGGGAGCGGGCGCTCGGTCTCGATAGCCTTGCCACCGTGCATGCTCGGTGGGAGCTCGCCGTGGCCTACGAGTCGTCGGGGGACCTGCCTCGGGCGATCACGATCTTCGAGCAGGTCCTTGCCGATCACGCCCGGCTGCTCGGCGACCGCCACTCGAAGACCGGCGCTGTCCGGAGCAGACTCGCTGAGGCGTACCTGGCAGCGGGAGATCCGGTCAAGGCAATCTCGCTTCTGGAACGAATCGTCCTCGATCGAGACCAGGCCGACCTCGTCCACCTACCAAGCGACCGTAGCCGCCTTGCCCACGCCTATCTGTCGGCGGGGAATCCGCAACGGGCAATCCCGCTCTACGAGCTGGCCCTTACCGGATTTGTGGAAAGCGCACCGCCCGACGCCCCCGCAGTCCTGTCCGCGCGCGCAAACCTGGCCAATGCCTACACGCTGGCAGGCAGTCCTGAGCGAGCGATCCCACTCTACGAACACAACCTTGCCCTTCTGGCCGAAGATCACTACGAGTTCCATTCCGCCATCCTCGACAACCGCAGCCGTCTGGCGACCGCGCAGGAGTTGATGAGGAACCGGAACCAGGACCGGTAAGAGGACCTACCTCCCCGATCCGCGACGCATAACCCGAGACTGGCGATACCTCATACAAGTGAGCTCGCGTGCCGCATCCCGCGCTGACTGAACCCTCCAGCGCGGTCGAAGCGAAGATCAACGGGCGGAATCGATCTGGGGTCGCCTGAACACACCATCATGCCGAATGCAGGGGTGACTGGCCGCAGCCCACACAAACCCGTCTCGACGGGGTAGCTTTGGCCAGTTCCGATGTCGGAGTGTGTGATCAGGCCAGTCGAGAACTCCGACCGTCATGTGGCTGCCACGCACCTACGTCGGTAGGGTCCCACCGTGAAATCGAAATGGGCCGTAGGCGACAAGTGTGAACTACCGGCCACCGCTGCCCTCTGGCTTTGCGATGAGCCGCAACCAGGGATGGTCCTCGTCGAGTTCGTCGATGCCCTTGGTCGCCCCCACTGGTTGATCGACAAGTGCGCAATCTTCGGAAGCGACTTGTCGCCGACCTCGACCTACCCGCGCCCGACCCGAATTATGTGTGCAATTGAGGAGATCAACGGCGACATCGCCACGGTCAGCCCGTGGTGGACGATCAGCCGACGAGGTCTGCCGTTCGCCTTCGATGTCCGGCTGGAGGGTCTTATTCCGGTGACCACGGACTGGCAATGAACCTGGGACCTCGGCAACGAGCAATCGACTGACGAACATCGCTCCTGCCGCGTGGCGCGTTGACCGAGTCGGCCAGCGCAGCGCGGCGGAAGATCAACCGGCCGTTGCTGATCCGAGGCCGGCCACGATCCTCAAATTGCCGAGTTTGGTGCGGCCAGCTACCGGTAACGACGGTGGGCCCCAACGCGATCTGGTCGGTGAATGCATTCGTGGAGGAGGGGCGTGGTTACCGGAACCGCAGCACTGAAGCAGCATTTGTACGACCTGCGTTGGCGAATCATGTGGTTGATCGTCGCGGTCGTGTTGATTCTGGCGGGGCTCATGTTCGCGCTGTCAACGTGGGGCCAGGACCTCGGCCCGAATGCGCCGGTCGCGCCCCTACCGGCGGTCACTTCACCGTTGCCGTCTAACGAGCCGCCGTCGGTTGTGCCTCAGCACTGACTGAACATCCTCCTCCTGCCGCGTGGCTCGCTGACCCGACCGGCCAGGGCGGGCCAGCGCGAAGATCAACGGGCCGAACCGATCCGGGGGCCGGCGGAAACGTCCTGCATTGCCGAGTGCCGAGTGGCACATCCTGGAGGACAGATCAGGAATTCACCTCCAGAATGTGCCACTCGGCGACGAGATATGTTCTGGTGCTCGTGATTACGACGTTGGTATTGGTGGGAGGGGGTGGGGGCGGGGGGCAATGCTCGAGCATCCGGAACTGCCGCTGATCGCTCGGTTCGGGACCGCCGCGGTGCCCGCTGGCGAACGTATTGAGCTGTCGATGAGCGTGCGGGGGATTGGCTAACTCGCGACGATAGGGGCGGGCGGGTGGCTGGGTTCACGTCACGCCGGTGGGACCGCCGTTGGGTTCGGTCGGTTCCTGGGTCTGGCCGGGATTGGAAACCGTTCCTGCGGAGCGAATTTGTTCGAGTACGGAAAGGATTTCTGCCTGCAGGTCGCTGGGTTGCTCTGGCCGGCGGTGGCGCAGTGCGGCGTATGCGGTTAGCGCCCACAGCAGCGCTACAGTGATAGCGCTGATCCAGGCGAGCGCATTCGCCCAATTGAGATTGTTGCGGTCGCCGTGCAGGACACTCAGGATCGTCGAGGCGTTCAGGGCGGTGAGCAGGGCCGCGATGAGAAGCTCCCAGCGAGTGGGGCGCCTCAGTTTGAAGAGATTCTCCCTCCGTTTCTGTCTGTTCAACTCGCGCAGCCGCTTCCACAGCATCGCCGACGATTCGTTGTCTGTCGGGTCCCGCATCAGCCACTCCTGTTCGGGATGGATCGACCGGTCACCACACGCCGGTCAACGGCGAGCGTCCGACAGTCGCGGACGCGTCTCATTCCCCGAAGCAAAGTGATTGCTAAATAATTGCCGACCTCGAGTCGGATGGCTAGTGCCAGGGGAATGACGCAGGTCACCGAGCCCTCGAAGGCCTGACAATGCCGCGAGAACAGGCCGGCGCAAACGACCGGAACTGCACCTGTCGATCAAAGGGTTTCCCGGTCATCCTTTCGCGTATCGGGTGTGTGACGGGTGTCAGGGAGTCGTCAGCGAGGGGAAGCGGACAAAATTCCGCAGTGAGTACTCCCTGATCTTGGAAGGGGCACGGCCGGGTGACGTCGCCGTGGTGTGATCGGGCTATGGGTGCGACAGGGTTCTGGTTCGTCACCGCGCTACCCGATGATGCGGTCCGGGCGCTGGGGGCGCATGTCGGGGATGAGGGCTGGGAACCGGACGTGTCAGGGATGGAGTGGTGGCGGGCGAGTGGCGGTGACTTCGCGGTCGAGGCGGGTGGCCGCGGAACGGTGTGCACTGCCGAGGCCGAGCGTTTCGGCAATCTGGTGCTTAGTGAGTGTGGCGATGAGTTGTGGGAGGCCTGGAACGATCTCGCCGCAACGGTTCCCGCCGAGCTCAGGTACGTGGCCAGCGCCCGCAAGGGTGATCCCACCGCGGCATTGTGCTACGGACTCGGGCCCGCGGCCACGGACCTGCTGCCCGGGCGATTCGGCGAGTTCCTGCTGCTCGCCGCAGAGGTCGCACGGGCGGCGCCCGATATCGAGCGAGCCCTCGCCCTCGACGGTGCACGCCGCGATCGGGTGATCGACCGGATCGGTGCTTGGATGGCCGGGATGTCGGACGCGGGCAACGACTTCGACGCCGCCGACCTCCTCGACGGCCCCCTGCACTTGGTCCGCCGCGCCGCTGCCGAGGGTCTTGGGCTGGTCTCGCTGACCATATGGTTCTGATCGGTACTCTCGAAAAGTTCGATGCAGTGGTTTGACTTGCTCACGACCTCCGGACAGACTCGAACACCTTGTCGCCGTGGGCGGCTCGTTCGGGGGAGGGCCTGATCTCGTGGGTGTCTTTTGTGGTCGCGCGGTGTCCGCGGTAGTTGCGTTGCTCCTACTGGTCGGGGTGACCGGGTGTTCACTGGGGAGCACACAACAGGCCGAGGTCGGGATCTCGGAGCTACCCGTTCGCTGCTCCGAAGCGCTGCAACCTGCCGAGCAGGCAATCAGGGCGTTTGCGGGCGAGGCTTACGGGTCCGTTGCCGAATCGGCGGACACCGGTCGTGAAGACGATGGCATCAGCCAGGATCTGGACTGTGTGAGGAAGTTCGGCGCATCGGTTCAGCGTGAACCCGTCAAGACGTATCGGACGCCTATGTGGCGCAACGTCTCGGTCTCCTACTTCCTCTTCCTGGATCCGATCGGCATCAGCAAGACACCCCGGAACCTTCCGGACTACATCCCCGGATCGACTAAACCGAGCACCACACCCATTGCCGGGATCGGAGAGGAAGCGATCACCTGGGTCGACGAGACCAAGGATCCGGCGCGGGTCAGCGTGCTGTTCAGCATCGACAACCTGATGGTGACCGTCGAAACCTGGGGCAAGGACTGGTCCGGAGTCCCGGAGACGAACCCGATCACCAATTCCCCGGAGCTGCGCACCGACCTGCACACCGGCACCGAGGCGATCGCGAAATCCATTGCCCAGCAGATCCCTTCGGCGCTACCGAAAGCGAAGCTGACCAGAACTTCACTGACCACCGGCATCACCACCCCCACGACGAAAGTCGCTGCACCGGTGTGGAATCCCTGCCAGATCTCCGATGACAACCTCACCCGAGCCGGGCTCGACGTCGGATCAGTGCGTCTAGGCGACCAGATGAGCAGCCACGCGACATGCATGTGGGAGGGTGGGTGGTACCGACTGCAGGTCTCCTCGAGCGTCTCCCCCTTCGAATGGTCGGCCTACGAGAACTCCACCTATGTGCGCCCGAAGCCGGTGACCATCGACAACCGTCACGGGGTCCAAGTGCAGTGGCGCGACAGCGACCTCGTCTGCGCCCTCGTCTTCGAACTCCCCACCGAAGCTGATCTTCCCGACAAGGGCGGCCGAACTCTCACCTTCGAGGCATCGCTCTCCGAGCACCGAACCCAGGCGGAACTGTGCGACGAACTGACCCGAGTCGTGGGCATCCTGTCGAGTTCGCTGCCGACGACTACGTAAGCGGCAAGCGCGAATTCACCACCACCCGCCGCGAATAGGTCGACTCCGGATGCACGGTCACCACATCCAACCGCTGTACCAAGGGGCCGGGCACGTCGCAGCCGTCGAAATGCGCCAGCGACGGTACGAACACCGCCTCCGCATCCAACCTCGTGGCCTGCGCCTTCAACCGCGCCAGCGGCGGTCGGCCACCGGCGGGGTCGTAGACCACGATCTCAGCCAGGTCGTAGCCGTATCGCGCTGCCAGCCTGCGGATTTCGGTCTCGTCCCACAGCTGTGAGACCCCAGAAACATCCGTGCGCAGGTATCCGAGCGCCGTGGGTGTGTACCGCATGACCGCCCTCTGATCGTGGCCGTCGATGGCCGTGTGGTCGTGGAGTTGGAGGTAGAACCCGCCGTAGTCCTCGGCGGAGTCACCGCTGCTCTGTAGCTCGAGGACGCCACCAGGGAACTCGAAGAGCCTTGTACGTCTGTTCATCCGGTGCCCCTGTCTGCCGTGGGTCGAGCTCCCCCTGTCATCGACGCTAGAAACCGGGGGACCGTCGAGACCATGAACTTGGCTGAACTTGCCCACATTGGGCCGTTGTGGGAACGAAACTTGGCCATCGGCGGGACGATTGACAGGCGCCGCAGACCGGCGCGGAAATGCCAGACAAGTAGGAGGCGAAGCCATGTGCCTCGAGTTCCTGGGCAAGGGCGGCTCGCAGGTGAACGACTGCCCGAGTCTGTATGCGACCGAATCCGCCTATCTCGTCCAGGGGTGGAGTACCGACCGGCCCGATACGGTGGAGATACCGCATTTGCTGCTCGGATTCCTCGATCCCCGAACCTTTCTCGGCTCTCCGTTGACGGACACGGGCAGGGGTACCTTCACGGTTACCGGACGGCCGATCACGGATGCCGACACCCTCGGTCAGCTCGAACTGGCTGACGACGAGGCAGTCATCGAAGTACCCAAGCTGGAAAGGACCTTCTACGGTGCAGCTGCGGCAAGGCGATTGGTCGGACCTGTTCCAGCAATGTCGCAGTGAGGCGTTCCATCTCGAGGTCAGAGACGACTACGCGGTGCCGCTCGAGTCCGAACCATTCCGCCGTTTCCTCGCGAACGAGCCGGACGATTACGCATGGTTCGAGGACTGGGATGCGTTGGTACGGGGGACAACTCGGCGAGGCGTGACGATGAGCCGGGCTCGCGTCATCACGGTGCCGCACACCGACTACCAGCGCTGGAGCCTGGTTGTCGCAGCACGCAATGTCGCGGCGGGTGAGGATATTCGATACCTGCCGCGACATCTCGCGGGAGAGGTGCCGCCGGATGACTGGTGGCTCATGGACAATGAGACCGTGGTGTTCAACCTGGTCGATAGCCGGACGAAGTCGGCCGGTGCCGCGATAACGACTGATCCGGGGATCGTCGAATACTGCCAGGCTGTCAAGCAGCGACTCTGGAAGCTTGCGACCCCCTACTCCGAGTACGTGGCACAGACGGTGACGTGACCGGAAGCGTCCAGGAAGCGAGAGAAGCGCTCGGACAACGGCTTCGGGAGTTACGCCGTTCCGTGGGCATGTCCGGGCGCGTCCTCGCCGAGCGGGCGCGCTGGCACGAGTCCAAGGTCAGCAAGATCGAGCACGGCATTCGCCCGCCATCGGAAGCCGACGTACGAACCTACTGCGAGATCCTCGAAACTCCCGAGCAGCTGCCGGACCTGCTGGCGACGATCCGGAATATCGACAGTGCCCATGTCGAATGGCGACGTGTCCTGAGCGCCGGAACCAGGCGTGGACAACACGCACTGACAAAGCTGGCAGAGCGTACGAAGCTCATGAGGGTCTATCAACCGTATGTCGTGCCCGGTCTGCTCCAAACAGCCGACTACGCACGAGCGATCTTGCGGCAGGCCATCGACTTCTACCGCATACCTGACGATCTCGAAGACGGTGTCGCGAAAAGAATGGAGCGACAGCGCATCCTGTACAGCGGTGACCGGCGATTCCACATCCTCATGGGCGAGCAAGCCCTGTCGACCGGCGTGGCCGATGCGGGAGTGATGACGGGACAACTGGACCGGCTCACGGCCATCATCGGATTGCCGCGGGTGACCTTCGGAATCGTTCCTGCCGAGGCCTACTGCCCGGCGCCCGCGATGAACTTCGTGATGTACGACCGCAGCATGGTGATGGTTGAAGGTGTCACCGCGGAGTTGAAGGTAACCCAACCAAGAGAAATCGCCATCTACGGTCACGCGTTCGACACGTTGGCCCGCCAGGCTGCGACCGGTGACGCGGCGCGGGCATTGATACGCAACGCAATCAGCAAACGGAACGGCGAGTGAGTCAGTCGAATGGCGAGCCGCCAGTGTCTGTCAGCGGGTTCGACGTCGTCACGACAATGCCTCTCCGATCTCACGCTTCTTGAAGCGCTTGCTGTACCGCTCCTCGTCGGTGTCCGATCCCGGGTTGAGGGCGGGGGAGCGGCGCTCGACGGCTTGCCGCTCGCGAATTACGGCCTCCTCCAGGAGTTGCAGCATCGGCACCTCGGAGAGGGAGTCCTTCGTTGCTGCGCGGTCCACATCGGTGCGGGTGAGCAGTCCGGCCGCGATCAAACCCTCGACGGGGTTTGCTCCGTAGGCGCGGGCCAGTTCGATTACTGTGCCCGCGACGGGTGGGTCGGACTCTTCGAGGTGGCGCTTGATGCGGGGGCCGTTGGAGTCCAGGCGTTCCGCGATGGAGCGGGTGCTCGCACCTCGGGTGATGATTCGCTTCCAAGCGTCGAACGCTTGTCTCATCGTTGCATCATATCCATAGCTGCAACCCTCTTGTTCCATGCCCGCTGCTGATCGGTGCGTTCCGTCATTCCAGGCTGCGATGACAATGATCTGACCTGCATTGTCAACGTTTCACCATGCGCTCCGGACGCCTGCCCGATTTTGTCGGTGTGGCTGTCGGACAGCGTTGATTTCACGGTGCGTGAATTCCTTGCCGCGCGGGCCGCGTGTGGTCACTGTCGATGCGTACATGTGCATGGATCCACACCGGTTCGGCGAAGGGTGATCAATGTCTGTTACCGACGAATACCTGTCCAATAATGCTGATTACGCCGCCCAGTTCAGGGGGCCGTTGCCGTTGCCGCCGAGTCGGCATGTCGCGGTTGTGGCGTGCATGGATGCGCGGCTCGACGTGTATCGGATACTCGGGTTGAAAGACGGGGAGGCGCATGTCATTCGGAATGCGGGTGGGGTGATCACCGATGACGAGGTGCGGTCGCTGGCGATCAGTCAGCGGTTGCTGGGGACTACCGAGATCATCCTGATTCACCACACCGACTGCGGCATGCTGACTTTCACCGACGATCAGTTCAAGCGCGACATTCAGGACGAGGTCGGGGTGAAACCGACCTGGTCGGCGGAGGCGTTTCCGGATCTGGACGAGGATGTGCGGCAGTCGATCCGGCGGATCGAGCGCAGTCCGTTCCTCACGAAGACGACCTCGCTGCGCGGGTTCGTCTTCGATGTCGCCACCGGCAAGCTTGCCGAAGTCGTCTCCTGACCGATCGAAAGATCCTCGGCCCGAGGCGTTTTGACAGCGGATTGCCAGCGAAGGCAGGCAGGATGGAGGGTTCCCGAACAAAGGTGGATGAATTGAATTCTCGTAGTGCGTTTGTCGGAGTGGCGATTGCGGCGGTCGCGGTCTCGCTGACCGGAACCGGTACGGCCAGTGCGGACACCGGCGACTATCTGATCGGCGACACCGTGTACTTCAACTCGGGCCCGGCGCAATGCTCGATTCGCCCCAACGGTGACACCGGCTGCGATATCGCACCGGGCATCGCCACCTGGTTGGGTGTCATCCCTGTCACCGACCTGGTCATCGACGTGTCCTTCCTGCCCGCGCACCCGACCTTCGGCGCGTTCGGGCCGCACGGTCGCGCGGACGCCCGAACCCTCGATCAAGGGAACGGCTACGGCACCACCGTCTCCTACGCGGGAGCCACCTGCTCCGGCGGCGGGCGCGGGGGCACCAGTTGCCAGTCCAAGGGGCACAGCTTCAGCTTCGGCTGGTCGGGCACACAGACCAGCTGAGCCTCACCCGTTGTGCGGTGATCGGTACGGCCTTCGGGTTCCGTGGGTGGAACGGGCGAATTGGCCCGGGGTCTGGCCCTTCCAGTCACGGAACGCGGTCGCGAAGGCCGAGGTGCTGGTGTAGCCGAGGCGGGTGGCGATCGCGTCCACGGTGAAGCCCGCCGTGAGCAGTTCTTCGGCGAGGATTCCCGTTGTCTCGCAGGCCAGTTCGCGGAAGGTGGTGCCTTCCTCGGCGAGACGGCGGCGCAGCGTGCGGACACTCATGTGCAATTCGTCGGCAACCATGGATTGATCGACCGTGCGGCCGCCGCGCACGAGCAGGGCGCGGACTTGGCCGGACAGGCCGGTTCGGGCCCGGCGGCGGGCCACGGTCTCCTCGCACAGTTGCTCGTATTGTTTGCGCAGCACCGGATTCGCGTGCGGCATGGGCCGCCGCAGGTCGGCGGCGTCGAGGGTCAGCACGTTGGCGGGGCGGTCGAAATGGATGTCGCGGACGCCGAGCAGGGTCCCGACCGCCTCGTACACTGGGGCGTAGGGGAAGGTGAGTTCGAGCCGGTGCACGAGGATGTCCCAGGTCAGCAGGTCGCGCTGAATGGTGCGCACGGCCGCGAGATCGCGTTCGATCGCGAAGCGGCGCAAGGGTTCGGGCGCGGTGGCCGCATCGAGGGTCACCAGCACGGTGTCACCGGCGTCGGTCATGCCGAAGCGGGTGTAGGCGAACGACAGCTCCGAGTAGCGCACCCACAGCTCGACCATCTCCCGCACGGTCGAGCAGCTCGTCATTGCCAGACCCAGGCCGCCCAGCATCGGCGCCCGCACCGAAAAGCCCGCCAGCAGACCGAATCCCGGTTCGTCACCGATCGCGGCGAGGATATTGGCGACGACCTGGAACTCCTGCGCGATATCGAGCTCGCGGCCGGGGTCCTCGAGATCGTCCTCCTGAAGACCGGTGCCCGCCAAAACCGCGGCGGCACTCAAAGATCGGTCACGGGCGAACCCGACCAGCGCCGCGGCGCTGTGAATCGAACGCACACACCATGGGTCGTCGGGCATGCCGCGGATGCTCCCCCCTCTGATTCGATCCCGGTCACGAACCTAGCAATTCTAGAGCTACCAAACGGTGGATGCTCGTGGATCGACTTCGAAGCGAAGGCCGCACCCGGACTGGCCGAAAATCGCAGGAACCTGGCCGCCGCCTTGCCCGCCGTCGCGCCCACCACCTCATAGCCTGATGACGCGGCGTGTCGACCACCCCTTTCGACACGCCGGACCCCACCCTCGAACCGGGGTCGCTTCACATCCGGTAGTCCTCGCCAGGCGGGTGTGTTACCCAACCGCAGCCCGTCCTGCCCCGCCTGGCGGGGCTGCCTCATGTCCGACCGCCCACGCGGGCTCCGAGCCTCGGATGGAGACCATGACGACCGCTGACCCCACCTACGGTGGCGCGCTACGGGTATTGGCCGAAATCCTCCGTCACTACGACACCCTCGACGACTTCCTGCACCAACTCCACCGCGCCCTCGACGCCCCGACCCAGGAGCTGCCGCGCCTCGACACTCCCGTGCGCGGCCCCCGCCATGCCCTGGTGACGCCCGGCAACTAGCTGATCGGTCCCGCACCGGTCGAGTTCGGCCCGCCTGTCGCCGGTGGCGGATGTTCATGCCACGGTGTCTGGTTCAGTTGGTGATGTAGGCCGGGTGGGGGCCGGTGGTGGCGAGGGTGGTTTGGCCTTGGGAGAGGGTGACGGTGAGTTGGCCGCCGGAGCTGTTGGGGAGGACTCGGCCGGGGGCGGTGAGGTTGCCGGACCAGTGTTGGAGGGTGCCGTCGCAGGTGACGTAGACGGGGGCGTCGAGTTGGATGGCGATCGGGCCGCCGATGCCGCCTTGGAACATTTGGTCCAGGGTGCCGTCTACGACGGTGACGCCTGCGGAGCCGCCGCCCTCGCAGGTGGCGGTGCCGTTGATGGTCAAAGTGGTGACTTTGTAGACGAGTTGGGTTTCTACCGTGATGGATGCGGTGTCAGCGCCCGCAGGTCCGGCGGCCACGAAAAGGGATGCTGTCGCGGCGAAAATCGCGAGACAGGGGATGGGAAGGTGGAACATGGTGCGCCTCGAGTCGATCGATGGTCCCGACCTTGATCAGGTCATTCTTCCAGGGTTCGATGCGGCGCACCATGTGCCGTCGATGATCTCGGATTACGGGTACTCGGGCAGGTCGATGCCGTTGATCGCGCGGTTGATGAGGTCCATGTCCCATTCGGGTTCGGCCGGTTCGAGGTCCGGGTCGGGGATGTCGAGGCTGCGGGCGTGCAGGCGGCCGATCTCCTGGTTGGCTTCGACGAAGGAGCGCATGCGCTTCTCGTAGGCGGCGAAACCGGTGTCGGGGTTCCAGTCGGCGGCGGCCAGCTCCCCGGCCAGCAGGTAGGCGCCGACCAGGGCCAGGCCGGTGCCCTGGCCGGACATGGGGGAAGAGCTGAACGCGGCGTCGCCGAGCAGCGCGACGCGACCGTTGGACCAGCGGTCCATGATCACCTGGGCGATCTGGTCGAGGTAGAAGTCGGGGGTGTCGTCCAGGTGGGTCAGGATGCGCGGAGCCAGCCAGCCCATGCCGGTCATGCGCTCGCGCAGCAGGCGCTTCTGGGCTTCGATGTCGCGGTAGTCGATGTCGAGTTCGGTTGCGGCGAAGGAGAACATGGCCATGGCGCGGGTCGCGTCCTGGATCGGGCGCAGGCCCGCGGTGCGACCGGCCTCGTGGTAGTCGAGCAGCCAGCGGTCGAGGCCGAATTCGTTGGGCACCGTGTAGAAGGCCAGCGCGTGCCCGAGGTGATGGACGTACTGCTCGTGCGGTCCGAAGGCCATGGCGCGCAACGAGGAATGCAGCCCGTCGGCGCCGATCACCAGGTCGTAGCGCTGCCGGTCGCCGCTCTCGAAGACGACGTCGACCCCGTCGGCGTCCTGGGTGAGCTCGGCGATGCGGTCGCCGAAGCGGTACTCGACGCCATCACGGGTGTCCTCGTACAGCACCCGGGACAGGTCCCCGCGCAGGATCTCGATCTCGGAGATGTAGCCGTCGCCGCCGTCGTCCGCGGCGCGGAAGGTCTCCAGCACCGTGCCGTCCGCGTCCACGGTGTACGCGCCCGCGGTGTCGGTGATCGCCGCGCGGATCGCCTCGTCCAGTCCCATGCGCCGGATGACCTCCCGGGCCACCCCGCGCGCGTCCACCGCCTGCCCGCCGGGGCGCAGCTCCGGTGCCCGTTCCACCACGGTCACCTCGGCTCCGCGCCGGCGCAGCCAGTGGGCCAGCGCGGGCCCCGCGATGCTCGCCCCCGCCACCAACACCCTGGTACCGCTCATTGCGCCTCCTGCTCACCCGTCTGGATCACTGCCGGATCGTCTGCTGTGCATGGACCCCCGTCGGTGGATCCAGAGGTAGCGACGATGCACCCGGTCGAAATTCATCGGTGCGGCCGAATTAGCGCGAGCGGTAGGTCAGGCGAGGCGGACTTCGGCGGTGGCCAGTCCGAAGACCTTGCGCCCGGCCGACTTTGCCACGATGACGACGACCGCGGTCCGGTTCTCGGCGTCCACCGACTTGATGCGCCCGGTGAACTCGACGCTCCCGGCGGTGTCCGCCTCGATGATCGTGTAGTTCGACAGCCGGACCCCGTAGCGGATCATCGCGCCCGGATCACCGAGCCACCCGGTGACGAAGCCCGCGCCCAGTCCCATGGTGAGCATGCCGTGCGCGATCACATCGGGAAGTCCTGCCAGCGTGGCGATTTCGTCGTGCCAGTGGATGGGGTTCGCGTCTCCGGAGACCCCGGCGTAGTTCACCAGATCACCGCGGGTCAGGCGGACGGTCTTGGCCGGCAGCTCGTCGCCGACGGCGATGTCCTCGAAGCGAAGGGTGGTGCGCGGCAACCGGGTTCGCGACATCGCGGACAGGCGCGCGCCAGCTTCCGGCTTCGCGGCCGATAGCTCGTCGTCGGCCGAAATGACTGTGCGGGACGCGGAGTCCAGGCCGCTCATGATGACCCGTTCGAGCGTCTCGCCGATATCGGCGCCGACCTCTTCACCGGTCACACCCACGACGGTGGTGTTCATGACCTGCATGACGTGCCCGGCCTGATCGGTGAACGTATTGGTGATGGTGATCAGGTCCTTGCCCGCGATGCGGCGCACCGAGGACAGTTCGACCTCGCTGTTCAACCGATCGCCCGCGACCACCGGCTGATACATCTCGAAGACCTGATCGGTCTGCACGACAATGTCGTAGCCGCTCAGCAGCGTCTCGAGCAGTCTGCGGTTGGCCAGCATGGCGGTGGTGGAGATGAACGTGGTCGGCGCGATCAGACCCGAATAGCCGAGCTCCGCGGCCGCGTCCTCACTCCAGTGCGCGGGATGGAAGTCCTGCACCGCGCGTGCGTACTCGCGGATCTTCTCCCGCCCCACCTCGTAGAAGTCGTCCGTGCGGTACCAATGCCCGACCAGCTGATCCACATCGAACGCTGCTTCCACCAAGCCACTCCTTCATCCGGGGATTCCTTCGGCACCCGTAACCGGCATCGGCGGTGCCGAATTCGCGAGTGAAAGCACACCTTCTCACAGACGATGGGCGTCGGGTGGCAGTGGCGCCGAATGCCCCGTTCTTGGCGCGAAGGGCCAGCGATATGTGCTGGTCACGCGCACTACCGTCCGAAAGGGGATGGCTTCCGCCATTGTCACTATCGCGACGAAAGGCAATCCGCATGACCCGTATCGACATTCACGCGCATCTGTGGACCGACGAGTACCTGGATCTGCTCGACAGCTACGGGCGCACCGACACGGCGGTGCAGCGCGGGCTGGGCGCGGGGCGCAGCGAAGCGGAGCTGACGGCCCGCTTCGAGCTCAATGATTCGGCGGGCATCGCGCATCAGGTGCTGTCGGTGTCGCCGCAGAACCCGCATTTCGAAGATCCGGCCGCCGCGATCCATTCGGCCCGGGTCGCGAACGATCTGTATGCCGAGGTGGTGTCGGAGTGGCCGGAAAGGTTCTCGGCGTTCGCCGCACTGCCGCTGCCGCATGTCGACGCGGCACTCGAAGAACTCACGCGCGCACTGGATCAGCTGGGCATGGCCGGTGCCACCGTCACCACCGACATCCTCGGGCGTTCACTGGCGGACCCGCTGTTCACGCCGCTGTTCGAGGAGCTCGACCGTCGCGGCTCGGTGCTCTACATCCACCCCTCCGGCCACGACGCGGGGACCGCGCTGATCGGTGACCATCACATGCGCTGGATGGTCGGCGCGCCGGTCGAGGACACCATCGCGGCAATGCAATTGATCCTGGCCGGGATTCCGAGCCGCTACCCGAACCTGAAGATCATCGGCTCGCACCTGGGCGGCGCGCTGCCGATGATCCTGCAGCGCGCCGACAACCAATACCAGTGGGAGTCCCCGGAGACCCCGGAGAAGCCGAGTGTCGCGGCGCGGCGCATGTGGTTCGACACCGTCGGGCACGGGCATGTCCCCGCGATCCGGGCGGCCGCGGACTCCTTCGGCGCCGATCGGCTGCTGCTGGGCACCGACTTTCCCTACGAGAGCGGGGATCTGTTGCGCGAGGCCGTGACCTCGATCCAGGACGCGCTGCCCGCCGCCGAGGCCGCCGCGGTGCTCGACGCGAATGCGGCCGCGGTGCTGGGCCGCTAGCCCTCCGCTCGAGGCCGCCAGCCCCGCGTCCCCGGGAATGCGACGCCCGCGGCCGATTCGGGTGAGAATCGAGGAGTGGTAGCGATCGACGGTCGGGATGGTGGGGCGCGATGACGGCGGCACGGGAGATTCCCGATCCCTGGGCCGAGCGTCGCGGCACCACGCATTGGGTCCCGGCCCGCGGCTTGAGCAACGGCCTCCAGGCCCGCGCCTTCGCCGCGCTGGCCGATCTGGACGAATCCCAGGTCTATCGCGTGCTTTTCGCGCTGTCGGACGCGAGTATCGCCGGATACGTCCTCCCGGTCCGGGTCACCGTGCTCGAGGCCGGTGACCCGGAGGTGGCCTGGCGGCTGTATGTCGACATTCCCCGCTACCGCGCCGCGGAGGATCTGCTGATGCAGTTGCTGCGCTACGGCCGCTCCCGGCGCGCGCCCGCACCGCCGCCGGGCCGTCGCCGACGGCGGCGCGTGCCGCTGGTCCGCAAGACCAGCTGAGCTGATCGCTACTTGTCGGCGATCCGGGCTCGGAAGGGACCGCCGATGCTGTTGAACAGCAGGTCGCCGTTCGGCAGCGCCTCCACGATCGCGTAGGCGCCGTTGCCGAGGTTGGATTGCCCGAAGATGGTGCGGTGCACGGTTTCTCCGGTCTGCCAGTCCAGGCCGGTGACCTCCCAGCCGTCGGACTTGCTGTAGCCGTTGACGAACACCATGCCCGAGGTGGTGGAGACCGCCGGAACCATGGAGGTGGAGACCACGTCGCCGCGCGCCCACACCGAATTCCATTGGTGGGCTTTCGGATCCCATTCGAAGCGCTGCATGCCGTGCGGTGGTGCGTCCACCGGTCCGTTGGCCAGCACATCGGTGAGTCGATCGGGTGCGCCGCCCGCGCCGATGTTCTGGACTACGAACGCGCCGTAGCCGTTCACCACCACCGACTGCTCGGATTGAATGAATTCCGGCTTGGGATCGGGCAATCCGGCGGTCACTTCCGCCTGATCGGCGATGCGGACGGATTTCGTGCCCGGCTTCTGCTGGAAGCCGTCCGGAATCTTGTTGCGCCAGAACGCCACCAGCTTCATGTGGTCGGAACCGTCGGTGATGACGACGAGTTCGTCCTTGTCCGTGCCGTAGCCCATCAAGGTCGGTGTCGATCCGGTGCCGATGCCGAATTTCACCGTCGGCGGTTGGCGGCCGAAATCGTAGGGGGACGACCAGGCGCCGTCGGCTTCGTCGGTGGAGAGCTTGGTGCCGGTCCACACGATTTTGCGCATCACCTTGTCGGAGGCGACGTAGATGCCGTTCTTGTCGTCGATGGCCATCGAATTCGACACGGTCTCGCCCGGGCCGAAATCGATGCGCTGCGGCGTGCCGGTGAGATCGCGGTTCAGCGCGATGACGCCGTGATTGGAGACGACGATGAGATGGCCGTCGTAGGTCATGTTCACGCCGACCACGCCCTCGGGATGACCGAATTCCGTGGCGTCCTTGCTCAGGAACGGTTTCAGATCGACCTGCCCGGCGAGCTGGATGCCGTCCTCGGGCCGGTCCTGGTTCTTCAGTCCGAAGACCAGCAGCTGTGAGTCCTGGGTCGTGTAGTAGACCCGGTTGTCCTTGTCGACCAGGCCGTAGACGCCGTTGATCAGGCGCGTCCAGTCGATGCCCCAGTCGTCGCGCACGGCGGTCTGGATCTGATCGGTGCTGGTGAAATTCTGGTCCAGCACCTGGTCCAGCTGTTGCGGGGAAAGATCTTTGGAGCCTGGCGTGTTCATCGCCGCCACTTCACGGAAGCCGCCGCCCGACACGTCGACGTAGCGCACGCCCTGTGAGGACGAAATCCACCGGTACTGCGGCGATGTGGCGGCCAAGGTGATGATGTTGACCGGTCCGGTGGCCACGCGCGGCATTTGTTTCGGGTCGATCCGGAACGTGCCGCGCGGCACCGGGTCGGCGAAGCTGTCGCTCTGTGCGGAATCCAGATGGGTCACCGCGTATTTGTCGGCGGCCAGATACGGATTGCGCGGCGGTCCCTGCCCCGCGCCGTCACCGCTCGCCGAATTGTTCGTGCTGCCGGTCGAATTGCCCGAATTCGACGAACTGCTACAGCCGCTCAATACGCCCGCGGCTCCGACCGCCACCACCAATAGTGCGACACACGATTTCGAGTACTTCAGTCTCATTCCTCTCCTTACGTCACCGCGAAGCTATCCAGCCTCGGCAAACCCGGCATCGGTCGTCGCGTGGGTCATCGCGCCACGGCCGCGACCACTCGGTTGTGACCTGACTCACGATTCGCCGGACGCTGTTATTACTCCCGAGTAGACTGCGGGTTCCGGCCGGCGGGGGCGTGGGCGGACGTGATTGATACAGCAGGAGGTTCCGTTCCACGCCGAAGGGGCAGGACGTGCTCGGTGATCTGCGGTTGGTTCGTGACTGGTGGCGTGAGGATGTCGACTATCGATGGGTGGTCGACGCGATCGCCGCTCGTTCGGCGCTCGACGCTTTGAGAATCGCGGTCGGATTGTGCGGCCTGACCACCCCGATCATCGCCGTGCTGATCGTGCTCTCACCCACGCGGCCAACGGATTCGGCGTCGCGGGCGGCACTGTGGCTGCTGGTGGGAATCGGGCTGGTGTGGTGTGCGCGCTGGTGGCTGCGGCCCTGGCCCGCCGAGACCGAATCGCTGATCCTGACCGGTGCCGCGGATGTCTGCGTCACCGCAGTCTGCGCGTTGAGTCCGGGTTACGCCGTGCGCGCGGTCGGCATGATGATGCTGTTGATCCTCGGCATCTATGTGAGTGCCCTGCACAGCCCGAAAGTCCTTGCGGTACAGACGATATGGTCGCTGCTGGCGGCGGTACTACTGGCGCTCCCGCTGCTGCGCGGCGGTGACATCACCTCCGCGGTGATCATGCTCCTCGGCATGCTGGCGGCGGTCATGGTGCCGCCCGGACTCCAGTTCTGTTACTCCCTGCTGCGCAGCGAAATGCTCTGCGACCCTTTGACGAGACTGCTGAGCAGGCGTGGTCTGGACTACTACTCGGCGATCTGGTTCGCGCATCCCTGCGCGACCCCGGCCTGCGTGATGATGATCGATCTCGACCGTTTCAAGACCGTCAACGACACTCTCGGCCATGCCATCGGCGACGAGGTGCTGGTCTCCACCGCCGACCGCCTGCGCCGCGCCGCCCCTGCCGACAGCATCGTGTCCCGTTTCGGCGGAGAGGAATTCGCGGTCATCGTCCGGCTGCCCGTCGACCCGGCCGTCGAGGTCGCCGACCGTCTGCGCCGCGCGGTCGCCGAACCGATCGGACCGGTAGCCGTCACCGTCAGCATCGGCCTGGCCCCCTTCCCCGCCCCGGCCGACCCGCTCCGACACGGCGAACTGATCCGCCAAACCCTGTGTGCCGCCGACGGCGCGATGTATCAGGCGAAACAGAAGGGCGGCAATAACGTCGTCATCGCCGGATCGGTGCGAGTACCCGGGTGAAACCCGCGCACACCCGTTCGTCCCGGATCAGAACTTCGTCGGCAGGTACTTGAAGCCGAAACCGAAACCTAGCCCGTGGCGTTGACCCAGTTCGATGCCGAAGGCCGTCAGTCGTTCCAGCAACCGCGCATTCGCCAGCACTCCCGCGTCGATACCGCGCAGCCCGGTGCCTTCGAGCAGGTCCAGGACGTACGCCTTGGTGGCCGCGTCGTCGGCGGCGACGAAGGTGTCCATCGGCAGGTCGTCGAGCACACCGTCGATGAGCACCTGGGCGGGAACGGTGTTGAACGCCTTGACGATCAGACTGGCGGGCAGCGCTCCGGCGAGCTGCTCAGCGGCGCTGGTCGTGGGCGGCAGCGTCAGGCCGGTGTATGTCTCGTCGAGCGGATTGGCGATATCGACGACGATCTTGCCGCGCAGGTCGTCGGCATACTGCCGCGCGAAATCGATGGTGCCCGGATACCAGAGCGCGACCACCACAATGTCCGCACCGACCACACCCGCCACCTCTGTGGCCCGCACCGGAGCGGGCAGATCCGCGGCGATCTCGGCGGCGACCTGCCGCGCGCGCTCCGGATGTCGATCCCCGAGCAGAACCGGGTGACCGGCGGTGGCGAGGCGGGTGGCGATGGCGCGGCCCATACTGCCCGCGCCGACAATCCCGAAAGTGACCATGGTCGGACCTCCATGAAACCGAATCCAGCTGCTGCTGGGGATGATCGGCACGGCGCTGTGCTCGTTCTGGAAGCAACCCACGGTAGTTCGTGCTGGTCACGGCGCAATCGGTTGCCGGATGGGTCGAGCTCACCGGACCATTGCGGTGCTTACGGCGCGAGCCAGTCGGGCAGTTGGGGTAGGTCGGTGCGGGGGATGCCGGTGAAGTGGGGGGTGCGTTTCTCGAGGAAGGATGAAATGCCTTCCAGGAGATCGGGGCTGGTGGCGGCGTAGGGGATGGTTTTCTTGTCGAGGGCGAAGGCGGCTTCGGGGTCGCCGTGGGAGGCCATGGCGACCAGGGAGCGGCGGATGACGGCGGCGGAGGTGGGGGCGATGTTGGTGGCCAGGTCGCGGGCCAGGGTGTAGGCCGCGGGGAGAAGGTCGGCGGGGGAGTGGACGCTGGTCAGCAGACCGGCGACGAGGGCCTCGGGGGCGTCGAAGACGCGGCCGGTGAGCATCCACTCCTTGGCCTTGGCCAGGCCGACCAATTGCGGCAGGAACCAGGTGGAACCGCCTTCGGGGAACAGGCCGCGGCGGGCGAACACGAAGCCGAAACGGGCGGTGTCGCTGGCCAATCGGAAGTCCGCGGCCAGGGTCATTGAGATGCCGACGCCGACCGCCGGGCCTTGGATCGCGACGATGACCGGTTTGTTGAGGTTCGTCATCGGGCGGACCACCCGGGTGGCCGGTTCGTCCGCGTCCGGATCGGCCACGTCGGTGAGCGCGGGTTCGGCGAAATCCATTCCGACGCAGAAGTAGTCACCGGCGGCCGTCAGCACGACGACCCGCACTGCATCGTCGAGATCCGCGGTGGTCAGGGCAGCGCCCAGTTCATCGGCCATCGTCAGCGTGAAACCGTTGCGTGCCGCGGGCCGGTTGAGGGTGATGGTCGCGATCGCGTCCTCGACGCTGTAGATGATCGTCGAAAACGACGTCACGCCGGTCTGACTGACTGCGTCGGCCGCCATGCCGCACCTGCTTCCCAGAAGCTCGAGATATCGGAAGTTGAAGCCTCTCAACGCTTCAGAACCGGGTCAACCCCCGCAGAACTCACCCGCCGCGGGTGAAGTGTCCGAATGGTTGCTGACTTTAGAGTCGAGGGATGGATTCTGAACGGTCGAAGGGTGATCTACCTGCGGGTTCGACTCGGAACGTGTCACGCCGGGCCGCGTTGCTTGGCGCTGCCGCGTCCGCCGCGGCGGGTGCGCTGATCGGTGGCGGGGCGGTCGCGGTGTCCAAACGCGACGACGATTCCTCGAAGTCCCCAGCGTCGGACCGCGGTTCTGTGGACGACGGCCTGGTCTCCTCCCGAGCGTTCGAGGCGATCGTGTGGGGTATGCCGATCGTGAACTTCGATCGGATGCTGCAAGCCGCGATCGGGGTCGGCGGCGGTGCGAACCAGGTCGTGTACTGGTCGAAGCTGCTGGACTGGAAGAACCAGACGCTGACGCCGAATCCGAACGCCATCTATCTGATGCCCTTCTACGACACCTCGGCCGGGCCGATGGTGCTCGACATTCCGCCCGCCGAGGGCGATTCCACCATCACCGGGTCCATCGACTCCGCGTGGCAGACCCCGCTCGCGGATGTCGGACCGGCCGGGACCGACCAGGGTCGGGGCGGGCGCTATCTGATCCTGCCGCCCGGCTACGACGCGCCGATCCCCGACGGATTCATTCCGTTGCGCTCGGAGACCAAGGCCGGCTTCGCGTTGTTGCGCTCGAATCTGAAGAGCGGCAGCGACGCCGATATGGCCGCCGCGGTCGCTTACGGCAAGCGGGCCGGGCTCTATCGCCTCGACGCCGCCGAAAACCCGCCCCCGACACCGTATGTCGACGCCTACGGCAAGGACTTCGACGCCACCATCCCCTACGACCGGACGTTCTTCACCGCGCTGAACCGGCAGGTCCAAGCTGAGGCGTGGCTGCCCCGCGATATGGCGATGATCGATCAACTGACCGCTCTCGGCATCACCGAAGGTGCACTGTACCAGCCTGATTCGCACCTCACCGGGCTGATGGACGCCGCCGCCACCGAGGCCCGCACGTGGCTCGAGCAGCAGTATGTGCGGGCTTTCACCCCGGCCTTCTACGACAACTCGCACTGGGCGCTACCGGTGAATCCGAAACTGCTCCCCGCGCTGCAGAGCGGTTATGCCGACACCTCGAATTACCCGGTGGACGCGCGCGGACTCACCTACTCGTTCATTTTCTTCGCCGCCAAATCCCTGGGCACGGGCCAGTTCTACCTCGTTGCCATCCAGGACGCGGACGGCAACGACATCGACGGGTCCAAGAACTACAAGCTGACCGTGCCCGCCAACGTCCCGGTCAGCCTGTACTGGTCGATCACCGCCTACAACCGCGAAACCGACACCCTCATCAAGGATGTCGACTGGCCCAGTCGTGCCTCCAACACCCCCGGCATCCACACCAACGCCGATGGATCGGTCGATATCTACCTCGGCCCGACCCCGCCCGCGGACGGCAAGTCCAACTGGCTGCCCACCAAGGCGGGCCAGAAGGTGGAAATCATGGCCCGCTTCTACGGCCCCCAACCACCACTGCTGGAGAAGACCTGGAAGCTACCCGACATCCACCGCGTCTGATCGGCTACCGGCCGATCGTGGCCCAGAAGTCGCAGTGGTGGTCGGCGTCGAAGGCCGAAACCGGTTCGGGCGCGGTCGCATCGGGTTTGAACGACGTCAGCTGCGGGTTGTCGCCGGTCATGGCGACCAACCCCGACGGATGGCCCGCGCTGGCGACGAAGTCGCTCCATTGGCGCACCATGAGGTCGCTGAGGGCATGCTGAGCGGGCGTCATCATGAGCCGGGCCGCATCGAATATCGGTGAGCCGCTCCACAGATACGGCAGTTCGCTGGCGTGGAACGCGCCCAGCGGGAAGGTGCTCGGCGGGGACGGGGGATTCGGGTCGGCGAATTCGTAGCCGTAGGTCGGGGTGCCGCCGGACAGCGTCGTCGACTCCGTGCCGATGGCGCAAATGAAGAAGTCGCTGGTGGCGCGCACGAAAGCGTCTACGGGCTGGGCGAAGTCGGTCACGGGGTACTGGGCGACGACCGCGGGGATCTGGTCGGCGGGGACCGGCCAGAAGGTGGGGTTGCCGAGATCGGTGGCCAGGGCAGACGGGTAGTCGGCCGCGCTCAACGTGGGCTTGCCCGGCCCGTTGTAGCGCGACCAGGTCTGGATCGCCCACTCGTCGTGGTTGTCCCCGTTGAGGATCGGAACGGTGTGCAAGGCACCGCGATTCAGCGCGTCGAACCCGCTCATCGGTAGAAACGGTGTGCCGGTGGTGCCATAGTTCGCGTCCGGAGCGTCCCGCAGGATCTCCGAGACCGGCAGGGCGCGTAGGCATTCGGTCATGGTCGCCGGATCGGAACAGCCCAGGTGCGCCGCCGTCGCGGTGCCCGTCGCTTCGGCCTGCGCCTTGTCGGGGGCTTGCAGGCACGGTCCGCTCTCGGTGATTGCGGCCTGGAACAAGCCGGACGAACTCGGTGCGGCCAGCTGCTGACAGATCGAGATGCCGCCCGCCGATTCACCGGCCACCGTCACGCGGCCGGGATCGCCACCGAAGGCTGCGATATTGCGCTGGACCCAGCGCAGCGCCGCCTGCTGATCCTGCAGACCGTAATTGCCGACGTTCCCGTCGGCGGCCTCGAGTTGCGGTACCGCGAGGGTGCCGAGCGCGCCGAGCCGGTAGTTGATGGTCACCACGATGATCGGTGTTCCCGACTGCGTCATGAATTGCTGTGCGCCGTAATCGGATCCGGCGCCGGAGGTGAACGATCCGCCGTGAATCCACACCATGACGGGGAGATTCGTCGCCGCGGCCGTGGGTGTCCAGACATTGAGGTAGAGGCAATCCTCGCTCTGCGCGGGCGCGACCGGATTCGGCGCCCCGCCCGCGCCCTGCGGGCACTGCGGCCCCGGTGCGGTCGCCTCGCGCACCTGTTGCCACGGCGCGGGCGGTTGCGGTGGCTGCCAGCGCAGGTCGCCGACCGGCGGCGCGGCGTACGGGATGCCTGCGAATTCCCAGTACCCCGGCCGGAGTTCGCCACGTACCGGACCCGAATCGAGCGCCACGATCTCGGGCGGATCGGCGGCTGCCGTCCACGCGGCCAGCATGCTCACGACGGCGCACAGCGTCGAAAGGACTGCGGCCCAGCGGATTATCCGGGAGCGGTGTCGCGGGCGGGTGCGCGGAGTGGTCATGGGTGGATCTCCCGGTGTCGTCGGCGTGATTTCTAAAGATTTGCTGTCGAAACGATTAAGTGGTGTTCCAGGGTTTGTTTCCAGGTCGGTATGTTCGCTGAATAGTCGCTGTGCCGCCGTATCAGAAAGAGGATGACGATGCTACCTATCGGTTCCGGGAAGGCGCTGCGGCGCACCGCCGGACGGAGTTTCGCGCTCGTGGCCGGATTGGCGTCCGTGTCGCTGGTGATCGCCGGCTGCGGCGGTTCCAGTGGCTCCGAGGACAACTCGACGTCGGCGAAGACGGTCGGGCCCACCACGACCGCGACCAACTATCCGCTGAATCAGCCGATCACCGTCACCGCCGACAACTTCGTTCGGGCCGAGACCGACCGCGAATTCGCGGCCTTGGTCAAGAAGGGCGGATTGGGGGTGTTCGACCACAATCGCGGTCTCGCGCCCATCGACGCGCAGAGCGTGATCCGCCTCAATCGCGACACGCTGTACTCCAGCGCGGTCATCGATCTGGACGCGGGACCGGTCACCGTCACGCTGCCCGATTCCGGCAAGCGGTTCATGTCGATGCAGGTGATCGACGAGGACGAATACACGCCCGAGGTCATCTACACGCCCGGCCGGTACACCTTCGACCGCAAGAAGATCGGCACCCGCTACGTACTGCTGGGCATCCGCATCTTCGCCGACCCGAACAACCCTGCCGACCTGGACGCCGTGCACGGCTTGCAGGACGCCATCAAGCTCGAGCAGACGGCCAAGGGCACCTTCGAGATTCCGCAGTGGGATACCGCCAGCCAGGATACTGTCCGCAACGCACTGCTCACGCTGGCCGCCACGCTGCCGAATACGAACGGCGCGTTCGGGCCGCGGGGACAGGTGGACGAGGTGCGGCATTTGATCGGCGCGGCGTCGGCGTGGGGTGGCAATCCGGAGAAAGACGCCGTCTATCTCACTGTCACCCCGCCCCGGAACGACGGCACCGTGGACTACCGGTTGCACGTGAAAGACGTTCCCGTGGACGGGTTCTGGTCGGTCAGCCTCTACAACGCGCAGGGCTACTACGAGGCCAACCCGTTCAACGCCTACAACGTCAACAACCAGACCGCCAAGACCAACTCCGACGGATCGGTGGACATCCGCTTCGGCGGCTGCGACGGGACCATTCCCAACTGCCTGCCGATTATGCCCGGCTGGAACTACACGGTGCGCATGTACCGTCCGCAGCAGAGCATCCTCGACGGCAGCTGGACCTTCCCGCAGGCCGAGCCGATCCAGTAGCGCCGGAAAGACAGGGCCGACAACGTCATCGGTGTCGGCCCTGTCGCATGCGGGAAGGCGGCTAGCCACTCGCGGTGGCTCCGAGAATGGTGCCCCCGGTACCGCCGATCAGGCCGCCCAGCGTCGCGCCGATGGCCGCTCCGATCGGTGCGCCGACAATGCAGCCGACTAGGATGAACGGGAGGCCGATCGCACAGCCGACCGCACCGCCGACCAGGGCGCCGCTCACCGCGCCCCGCGCCGCCGCCCGCCGAGCCGGTGCCGTAGGTCTGCAGCAGGCCGCCGATGTCGGCGGCCTGCGCCGCGGGTGGGGCTGGGGCGGGCGTGGTGGTCGGCGGATCGTCCACGACCACCGGATTCGGATTGTCGGTGACGGGCGCCGCGCTCGCGGGCGCGGCGAGTATCCCCGCCGCCGGGATCGCCACCAGCGCCGCCGTTATTCCGGCGACAATTGTCTTGTCGGACATACGCATAGGCTTCTCCTTCTCGTCGCTGCCGATTGTCGGGTCGCCCGTCCCGTAACCTCACCCACCTCCGAAAACGCTAGGAGTAGGTGCTCTCTCGCGAATAGGGCATCGAATCCGTCGCCGGCAGCACGACCGATGTCGAATCGAAGCGGGATGTATACCGTCGCTGCGGTGTTCAAATTCTGGGTCGACCGCGACAAACAACTGGCAGAGCGATTCAGCGCCGCGATCGGCCATCTCGGATCGGAGGGTGTCCTCGTGCGTGCCGGGGCGATTCGGGAACTGGAGCGGGTTATGCACGGCTCGGTCCGCGAGCGCAATCGCGTCCTGCATACGTACGCCGATTTCCTGCGGCTGCGGACGGCCGAGGGCGTCGCACCCGACGAATACGGTTGCCTGCCAGCCGATGTGGCCGCGGTGCTCACGGCGCTGCGAACCCGGCCGAGCATGCTGGCCAAACGTGAGGAGCCGGTGGACCTCACCGGCATCCGTATTCGTGGTCCGGTACTGACGGGGATCCGGCTTGCCGGGGCTCGCCTCGCCCATGCCGAATTGGTGGACGCCGACCTGCGCGAGGCCGACCTGCGCGGCGCGGATCTGCAGTCCGCCCGGCTGATTCGCGCCGACCTGCGCGGTGCGAATCTCACCGGGGCACTGCTCGGCGCGGCCGATCTGATCGGCTCGAACTTGTCGGGTTGCGACCTCACGGGCGCGACCCTGGTGCACGCCAATCTGTTCGGCGCGAATCTCATCGGCGCGGTGCTGACCGACGCCGATTTGCGCGGGGTGCGGCTGGGGCAGACCAAGGGCCTACCCGCGCCCGCCGCCCCACCGGTGGCAGCCGAGGAATGACCCGCTCAGGCGGGCAGACCCAAACCCGCTGCCAGCACCGGCCACGAATTCTTCAACGCGTCCTGCCAATACCCCCACGAATGCGTTCCGGTGGGCTGGAAATCGAAGGTGGCCGGGATGTTCAACTGCGTGAGCCGGTCGGCCAGATTGTGCGAGCACCAGTTGACCGCCGCCTCGATACCGCCGCCCAGCACGATCTGATTCGCGATGCTGCCCGCATTCGGTGCACCCGGGTAGTCGTACTGGCCGGGCACGCCGGTGCCGCTGGAGATGAACAGGTTCATGCCGCGCAGCTGGTCGGCGTGCACGTAGGGGTCGTTGTCCGCCCACATCGGATCACCCTGCGGGCCATACATGTTCACGGTGTTGCCGCCGCCCCACGCCTCGACCGCGAGGTTCACGAACGTGTACCCGACCGGGTCGCTGATCTGCGCACACCCGCTGTAGGCGGCCACCGAGCGGAACAGTCCCGGCTTGGCGATGGCCAGCTGCAGCACCGACGTGCCCGAGGTGGACAGGCCCGCAATGGCATTCGCGCCGTCGGTGCCCAGGCCCGCGTCGATGAGCGGGGGCAGCTCCTCGGTGAAGAACGTCTTCCACTTGTTGACGCCCAGCACGGGATCCGGTGCGCGCCAATCGGTGTAGTAGCTGAACTTGCCGCCGATCGGCAGGATCACGTTGACGTCCTTGTCGGACATGAACTTCAGCGCGTCGGTCTGCTGGGTCCACGACAGCTGATCCTCGCCGCCGCCACCGCCGTTGAGCAGATACAGCGCGGGGTGCGGGGCGGAGGTGTCGGCGGGGCGCTGGACGTCGACCTCGATGTTCTTCTGCATGGCGGCCGAGAACACCTGCAGGCGTAGTGTTCTCGGGCCGGTGACCGTGACGTCGGTGACGGTGGACCCGTCGTCGGAGGTCACCGCGGACAGCAAGTGCGACCCGGCGATCACCGGATCGGGTGCGTCGGCCGTGGCGATCCCGGGCCAGGCCGCGCCGGCCGCGAGCACGGCCGACACCGAACACGTCAGAGCGATGAGCGATTTCCGCGACATGGGGTCTCCTTTTCCGTGGTGAGGGAAAAGTAGGGAATTCGCAGCGGGGCCATATAGGTCACCGCATCCGTCGCTATTCCTTGTCGCCGACGACCTATGTGACGACCGATACGGCATCGCGGACAGGTCCATAACGTCGCTTCCGGTCGATCCACTCGGATCAACCCGCCGCAAGGCGTTACTTCTCGGAAAGGAAGTAATTCAGTGAGCGGATTCCCATTCTTCAATCCCTTCGGCGGTTTCGGCAGCAGCGGGAGCGCAGGCGGCTCCAGCGGATCGGCGACGCCGGGGATCTTCCTCCATTTCCCGGGTAGTGCCTGATCCCTCGGTGCGCGGAAACCGAGCACAACTGAATTGACAACCCATCAACCCATTCGCCCATGGGTGGCTCCGGCGGTTCGGACAGCAATCCGGCCGCCGGAGCTCTCTCCGAAAGGGATTCGGCAGTGAACGAACCGACCATTGTGACCACGTCCGCTGAACTGATGTCCGCCCTCGCGGCGGGGGACACCGATATCCGGATCGCCGGAACCATCCGGAATGCGGGCACGGTGACGCTGCCACCCGGGGTATGCGTGCGCGGCGGCGCACTCGAGGGCGGCGGGCTGCGGCTGACCCGGGACAACACCGTCGCCGACATGGTGGTGACGGTCCCCGAGACCGGCATCGCGATCAGCAACGACTGCTCCGAACCCGATCTGGGCACCCTCACCCTGCGGGCCGTACGCACCCGCGGCCGGGTGCTGCTGCGCGCCGACGGCGTGGTGCGGCTCGGGGAGATCGAGATCGACGGATTGCATGTCGAGGCCGCGGATCTCGGTGGCCGGGCCGGACATCCGGCGGGTGGTGGCGCGCGTCAAGGCGCGATCACCGTGGTCAATCGGCAGCTGGATCCCGGTGCGGCACTGAGCGCTCGGCTGCGCGGGCTGCGCGTGGGCTCGAGCCGGACGCCGGTGCGAGGCTGCGGGGGGTGGTGGTCGGCGGCCGCCACGACGGTGACGGAGGCAAGCTGTGGGTGCGCGAACTGTCCATCGACGAGGTGCACATCGGCGGCGACACCTCCGCCGCACGCGGCTGGCTGGTGCAGGCGGGCATCCTGGTGCAACCCGGCGGGCATATCGGCGATCTGGTCGTCGGCGGTCCGCTGGTCTGCTACGGGCCGCGCCAGATCGCGCTGTACAACCGCGGCTCCATCACCAGATGCCTTGCGCTGCGGTCGATCACGGCGTCCGGCGTGGGCGGTGTCGCCGTCCGTAGCCTGGAGCACATCGGCATGCTCGCGGTGCTCGGGCCGCTGGTCACCTACGGCCGCGACGGGCACGGCGTCGACTTGCGCGGCGGCGGCATCGGGACGGCGGCGTTCCGCAGCGTGACAACCTACGGTGCGGGCGCGATCGGCGTCTCGGTGGCGAACACGGTGCGCCGCTTGCGCATTGCCGAGGACGTGCGCACCTACGGCGACTTCGGCTGCCGGACAGGCGAACCCGCCACCGGGGTGAGCATCCGCAGTGCGGGCCGGGTCGTGTCCCTGCAGGTCTCGGGGTGCCTCGCGAGTCATGGCACCGGCAGTCCCGCGTTGGAGGTCGGCGGCGTGCTGGGCGCGACCCGGATCGGTGGCGGGGTGGTCGCGCACGGCGCGGACGCGGATGCCGTGCGGGTGCACGGGGTGCGCGCCCTGGACCTCGAGGACGTGGTGATCACCGCGACCGGCGGCCGGGCACTGCGGTTGGTGCCGATCCCACGCCGCCCACCCTGCATCCCCGGACCCGACCGAATCGCGGGGTGACCGGGCGTGCAGCGGTCGCAGTCACCGGCCGACCCGTTGGTATGCCACGTGGTTGCCCAAACCGTGACCGATGACTGATGTAGCGACCGATGCGGGTGCTCGCGTCAATATCGACAGTGGTAGGACAGAGTAATACAACTGATCTGGAGGTCTGGCAGTGACATTGCCGGATGGTTACAGCTGTCCTCTGCCCGCCCACCCCGCCGGCACGGGCGATCTGCTCGAAGCCGACGCATACCGGGGCCGCGACCCCGAACTCGCGGCGCTGACCCGACTGCTCGACGGCGCCCGGGTCGGCCGGGGCGCGGCCCTGGTGCTGCACGGCCCGCCCGGCATCGGCAAGACCGCGTTACTACGAGAAACTGCCAGGCGCGCACCAGATTTCCAGGTACTGGCCTGTCAAGGTGTCGCGGCCGAATCGGCAGTGCCGTACTCCGCGCTGCACGAACTCATCTGGCCGCTGGCCGACCGCATCCCCGGATTGCCCGGCACGGCCGCCGACGCCCTGCGCGGACTCCTGCGCCTGGGCCCCCCGAGCGGTGACCGTCTGGCCGTCTGCACCGCAGCGCTCCTCCTGTTCACCCGGGTAGCAACCGAGCAGCCCCTGCTCCTGCTGATCGACGACGCCGATCACCTCGATCCCGGCTCGGCCGCCTGCCTGGCCGGGATCGCGCGGCGAGCCGGTGAGGCCGGCCTGGTGCTGTTGTTCGGCACCCGCGCCGATCCACGTCAATGCGGCCTCGACGCGCTGCCACAGCGTCGGCTGCTCGGGCTCGGCGAGCACGAGGCTCGTGAACTCGTCGTCGCGCATCACCCCGACCTGACCCCCGCGGATCGGCAACGGCTGCTGCGCCTGGCAGAGGGCAATCCACTGGCGCTCACCGAGCCCCTCACCGCCGATGCGCTCGCCACGGTCGCCCCCTTCACCGACGCCGAATGGTGTGCAGATCCGTATCCGTTCGGGCCACGAGTGCGTGCCGCATATGCCGATGTGCTCGAAGGCCTTTCGGAGCAAGCGCGGATGGTCGCGCTGCTCGTCGCGGCCGCCGGAAACGGCGAGGTGACGGCGGTGCGCGCCGCCGCGACCGCCTCCGGGGTGACCGAGGCGCGGTGGTTCGAGGCGCTGGAGTCCGGTCCGCTACAGGTCTGCGACGGTCGAATAATCCTGCGGAACCACATGATTCGCGCAGTGGCCTACCACAGCGCACCCCCCGCACAGCGCCGAGCGGCCCACCGCGCCCTAGCGGAATCCCTTGCGCCCCATCAACCGCTGGTGCCCGGTGAACCGCTCGTGCCGGGTGATCTGCTCGCACCCGCCGAGCCGCTCGCGCCCGGTGACCTGCTCGTGCCTACCGGACCTGGTGCGCTTGTTGAACTGCCCGCGCCTGCTGAATCGGTCATGCCGACTGGGCGCCTCGCCCCGATGAAGCCGGTCGCGCCTGCGGAGTCGGTTGGTGAATTGGTCGCGGGGGATGAAGTGGCGCGGCGGCGGCGATGGGTGTCGGCGCAGCGGCAATTGGCGGCCGCGGCGGCTGGGCCGGATGAAGGTCTGGCGGCTGAACTGACTACTGCTGCAGCCGATCTTGGGCGGGATGACGAGCGTCTTGCGGGGGCCGATCTGCTGTATCGGGCGGCGCTGCTGTCGCCGGACTCGAGGGCAGCGGCTGTCCGGCTCGCGCGTTCGGCGCGCGCTGCCTTCGTGGGTGGTGATATCGACGCGGCTCGGGCATTGCTGGAGCGGGCCGAACGCGGTGGTGGCCGGGAGTTGGCGGCGCGGGAGAGCGATGGGTTGGCGGGAGTGCTGGCCCTGGGAAGTGGTGATCTCGAGGGTGCGCACCGGGAAGTGGACCGGGATCGGGCGGTGGTCGATGTCGCCGCCCAGGCTGAACTGTGCTTTACCGCGGACCGGGCGGCGTGGATCAACGGGCGGAAATGGAATCTCGGGACTGCCTTCCGGGATGGCACGGTCGAGCCGTGGCGGCTGCCGCCGGGGGTGCTGGCCGTGGCGTCGGGCCGGGCGGTCGCCGCGCTCGACTGTTACCGAGCGGCGGGCCGGACGGCTCGCGAACGTGGCGAATCTTCCTGGCAGGCACTGATGCTCGCGCAATCGGCGCGGGTGCGGCTGTCGCTGGGGCAGTGGGGCGACGCGGCGGCGGATGCCGGTGCCGCACTCGACCTCGCCGAGCCGAACGGACTCACCAATTCCGCAGTGCAGAGCTTGAATACGCTCGCCCTGCATGCTGCGTTCACCGGTGATCGGGAGACGGCCGAGCGATTGTGTGAACGGTCGCTGGAGCTTTCGCGTCCGCTGCGGTTAGCGGTCTTGAGCGGACCGGCCTGGATGGCGTTGGGTGCGGCCGCACTCGCCATGGGTGATCCCGAAGTCGCGTTGGCGCGTCTGACGCCGCTGGTCGATCCCGAGCACGAGGCCCACCATCCGACCCTCGCCGCGCTCGGTGCGCTGGACGGCATCGAGGCGGCCGTGCGCCTGGGCCGCCCGGCCCCGGCCGCGGAATTCCTGACGGTACTGCGGGATTGGGCCGCCGACTCCGACGCCGCGTGGGCCGTCGCGGCTGTCGCCTGCGGGCGGGCGCTGGTGGATGGCGACGCGACGGCCGAACGCCACTTCAGCGCGGCGTTGACTGCCTCCGAGTCGAGCGGATTGCCCTTCCGCCACGCCAGAATCCAACTGCTCTACGGCGAATGGCTGCGTCGCACTCGCCGCCGCAGCGTCGCCCGCGAGCAACTCGAGGCCGCCGCAACGACCTTCGAGCGCCTCGGCGCACGCCCCTGGGCACAGCGCGCCCGCCAGGAATCCGACCTCGTCGACGCCCGCTCCTGCCTGCGGGTCGGCGACGACCGGGACGAATTGCTGACCCCTCAGGAAGCGCGGGTGGCGCGGCTGGCCGCCACCGGAGACACCAACCGTGAGATCGCCGCCCGCCTGGCCATCAGCCACCGCACCGTCGGCCACCACCTCTCCCGCGTCTTCGACAAACTCGGAGTCCGCTGCCGCGAGGACCTCGCCCGCTCGCCGCATCTGCACGAAGCTGCCGACATCCGCTGAGCCGGAGTGGCGGTGCGGTCAGGTCGGGGCGTGGAGTTCCGGATCGAAATCGAGGGTGGATAGTTCGTCGCGGCTGCTGATGCCGAGTTTCGGGAACACGTGGGAGAGATGGTGTCCCACCGTGCGGGGGCTGATGAACAGTTGGGCGGCGATGTCGCGGTTGGTGAGGCCCTTGGCGGCCAGGCGGGTGACGCGCAGTTCCTGGGGAGTCAGCAGGGTGCGGCTGGATTCGGTAGGGGTGGTGTCGGTCGGCTCGCCCGCGAGGGCCGACTCCTGGCGGGTTCGCGCGGACCACGGCACGGCGCGCAATTGGTCGAAAACCCTTAGCGCGGAGGCGAGTTGGGTGCGGGCATCGGTGCGGCGGCGGGAGCGACGCAGCCATTCGCCGTAGAGCAGCTGGGTGCGGGCCTGTTGGAACGGTCGGGTGGCGGCTTCCGGCACCGCGAGCGCGTCGCGGAACAGCTGTTCGGCCTGCTCGCCATCGGCGGCCAGTGCCCGGGCCAGCGCCGTCGCGGCGATCGCCCAGCTCGCGCCGGTGCGGTCGGCCCAGGCGGCGAGGACGGCGGTGGCCGTGGCGGCCTCGCCGGTGTGGCCCAGGCGGATGGCGGCCTCGATGGCGTCGGGTGCGGCCAGCGCGGCGAGAGTCGGGTGGTGGGCCTCGTGCCCGGGCTCGAGGATCGGCGCGAGAAAACCCCACGCGGACTCCGCATTTCCGGCACCGAGCGCGTCCAGGCCCAGATTCCAGTACGCGGCGGCATTGAGCGCCGCGACCCGGTGCGGGCGGCTCAGGGCCAGTGCGCGTTCGGTGGCCTCGACCGCGTCGGCATGCTCACCGCGCACAGCCGCGAGCCAGCCCACCGTGATCAGTGCCCGCGCCAGCGGATTCGGCTGTCCTTGCCGCTCGGCCAGATATAAAGCGTCCGCGGCGTTTTCGGCGGCGTCGTCCCAGCGGCCCAGGGTCAGCGCGAGCATCGCGAGCGAATTGTGCGCCACCAGCATCCCGGTCGTGCTCCCGGCGATGCGCACGTCCTGGGAGACCCGCCGGAACAGCTCCCACGCCGGTTCCACCTTGCCGATCGCGGCCGCGTGAATCGGCGGCGGCAGTCGCCACAACCCGTGCAGATGTTCGCCCGCGGCCAGCGCCTCGAACACCTCACCGTCGTGGTCGGCGGCCGGATCGCCCAGTCCCGCCGACCATTCCGCCCGCCGGGCCAGGTGGCGCAGCTCCGGTTCCAGGTACGGTCCCGCGACGGCCGCGTCGCGCTCGAACAATTCCAGCGCGCGGTTCGGATCGCCGTGGCCCAGTTCGATCATGCCCTCCAGGCCGCCGCTGAACCGCACCGCGGTTTCGTGGCCCGCGGCCGCCTCGGCCCGGCGCAGCAGCTCGCGCGCGGAATCCCCATGGCCGCTTTCCCATTCGATCCGCGCCGCCAGCGCGAGCCGCTCACCCGCCGTCGCCGGGTCGGGGGAGAGTTCGACGGCGCGCGACAGTGCGCGCACCGCGGACTGGTGGGCCCCGCGCATCCAGGCCCGCGCCGCGGTGGTCTGCAACTCCGCGGCCACCTGCTCGTCGGGGGTATCGGTGGCGAAGGCCGCATGCCAGGCCCGCCGGTCACTGTCGAGGCCGGCGGCCGGGGTGGCCAACGCCCGGTGCACGGCGCGCCGCTCGGCCGCTCCCGCGCGGTCGTACACCACCGCTCGAATCAGAGGGTGCCGCAGCAGGATTCGCTCGTCGACGTACTGCAGCAGCCCAGTCAGCCGAGCCTGCTGCCACACGTCGTCGTCGAGTCCAAGCTCGAGCCCGGCGGCGTGCACGGATCGCAGCTCGGCCCCGTCGCCCGCGGCCACGATCAGCAGCGCGGTCCGCACCGGTCCAGGCAGGGCCGCCACCCGGGTCTCGAACGCCCGCCGCAGCCGCGGGCCCACGGACACCGGCTCGTTCGGATCAGCCTCGTCCACAGCGGTATTCGCTGTCGCCGTGAGCTGCGTGTCCGCACCGACGGCCCCGAGCCGCGGCCCCATCGACTCCGGAAGTTCGCGCAGCGCAAGAGGATTGCCGTCGGCGACCGCCAACACCCGGTCGATCCGATCGGCGGGCAGCTCGGGGTACTTGTCGGTGACCAGTCGGCGGGCGTCCTCCGGGCCGAGGCCCCGCACATCCAGCACCGGCAGTCCGTCGCAACTGGTGCCGATGGGCTGCTCGTGTGCGGTGAACAGCACCAGGATCGATTCCCCCTCCACCCGGCGGGTCAGAAACGACAGGCAACTCACCGAAGCCGCGTCCAGCCACTGGGTGTCGTCGACGATCACCAGCACCGGCCGGTCCTCGGCCACCTCCGACAGCAGTGTCAGCACCGCCACGCCGACCAGGAAGGGGTCGTGGGCGCGGTCGGACAGACCCAGCGCGCCACGCAACGCCTCGGCCTGCGGTTCCGGCAGCAGATCGAGGCGATCGACGAGCGGCCACAGCAACTCGTGCAGCGCCGCGAACGCGAGGATCGACTCCGCGCGGGTGCCGCGACACCGCAGCACCAGGAAGTCGGCGGCCCGGTCGGCGGCATAGCCGAGCAAGGCGGTCTTGCCGATCCCCGGATCTCCCCACAGCACCAGCGCCGAACCCTGCCCGCCTCGGGCCGCATCCAATGCCCGGTCCAGCACGGCCTCCTCGGCCGCGCGCCCGAGGAGCCGCTCAGTGGTGTCGGGCAACCGTCGCTCCCGTCGTCATCTCCGCGTCCGCGCCCGGTCTCCGGGGGTATCGAACCTGTTCAGTGGGGTATCGCCTGACCCAGGATAGCGGCGCTGCGAGAGTGTGCCGGTCGGCAGCATATGCCCGGCTACCTATGCGATGACCGATGTCGGCTCCCGGGCCCCGGCCTAACTTCGGAACGAACGAAGCGTTCACCGCAGCCGAGGGGACGCACCCGCAGGAAGGAGTTGCCATGTCGCAGGACTGCATTGCCGTCGACACCGCCGACGACCTGACCCGTGCTCTAGACGGGGGCGTCCGGTCCATCCGCATCGCGGGCACGCTGAGCGGGCTCACGGGCTTGCGACTGCCGCGCGGGGTGATCCTCACCGGCGGCGTCCTCGAATTCGATTCCGGGGGAATCACTCTCACCCAGGACAACGAACTGCGGGACATCACCGTGCGCACCACGGTCACCGAGGTCGCGATCGGCAATGACTGCGCCGTCAGCGATTTCGGGGTGCTAGCGCTGCGCGGCGTGACCACCCACGGCCAGGTACTGCTCGAGGCCGCCCGCGCGGTCCGGGGCGGGCACGTCGAGATCGACGGCCTCACCGTGACCGCCGCCGACACCCGAGGCCGGACCGTGCTGTCCAGCGGTTACGGGGTGCGGGCACGGCAGGGCGCGGTGACGGTGTGGAACCGGCAGGACGACCCGTCGGCGGTGCTGACCGCCCGGCTGCGCGGGGTCGCGGTGGGCACCGCGGACGCACCGGTGCGTGGCAGTGGAGTCATGGTCGGCGCGCTGCGCAGCGACGGGTCCGGCGGGCGGATGCTGGTGTCCGCATTGTCCACCGGCGAGATCTACATCGACGGCGGAATCGACACCGGCACAGCCGATCTCATCAGCGGAGGGGTCTTCGTCCTCGGCGGAGGACAGGTCGGCACGGTGGTCAACGAAGGCCCGGTCACCACCTACGGGCCCAATGACATGGTGCTCGACAACTGGGGTTCGGTGCTGCGCTGGATCGCCCGGGCGCCGGTGACCTCGTTCGGACCCAGCGGGATCGGCTTCGTCAACTTCGGGGATATCGACGATCTGCAGGTGCGGGCCCCGATCGTCACCCACGGCCCGGGGGCGCGCGGCTTCAACCTCTACGAGGGCCGCGTGCGGCAGGCCGATTTCGCGGGCATCACCACGCACGGTGACGGCGCGGTCGGCTTCGAGGTGACCCGGAAGATGGGACGGCTGGCCATCAGCGGCGACCTGCACACCCACGGCGGCCGGGCGCCGAGCCTGGTACGCGGCGTGCAGACCGACCTGGAAGCGGTGGCGTTGAGCATCAAACCCGGCGGCGGCATCGAGACCGTCGACATCGGCGGTCGGTTGATGAGCGAGGGCGCGGGGGTTCCCGCCGTCGAAATCGGGGGCACGCTGGGCAGATTGGAGGTGGCGGGCGGTATCAGCGCGCTCGGCGACGGCGCGGACGGCGTCCACGTCCTGTTCGGTGAGCGCTTCGATCTGGCCGACACCGAGATCGATGCCCGGCACGGGAAGCCGCTGTCGTACACGGCGGCAGGCTGACCGCCCACACCCGTGCCGTCCCCGGAGCCGCCCGCGTGTCCCTTCCCGGCCGGGGGAGTGTCACGCGACCGGGGGCGACGCGCCCGCCGGCGTCTGCCGCCCCGCCGAGATCCGTGGTCGGCATTGGGGTTGGGGCGGCAGACGCCGCGGTGAACCCGGCCGACACCGCGTGAACACCGCAGCCGGCGGTGGTCGGCACGGCAAGTGCGAGGATGTGAACATGGCTGCTGCTCCGGTCGTCACCACGCCGGAACCCGCGGATGCCGCCCGGCTCTACGGCCGGGAGGCGGACTTGGCCGAGCTCGACCGGCTGCGCGAGGCCGCCCGCGCCGGTGCGGGCTCGGCCCTGGTGCTGTTCGGTGATCCCGGCATCGGCAAGTCGGCACTGCTGGAACGAACACGACTGCGGGCCAACGGATTCCGGGTCCTGTCCGGTCGCGGCACCCCGGGCGAAGCCGTCCTGGCCTTCGCTGGCCTACGCGAACTGCTGGACCCGATCACCGACCGCATCGACGCGCTGCCCGCGCCGCAGGCTCGTGCGTTGCGTGGTGCGCTCGGGCTGGATTCGCCGTCGGTGGCCGACCGTTTCCTCGTCGGCGTCGCCCTGCTGACCCTGCTGTCGGACCTCGCCACCGAGGAACCGGTGCTGGTGCTCGCCGACGACGCCCAGTGGCTGGACGCGCCGTCGGCGCAATGCCTGTATTTCGTGGCACGACGCTGCGCCGACGAACCGCTGCTCATGCTGTTCACCGCACACACCGACCCCGCGGGCGGGCCCGCCGACGGATTGCCCGCCCACCAGTTGGGTGGCCTCGACGAGGCCAGCGCGGGCGAGCTGCTGCGGCATGCCGATCCCCGCATGAGTGCCGAACGGGTGGCGGCGGTACTGCGCCTGACCCTCGGAAATCCGCTCGCCCTCCAGGAATTGGCCGCCACCGACGACAGCGAACCCGACCCCGCCGCGCCCGGTCTGATCCAGGTCGGCCCGCGGTTACACCGGGCCATCGGAGCGCGCGTCGCCGCCCTGGCACCCGCCGCGCGCCTGCTGCTGCTGACCGTCGCGGCCGAGGAAAGCGGTGAGGCACAGGTCATCCGGCGCGCTGCCGCCGATCTCGGACTGACCGACGCCGCCTGGGACGAGGTCCTCGACGCGGAACTGATCGTCACGGCTCCGGGCCGGATCACCATGCGCCACCCACTGATTCGCGCCGTCACCTACGAGCAGGCGACCGACCCGGACCGCATCGCCGTGCACCGAGCCCTGGCCGAAGTGCTGCGGGGCGCCGACGCCGACCGCTGGGCCTGGCATGTCGCCCGCGCCACCACCGGCCCGAGTGAGACCGTCGCGGCCCTGCTCGAGGAACGCGCCCTGCAAGCTTGGGATCGCGGCGGGCCGTTGCCCGCCGCCAAGGCGCTGTGGCAGGCGGCGGGCCTCTCACCCGACGACGCGGCGGCCGGACGCCGCCTCGCCATGGCCGCCCGCGCCGCCTGGGAGGCCAGCGACGTGGCGGGCACCCAGGACTACCTGGCCGAGGCGACGGCCCGGACCGGCAGCGCGGCGGTGGTGCGAGCCAGCGGCGGGCTGGCCGCGCGCATCGACTTCGCCTTCGCTGATGCCACTCACGCCCGCGCCGCACTGCTGGCTGCCGCCGAGCTGACAGACCCGGCCACCTCCGACGAATTGCGTTATCTCGCACGGCGATCTGCCTGGGAGAGCGGGGAACCGGGGCTCGAGCGGGGGCTACTCGAAGTGCCGTCCGACGGTGAACCGACGCCGTGGCAGGTGCCTTCGGCCACCATCGCGCTGGCCATGGGCCGGATCGGGCCGGAAGCCGAGTTGCTGCGTCGCGCGGTCACGATGCTGCGAGCGCGCGGTGACCGCGGCTGGCTGTCGTCGATGCTGGCGCATTCGTCGATCGTCGAACTGGCGCAAGGCCGTTGGGACGATGCCACCGTCGACGCGACCGAGGGCCTGCGCCTGTCGGAGGAGATGGGCGGCATTCCGGCGTCATCGTCGCTGAGCCTGAACACGCTGGCCTGGCTGGCGGCCGCGCGCGGCGACGAGGACACCTCCACCGCGTTGAGCGAACGATCGCTCGCGATCGCGGTGGCTCGGGACTCTCCCTTGCAGATCGGCTATGTGTCCTGGCATCGAGGATTCAATGCCCTGAGCGCGGGCAAACCCGAAGCGGCCCTGGGCTTTCTGGCCGACACCATCGATCCGGACGCACCCGGCTGTCACCCCACGATCGCCGCGCTGGCCGCACCCGACGCGGTCGAGGCGGCGGTACGCACCGGCCGGGTCGACGTCGCCGGAGCGCATCTCGCGATCCTGGAACTGTGGGCCGAGCGGACCGCCGCACCCTGGGCGATCGCGGCCACCGCGGTATCGCACGCCCTACTCGTCGACGGCCCGGCGGCGGAGGAACTGTTCCAGGCGGCGCTCGCGGTGCCGGAAGCCGCCGATCGGCCCTTCGCGCACGCCCGCGTGCAACTGCTCTACGGGGAATGGCTGCGCCGCGCCCGCCGCCGCGCCGACGCCCGCATCGAACTGACGGCCGCGCGGGAGATCTTCTATCGCCTGGGCGCGACGCCCTGGCGGCAGCGCACCGACGATGAACTCGCGCTGTCCGGCGACCGCCGGCGGGAAGCGCCCGGCCCGTCCGGCGACGACCTGCTCACCCCGCAGGAACTGCGTATCGCCCGGCTGGCCGCAGGCGGCCTGACCAATCGCGAGATCGGTGCTCAGCTGTTCATCAGCCCCCGCACGGTCGGCCATCACCTGTCCCAGGTCTTCCCCAAGCTCGGGCTCGCCTCGCGAGAGGATCTCGCCGCCATCGACTTCGACCACGGGATGCGGTTGACCCGATGACCGATCCCGCGACCTATATCGCCCCCGCCGCCCGCTCCTACCGTTCCTGACAGCGGCCGGTCACCCGACCGGCCCGGACGGCGAGGAGAACCGACGTGACCGAAAAACCCGCCATTGTCCTGGTCCACGGCTTCTGGGGCGGTGCCGCCCACTGGGCGAAGGTGATCGGCGAGCTCGACCGCCGCGGCTACGACGCGCTGTACGCGGTCGACAATCCGCTCACCTCGTTGGCCGCCGACGCCGAACGCACGAGTCAGCTGGTGCGGCTGCTGGATCGGCCCGTCCTGCTGGTCGGGCACTCCTACGGCGGCGCGGTGATCAGCGAGATGGGGACGCTGCCGAACGTGGCCGGGCTGGTCTACATCGCCGCCTTCGCCCCGGACGCGGGGGAGAGCCCCGGTGGGCTCAGTCAGGCGCGGCCGCCGCAGGCCATCGCCGACCTGGCCACCGACCAGTTCGGCTACCTGTGGATTCCGCAGGACCGCTACCACGACGATTTCTGCCAGGACCTGCCCGCCGCCGAGGCGCGGGTGCTCGCCGTCACCCAGAAGCCGCCGCTGGCAACGACTTTCGGCGATACGGTGACGGATCCCGCGTGGCGCGCCAAGCCCACCTGGTATCAAGTGTCCACCGCCGACCGCATGATCGACCCGGACAACGAGCGGATGATGGCCGAGCGCATGAACCCGCGCAAGACGATCGAACTCGACGCGGGTCACGCCTCGCTGGCCTCGCGACCGGTTCCGGTGGCCGACCTCATCGACGAGGCCGCCGCGTCCCTCTGACCATCGGTCCCGCTGAAAATCGAAGGAGAAGGCCATGATGCCGATCATCAATCTGGGTTCCGCCGCCCTCAATCTCGCCGACGTTGTGGCCGGTCTGGGCGCGAACGTCACCTACCTGTTGCAGGCGTGGGGTCTCATCCCGTGAGCCGGTTCAGCCGAGGCTGAAGGGCTTGCCCCACAACGTGATCCAGCTGATCACATGGTCGGTCTCGACTTCCACGCTGATGAAGGCGCGGGCCGAGGCCGCGCCGGCGCAGCCGCCGAGGGCGATGGTCTCGTCGCTCCAGGCCACCGAGCCGCTGTCGCCACTGAACTTGTTGCGGAAGTAGTGGATTTCGTTGCCGAAGTCGTCGGGCTGCTCGACGTCGAGCAGGTAGAACGACTGCGCCTGGCCGGGGCCGAGGGTCAGAGTGCCGCCGCCGGTGCCGGAGACCGCGGGGGTGTGGGTGGCGTCGAGGGAGCCGTTCTGGGTGCCGTCGACGCCGCCGCCGGAGATGTCGATCTGGCAGCCGACGGTGTAGCCGGGATAGATCTTGCCGCCGGTGGCGGTGCTGTCACCCGAAATGTCCACGTGCGCGGTGCCCGACACCCAGGCATTGCGGTGCAACGGAGTCGAACCCAGCGAGGGATTGAGGTCGGCGGATTCGCCGTCGAGCCGGATGCGCACGACGGTGCCGTCCGACAGAGTTTGGGTGAGATCGCCGCCGGGCAGCGGGACCAAGGTGTCGGCCGCCGACTGCGCCGCGTGGCCCAGGCTCAGCAGTGCGACGGTGAGGCCCACGCCAACCACGCGGGTCGTGAGGTCGAGTCTTCTCATGCGATGCTCCCGAGGAAAGATGGTGTGCGGTCGTCGGTTTCGGCTCAGCCGAGGCTGAACGGCTGCCCGTAGAGGACGGTCTTGGAGTAGTGGTCGCCGACGACCTCCACCACGGTGTAGGCGCGGGCCTGCGCGAATCCGGCGCAGCCCTCGACGTGGATCTCGGCGTCGCGGTACTCCACGGCCCAGGTGCCGGGCTCGGTGATGTCCTTCGAGTCGATCTGCACGAACTTCACCTGTCCCGGACCGAGATTCAGGCCCAGCGACCCGGCCGCGCTCGGGCCCGAAAGGCTCACGCCGCCCGAAACGCCGGCTGAGATGGCGTCTTTCGCGATATCGACCTGGCAGCCGACGAGGTAGCCGGTATTGATCTGCGATGCCCCGTGCGTGGAGGAGTTGTTGGAGCCCGGCGTGTTCAACGCCCCGTTGTTCGGGCCCGACTGCGCCACCGGGGCATTCGGCACGTCCGCGCTCGCGCGCCCGGAAACCCACACCACCCGGCCGGTGCCATTGGCGGCCAGCGACCGCGAGATCACCGCCTGTTCGCCCACGCGGGTGATCACCACGCCGTCCGGTCCCGCCTTCTCGCCGTCCGACAAGGGCACGAACGTGTCGGCGTCGGCCGCGCCGACGGACAGCACGCCGACCCCGACGGCCACCGCGAGCCCGACGCCCGCGCATCGGGCGACGCGGCGACCCGCTCGAATACTGTTCACAACAATCCTCTTTCCCTGCCGATCCCGGTCATTTCGGTGGCTGCGCGCGAAATATTCGCGGCGCCGCACGATGATTCGCGTGAATGGCCGGGTCGGTCAAACTCGAATGGCGTCGAGTGGCGTTACTCACGCCGATCCGATTGCCATTCTGCAAAATTCGAAGACAGGAATGCTGTTTGCAGGAACACCGCCTGTCCGATGGCCGATAGCGGCACCCATCCGGTGACCGATATCGCCTGAACTACGTACTGCTCGACCGATGCGGCAATCGCAAGGAATTCATAGCGTCGCCTTTATGAAACCTTTCGACCGAGATGTCGTGCGGCACCCCGTGGCCGCTCGCCCGGCCCTGCCCGGCGCCCTGCGCACCGCACCCCGCTCGCTGCCGCCGCGCATGGGGGCGCTCCCCACCCGCGGCGTCCATCCGCACCAGCTCCCACCCACCCGTTCCGCCGTCGAACCTCCGGGGCGGCAACGGGTCCTGCTGGCCGACGCCGAACCCACCCGCCGCGAATCGATGGCCCGCAGCCTGCGTGCCGCCGGGTTCGTGGTGCACACCGCCGCCGACGGCGCGGAGGCGTTGCGCGTGATCACCGCGTATCACCCGACCGCCGCCGTCCTCGACCTGGACCTGCCGGTGCTCGACGGCGCGTCGGTGGTGATCGCGTTGCGGCAGACCGGGAGTCGGGTGCCGATCTGCACGGTCGGGCCGGCGGAGGCAGCGGACCGTGCGGTGGCCATGCTCGAGGCCGGGGCCGACGACCACGTGCTGCGCCCGGTGACCATGCCGGAGCTGGCCGCCCGGGTGCGGGCGCTGGTGCGGCGCGTCGAGCACGGGGCCCGGCACAGCGGGACCCTGCACGTCGGGGAGTTGGAGATCAATGTGCCCGGCCGTCGGGTCTGTCGCGACGGCGTGGAGATCACGCTCACCCGAACCGAATTCGATCTGCTGGCCCTGCTGGCCCGGGCCGCCGGAGTGGTGGTGACCCGGGAGCGACTGCTGGAACAGGTGTGGGGTTACGACCCGAAAAGCGGCTCGAGCGTGCTCGACGTTTTCATCTGCTATCTGCGCCGGAAACTCGAGGCGGGCGGCAATCCCCGGATGCTGCATACCGTGCGCGGTGTCGGATACGTCCTGCGCCCGTGCTGATGCCGGCCTTGGGAATGCGTTCAGGTCTTCTTTCGAAGGCGATTCACCGGCGTCGCCGCTGTTAGCTTCGCTGTCGTTTTCCTTTTCACCCGAACAATTTACGGAGGAGTACTCGGTTTTGCTTTCCCCTTCGATTCGCCCGGCATCGGCGCGGCTGGCGGTGACAGCCGTGCTGTCGGTCCTGACGCCGTTCGTCGTGGCCGCCGGTCATCCCGCCGCCGCCCCCGACAGTGATCGCCTGGTGCACCTGCAGGTGCATTCCGCCGCCATGGGCAAGGACGTCACCGTCGATGTGCAGCGCCCGGCCGACACCGCACATCCCGCGCCCACGCTTTACCTGCTCAACGGTGCGGGCGGCGGTGAGGACGCGGCCACCTGGGAGGAACAGACCGACGCGCTGAGCTTCCTGGCCGACAAGCACGTGAATGTCGTTGTGCCCATTGGTGGTAAGTGGTCCTACTACACCGACTGGCGCGACGAGGATCCGGTGCTCGGCGTCAACAAGTGGTCGACCTTCCTGACCCGCGAGCTGCCGCCGGTGATCGACCGGATGTTCGCCACCGACGGCGTCAATGCCATCGCCGGGCTCTCGGCCTCGGCGACTTCCGTTCTGCAACTGCCGATCTCGGCCCCCGGCCTGTACCGTGCCGCGGCCGCCTACAGCGGCTGCGCGCAGATCAGCGATCCGGTGGGCCGGGCGTTCGCGGTCACCGTGATCAGCGCGGGCGGCGGCACCGCCTCGAACATGTACGGCCCCGCCGGGGATCCGATGTGGGCGGCGAACGATCCGTACGTGCACGCTGATCAACTGCGTGGGCTGAAGCTGTTCATCTCCAGCGGCACCGGAGTACCCGGCCGCTACGACACTCTCGACAACCCCCGCCTCGACGGGCAATTGGCGACCCTGCTCGACCAGGACGCGGTGGGCGGCACCCTGGAAGCGGCCGTCAACTGGTGCACCCACAACCTCGCCGACCGGCTCGACACCCTCGACATCCCGGCGACCGTCGACTTCCAGCCGACCGGCACCCACTCCTGGGGGTACTGGCAGGACGAGCTGAAGACGTCCTGGCCGGTGCTCGCCGCCGGGCTCGGACTTCCGGAGTAGCCGATGACCCTCACCTTCCGAAATGTCTGTGGCACTGCCGGAACCGGTGCCGTCACCGTGCTCGCGGCAGGGATCATGCTCGCGACTGCGACCGCCCAGGCGCAGCCGATAGTCGACACCGGACCCGGCGGCGAGGTCGCCATCTCCGCCCCGCCCGGGCAGTGGTGGAAATGCGCACTGTACGACGGACTCCCGCCGCGCGTGACCGGGCTGCCGCCGGTCGTCACCTCCGCCACCACCGCGCAATTCCCTTCCGGCACGGTCGTTCTCGTCGATTGTGCGAGTACTTACGCGCCGATCATCTGGCTTCAACTCCTGCGCACCGAATGAACGGAGAATTCTCATGCTGATAGTGCTCGCGGCCATTACCGCGCCCTTGTGGATACCCGTCGCGGTGATCGTGGCTCCAATAGTCGCCTTGGTCGGAGCCCTGCCGGGATGATGTCCATGGACTACCGAATCCGGTTGATTTTCAAGCGATCCGGAGCCCACCGCGACTATCGCTGCAGTCGCGCCGATGCGGAGCGTTTCGCCGCCCGCTTCGGCGGTGCGACGGACCCCGATGTGATCATCACCCCCGGCTGCGCGCCGCACCTGCCGCCGCTGCCGCGCGAGCCGCTCTGGGCATCCTGACGTGAGAAAAGAACTGCGCGGGCATCATCGATGCCCGCGCAGTTCGCGTTATCCGATCAGTCGGTCGGTCAGTGCGGCTGCTGCAGCTGCTGGATGAGCAGTGCGATGCCGCCCGCGGCGGCGGCCGCGGAACCTACGGCGGCCGAACCCATGACGGCGGAACCGATCGGACCCAGGGAAGAACCGGCAGAACCCATGTGCTGAATCACTCCTTGTGTGAATTGATTTCGTGACGATTCGAACGTATCCACGCGAGGAATATCGGGGCAACGAATTTAACTCTACCCGAATGGAATTCGAAGCCGAGAGCGTCGAACACTGTTGTTTCCTTCGGGCTGTCTTGGATATTGCCTTCGAAAATTGCCGGGCGGACAATGGCCCGGCTACGTTCGATGATGTCGCCGAGAATCGTTCTGGCGGACAGTAATTCACCACAATTGACAGGAGAACAGAAATGCCTGGTTCGTCGATGGGTTCCGCCGCTCTCGGTTCCGCTCTGGGTTCCTCCGCGCTGACCCTCGCGGCGGTGCTGACGGCCATTCCCGCGAACATCGTCACCATGATGGGCGCCGGAGCGCACTGATCTTGCTCACCCCGGCGGCCCGTGTGGGCCGCCGGGCGGTCGCCTCGTACGGTGGGGGCATGGGCGAACGCGTGGTGATCATCGGTGCGGATGCGACGGGCATGGCGGCGGCGTCTCAGGCGCGCAGGCTGAAAAGTGCCGCCGATCTCGAGATCGTGGTGTTCGAGCGAGGGCATTTCACGTCGTATTCGGCCTGCGGGATTCCGTATTGGGTGGGCGGGGATGTCGGCGAGCGCGATGATCTGATCGCGCGGACGCCCGAGGAACACCGCGCGCGGGACATCGATCTGCGCCTGCGCACCGAGGTCCTGGAGATCGATGTCGACGGGCAGCGGGTGCGCTGGCGCGAACTCGACACCGGGCGTGAGGACTGGATCGGCTACGACAAACTCGTGATCGCCACCGGCGCGACACCGATCCGTCCCGCGTTGCCGGGCATCGACTTGCCCGGGGTGTACGGAGTCCAGACTCTCGACGACGGCCAAGCTCTCATTGCAGCACTCGAATCGATCCCGGGTCGCCGCGCGGTCGTGGTGGGCGCCGGCTACATCGGCGTGGAGATGGCCGAGGCGCTGATCAACCGCGGATTCCAGGTCACCATGATCAGCCGCGGCGGCGAGCCCATGGCCACCCTCGACCCGGACATGGGCGTGCTGATCCGCAAAGCCATGGAGGGCATGGGAATTCAGGTCGTCTGCGGCGTCGAACTGTCGGCCGTGCACACCGACGCCCAGGGCCGCGTCACCGGCGTCGCCACCGCGGAGGCCGAATATCCCGCCGACGTGGTGGTGCTCGGCATCGGCGTGCGCCCCACCACCGAACTGGCCCGCGCGGCCGGACTACCGCTGGGGGAGTCCGAGGGTCTGCTCACCGATCTCGCCATGCGGGTGCGCGGCCACGAGAACATCTGGGCGGGCGGCGATTGCGTGGAGGTCCTCGACCTCGTCTCCGGCTCGCTGCGCCACATCCCCTTGGGCACCCACGCCAACAAGCACGGCCAGATCATCGGCTCCGGCGTCGGCGGCGACTACGCCACCTTCCCCGGCGTCGTCGGCACCGCCGTCAGCAAGGTCTGCGACCTCGAGGTGGCCCGCACCGGCCTGCGCGAACGCGACGCCCACGCCGCGGGCCTCCAATTCGTCACCGTCACCATCGAATCCACCAGCCGCTCCGGCTACTACCCCGGCGCCGCCGTCATGACGGTGAAAATGCTCGCCGAACGCCGCACCGGCCGCCTCCTCGGCGTCCAAATCGTCGGCCGCGAAGGCGCCGCCAAACGCATAGACACCGCCGCCGTAGCCCTCACGACCCGCCTGACCGTAGACCAAATAGTCGCCCTCGACCTCGGCTACGCCCCACCCTTCTCCCCGGTCTGGGACCCCATCCAGGTAGCCGCCCGCAAGGCCGTCACCGCGGTCCGCCGGGACGCCGTGACGTCGTAACGCCGGGGTCGCCCGGCCTGCCGTCCCGGTTTCAGAGATCTGAAACGATAATGTCTCTGAAAGTGCTGCGGAGTTGGCGCGGAGTGGTCAGAATTGACCTTGTTCGAAACTCCGCCGGGAACAGAGGGATTGGACGATGAGTAGGCTGGTGTCTTCGTGCGCGTCGATCCTGGTCGCGGCCGCGGTGGCCGGGACGGCGGTGGCCGGTACCGCGAAGGCGGAGCCGCGTGGGGGTTCGTCGTGCACTCCGTATACCGCGATCATGGCGCCGGGGACGTGGGAGACGCGGTATGACGCAGATCCGAGCGTACCGGTGGGGATGCTCAGGCCGATCGGGGATGGGCTGCAGCAGCAGCTCGGGGGCGATGTCACCGTGCTCTACGCACCGTATGCGTCGAGTGCGTTCGATCAGGGGTTCAGCTATGCGCAGTCGTTGCGCACGCTCGAGTCGCAGTTGACCCGGATGGTGAGCGGGTTGTGTGCGTCGACGCGGCTCATTCTCGCGGGGTACAGCCAGGGCGCGGACGGTGTCGGGGACTTCGCTACCGAGATCGGCAATGGGGAAGGACCGATCGCCGCGGATCGGGTGGTCGGGGTCGGGCTGCTGGCGGATCCGCATCGTGATCCGAATACCACGCTCTCCCTGGGAGATCCGCAACCTGGGCACGGGATCGCCGGGACTCGGAGTCAGAGTTTCGGCGCGCTGACCGATCGGGTGCGCACCCTGTGTGTCGAGGGTGATCTGTACTGCTCGCTCAATTCCGCCGCGTCACCGTTCCTCGCGGCACTCGGCAAGGTGCTCAGCGGTGACGACTCGCCGATCGCCTCGGTCATTCCCGTGACCACCGACTCCACCACCCTCATCGCACAGGCGGTGAAGGTGGGTGCGGGCTGGACGGCGACCGCGGCCAAGCTGCCCGGCCTGATCACCAGTCTCACCACCCTGCCGGATCTGATCGGAGCCGGCGATTTCACCGCCGCGCACCAGATCACGGCGGACCTCGATGCCGCACTGGCCCCGACGATCAAGGCGGCCGAGGGCGTCGATCTGCCGCTGATCGCCTCGGTCATCCGCGCGGCCGCCGCCGTTGATCCCTCCGGCTGGACCGCCGCCGAGAGCATCATCGCCGACCTGATGACCCGCATCGACCTGCCTCGCATCGCGGCCGATGCCGGGCAGCTGCAGGACACGCTGTGGCGCACGGTCGAATCCATCACCGGCGAGGGCCCGCACGTCTCCGGCCAGCTGGCCGCCCTCACCCAGACCGGCTTGGATCTGGCGGGAGCCGTCATCGGTCCCTTCACCTCCGCGGTTCGCGGCAATCTGCATGCCGCGGTCCAAACCGTTCTCACCTTCACTTCTCTCGACCGCCTCGACGAGCTCTCCCGCCTGACCACCCAGGGCTTCGCCCTCGCGAACTTCTACGCCTCCAACGCCCACGTCGACTACGGCGCCGACGCCCAGATCCTGCTCGATTACCTGGGCTCGCAAGCGGGTTCGTAGCGATCAGCCGATGCGCACGACCCGCGCCCAGCCCGGGGGAGTGGCGGGAACATAGTGGGGATCGTCTTCGCTCCACGCGGATTCGCGGCGGAACAGTCCGATGATGGTGCGGCAGGACGGTTTTGCGGCAGGCCAGGCGGTCTGGCCGTCGGTGAGAACGACGACGACGTCCGGGTGGGTGCGCAACGCCTTGGTGAATCCGGTGCGCAGATCGGTGCCGCCGCCCCCGATGAGCGGGATGCCCTCGGCCCGGCACAGCGGGTCGGCGATCCGGGCGGCCGTGTCGCAGGACAACACCTTCACCAGGTCACGGCGGCCACCGACGGTGCGGATCACGGCGGCGGTTTCCAGTAGCGCACTGCCCAATTCGGCGTCGCTGACCGACGCGGAAGTGTCGATGACGATGCTGACCCGGGGCGGATTGCGGCGCAGGCTCGGCAGCACGATGCCCGAGAGCGCCGCCGAGCGCCGGGCGGGACGGCCGTAGGAGTAGTCGTCACCCGCGCCGCCCGCCGAGACCGCCGAGCGCAGTGCCGCCCCGAGCAGTTCCCGCCACGGTTGCGGCGGGTGCATCGCCTCCTCGGCCCAGCGTCGCCAGCCTCCGCGTCCGTTGCCGGGATGGCCGATGATGGCCTGCGCCACCCGGAATCGCACGCCGTCCCGTTCCTGCTCGCTGAGCCCGTCGGCGTCGTCGGGACCGAGATCCCACTCGCGGTCGAGGCCGTCCGCGCCGCTGCCGCAGTCGAGCCAGGCCATGTCCTGGGTGCGGTAGCTCAACCGGAACTGCTGCAGGTAGTCCTCCATGAGCTCACCGGCCTTCAGCCCCAGCCGCGCGGGCGTCACCGCGTCCGCCGGTTCGATCAGCCCGTCACCGAACGCGTCATCGTTGATCTCGGCGTCCGCGGCGATGTTCATGCGCAGCCGCTCCGCCGCGCCGGTGAGGTTGTGGCGCTTGGCGAATCGGTCGCTGCGCCCGTGATGGTCGCGCAGCAGATGCGACACCTCGTGCACCAGCACCGAGGCCAGATCCTCGACCGAACGCTGGGCGACGAACACCGGGGACACATAGCAGCGCCAGTACCGATCCACCGCCATGGTCGGGGTTCGCGGCGACTCCACCAGATGCAACGCGAACAGCGCGGTGGCCAGGAACGGCCGGGCGCGTACGGCGGAAAGGCGGGCGGCATACAGTTTGTCGCGATCCAGTCGCGCGGTCTCGCTCATACCCGCACCGCCTCGGCGGCGGCCCGCGCCTCCTGCGCCGCGACCCGGTTCGCGGCCTGCTCCGCGCTCCGCGACACCGACACCATGCCCGCCAGCTCCTCGATGGATCGCGGTATGTCCCAATCACTTCGGCGCAGGGTGGCGAGGGTGGTCGCGGGCACCACCACCAGGTCCGGCGCCCCGGTCTCGACGGCCTTGACCAGCAGCGCCCAGGCCGCGTCCCAGCGGGTGCGATCGGGCCGGTTGTGGACCGCGGCCACCACGCCGTCGAGCACCACCTGCCGCAGATCGCCGCGCTCGGGCAGCACGGCGGCGGCCGGATCGGCCAAGAGCGTCTCCGGATCGGGCAGATCCAAACGGTCGATGCAGGTGAGCAATTCGAAGCCGGGACCGTCACCGACCGTGCCGCGCACCAGCTTCGACAACACATCCGCGCCCGAACCGGCCGCCGTGGCGAAGGCGATCAACCGCAGCGCCATCTCCCAGCTGCGCGGTGACGCCCACGCACCACCGCGGCGGGTCTCGCTGCTCGGCATCTGATGGACCAGGTTGGGCCGCGCGGCCAGCAGCGTGCACACCGCGCGCCGGGCGAAATCCACTGCCCCCGCGAGCTTTCCGGGATCCAGCGCAGGCAGTGTCGCGCGCGGCCAGGTCCCGCGCAGCCCGCGCACCACCACCTCGTGATCGTGGGTCCACTGCAAATGCACGAAGCGGTTGGCCAGCGGCGGACTCAACTCCCAGCCGTCGGCCGCCGAGGAGCGCGGATTGGCGGCGGCGACGATGCGGACCCCGGCGGGCAGTTGCAGCGACCCGATCCGCCGTTCCAGCACCAGCCGCAGCAGCGCGGCCTGCACGGCGGGCGGCGCGGTGGAGAGCTCGTCGAGGAACAGCAGCCCGCGCCCGGCCCGCACCAGCCGCACCGCCCAGTCCGGCGGGGCCATCGGGACGCCCTGCGATGCCGGATCGTCGCCGATGATCGGCAGACCCGAAAAGTCGGAGGGCTCATGGACACTCGCGATCACGGTGGTGAGCGGCAGGTCCAGGGTTTCGGCGAGCTGGGTCAGCGCGGCGGTCTTGCCGATGCCGGGCTCACCCCACAGCAGCACCGGCAGGTCGGCGGCCACGGCCAGAGTCAGGGCTTCGAGTTGGATGTCGGGGCGTGGTTCGGTGGTCGTGTCGCCCAGCAGGTTCAGCAAATCACCGGCGATATCGAGTTGGGAGGGGTGGGCTCGATCGGAATCGGGATGGTTCGAGGTAGTGCAAGTCATGAGTGAATCACCTTGGGGTAGAGGGAGGTTCAGGTTGGATACGTCCCGGCGAGGGGCCGGGCTTCTCGTCGTCGTAGGCCGGAAAGCGGCGATGGCGGCAGCGGGCACGGGTCGGCCCCGACGAAGCATCGCCGGGCTGGCCGCTGTGGGGGCGCCACCTCAGCGGGGAGTGTCCCCGGTTCAGACGCGGGCAGCGTGCCGTGGATGTGTGCGGTGCGGTGGGCGGGGCTTGCGCGGCATGCGCGGGCCGGAGCCGGTCAGTCCGGCGCGGAACAGTCCGTAGGTGATCCGCCGCTTCGCGACCGCCTCGAAGGCGTCACGCAGCGCACCGGCGCGCAGCGACGCGCCGGGGCCGAGCAGGCCGTCGACCACGGCCAGCGCACCGGCGATATCGCCGTGGCGCAGGCGTTCTCGAACACCGGGGAGGCAATCCGGGTGCCGGTGTGCCCGATCGATGGCCTGCAAACACGGCAGGGGAGTGCCGCTCAATGCGACCAGCAGTTCCTCGCGCCGAATCTCATCCACCGGATGATCCAGCGCGGTCAGCACACCGTCCCGCAACCCGATGCGATGCCGCTCGCCCCGGCAGTCGACCACCCGCGGATCGATGGACAGGGTCGTGCCGCAGGCAATCTCGGTCGACCCGTGACTCCCTGCTGTCCGCGGCGGGTTGGGGGCGAGGGCGGCGGCCACCAGCGGATGCAGCTGCTCGAGACCGATCGCACCGGCGCGCAGCAACGCGAGATCCGGCAGTGTCCAGGTTGCCGCATGCGGCAGCACCGGCAGCGCGGATGCCCGGTCGCGGGGATACTCTGCCGCGATCTGTAGTGCCGGAGGATGATTCGGGCGCTCCATCAGCTCCACAACCAGCCGGTGCCGTGACCCAGCCCGGATCACCAGTGGCCCGTCGCCGCCTTCGGCCTGTATCAGCTCCGCCGCCTCGGCCGCCCATCGGTCGACGGCGCAGCCCGCCGGTGCGGTCAGTGCGAACTCCGGAACCGGCCCGGGATGCTCCCATTGTGGCCGGTGCGGGTCGAGCCCGAATTGCCGATCGGGTGGCGCGGCTGCCGTGGGCATCGATCCGGATTCGACATCGAATTGCGTTGCCCCGGAGCGGGTTCGCAGTTCATTGCTGCGGCGAGCGTCCCACAGGTGTCGGTGCAGGTCTAGTCGGAAACGCCGATCGGGTGGCGCGTGTGGATGCAGGCCGCCACCGGAGCGGGATTCGTCCCACAGCGCGAGGCTGATCCGCTGACCGGCATCCGCCCATGCCGGTGCGGTACGTACGACGAGGTGTACCGGACCGGCACTGTCGCAACGGGTTTCATCATCGCTGTGGTATCGGGCCAGGGTCAGAGTGAGTCCCGGTCGCAAGAGTCCGTCGGGGGCGATCCTGGGCATATGCCAGCGCAGGAGGTCTGGGGCGAGGTGTCGCAGATCGGCCCGAACCCGCGCCGCGAGCGTGCGGCCATGAGTGCGTGCCAGGGTCCGCAAACTGATGTCGACGTCGAAACCCGCTGCGGCACAAGCCCCGCCCCAGTCACCGACGGTACGCCGGGCAGTCGCGGTTTCGATCATGGAAGGCGGCACGGCGAACTCCCGCACGCGCAGCCAGAGAGAAATTCGGGAATCCATCCCGTTCGCAAGGAGCATCAGCGCTCACCGATTGCGAACGAGACCCCCAATCCTGGTTCAGAATGAGTCATCATCGAGCCGATAATACACAGCCCCGGCCGTGCGGGCACGGCCGGGACTGTGATCATCGATCAGTGACCGCCGGAGTTACTGCCGCTCGAGCCGCCGGCCGCCGAGCCGGAGGAGGCGGAACCCACCCCGGTCAGCAGCCCGCTCAGCCCATCCAGCGAGCTGGCCGAACCGGTCAGAATCTGCCGCGTATCGTCCACGATGTCCGCGGACCCGGTGGTGATCCCGACCGGGACCGCCGTCGGCGCCTCCGTCGTGGCAGCCGCCTTGTCGGCGATCGAATCTGCCTGTGCCGCAGTCATATCGAATGCGCCAGCGGTAAGCGGGAGTGTCAGGGCTGTCATGAGGACCGCCGCACGGGCGCGGCGGGATGTGTGTGGTTTCATGGAGTTGTCTTTCGCGAGTGGATTTCTCGTTCACCGTGGGGGAAACCGGAGGCCGGCCCGTACCGCGTGGAGGTGGGCTGGGCTGGCATCCGGGTCAGTTCTGGTCGGCGGGGATTTCCAGGTCGGTGGCGTCGTCGCTGATGGAACCGTTGCCCGAACCGGTGCCGGGCAGATCGATGCCGAAGGATCCGGTGCTCGGCGGGGTCGGGCCGGCATTGTCGATGACCGACTTGCCGTCGAAAGCCGTGGTGCCCTTGACACCCAGCAACGCCAGCGCGGTCGGGGTCACGTCGACCAGCGAGTTCTTGCTGTTGGTGGCCCCGGCCTTGAACGCCGGCCCGCGGGTGATCAGGAAATTCGCGGTCTCGTCGGCGGATTGGCCGCCGTGCCCGCCGCCCGGCTTGTGACCGTGATCGGCGGTGACCAGGATGTTCCACTTCTCGTTGGGGTGGGCCATGGCGCGTGCGTCCACCGCGGCCACGATCTTGGCGACCTCGGTGTCGACCCGCTTGACCGCGTCCAGGTACTCGGTCGACGCGCCGCCGTGCCCGTGACCGGCCTCGTCGACCTGATCGAGGTGGGTGAACAGGAAGTCCGGCGCGTCATTGGTGACCGCGGCGGCACTGGCATCCGCGGTGGCCGCGTCGAGCTTGGCCTCGGTGGGATCGTCGGCGGGAGCGGGGGTCGCGATATTGACGTCGGCGTGCTTGTCGCCGGATCCGGCGATGATGGCGATCCGGTCCCAGGACGCGATGGACTCGGTCTTCAGGTTCGCGTTGGCCGTTTCCAGTTGGGTGAACACGCTCGGGTACTTGGCGAACGGGGCCGCGGTGAAATTGTTGTCGTAGATGCCGTGCTTGGTGTCCCACACGCCGGTGAGCACGGTGGCCCAGGACGGGCCGGAAATGGTGGTGTGCGGCGCAATCGAGGTTTGCCCGAGGGTGCCTTCGCTGGCGAGTTTCAGCAGGGTGGGTGCCTTGGCTTCCTGGATCTTCTTGTACATCGTGCCGTCGAGGCCGATGACGACGACCTTGTTGACGGTCGCGTCGGCCGTCGCGGGTGCGGCGGCGCAGAGACCCGCCAGCAGTGGCAGGGCCGCAAACAGTGTGATGGACAGGGGATTCAGGATATTTCCGTTTGAGAGTTTCACGGTCTAGACCGTGCCAAGTCGCACCCGGATTGGTCCAGACCTATGAGCCAGAGTTCATCGATGGTTCACCGGCTCGGGCCGGAATCGGTGCGGCACAAGGCGATAGCGATGTGATTGCCAGAAGATCCTGGTTCCACTGTCGGGGACAGTACCGGCCGCCCGGTACCAGCGGGGAACGTGCCCAATGCCGAGGGGATGCCCGAGGTGGCTCGCGCGGGTTCCCGACGCGCTCCGGATCCGATGTCGCGCAACGCACCCGGATTCAGCAACCGCGACCGAGTGTTCACCTCGTGCTTCCTGGGCCGGGGTTGCGAGCGGATCCCAGCTGCTTCCCTCGCGATCTAGCGCAACGCTAGTAATTGCTCACTCGTCGGTGGTGGTCACCCGGGTGAGGAGATAGTCGTACGCCGCGACCACCCGCTGATCGAGTTCGTCCAGGGGAATGCCGATATCGCGCGCGACGACCTCGCGAAAGATGGAGTAACCGGCGATGGTCGCCGCCGTCAACACGTGCAGGGCCTCGGCGTCGACATCCGGAGGCAGTGCGCCATAAGCCTTGTCGCGTTGCAGCGCCGCGGTCATCTCGTCCGGTTCACTGAAAATCGACAACTGGTCGTCACCGTCGAGTGCCAGCATGGCCATGAATGCCATCCATTTGCCCGACAATGCGGCCTGCATCAGTCGTCGTCGGCGCTCGATGAACGGCACGTCCCAATGTCCCGGAAACTCGGTAGCCAGACCGGAGAGTCGATGTGCCAGCGCGGCCCGCAGCAATTCCTGCCGACTGCCGAAGAGCTGATAGATCTGACCGCGATTCACATTCGCCTCGGCCGCAACCTCGTTGAGGTTCACCCCGGCCAATACGCCATCGCGCACCAGTAACCGCTCGACCGCGTCGAACAGGTCGGATTCGGTGCGCGCGCGATCGCGCTTCTTCCGCGGCCGCGGCTGGCTCGGCTCGTCCATGACTGAAATCTTGCCGCATGCCGATGGGATTCCGGCGCTGGGTGCCGTTCTCTATCGGCGTGGTCCAGCTGGTGCGTTACCGGATATTAGCTGTGATTGTCATCATACTAGCAGAACGCTAGTAATTGCGGAATGTTGTCCCTAGCATTGCGATCGTTCCACCGTTTCATTCGATGTACGCGAAAGAGAAAGGCAGTCAATTGATTCCAGTCATCATCGACACCGGTAGTGCCGCTTTCGGCGGACTTCTGCACACGCTCGGAGCCGCCATCGGCGGTGTCGTGAACACCTTGTGGACGGGCTCTTTCGGCCGCTAGCCGCACTCGGAGGAGATTCACGATGAACGGATTCCGTACCCGCGCGCTGGTCGCCGGAGTTGCGATGGCCCTCGGATGCGTGCTCGGGTACGCGAATCCGGCGGCGGCCGACCCGGGGGCGGATAGCTCCCACCTGGTCGGTCGCCGCACCGTCGATGATCGGCACCTCGTCCTGCAGGTGTATTCCGCGGCGATGGACAAGAACATCACCGTCGAGGTGCAGCGGCCCGCCGACACCTCCGTGCCGCGCCCGGTGTTGTACCTGCTCAACGGGGCGGACGGCGGTGAGGGCGATGCCAATTGGGATGCGCGGGCACCCCAGGCGCTGGATTTCCTGGCCGGTAAGGACGTCAACGTGGTGCAGCCGATCGGCGGGATGATGAGCTACTACACCGACTGGCGGGCTCCGGATCCGGTGCTGGGGGTCAACAAGTGGAAGACCTTCCTCACCGAGGAACTGCCGCCGGTGATCGACGCCGCGCTCGGCACCGACGGGAACAACGCCATCGCAGGGCTGTCCACGTCCGGCACGTCCGTGCTGCAACTCGCGATCGCCAAGCCCGGTCTGTATCGCTCGGTCGCCGCCTACAGCGGCTGCGCGCAGATCAGCGATCCGCTCGGCTACGCCTTCGCGCGGCTGGTGGTCTCGCGCGGTGGGGGCGACAGCGACAATATGTATGGCCCGCAACATGATCCGATGTGGGCAGACAACGACCCGTACGTGCACGCCGATCAACTGCGCGGGCTCGAACTGTTCATCTCCAACGGTTCCGGCCTACCCGGCCCGCACGATACCCTCGGGAGTCCGTACGCGCTGCCCGGTGTCGACGGGCTCGCGAACCAGATCACCGTCGGCGGGGTCATCGAGGCCGCGACCGACTACTGCAGCCACAATCTGCAGACCCGGCTGAACGCCCTCGGCATTCCCGCCACCTACGACTTCACCCCCACCGGCACCCATTCCTGGGGCTATTGGCATGACGCCCTGATCAATTCGTGGCCGGTGCTGGCACGCGGTCTCGGACTCCCGCAATAGCCTGCGAAACGCCGGGCCGGGCTGCGAATGATCAATTGTGCGGCGGGCGTGTCGGAGACTGGATTCTCGACATCTGATGGAGGCGGGCATGGCGGGCCGGCGGACGACGCTCGGGGTCATCGGGGCGGTGCTGCTGTGCCTGACCTCGTGGCCGAGCCTGCCGCGCGCCGCCGCCCTCGAGCCGCACCGCGAGGAATTCACCAATCCCATCGTGGCCGCGGGCGCGGATCCCAGCCTCACCTACTACCAGGGTCGATTTCACCTGGTGCAGGGCGACACTTACAACAACGACAATGTGGTGATCCGCAGTGCGGACACCCTTGGCGGCCTGGGCGACGCGCAACCGGTCGTGGTGTGGCGGCATCCGGATTGTCCCGCGCCCGCGTGCACGAAGATCTGGGCTCCCGAATTGCAGCGCATCGGCGACCGCTGGTGGATCTACTTCGCCGCCCAGGACAGCGACGATCCCGACACACACCGGATGTACGCGCTGCGCTCGGCGGGCGACGACCCGGCCGGGCCCTACGAATTCGCCGGAAAGCTCGATCTGCCCCGCACGGTCGCCATCGACGGCGTCTACCTGGCGTATCGCTCGCAGGGCTATTTCCTCTGGTCGTGCCTGCGCCCGGACGACGAACTCGTGCAGGAGATCTGCGCGGTCCGCATGTCCGACCCCATGACGCCGACGGGCGCGGCAGTCGCCATCGCGACACCCACCGCCGCCTGGGAAACCGTTCTCAACGAGGCGAACCGGCTGATCAACGAGGCGCCCCAGCCGCTGACCGGTCCCGACGGCACGCTGTACCTGACCTTCTCGGCCGATGCCAGTTTCGACGACAGCTACCGGCTGGGACTGATGCAGCTCGCGCGCGGCGGCGACCCGATGGATCCGGCGGCATGGACGAAATCCGGGGGCCCCATCCTGCCGGGCGGGCCCGGCGCGATCGCCCCGGGCCACAACGGCTTCTTCACCGTCGACGGCCACCCCTGGATCACCTATCACGCCCGGCTCGATCCCGGCACCGGCTGGGCCGGACGCAGTATTCGCGCCCAGCCCATGAGCTTCGGCCCCGACAACCGCCCCCGCTTCGGCATGGCGGCCCGCCCCGGCGTCTCCATCACCATCGGTGCCGACCAGTCCCCGGTGCTGGCCGACCCCGTCAAATGAACCGGTTGTCGCTCAGGCGGTTTCGAGCAGTTCGATGTCGAGCTCGGCCAGCTCCTCGGCGTCGGCGCGCAGATCGATGGCGGTGACCTGGCCGTCGACGACGGTGAAGGTGAACACCACCTTCGGCTTGCCCGCGATCGCCCAGACCGCGCCGACCACGCCGTCGATGAGCGCCAGGCGGGTGGCCTTGGCCCGGCCCGCGAAGGTCGCGGCCACGCCGTCGCGGCCGGACACCAGGGCCTCCGAACCCATTCGGATCCCGGCCGGGTCCGCGCGGAAGACCGCGTCCGGGGCCAAGAGCGACAGCAGCGCCTGGAAGTCGCCGCTGCGTGAGGCGGTCAGGAAGGCGTCGACCACCAGGCGCTGGCGGGTGGAGTCGGCGGCGGGCGCGGGGGAGCCCTGCACGCGGCGGCGCGCCCGGCTGGCCAGCTGCCGGGCCGCGGCGGGCGTCTTGCCGAGGATCGGGCCGATCTCGTCGAACGGGATCGCGAACAGGTCGTGCAGCACGAAGGCCAGGCGCTCGGCGGGGGCGAGCTGATCGAGCACGACCAGCAGCGCGAGACCGATCGAATCCGCCTGCAGCGCTTCGTGTTCGGGGTCGGGTGCGTGCGCGGGCGGGGCCGGGAGATGCTGATCGTCCTCGGTGATCGGGTCCTCGCGGCGCACCTTGCGCGACTGCAGCATGTTCAGCGACACCCGTGCCACCACCGTGGTCAGCCAGGCCGCGAGATTCTCCACACTGTCGGAGTCCGTGCGCTGCAACCGCAGCCACGCCTCCTGCACGGCATCCTCGGCCTCACTGGTGGAACCCAGCAGCCGGTAGGCGACGGAACGCAACTGGGTGCGATTGGCTTCGAACTGTTCGCCCAGCCAGGCGTGATCGGTCATGATGTCGGTCCTCCCGCGATCGGTGTCGACTCTTCGACCGCGCACGGCCCGAAAGTGTGACAGCCCAGCATTACCTGAACATAGCAAGTAGCGCGGCCTACACTTGGCTGCGAACAGCGGCGATTCCCGGTGCTCGGAGGCCGGGCTCGACGCCGCGATCGAAACCGTCATGGGGGGCGGAAGACGTGGGCGACAATACTTTTCGCGACGGGCAACTCGACGATATCGATTCGACCCTGCTCGTGCGGCGGCGCGACCGAGCCTTCTGGGCCGGGCTGCTACTCACGATTACCGGTACGGCACTGCACTTCCCGATGTTCTTCGAAGCGCGGGACATGAACTATCGGCTCTCCGGCATGCGCATGGACAACGCCATGCTGGCCGGGATGGCGTTCATCCTGATCGGGCTGGCGCTCACCACCTACGGGCTGGTGCCGGTCGGGGCGCATCGGGATCGGGTGGCGCGCTTGCGGGTTCGCGCCCTCGACGACGCCTCGATCGGGCGGGTGCACATCGTGCTGCTGCTGGTCATGGCCACCGCCATCACCATCGACGTCATGAAGCCCACCACGCTGGCCTTCGTGGTGCCGGGGGTCGGGCGCGAATACGGGTTGAAATCGCCGACCCATCCCGCCGGGGATCTCCCGGTCGCGCTGCTGCCGCTGGCCGGTATCACCGGCACCGTGCTCGGCTCGTTCCTGTGGGGCTGGCTCGGTGACCGCATCGGCCGGCGCGCCGCGATCCTGCTGGCGGGCGTGGTGTTCGTGGCCACCGCCATCTGCGGTGCCATGCCGAGCTTCGAACTCAACCTGGTGATGTGCTTCATCATGGGCCTGGGCGCGGGCGGCATGCTGCCGATCGCGTTCACGCTGCTCGCCGAGACCATTCCGGCGCGTCATCGCGGCTGGCTGCTGGTGCTCATCGGCGGCGATATCGCCGGGGCCTACATCCTCACCAGCTGGCTGTCCTCGACCATCGGTGAAACCTACAGCTGGCGGATCATGTGGCTGATCGGCTTCCCGACCGGCCTGCTGCTGATCCTGCTCACCCGCTGGATACCCGAATCACCGCGCTTCCTCTTGGCTTTGGGGCGCGACCGGGAAGCCCAGGAGGTGCTGCGCCGCTATCACGCGGAGGCCGTCCCGGTCGAAGAATCGGAACTGGCGGTCGAGGCGGGCCTGCGTGGCGGCTTCGGCCGCCTGCTGCGCCCGCCCTTCACCGGCATCGGCATCGTGCTCATCCTCACCGGCCTGGGCGTCGGCCTGGTCACCTACGGCTTCCAGCTCTGGCTGCCGACCAACCTGCGCGCCCTCGGCTACACCGGCGTCACCGCCGACCGCATCCTGCGCGACTCCGCCCTCATCGGCCTCCCGCTGAATCTCGTTGTCGCCTACTGCTATCACCGCTCTGCCAAATGGACCATGGTGGCCATGTCCGCGCTGCTGGCGCTCTCCCTGTTCGGCTTCGCCGCCCTCGGCACCCACGTCACCGACCACCGCCTGGTCCTCAATGCCCTCTTGGTAGCCCCCATCTGGGGCGCGAACTCCGTCGTCGCCGTCCTGGTCGCCTACAGCGCCGAGGTCTACCCCACCCGATTCCGTTCTCGCGGCAGCGGTCTCGCCGCAGGCACCAGCAAGGCCGGTGGCGTCGTCATCATCGCCCTGGTGGTAGCCGCCGTCGCCACCCCCTCCATCTACGTCACCGCCCTCGTCGGAGCGATCCCCATGGCCCTCGCCGCCCTGGCCGCCACCTTCTACCTGGTAGAAACCCGCCGCCGCACCCTCGAGGACATCACCGCCGCCGAACTCGGCCTCGCCACTTGACGATGGCGATCGCCGGGACGATCAGCAGGATCAGCAACGCGAGGAACGCGAGCACGGGGAGGGCGAAGGCCAGGACCGTGAGGATCAAGGACAAGGTGTCCTCGGCGGTGGAGACGACCGGATTGCCCAGTCCCGCAGTTGTTCCCGTGACGACGGGGCGGGCCACCGTGCGGCCGACGTGGACGCTGCCCGCGGTGAGGGCTCCCAACACCGCAGCCGCGGCCGGAGGTAGATGCGACGACAGGCTGGTTTCGGCCGTGAAGAGGATGGCGCCCGAGGCGGGGGCCACGAGGGTGCCGATGCCGTGGAGGACGGAATCCACCGCCGGGATCTTGTCGCCGATGAGGTCGATGACGAACAGGGCGGCGATCACCAGGAGGGCGGGGACCGAGGACAGCCAGTGGTAGGAGCTACCCAGGTCGATCCAGCCGAAGCGGTCGGCCAGGCCCACCGCCAGGAGTGGCAGCCAGGCGTTGAGACCGGCTGCGCCGGAGAGTCCGAACGCACCCAGGACGGCCGCTACGGCCGAGGTGATCTCCATGGGAACAGTGTGACGCCACGGGCCGACAGCGCGGGGCTGCCGGGCCGGGCGGGCGGAGCAGGGTGTGTGCGGTCAGCGGTACTCGGGGTTCTCGAAGTCGAAGCGGCAGCCCGCGTCCCATGCCGAGCGCTGGTTGCCGTGGGCGGGGATGCCATTGGCGTCCTTGAGCATTCGGGCCAGGTGCAGCAGGTTCCAGGTCATGAAGGTGGTGTTGCGGTTGGTGAAGTCGTTGTCGGGGCCGCCGGAACCCGGATCCAGGTAGGAGGGGCCGGGGCCCGCTTCGCCGATCCAGCCCGCGTCCGCCTGCGGGGGAATGGTGTAGCCGAGATGCTGCAGGCTGTAGAGGACGTTCATGGCGCAGTGCTTGACGCCGTCCTCGTTGCCGGTGATCAGGCATCCGGCGACGCGGCCGTAATAGGCGTACTGGCCGGACTCGTTGAGCAGAGACGAGTTGCCGTAGAGGCGTTCGATCACCCGCTTGGTCACCGAACTGTTGTCGCCCAACCAGATCGGGCCCGCGATCACCAGAATGTCGGCGTCCATGACCTGACGCTGCAGCGCGGGCCAGGCGTCGGTAGCCCATCCATGTTCGGTCATGTCCGGCCAGACGCCGGTGGCGATGTCGTGGTCGACGGCGCGAAGGTGACTCACCTGGACGCCCTGCTTCTCCAGGATGTGCGCGGAGACATCGATCAGCCCCTGGGTATTGCTGACCTCGGGAGAACGCTTGAGGGTGCAGTTGATGAAGAGCGCCCGCAGATCACCGTAATTCGTCATGCCGGGCAGTGTCGCCCAGCCCGCCGGGCGTTACGGCGATGCGCCGATCCGCTTGCGTGTCAGGGTTACTGCGCACGCCGGCGGCGGGCCGCCTCGCCGGACGGATGGACTCTGAGCGGAGTCGTGGGGAACTGATCGGTCGGTGGGTCGATCGGCATGGGTGGGTGCGGAGCGGGAGCACGGGGAGCGGGAACAACCGGGGCGGGCGGGGGTGTCCGATGCCGCTTGCGCGCATTCCACCAGTGCCGCAATTGCTCCCAGCGAGTGGCGCGGGCGGGCCAGAACTCCTCGACGCTGGCATTGAACTCCGCGCCGAGAATGATCGAGAAACCCAGGAAGAAGGTGAACAGCAGGAACGCGATCGGGGTGGCGAGCGCGCCGTAGGAGATGCCGTTGCGGGTCACCCAGGCCAGGTAGCGCCGCAGCCCCTCGCTGGCCGCCATGAAGAAGACACCCGCGACCAACGCCCCACCGAAGAGTCGATGCCACGGCAGGGTCCGATGCAGGGCCGTCTTGTAGAGGAATGTCAGCCCGACGATCAACAGCAGACCAGTGCCCGGGTAGTAGAACGCGTCGATCAACCGCAACCCCGGCTCCCGCCACGCATGCGGCAGCACCCGCCCGACGAGCGTCGGCCCGAGCGCGATCAACGGCAGGATCAGCACGGCGATCACCAGAAACGCCACATACAGCAGCAACGCGAAGATCCGCTGCCAGATCGGATGCCGCGCGGTCGCCTGCCCGTGTGCCGCGGTGATGGCGTCCACGAACGTGGCCATGGCCGAGGACCCCGCCCACAGCGACAGCACGAACCCCACCGAGATGATCCCGCCGTGCCCGCGCTGCAGCACATCGTTCACGGTCGGCTGGACCAGCGTGTCGACCACATTGGGGCTGAACGCCTTCCGCGCGAAGCTCAGGATCTTGGCCTGAACGATGTTCACGGTGTTCGGCCCGAACCAGTGACCCACGTAACCGAGACTGCCCAGCAGACCCAGCAACAGCGGGGCGAGCGAGAGCGTCTGCCAGAACGCGGCCGCCGCCGATTTGGCGAAAATGGAGTCGTCCCACGCCTTCGCACCGACGTGTACGACGAGCTGCCGGACCCGGCCCCAGCGTGTGGCGGCGAGCACGACGGGCGTTCCCTGGACGGGCGCGTCGGCGTGTTGCTGAGATTCGTCGTGCGCGTTCATCGTGGCTCAAGCATCGCCTACCAGCGGTTCGAATGGGACCAGTCGCGCAATGTGTCGTGGCGCACTCGAAGGGGCTGTGTCGGATTGGAAAGCTGTCGGTTGCACTGGCTACTCTCTACCGAGTGACTTCGGGTGGTGGCGGTTCTCTACGTGCATGGCAGCGCAGGGCTCTAACCAAGTATCTGACTGCCAAGCCACGCGACTTCCTTGCGGTCGCGACGCCAGGCGCCGGCAAGACGACGTTCGCCCTGCGAGTGGCTGCCGAGTTGTTGAACGACCGCACGGTCGATCAGGTGACGGTGGTCGCTCCCACCGAGCACCTCAAGCACCAGTGGGCGGCCTCGGCCGCGCGCACCGGGATTCAGCTGGACTCGAACTTCTCCAACTCGACCGGCTCCACATCCTCGGATTATCACGGGGTTGTGGTCACCTACGCGCAGATCGCCTCGCACCCGTTCAAGCACCGGGTGCGCACCGAGAACCGCAAGACGCTGGTGATCATGGACGAGATCCATCACGCCGGTGACGCCAAGAGCTGGGGTGAAGCGGTCGAGGAGGCCTTCGGCGACGCCACCCGCCGCCTGCACCTGACCGGAACCCCGTTCCGCAGCGACGACTCCAAGATCCCGTTCATCACCTACGAGGCCGACGAGTCCGGTTTCGAGAAGTCGCGCGCCGACCACACCTACGGCTACTCCGAGGCGCTCGCCGATGGCGTCGTCCGCCCGGTGGTCTTCCTCGCCTACTCCGGTGAGGCGCACTGGCGTGACAGCGCGGGCGAGGAATACTCCGCCCGCCTCGGCGAGCCCCTCAATGCCGAACAGACCGCGCGTGCCTGGCGCACCGCCCTCGACCCGGCCGGTGACTGGATGTCGAAGGTGCTCACCGCCGCCGACACCCGCCTGCGCCAGCTGCGCGCCACCGGCATGCCCGACGCGGGTGGCCTGGTGATCGCCACCGACCAGGACAAGGCACGCGACTACGCCGAACTGCTGGAACACATCTCGGGCAGCAAGCCGACCATCGTGCTGTCCGACGATCCGGACTCCTCCTCCCGCATCGGCGAGTTCAGCGAGAACACCAATCCGTGGATGGTCGCGGTGCGCATGGTGTCCGAGGGCGTCGACGTTCCGCGTCTGGCCGTCGGCGTCTATGCCACCAGCGCCTCGACCCCGCTCTACTTTGCGCAGGCCATCGGCCGATTCGTGCGTGCCCGCAAGGCCGGTGAGACCGCCAGCGTGTTCGTGCCCTCGGTGCCGGTGCTGCTGGATCTGGCCGCCCAGCTGGAACTGCAGCGCGACCACGTCATCGGCAAACCGCACCGCGAGGCGAACGCGCTCGAGGACGAACTGCTCATCGACGCCAACAAGCAGAAGGACGAACCGGGCGAGGAGGAGAAGAAGTTCGTCGCCCTGGCCGCCGACGCCGAACTCGACCAGGTCATCTACGACGGTGACTCCTTCGGCACGGCCACCTTCTCCGGCAGCGACGAAGAGGCCGACTACCTGGGCATCCCGGGTCTGCTCGACGCCGACCAGATGCGCGCCCTGCTGCGCGAACGCCAGTCCCGCCAGCTGGCGGAACGCAGCGCCGCCGCCGCGGCCCCGGCCGGTCCCAGCGTGGAGGCCGCCGCCGAACGCGCCGCCACCTCCGATCGCCTCGGTGAACTGCGCCGCGAACTCAACAGCCTGGTAGCCATGCACCACCACCGCACCGGCAAACCCCACGGTGTCATCCACGGCGACCTGCGCCGCGAATGCGGCGGCCCCCCAACCGCACTCGCGACCGCGGATCAGCTCACCGAACGAATCGCCGCCCTGCGCCGCGTCTGACCAACTCGCGCCCACTCCGCCTGCCACCGATCCGGCGCGGAGCGCAGGGCTGCCTTCAGGCGATCTGTAGCTCGATCTCGACAGGGTCGCCGACCCCCAATCCCTCGGCGACCCGCACGGCCTTCTTCACTGGCAATACGAAGGTGCCGCGCTTGCTGTCGGGAAAGATCGAGGTGGCCCAGCGGGTCGCGCCCACCGCGACCTTGACCTTGATCGACCCGAATCCGGCTGCGCTATGGCCGAATTGCTCGTCGATATCGTCGGCGACCGACTCCGGCAGGCTCACGAAGAACCACGACGCCTGAGCCTCCCACTCCCAGAGCTCGGCGGTGAACGAGTACACGGAGTTCGCCATGCCGCTGACCGTAGCGCCGGCAACCGACAGCATCGGCAGCGGCAGCGGCTGTGGCGGGTCAGCGGGTGCGGGGTGGGTCAGCGGGTGAAATAGCGTGCCGGGGAGACTCCGACCTCGCGGTGGAAGGCGGCCACGTACGCGCTGGGCGTGGCGTAGCCGACGCGGCCCGCGATCCGGGCGACCGGTAGCCCGGACGCCAGCAAGGGCAGGGAGGCCGCCAGGCGGAGCTGGGTTCGCCACTGGCCGAAGGTGATTCCGGTTTCGGAGAGGAAGCTGCGGGCCAGGGTGCGCGGGCTGGTGGCGACCGCGGCTGCCAATTCGGCCAGGGTTCGGGGGTCAGCGGGATCGGCGCGCAGGATCTGCGCGACCCGGCGGGCGCGTGACTCCTCGGGAGTCGGCGCACCGATCGGCACGACCTCCACCGGGTCGAGCAGGTCGAAGACCACTGCCTCGGCGCGTTCCCGCTGTTCGCGAGTGGTGGCGTCGGCCGTGAGATGCAGGAACAGCTCGTGCATGAGCCTGCCTACTCGCAGCATGGTCGGTTCGGGATAGGTCACCGGCGAGCGGTCGGGCATCAGGTAGATGCCGTGCATGATCGCGCCCTCGAGCGTGCCGGTGCGATGCCCCGTATCGCCCGGAATCCAGAGGGCCCGGGTGGGTGGCAGCACCCAGTGCCCGCCCGCGGTCTCCACGGTGATCACTCCCCGTGCAGCCCAGGCGATCTGATGCTGCGGATGCTCGTGCACGTCGAACCAGTGCCCGGCGGGCAGCGTGCCCACTCCGAACACCATGGCCGTCGGTCCGGCCGGAGCCGCGAGGACCCCTGCTCGCGTCCGCGGCGAGGTCATGACGATCGAAGTCTGACCGTTTGGCGACACAATCTGACACCGTAGTCTCTCGCGGCCAGGGCGGCAGCTGCATAGCGTTTCCACCATGGCAATGAACTACTTCCACCAGCTGTGCTGCCGCTCGAGCATGTGGGAGCGCACCAGCGCCACCCGCATCGTCCCGTGGGCGTTGAACGATCTCGACCTCGGCGCTCGAGCCCTCGAGGTCGGTCCCGGTTACGGCGCGAATGTCGCCACCCTGCGGGCCCGCGTCCCCGACCTCACCGGTCTCGAGATCGATCCGGCGCTCGCCGCTCGCCTCCGCGAGCGCCGCTCTGATCAGCTGCGTGTGCTCGAGGGCGACGGCACCGCGATGCCGTTGCCCGACAAGGAATTCAGCGCGGTCGTCTGCTTCACCATGCTGCACCACGTCCCGTCGCCCGCCCGCCAGGACGACCTCTTCGCCGAGGCGTTCCGGGTCCTGACCCCCGGCGGCGTCTTCGCGGGCAGCGACGGCCTCGACCGCGTCGCCTTCCGCCTCATGCACCTCGGAGACACCTGCGTACCCGTCCCGCCCGCCACCCTCTCCGCCCGCCTCGCGCACTCCGGTTTCACCGATATCGAGATCGAAACCGCCGCAACCATGTTCCGCTTCCGCGCCCGCCGACCTCAGCCGAAGTAGGTCGCCGCCTCCAGCACCTCGAGGGGTGTCCAGCGGGGGATCGAGACCGGGGTGTCGTCGTCGATATCCGGCGGGGTGCTGCGGTAGCCCTGGAGATCGAGTGCGAGCCAGGGGTTCTCGTCGATCATGCGGACCGCGGCGTAGCAGGTGGCGAGCATGTGCAGGCAGCGGGGGTTGCGGGCTCGGCAGGAGCAGTCGGTGGCGGCGAGGATGGGGGTCACCGAGATGCCCGCGTCGACGACGGCGGCGTGCAGGTCGTCGCTCAGGACCAGGGTGTCGGCGGGGACGATCGCGGCGAGAGCCTCGATGGTGGTGCGGGGCAACGGGGTCAGTTCCAGGTGGGTGATCGAGGCTTCGGTGCCGCGGTGGATGTGGGCGCGCACGATGGTGCCCTCGAGTTCGATGCGGACCCCGTTGTTGCGGGCGATGCTGCGGGCGCGGGGGAGCAGCGGTTCGGGTTTGGTGAGGCGCAGGGGTTCGGCCAGGCGGACCCAGTCGCGGCCCCAGGCGGTGTAGCCGAATTCGTTGTCGGGCACGTCAGTTCCCTCGCTTCCGGCGCAGCAGTTCCATGAGTCGTTCGTCGTCCATGCGGGCGAGCTCGGCGATGCCGGTCGCGTCGGTGAGGTCGGTGAGCGCGGATTTGCGGTCGTGCATCCCGGCGATGTGTTCCTCGATGGTGGTGCCCGAGGTCAGCGTGGTGACGGTGACGGTGCGAGTCTGCCCGATGCGGTGCGCGCGATCGGACGCCTGTGCCTCCACCGCCGGGTTCCACCAGCGGTCGAAGTGGATGACGTCGGCGGCGCGGGTCAGCGTCAGGCCGGTGCCCGCGGCGCGCAGGCTGAGCACCAATATCGGTGGGCCGTCGGCGGATTGGAAGTCGGCGACGATGGCCCCGCGCTGTTCCTGGTCGAGTCCGCCGTGGAAGAACGGCACCGTCACCCCGAATGCCTCGGCGCAATGCCGTACCAGCAGCTCACCGGTCTGCCGGTACTGGGTGAACACCAGCGTGGGAGCCTGCGATTCGAGGTTCCCGGCCAGAATGTCGGCGCAGACGTCGAATTTGCCGGACCGCCCGGCCAATTCGCCCAGCTCCCCGGTGATCAGCCCCGGGTGATTGCACACCTGCTTGAGCTCGGTCAGCACCGCGAGCACCCGGCCGTGCCGCTGCACGCCGCTGCCGAACCCGGCGCTCTCGGCCCGATCCAGCAACTGGTCGTAGAGCTGCTCCTGCTCGGCGGTCAGATCGCACACCAGATCGCAGTGGATCTTGGGCGGCAGCGACGCGGCCACCTGAGACTTGCGCCGCCCCAGCACGATCGGCTCGATAGCGTCGCGCAACCGCAGCGCCGCCGGGGCCGAGCCCTCGGTGATGGGCCGCACGAACCGCCGCCGGAACTGCGCCTTGTGCGTGAATTCCGCTGGCACGATGAGGTTCAGCAGCGCCCACAGCTCGTCGAGATGGTTCTCCACCGGCGTACCGGTCAACGCGATCCGCGCGTCGGCGGTGATCGCCCGCGCCGCCCGCGCCACCTGGGTGCGCGGATTCTTGAGCACCTGCGCCTCGTCGAAAACCACACTGGCCCACTGCCGCCCGGCCAACGCCTCGCCGTGCCCGCGCAGCGTCGGATAGCCCGTCACCACGATGGTGCCCGCCTCGGCCTCCGGCGTCTCACCGCCGCGCCACGCCACCGCCCGTAGTCCGGGCGCGAAGCGTTCGATCTCGTGCGCCCAGTTGCCCACCAGCGAGGTCGGACACACCACGAGTTGCGGTCCGTCCCCGGCCTTCCCGAGCAGATACCCGATGGCCTGCACGGTCTTGCCCAACCCCATCTCGTCGGCCAGCACCGCGCCGCCGTGCGCGTCGGTGGTCTCGCGCAGCCAGGTGATGCCGCGCGCCTGATACGGCCGCAGCTCGGCCTTCAGCCCGGAGCGCAGCTCGGCCTGCAACGCGACGGTGTCCCGCAGCGCCCGCAATGCACGGCCCGCCGACACGACGGCGGTCCCGGCGGCATTCGGAACGGCGTGCGCGACCGTCGGTAGGTGTCGCGCCTCGACGTCGGTCTCGAGTGCCTGTCGTAGGAGATGTATCGATTCCCCGGGATTTTCGATAGCAAGAGTGCATAACCGTTCCGGTTCCACCAGAGCGCATTCCACGTCCGTGACGCCGATTCCGTCCCGGTCCGGAATGGCCAGGGCGAGGGTCTCCACCTCGCCAACGTTCTTCGGCGCGCGTCCGGGCAGGTGGCCTTGCCACGTCCAGAGCGCGATCATATGTCGATCCTGCAGGTAGGTAGCTTGCGAGGTCTGCGGCACTCATCCGTTGTACCCGGCCGATCTCACCGTGCGTACATGACGATCATCGCGTTGCACAAGGTGTGATCGACGTGTCTCGAGCCACTTCGCCAGGTCGCCAACGGTGCTGAACCCGGATCGCGAACGGTGCTGCACCGCATCGCGACCGCCCCGTACACAGCAGCAGCGGGCGACCATCTGGTCGCCCGCTGCCGGGTTTTCTGTTGGGAAGATTCAGTTGTCGAGCGGGCTCCTCGAAGGGGTGCGACTTCGGAATCGAAGTCCCTCCGAGTTGGAGGAGCTGTTAAAGCGCCGGTGCCGACTCCGTGTCGATCACGGCCTCGAGCGCACGGAGACGGTCCATGTGCTCGTTGGCGTGATGCTGGCAGAAGAGCAACTCTCCACCTGCGGGAAGCGTTGCGCGCACGCGCGCAGCTGCCCCGCAGCGGTCGCAACGGTCGACCGCGGTCAGTGGGGTGCTTGTCAGGGTTCCTGGCATGACTCCTCCGTCCTGGCTCCTGGTGCTTGCACACCATTCGCCTGGTGTGGGGGTTCGCGGACCTTACCGCGAACCTCGCTACCGCTACTTCCCAGCAGTGGCTGATGACTACTCTGTCAGACGTTCGGCGGGCAGGCTTTGTTCCCGTTGAGTTTCCCGTGTGTTTTCAGTAACACGACCTGGGATTTCGCTGAAAGCGAACAGGTCCTGGGAATCGGTCGCGGGGGAGTGGTCACCTGCCGTTCGGATGCACTGATCGAGTTGTCTACCGGGAGACTACCCGCGGCCACCGACACTCACACTCCGATTGGTTCTTGTGGCCGGAGCGCCAGCAAACCGTAATCAAGGCGGGTGGATCCGGAACCCGGCTCCGACCGGCGTGACCTCGTCACACCGGCCCGTCGGTATACGGGAGGGGGGTAGGGCGGTGCGGTGGTTGTTCGCGGAGCGCGAACAACCACCGGGGCGCAATTGCGGTGTGCGCGCTCAGAACCAGGATTCGTCGAGCTCCAGGGTGGTGCGGTCACCGGAGTCGAGCAGGTCGAATTGCGATGTGGTGCGCGGCAGTTCCCAGCGGAAGAAATAGCGCGCGGCCAGCCGCTTGCCCTGCAAGAACGCCGAGCGGTCGCGATGCTGGGCGTCCTCGGCGGGCAGTGTGTGCGCGGTCACAGCCTGCTCGAGCCAGATCCAGGCCAGCACCACGTGACCGAACGCCTCCAGATACACGGCCGAATTGGCCAGGGCCGCCCCGGGATCGCCGTCGCGCCACAGACCCGCGGTGGTCGCCGTCAGGCGCGTGGTGGCCGCCTCGAGGGCCGCGGCGAACCCCGCGAGTTCGGTGTCGCCGGTGGCGCGGGCCGCGGCGATGGCGGCCGTCATGGTCTCGAGCAGCACGGCCAGGGCCGCGCCGTTGTCAAGGGTGACCTGCCGCCCCAGCAGATCCAGGCTCTGAATGCCGTGGGTGCCTTCGTGAATCGGGTTGAGGCGGTTGTCGCGATAGTGCTGTTCCACGTCGTAGTCGCGGGTGTACCCGGCCCCACCGTGGATCTGGATGGCCAGATCGTTGGCGGTCAGGCACCACTGGCTCGGCCAGGACTTGGCGATCGGGGTGAGAATGCGCAGCAGGGTGGCGGCCCGATCGCGCTCGGCTTCGGTTGCCGCGGTGCGGTGTTCGTCGACGAGCTTGCCGCAGTACAGCGCCAGCGCCAAAGCCCCTTCAGCATAGGACTTCTGGGCCAGCAGCATGCGCCGCACATCCGGGTGCTCGATGATCGGCACCTGCGCGCCGCCGCGCGCCGAGACCGAGCGGCCCTGCGGACGGCTGCGCGCGTACTCCAGAGACTTGAGGTAGCCGGTGTAGCCCAGCGCGGTGGCGGCCAGGCCGACGCTGATCCGCGCCTCGTTCATCATCGTGAACATCTGCGCCAGACCGTGATTCGGTTCGCCGACCAGATACCCGATCGCGCCCGCCTCCCCGCCCGGGGTGAAGTTGCCGTCGCCGAACACGGGCGCGGTATTGACCGTGCCGCGCCAGCCCATCTTGTGATTGATGCCCGAGAGCGCCACATCGTTGTGCACGGTCGCCTTGCCCTCGGCGTCGGGCAGGAACTTGGGCACGACGAACAGCGAGATGCCGCGGGTGCCCTCCGGCGCGCCCGGGATGCGGGCCAGCACCAGATGGATGATGTTGTCCGACAGTTCGTGATCACCACCGGAGATCCACATCTTGTGCCCGAACAGCCGGTACGCACCGTCCGCTGCGGGCACGGCCCGGGTGGTGATATCGGCCAGGCTGGACCCGGCCTGCGGCTCGGACAGCGCCATGGTGCCGAAATTGCGGCCCTCCAGCATGGGCCGCACGTAGGTGTCGATCTGCTCCGGGCTGCCGTGCGCGGCAAGCAGATTGGCATTGCCGGTGGTGAGCATGACGTAGGCCGCGGTGCCGACATTGGCGGCATGGAACCACGACATGCAGGCGGTGTAGACCGCATGCGGCAGCTGCATGCCGCCGATCTCGTAATCCATTGCCGCGCCGATCATCCCGGACTCGGCGAACGCCTTCAGCGCCTTGCCGACCGCGGGGAGGATGGTGACCCGTTCCCCGTCGAAGGTGGGCTCGTGCAGATCGTTCTCGCGATTGTGCGGCGCGAAGTACGTGGTCGCCAGATCCTGGCACAGCTGCAGGACCTGATCGAAGGTCTCGCGCGAGTGATCGGCGAAGCGCTCGCGCCCGGTCAGCGCCGTCACGTCCAGCCAGTCGTAGAGCAGGAACTCGAGATCACGGGCGGACATGATGACGGACGAATTCATGCTTCCTCGCAGGTTCGGCTACACGGGTCGTACCTGCCGGTCTACCAGATCCGCTCTGTCCGGTTTCGGTCAGCGGGTGCGGACGGGGGCGCGGCCGCGATGCAGGCGGCCGAAGTGACCCGGTGATTGCCCCTTCCAGGTGCGGAACGCCGAGGCGAAGGCCGACACGCTGGCGTAGCCGAGCCGGTCGGCGGCCTGCTCGACGGTCAGCCCGGCGATGAGCAGTTCCTCGGCGAGCATGCCGACGGTCTCGAGGCTGAGCTCGCGGAAGGTGGTGCCCTCCTCGGCGAGGCGGCGGCGCAGGGTGCGCACGCTCACGTCCAGGTCGGCCGCGATGCGGGCCTGATCGGCGGAGCCGCCGTGGCGGATGAGCAGCTGACGCACCCGGCCGCTGAGACCCGACCGGCTGTGGCGGGATTCCATCAGGTCGGCGCACTGCTGCTCATAAAACCGGGCGGTCGACAAATTTGCTTGGGGTAGCGGCATTTCCAGCGTGCTGGTCTGAAATGCCATGCGCGACTGTGGAACCGAGAACAGCACCTCCTCGACCCCGAACACCGCCCCGAACATCTCGTAGATGGGGTGCGCGTCCACGTAGAGCTGCACGTGCACGGCGGGTACCCGGGTGGGGATGAGATCCTGCTGAATGGTGGCGATGGCCGCGAGATCGCGTTCCAGAGCGAAGCGCCGGATCTCCGGCGGCAGCATGCTGTCGTCGCGCAGGACCCACACCTCGGAGCCGTGATCCTCGCTGTGATGCCGGGCGGCGGTGAAGGACAGATCCGCGTAGCGCAGCGCAATGTCCATGGCGTGGCGCAGGTTTGAGCTGCTCATCAGCGCGAAGCCCAGCACGCCGAGGGTCGGCGGGTGGCACAGCAGACCGGCCAGCAATCCCATGCCGGGCTCGTCGTCCACCGCCTCGACCACATTGCGCATGACCGAGAACTCTTGGCCCATGGTGATTTCGGCGGACGGGTCGTGCAGATTGCCCTCCCTGATGCCGGTGTCGCGCAGCACCTCCGGCAGTGGGATGCCCCGGCCCACCGCGAAATCGGCCAGCAGCGCGGTGCTGGTGATGGAACGCAGTGGTGCCAACTCTTCCGTCACTCAGGAAGTCTCGCAAACTTTGGGCTTCCCCATGCCCGTTACCGGCCGGTAAGTTGCCTGGTGCGGCCGATATTCGCCGATTCCTGGCCCATTGAGAGCTGGTCGGCCGAAACCCTCACCCATACGGTGAGATTCATGCGCACCGCGCAAAGCTCAGAATCTCAGGTGCCGGATGCCGGAAAGGCCCGACCGCCCATGCTCACCGTGATCGCACCCGCCGACGGCCGGGTGGTCGACACCATCGCCACCGAGACGCCCGCCGTGGTGCGGGCCACCGTGGAGCGGCTGCGGGACAATGCCGCGCTCTGGCACTCGCTCGGGGTGGTCGGTCGGATCCATTGGCTGACCGTGTTCCGAAACTGGTTGCTGGACAACCGGGATGCGCTGGTCGCGCTGCTGGGGCTGGAGACCGGCAAGACCGAATCGGAGGCCGATGCCGAGTTCGGCCTGGCCCTCGATGCCCTCGACCACTATCGCGCGCACGGCGCGCACTACCTGGGCGGACGACATCCGCAGGTCGCCCTGCGCCCGGGGGCGGCCATGCAGCTGGCCGTCGCGCAACCGGCGGGCGCGGTGGTCGGGGTGATCGGGCCGTGGACGTATCCGCTGGCGCTGGCCGTTTTCGACGCCACACCCGCGCTGGTGGCGGGCGCCGCGGTGGTGGTGAAGCCGTCCTCGGAGACGCCGCTGACCCTGCGCGCGGTGACCGCGGGCTGGCACAGCACCGGGGCCCCAGCGGTTTTCGAGACGGTGGCCGGGCACGACGCCGGACCGGCTGTCCTCGATTGCGTGGATTATGTCCGGTTCACCGGAAGCGTGGCGACCGGCAAGGTGGTGGCGCTGCGCGCCGCGGCCCGGCTGATTCCGTGCTGTCTGGATCTCGGCGGCAAGTCCGCAGCGGTCGTTTTGTCCGATGCTGACCTGGATCGGGCCGCCGCCAGCATTGCACTGGGCGGGCTGGCGAACAACGGGCAAAGCTGCAATTGCGTCGAACGCATCTATGTCGAAAACTCGGCCTACGACGCCTTTCTCGACAAACTGGTGACCGAGGCCGCCGCCTTCGGGCCGATCCTCGGCGACGAGATCGGCATCGGGGTGATGACCTCGGCCGCCCAGGTCGAGCTGGTCCGCGACCAGGTGCGCGACGCCCTGCTCAAGGGCGCGACCCTGCGCTGCGGCGGCACCGGCACCGACCACGGCTTCGAACCGACCGTGCTCGCCGATGTCGACCCGACCATGGCCGTGCTCACCCAGCAGACCCTCGGCCCGGTGCTGCCGGTGGTGCGGGTCGCCGACGCGGGGGAGGCGTTCGAGCTGGCCCGCCGCTCCCCGGCCGGACCCTGCCTGAGCGTCTGGACCGCCGATACCGCCGCCGCCTCCCGCGCGGTCGGCCGCTTCGCCCCCACCCGGGTCGGCGTCAACGACATCTCACCCCACATCGCCCGACCCCAACCGTTCTGAGCACGCCCGTCCGGGTCCTACAGTGGAACCCGTGGGAATCGAACAGGACACGACGCCGTCCACGCTGCTGCACATCTGCTCCCGGGACGAATGGGAATCCGCCCGCGCCGCAGGCGAATACCGCACCCCCGACCTCGGCGAGACCGGATTCATCCACCTCTCCGCGCCCTATCAGGCGCACCTCCCGGCCAACCGGATCTTCGCCGGTCGCACCGATCTGGTGCTGCTGCACCTGGATCCGGCCCGCCTGACCGCGCCGGTGAAGTGGGAGCCGGGCGTTCCCACCGATCCGGACTCCATGCTCTTCCCGCACCTCTACGGTCCGTTGGCGCTGGCCGCGGTGCTCGAGGTGACCGACTTCCGCCCGGGGCCGGACGGTACCTTCGCCCCACTCACGACGAACTGAGCTCGTGGCGAAGTGATCACGGCCGGGACGTAGCTCCCGGTGATCGGGGTGGGTTGTCCTAGTCTGGACGTCGTGAACGTCGACGTGACAGCGCTGCCCGGAATCGGTGTACGCAAGGACTTCGAAGTCAGAGCGGGGCGGCGGATCGGGGTGGTGGCGCACCGGGACGGTGGGATCGATCTCATCGTGTCGCAGCGGGACGATCCGGACGCCTGCCTGGCGCAGGTGCCGCTCACCCCGGACGAGGCCGCGGTGCTGGCGAACCTGCTGGGGGCGCCGCAACTAGTGCAGCAGTTGCGGGAGGAGCACTCGGACCTACCCGGGATCACCACCCGACAGCTCAGCATCAGCGGCAGCTCGCCCTATCGCGGCCGTCGCCTCGGCGACACCGGAATGCGGACCCGCACCAAGGCGTCGATCGTGGCGATCATGCGCGCCGGGCAGGTGCAACCCTCACCGGGACCGGATCAGGTCCTCGACTCCGGGGACATCCTCGTCGTGGTCGGCACTCCGCACGGGCTGGACGCGGCCGCCCGCATCCTGGTAGACGGCTGAACCGGTGGATTCGACCGGTCTAGCCCTGTTCGAACTCGGCGCGATCTTGTTCGCGCTCGGCATGCTGGGGCGACTGGCCGCCCGCTTCGGCATGTCGCCGATTCCTCTCTATCTGTTGGGCGGCCTGGCCTTCGGTGACGGCGGCATCGTGCGCATGCAGGCCGCCACCGAATTCGGTCACCTCGCCGGTGAGATCGGTGTGGTGCTGCTGCTCCTGCTGCTCGGATTGGAATACACCGCAGCCGAATTGGTGACCGGATTACGCCGGGACTGGCTGGCGGGCCTGCTCGACATCGTCCTCAACGCCACGCCCGGCGTGATCGTGGCGCTCATGCTGGGCTGGGGGGCGGTCGGCGCGGTCACCATGGCCGGCGTCACCTATATCTCCTCCTCCGGCATCGTCGCCAAGGTGCTCAACGATCTCGGGCGGCTCGGTAACCGTGAGACGCCGGTGATCCTGTCCATCCTGGTGTTCGAGGATCTGGCCATGGCGGTCTACCTGCCGATTCTCACCATGATGCTGGCCGGGCTGAGCTTCGTGAGCGGGTTGCGGTCGCTGGCCATCGCCCTGGTCGCGATCACCGTGGTGCTCGTCGTGGCGCTGCGCTACGGGCGCTACGTGTCGAAGATCGTCGACAGTGACGATCGGGAAGTGTTCCTGCTCAAGCTGCTCGGCGCGGCGCTGCTGGTGGCGGGCGCGGCCTCGGCGCTCAATGTGTCGGCGGCCGTCGGCGCGTTCCTGCTGGGCATCGCCATCTCCGACTCCACCGCGCACGAGGCGGCGAAACTTCTCGAACCGCTGCGGGATCTGTTCGCGGCCATCTTCTTCGTGGCGTTCGGGCTCAATACCGATCCGCGCGCCATACCGCCGGTACTGGGCTGGGCGATCCTGCTGGCCGTCGTCACTGCACTGACCAAGATCGCCACCGGCTGGTTCGCGGCCTCCCGTCAGGGGATTCGCCGCATGGGCCGGGCGCGCGCGGGCGCGGCGCTGGTGGCACGCGGCGAATTCTCCATCGTCATTGCCGGACTGGCGGTTTCACTCGGTGGCGTGGACGGGCGGCTGGCCGCCCTGGCCTCCGCCTACGTGCTGATGATGGCCGTGCTCGGCCCGATCGCGGCCCGCGTCGTCGAGCCCGTCATCCGGCTCGTGCAGCGCGACCGGCGCAGCGACCCGGTCCCCGGCTGAATCCGGTCCGGCCCCGGCGGTCTTCGCGACCGCCAGGCGCCGGGCCGCCTTGCGGTCGCGCATCGCGACCAAGCGGTGCGAGAGCGCCACCGCGACCGCACCCACCGTGAAACCGATGAGCAGCGCGAAGAAGTGGCCGTAATCGGTGAAGGTGCGCCCGTGATAGACGCCGTACGCGTACCAGACCAGCACCCCCAGCGCCCACAACCAGCGGGCCGGGCCGCGCAGCCGGAAGGTGAGCGCGGCCAGCATGGCCGAGATCCCGTAGCTGGGGCCCACATCCGAGGCGAACGCCACCCGGGTCGGGATCAGATGCTTGTCGAGCTTGTGCGCGATGCCCAGCACGGTGATCAGGGTCGCGCCGACATGGCCGATGGCCACCACGAAGATCCAGCGCAGCGAACCCAGCCAGCGTTCGGCCAGCGCCATCAGCGTGACCAGGATCAGAATGTCGCCCCACGGGAAACCGCCATCGGTCCAGAATGCCGAGGCGACCAGCACCTGGATCGGATCCTTCTGCATATTGCGCAGATTCGTCGACGCCGAGAAGATCAGCCGCCGGCCGACGATATCGCTGGCCCCGCGCAGCGTCCACCAGGTGATGAACAGGGTGAACGCGTAGGCGATACACGCCGGGGTGACCGCCAGCAGATCGCGATACGCCTGCACGGCGCGCCGCAACCGCTGCGGCTGCGCCCACCAGACGAACAGGGCGCGTGCCTGTTCGCCGAGGTCGACGGTGCGCAGCCAGGGCGGCTGGTAGGTGGCCAATGCCATTACTCGATGGTATCCCGAGGTCATTTCTGTACGCGTAACGCGCATTAATGCCCAGGGAAAACGGTGGTTACGTCGCAGCAACATGGGTCCGGACCATCGGAAAGGTGATCTATCACCAGCGCCTGGGCGGCACCACCTACACCTTCGACGGGTTGGTCGATCTGCTGGCCAAGGCCACCCCGCGCCGCAGCGGCGACGAACTCGCCGGATGCGCGGCACATTCCGACGCCGAGCGGGCCGCGGCACAGTGGGCGCTGGCGGAGGTGCCGCTGGACACCTTCCTCACCGACATGGTGGTGCCGTACGAGACCGACGAGGTCACGCGCTTGATCGTCGACAGCCACGATCGCGCTGCCTACCAGGCGATTTCACATCTGACCGTGGGTGGGCTGCGGGATTGGCTGCTGGCCGTGGCCGCCACCGCCGACGCCGCGGCCACGCTGGCCGCAGTTTCTGCCGGGCTCACGCCTGAAATGGTCGCGGCCGTCAGCAAACTCATGCGCAATCAGGATCTGATCGCGGTCGCGCACGCCGTGCGGGTGCGGTCCGGGTTCCGGACCAGCATCGGCCTGCCGGGCACGCTGGCCACCCGGCTGCAACCCAACCATCCCACCGATGATTCGCGCGGGATCGCGGCCGCGGTGTTGGACGGGCTACTGCTGGGTTGCGGGGACGCGGTCATCGGGATCAACCCCGCCACCGATTCCCCGCGTGCCACCGCGGATCTGCTGTACCTGCTCGACGAGGTGCGGCAGCGCTTCGACATCCCAACCCAGTCGTGCGTGCTCTCGCACGTCACCACCACGCTCGGGCTGATCGAGGCGGGCGCGCCGGTGGACCTGGTGTTCCAGTCCATCGCGGGCACCGAGGGCGCGAATTCCGGGTTCGGCGTGAACATCTCGCTGCTGCGCGAGGCCAACGAGGCCGGGCGGTCGCTGCGGCGCGGCACCGTCGGCGACAATGTCATGTACCTGGAAACCGGTCAGGGCTCGGCACTCTCGGCCGGGGCGCACCTGGGCACCGGCGGCCGCCCCGTCGACCAGCAGACCCTCGAGACCCGCGCCTACGCCGTGGCCCGCGACCTCGACCCGCTGCTGATCAACACGGTCGTCGGCTTCATCGGCCCCGAATACCTCTACGACGGCAAACAAATCATCCGCGCGGGCCTGGAAGACCACTTCTGCGGCAAACTCCTCGGCCTCCCCATGGGCGTCGACGTCTGCTACACCAACCACGCCGAAGCCGACCAAGACGACATGGACACCCTCCTCACCCTCCTCGGCACCGCCGGTTGCGCCTTCGTCATCGCCGTCCCGGGTGCCGACGACGTCATGCTCGGCTACCAATCCCTCGCCTACCACGACGCCCTCTACGCCCGAAAAGTCCTGAACCTCACCCCCGCCCCCGAATTCGCCGCCTGGCTCGACCGCCTCGGCATGATCGACTCCACCGGCCGCATCCTCCCCATCGAACCCCTCTCCTCCCCGCTCCGCGCCCTCGCCGCCAAGGAGGTCGCGGCATGACAACCGACGACATCATCGGGGTGGCGGAGAATATTGCCGCGCAGGAATTCTGGGCAGGGCTGCGGATGACGACGCAGGCGCGGATCGGGCTCGGGCGGGCGGGGGACGCACTGCCGACGCGGGAGGTGCTGGAGTTTCGGGCTGCGCATGCGGCCGCGCGGGATGCTGTGCACAATCCGCTGGATGTCGCCGCCCTGGCAGGCAGGTTGCCTGCGCTCGGGCTGGGGGATGCGGTGCATGTGCGCAGCCTGGCCGCTGATCGGTCCGAATATCTGCGGCGTCCCGATCTTGGGCGGCTGCCGGGCGGTGTGGAGGTGGGTGCAGCCGACGGCAAGGCGGTGGCGAATTCGTCTGGGGTACGCACGATTTGGTCGGGCGCGGGTCTCGGTTGTGCTGAGGGCCTGGGGAATGGTGACGGTGAGGGCTCCGACGCAGGTCGCGGTGATGGGATGGGTGGGGGAGCGGGCGTTGGTGGCGCGGATGGCCGCGAGAGCCTCGGGGAGGTGCTGGCGGGGGTGCCGGATAGCGGTGCGGATGTGGGATTCGTGCTGGCGGATGGGCTTTCGCCGCGGGCGTTGACCGATCATGGGGTGCCGATGGTCGCGGCGTTGATCGAGGCGCTCGGGGACCGGTACACCTTTGCTCCGCCGGTGATCGCTACTCAGGCGCGGGTGGCGTTGGGGGATCACATCGGGGCGGCGCTCGGTGTCAGCACGGTGCTCGTTCTCATCGGTGAGCGCCCAGGTCTGTCGGTCGCCGACAGTCTCGGCATCTACCTCACGCATCACCCGCTACCTGGGCGCGCCGATTCCGAACGCAACTGCATCTCCAATATTCATCCGCCCGAGGGCCTCACGTATGCCCGAGCTGCGCAGGTCACCGCCGCGCTCGTCGACGGGGCGTGCCGCCTGGGCCGCTCCGGTGTCGACCTCAAGGACACCTCTGCCGACCCGGAACTTGCGTCCGGCGCGGGCATCGCGCCCCTCATTCTCGACGCGCACACCGGGGGCGGGAATGCCGCGCGCACCCCGTTGACCTTGGATGCGAGCGACTTCGACTGAATTCGTATGCCTCGGAATGAAACATGCGATCCGGTCGGGACGATCGAGGGGGCAGGTCGGGTCGTCGAGGAGGTAATTCATGTCCATCGGTCTGCGAATGCTCGGCGCGGGTGTCGGGGTGGCGGCGACGCTGGTCGCGCTACCCGTGGCGCACGCCGACGATCTGCCCGCCTCGGCGTTGACTTTGACGGTGGCGCAGGGTGAATCGCTCGAGACCGCATCCAGTCAGCGGTCGGTCGTGCTCGTGTGCGCGCCGACCGTGCTGGGCACGCATCCGGCGGCAGCGTCGGCCTGCGACGAGTTGACCACGGCCGGAGGCGATTTCGAGAAGCTGCACGGCCGTCCGATGCGGATGTGCCCGATGATCTACGACCCGGTCACGGTGGCGGCCGACGGCGTCTGGCAGGGCAACCCGGTCAGCTACCGGCACACCTACCCCAGCATGTGCGCGGCCGGGAACCGCAGCACCTCGGTGTTCGAATTCTGAGCCCCGCCTGTCGCCGCCCGGCGATTCCGCGCGGGTGACTAGGGTCGGTCCCATGGTGCGCGAGGTGCAGCCGGGATGAGGCTGCGGGGAGCGGTGGCGGTGCTGGCGGGTGCGGCGGTGCTGGTCCCGCTGACCGGGTTCGCCGGATACACCCTGGGCCGCGCGCGATCGGCCCCACGGCCGGGCGCGCAGGTGGTGGTCGTGCTCGGCTGCCGATTGCGCGGCGACCGGGTGGCCCCGATGCTGGCCCGCCGACTCGATCGAGCGCTCGCGGTGCTGCGCTCCGAGCGGGACCGGGGCGGTGCGCCGCTGCTGGTGGTCTCCGGCGGGCAAGGCAACGGCGAGTCGCTGACCGAGGCGGACGCGATGGCGGATTACCTGCTGGCGCAGGGCATGCCGGCCGACGAGATCGTGCGCGAGAACCGGTCACGGAATACCGAGGAGAACCTGCGCTATACGATGCAGGAGCTGCGGCGGCGCGGCATCGACGTGGATGCGACCCGAATCACGGTGGTGACCAGCGATTTCCATGTGTTCCGCACGGCCCGCCTCGCAGGGCGGCTGGGTCTGCGCGTCGAGGTGACCGGGGCGCGGACCGCGCGACTGCTGCTGCGGCGATCGTTCCTGCGCGAATTCGTCGCCGTGCTGGCCGCTCCCGCGCTCGCAGCCGTTCGGCGTGGTGCCCGGGTCGAGGGTCGGCTGCGGGAAGCGGGACCCGGCGACGACTAGGGTCGATCCCATGGATCGCCGGATATTCGCTCTGTGCCTGATTCCCGCTGCCTTGGCGGTGCTGGTGGAGTTGACGGCGTCGGGCAGCGTGGGTCAGGCGGCGGTGGATCTGCTGGGTGTCGCGACCGGGACCTGGGCCTGCGTGACCGCTGCGCAGCCACGACCGGTACCCGCCAGCACGCAGCGTGAGGTGCTGATCGGACTGGCTTCGATGGTCGGCGTGATTGCGGTGGTGGGGAATTGGCCGACCGGGTATTCGCCCTGGGCGACCGCGTCCGTGTGGGTGACGATCGTCGCCTGCGGGGTGGTGGCGTCCCGGATCGCCGGTTTCGCTGACACATTGCTGACGACTGTGCTCGCGGTCGTGGCGGTCGGCTCGACCTTCCTCGGCGGTCACGAGCGGGACGGTGTGCTGCCGCTGGCCGTGGCGGTGCCGACCATCACCGCGCTGGGCATCGGGCTGCTGGTGCGCTCGCATCGGCAACGCGTGGTGGCCGAGCGCACGGCCGCGGTGGCAGGGGAGCGGGCGCAGATGGCGCGGGAACTGCACGATGTGATCGCCCACGAGGTGATGGGCATCGTGGTGCTCGCACAGGCGGCGCAGGCCGGGGCGGACAGGCGGACGCGGCCGGTGCTGACCCGGATCGAGGAGTCCGGGCGGCGCGCGCTCGACGATATCCGGGCCATGGTGGCCACCTCGCCCGCCGCCCGCACGGCCGTACGGGACACCCACGACCTGCGCGATCTGGTCGACAGATTCTCCGAAACCGTCACGGCCGAAGTGATTTCCGAGATCGACCCCGCGGTCGCCGCACCCCGGGTGCCGGACGCGGTGCTACTGGCCGCGCACCGAATCCTGTTGGAGGCGTTCAACAATATCCGCCGTCATGCCGCCGACGCCACAAAGGTCGAGGTCGAAGTACGAATCGACGGCGACGAACTGCGTATCCACGTGTACGACAACGGATCCGGATCCGGCGGCATCGGCGGCGGCACCGGGCGCGGCCTCGCCGGCCTGGCCGAACGGGCGGCGGCGGTCGGCGGCTCCGTGACCGCCGGACGATTCCTCGACCATCGCTGGCAAGTGGCCGCCAGGCTGCCCATCGGCGAAAACACCGGAGGAACACGATGATTCGGGTAGTGCTCGCCGACGACCAGGACATGGTGCGCATGGGTTTCGCCATGATCCTCGACGCCGCACCCGATATCGAGGTGGTGGCCCAAGCCGCCGACGGCGTCCAGGCGATCGAGGCGATCCGCGAACACCACCCCGACGTCGCCCTCCTCGACATCCGCATGCCCCGCCTCGACGGGCTAGAGGTGTGCAAACGCGTCAGCGCCGACACCCGAGTCGTCATCGTCACCACCTTCAACGACGACGACTACGTCGACACCGCCCTCGCCCACGGCGCCAGCGGCTTCCTCCTCAAGGACTCCGGCCCCGACCTCCTCCTGGCCGCAGTCCGCGCCGCAGTCGCAGGCGACGCCCTGATCAGCCCCGAACTGACCACCGCCCTCCTACGCCGCACCCGAGCCCACACCGACCGCCGCATCCCCGCCCCCCTCACCGACGCAATAGCCACCCTCAGCCCCCGCGAACTCGACGTCGCCCGCCTGGTCGCGGAAGGCGCGACCAACGCCGAAGTAGGCACCCGCCTCCACCTCTCCCTCGGCACCGTCAAAACCCACATCGCCAGCATCCAACGCCGCCTCGACGCCCGAAACCGCGTCGAAATCGCCGCCCGCATCTGGCAAGCCGGACTGATGGACTGAACCTGATCATCCGTTCGGCCGAGGGGTCTGCGCGGGTTCCGGCCGTTCGGCCGATGTCGGGGATACCCCTGGCGAACCACCATGGCTGGTATGAAACGACTGCCGAGCCTCGATATTCTGCGGGGATTCGCCCTGTGCGGGATCCTGTTCGCGAATGCGCCTGCGATCCTGCGGCTGTCTCCGGTGCGGGACGACGGGACGGTCGACCCGGTGGTGCGGTGGCTGGAATTCGCTGTCTACAGCCGGTTCTTCCCGCTGTTCTCATTGCTGTTCGGGGTGAGTTTCGCGCTCATGTGGCAGGCGGCGCGACAGCGGGCGGGATCACCGCGGGTGGTGATGCTGCGGCGGATCATTGTGATCGGGGCGTTGGGGGCGCTGCATCATCTGTTGCAGCCGGGTGAGGCGCTGCTGCCGTATGCGATTGTCGCGTTGGTGCTGCTGTTGCCCGCGACGTTTCTTCCTCCCCGTTGGGCGGTGCCGGTGTGCGCCGGCGTCGGTGCGGTGGTGACGGTGGCGGCTGTGCTGGGCGCGCCGGGGCTGCTCGAGGTGCCGGGCCTGTTCCTGCTCGGCTTCGCGGCGGGGCTGGCCGGATTGCCTTCTCGGCTGGCCGAATCGGGGCATCGGGTGTTGCCCGTTGCACTGCTCGTGCTCGGCGTGGCCGCGGTTCCGGCGCTGCTGTTGCAGTCGGCGCATCCGGAATACGGGGCGGTCACGGGTCTTATTCTCGCCGCGGCTTACGGCTGCGCGGTCCTGCTGCTGCTCGGCAATCGTCCCGAGGGTGCGGTGGCGGCGGTGCTGGCCGGACTCGGCCGGACCGCGCTCACCAACTACCTCGCCGCGACGGTATTCGTGGTCGCCGCAGGGGCTTTCGCGCCGCGGTTGGGCCTGGAATCGGGTGCGCACAGCGCATGGACGCTCATGCTCGTGCTGTGCGTCGCAATCCTCACCGTCCAGGCCGCGGCCACCATGTGGTGGCTGCATCGCTTCCCGCAAGGCCCGCTGGAGTATCTCGTGCGCCGCGTCAGCTGGGCCGGAGCTGCGCCCGTCCGGGAAACAGCCTCCGGCACACACGATTCCGGTGATGGGAAAGCTCTGTTCGATGCGAGTCGGGCAGTCCAGCGATGACCGCGACATATGCCGTCCTGCCGGTCGCCGGTGTCGGACTGGTAATTCTGGGCGCGCTCAGGGTGATTCGCGACCCGCGCCGGATTTCCACCGGCCTGATCCTGCTCGCCGCCACCGTGCTGCTCGCCTTCGCCGCGGTCTCGACCCTGCCCACTCTCGCGCCCGGCCCGGCGGCGGAACTGGTTGCCGCCCTGGTGATCCTGTTACCTCCGCTCTCGATCTTCGCGGCGGGCATCGGGTTGGTGGCCAACGGGGTGGTGCTGACTCGCCGCGAGGGACTGCGGGTCGCGACCGCGGTGGCCCCGCTGGCCGGTATCGGCCTGATCGGCCTGCCCTTCCTCGCATTTCAGATCCTCGACACCGGAACGCCCAGACCGGCCTGGGTGATGGCGCTGGTTGTGGCGGTGACCCTGCTCGCGTTGCTGGTCCTGGTCCAGCTGGTCGCGTTCATCGGATACGCCGTGCTCTACGCGCGGCTGCCCCGCGACCCGGGCACCGATGTGGTGGTCGCGCTCGGCTGCGGGCTGCGCGGGGACGCGGTGACGCCACTGCTGGCCTCGCGCCTGGATCGCGCCGCCGAGGTGTTCGAGTCCGCCCGCGTCCACGGTGGCAGCCCGCTGCTGGTGACCTCCGGCGGTCAAGGCCCCGGCGAATCCGTGCCCGAGGCCGATGCCATGGCCGATTACCTTGCGCACCGGGGCATTCCGGCGGAGGTGCTGGTTCGCGAGAACCGTTCCCGCACTACCGAGGAGAACCTGCGCTTCACCCTGCGTGAGCTGCGCCGCCGCGGCCTCGACCCTGCCACGGTGCGAATGACGGTGGTCACCAGCGACTTCCACGTCCTGCGCACCGCCGCGCTGACCCGCCGCCTCGGCCTGAACGCCCAGGTCACCGGCTCGCGCACCGCCCGCTACTTCGTGCCCGCCGCGTTCTTGCGCGAGTTCGTGGCCGTGCTGGTGACCCATCGCCGGGTCAACCTTGCCGTCTCGGGCGTGCTGCTGGCCGCCGTTGCGGCGCTGCTGGTCGTCAGCTACCTGCCGGTCGGGCTGGCCGCCGGTTAGCGGTCGGCCGTTGGTCCGTAATCAGCTGCTGCCGCGCAGGTCAAGCCGCCGCATCACCCGGTCCACCACATCCGGCGGCACCCCCGGTTCCCGGCGTGCGGCCATCGCTTCGGCACGCCCCGCCTCCAGTACCTCGTTGCTGATGGCGCGAATCTGCTTGGTGAAGGCCACGGTCCGGTCGGTATGCATGCGGGCATTGCTGTCGGCGGCCTCCGGATCGGCCTGTGCCAGCCGCCGTTCGAACCCAGTGCGCAGCCGCTCGTACACCTCATCGGGGAGCTGCTCGGAGGTCGAAATCTCCTTGAGCCGAGCCAGTTCCGCCTGCAACACCCGCGTCCACAGCTGCCGTTCCAGCGCGCGCTCGGCCCCGGTGTCGGCGTGCACGCCGGTCAACCGCACCACCGCGGGCAGCGTCGGGCCCTGCAGCAGCAGCGTGAACAACACCACCGCGATCGCCGTGAACAGGATTTCGGTGCGCCCAGGAAACGGTTTTCCGTCATCGGTGGTGAACGGCACGGCCAGCGCCAGCGCCACGGTCGCCACCCCGCGCATGCCCGCCCACCAGGTGACCACGGTCTCCCGCCAGGTGTAGGGCTCGTCTTTGTCCCGGGTGCGCCACCAGGACCGGAACAGCGCGGTCGTGGTCAGCAGCCACATCAACCGCAGCGCCACCACCACCGCGATCACCACCAGCGCCCCGCCGATGAACCGCGGCCAATGCGGTCCGGCGTCGCGCATCACCGTGCTCAACTCCAGCCCGATCAGCCCGAAAGCGAAGCCGGTGACCAGCATTTCGGTGATCTCCCAGAACGAGTCACCCACCAGCCGGTAGTCGCTGTCGCTGAAATCGGTGGCGGCGTCGGTGAGATACATCGAGCACACCAGCACCGCCAGCACCGCGGACCCGCCCCGCGATTCGGAGAGCCCGTAGGCCGCGAACGGCAGCAGCAGACCCAGTGCCACCCGCCACGGCGCCTCGTCGAGCCACTGCATGAGTTTGCTTCCGGCCCAACCGAACAGCAGCCCCACCGCCACTCCGACCAGCGCCGACAGCCCGAAATCGCGGAATGCGCCCCAGGCCGAGAACTTTCCGGTCACCACGGCATCGATCGCCGCGGAATACAGCACGATCGCGGTCACGTCGTTGAACAGGCCCTCGCCCTCGAGCACCGCCACCAGTCGTCGTGGCAGCCCCAGCTTGCCCGCCAGCGCCGAGACCGCCACCGGATCCGGGGGCGCGACCAGCGCACCGAGGGCTACCGCCGCGCCGATCGGCACGGCCGGATACCAGAGGTGGAAGGCCCAGGCCACGGCCACCGTGGTGACGATCACCAGCACCACCGCCCGCAGGCTGATGGCCGCCCAGTTCTCGGCGAACTGCCGCCACGAGGTGCGTCGCGCGGCCGCGTACAGCAGTGGCGGAAGCACCAGCGGCAGGATGAGTTTCGGGTCGATCTGGATATTCGGGACCGCCGGGATGAGCGCCAGCACCACCCCGAACGCCGTCATGAGTACCGCCGGAGCCTGGCCCAGCCGCCGTCCGAGCGGCTGGGCCAGGATGGTCGCGAACAGGACCGCGAAGATGAGTTCCAGCTGGTGGTGCTCCACGGCAGTCAGTTTGCTGCCGATATGCCCGAAAGTCGAACACCCGGTCCGTATTCTCAGCGAACCGGCATGGCAATTCTCAGTCGCCGCGGCCCGGCGCGGAGATTGCCCACATCCGGGGCGCTGCGGCTATCACCCGCGGCGACCCCGCTGCGGCAGCGGTTGGTGGTCCTGCCGGACGGCGGGGCCCGCACCGGCGGGCTGGTAGCGGCCCGGATTCGCGGTCTCGGCCCCCGCCGCGTGCCGTCCCGGCACCGGATAGTCGGAGGCGGGCGGGTAGAGCCCGGCGGTCCGGTAGTCGGTGGATCCGGCGACGTCCTGGCCGGAGCCGTGCATGTCCGGACCGAAGCCGCGCGCCTGACCGGCCGACGCCGACGGCCGCAGCGACCAGGTCGCCGCCGAATCCGGCTGGGGCCGCACCGGTTCCGGCATCATCGAGCGTTCGTCCACCTCGGTGAGTCCCACGTGGATGAGCAGCACCAGCGTCACGATGCTGACGGTGATCATCAGCGGTGCCAGCAACTCCATGGCCGCGGTGCCGTGCGGGGCCGCGGCATTGTCCACGTGGTGCGCGCTCATCGACGCCATGCCGGTGTAGTGCATGCCCGTCACCGCTACGCCCATGATGAGCGCCGCCCCGAGGGTGGCCCAGATGCCCCTGATGACCAGCGTGAACCACAGCGCCACGGTGGCCGCAACCACCGCGATCACCATCGACAGCGTCACGATCGCCGGGTCGTAGTCGATGGTGGCATCGGACTTCATGGCATACATGCCCGAGTAGTGCATGGCGCCCACGCCGAGGCCGGTGACCGCGCCACCCGCGAACAGCGACAGCCGTCCGAAGGGCTCGCGCGCCACGATGAACAGCCCCATCCACACCACCGTCACCGAGATGACGGCGCTGAGCATGGTGAGCGGCACGTTGTAGCGGATCTCCGCGCCGCGGATGCTGAAGCCGAGCATGGCGACGAAGTGCATGACCCAGATGCCGGTGCCGCCGATGGCGACCGCGGCCGCGATCAGCCAGCTGTTGCGGCCGTCGCCCGAGCCTGCCCGTGCCGTACATCGCAGGCCGAGCAGCGATCCGATGACGGACATGATGTAAGCCAGGATGGGTGTAACCAACCCAAAGCTGAAGTGGTGAATTTCCAGCACTCGAACTCCATTGCCAGAACAGGGGTTTCGTCATCGGAGAGGTGACGGGGGCACACTACCGGCCGGTATTCGATTTGGGAAATTGAAAGGTGATGTTTCATTCGAATTACTTCCGGGTGGCAGATTCCCGCTGCTCGCGTGTGTTCCGAGGGATCGGATTGCACTGTGTCCCTGTGGTTTACCGGATGTGTCGGCTATCACTCGGTGACCGGTCCACGAACAACTTTCCGCGCGAAGTGGCAATGGCCTCGACGGTAGGCTGCGGCAATAACGCAGTCTCGGCATTAAGGGGGAGCGGTGACCACGCGGCTTACGAGTTATACGCATGACGGATTGACGTTCGACGTGATCGACGAGGGTCCGCTCGACGGCACACCGGTCGTGCTGTTGCACGGCTGGCCGCAGACGGCCACCGAGTGGTCGCGGCTCACGCCGTATCTGCACGAATCCGGTTACCGCACCATCGCTCCCACCCAACGCGGCTATTCGCCAGGCGCGCGCCCGCGCGGCCGCTACGCCTACCGGATGACCGCACTGGTCGGCGACACCGTGGCGCTGATCGACGCGCTCGGGGTCGGGCCCGTCCATGTCGTGGGCCACGACTGGGGTTCGGCGGTGGCATGGTCGTTGGCCGCCGCCCGGCCCGACCTGGTCGCGACCCTCACCTCGGTCTCGATCCCACATCCCGGGGCCTTCATCCGCACCGCGCTCACGACGAGTCAGTTGCTGCGCACCCCTTACATGGTGCTGTTCCAGGTGCCGTGGCTACCGGAACTCGCGCTCGCCAAACTGCTTCCCGCGCTGAGTGATCCCCAGCATCCGCAACGCCGCGAGCGGGCGCTGGCGGCCTCGGGCATGGACGCCGAGTCGCTCGACCGTGTCGTGCACGACATCATCGGCGGTGGAGCGCTGAAGTATTCGATCAACTGGTATCGGGCCATGCTGATCGCCGACCCGCGCAAGGCATTCCGCAAGGTCACCGTCCCGACGACCCATGTCTCCAGTACTCGCGACCACTACATCGTGCCCGAGAACGCGGCGCTGACAGGGCATTACGTCGAGGGGCCGTTCACGCACGAGGTGCTCGACGCCACCCATTGGATCGCGGAGGAGCGGCCCGCCGAGCTGGCGGCCGTCATCATCGCCCGGATTGCCGCGTCGGCTCGCTGACCTCGGCGAGTTCCGCTCCGGCGCCGACGGGTACGACCGGCGCGGCGTCTCGGTGCAGCCGGCGCGAGACCGCGAACGCCACCACGCGGTAGGCTACGACCGCGGGCACCACGATCAGCAGGATCAGCCGCAGCCCCTCGGTCAGGACCGCGACGGCCAGATAGCCCAGGCCCAGGCCATCCGGTGAGCCCAGGCCGTGCCGGGCGGAGAGCGCCGACAGTGTTTCGCGCAGTACGAGATACGCCACGGTCAAGATCAGTGGGACGCGGACCAGCCGCCATCCGGCCAGCAGCATCGCGGAATCGGGTCGTCTCATCGGGCCACCTCCGGGCCGGAGGTGAGGAAGGCGAGCAGCAGCGCATTGCCGATCGCGCCGGCGGTCGTGAAGCGCAGGCGATCACCGCTGCGCATCGGCAGACCGGTCAGCGCCGCGGTGCGGTAGATGCGGGTGAAGAGGTCATGGTGTCCGAAGGCCCGCGCGGGGGCGAGCGCGAACGCGGTCGCCGACACCGAGATTCCGAGCACCACCGGGCCGCTGTCGATATCGCCGGGACCGCTGGTGCCACCGCCGTATTCGTGCATCGCGCCGAAGCCGAACACGCTGCGCTCCTGGTGGAAGAAGCCGTCGGCGAATTCCTGCGCGAGCGCGCGATCCGCGAAACCCGCGAAGTACGCGGCGAATCCGGTCCCGGACGCGCGTGGGGCGTCGTGGGGCCGACCGTCGATGCCCATGCGCTGCCACACCAGTCCGGTCGCCCGGTCGATGTGCACCGCCCGCGCCTGCTGTGCCCAATGGGCGAGCACCGCCGAGTGATCGATGCCGGTCGCACGCCCATGCACCGCGATCGCGGCGGCCACCGCCGCCACATCGGTCGGATACGCCTCGCCCGGAAGCGTTTCCAGCAGCGCGTTCGGTGACGCAAGCAGTCGCCGCTCGAAAGTGGCGATCAGTGCATCGTCCTGGGCGGCCAGCTCGGCGGGGAAGGCAGGATCTACCAGTCGTGCCATCCCGAGCGCGAGCGCGGGATAGGACAGGTAGGCGTGACCGTGTGGTGAGTCGGGGACGGTGATCCCGTCCTCGCCGTGCCAGGCCGCGGTGAACTCCGAGCGCATGTTCGCCCGCAGGCTCTTGGCCGCGGCCTTGGTCGCGATCGGCGCGTAGCGGTCCCGCCATTCCGGATGTGCGAGCACCACCTGCGCCAACCCCAGCGCGGTCATCTGATGCGCGAGCAGCCCCCACATGCCGTCCGCATTCCCGGAACGCTGCTGGTCATCGGCCGCTTCGTAAGCCACCATCTCCTCGGCGAGCCCGCGCACCCGCCCCGGATCCCCGCGATACCAGGCGTCGGCGTCGCGCCCGCACCACCAGGCCGGAACCACCGCTACGACCAAGGCGGCCACCGCAATTCCGATCCCGATCGAAATCCATCGCCGCGCATTGAATGACCGGTCCCCCGGACCGCTCGCACTCCCCATTCCCCGAACCTACCTGTCACCGCGAAACGCCCGGTAATGCCTGTGCGCCCGGTGTCGGTGGTCGGTGGGACACTGGACAGGGAGCGTGTGCAGTGCTGAGGGAGAATACAGACGTGATCGACGCAAGAGGCAAGAAATTGAGAGATCGGTTCGGGGCACCGGCGGTCGTATGGTCGGCGGGTGCCACGGCACTCGTCGGCTGGTAGTTCCGATGTCGGATCGGGAGGTGCCGGGGCGGGGAGGCCTGCCGGGACCGGGCGGGGACCGGTTCGACGCGGTCGAGCAATTGCGTCGGAAACTGGAAAGCCTGAAAGCGGGCGAGCAGAAAACGCCCGAAACCGAGGAGGGTGCCTCGAATCTCACCCGTATGCCGCGTCGCCCGCGCCGCATGTCGGAAGAGGCGAGCGAGCGCCCCCGCAAAACCTTCGATCCCGCCGCTCTCTCGGCCTACGATCCTGCCCCCACGCGTCCGGTACTCCGCTCGGAACTCCAACGCGAAACCGGCTGGTGGCCGGTCGACCCTGGCCAAGCCGGTTTTCCCGCCACTCCACCGGACACCGACCCCAACGCCCCCGACGGCAGCGTCATCGACCTCAATGCCGCCCGCCGCAAACGCGCCGGCGACATCGCCCCCGCCGCCGGCATCCGCCGCGTAGCCCGCCCCCGCCGCATCGGCCAGGACACCGGCGTCGACCCCCAGGCCGACGGCAAACCGGATGACACCGATGTGCCGCCGCCGAACGGTCCCACCCCGCGCTCCTGACGTCGGGTGCTAGCGGAGCGTGATGGATTGGATCTGTAGCGACAGAGTCGCAACGGACAAGGCGCAGAAGATCATTCCGAGGTAGAACTGCGGGCTGAAATCCTTGCTGCGGATGTGGGTGTACATGGCGCACACCCAGTAGAGGATCAGGCCGACCGCGGCGGCGGGACCGATGAGCGGGACGCCGAGCAAGCCGAGAAACAAGCCGAGGGCACCGGCCAACTTTGCTGTGCCGATGGGGAAGACCAGCCAGGATTCGGGGACGCCGAGGTTGGCCATGGGTTCGAGGATGGGCTTGATCTTCAGGGCGGCGCCTAGGCCGGATCCGGCGACCATTACTGCGTTGACGGTGGTGATGACGACTGCGGCGGTGGAGATGGCAGACATGACCTGTTCCTACGGTTGAGGTATTATATGGATCTCATAATATACTGATTCGAGAAGGATATTATATGAGTTCCGTAACATCTGAGGATCCGCGTGCTCGGCGTCGGGTGGTCACCGCCGTCAAGGGATCGCTGCGGGATCTGCGCGGTCAGCTCGCGCTGCTCAACCGTCAGGTCGGCGCGCGGGTGGAACTCAAGGAAGCCGATATGGATTGCCTCGACCTGATCACCGCGCAGGGGCCGATCAGTCCGACCGCGCTGGCGAGGGCGGCTCGGCTGCATCCGGCGACCATGACCGGCATCCTCGATCGCCTCGAACGGGCCGGATTCATTGCGCGCGAACGCGCCGAAGCCGATCGTCGCGCGGTGGTGATCCGGGCCGTGCCCGATCGCACCGCGGAGATCTACGCGCTGTTCTCCGGCATGAACACCGAAATGGACGAACTCTGTGCGTCTTACACCACCGCTGAACTGGAGTTGTTGGCCGACTTCCTGACTCGCTGCACCGAAGCCGGACGCCGCTCCACCCATCAACTCGAGGAGTGACGGGTCAGTTGTCCGCGAGGTCCGATCGGTATGCGGCGGTTGCGGTTCGGGCGAACGATCGGATCAGTGGGTTTGTGTCGCCTTCGTTCCAGGCCACCACTACCCGGCTCGGCGGCATATCGACCAGGGGAATCGCGGTCAGTCCCGCCGGGAGTTCGTGCCCGAGCGGAGTCATGCCGACCGTTCCGTTCCAGAGCACGGCCTGCATGCATTCCTGGACCACCCGGACCACCGGGCCCTGACGCGGTTCGCCGCCATTCCAATACGACTGCCACAGTGGGTCGGTGTCGGCGGGGAACTGGAACCAGCGGCGGTCCGCGAGGTCTGCCAGCGCCAAGCGGGTCCGCCCGGCCAGTGGGTCGTCGGTGCGCAGCACCGCGCCGACCGGATCGGCGCGCAGTTCGTGCACGGTCAGGGCGGTGGCGTTGAACGGTGCGCGGGTCACGGCGACATCGACCAGCCCGGCTTTCAGTCCACAGGTGGGATCGGTGAGATCGGTGTCGCGGATGCGGATCTCGACCTGCGGGTGCTCGTGGCGATACGCGGCGGCGAGTCGCGTGATACCCGGATCGGTGGCGCCGCCCAGGATGCCGACGGTGAGGGTGGTGTTCCCGGCCGCGGTGGCGACCCGGGTGGCGACGCGGTCGGCATGTGCGAGCAGGGCGCGCGCCTCGTCGAGCAGGACCGCGCCCGCGGTGGTGAGACCGACCCCGGCCGGTGACCGATCCAGCAGTGCCGCACCGACTTCCGACTCCAGCTGCCGGATGGCCCGGCTCAACGGGGGTTGCGTCATGTGCAGGCGGGCGGCGGCGCGACCGAAATGGCGTTCCTCTGCGACGGCTACGAAGTAGCGCAGCGTGCGTAGCTCCACCCTGGCACGATACCCGCTCGGTATCGGCCGATCGGAATAGGACTTGGACACCCGCCCGTTCCGGGCGCTGGGATGGAAGCGTGCCTATCGCCTACTGGATCGTCGCCGCTCTACTCGCTGCCTTCTATCTCTACGCCGGTGTCCTGAAGCTCGTCCGCAGCCCGGATCAACTCCGGCCGATGATGGCCTGGGTGGACCGCATTCCGCTACCCGCCGTCCGCGCCCTGGGTGCGCTCGAGGTGCTCGGCGCGCTCGGGCTGATCCTGCCCCCGCTCACCGGCATCGCGCCCGGGCTCGCGCTGGCCGCGGCGATCGGTTTCGTGCTGCTGCAATGCGGTGCCGTCCCGGTCCACTTGACCAGCAAGGACCGGCAGATCGGCCTGAACATCGCGTTGCTGCTCGCCGCGGCCGTCACCGTGTGGCTCGCCACGACGTGGCTGTGATCGGCGGCGGGCGGAATCACCACTGCGGGCGTCGGTGTTGCTTCGTAGAGTGACGACACGGATCCACTCGGCGCCGACAGACGGAGACTCATGACCGACCAGCTGACGATCATGGCGGTGCACGCCCATCCCGACGACGAGGTGCTCGGCACCGGCGGCGTGTTCGCCCGGTACGCGGCCGAGGACATCCGGACGGTCCTGGTGACCTGCACCAATGGCGAGCAGGGTGACGCGCCCGGCGGGATCAAGCCCGGCAGTCCCGGCCACGATCCGAACGCGGTACGGGCGCAACGGCTTTCCGAACTCCAGGAGTCGGCCGCGCTGCTGGGGATCGAGCACGTCGAGCTGCTCGGCTATCAGGATTCGGGCATGGACGGCTGGGACGCCAACCACGACCCCGACGTCTTCTGGAACACCCCGGTCGATCAGGCGGCCGCCCGGCTGGGCGAGCTGATGCGGCACTACCGTCCGCAGGTCGTCGTCACTTACGACGAAAACGGTAACTACGGCCATCCCGACCACATCCAGGCCAACCGCATCACGCTGGCGGCCGCGGCGGCCACCGGCATTCCGGACAAGCTCTACTACACCGCAATTCCCCGCGAAGCGTCCCGCGAGATGTTCGGCCTGCTGCGCGAGAAGGGTCTCATCGACTTCGACCCGCCCGAAGACTTCGGCATCCCGATGGATCAGATCACCGCCACCGTGGACGTCAGCCCCTACACCGAACGCAAGGCCAAAGCCCTTGCGGCCCATGCCAGCCAATCCGACAGCGTGCCCTTCTTGGCATTGCCCACCGACATGCAGCAGCTGATGTTCGGCACCGAAGTCTTCGTGCGCCACTTCAACCGCGTCCCCACCGCCCCGGCTCAGGAGACCGATCTTTTCGCGGGCCTGCGCCACGGCGCGGCCGAATCAGCGAGGCGATGACCCCCGTACGCGTACTGTCGTGCCCACGAGGCCGTAGAGGTCTTCCAAACAAAGGGCGTACCAGTTGTCCGACAAATCTCCGCGCAGCAAAATGTCCAAGGCTCAGGGCAAGTCCCTGAAGGAAAAACGAGCGGAGAAGAAGGCCGATCCGGCCACGCCGCCCTCGGGGGTCGAGGGCGCGGACAACAAGGCCAAGAAGCGCCGTTAGCAGGCCAAGCGCGCTCGCCGCGGCGCTGCGGCCGAGCGCGCTTGGGTTCTTGTACACGAACCCGGGCGACACCCGTGCGGGTGCTGGTGACATCAGACTCCCAAACCCGTGAACAACTGTTCGCCACCGAGTGAGCCCGGAAAATCGGTTGTAGACAAGGGGATTGCTGTGGCGTCATGGGACGCGATGAAACAGCAGCGTCCTGCTGGACGATCACGGCGCGCGGATGCTGGCGCGGTTGCTTTGGGGGTTTGTCCTATCAGGCTCGTCCGGGCACGATCGTGCTCATCGATGGGCGGTTCCTGACCCCGACTCCGTTCGACGCGGACCGAGCGGTTGAATACGGGGAGCGGACAAGCGGTTTCGAACGGGAGGATCTCGCCACGATGAAGGTGCGGGCGGTGGCTGCGCTCGCAGTCGCGGTGGTGGCGGTAGTGAGTGGCTGCCAGGAGGGTCGGCCGTCCACACCGGCCGCCACCTCTTCCCTCTCTGTCCCCGCGGCCGCGGCCTTGCCGAAATGGCTGATCTCCGGGGAAGCCCTCTCGCTGCTCGCGGGCGCGGGAATGTCCCAGTCCGAACTGTCCACGGACTTCGACAACGCCTCGACCTATGTGACAGCAGGCGGCACGGACCCGGCGGAGTACACCAAAGCCGTTCGCACACAATCGTTCACCAGCCTCGATGCCCTACGTTCGGCCCTCGGCCACGGCCTGGATCAGTCCATCCACGCGGTCCTCTACGACAACGAAGCCTGGCCGTTGACCCCCGCCGCCGAACAACAGGACCCGGCCACCGCCGAATCCCAGGCCGCCGACCTCGCCCACGCCCACCACCTCCTCCTGATCGCCACCCCCGCCACCGACCTGACCCGAGTCCTCGCCCCCGGCGAAAACTCCTACGCCGCCTACCTTCGCCTCGGCATATCCGCCGCCGCAGCGAAAGCCGCCGACGTTATCGACATCCAAGCCCAAGGCAGCGAATCCGACACCACCCGCTACGCCGACTTCGTCCGCCAAGCAGCAGCCGCCGCCCACACCGCCAACCCCAATGTCGTTGTCCTCGCGGGTCTCAGCACCAACCCGAGCGGCCAAACCGTCACCCCCGACCAACTCCGAGCCGCCATCACCGCCACCCGCTCATCGGTCGACGGCTACTGGCTCAACATCCCCAAAGCCGGCCAGGCCTGCCCCCGTTGCGGCACCGCCCAACCTCAGGTTGCAGTAGCCATGCTGCGCCAATTGCCTTGAGCAGCACGAAGAGTCGCCGACTCGAATGTCACCCGCGTTGGTTGTCATGCCGAATTCGCTCGATCGCGAGATCGATCAGCTCTGAGCGGCTGGCGGTCGGCCGCCGCTGCCGTTCGTAGTCGATCAACCGCTCGGCCGTGCTCTCGATGCCCAACACCATGGTGAGCAATTCGACGTACTTGTCCTGGGGCGGCGCCGGATTCGGCCGAGGCTGCTGCGAGGGTTCCCAGGGTTGGGCGAGGTTCTGTGGCGGTGGAAACGCGGGGCTCGGCGGCGGTGATGCCAGTGATCGCGGTCCCGCATGGTTGCGATGGGGCGAGACCACTACAGCGGCGAACAAGACGAAGAACACGGCGGCCCCCGCACCCACCACCACCGCGTAGCGAACAGCGATGTCGCTGCCGAGGCCCAGCGCTACGATTCCGAGCACCACGGCCACCGCGAGCGGAACGCTCGCCAGCAGAAGTTTGACCTTGACGGACATCGACATAACCGCCCCCGGATCGGCCGTCGCAACGTGCAGCCCCACGCCCGATGGTAAGTCCGAGAGGCGGTTTCACGGTGCAGAAGGGGCCGACATCTTGGACTGAGTCGGCCCCCGTGGGCGTCGCTGTGCCCGTGGATTAGCCTCAGGCGTGCATGTTCTGAAGCGTATGGGGGTGGAGCGTTTTCCCGGGCTGACTGTCGGGGTGTTCGTGGTGACGGCGGCCGCGTACCTTCTGCAGCGGCTGGTGCCGGATGTGTTGGCACACCTGGAGCGAACTCCGTCCGGGCTGCACGGGGATTGGTGGCGGTCGGGTACCGCGCTGTTCGTGCAGGACGGCGGGTTCGGAGGTGCACTGCTGAATCTGGTCTTTCTGCTGGTGTTGGGCACGGCTGCCGAACAGGTCCTCCGGCGGTGGCGCTGGCTGGTTCAATACTTCGGCGTCGGGTTGGTGGTCGAGTTCATCGCATACGCGTGGCAGCCCGTGGGAGGCGGCAACTCCATCGCCGATTGTGGTCTCGCAGGCGGGCTCGCGGTGTCGCTGTGGCGCCGGAGGGAACGCCTGCCGGACTGGACGCCGATGGCCGTAATAATCTGGAGCACAGCCATGTTCGCCACCCTCTGGGACCGAGCATGGCTACCCGCAGCGTTGGGGTGCGCGTTGCTGGTGGGCCCAGCGATCATGCTGTCGGCCCGTGGCATCGATCTTCGCCGCCCGGTGGCGGTCCTACTCGTGGCCGTCGGCCTGGTCCTCACCGCGACCGCGAACATTCATGGTGCAGCGTTGCTGCTGGGCGCAGCCGCTATCGCCCCGTCCCGTTCGTCACGGGGTGACTGACGAGGGTCGGCGGGGTCCAGTTCCACAGGTTGGCGGTTTTGCGGGCGGCTATGCGGCTGCCGGCCAGGGCGGTGAGGCGGGTCATGGTGGCGTAGAGGAAGGGGTTGGTGGAGAGGCTGATCGACGGGTCCTTCCGGGCGCCGCGTTGCACGGCTTGGGTCCGGGGGCGGCGGAGGGTGTCGTAACGGGCCAGGGCGGTGGGGATGTCGGCGTTGTCGGCGAGTTCGGCGGCCAGGACGGTCGCGTCTTCGAAGGATTGGCAGGCGCCCTGGGCGAGGAACGGAGTCATCGCGTGCGCGGCGTCGCCGAGGAGGACCACGCGGCCCTCGGTGTAGGCGGGCAGCGGCTCGAGGTCGGAGACATCATTGCGCAGCAGCGAGTGCGGCGGTGTCGCCGCGATGAGTTTCGGGATCGGGTCGTGCCAAGTGCCCACGCGCCGCACGACTTCGGCCATGTCGTCGTCGTAGTGCACGTGCGGTTCGGACTGGCGAATGGCGACGAACCAGAACACGCGCTCCTCGGAGATCGGATGCGCGGCGAAACGCACACCGCGTCCCCAGGTTTGGAAGCCGTCGACCGGCCAGACCGAACCGGGCGCGGTCACCCCGCGCCAGACGAGGATGCGCTGGAAGACCGGGTCCGGGGTGTGCGGCCACACGGAAGTCCTTACCGCACTGTGGATTCCGTCCGCGCCGATCAGGACGTCGGCGGTCAGCCGCTGAATGTCGTCGCCGGTCCGGTACGTCACCGTGACGGCCGCGTCGGTCTGCTCGACGCCGGTGACCTCCGCCCCGGTCCGCACGCTGTCGGCGGGGAGGTGCCGCTGCAGCAGTTGCTGCAGATCGCCTCGATGGTTCGCCAACAGTGCTGTGTCACGGCCATTTTCGAACTTCATCAGGTATTTCCCGGCTGGGGTCCGCAGGTTGACCGCTGCCTCGGAGAGCTGGGAGATGGCGCGGAATTCCGCGCCTATGCCGAGGGCCTCGACGGCCTTCACAGCATTCGGCGCGAAGGACCAGCCCGCCCCGACCTCGCGTGATTCGCCCGCTCGCTCCAGGACGGTGACCGACCATCCGACCCGGCGCAGGCCGATGGCCGCGGCGAGTCCGCCGATGCCACCGCCCGCGATGATCGCGTGCCGGCCGGTGTCGTATTGCTTGGTCATCAGGATTCTTCCTTCGTGTCGGGAATCGGTCAGGACTCCCCAGGTCTAACCGGAATCACGAAGGCAGTGCCAGACATTCGAGGCGATGCGGGAACATTCAGGTCATTGCGCGGAAACCGACGGATTCGACACCGGTCGATCGACTGATTCCGTCGGCGGAGACACTGATCCCGAGTCTTGTTGCCGCGCTGAGTGATTACGCCGTCCCGGTCGAATTCGCCACCCAGGGCCTGCTCACGCTGTGCCGGAATCTGCACCGGCTCAATGTGCTGGCGACCTACCGGAGTCTGTCCTGCTACAGCTGATCGAGCAGTGCGGGCAGTTCGGCCCGGACCGCGACGCCGAGCTTCGGATACGCCTTGTAGAGGTGGTAGCCGACGGTGCGGGGGCTGAGGAACAGGTGCCCGCCGATCTCGCGGTTCGACAGTCCGCGCGCTGCCAGCCGGACCACCTGAAGTTCTTGCGGCGTGAGCAGATCCAGCACCGACGCACCGGCCGCCGGTCGGCCGGTGTCGCCGGTGGCGCGCAGCTCGGCGCGGGTCCGCTCGGCCCACACCTTCGCGCCGATGCGTTCGAACGTCTCCAGCGCCGCACGTAAACTCGTGCGCGCCTCGGTCTTTCGCCGGGCGCGCCGCAGCCATTCCCCGTACAGCAGGTCGGTGCGGGCGGCCTCGAGGGGACGACTGCCCTTCTCGTGCAACCGGACCGCGGCGGTGAAGTGCGCCTCGGCCTGCTCGCCGGAACTCATCTGGGCCAGGCACCGTGTGTAAACGGCCTGGATCCAGGGCGCTCGGCTGGCGTCCGCCCAACGCCGGAAACGCTCGAGTGACTCCCCGATGCGCTCGGGCTGGCCGGTGCGCAACGCGGCGTCGACGCGCAAGGGTGTGAAGAACACGGCCATGTAGTGCTCGCCCATGGGACCGCGGGCAGCGGATTCGACGCGGTCCAGTACCCGGTCGTAGCGCCCAGCGCCCAGATCGAGCAGCCCGAGCTCGGTGTCGCCGACCAGCACACCGTTGCGCATCGCGTCGACCAGCATGGTGCCCGCGAGCTCGGCGGGTGCTCGGTCGGCACTGTCGATCAGCATGCGGGCGGCGCGGTGTCGGGAACCGAATTCCGATTCGACGATGGCGCGCACGTGATCCAGGCGCGGCGCGTCGCGCTCGTCGCTGGGTCCGCGGGCCGCGCGGCGCAGCAGCGCGGCGGTCTTTTGCAGATCACCCGCCGTGGCGGCGGCCTCGGCGGCGCGGGTCAGGCGGTGCGTGGTCGCGGCCGGATCGACGGTCATCGTGGCCGCGCGTTCCATCGCCGCGGCCGCGAGGGTGTGGTCGGCTCGTTCGGAGGCACGGTCGGCGGCGGCCTCGAGGGCCGCGGCGATATCGTCGTCGGGTCCGGTCGCGGCCGCCGCGCGATGCCATGCCGCTCGATCATCGGCTTCGACGGTGCCATAGGCCGCGAGCGCGGTGGCGAGCGCGCGGTGCGCGTCCAGCCGACGGTGGATCGGAGCGGCGTCCAAGACCGCCGCGCGGGCCAGCGGATGCCGGAAGGCGATCCGATCGCCCTGGCGCACCAGCAATCCCGAGTCCTCGACCCGTGCGAGCTCGGTGGGCCCCGCATCACAGGTGGCCGCCGCGGCCAGCACGATTTCCGGCCGCCCGGTCTCCTCGGCGGCCGCGATCAGCAGCAGGGCGGTGGCCGCTTCGTCCAGTCCCGCGGCGCGTGCGCCGAACGCGGTCTGTACCCGGGCCGAGAGCGGCAGCGTGGCCAGGTCGTAGGAGCCCGTCGACGCGGTGCCGGTGCGCTGTTCGGTGCTCAGCGCGGACGGGAGTTCGACCAATGCGAGCGGATTGCCCTCGGTTTCGGCCAGCATGCGGGCGCGCACCGGCGGCGCCAGTTCCGGATACCGTTCGTCGAGCAGTGCGGCCGCGGCGGCGGGCTCGAGCGCGGTCAGCTCCCGGGTGACGAGGGCGGAGAGTCCGGCCGGATCGCGGACATCGCCGCGCACGGCGAACAACAGCAGCACGCCCTCGTGGTGCAGCCGCCGGGCCGCGAAAGTCAGTGCGTCGGTGGAGGATCGGTCCAGCCACTGGGCATCGTCGACCAGGCACAGCACCGGCCCGTCCTCGGCGAGTTCGGCCAGCATGGACAGCACCGCGAGGCCGACCAGGAAGCGATCGCTGGGCTGGGCCGGGGCCAGGCCGAAGGCGCTGCGCAGCGCGACGGCCTGGGGCGCGGGCAGGGCGTCGAGGCGGTCCAGCGCGGGGTGCAGCAGCAGATGCAGGCCCGCGAAGGGCAGCTCGGCCTCCAATTCGATGCCCGCCACCCGAATCACGCGCAGCCCCTGGGCTTTCGACGCGGCATAGTCGAGCAGTGCGGTCTTGCCGATGCCGGCGGGCCCGCTCAGTACGTGCGCCCCGCTGCGGCCGGATTGCGCGTCGGCGAGGAGGCGATCGATCAGCGCCAGTTCCTCGGCGCGCCCGTGTAGCACCGGCAGACCCTACCAACGCAAACTGGTCGGTACTAGATAGTCTGATCGGCCGAATCGATCGGGCCGCTCTCGCGAATAGGGCCGCTACCGGCTCATTCCCCCGGGAATCGAGGAACCGGCGGGCGGCCGATTACTCGCTGGGCGAACGTGATCGGCGTCGCCGCCCGACCGGAGCCGTTCCCCTTCAGCGTGATTCGTGCAGCAGGTTGGCCAGTTCGGCTCGGGTCGCTACACCGAGTTTCGGGTAGGCCTTGTAGAGGTGGTAGCCGACGGTGCGGGGGCTGAGGAAGAGGTGGCCGCCGATCTCACGGTTGGACAAGCCCTGGGCGGCCAGGCGGACGACCTGAAGTTCTTGCGGCGTGAGCAGATCCAGGACGGATGCGGTGGGGCGGCGGCCGCTGGTGTCGCCGGTCGCGCGCAGTTCGGCGCGGGCACGGTCTGCCCAGAGATGGGCGCCGAGCCGGTCGAAGGTTTCCGCGGCGGCGCGCAGGCGGGTGCGGGCCTCGGCCTTGCGCTGGTCACGGCGCAGCCATTCGCCGTAGAGCAGGGCTGTGCGGGCCTGTTCGAAGGGGCGTCCGCCTTTTTCGTGCAGGCGCTCGGCCGCGTCGTAGTGGTGCTCGGTCTCGCCGACCGGAGCGGTCAGGGCCAGGCAGCGCTCGTAAACCGCTCGCGTGCAGGGGGATCCGCTGGCGTCCGCCCAGCTGCGGAACCGGTCGAGGGGCTCGGCGAGGTGGTCGGTGCGGCCGACGCGCACGGCGGCTTCCACCCGGAGCGGAGTGGACGCCACGGCCACCGTGAAGGCCGCGGCCACGAACATCGGTTCGCGAGCCGCGGATTCGAGGCGATCGAAGACCAGGTCGTAGCGGCCCGCACCGAGATCGAGCATGGCGAGCGTCGTCGTGGCGAGTGCCGCGGTCGCGGACTCGCGACGGTCGAATGCGGCCGCGAGGGCGGGCTCGGCGAGTGCGCGGCAGCGCGTTTCGTCGCCGGACAGCGCCGCACCCCACGCCAGCACGCAGCGCGGGCCGTCCATCTGGTGGTGCAATCCGATCGAATGTGCCAGTGCGAGCGCCTCTTCCGCGTGCACGACCGCGTCGCGCGTGTGGCCGGTCGCGTATTCGGCGGAAGCCAGGTAGTGCAGCCGCAACGGCAGCGTCCCCAACGTCGACTGTTCCCGCGCCTCTGCCACCAGGGTTTCGAGCAGGTCGCGGGCCTCGCGGTCGAAACCGGTCATGAGTCCCATGGCAGCGCCGTTCATCCGCTCGTCCTGGGTCAGTTCGGCCGAGTGCGCGTGCGCGTATTCGGCGCACGCACGGAGTTTCGGCAACGCGTATTCGTCGTCGCCGCTGAGCATTCGGGCCAGGCCGAGCAGTCCTTCGGTCACCCTGCTGGGGCCGTGGCGATCGTGCAGCAGACTGGCCGCGCGGGTGGTGAGTTCGGCGTCGCCGACGAGGAAACCATTGCGCACGGCGTCGACCAGCATCGGGCCCGCGGCCTCGGCGGGCGCCTGCCCGGCGGCGTCGATGAGCAGGCGCGCGGCCGTGTGCCGGGAGCCGAATTCGGCCTCGACCATGGCTTGCAGCGAGGCCAGCCGCGGGGCATCGGCGTTGCTGACCGTTCTACGGCGGGCCCGGCGCACCAGGGTGTCGGCCCGGTGCAGATCACCGGCGACCGCGGCGGCTCCGGCCGCGGCGATCAGGCGTCGGGTGCCGGTCGCAACGGTGACGGTCAACTCGGCGGCCCGCTCCATCGCCGCGGATGACGCGGCATGATCGGCGCGTTCGAATGTCCGGCCCGCGACGGCCTCCAGATCGTCGGCGAGGGCATCGTCGGAACCGGTCGACGCCGCCGCGCGATGCCAGACGGCGCGGTCGGCGGCTGCGGGGTCGCCGGTCCGCAGCAGCGTGTCGGCGAGCGCGTGGTGGACGGCCAGCCGCCGATGCAGCGGGGCATCGCGGAGTACGGCGGCCCGCACCAGGGGATGTCGGAAACTGACCGTATCTCCTTGGCGGACAAGCAATCCCGAATCCTCGGCGGCGGCCAGGTCCGCGGTGCTCGCGCCGAACGTGGCGGCGGTGTCCAGCACCACCGACAACTCCCCGGTCGACTCGGCCGCCGCGACGAGCAGCAGGGTGCCCGCCGCCTCGTCCAGCCGGGCGGCGCGCGCACCGAACGCGGTCTGCACCCGGACCGACAGCGGCAGCACCGCAAGGTCATAGGGCACCGCCGGCCCGGCGCCGGTGCGTTGCTCCATACTCAGCGCGGACGGCAGTTCGACCAGAGCCAGTGGGTTGCCCTCGGTTTCGGCGAGCATGCGGGCGCGCACCGGTGGTGTGAGTTCGGGATAGTGCTCGTCCAACAGGGCCGTGGCGGCCACACCGTCGAGCCCGCTCACCTCGTGGGTGGGCAGCCCGGCCATGGGCTGGGCGACACCGCGCACGCCGATCAGCAGCAGCACGCCTTCGTGCTGGAGTCTGCGGGCTGCGAAAGCTAGTGCCTCCGCGGAGGATCGGTCCAGCCATTGGGCGTCGTCGACGAGGCACAGCACCGGACCCTCGTCGGCCAGTTCGGCCAGCAGGGACAATACGGCCAGGCCGATCAGGAAGCGATCACCGGATTGGGCCGCGGCCAGGCCGAAGGCGCCGCGCAGCGCGACGGCCTGTGGTTCGGGCAGCGCGTCGAGGCGATCGAGGACCGGGCCGAGCAGCAGATGCAGTCCGGCGAAGGGCAATTCCGCCTCGAGTTCGATCCCGGCGACGCGGATCACCCTCAGTCCGTCGGCCCGTTGCGCGGCGTAGTCGAGCAGGGCCGTCTTGCCGATACCGGCGGGCCCGGTCAACACCAACGCTCCGCTGCGGCCCGCGTTCGCCTCCGCCAGCAGTCGATCGATCAGCGCCGATTCCTCGGCACGCCCGTGTAGCACTCGACGGACCCTACTTAACCGACATGACAGATCAAGGACCAGTCGATCGACTGAATCCTTTCCGTTCGCCTCGCCATAGCGTTTTCACCAGCCGATTCACACGAAATCAGGAGCTGTGATATGCAACCGAATTACTCGCTGGGCGAACGCGATCGACGTTGGGCGCTGGCCCGGGAGCTGATGGACGAGCAGGGCGTCGACGCCCTGGTGATCTACGGCGAACACGAGAACGGCGGCCCGGCCTCGTTCTCACCCGACGTCTATTTCACCAATGAGCGCCCGGGTGCGATCGTGGTGTTCCCGCGTGACGCCGACCCCATCTCGCTGGTGTGGTCGCCCATGCATATCGCCGACCACATCGAGGCCCGCCGTCGCGGCGACGCCTGCTGGACCGAGCCGCAGAACATGCGGGTGGCCAAGCACGCGCAGGGCGTGGTCGATGTGCTGAAAGAGCATGGGCTGGAACGGTCGCCGGTCGGCGTGATCGGCCTCGAGCCGTACCCGCCGTTCCACTTCAACCCGATCATGCCCTACACGCTGTGGACCGCGGTCCAGCAGCAGCTGCCGCAGGTGACCTTCAAGCCGATGTGGTTCCCGTTCCTGCTGCGTACCCTGGCCCAGTCACCGGAAGAGCTTGCGGTACTGCGGCATTCGGCCGAGATCGGCGAAGCGATGGCGGCCGCCATGCTGAAGGCCACCGCGGCGGGCGTCACCGAAGCCGACGTGTATGCCGCCGGGATGGCCGAATCGTTCCGGCTCGGCACCGTCGCACCGGGCATGCTCATCCAGTCCGGGCCCGGGTTCGCCTGCTGGGGCCCGCCGGTCTGGTCCTACCGCCCGCAGGCGCCGCGCGTCATCGAGGACGGCGATCTGATCCTGGCGGAAGTGTTCTGCCAGTTCGGCATGCGCGAAACCCAGCATCAGGTGGCCATCGCGGTGGGGGAGGTGCATCCGGACATCGAGGCGGCGGCTGTGGTGGCGCGCGCCTCCTACGAGGCCGGGCTGGGCGCGCTGCGGCCCGGCAACACCTTCGGTCAGGTGGTCGACGCCATGAAGGCTCCGCTCGAGGCGGCGGGCGGCTGGAACATTCATCCGCTGGTGCACGGGATGAATCCCTATGGGACCGTGTGTGGTTTCGGCCGCGGCATGCGGGAGTTGCCCGAGGCCGCCTCGTACGGGCTGCTGGCCGAGGTGCCGACCATCGGCACCGATCTGCCGCTGACCGAAGGTATGACCTTCGCCTTCGAACCCAACTGCGTGATCAACGGGAAGCTGGCGAACATCGGCGGCACCGTCGTCGTCGGAGCGGACGGCGCGCTGGAGCTGAACTCGCTCACCACGAACCTGCTGCGGGCCTGAGCATGACTCCACAACGTCTGGTGGTCGGCATCAGCGGTGCCACCGGGATCGCTTACGGCATGCGGATTCTGGAGATGGCCCGCAAGGCCGACGTGGAGACCCACCTGGTGGTGACCTCCGCCGCGCAGCTGACCCGCCTGCACGAAACCGATATCAGCGCAGGCGATCTGGCGGCAATGGCCGATGTCACCTACCGTCCGGCGGAGATCGGGGCCGCCATCGCGTCCGGGTCGTTCCGCACCGCGGGCATGATCGTGGCGCCCTGCTCGGTCCGGACACTGTCGGCGATCGCCTATGCGAACAACGACAATCTGCTCACCCGCGCCGCCGACGTCACGCTCAAGGAACGCCGTCGGCTCGTGCTCATGGTGCGCGAAACCCCGCTCACCCTGGCGCATTTGCGCGCCATGACCGCGGTCACCGAATCCGGCGGGATCATCATGCCGCCGGTGCCCGCGTTCTATCTCGGGCCCGAATCCGTCGACGACATCGTCCAACACAGCGCCGGGCGGGCGCTGGATCTACTCGGCATCGATGTGCCGGACCTGCCGCGCTGGGGCGAGGAGACGACACCCGGCCGCGAAACCATGTCGCATCAGGAAGGATTGGTATGGAACACCTGAAGAGTCTCCGGGAATTCATCACCGCACTCGAGAGCATCGGCGAGATCCAGACCATCGAGCACGAGGTCGACTGGCAGCTCGAGATCGGGGCGGTGATCCGGCACTCCTACGACTTGCGTGCGCCCGCACCACTGTTCACCAATATCACCGGGTATCAGGGCACCGGATTCCGGGTGCTCGGCGCACCCGGGGCCTTGAGCGCACCCGAGCATCAGCTGGCCCGCATCACGCTGGCTCTCGGCCTGCCCGCGGACGCCAGCGGTCAGGAGTTGATGGAGGCGCTGGTCGCGGCGCGGGAGAAGCCGGGCATTCCGCCGGTCGAAGTGGCGCGCGCCGACGCGCCGTGCAAGCAGAACATCCTGCTCGGTGACGACATCGACCTGTTGACGTTCCCCACTCCGTGGATCCACGGCAACGACGGTGGCCGCTACATCCAGACCTGGGGCTTGAATATCGCTCGTACGCCGGATGGTTCGTGGACGAGCTGGTCGGTCAATCGCATGATGATCCACGATGCCAAGAGCCTGGCCTGTCTGATCGCACCCGTGCAGCACCTCGGTGTGGTCCGCACCGCCTGGGCCGATCTGGGCAAGCCTATGCCGATCGTGCTGGCCCTCGGTGTCGAGCCCGGCCTGCCGTTCGTAGGCGGAATGCCACTGCCGGACCATGTCTCCGAAAGCGATTACATCGGAGCGTATTTCGGTGAGGGCATCGAAGTGGTGCCCGCCGAGACCGTGGACCTGATGGTCCCGGCCACTGCCGAGATTGTCATCGAGGGCTATATCAGCCTGGACGAGACGGTCATGGAAGGCCCGATGAACGAGTTCCCGGGCTACAACGCCACCGCGTCCTCACCCAAACAGCTGTTCACCGTCACCGCGATCACCCACCGCGACAACGCAATCCTGCCGGTGGTGGCCGCGGGCCCGCCGGTCGAGGAGGACCACACCTGCACCGCCACCATGCACGGCGCGGAACTGCTCTACCAACTGCGCCAGGCCGGGCTGCCGATCACCTCCGCCTGGCACACCCCCGAAGCGGCCATGCACTGGCTGACCCTGTCGGTGCGCCAGGACTGGCATGCGACGCTGGGTATTTCGTCGGCCGAACTCGTGCAGCGGGTCGCCGACGTCGCCTTCACCGGTAAGGCATCGGTGAACGCGCCGAAGATCCTGCTCGTCGAAGACGACGTCGATATCACCAACCTCAACGAGGTGGTGTGGGCCTTCGCCACCCGCTCCCATCCCGACGCCGAACGCGGGGAATTCCATTTCCCGCACAAGCTTTCCGACGACCTGCCCATCTACCTCGATGAGGAAGAAAGGCACACCTACATGGCAGGCAAAGTCATCTACAACTGCCTGCTCGCCGACCTCTACCCGGACGGCAAGAAACCGGTCAAGGGCAGCTTCGAAAACGGCTGGCCCACCGACATCCAAGAACGCGTCCTCGCCAACTGGCGTGCGTACGGCTACCGATAGGAACACGAAAATGTATCGCACACTGGACTTCCTGGCGATCCTCTCCGCTGCCATGCTGGTCGGCTTGATGACCACCCTGCTCACCGTTATGCGCGGTCTGTGGGATGAGCAGCCCGAACTCGAAGCCGCCCGCAACTTCCAAGCCTTCCTGCAACACGCGGGCACGAACCGAATCCTCTCCACCCTCACCATCATCCCCATCATCAGCGCCGTCTGGATGGCCTTCCTCCACGCCCCCAGCACCACGGCCAAGGTCTGCGCCCTCACCGGCGGCGGCGTCTTCCTCCTCGGATTCTTCCTCTGGACAGCCATTTTCAACCTGCCGATCTACAAGGCAGTCGCCAAATGGAACCTCACCGAATCCACCCCGAGCGATGTCCGTAAACAGATCCGCCACTTCCACGCATCGAACCTCGGCCGCCTAACCGCCGCCCTCGCCACCACAATCCTGTTCTTCGTGGCCGTCTTCTGATCCGCGCAAGGAACCCGATATGCAACGCATCCGCCTGAACCTGAATCAGCTAGAGGAAACCCTGCTGATCACCCTGTGGGCCAAGGCCCTCGACAGCAAACTCCCCGTCCCAATGCTGGGCGACACCCTCTCCGCCGAAATAGCGGACCAAATCGACTACGACTTCACCACCTTGAAGATCAAAGACAGCCTGACCTACGAAACAGCCCTCCGCACCCGAATGCTCGACGACACCGTCCGCTCCTTCACCACCGCCCACCCCAACGCAGTGGTCCTCGACCTCGGCTGCGGCCTGGACCCCCGAATGATCCGCTGCCAACCACCCGCCGGAATCGACTGGTACGACATCGATTTCCCGGAAGTCGTAGCCCTCCGCCCCCAATTCCTCCCCGAACCAACCCATCTCATCGGCGCGAATATCACCGACACAGACTGGCTAGCCGACATCCCACGCGACCGCCCGGCAATAATCATCGCCGAAGGCTTGATCCCCTTCCTCCCCGGCGATTCCTTCCAACTCCTGACCCGCACTCTCACAACCCATTTCACCACCGGCGAGCTAGCCCTCAACGGCTACACCCGCTTCGCAGCCTGGGCAATGAGATACCACCCCACCATCAAGGCCCTCGGCATCAAAGCGGCAGCCGGTTTCGACGACCCCCACATCCCCGAAACCTGGAACCCCGCCCTAACCCTAATCACCGAGGACTTCCTCACCCGAGCCCCCCAAATCGCAGCCTGGCCCCAACCCCTACGCGCTCTCACCCGCGCCATGGCCCGCAGCACAGCCCTATCCCGCCAGGGCGCCCGCATCCTCCGCTACCGCTTCTGACCCGAAATGATGGCCTCGAATCCGAGGCCATCAAAATTCGGATCAGCCCAGGCCTCTCCGATCGCCGTGGTTAGCATCCGTGGGTGGTTCGAATTATGGATGAGGCCAAGGCATCTCGGCAGCAATGGTCAGTGGACGCCAAGATCGCCAAGTGGGCGGCGCGCAACGGCTACGGCGGGCCGATCACCTACGGGCCAACGGGGTTCAAGGAACTTCGAACGGCGTTCCCGGACAACAGGCGCGGGCCACTCACACCGAGCGTCACGCCATCGAACGTGAGCTTGTTCAGTCGGTACAACAGGCCGGATTCGTGGTCCGCAACCGCGAACACGTGACCGGTGTCGTCGGTGCGTCGGTGCTGGACGAGATCGTCAGCCCCGACGAGCAGCTTGCGTGGCTGGCCGACCCGATCGGTATGAACGCGGCCGACGGCCCGCAGCTCATCAGCGTCGACCCGAGCCAGTCGGCAGCCCACCAGCACGAGTTCGATCGCCTGGCGGCCCTCCCCGAGGCGATGGAAGTCATTACGGCGCTGGGGGAGTACGCATCGGCATGCATCCCGTTCCCACGCCGCACGGAAGCCACCTTCTGGACAGTCAGCTGCCTGCCCGACCACCAACGCCACGTGTACTTCAGAGTCTCGATGGTCATGCTCGAAACCATCTACTTCGAGGTCGGCGACGACCCCTCCAGAATCGCCGCCACGATGTTCGTCGACAACCGTCACCTCTCCCTCAACCTGCTCGGCCGCAACAAGTTACGCCGCCGCGGGGCAACGCTGCGCGAACGAAAACACTCCTCCGCCGGAGCCTTCGAACAGGCCATCCAAATCCCCGACCTATCCAACTTCCCCTCCGTCCTATCCCTCCCCACCATCCAATCCGCAGCAGCCCACCACAACCTGAACCTCATGCGCCGCCGCCAATCCGGCTACAAAAACTCCCACTGCCCTCAACTAGCCGAAGCCGCCCTAACCCTCCAGTGAATCGCTCTGTCTTCGTCGAAAACAAGATTGGGCCGCTTCCCCGTAGGTCGGCTGCGACAATGTCGGGATGGACCGGCAGGACTGGGACCGGCTGAAGCCTCTCCAGGTGGGGAGGTACGCCAAGCAGTTGGTCGAGATGGAGTTCAGCCGTTGGGGTTTCGCCGTCCAGCAAGCCGACGTCGATGTTAAGAGAAACTACTTCCACGCCCGACTCGCCGATGACCACGTCTACGACATCCAGGTCAAGGCACTTCGGCCAAAACGAACCAGTTACACCTTCATACTCGAGGAGCAATTCGACCGGCGGCCGACGTATCTAGTTGCCTTCGTATGGCTTCGAGTCGGTGCCGAACCCGAACTCTTCCTCATCCCGAGCCCGGCTTGGCCGCTGCCGGGTGAGAAGAATTCCCGCCTCCTCGTCCATCGTCCGTACGACAAGCCCGGCCAGATCTCGAAGCCCGAGTACGGCATCAATGTCTCAGCCAGAACCCGCCCGCTCCTCGAGCAGTTTCGTTTCGACCGGCAGATCGAGCTCCTGCGCGAGTCAGTCTGATCAGGTTCGGTACGTCCGTCAGCCCGGCGAACACCCTCGCTTCAGTGAAACGCTGTGCACTCGTTGAAAACAACGATTGGGCCGCCGAGCTTCAGCTCAGCGGCCCAATCTTGGGGTGACCGTTAATCCAGGTAGTCGCGCAAGACCTGGCTGCGGCTGGGGTGGCGCAGTTTGCTCATGGTCTTGGACTCGATCTGGCGGATTCGTTCGCGGGTGACGCCGTAGACCTGGCCGATTTCGTCCAGGGTTCGGGGCTGGCCGTCCGTGAGGCCGAAGCGGAGGCGGACGACGCCTGCTTCACGCTCGGAGAGCGTTTCGAGGACCGACTGGAGTTGGTCCTGCAGCAGGGTGAACGACACCGCGTCGACCGCGACGACCGCTTCGGAGTCTTCGATGAAGTCGCCGAGTTGCGAGTCGCCCTCGTCGCCGATGGTCTGGTCCAGGGAGATCGGCTCGCGGGCGTACTGCTGGATTTCCAGCACCTTCTCCGGAGTGATGTCCATTTCCTTGGCGAGCTCTTCGGGGGTGGGCTCGCGGCCCAGGTCCTGGAGGAGTTCGCGCTGGATGCGACCGAGCTTGTTGATGACCTCGACCATGTGCACGGGGATGCGGATGGTGCGGGCCTGGTCGGCCATGGCGCGGGTGATGGCCTGGCGGATCCACCACGTCGCGTAGGTCGAGAACTTGTAACCCTTGGTGTAGTCGAACTTCTCGACCGCGCGGATCAGACCGAGGTTGCCTTCCTGGATCAGGTCCAGGAACGCCATGCCGCGGCCGGTGTAGCGCTTGGCCAAGGAGACGACCAGTCGCAGGTTGGCTTCCAGCAGGTGGTTCTTGGCGCGGTTACCGTCGCGCATGATCCACTGCAGGTCGCGGCGCGACTGCACGGGCAGCTTCTCGCCCTTGTCGGCGAACTCGCGCAGTTTCTCCGTGGCGTAGAGGCCGGCCTCGATGCGCTTGGCGAGCTCGACCTCCTCCTCGGCGTTGAGCAGCGCGACCTTGCCGATCTGCTTGAGGTACGCGCGGACCGAGTCGGCGGAGGCGGTGAGCTCGGCGTCCTTGCGGGCCTGGCGCAGCGCCTCGGATTCCTCTTCGTCCCAGACGAAGTCACCGGAGGCCTTGTCCTTCTCCGTGGGCTCGTCGGCCTCTTCGGCCTCCGCGCCCGCGGCGGTGACAACGGCAGGGGTCGCGGCCCCTTCCTCCTCGTCGTCCTCGACCTCGTCGACGATTTCTTCCTCTTCGAGGTCGTCCTCGTCGATTTCGAGATCGTCGAGGTCTTCGTCGAGCTCGATCGCTTCGTCGTCGAGGACTTCGTCGCCCTCGCCACCCTCGGCCTTGGGTGAGGCCTTCTTGGCCGCCACCTTCTTGGCGGTGGCCTTGGTGGCCTTCTTCGCGGCGGTCTTCTTGGCCGCGACCTTCTTTGCCGCGGCCTTCTTGGCCGGGGCCTTCTTGGCGGCAGCCTTCTTGACCGGCCGTGCTTCAGTGGTGTCTGCTGAGTCGGCAGCGTCGGCCGATTCGGCGGTCTCTCGGGTATTCGTGGCTACCACGTACGCCCTTTCGTGACGGTCTCGTGCGGCGTCACGCCAGAGTGATCATCCGGCGGAGCGGTTCTGTCGGGGGATATACCGGCTCTCGTGCCGGTGTCGGTTTCCGGCTCACCGCCGGGCATGTGTTCCATTGTAACGATCGAACCAGCTTACTTATGGTGCGATACCGGCTGACACCGCCATGGCTGCTCCGACGATGCCCGCGGTGTTGCGCAGCGCGGCGGGCACCACGGGGGTTCTGTTGGTGAGCAACGGAATCCATTCCTGGTAGTCGCGGCTGATGCCGCCACCGGCCACGAAGACGTTCGGCCAGAACAGATTTTCCAGCGTGACCAGCACCTTGGACACCTCGCGCGCCCACTCCTCGTAGCTCATGCCGACCCGATCCTTGACCGAGGCGGCGGCCCGGTGCTCGGCCTCGCGGCCGTCGACCTCGATGTGCCCGAGCTCGCTGTTGGGCATCAGCACGCCGTTGTACATCACGGCCGATCCGATACCGGTGCCGAAGGTGAGCAGCATTACCAAACCGCTGAGATCCTTTGCCGCGCCGTAGCTGTCCTCGGCCATGCCCGCGGCATCGGCGTCGTTGAGGACGGTCACCTCGCGGCCGCCCAGCGCGACGGAGAACAGGTGGCGCGCATCGATGCCGACCCAGGTCTTGTCGATATTGGCGGCGGTGCGGATCTGGCCGTGCAGGACGACGCTCGGCATGGTGATGCCGACCGGACCCTCCCATCCGGACTGGGCGACCAGTTTGGCCACCGCCTCGGCGACCGCGTTGGGCGTGGCGGGATGCGGGGTCGCGATCTTGATGCGGTCGTACACCAGCTCACCGGTCGCGAGATCGACTTCGGCCCCCTTCACCCCGCTGCCACCGATATCGATGCCGAACGCGCGCCCAGGATCGGACATGGACCACTCCTCGTTCTCCAGTGATTGCCGGAAAGTCGCAGCTCCCCGGCCCGTGAGCTGTGTCGTGCACGACAAGCCTAATGCGCGGGATGCCGGATCTGTGCTGCGATGGAGCTCGTGCCGGAATCGAATTTCACCACCCCTGCCCCCGCCGCCGCCAATACCGATGCCACCGCCGCCAGCAAGACCGACACTTCGGACATAGCCGAACTGCGCCGCGTCGCCGTGTATCTCGCCGAGACCGCTGCCGCACACGTGCGCGCCCGGCGTCCCGAGGTCTTCGGGCCGGATGCGAACGAGCCCGATGCCGTGCAGTCCAAGAGCACGCCCGTCGACCCGGTCACCATCGTCGATACCGAGACCGAGCAACTGGTCCGCAAACTGGTGGCCGAGCTGCGCCCCGGCGACCTCGTGGTGGGTGAGGAGGACGGCGGCAGCCTGACCGACGATCCCGATCTCGTGCACTGGGTCGTCGACCCCATCGACGGCACCGTCAACTTCGTCTACGGCATCGCCTCGTATTCGGTCTCGGTGGCGGCCGTGCGCGGCGGCAGGTCGGTGGCGGGTGCGGTCGCCGACGTGGCGCACGCGGTCACCTACAGTGCCGGGCTGGGCCTGGGCGCGCACCGCGCGGACTCCAGCGTGGACGGCACCGCCCCGGGCGGCACGCCGATCGCCTTGGGCGCCAACCCCGTCGACGCGGTGGACATGGCGCTGGTGGCCACCGGCTTCGCCTACGCCACGCCGCGGCGCACCCGGCAGGGCGAGCTGGTGGCCCAGGTGTTGCCGCACATTCGCGATATCCGCCGTTTCGGTTCGGCGGCACTGGATTTGTGCGCGGTCGCCGAGGGCCGCACCGACGCCTACTACGAGCACGGGCTGAATCTGTGGGATTGGGCGGCGGGCGCGCTCATCGCGACCGAGGCCGGGGCGCGCCTGATTCTGCCGCCCGCGCCCGACTCGCCGGGCGCGGCAGGCGATTTGGTCTCGGCCGCGGCCCCGGGCATCGCTGACGAACTGTTCGGTCTGTTTGAGCGGCTGGATGTCACCACCCCTATCCCCGTTTCTTGACAGGGGGCTGAACAGCTTCGGATAAAACGAACTGTCCGGGCGAAGCACGCAAAACGAATCGCCGCGACCGAAAGGTCGCGGCGATTCTGCTGTCCCGATGCTTCTGTTGTGTTGTGCCGGTTCGAGTTTCGCGAGGGCTCGGACAATCAGAGCCGGGTCCCCGCGAAAGAGACAATCAACACTTGGCGTGTCGCGCGGCTTCCAGCAATTTCGGGTCGATGGCCGGCGCGGTGCCGGGCGTCGGGTTCTTCAGCGACTTCAGCACTTCCTCGGCATCCGTACCGGGCCGGAGGTCGCGGAACAGCGTGCCCAGCACCAGATCCACGGTGTCGTCCTGGCGCTGGTCCTCGATCAGCTCGGCGCACGGCATGACCAGCTGCGTCGCCGCCGCCGCGGACCGGCCGTTCACGCCGAAGCGAATCTGCCCGGTGCACTCCAGATCACCGTTCACGTAGACCGGGTCGTTGCCGATCTGCACGTCCGGGGCGCTGGCGAAACCGAGATCGCCCAGCTCGGAAGCCACGTGCGCGGCCTGGCCGCGCTGGTTGTTGGCGTTGAAGACACGCACCTTCGAGGAGGCGAGGGCGGCGGGCTCCACATCACGCAACTTCGACGCCGACACCCGCTCACCGAGGGGCGCGGGCGCCGCCGCGGACGTGCTCGAGGCGGGACTCGGCGAGTTGCAGGACATGGCGCCCTGATCGCTCTCGGTCGTGGTCAGCGCCTTGAACCAGACGCCGACACAGATGAGAGCGATGACACCCACCATGGCCGCCCAGGGCTCCCAGCGACGCCGGATGAACGGCCGTCCGCTCTTCGGATCGGTCGAGTTACCTTGGGTGATCAGTGAAACCACGCCCACACTCTACGAAAACGTGCGGGCCGGTGCGTGCAGGGCCACGGCAAGTCGGGCATTCGGTGTGGCGCGCGCCGCGGGAATCAGACCGGGCCGCAGCTGGTTCCACCAGGTCCCGACGGTCGCCATCAGGTCTCGGAGGCTGCGAGGAAGATCTCGGAGCGTTCCCTCATCGGTGACGATTGACCCTCATTTTCAACTCGCAAGGGTTTTGATTGCGACTTTTGTCCCGGGGTCCGCTATTGTCTGGCGGCCCAGATCGTACAACCAGGGTGAAACTGGGGATCGATTTCGGGAACAACAAGGGCATGTCCTGCGTTGACCGAGCGCGATCCGGTGCGGATGAGGAGTATCCGGCTCGGATCTGTGACCGGTGTACGCGTGACGTACACCACGGGCGGGGCGGCACTCCGACCCGATCCGGCTCCGCGAGGAGCCGGTGAGGTGGGTGCCGGTCCGGGATATACGGAGTAAGGACGAGGGGAAGACGAGATGGCAACCGACTATGACGCACCGCGGCGCAGTGAATCCGACGAGGTTTCGGAGGACTCGCTGGAGGAGCTGAAGGCTCGCCGCAACGAAGCCGCGTCCGCCGTCGTGGATATCGACGAATCCGATACCGCGGAATCGTTCGAGCTTCCCGGCGCGGACCTTTCCGAGGAGGTGCTTTCGGTCCGTGTGATCCCGAAGCAGGCCGACGAGTTCACGTGTTCGAGCTGCTTCCTGGTGCACCACCGCAGCCGACTGGCCAGCGAAGCCGGCGGTCAGCTGATCTGCATGGACTGTGCCGCATAAGGCCGACAAGGCCGCGTAACGCACTGTCTGTGCAGGGGATCCGAAGGATCCAGAGGATTCCGTCAGCCCGCGCTCGGTTCGCCGAGCGCGGTCCGGAACCGGCCGCGTAGTTCACGACCGGTCCCGGGAGGAAATGTTCGGCAGGTCAGACCTGCTCGGCCGCGTTCTTCAGGCCAAGGGCGGCAATGATCTTTTCCGGATGACGCGTACTGACCAGCCAGTACGGCGTCGGATCGTCCGGGTCGTCGAGCACCAGCAACACCATCGGACCCACCCAGGCCCGATGCTGAACGAACGCGGCGGGGTCGAGCTGGCGACCCAGCGCCGCGCTTTTCGCACTGGTCGGCACCGGCGCCGCGCGTTTCACGAAGGTCGCGGGCAGGTGGGCGCGATCGGTGCGCAGCTCCGGCACGCCGTCGGCGTCCGCGACCACTTCCACGCGATGGCGTGAGAACCACACCAGCACCCAGGCCGCGATCGGGAACAGCAGCACGTACGGCAGCCAGGCCCGCACTCCCGGTGCGCCCATGTGGATTTCGGCTGCCAGCAGCCCGGTCACGACGATGGCGACGGGCACCCACCACCACGGCACCCAGAGGCGCTCGGTGTAGAGGGGCGTGGTCTGCTGCTGAGGTTCCATGGTCACCTGAGGGGGCTGGTCGGACACGACATCAGACTAGGTCAATGACTCGCGACCCGAACGCGTAGGCTCGGCCCACGTGACCGGTATTCCACCTATTCCCCTGCTGCGGCTCGATCCCGGCATCCCCGTACCGACGCGCGCCCACGAGGGTGACGCGGGCGTGGACCTGTGCACCACCGAGGACGTCATCATCGAACCGGGGGAGCGGGTGCTCGTCGGCACCGGCATCGCGGTGGCGCTCCCGCTCGGTACGGTCGGTTTGATCCATCCCCGTTCGGGTCTGGCGGCGAAGGCGGGGCTTTCGGTCGTCAATACCCCCGGCACGGTCGACGCGGGCTATCGCGGTGAGATCAAGGTGTGCCTGATCAATCACGATCTGCGCGCGGCCATCGAGCTCCGGCGGGGTGACCGCATCGCTCAGTTGCTGGTGCAGAAGGTCGAATTGGTGGATTTCGTGGAGGTCGAGACCCTCGACGACACCACGCGTGGCGCAGGAGGATACGGATCCAGCGGTGGGCATGCCAGCCTCGCCGCGGGGTCCGGTGGGGCGGGTCAGGCGACCGGCAAGGAGGCATGACAATGGTTTTCGGACGTAAGAAGAACAAGGGCGGCGACAACGCCGACGAGGGTCGCTACGACGACGAGTACACCGAGTACGACGAGTACGAGGACGAGTACGACGAGTACGAGGAAGTCGGCGACACCGCGGGCGAATTCGACACCGCCAACTTCGCGCGGGTGACCGTCCCCACGGAAACGGGCCCCTACGACTACGAGAACGTCGCCGATCGGCTCGAAGCCATTGCCGAGCAGCGCCTGGACCTGGGTTCGGTCATCGTGCCGGTGCCGCCGGGCGGGCAGTTGCAGGTCGAGATGACCCCCGACGGCACCCCGCAGGCGGTGCACCTGGCCACCCAGCACGGCCGGATCACGGTGGCGGCCTACGCCGCTCCCAAGTCCGCGGGCCAATGGCGTTCGGTGGCAGCCGATCTGGCCGAGACGCTGCGCAAGGACGGCGCGCAGGTGTCGGTCGTGCAGGGCCCGTGGGGTCGTGAGCTGCACGCCGTCACCCAGGGCGCGGATCTGCGCTTCATCGGCGTGGACGGCCACCGCTGGATGGTCCGCCTGGTCGCGGCCGGTCCGACCGGTGCGGCCGACGACAACTCGCCGCTGGTCGCCGCCGCCCGCGCGGTGCTCGGCGAGACCGTGGTCCGCCGCGGCGACGAACCGCTCCCGGTGCGCGAACCCCTGCCGGTGGTCCTACCCCAGGAGCTGGCCGACCAGCTCGCCGCCGCCCACCAACAGCAGCTCGCCGCCCAGCAGCAGGCCGTACAGGCGCAGATGGCCGCCATGCAGGGCGGCCCGGCCTTCCAGCCGGAGCAGCCCTCCGCCGAACCCCGCCGCGGCGCGGAGGGTTCGGCCATGCAGCAGCTCGGCCTGAACTGACCGGCCGGTCCGGGACGGACCTCCGCGTCCGGATTCGGCCGTAGGACAAGACAAACGGGGCACCGCCAGTGTGGCGGTGCCCCGTTTCGCTTAGAGCGCAACGTCCGCGCGCTCCGTCTGCGGCCTCGTGCGGACCGGCCCGCCCGAGCCCGGGGAACTCAGCGGGCTGCCGGATCAGCTCCGGTCGCGGCGACGGTCCGGCGCCGGCAGCGCGTCGCGTGACGGCGCTGGGCGGCTATGACCCGCCGGAGGCTGGTCACCACCGGTGGTGAGTGTTGGTCGGTGCTCGCGGGTTTGCGATGGGGTGTCGGGGATTCGGGTCAGGGGGCCGGGACGCGGCGGGGGAGGAGGGCGGTGATGCCTCGGGTGCCGAGGATGGACGGGTCGGCGCCGAGCTCGTCGAGGGTGATGGTGTGCAGGGTGGCGCGGGGGATGAGGGTGGTCCAGCGTTCGGCTACTGGGAACGGGTGGACGGGATCGTCTGTCGCGCCGATGATTTCGACTCGGGCGGTGACGCGGGCGAGCAGGTCGGGTTCGGGCCAGGCGTAAGCGGCGGCCTCTTCGAGGGCGGCGGGGAGGTCGGGCCACTGGGAGGTCCAGGAGCGGGTGAGGGCGTCGGCGAGCCAGGCGGGGCTGGATTCGCGCATGCGGGTCACCATGGCGTCGAGGCCGTCGGCGCGCAGTTGGGCGGCGGTGGCGGCGGCGCTGAGGGCGGCCGGGCAGCCGGTAGTGTCGGCGCCGGTCCAAGCAGGGAGCGCGGCGATCACGCCGTATACGGAATCGGGGTGCTCAGCAGCCCAATCCACGGCCACGGCCGCGCCCAGCGAGATGCCCGCGATGAGAATCGGTCCGGAGCGGGCCGCGGCATCAAGGGCAGCGCGGTAGCTCTCGATCACCCGGCGCGGGTCCGGGTCGACTGCCAGGAACGGCAGATCCACTGCCGCGCAAGCGGATCCGAAGGCACGTCGCGCGAAGTGGGCGTCGGAGCCGGTCCCGGGCAGGGCTACGGCGATCGCGGGACCGCGGGAGCTCGCCGCACGATTTGCCGAACTCGCTGCCCGATTCGCGGAGCTTGCTGCCCGACCGGCCGGGGTCGCGGCCTGGCTTGCCTGGGTTGGTGCCGGGTTGGCCGGGGGCACTGCGGGACTCGCCGAGGCGGCTGCCGAACCGGGCGAGGTCATCGCCGCGGTGGACGGGGCTGCCGTCGGAGACGGTAGATCGGGCATCGGCCGAGCCTAGTCGGGGCCTATACGTGCGGCGGTCACCATGTGCCGGTGACCGGTGGGTAGGGCGGGGGCGGTTTGGTCGTGACCGACGGGTAGGTCGGTGACGGGCGTGCGTGGCGGGTGCAGGTCGGTGCATCTACAGTGGCGGTGTACGGCCACGGGCGGCCGGGTGGCAAACCACCGGGCTCGTGGGGAAACGAACGACGTGAGACCCACGCCGTCGAGCTCTACAGGAGAGCGTGCGAGATGCCATCCGCGGGTGGGAAGGACACCCCGTCGGGCTATTTCCGGCGGTTGAGCCGTCGCCTGACGGAGGACCTGGATCGTTTGGATGCCGAGGAACTCGCCGAGACGTCGGAAGCGTCGGGCGCGTGCCGGGCATCGGAGTGCCGGCGCGGTGAAGAGGTCACCATGCTGGGTCGCCTGCGCAGTGTCGAGGCCTGTCCCAAGTCGGCGGGCGCCGAGGTGGAGGCCGAGTTCTTCGACGGCACCGATTCGATCGCGCTGGTGTTCATCGGTCGGCGTCGCATTCCGGGAATCGAGCCGGGCCGTCGTATTCTGGTCCGCGGCCGTGTCGGTGAACGCGATGGCGGCAAGGTCATCTACAACCCCTACTACGAACTGCGCGGGAACTCCTGACACTCATGCCGAACCCCACCAGTAGCAGCGACGAGAGCCGCGATCGGAGCGCAGTTTCCGGCGCCTCCGCCGCGTTCGATCCGCCGACGGTCCAGTTCCACGCGATGCCCGGGACGGACGCGGCCGGTGACGAGCCACCGCTACGGTTGGACAAGGCGCTGCTGGACGAGGACATGCAGGCCCTGGTGGACGCCGAGACGGCCGCCGCGGATACCGACGAACCCGAGCCCACGCTGCTCGAGCAGATGGGCGGGATCAGCGGCCTGATCTACTCTTCGCTCCCGGTGCTGGTGTTCGTGCCGATGAATTCCTTCCTCGGCCTGACCGCCGCCATCTGGGCGTCGCTGGGTGTGGCCGCGGCGATTCTGGTGTGGCGCTTGGTGCGTCGCGATCCGATCCAGCCCGCGATCTCCGGTTTCCTGGGTGTCGGCGTGTGCGCGTTCATCGCCTACCGCATGGGTGAGGCCAAGGGTTTCTTCCTGTTCGGCATCTACGCGAGCCTGGTCTACGGTGGTGCGTTCCTGCTGTCGCTGGTGGTGCGCTGGCCGTTGGCGGGCGTGATCTGGGGTGCGCTCAACGGGCACGGCACGGGCTGGCGTTCGGACAAGGCCGCGATGCGTCTCTACGACATCGCGACCGCGGTGTGGGCGGTGGTGTTCGTGGCCCGCTACCTGGTGCAGAACCACCTCTACGACTCCAACAGCACCGGCTTGCTGGCCGCCGCTCGCATCGGAATGGGCTGGCCGCTAACCGCTGTCGCGGCGCTGGTGACCTTCTGGGCGGTGCGCAAGGCGGGCCATCTGCCCTCGCAGCAGCAGGCCCAAGCGTCCGCTTCCGGGGCCCAGGCCCCCGACTCTGCGGTCTAGACATCCGCCCGATCGGCCCCTTATCGCCATAAAAGCCCAAGGCGCAACACCTTCGGGGCCATGGGGGGACGTAAGGGGGTAACCAACCCACCCCTGGGGTACCTATTTCCGAGCCCCCGCTGCGAGCACGATCTTTCTCAGAAGCTACGAGAAAGGATCGAGCGGAGTGGTTACCGACGAGAAGGCAGTGGCAGCGCAGGAACGGGGCGAGGGGCTCGGGACCGCGGTGCAGACGGCAGCCTCGCGCCGGCACCCGGCGGGGCGGGGAGTCAAGAGCACGAGTGTGGCGACGTCGGAATCCCGGCGTGCGGCCGCTGAATTGGAGAAGCTGATCGGCCCGGCCGCGGCCGGTGACCGGGAGGCGGTCTCCGAAATTCTGAAGATCGTCTATCCGCTGGTGCGCCGCTACTGCGCGGCTCGCATGAGCGGGGCGGGTCACCTACATGTGACCGCCGACGATGTGGCGCAGGAGATCTGCCTGGCAACGGTGCAGGCGATTCCGCGCTACCGCGACCAGGGCAAGTCGTTCCTGGCCTTCGTGTACGGGATTTCGGCCAACAAGGTGGCCGATGCCTTCCGACGGGCGCAACTGCACCCGGCCTACCCGGTGGCGGAGTTCCCGGACGCTCCCGTGAACGAGGCGGGTCCGGAGGAGCGGGCGCTGGCGATGGAAACCCGCATGGCGGCACGCGATCTCATGCAGGTGCTGTCCACCACGCACCGTGAGGTGCTGGTGATGCGGATCGTGCTGGGGTGGACGGCGGCGCAGACCGCCGAGGCCATCGGCACCAGCCCGGGCGTGGTGCGGGTCATGCAGCACCGCGCGCTCAATCGGCTGCGTGCCGAACTGCGGGCGGCGTCCTGACAGTTCGGGGGGACGCTCGACGATGAGCTACGACGAAGAAGTGGGCCGGGCACCGGGGAGTGCGCCCGGCCCACTGTCGTGTGTGCGGGAAGATCAGGCCGGAGTGTCGGCGTCGTGCCCGAATCCGTTGACGCCGAGCGCCTTGCGCAGATCGTCCTCGGCCTCGACGGAGGCGACGAACAGCAGTTCGTCCTCGCCTTCCAGCGGGTCGTCGGGCTGCGGGACGATGACGCGCCCGCCGCGCAGGATGGTCACCAGGGCCGCGTCGCGCGGCAGCGTGAGGGTCCGAACGGCCCTGCCCGCCAACGGCGTATCGGTGGGCAGCGTGATCTCGACCAGGTTGGCCTGACCCTGCCGCAGCGTCATCAGCCGCACCAGATCGCCGACGGAGACCGCCTCTTCGACCAGCGAGGCCAGCAGCCGCGGCGTCGACACGGCCACATCGACACCCCAGGAGGAGTCGAAGAGCCACTCGTTGCGGGGATCGTTGACGCGGGCCACCACTCGGCCCACCCCGAATTCGGTCTTGGCCAGCAGCGCGAACACCAGGTTCACCTTGTCGTCGCCGGTGGCGGCGATGACCACGTCGTAGGTTTCCAGCCCGGCTTCTTCGAGGGTCTCGAGTTCGCAGGCGTCGGCGTGGGTCCAGACCGCGTTGGGCGCGCTGGTGGGGTCGATGTGGTCGAGGCGGCGTTCGAGCAGCATGACCTGATGGCCGCCGCGCAGTAGTTCCTGGGCGATCGAGCGTCCGACGGCTCCCGCGCCCGCGATGGCTACCTTCATGTTCAGTCCTCGCTCGCAGGTGCGTTGCCCGCCAAGGCGACAGCTTCGCCGACGGTCCCGGAGGTGGCGGCGATGTAGACCAGGTCATCGGCCTGCAGCAGGGATTTGCCGTTGGGCAGCACGCCTTGTCCGAAGCGGATGACGAACGCCACCCGTGCGCCGATGGCCTCCTCGAGCGAGTGCACGGTGCGCCCGTACCACTCCTCGTGCAGCACGAGTTCGGTGACCGCGACGGTGCCGGTGGGGTCGCGCCAGGTGGTGGTGGACTGATCGGCGACCAGGGTGCGCAGGAAGCGGTCGGTGGTCCACGGCACGGTGGCGATGGTGGGGATGCCGAGGCGCTCGTAGACGGCGGCGCGTTTGGCGTCGTAGATGCGGGCCACGACGCGTTCGACACCGAAGGTCTCGCGGGCCACGCGGGCGGAGATGATGTTCGAGTTGTCGCCGGAAGAGACGGCGGCGAAGGCGCCGGCGCGTTCGATTCCGGCGCGGGTCAACACATCTCGATCGAAGCCGACGCCGGTGAGGCACAGTCCGGGGAAGTCACGGCCCAGCCGCAGGAAGGCACTGGAGTTCTGATCGATCACCGCGACCTCGTGGCCGATGCGGACGAGGGCGCGGGCGAGCGAGGAACCGACCCGCCCACAACCCATGATCACGACGTACACCGTACGAACCCCATTCCCGAAAAGCGTGGTGTGCGGTTTGGTTGCTTGTTCGGGTGGCAACCGTACCGCTCGAGTTTCACCGCGAGCACTTTCCCCCTCCGGAAGTTGTTCAAACCGGAATCGGAAAAACCTCACAGCCCTCGAGGCCAACCCTACGACCGACTCGCGCCGCGAACACAGCCGTCGCCGCACTGCCTTATGCTGCCAGGAGTGTCGAAGTTGACGACGGCCGCCAAGCGCATGCTGGTCGGCCGCCCTTTCCGCAGCGATTCTCTCGGGCATACGCTGCTGCCCAAGCGGATCGCGCTCCCGGTTTTCGCCTCGGACGCGCTGTCATCGGTGGCTTACGCGCCCGAGGAGATCTTCCTGGTGCTGTCGGTGGCGGGGCTGTCTGCCTACGCCTACGCACCCTGGATCGGTCTCGCGGTCGCGCTGGTGATGGCGGTGGTGGTGGCCAGCTACCGGCAGAACGTGCACGCCTACCCGTCCGGTGGCGGTGACTACGAGGTCGCGACCAAGAATCTGGGGCCCACCGCGGGATTGACCGTCGGCAGTGCGCTATTGGTGGATTACGTGCTCACCGTGGCGGTGTCGATTTCCTCGGCGGCGTCGAATATCGGTTCGGCAGTGCCGTTCGTCGCAACGCACAAAGTGTTGTTCGCGGTCAGCGCGATTGTGATTCTCACCGCGATCAATCTGCGCGGCATCCGCGAATCCGGTACCGCCTTCGCGATTCCCACCTACGCCTTCATGATCGGCATGGTGGTCATGCTGCTGTGGGGCTTCACCCGGATCGGCGTGCTGGGGCAGACCGTGCACGCCGAGTCCTACGGGTTCGGGCTCAAGGCCGAGGAGTCGCATCTGGCCGGGTTGGCGTTCGTGTTCCTGGTGGCGCGCGCGTTCTCGTCCGGCTGTGCCGCGCTGACGGGTGTGGAGGCCATCAGCAATGGTGTGCCCGCGTTCCGCAAGCCCAAGTCCCGCAATGCCGCGACCACGTTGCTGCTGCTGGGCGGCATCGCGATCACCCTGTTCATCGGCATGATCATCCTGGCCCAGAAGATCGGCATCGTGTACGCGCACGACAGCGCCGACCTGATCGGCGCGCCGGCCGGATACGAGCAGAAGACGATGGTGGCGCAGCTGGCGGGTGCGGTGTTCTCCGGCTTCCCCGTGGGGTTCTACTTCATCACCATCGTCACCGCGCTGATCCTGGTGCTGGCGGCCAATACGGCGTTCAACGGGTTCCCGGTGCTGGGTTCGATTCTGGCGCAGGACCGTTTCCTGCCGCGCCAGCTGCACACGCGCGGGGATCGGCTGGCGTTCAGCAACGGCATTCTGTTCCTGGCCGGTGCGGCCATCGCGTTCGTGGTGCTGTTCGGCGGTGAAGTGACGCGGCTGATCCAGCTCTACATCGTGGGCGTGTTCGTGTCGTTCGTGCTGAGTCAGACCGGCATGCTGCGGCATTGGACGCGGTTGCTGCGCACCGAGACCGATCCGGCGCAGCGGGCGCGCATGAAGCGTTCGCGGGTGATCAACGCCATCGGCCTGACCATGACCGCGACCGTGCTGATCATCGTGCTGGTCACCAAGTTCCTGGCGGGTGCGTGGATCGCCATCGTCACCATGGCGGCCATCTTCGGGTTGATGAAACTCATTCGCCGCCACTACGACACGGTCTCGCAGGAACTCGACGAGACCGAATGGGACGGTGTGCTGCCCAGCCGCACCCACTCCATCGTGCTGGTGTCCAAGCTGCACCTGCCGACCAAGCGCGCCCTCGCCTATGCCCGTGCCACCCGACCCGACACCATCGAGGCGATCACCGTGAACGTGGACGAACCCGATACCCGGGCGCTGGTGCGCCAGTGGGAGGACAGCGATATCGCGGTGCCGCTCAAGGTGATCGAGTCGCCGTATCGTGAGATCACCAAGCCGGTGGTGGATTACGTGAAGCGGGTGCGCAAGGACGCCCCGCGCGACGTGGTCACCGTCTTCATTCCGGAGTATGTGGTCGGTCACTGGTGGGAACAGTTGCTGCACAACCAGAGTGCGTTGCGGCTGAAGGGACGCCTTTTGTTCGAGCCCGGTGTGATGGTGACCAGCGTCCCGTGGCAGCTGTCCTCCTCGGCGGGTCGCGCCCGCCCGGGACGCATCGCGAATGCGCCCGGCAATATCCGTCGCGGCTTCGGAGACGAGCGATGAGCGCCGGATCCGATTGGTACGGCGAGATCTTCGAGGTCCGCCTCGGCCCGCCCGGCCACGGCGGCTTCTGCGTCGCCCGTCACGAGGGCCGCGTCCTGTTCGTGCGCCACGGCCTGCCCGGCGAACTGGTCCGCGCCCAGATCACCGAGGACCGCGGCGGCTCCTTCTGCCGCGCCGACGCCATCGACATCCTCGAACCCTCCCCCGACCGCATCCCCGCCACCTGCCCGGTCTCCGGCCCCGGCGGCGCCGGCTGCTGCGACTTCACCTTCGCCACCCCCGCCGCCCAACGCGACCTCAAACACCAGGTAGTCGCCGAACAACTCCGCCGCCTCGCCAACTGGGAACCCGACTTCACCGTCGAAGCGATCCCCGTGCCCGCAGGCCTCCCGAGCGGCGTTGCGGCGCAACTCGACACCCTGACCGGCGCGACCCCGGACGTCGGCACGGCCCACTCTGGCGGACCTTCCGCGACATTGGCCGTGCGGCCGACAGGTCTCGGTCAGGTGCGCGGTGCGACTACCCGCCTGGCCGCCACACTCCTGGCCCCTGAATCTGGCGCCGTGGGTGCGGCAGCGGAGCCCACCCCGGCGCACGAACTGACCACGGCGAGTGGGGGTTCGGACGACCTGCCCGCCGCCACGCCGGGTCGGATCGGCGGCGTGGCAACCCACCTCGCACGCACCCTGGTGACTCGTTCCGAAGCATCGGAGGACACGTCGCTGGCGACAGCGGTGCCGGGCCGCTCGCGCACGGCGAATCCGGGCATGGCCAACTTCACGGACGTGGAAACGGTGCAGGGCGGCGCGATCGTCACCCCGGCCGCGCATCGTGAAGAGACCGGCGCTGCTTCGGGTGTCGCGTCATTGTCGATGGATGCGTACGCCGGGGGCTGGCGGAGCCGGGTGCGGCTGACAGTGGACTCGGATGGCAGGGCCGGGGTACATCGGTACCGCAGTACCGAGGTGATCACGGATCTGCGGTGCCCGCAGCCGATGGCCGGGGCGATGGAGGGAATCGCCGAGCGAAAGTGGACACCCGGCGCGGATCTCGTTGTCGCCGTGGACGGTGACGGCATGCGGCATCTCGTCGAGGTGGCTCCGGCCGCCGATGAGCGTGGCGATCGGCGCGGGCGGGGCGCCGATCGTCTCGGCCGGGGCGGTGATCGGCGTGAAAGTGGCCGGGGCGCTGCCGGGCGGCGGGGCGGGGATCGCGGTAGTACTGCCGCGCGGCGGGCTGCCGCGCACGGTGCTCGTGCCGAGCGGGTGATCGACGGGACCGGGCGGGCTGTGCAGTATGTGGCGCAGCGGCGGTGGGAGGTGTCGGCGACCGGGTTCTGGCAGCCGCATTACGGTGCGGCGCAGGCGTATTCGGATGTGGTGGCGGAGTGGGCGCAGGCTGCGCCGGGGTCGCTGGTGTGGGATCTGTACTGCGGTGTCGGGGTGTTCGCGGCCCGGCTCGCGGGGCAGGTCGGGGATGCGGGTTTCGTGCACGGCGTGGAATTCGCGCGCGACGCGGTCACCGAAGGCCGTGCCGCACTGCGCGACATGCCGTGGGTTGATCTGACGGTCGCCCGCGTCGAGCGCTGGATCCACGAACAGCCCAGCACCGCACCGGATGTGGTCGTCCTCGACCCGCCCCGCGCGGGCGCAGGCAAGGAAGTCATCGCCGCCCTGAGTGAACGTTCCCCTCGTCGCATCATCCACATCGGCTGCGACCCCGCAGCTTTCGCCCGCGACGTGGGCCTCTACCGCGCCGCCGGGTACGAACCCCGCGCCCTGCGAGTCTTCGACGCCTTCCCCGGCACCCACCACATCGAGTGCATCACCCTCCTCGAGCGATAACGCCACTCGTCATTCCGGCGTGCCCTTGGCCGGAATCCACAGTCGCCGTGGAGTTCGGCCGGTGTGGATCCCGGCCGAAAGCACGCCGGGATGACGGAGTGGGTGGGGTGGGCGGTGGCGTGATGGGGACAGGGGAAGGGTTGGGGGACGGGGGGATTGGGGGTGCGCCAAGATGTAGCCCGTGACTACGTTGTCGGATCCGACTGTGGCGTCGGTGGTCGAGCTGATCTATGGGGATCAGTCGCGGTTTCATTCGCTCGAGGCGTTGCTGTTGGGGGTGGATCTCAAGCGGCCGGAGTATCGGGCCGAGTTGTGGGTGAATGCGGACAGTTACTGGGGGCGGCTGGTGACGCCGGTGTACGGGGCGCGGGTGGCGGCGTTGGAGGGGAGTGCGGAGGCGGATCGGGCGCTGCTGGATCTGGTCGAGGTGACGGTGGCGCGGTTCCTGCGCGGAGAGTCGTTGGCGCGCAAGCAGCTTCCGGCGTGGATGGCGGGATTGCGCACCGCGCTGCTGGTGGACGGGTACCGGATGAAGCTCGACCGGCCGGGCGGCACCGGCCCCGAGGGTGAGGTGCGCTGCCGGTTGAAACCCACCCCGTGGCTGCCCGCACGATTGGCCGAACGGGTGGCGCTGCTGTGCACCGAGCTGGAGGTGCGCGGCCAGCAGACCGCGCTCGACCATCTGCGTCAGGCGATCAAACACTATGAGCGCGGCCGCTTTCCGGCCTGTGAGAAGCGGCTGCGCTCGGCCCTGCAGCAGGTGGCCGCCTACGCCGCGGGCACCGGCGACCCCGACGGCCCGCGTAATGTGCGCCACCTCGTCGACACCGGCCGCGTCACCATCGCCGACGGCACCCGCCTGCTGCACGATCTGCGCGGCCTGATCGTCGACGACCCGTTCCCGCACCGAACCCGCCCCGACGCCACCCGATTCCGCATCCAGCTCACCGCCGCCCGCGCCGCCTCACTGCTGGCGAAAGTCGAACTCTGACCCGGCAGCCCAGGATCCGGCGGCGTCGGGACGATTGGCTTAGGCGAGCTGCCAGGTGACCCGAATGCTCGCCGACACTTCACTCTCGCCCAGCTGCACCGGCATCGCGCCCGCGGAGTCGGCCATCTTCTCCGCGGCAAAGGCGATGCGCGGCTGCGGAACCGGCCCGGAAATGTTCTCGGTGATCTCGAGCACCGGTCCGAGGGTGCGTCCCGCCCGGAACACGTACTGTTCGGCCTTGCCCAGCGCGTGATCCCAGGCCGCGTTCCGTGCGCCGACCATCAGGATCTCCTCGTCGGCCACGGTGAGCGTGAGCCCGCCCAGCCGCACATCGTCGCCCCCGGCCGCCACCGCGTGCGCGATGATGTCCGCCGGTCCGCCCTCGGACTTCGCTTCCCCGTCGGCATCGGCGATCTCGCGCAACGTCACCGTCAGCGACGTCCCCGCGATATACCCGACCAGCTTCTCCCGATTCCCGTCCGTCCACACGGTGTCCGCCCGCACCGTCAACCCACTGGTATTGATATCGCGCCCCGCGACCCCGTCGGCCCGCAGCGACCCGATCACCGCATCGGCCCGCACCCCGGCCTGCGCGTAAGCGGCCGCCACACTGTCCGCCCGGGTCTCCACCGACAGCGACACCCGCATGATGTCCGGTGTCGCACTGGCCGACCCGGCCCCGATCATCGTGATCGTCCCGACGGTGTTCTCGCTGCTCACGAATTCCTCCTCGATCGAACCGGCCACAACCCCGCCGATGCTACCGACGCCCCGAACCCACCCCCCGCTGCCGCGCGCGACCCTCAGGCGACCGGTTGCTCGGTATCGGTTGCCTGATCGAGCGCCGCGGCGAGTGAGCGTGCGCCGGTGGCGATCTCGCTGGCCGCGGTCAGGTCGAGGCGGATGTCGTGATCGGAGGCGGCGGCGGGGCCGTCGTGGTGGACGATGCCGGAGTCGGTGATCACGTAGTGGAAGGCGGTGTCGCCGATGCGGACCGTCACCGTGCCGGAGGGGACGAGTTCGGCCACGGCCCGGCCCAGGGGGAGGGCGAACCAGTGGGCGCGGACGGCGTCGGTGGCGCGCTGCTCGCCGAGTTGAGCGGTGCCCCAGGCGGACAGCGAGTCCAGGACCGGGCGGAGTGCGGTTCCGGAGTCGGTGAGTTCGTAGAGGGCGGTGCCCGCGCGCGGGCCGACCCGGCGTTTGGTGAGAATCCCGTCACGTTCGAGGTCCTTGAGCCGGGCGGCCAGCACATCGGTGCTGATGCCGGGGAGGTCGGCGAACAGGTCGCTGTAGCGGCGCGGTCCCGAACACAATTCGCGGACCACCAACAGGTTCCACCGGTCGCCCACGATGTCGAGGGCGCGGCTCACGGTGTCGTAGTGGTCATAGCTGCGGCGTGGCACGATCCCACTGTAACCAACAACTTGGAAAAACAAAGTGCAAACTTGGAATTTCCAAGTAGAGTGTGCGGCAACCACACCGAGAAGGGGTCGTTCATGCAGGTGAAGCAGTCGAGCAAGCTGGCGGGCGTGTCCTACGAGATCCGCGGGCCGGTCGCCGAGCATGCCGCACGGCTGGAGGCGGAGGGGCATCACGTCGTGAAGCTCAATACCGGCAACCCGCTGACCTTCGGCTTCGAAGCACCCGCCGAGCTGTTGCAGGACATGGTCCGCAATCTGCCGCAGTCCAGCGGCTACTCCTCGTCCAAGGGGCTGCTCTCGGCGCGGCGCGCGGTGGTGCAGTACTACCAGACCCTCGGGCTGGCCGAGCTCGACGTCGAACAGGTCTTCCTGGGCAACGGCGTTTCCGAGCTGATCATGATGGCCATGACCGCGCTGCTCGAGACCGGCGACGAAGTGCTGGTTCCCGCACCGGATTTCCCGCTCTGGACCGCCGCCACCGCGCTCAACGGCGGGCGCCCGGTGCACTACATCTGCGACGAGGGCGCGGATTGGATGCCGGATATCGCCGACATCGAATCCAAGATCACCGACCGGACCCGGGCGCTGGTCATCATCAACCCGAACAACCCCACCGGCGCGGTGTACGCGCCCGAGGTGGTCAAGGAGATGCTCGAGCTGGCGCGCCGCCACAACCTGGTGGTGTTCTCCGACGAGATCTACGACAAGATCCTCTACGACGGCCTGACCCATACCGCGACCGCGTCGCTGGCCCCGGATCTGTTGTGCCTCACCTTTTCTGGGCTGTCGAAGTCCTACCGGGCCGCCGGATTCCGCGGCGGCTGGTTGGCCATCACCGGCCCGATCGAGCACGCCGAGAACTACATCGAGGGCCTGACCATGCTGGCCGGGCTGCGCCTGTGTGCGAATGTGCCCGCGCAGCAGGCGATTCAGGCCGCGCTCGGCGGGTACCAGAGCATCTACGACCTCACCCTGCCCGGCGGCCGCCTGCGCGAGCAGCGGGATCGGGCGTGGGAGGCGCTCAACGCGATCCCGGGCATCTCGTGCGTGAAGCCCAAGGGCGCGCTGTACGCCTTCCCGCGCATCGATCTCGACATGTACAAGATCCACAACGACGAGCAGTTCGTGCTGGATCTGTTGCTGCGCGAGAAGATTCACATCGTGCAGGGCACCGGCTTCAATTGGCCGCGCCCCGACCACTTCCGGATCGTGACGCTGCCGCACGCCGATGAGCTCGAAGCGATCATCGAGCGCATCGGCCGCTTCCTGGCAACGTACAAGCAGTAGGTCAGACCGGGCGTCCGGCCGTCATCCCACCGTCGACCACGAATTCGGCCGCGTTGCAGTAGCTGGATTCGTGGCTGGCCAGGAAGACCACCATCGCGGTGACCTCCTCGGGCGCGCCGAGCCTGGCCAGCGGGTTCGCGTCACGATTGGCGGTGGTGCCCTCGGGCACACCGATCATCGGGGTCAGAATCCCGCCCGGGTGCACGGAATTCACGCGCACCCCGTGCGGTGCCAATTCGATCGCCGCCGACTTGGTCAGTCCGCGCACCCCGAACTTGGAGGCGGTGTAGGCGTGCGCGCCGGGCACGCCTTGGATCCCGGCCGCGGAGGAGATGTTCACCACCGACGCGGGTCGGGCCGCCACCAGCGCGTCGCGGGCGGCGGTCAAGCCGAGGAACGGTCCGGTCAGGTTGATGGCCAGGGTTCGCTGCCACTGCTCCTCGGAATATGTTCCCAGCGGCCCGAAGTCGAGAATGCCCGCATTGTTGACCAGCACGTCGAGCTTGCCGAACCGCTCGACCGCCGTATCCACGGCCGCCCGCCAGTCCGCGGAACTGGTGACGTCGAGATGGATGAACGCCGCGGCATCACCGAGTTCGGCGGCCAGCTTCTCGCCCGCCTCGTCGGAGATGTCACCGATGAGGACCGAAGCCCCTTCGGCGACAAAGGCTCTCGCATGCGAGGCCCCCATCCCCGATGCCGCACCGCTGATCAGGGCTACCCGCCCGTCGAGTCTTCCAGTCATGCTCGCTGTTTTCCGTCCAGATCGATGAGGGTGCGTTCCGGGCGGAACACACAGCGGGTGGTGGTGTAGATGGTGGGCATGCACTTGTTGCAGTGCACGCAGGCCGAGCGGGTCGCCGCATCGGATTCGATGCGGCGCAACAGGTTCGGTTCGCGGAGCAGGGCGCGGGCCATGGCGACGAACTCGAAGCCCTCGGTGCGGGCCAGGGTCATGGTGTCGAGGTTGGTGATACCGCCCAGCAGGATCAGCGGCATGGACAGTTCGCGGCGGAACTGGCGGGCGCGGTCGAGGAGGTAGGCCTCCTGGTAGGGGTATTCCTTCAGGAAGGCGCGGCCGACCGCGCGGAAGCCCAGGCGGGCGGGGCCGGGGAGGACCTTCGCGAAGTCGGCGCGCGGGGCGTCGCCGTGGAAGAGCAGCATGGGGTTGAGCAGTGAACTGCCCGCGGTCAATTCGAGTGCGTCGAGTGCGCCGTCGGCTTCCAGCCAGGCGGCGACCTGCACGCTGTCGGGGACGGTGAGGCCGCCGCGCCGCCCGTCCTCCATGTTGAGTTTGGCGGTCACCGCGAGCCGATCGCCGACGGCTTCCCTTACTGCGCAGGCGATTTCGCGGGCCAGCCGAGCCCGGTTGGACAGCGATCCGCCCCACCGGTCGCGCCGCCGGTTGAGCAGCGGGCTCAGGAATGAGCTCACCAGATAGTTGTGGCCGAAATGGATTTCGACCGCGTCGAACCCCGCCTGTTCGGCCAGCCGCGCCGCATTCGCGTGTGCCGCAATGAGTTCGCGGATCTCGGTGTCATCGGGCACGTGCATGGCCTGCATGCTCAAGGGACTGAACAGGCGGCTCGGCGCGAGCGCGGGCGCGCGATTGGAGGCGGCATTCGCGACCGGCCCGGCATGCCCGAGCTGGGCGCTGGCGGCCGCACCCTCGGCGTGCACGGCGTCGGTCAGTTCCCGCAGTCCCGCAACGGCTTCCGGACGCATCCAGATCTGATGCCGGTCCGTGCGACCGCCCGGCGCGACCGCGCAGTAGGCGACCGTGGTCATACCCACCCCGCCCGCCGCGACCTCGCGGTGGAACTCGATCAGCTCGGGTGTGACGAGCGCCTTCGGCGTGCGGCCCTCGAAGGTGGCCGCCTTGATCACCCTGTTGCGCAAGGTGATCGGGCCGAGTTTCGCCGGCGTGAAGATGTCGTTCATGAATGTTCTCCCGGTGCGGTGAGTCCGGCCACCACGAAGTCGCGCAGGGCCGTCAGCGCGGGTCCGGACATGCCGTGCTCGTCGAGCTCGGGACTGCCGAAGCGCATGATGATCAGGTCGAAGGCCAACATCCAGCGCCGCTTGGCAACGCTCGGAGGGAGCTCGGGCAGCAGGGGAGCCCAGTTGTCCATCCGGAACCAGGGGCCCTGCCACGAGGTGAGGTGGCGGCCCAGCACGAAGCGCGCCAGCAGCCGAAGGTGCAAGCGCCCCAACGGATCCGCGGCCAGCTCCAGGAACGGCGCGAGGATGGTGTCGACCATCTCCGGCACCGAATCCCGCCCGCCCTTGGCGCGCGCCATGCCGTCGGCCCACAGGGGACCGAGCCGCGCCTCGATGAGCGCGCCGACGAGCGCCTCCTTGCACCCGAAGTGATAGTGCACGGCCGCCGGATTGGCTCCGGCCTTGGCGCACACGGCCCGCACCGAGACCTCGTCGTAGGGCTCGGTCAGCAGCAGCTGCTCGGCCGCGGCCAGCAATCGTTCGCGGGTTCCCGCCGCCACCTTCTCGACCATGCCCAGTAGTGAAACACGTTTCAATCATCAATTCAATCAGTGATTGAATTGATGCGAGAGAGTGCCCGCCGCGAGTGCGGCGGGCACTCCCCGGGCGGGAATGGCCGGGCTGCGCAGGGTGTCGTCGGTGGTGTGGGAGTGTCGGCGCGGGCGGGAGCAGCCGGGGCGGTTAGCGTCGGCGGCATGGACTCGATCGTGCAGCGCGTCTTGAGCTTCCCCGCGATCTGGACGTACGTCGTGGTGGCGCTGCTGGTCGTCGCCGAGGAGGCGATGGTCTTCGGCCTGCTGGTCCCGGGTGATACCGCCGCCATTCTGGCCGGTGTGGCCGCCAGCCGCGGGCATCTGAGCATCGCCGCCACGCTGGCACTGGTCATCGTGTCCGCGCTGGTCGGGGCGAGTATCGGCTACTGGATCGGCCGGGTGTACGGCACCCGCATGCTGCAGTGGAAGATCTTCAACCGCTACCGCGACAACCTCACCAAGGCAGGCGAATTCCTGCAGCGCCACGGCGGCTGGGCGATCCTCGTCGGCCGCTTCAGCACCTTCTTCCGCACCATGCTGCCCGAACTGGTCGGCATGTCCCCGATGTCGTTCGGCCGGTTCTTGGCCGCGAGCGCGGTGGGCGCGATCATCTGGGGCTCGGTGCTGGTGCTGTGTGGCTACCTGATCGGCCAGTCCTTCACGGTCATCCTGAAGCGCATCGACTCCGACCTGCTGATCATCGTCCCGATTCTCGCGGTGCTCGCCCTGATCTACTGGAAGTGGCACCGCCACCGCAGCGCCGGCGCGGAGTGAGCTACTCGCTCTGCGCCCAGGCCGCGACCGGAAGCGTCAGGTACACACCGATATTCGCGTCCACGAACTTCTCGATATCGGCCAGCATCCGATCACACCGCTCCTGCCGGTTCTCCGCCCGGCTCGCGAAGTACTTCGACCGCACCTCGATCACAAGATCCATCCCACTGCGATCGAACTTCCCCAACGGCCGGAATCGGATCTCCACATCCCCGGGCTGGAGATCCCCGTCATACGGCTCCTCCGGACACTCGACCGCCGTCGACACCAGATGCGGCAACCATTCCCCCAACTCCCGCAACACGGTCTCGGGTAGTTCCGGGTTGTAGGTCACCTCGACGAGCGGCATCGGCCCAGTCTATTGGGTTGGCGCGCCGCTGGATTGGTACACCGGCACTCAGGTCGGCTGCTCGCGGGCGACGCCGCTCTGTGACCGCTCAGGAGGTACGCACGCTCGCGATCAGGGCCTTGGCCTGGTCGGCGGCGAGTTCGCCGATGGTGCCGCGGTCGGCTTCGACGACGAGCGCCAGGGTGGCGTTGCGCGGGCCGGTGAAGGCGAAGGTGTAGACGGAGTAGGCGTTGGCGGTGCAGCCGGAAAGGGTCGGCTTCCAGGGGCCGGAGGCTTCCACCTGTTGACCGGCGATGCCGCTCTTGGTGGTGACGGGGGTGGGGGCGCCGGGGTTGCCGCCCTTGGCGTCGTCGTAGCCGCTCTCCACGGAGATCTTGGTCGCCTTGGTGGCGGCGGCTCCGAGGTCGGTGACGCCGTCGACCTGGGCCACGAACGCGAGGGCCCGGTAGGCCGAGCCGGGGCAGTAGTTCTGTCCCTCACTGGATTTGGCGTAGCCGAACAGGGCGCCGTCGGTGCCGGTCTGCAGGGAGGTCTCGGTCGGTGCGGCGATGGTCCAGCCGTTGGGGACGTCGTAGCTGATGCCCAGCGACGGGGCGACCACGGTGGTGGCCCCGGCCTTGGGTCCACCGGAGGTGGAGGGACCCTTCGACGGGCTGGGCTTGCCGGTCGGGGCCGCGCTCGCGCTGGTGGAGGGCGCGGCGGTGGTGGTGGAGTCGTCGCGGGTCAGCACGTAGGCCGCGAGGCCACCGCCGACCAGGACGACGACCGCCGCGATGGCCCCGAGAACGATCCAGGTGCGGTTCGGACCGCCGGGCGGCGGCGTCGGACCGTAACCGGGAATCGGTTGCTGCCCTGGGTAATTCGGCGGGTAACCGGGCGGGTAATTCGGGTCCGGCTGCTGCCCCGGATAGTACTGCTGTGTGGGCTCGTATCCCGGCTGCTGCACATATCCCGGCTGCGGCGCGTACGCCGGGTACTCGATCGGCTGGGCTCCGGTCTGCGGCTGGCCCCAGACCTGTTGTCCCGCATCCGGATACCCCCACGCCTGCTGCCCGGGGTTCGGAGTCCCGGGATTCGGTGATCCGTAGGGGTTGGCCCAGTGATCGTTGTTGTCCGTCACGCCTGGTCACCCTATCGGGTGTCCACTAGCCCTGCGAGGCGGGAGTTTCCGGCTCCGGATCGACGGGGGTCCGGCGCGGGGACAGTGTGATCACACCCGCGTCCAGATCCACGGCCAACCGCGGCCGATGCTGCTGACCGTCGCCCGCCTCGCTGCTGTCGTCTTCGAGCTTCTTACCGGGGAACAGTTCGCCTATGACGCCCATCCCTCCACCCTAACCCTCACATCCGGTAGCGCCGGGAGCCGTAGGTGGGCCCGATACCGCGCGGTCCCCAGCCGCGGCGGCCGCGCGCGAACGCGAAGAACACGAGCGGGAACAGGAAGAAGGGGAAGAAGTGGGTGGCCACCGCGAAGGCGATCGCGAAGATCAACGCCACGATCAGCGCGATCGGGGCGAACGGCGGTGGGCGGCGCGGCATCGGTGGCGGGGTGAGGATCTGCGGGGTGACCGGCTGTGGGCGGGGCAGATCACCGAACAACACCGCGAGTTCGCCCGCGGTCTTGGCGGCGTACGCCCGGCTCACCCGGTCGTCGTATTCGGTGACGTCGAGGCGGCCGGCCGCGAAGTGGTCTCCCAGCGCGGCCGCGGCTCGTTCACGTTCCGCGGTGCCGACGCGGACATCGGGCGGTCCGTAGACCGCAGGATCGAAATCGGTCATGACATCCGGCCTAGAGGGGAAGGGAATCTCGTTGTCCGCCAGCGTAGGCCCGTTCGCGGCGGCGTGCCTGCACGTGTCGACGTAATCCTCGCTACGTCGGCTGACGTAGGCCCGGCCGGGTGGTTTCGGCGGCCAGCGCGACGAATTCGGCGACCTTCGGATTGTCGGCCCGATTGCGCCACACCAGCCGCACCCGGGCCGCGGCCAGGCCGGTGAGCGGCACGAATGCCACCTCCGGGTGGGTGAAGTAGGTGGGCATGGCGGTGGTGGTCGCGAAGACCGCGTCATTGTGGGCGACCGCGGAGAGCATCTCGGGTTCGGTGCGCGCGGGCGGCGCGGCCGGAATCGGACGGCCCGACGGGGTGACCGCGGGTGGCCAGAATCCGCGAGCGAATTCGGGGCTGACATCCGGATGCGGTCCGATGACCCGCAATTCGGCCAGATCCTCGACATCGATGCTGGCGCGCGATGCCCACGGATGGCGGCGCGCGATGGCCAGCAGCCGCGGGAACTCGCCGACCTCGGGACCGACGGTGAGATCGGGCTGATCGATCGGGGTCAGGCTGATCTGCACATCCACTTCGCCCCGCCGCAGCGGTCCGTAGATGTCGGTCCACGGGATCTGGGTCAGTGTGACCGCGCAGTGCGGATGTCGGGCCCGGAAACCGGCGAGCGGTGCCTCCAGCGTGGACCCGTACGGCCCGAGGAAGCCGATCCGCAATCCGCGTGCCAGCGTCCGGGTTTCGATCATGGCTCGCTGCAGGTCGTCGAAGGCCGGGCGGACCCGCGACAGCAATTGCTCGCCCAGCGGATTGAGGGTGACCCGTCGGCTGGTGCGTTCCACCAGGCGGCGGCCGATGCGCCGTTCCAGGCTGCGGATCAACTGGCTCACCCGGGGCTGGGACACGCCGAGGCGAATCGCGGTGCGCCCGAAGTGCAGTTCTTCGGCCAGCACCACGAAGGCTTCCAATTCGGCCGGATCGACGCGGGTATCGCGCAAAGAGTCTTCGATTAGCATTTCTTATCGATTCTCCCGGATTTCGCCGTTGATGGCCAACCGGCGGTGCCCGATCCTTGTTCGGTGAGTGGTGCGCGGCGTTTGGTGGTGGGTATCAGCGGCGCGACGGGTATCGCGTATGGGGTGCGGGTGTTGGAGTTGGCCCGCAAGGCGGGGGTGGAGACGCACCTGGTGGTGACCCCGGCGGGGCAGCAGACCCGCGCCTATGAAACCGGTCTCACCGCAGGCGATCTCGCGGCCATGGCCGACGTTACCTACCGGCCCGCCGATATCGGCGCGGCCATCGCGTCCGGTTCGTTCCGGACCGCCGGAATGATCGTGGCCCCGTGCTCGATTCGCACGCTGTCGGCGGTCGCCTACGCCAATAACGACAACCTGCTCACCCGCGCCGCCGACGTCACCCTCAAGGAGCGTCGCCGCCTGGTGCTCATGGTGCGCGAAACCCCGCTCACGCTGGCGCATCTGCGCGCCATGACCGCCGTCACCGAGATGGGCGGCATCGTCATGCCGCCGGTGCCCGCCTTCTACCTGAATCCCGAATCGGTCGCCGACATCGTCGACCACACCGCCGGGCGCGCCCTGGACCTGCTCGGCATCGACGTCCCCGACCTGCCCCGCTGGGGCGAATCCTCGATCGAAGGAAAGTGAAAGAGGCTGTGGCCCATCTGAAGAGCCTGCGCGAGTTCATCGACGCGCTCACCGCGATCGGCGAGATCCAGCAGATCGACACCGAGGTCGACTGGAACATGGAGCTGGGCGCGATCATTCGCCGCTCCTACGACCTGAAGGCACCCGCGCCGCTGTTCACCAATATCACCGACTACCAGGACAGCGGCTTCCGTGTGCTGGGTGCGCCCGGTGCACTCTCGGGTCCCGAACACCGGCTGGCGCGCATTGCGCTGGCGCTGGGCCTGCCCGCCGACGCGACCGGTCAGCAGATCGTGGAGGCGCTCGCGGATGCCCGCGCCAAGCCCGGTATCCCGCCGGTGGTGGTGGATCGCGCGGACGCGCCCTGCAAGCAGAACGTCAAGCTCGGCGACGAGATCGACCTGTTCGCGTTCCCGACGCCGAAGCTGCACGGCAATGACGGTGGCCGCTACATCCAGACCTACGGGATGAACATCGTCAAGACCCCTGACGGCTCGTGGACCAACTGGTCGATCAACCGCATGATGATCCACGACCGCAACACCCTGGCGTGCCTGATCCCCGGGCCGCAGCATCTGGGCATCATCCGCTCGAAGTGGACCGAGATCGGCAAGCCGATGCCGATCGCGCTGGCCATCGGCGTGGAGCCGGGCCTGCCGTGGGTGGGCGGCATGCCGATTCCCGAGGGTGAGGACGAAACCCATTTCCTGGGCGCGCTTTTCGGCGAGGGCCTGGAACTGGTGCCCGCCGAGACCGTCGACCTGCTGGTCCCCGCGACCGCCGAGATCGTCATCGAGGGCCACATCGCCCTCGACGAGACGGTCCTGGAGGGCCCGTTCAACGAATTCCCCGGCTACAACGCCACCGAGGCCAGCCTCAAGCAGGTCTTCCACGTCTCCGCCATCACCTACCGTGACGGCGCCATCCAGCCGACCGTGGCCGCGGGCCCGCCGGTGGAGGAGGACCACACCATCATCGGCACCACCAGTGCCGCCGAGATCCTCTACCTGCTGCGGCAGGCCGGACTGCCGGTCTCCTCGGCCTGGTACAACTTCGAGGCGGCCGTGCACTGGCTGACCCTCGCGGTGAAGCAGGACTGGCACGAGACCACCGGTCTGGGCTCGCACGAGTTGGTCGACCAGATCGCGAAGATCATCTTCACGGGTAAGCCGTCGGTGAACGCGCCCAAGATCCTGGTGGTCGAGGACGATGTCGACATCACCAACCTCGACGAGGTGGTGTGGGCCTTCGCGACTCGCTCGCATCCCGATATCGACCGCGGCGAATTCCATTACCCGGCAGCGATTTCCGACCAGCTCGCGGTCTACCTCTCCCCGGAGGAATCCCATTCCTTCAAGGCGGGCAAGGTCATCTACAACTGCCTGCTCGCCGACCATTTCCCCGCCGGCCGCCGCCCGATCAAGGGCAGCTTCGAGAACGGCTGGCCCACCGAGATCCAGCAGCGCGTCCTCGACCGCTGGCAGGAGTACGGCTACCGCTGAGCCGCAACGACTTCGGGAGTGATCGTCCGACCGACCGCGGGGTGTCGGGCGATCTTCTCCCGGAACGGTCGGATGCCGCCGTGCGCAGCAACCACGCGCACGGCGGCATCGGCCTGGGGATAGGCCGCGGCTGAGAGCCGTTCCAGCAGTGCGAGTTCGATATGCGGGGCCTGGCTGGTGAGCCGGTCGAAACGGGCGGTTGGCGCCACCGGCGCGCGCTCGGCGGCGTCGGCCTGAAGGCTCATAGCGAGGGATGGGTGGCGACCGAGCGGAGTGCGGCGTCGGCCTGGGTGTAGGCCGTCGCGGCCAGGCGTTGCAGGAGAGCCAGTTTGGCTTCCGGCGCCTGGGCGGTCAGGGCATCGAAGCGGGTGGGGGACAGGACGGCCACCCGTACCATGGTTTCGGCGTGCACGTCATTGGCGAACGGCACATCCGCGAGCATGGAGGTCTCACCGAACGACAGCCCGGGGGTGAGGGTGATGAGGCGGTGGCGGCGGTTGTCGCGGTCGGTGAAGGTGAAGCGGACCCGGCCGTCGAGAATCAGGAACAGGCCGCTGCGGGGACTGTCGCGGGCGACGATGAGCTCGCCGCGGGCGATGGTGCGGGTCTCGAATTCCTTTGCCAGCCGGGCGCGTTCGTCATCGGGCAGATCGGCCAGCGCGGGATGTTCGTCGATGGTCAGCGCGGCCGGACACTCCTGGCCGGGTGGGCGATGCCGGTCGAGGATGAGCTCTTCGCACCACTCGGTGGCGGCGTCGCGGTCGACGAACACCCGCCCGCGCGGATCCTTGGGATCCAGGCTGGACACCAGGTGCCCGAGCTTGGCGTCCGGATCGACCAGGGCCACCCGGCAACCGGTGGCGGCGAGCGCGGCCTCCAGGTCGTTGAGCATGCGGATGGCGACCGGGCTGACATCGCCGACCTCGCGCAGGTCCAGGACCAGCGCCTCGAGCTCGCCGGGGGTCTCCTCGGCGGCGCGGACCGCCGATTCCGCACCGGCGAACAAGAGATCGCCGTGCAGCTCGAAGATCCGCGCGTGGTCACCGAATTCGTGCAGTACGGCCATTTCATCGGCGTCGCGCCGCAGCCGGGAGGGGGCTTCGGCCACCGAGTAGGCGGCGCGAATCGCGGTGTGCGCAGCGCGGGTCACGTGCAGGAAGTGCAGGCCCAGGCGGTCCGAGAGTTCCCGGCAGACCTTCACCCCGCGCACGCTGCTGCCGTGCGCGTCAAGCCTGGGGGAGTACACGGCGATGCCGATCTGCCCGGGCAGCACGGCCAGGATGCCGCCGCCCACACCGCTTTTCGCGGGCAGCCCGACCGTGGTCACCCATTCGCCCGCCGAGTTGTACATGCCGCAGGTGGTCATGACCGAGAGCACCTGCTCGACCAGCGGCCGGGTCAGCGCGCGTTCGTGGGTCAGCGGATTCATGCCGTTGTTGGCCAGGGTCGCGGCCATCACCGCGAGATCGCGCACGGTGACGTCGATCGAGCACTGCCGGAAATAGGTGTCGACCGCTTCGTCCGGATCGATGTCGACGATGCCCGCGCCGCGCAGCAGCAGCCCGATCGCGCGATTGCGGAATCCGGTGCGCGCCTCCGAGGCGTACACCGCCTCGTTCATGGTGAGCTCGCGTCCGGCGAATCGGCTGTAGCTCCGCCGAATTCGGGCAAACCGGTCGGCCGCGTCGGTGCCCTTGATCAGCGAGGCCGCCGCGATCGCCCCGGCATTGATCATCGGGTTGCGGGGCCGCTGTGTCTGGGGGTCCAGACTGATTTCGTAGAACGGCTCCCCGGACGGCTCCACATCGATGTGCCGCGACACCTCGTCCGGGCCCCGATCGGCCAGGGCCAGCGCGTATGTGAACGGCTTCGAGATCGACTGAATCGTGAAGGCGGTGTCCAGATCTCCGCTCCCGTACACCCGCCCGTCCGCGGTAGCCAGACAGATGCCGAACGAATCGGGTTGCACCGCCGCGAGTTCCGGAATGTAGTCGGCCAGCGTTCCCGACGTGTCGGCCCGGCACAGCTCGTACACTTCGTCGATGATGCGGGCCACGACGCCGCCGGAGGGGACCACCGAGCCACTCTAACCGGCGTAACGTGTGGGGAGCCTCACATCTGTTACGGATGTCGCAGGTGGCGTTTCGTTCCCGGCATCGGGGTCCACTACGGGCTCCGTAGACTGTTGCAATCACAGGAGACATCCGGAGGGAGCAATAGCCGTGGGAGTGCTTTCCCGGGTCGACACGCCCGAGGATCTGCGTCGGCTGTCGGTACCGGAGCTGCACGAGCTGGCCGAGGAGATTCGGGAGTTCCTGGTGCGGAAGGTCGCCGTCACCGGCGGGCACCTAGGGCCGAACCTCGGGGTCGTGGAGCTGACCATCGCGTTGCACCGAGTCTTCGACTCGCCTGCCGACCCGATCATCTTCGACACCGGTCATCAGGCCTACGTGCACAAGATCCTCACCGGCCGTAAGGACGGGTTCGACACGCTGCGTAAAGAGGGCGGCCTGTCGGGGTACCCGTGCCGGGCCGAGAGTGCCCACGACTGGGTGGAGTCCTCGCACGCCTCAGCCTCGCTGTCCTATGCGGACGGCATCGCCAAGGCGTTCGCGCTGACCCGGCAGAAGCGGCACGTGGTCGCGGTTGTCGGCGACGGCGCGTTGACCGGTGGCATGTGCTGGGAGGCGTTGAACAATATCGCCGCCGGCCAGGATCGTTCGGTCATCGTGGTGGTCAACGACAACGGCCGTTCCTACGCGCCGACCATCGGCGGCCTCGCCGAGCGACTGGCCGGTCTGCGTACCCAGCCCGCCTACGAGCACGCGCTCGACGCCACCAAGCGGATCGTGCAGAGCATTCCGCGCGTGGGGGATTCGGCGTACTCGATGCTGCATGCCATCAAGACCGGGATCAAGGATGCGGTCGCGCCGCAGGAGCTGTTCAGCGATCTGGGCATGAAGTATGTGGGTCCGGTCGACGGGCACGATCCGGTGATGTTGGAGGCCGCGCTCAAGCGGGCCAAGGACTTCGGCGGTCCGGTCATCGTGCACGCGGTGACGCAGAAGGGCCGCGGGTACAAACCCGCCGTGGATCATGTGGCCGATCAGATGCACTCGGTCGGCCAGATCGACCCGGAGACCGGTGAGCCGCTGGGCGGTTCGTCGGGCACCTCGTGGACCTCGGTGTTCTCCAAGGAGCTCATCGCCCAGGCCGAGCAGCGCGACGACATTGTGGCGATCACCGCCGCCATGCCGGGGCCGACCGGTCTGTCGGCATTCGGGGAACGCTTCCCGGACCGGATGTTCGACGTCGGCATCGCCGAACAGCACGCCATGACCTCCGCGGCCGGGATGGCGTTGGGTGGCCTGCACCCGGTCGTCGCCATCTATTCGACGTTCCTCAACCGGGCCTTCGATCAGCTGCTGATGGACGTCTCGCTGCTGAAGCTCCCGGTGACCCTGGTGCTGGACCGGGCGGGCATCACCGGCGACGACGGCGCCTCGCACAACGGCATGTGGGACCTCTCGGTGCTGGGCATCGTCCCCGGCATCCGGGTGGCCGCCCCGCGTGACGCGGCCACGCTGCGTGAGGAATTCGCGGAGGCGCTGCACGTCAGCGACGGACCCACCGCGATCCGGTTCCCCAAGGGCGCTGCCATCGAGGAGATTCCGGCGGTCGAGCGCTTCGAGGGCGTGGACGTGCTGCGCATGCCCGACGTGCAGGACGCCGCCTCCTACTCGGTGCGCGCCGATGTGCTGCTGGTCGCGGTTGGTCCCTTCGCGGAGCTCGCCCTGAAGGTGGCGGATCTGCTGGAGGCCGAAGGGGTTTCGGTCACCGTCGTGGACCCGCGCTGGGTGCTGCCGGTCGCCGACGCCGTGGTCAAGATGGCCGAGAACCACCGGCTCGTCGTCACCCTCGAGGACAGCGGTCTGCACGGCGGCATCGGTTCCACCATCTCCGCCCGTCTCCGCAGCATGGGCGTCGACGTCCCGACCCGCGATCTCGGTGTCCCGCAGCGCTTCCTGGACCACGCCTCGCGCGCCAAGATCCACCAGGAGATCGGCCTCACCCCCGGCGAGGTCGCCCAGCGCGTCCACGTCTGGCTCGGCGCCGCCGACACCTCGGACACCTCGGCCGAGAACATTCAGAACGCGCTTCTCCCCACCGAGTAGCGCGCAGCGACACCCACGGGCCCGCGATCCACCGATCGCGGGCCCGTTTTTCTGTGCGGAGCTGGACTTCTCGCGTAGATTCTGAAACAGGTTACAGTTTTCTGGTCAGGAGTTCGGATGTCGTTTGTGCTTGTCGAGAAGCCGCGTCCCCAGATCGCGTTGGTCACGTTGAACCGGCCCGAACGGATGAACGCCATGGCGTTCGACGTGATGGTGCCGCTGCGCGAGACCCTCGAGGACGTGGCGGCCGACAACGAGGTGCGGGTGGTGGTGCTCACCGGGGCCGGGCACGGGTTCTGCTCGGGCGCGGATTTGCAGCACGCCGGCAAGGTGCCCGGGGTGGAGGGGTTGACGCGCACCAGCATCGCACGCCGCTCGATGTCGTTGCTGGACAACGTGATGCTCACGATCAAGCGCATGCATCAGCCGGTGATCAGCGCCATCAACGGCGCGGCCATTGGCGGCGGCTTCTGCCTGGCCATGGGTACCGACATCCGAATCGCCTCGGACGAAGCGTATTTCCGCGCCGCGGGCATCAACAACGGCCTCACCTCCGCCGAACTCGGCATCAGCTACACGCTGCCGCGCGCCATCGGCTCCACCCGCGCCTTCGAGATCATGCTCACCGGCCGCGACGTTTACGCCACCGAGGCCGAACGCATCGGCATCGTCTCCCGCGTCGTCCCCGCCGACAAACTCCTCGAGGCCGCCTACGACACCGCCGACCAGATCATCCGCTGGTCCCGCGTCGGCGGCGAACTCACCAAACGCCTCCTCTGGAACGGCCTGGAGGCAGGCTCTTTCGAATCCCACATGCAAAACGAGGGCCTAGCCCAGCTCTACGTCCGCCTCACCACCGACAATTTCGACGAGGCCATCCGAGCCCGCCGCGACCGCCGCCCACCCAACTTCCAGGACTGAGCGGATGCTCTTCCCTCGACACCCCTGCGTGCCGAGGGAAGAGCATCCGGTCAGTGAGGTCGAGGCTGCCGCCAGCTCCGCGGCGGGCCTGCCGCAGCCTAGGCGGATCCGGTCCCTTTCGTGCCGCCGGATCCGATGGGGTTGAACAGGTCGGCGCTGCCCGAGCCGGTGCAGGAGCCCAGTGGCGCGGGCGGCTGCGGGGTGGGGGATCCCGCGGGTGCGGCGACCACGGTCACCGTCAACACTGTCGCCGGGGTGTACACGAACGGGATGATGTCGAGGTAGCGGAGGGTGAGCGTATGGGTTCCGGCAGCGGTAGGCATCCACGGGACACTGTCGGAGCCGGTGTGTGGGAGCGAATAGCCGCCGAGGCATTTCCCGTCGGCGTAGAAGTTCGCCGAGGTGTGCAGGGGATCGGTAGTGGGCATACCCCCGGGTGAGCCCGGGCTGAACATGTAGGTGTGTCCGACCACGTAGGTCGAGGGCAGGTTGCAGGATCCGGTCGAGCAGTCCCAGACGTTGGGAACCTCGTCCTCGATACTGGCGTTCGCCGTGGGGGTGGTCAACGCGGTGATGGTCGCGGCCAATACGAGAGTTGTTGTACCCCAACCGATGCGGTGGATGGGGCGGTGGGCGGTGTGCATAGGTGTGAGCCTTCGTGGGAGGGGATCAGCTGCCGCTGTGGCCGGTGTCGAGCAGTCGTGCGCTGCCGGATCCGAGCGGGTCGGCGCTGCCGGTTCCGCTGCCCGTCATGGCGCAGTTGCCCTGCACCGGCGGTTGTTGCGCGACAGGCGATCCCGGCGGCGCGGCGACCACCGTCACCGTGAACACCGTCGGCTGGGGAACCATCAGCGGGAGGATGCCGTTCATCGCGAGGGTCATTTTGTGTGTCCCGGCGGTGGTCGGAACCCAGGGGACGGATGTCGGGCCGTTGGTCGGCAACGAGATGCTGCCGAGGCATCGCCCGTCGTCGTAGAAATTCGCGGACGTGTACTGGTACTGCCAGGCGGGGGTACCCCCGGCGGATCCGGTGTCGAACGAGTAGGTGTGCCCGACGACGTAGGTCGAGGGCTGCGTGCAGGGACTGGTCGAACAGTCCCAGACTCCGGCCGGCTGCCCCTGCAACTCAGCGCTCGCGGTGGGAACGGACAGGGTGGTGACGGTCGCGGCCATAGCCAAAGTGGTTGCACCCCAGAAGGTGTGGCGCAGGAGGGGAGTGGTACCCATGATCTTGCTCTCCATGACGATTCGGATGGCGGCTAGCTGCCGGGGAACAGGCTCGAGCTGCCGGACCCGATGCTGCAGCCGCCCTGCTGAGGTTGCGGCGCGATCGTTGTTCCGGCGGGCGCGGCGACCACGGTCACCGTCAACGAATCCGCCCATGCCCCGCCCTTGGTGGTCAGCGTGTGGGTTCCGGGGGTTTGCGGCACCCAGGTGACGGCCTTCGCGCTGTTGTTCCCGATGCAGGCCCCGTTGTCGAAGAAGCTGCTCGGGGGAGTGGTGGTGCTCGTGCCGTCATAAGGCGCGTAGAGCAGATAGCTTTGCCCTGCAACGACGGTCGTGGCGTTCGGGCAATTGTTGCCGCCACCCGAGCAGTCCAACACCTCGATGCCGTGAATACCGGCGGTGGCGAGGCCCGGGGACAATACGGTGAGGGTGCCGACGGCGCCGACAAGGCTTGCGGCCCAGGCGAAGTGGCGTGCACGGCGAGTTGGGATAGACATTGATGACTCCTTGCTTTGTTCGGATTGGGGGTGCGGACGGCGCGGACTAACTCGATCCGGGCAGCCCCGCGCTACCGGAGCCGAGCAGACTGCCGCTGCCGGAACTGACGCAGTTGCCCTGCGGCGGTGGTGGCTGCGGAACGGGTGATCCCGGCGGCGCGGCCAGCACGGTCACCGTGAATGTCCCCGCTGGAGGCCCCGCCCACGGGAACGGGAGGTTTTCCTTCAAGGTGAGGACGTGCGTTCCCGCGGTGGTGGGAACCCATGGAACGGCATTGCGCCCGGCGTGCGGGTAGGTGATGCTGCCGAGGCATTGCCCATCGGCGTAGAAGTTCGTCGAGGTCGGGTTGTCCAGCGAGTAGTCCGCGTCGAACGAATAAGTGTGTCCGACGATGTAGGACGCGGGCACCGCGCAGAAGCCGGTCGAGCAATCGTCGATCTCGGGACTCGGGATATGAGCGGTGGCGGTGGGTGCGGAGAGCCCGATGATGGTCGACGACAGGGCGACAGTTGTTGCGGCCCAGGCGATCCGGCGCATGATTCGGGATTCGACGTGCACTGGTGTATTCCTTTGTCGATGAGCTCGGGTCGGTGCTGCTTCGCGGTGGGGTCAGTGCCCGCTGCCGGAGGTCAGGCCCTTGATCAGGGAGCTGCCGGCTCCGAGGTCGGCGCTGCCGGTGCCGAGGAGGCCTGCGCCGTCGCAGCCGCCCTGGGTGGGTTGTTGCGCGGTCGGGGATCCGGCGGGCGCGGCGGCCACGGTGACGGTGATCGATTGCGATTCCGTGCCCTGCTGCACGGTGAGCTTGTGGGTTCCGGCGGTTTGCGGCACCCAGGTGATGTAGGCGGGATCGCCGACGAGGACGGTGACGTCACCGTTGTCGGCTTGCGGGGTGTTTCCGAGGCACTGCCCGTTGTCGTAGAAGTACACCCGCAAGGCGACCAGGTCGCTGTGGACCGTCTTGGACCCGAACAGGTAGCTGTGGCCCACGACGAACGATGTCACCGGCGTGCAGTTGTTGGTGGTCGGGCAGTCCAGCACGTTGGGGGTGTCGATGGTCGCGGACGCGGTGGGCGCGAGCACGGTGGTGACCGTCGCGGCAATCGCGAGAGCGGTTGTGCCCCAGGCGATGTGGTGGGTGCGGCGGTGGGCGGCGGGCATGTGTGGACTCCTTGTCGTACCCCTCGGATCAGGGTCGACAGAATCTAACTTTCACGTACTGTGAAATGAGTCCACTTCAGAAAACCGGTGTGCCCCAACTTTTGTGGGCGGTATTTCCGGGGTCAGTCCTTCGGGTACAGGGCTTCACTCAGCCGCGGGACCGCGAGGTCGCGCTGCCAGGGGCGCGCGCCGCCGGCCGCGAGGTAGTCCTCGATCAAGCCCGGGGCCTCGCCGTTGGTCGCCGACTTGGGCAGACCGTCCCAGCACATGCGACGCAACAGATCCGGCGTGAGCAGGTTCTCGACCGGGACCGAGACTTCGGTGGAGAGGTCGGTCATGGCCGCGCGGGCGCGCTGCAGGCGGGCGGCCGCGGCCGGATCACGGCGCTCCCAGCGGTTGACCGGGGGCGGGCCGTCGAAGGGTTGGGTCAGCGGGGGCAGTTCGCTGTCGGGCAGCGCGCGGGCCCGTTCGACCGCGCCGAGCCATTCGCGCGAGTAGCGGCGCTGCCGCGGTCCGCCGAAGATCGGCAGCGTGCGCAGCTGGGCGATGGTCTTGGGTTCGTTGGTGGCCGCGGCCACGATCGCCGAGTCCGGCAGGATGCGGGCGGGGGCCACATCGCGCAGGCGGGCCAGCCGATCGCGGGTGGTCCAGAGTTCGCGCACGATGGCGAGCTGGCGGGTGCGGCGCAGCGCGTGGATGCCGGAGGTGCGCCGCCACCGATCGGACTTCGGCGCGGACGGTTCCGCGGTGCGCACATGCTCGAATTCCTGTGCGGCCCACTCGGATTTGCCTTGCTCCTCGAGATCCGCGGCGACCGCGTCGCGCAGCTCGATCAATAGCTCGACATCCAGGGCGGCGTAGTTCAGCCAGTCGTCGGGCAGCGGCCGGGTGGACCAGTCGGCCGCGCCGTGGCCCTTCTTGAGCTCCCGGCCCAGCAGCTTCTCGACCATGGCCGCCAGCCCGACCCGCTCGTATCCGGCCAGCCGACCGCCGAGTTCGGTATCGAAGAGCACCGCCGGGTAGAGGCCGAGTTCGGCCAGTCCGGGCAGATCCTGATCGGCGGAGTGCAGCACCCACTCCAGATCGTTGATCGCATCGGCGAGCGGTTCGAGATCGCCGTCCACCGGAATCGGATCGATGAGGAAGCTGCCCGCGCCCTCGCGGCGTAACTGGATCAGATACGCACGATTGGAGTAGCGGAACCCGGAGGCGCGTTCGGCGTCGACCGCGAGCGGTCCGGTGCCGGCGGCCAGTCGCCGCGCGGCCGCCTCGATTTCGGCAGCAGTGTCCAGTACCGGCGGTACACCCTCCACTGGCGCGAGCAACGGTACCGCGGCAGTGGCTTCGGGTTCATCTGGTACGGACATGGTCTTGAACTCTACGGGTAGGGCAATGGCGAGCCGCGTCACGTCGGTGAAACGCCGGGCCGTGACACTGCGTCGGGCCATTGGGAATCGTACGTGCCGGGCGCCGATTTCGTTGCAGTACAGACGTTCTCGCAGGCGAGGGGCTATTTCCTGGCGCAGGGCGTGGGAATTCGGGTGGGGGCGGGATGGCGGCCGCGTGATACCGCGGCCGGGTGCGCGGGCTATTCAGTGCTCTCGCCCCGGCGCACATCCAGTCGGGTGACACCGGCGGGCGGCAGTCCGGCCGCGAAGGCGAGCACCTCGCAGAACGCCTCGACATGCGGTCGCATCGTCGTGTCGGTGACCGTCCAGGACGCACGCAATTCGAGCTGATGCGCGCGCGGCGGTCCGGCGATATCGCCGTAACGCACCGAACTGGTGGAGGTGACCGTGCCGCCGAGCGCGGTGAACGGGGTGCGCGAATCCAGCGCGTCGACCAGCCAACTCCACGCCACCTCCGGTAGCAGCGGGTCGGCCGCGAGCGCGGAGTCGATGTCGGCCTGGATGTAGGCGACCAGCCGGAAGACGCCGTGCCAGGCCTCTTGACCGGCCGGGTCGTGCAGCAGGATCAGGCGGCCGAAGGCGTCGCCGTCGGAGTCGACGGGTATCACGGTGGCGTCGGGCCGGGTGACTTCCGCGCCGAGGGCGTAGGAGTACGGGGCCAGGCGCTGGGGCGGACGGATCGGTGCCAGTTCGATTCGGGGGTGCACTGATGCGGTTCCCATGGCCTCGACCGCGGCGCGGAACCGGGCTGGTTCTTCGGGCTCCGGGGTCGGGGCAGCGCCGTCGCGGAAGTCGAGCGGTGTCACGAATGGCACCGTAGACCCCCGGGGAGCCGAGCGGTGCGAGGCGCGCCGCCGGGCCCCCTTTACGATGGGCGGTGATGAGTACTTCAACCCGCCGCCTGCTGACCGATGCCCCGTTCCTTGCCGCCGCCACCGGTGGCGTGCCGCATCGTCGGCCGGTGTGGTTCCAGAGACAGGCCGGTCGGTCCCTTCCGGAGTATCGGGAAGTGCGTGCCGGAATCGGCATGCTGGAATCGTGTTTCGACCCGGAGCTGGTGTGCGAGATCACCATGCAGCCGATTCGCCGCCACGATGTGGACGCGGCAATCCTGTTCTCCGACATCGTCGTTCCGCTCAAGGCCGCGGGCATCGACCTCGACATCGTGCCGGGAGTCGGCCCGGTGGTCGCGAATCCGGTACGCACGGTCGCCGATGTGCGCGCGCTGCCGCAGCTGCGCGCCGAAGAGGTGGGTGCGGTCACCGCGGGCATCAAGCTGCTGCTCGACGCGCTCGGCACCACCCCCTTGATCGGATTCACCGGCGCCCCGTTCACTTTGGCGTCCTACCTGGTCGAGGGCGGGCCCAGCAAGAACCACGAGCGCACCAAGGCGATGATGCTCGCCGACCCCGAAACCTGGCATCAGCTGATGAGCGCGCTCACCGACATCACCGTCGAATTCCTGCGCGCCCAGATCGGCGCGGGCGTCGACGCCGTGCAGCTGTTCGACTCCTGGGCGGGTGCGCTGACCCTGGCCCAGTACCGCGAATACGTTATGCCGCACTCGCAACGAGTCTTCACCGAGGTCGCCGACGCGGGCATCCCGCGCATCCACTTCGGTGTCGGCACCGGCGAACTGCTCGGCGCCATGGGTGAGGCGGGCGCGGACGTGGTCGGCGTCGATTGGCGAATCCCGTTGAACGAGGCCGCCCGTCGCGTCGGCCCCGGAAAAGCCTTGCAGGGCAACCTGGATCCGGCCGTCCTGTTCGCCGGCCCCGCCGCCATCGAATCCGAGGTCCGCCGCATCGCCCGCGAGGCCGACGAGGCAATCACCCTGGGCGCCAAGGGCCACATCTTCAACCTCGGCCACGGCGTGCTGCCCAACACCGACCCGACCGTCATCACCGACACCGTCGCCCTCATCCACTCGCTGCCCGCCCCGCTCTGAGGTCCTCGGCAGCCGAAAAACCATGTGAGATCAGCGGTTACCTGCCGGTACCGTCTCCCGCATGGGTGCCAGAGCCAATTTCGTCCTGATCGACGGTGACGGCCCGCGACTGCATTATTCGCACTGGGCCGCCGACACCATCGGGTCCGTGCTGATCGCGGGCCCGGATGCGGCCTGCCGTTTCATCTCCGCCCAGCGCCTGTGCGACCCGGCCACCGACTGGCTCGACGACGTCTGGTGCGAGGGCGGCGCGGTCGTCGACCTGACCCGGCGTGAGCTCGTCTACTTCGGTGACCAGCTGCTCGAGGAATCCGTGCCGCACAAGCGGATCTATGCCGCCCTGCTGGCCCGCACCTGGCCGGGCTGGCGGATCCGCTGGGCCTACGACGGCATCGGCGATCTGGCTGCCGCCGCCGGGGTGGACCGCTCCGTTGTCCGGCGTCTGGACGAGGACGACCGGCTACTGCCCGAGTCGGTCACCGACGACCTCGACGATCCCCACCTGCTGACCGTCGCGGCCGCCGGAACTGTCACCGCCTACCCGCTCTACACGTTCCAGCACACCGCCTGGCAAGGCCCGGCCCTGCTGGAGCGGCTCCCCGTGGGCGGCACCACGCACCTCGCCCTCACCGGCGTGCCGACCAGCGGTCTGCACATCGACATCGACACCCGCAGCATCGGCGTGTGGATCGGTTTCACCATGCCCGGTCTGCTCCCCGCCCTGATCGACCTGTGGCCCGGCTGGCGCGTCGAGTTCTGGGAGGACCGCTACACCGAGCAGCTGGCCCGCTGCGGCGACGCGATCGAGGTACCGGCTCCCGACCCGTCCGAGATCCTCGATGCCGTACTCGACCGTCTCGGAAAACGCCTCGGCCACAACCCGGTCGAACGCATGCTGTCCGTATTTCAGGACCTGCACAAGGAATCCGAGAACGTGCAGCTCAACCCCCTGTTCACCGAACACCGCCCCGTCGACCCCTCGGATGCCGAATGGGCCGGGGTGCTGCACGCCGCCACCGACCTCCGCACGGAACTGACCGTCCCCTGACCCCGAGATTCCGATCCGTCGGACGCGGCGTCAATCACGTTCCGGTGTGCGCCATTTCTCCGGCGGGTTTGTTGAAATGCCTGGTGAGGCCGGTCGGTCCCCGGGCCGGGGGGTTGGTGGGGCAAGGCACCGCGCGGGCGGCGGGCGCGTCCGGCGGGAGTAGGTTGACTTGCGGAGCGGCTCGACGTGAAGGTGCGGGGCGCAGGTGACGAGGAGTGGTCGATGCGGGTCGCGGTGGTTGGTGGCGGGATCAGCGGGCTGGTGGCTGCCTATCGACTGCGGCGGGCGTTGGGGGACGCGGCGGAACTGGTGTTGGTGGAGCGGCGGGATCGGGTCGGCGGGATTCTGCGGACGGTAGATATCGAGGGGGATCCGGTTGATCTGGGGGCGGAGGCTTTTGTCGGGCGGCGGCCCGAAATCCCGGCTCTGATGCGGGAATTGGGGATCGAGGAGCAGCTCGTGCATCCGGCGGGGAAGCGGCCGCTGGTGTGGTCGCAGGGGGCGGGGCATCGGCTGCCGGAGCGGACGTTGATGGGGATTCCGGCGGGTGCGGAATCGGTTGCGGGACTGGTCGATGCGGCGACCCTGGCCATGATCGAGGATGAGTCGAACCGGCCGCTGGTGTGGGTGAGCGGCGGGGATATGTCGGTGGGGGAGTTGGTGCGGGATCGGTTCGGGCAGCAGGTCGTTCGACGCAGCGTGGATCCGCTGCTCGGCGGAGTGTATGCGGGACTGGCGGATTCGATCGGGGTGCGGGCTGCGCTGCCGACCCTCGCCGCCACCCTCGATCGGGGGGCGACCAGCCTGACGCAGGCGGTGTCCGAGGCGCTGCCGCCGCCCAGCACGACCCCGGTGTTCGGCGGCATTCGCGATGGCTACCGCGCGCTGCTCGACGCCCTGCGGGCCGCCGCCGACGTGAAGACCGAAATCGGCACCGCCGCAACCAAGCTCGCGCGCACCGCCACCGGCTGGCGGCTCGACCCGGTGGGCGAGGTGGACGCGGTCATCCTCGCGACGCCCGCCCCTGTCACGGCGGATCTGCTGCGCGAGGTGGCTCCCGATGCCGCCGACCTCGCCGGCGGCATCGAACTGGCTTCGTCCGCGGTGGTAGCGCTGGCCCTCGCTGCAGGCACCGCGCTCCCCGACAACTCCGGCATCCTGGTCGCCACCGGTGAACCCCTGCGCGCCAAGGCTTTCACCCTCTCCAGCCGCAAATGGCCGCACCTCGCCGCCCGCGACGTGGCCCTGGTCCGCGCCTCCTTCGGCCGCTTCGGCGACCCCGCCCCACTGTCCTGGTCCGACGATGAACTCGTCAGTGCGGCTGTCGAAGACCTCTCCACGGTCACCGGAATCGAGATCCGCCCCCTGCACGCGGTCGTCCAACGCTGGCCCGGCGGCCTCCCGCAATACGCTCCCGGCCACACCACCCGAATCGCCGACCTGCGTTCCGCCACAGCCGATCTCCCCGGCCTGGCCCTGGCCGGTGCCTACCTCGACGGCGTCGGCGTCCCCGCCTGCGCCGCGACCGGCACCAAGGCCGCCGCCATCATCACCGCCCACCTCGCCGACTGACCAGAATCCCGCCGTCCCGGCCGCGCCTTGCCGCCGAGAATGCACTGGTGCAGGTGAACATCGAGAAGACTTGTGCGTCAGTGCATTCTCACGGGTTCGGGACGGTGGCGGCCGCGGCGATGAGGGCGTGGATGGCGGCGCGGGTTTGGGCGGCGACGATTTCCGGGGTGGAGTTGTCGAGTTTGCCGTCCATGTGGAGGAAGGCCAGGCCGTGGACGAGGGCCCAGACGGCCGTCGCGAGGTTGTCCGGGTCCACGGTCGGGAATGACTGCTGGACAATCATTTTGACGTAGGCGCTGATGGCCTCGGTGGCCGCGACGCGGTCGGGGTCGGCGGGGTTGCAGGGTTCGGCGAACATGACGCGGAACAGGGCCGGCCGGTCGAGCGCGAAGCGGATGTAGGCGATCGCGATGGTCGCCAGATCGTCCGGGCTGGTGGGGGAGGGGTGCGCGGCGAGCAGCTGCGCGGCGAGTTCGCGATAGCCGACCGCGGCGACCGCGGACAGCAGCGCCTCGCGGTCGGCGTAATGCCGGTAGGGCGCGGCGGTCGAGACCCCGGCGTGGCGGGCGACGGCCCGCAGTGAGAGCCCGGCCGCACCGTCCGCTTCGAGGAGCTCGATGGCCGCGCGCAGCAGCGTGGCGGGCAGATCGCCGTGGTGGTACGACGTGCTCGGGGTCGGCATGTCTTCAACCTAACAAGTGTTGACAGCGCTTACATCAAGCCTCTATGTTAGCGCTGTCCACATTATGTAAGCACTGCACACATATGAAGGTGATCGCGGATGACGACCGACTTGTTCTCGCCGTTGGCCCTGCGCTCGGGCGCAATCCTGCCCAATCGGATCGCGAAGGCGGCCATGGAGGAGGGCATGGCGGCCGCCGGCCAACTCCCCGACGAGCGCCTCGTCACCCTCTACCGCCGCTGGGGCGCGGGTGGCGCGGGCCTGCTCATCACCGGCAATGTGATGGTCCACGCGGAGGCTCTCACCGGCCCCGGCGGCATCGTCCTCGACGCCGCCGCACCCCTGGAACCGTTCGCCGCCTGGGCCCGCGCGGGCAAGGCGGCCGGTGCCGCAATGTGGATGCAGATCAGCCACCCCGGCCGCCAAGTCCAGGCCAACATGCCCGGCGTCACCTGGGGTCCCTCCGAGAAGGCCGTCGAATTAGGCAGGCACAGCAAGCGTTTCGGCCGCCCCACCGCCATGACCCCCGCCCAGATCACCGACACCGTCACCCGCTTCGCCACCACCGCCGCCCGCGCCGAACAAGCAGGCTTCGACGGCGTAGAAGTCCACGCCGCCCACGGCTACCTGCTCTCCCAATTCCTTTCACCCCTGGTCAACACCCGCACCGACGCCTGGGGCGGCTCCCTCGAAAACCGAGCCCGCCTCCTCCTGGACGTGGTCCGCGCCATCCGCGCGACCGTCTCCCCGACCTTCGCGGTAGCGGTGAAACTCAACTCCGCCGACTTCCAACGCGGCGGCTTCGACGCCACCGACGCCCAACACGTCATCGCCCTCCTCGAACCCCTGGGCGTCGACCTGGTCGAGTTGTCCGGCGGCAGCTACGAAAGCCCCGCCATGTCGGGCCGCCCCGCCGCCGAGAGCGCCACCGCTGGTTCGAGCACCACTGCTGACTCGCCCACCACCGCCGAGTCGAACGGCCTTGGCGGTTCAAGTGCTACCGGTGGTAGCGGCGCTGCGGTGTCGAGCACCGTTGCCCGCGAGGCCTACTTCCTCGACCTGGCCGCCGAACTGGCCGAAACCAGCGCTCTCCCACTGATGTTGACCGGCGGCATCACCCGCCGCGCCACCGCCGAGCGCGTCCTATCCAGCAAGGTCGCCGTGATCGGCATGGGCACCGCCCTCGCCGTCACCCCCGACCTCCCCGCCCGCTGGCGCGACAACCTCGAAGCCACCACCACCCTGCGCCCCATCACCTGGTCCGACAAGTCCCTGGCCTCCATAGCCGGAATGGCCCAGGTCCGCCACCAAATGCGCCGCCTGGCCGGTTCCCGAAACCCTTCCCCCACAATCCATCCCGCCTACGCCCTGATCACCGACCAGCTCCTCCAGTCCCGCGCCCTACGCCGCTACCGCCGCTGGCTGACCAACCGCCCGCAATCCGCACTCGCCCCCGCCGCGCCTACTCGCGCCGCCCGCTGACCCCGGCTAACCGCTGCTGCGCCCTGCCCCCGGCGTGGCCCGCATGGAATTCACCCCGCCGCTGCGAGGTCTGGCACGGCCGCGGCATCCAGGCCCGCGGTCCGTCCTCGATCCGCGCACCGAAAACCATGGTGCGGCAGGTGGTCAGCGGGTGACGAGATCCGTGGGGTCGGTATTGGCACCGCAGATGATGACGGCTACGCGCTCGCCAGGGGCGGGCACATAAGCGCCGGACAACAGGGCCGCCAGGGCTGTTGCGGCGGCGTGTTCGACGGCGAGACGGCGACAGTCCCAGAGGGTTTGGCGGGCGGCGATGATTTGTTTGTCGGTGACGAGGACGGGGATGACGTCGCCTTCGGCGGCGGCCGAGAGGGCCATCGGGGTGACGCGGCGGGCGCCGAGGGAGTCCGAAGCCACCGAATCGATGTCGACGTCGACGGGTTCCCCGGCTTCGATGGCGGCGTGGAAGGCTCGGCAGTTCTCGGGTTCGACGGCTACTACGCGGATGCCGTGTTCGTTGGCGGACACGGTGATTCCGGTCAGGAGTCCACCGCCGCCGACCGCCACCACGACGGTGTCGAGGTCGGGCAGTTGGGCGACGATCTCCTCGAGCAGCGTGCCCGCACCGGCGGCGATGTAGGGGTCGTCGTAGGCGTGGGAGCGCAGTGCGCCGCTGACTTCGGCGAAGCGTTCGCATTCGGCGGCCGCGTCGGCGTAGGCGTTGCCGCCGGAAAGCACCTGTGCGCCCAGCGATCTCAGCCGCGCCACCTTGATCGCGGGCGCGTTGTCGGGCAGGAAGACGGTGGCCGCGGAGTCGACCAGTCGCGCCGCCCACGCCCCGGCCACGCCCGCGTTCCCGCCGGAGGCCAGGGTGATCCCCACCCGCGGCAGCCGCCCCTGTTCCCGTTGCGCCAGCACGAAGTTCGCGGCCCCGCGAGCCTTGAAGCTGCCGGTGTGCTGCATGTGCTCGAGCGCGAACCAGACCTCTCCGGCGACCGGCACGGTGTCGGCGTCGGCGCGGGCCAGCACCACCGGCCGGGTGTGGCCGGAGATTCGTTCGGCGGCCGCTGTCACCTCGGCATATGTCGGATGCACGTGCGCTTCTTTCGTTCTCGTGGCGGGATGTACGGGCCGATCGACCCCCGTTGTTCCACTGTAACTTACGCTGGTCGTATGCCCAGGAACTCGAAGTTGCTCGAAGAGGCGACACCCGAGGCGATCGCCCGGGCCGGGTTGGCGATCATCGAAAACCGCGGTGCCACCGAGCTGAGCTTCCGCGCCATCGCCACCGATCTGAGCGTGTCGCACACCACCGTGCTGCGCAGGGGCGGCGGCGATTTCAACGGCCTGGTCGAGCTGGTGGCCGACGTGCTGGCCCTGGACCTGCCCGAGATCCCCGCCGGTTCCGGCGACTGGCCGACGGCCACCGAGGCGCGCTTCGCCGCCTGGTACACCCTGCTCACCGCCTACCCGGGCCTGGTGATGCTGCGCGGCCCGCGCCCCTGGCTGGGCCGCCGCCTGCTCTCCCGCCTGACCGAACCGCAACTGGCCGACAGCGTTTCACTGGGCCTGAGCGCCGCCGACGCCTTCCGCTGCTACCGCGAGCTCTACCTCTATACCCTCGGCTGCGCGGCCCTGGTCGAACATCGCAACCGCAAACCCGCCCAGCTGCGCACCCGCTCCGCGCTGGCCGCCCTGGACCCGGACGAATACCCGGTGATGGCAACCCATCTGGACACCATCAGCGAACTGCTCACCGACGACACGGTCTTCCGTGACGGCCTGCGCCGCCTCATCACCTCCTGGGCGGCGAGCGCGACCTGAATCACCATGTCCGCCCTGCCCGATTCCGGGCGGGTTCGGGCGCAGTGGCACGATGGGTGCCATGGCGCGACTCGACTACAAGGCCCTCAACGACACCATCCGCTACCTCATGTTCTCGGTGTTCCAGGTGGAGCCCGGCGTGCTCGGCGATGACCGCAAGGCCGCGATCAAGGAGGCGCAGGCCTTCTTCGACAGCCTCGAGGAGCGCGGCGTCGTGGTCCGCGGTCTCTACGATGTCGCGGGTCTGCGCGCCGACGCCGACTTCATGATCTGGTGGCACGCCGAGCAGATCGAGGAACTGCAGGCCGCCTACGCCGACTTCCGCCGCACCACCGAGCTGGGTCAGATCTCCAACCCGGTGTGGAGCCAGGCCGCCCTGCACCGCCCCGCCGAGTTCAACAAGTCCCACATCCCCGCGTTCCTGGCGGGCGAGGACGCGGGCAACTACATCTGCGTCTACCCGTTCGTGCGCTCCTACGACTGGTACCTGCTGCCCGACGAGGATCGCCGCAAGATGCTGGCCGATCACGGCAAGGCCGCCCGCGACTACCCGGACGTGCGCGCCAACACCGTCGCTTCCTTCGCGCTCGGCGACTACGAGTGGATCCTCGCCTTCGAGGCGCCGGAACTGCACCGCATCGTCGACCTCATGCGTGACCTGCGGGCCACCGAGGCGCGTCGCCATGTGCGCGAGGAGATTCCGTTCTTCACCGGTCCGCGCGTCGAGGTCGACAAGCTGATCGCGGCGCTGCCGTAGGGATTCCGGTGCTGCGACTTTCGGCGCTGCCCGCAGAATTCGGGGCATGCGCCGAAATCGCGCCCGTCTCATAGTGTTCCTGCGACTCGATCAGCTGTCCTGCCCGAGGGGTGTAGCGGCAGCGAGGTCGAGTGGACGATCGAGCAGCCTTCGGCGTGTTGTTGGGCGGCACGCCGAAGGACTCATCGGTGTCGGGACTCTTGATAGAGGTCGGCGTAGGTGCGCGAGTCGCCCAGCAGGTTGTCGCTGAAGGCGGCGACATCGCTGCCGATGAGTTCGATGACCCCTTTGCCCTCGGCCACCCCTTCCTCGAAGAAGTCGAGAATGCCCGCCAGCAGATTACCGTTGGTCAGTTCGACCGGTCCGATCTTGAAATAGTATTTCTGGATCTCCTTGTAGACGATCCGATAATCGGGTGGGAGCGCGTTGACCCGCGCCATGTGCGCCCGCCACTCTCGTTTGCCTTCGATGATGTCGCGGATGCCCACGATTATCCTCCTAGCCGATCCAGCTTGCGGGCCACATTCCGATTCAACTGCGCACGCCATTTGTCGCGGTAATCCTTGGCCCCCGCATTACCGGCGACCGCCGCGCTGAACCCTCCGATGTCGTCGCCGAGCGCCTCGGCGACACTCTGCCCCTCCGCCGCCGTTTCCTCGAGCAGCCCGAGGACGCCGTCGAGAATGGGCATCAGATTGCGCCCGGTGAAATCGGAGTGCGGTGAAATAGTGCGCTTGATCTCTTCCCAAGCCGTTCGATACTCGTCCGGCAGCGCCGCCGCCCGAGCATTGAAGGCCTTGTATTCCCTGGTGAGATCGCTACCCGTGACTGTCTCCCAGAAATTCATTACTGACTTCCCTTGAGCTCATTGATCCGCGATGAGACGTATTCCCATTTCATCCAGAAGGTCGAGAGTTCTTTCCGCCCCGCGTCATTCAGTGCATAGAACTTACGCGGCGGTCCGACACCGGAAGGTCGTTTCGAAACATCGACCAACCCGCTCTTCTCCAACCGGAGCAGAATGGCGTAAACCGTCCCCTCGATCACATCCGTGAAACCGAGATCATTAAGCCGACGCGTGATGGCATATCCATAGGTCTCTTCGCTCCCGATGATCTCGAGAACGCACCCTTCGAGCGTGCCTTTCAGCATCTCCGTCAAGTTTTCCGTGGCAGGCCCCTTTGTTCGGAGTGTACTACTCAGTGGTAATGACTACCACTAGACTGTAGCACAGAGTAGGGGCCCGCAGGCGGGTCAGTTCTCGGTCGGTTCCAGCCGCAGCGACAGGGAGTTGATGCAGTAGCGCTTGTCGGTGGGGGTGGGGTAGCCCTCGCCTTCGAAGACGTGTCCGAGGTGGCTGTGGCAGTTGGCGCACAGCACTTCCACGCGTCGCATGCCGAGGGTGTCGTCGGTGCGCAGCACGACCGCGTCGGATTTGGCCGGGTCGAAGAAGGACGGCCAGCCGCAGTGCGAATGGAATTTCTCACCGCTGCGGAACAATTCGGACCCGCAGGCCCGGCAGGAGTAGACGCCTTCGGTCTCGGTGTCGGTGTATTCGCCGGTGAATGCCCGTTCGGTGCCCGCCTCGCGCAGCACGTGGTACTCCTCCGGGCTCAGCTTGGCCCGCCATTCCTGCGGGGTCAGCTGGATGCGCGGGACGGGCTGTTCGGCCCCCGTCGAGGTGTCAGCATCGGAACTCATGGTTCCACGCTAGTACGCGGCACCGGCCTTGGTGCGCGGCGTGACGGCGACCTCGGTGTCGTCGATGTCCCATTCCGGGTGCATCCAGGCCGGATCCAGCGACTTGCCGGTCTGCAGCCGGCCTTCGCGCTTGGCGGCCAGGTAGCGGTCGCCGAGCACGCAGAACACCACGATCAGCAGCAGCCCCCACCCGAAGGTGGTGCGCAGGTATTCCAGGTCGCGGCCGATGCTCTGCCAACGGTCCGAGAGCCACTTGTCGTAGGACATGAACCCGAAGATCGCCAGCCAGGCGGGCCAGTTGCGCAGCAACGAGTTTCGCAGCACCACGGTCATCAGCAGCGGGAACAGGAACATCGAGTAGTACATCTGCCCCAGCGGGCCCAGCAGCATGGTCGCGGTGATCAGGATGCCGGAGGTGGTGCAGATGTAGAACACCTCGTCCTCGCGGTAGTAGCGGTACAGCAGCCACAGCGAGATCAGCACCAGCACACCCATGACGATGCGGATGCTCCAGGTCAGCCAGTCGGCGACACCGTAATACCCGGCATTGCCGACGATCGCACTGTTGAAGTAGTCGCGCGCCTCCGACAGGTAGGGCAGCGTGTGCGTCCAGAACGCCTTGTAGTCCACGATCAACGGCCAGGCCAGCAGGTTCAGCACGACCGGGACGCCGAGTGCGGTGATGAACACCTTCCACTGCCCGCGCACCAGCGGAATCAGCAACAGCGGCACCAGCAATGGCCCCTTGACCGCGATGGTCAACCCCAATGCCACACCGGCCCACAGGTCTTTGCGCTTGAGCAGCAGGTGGATGTACGCCATCATCGCCAGGAACAGGCACCCGTTGATGTTGGTGAAGCCCAGCGTGTTGGTGACCGTCTCGGAGACGAACATGGCCAGCAGCAGCGCGGGCGCGGCGACCGAGTTCAGCGTGTAGTTGAACAGTCGCAGCAGCAGATACCAGGCCAGCAGCAGCGCGATCGCATTGATCAGGATGAAGCCCCACCGCGACTTCTCCGGATCGATGATCGCCAGCGGCGAGATCAGCAGCGTGCCGCTGGGCGGGTACAGGTACGCCGGGTCGGTCGAGTTGAAGTTGGCGTTGTACACGGCCCGATGATTCAGAAACGCCAGCGACGCGTTGTACACCGGCGTGAAGTCATTGGTGACGTGGTAGTTGACAGCATTGATGAACACGCGATGGATCACGGTGAGGATCGCGAGCGGCCACAGGGCGAAGTTCAGTACCTCGGCGGTGGTGCGAGCGGTGCGCGGCTCGAGCTGTCGAAGGAACACTCGGGCACGGTACACCGAAACCCACCCCCATACATGCGCCGACCCGCGAATGACCGGCGACCGTCTACCGATGCGACAACCGATCTCGCGCCGGTCGAGTTGACGCGCCGGGTGCGTCCGAAATCGCCTAGGCCGGGCAGGCGGTGCCGTCGGCGGGGAGTTTGGCGTCCTTGAGGTAGTCGGCGAGGGACTGTTGGGCGCAGCCGGAGTGGGCGAAGGTGGGGTGGCCCCAGCCTTGCCAGACGACGGTGGAGGTGGTGGCGCCGGCCGCGTTGAGGGCGCCGGTGACGGTGGGGCGTCCGTCTTGGCCGACTACGGGGTCGGCGCTGCCGCCGAGGACCAGGACGGGGAGGTTGAGTTTGTCGGGGGCTGTCATCGGGGTGGCGGCGGGCCAGGCGGAGCAGGCCATCAGGTCGATGGCCGCGACCTTGCCGAACACCGGATACTGCGTGCCCCAACTGGTTTCGAGGGCCTTGGCCTTGTCCGGGGTGGAGGGCTCGTGGTTGTCGCTGCACCGGTTGACGAATTGACCGTCGGTGCCGACGCCCGCGGCGGCCCGCAGGATGAACGGGGTGATCGGCCCGTGGTCGCCGCGACCCAGCGCGCTGAGCGCGTCGGCGAACTCGGTGAGCTGCGGATTGCCCTGCGAGCGTGAGTCTCCCAGGAAGCTGCTCAGCGTGGTGACCAGCACCGACGCCGACAGGTCGCCCAATTGCGCGGCCCCGGCGCGGTTCACGAGGTCGACCACGGCCGCGTGCGGATCGGCCCCGAGCGAGCAGGTGAGCGACGAGCAGCGCTGCGCGAACGCGGTGAGCGCCGCCTCCTGCCCCTTGACCTTCTGTTCGGCCCGCCCGTTGGCGTCCAGCCCGACCGCCTGCGGCGAATCCAGCACCAGCCGCCCGAGGTGTTCGCCGTACTTGCGCGCGTAGTTCAACGCGACGTTCGCGCCGGTGCCGGTGCCCATCAGTGCGATGTGGTCGACCTGCAGCTGCTTGCGCAGTTGTTCGAGGTCGTCGGCGGCGTGCGGGGCGTCGTACATGCCCTGGCCGGGCGCGAGGAAGTCCAGGCAGGCGACGGTGGCCTCGCGTCCGGCGACGCTCACGGCGTCCACGGGATCGCTTGCGCCGCGCGTGAACTGGGCCTGATCGGCCAGCACCTTGCGTTGCGGGTCGGTCATGCAGGCCACCGGCACGGAACTGCCGATGCCGCGCCGATCCACCGCGATGATGGGCCGCGCCGCCAGCAGTGCGCTGGCGTTCCCGGCGGCCAGTCCCGCCAGCGTCGCGGTGGAGGACCGGTCGTTGCCGGAGGTGAGGATCAGCGGCGCCGCGTCCTTGGGCGTGCGGTCGTAGCGCGCCCGCATGGCCGCATTGCGGAAGTTGCCCGCCACATTCCCGGCCACATCGATCTGGCTGGTGTATTCGGCGCATTCGAGCACCAGCCCGGCCGGGGGCGCGCCGAGCGAGAGCAGGCTGAACGTCGGTGCGGTGCAGTCCTTCCAGGCCAGGTCGGTCTTGGGCACCTCGGGCGCGGGCACGACCGCGTCGGCGGGCGCGGTGCTGGGCGCGACCCCGGCCTGGTGCGGCTGTTCCACGGCAACGGCCGGCCGGTCCGACGGCCCGGCCCCGCAGGCGGTGGTCACCAATACCGACAGTGTCGACGCCAGCAGAGCGGCCCGAGTCCAGCGCATGCGCTACAGCCTGCCAGGTCCGGGGCGCGGTTTCAGCCTCGGGTGTGCGCGCGTTCGAATCGGGTCAAGATCGTGCCGTCGGAGTCGAGCAGCAGGTGCCGGGGTTCCATGGGGGTGGGCGCGGCCTTGGGGGACACCGCGATTCGGCCCGCGGTCCCGCCCACCAGCTGCGGCGATAGGGTCAGGCAGAGGTCGTCGACGCCGCCCGCGGTGAGGAAGTCGCCGAACAGGGACGGCCCGCCCTCGCACAGCACCCGCCGCAGCTCGAGCCGGTCGAGTTCGGCGCGGATGCTCTCGACGGTGCACCGGTCCTCACCCACCACGATCACCTCGGCCCCGGCGTCGGCGAGCCGCCGCTTGCTGTCCTCCGGGGCGATGGCGGTCGTGAAGACGATCGGCCGCGCACCGGTATCGGTGAACAACCGGCTCGCCGGGTCCAGCGCGCCGCGGGCGGTGACGACCGCGATCCGCGGCGGCGTGCCCTGCACGTCGCCCCCGAGCCCTTCCTTGTGCAGTCCCCGCCGCAACTCCGAATCGGTATGCGCGGCACCGTAGTTCTCGGCCCGCGCGGTGCCCGCCCCGACGAGGATCACATCGGCCAGATCGCGCAGCAGCCCGAACACCTTGTGATCGGCGGGCGTACCCAGCCCGCCGGAGCGCCCGTCCACGCTGACCGCGCCATCGATGCTGGTCACGAAGTTGACCCGGACGTACGGGACACTTGCCTCTACCGGATACGCGTACAGCTCGACCAGGTCGTCGCGGGTGAGATCTGTGAGCTGAATCGCATTAGGCATACGCTGCATAAGGTCCCATCCCATCACGGTTCTAGGCTGGCGCAGTGCAACAACGCCTCGTCGATCGCCACCCGGAGGTTCCGGCAGACCAGCTCGTGGCCCAGATGGTTCCGCCGCCCACCTTCGACGAGGTGAGCTTCGGTTCCTACATTCCGGACCCGAAGGAACCCTCCCAGGCCGCTGCCGTCCAACAGGCCGAGCAGTTCGCCCAGCGGGTGACCGCGCTGCGTAAGGCCGCGGACAAGAAGTCCCTGTTCGGGAAGAAGAAGCCGGTGCACGGCATCGGCCTGTACCTGGACGGCGGCTTTGGTGTGGGCAAGACCCACCTGCTGGCGTCGATCTTCCACAGTGTCCCCAACCCCAAGTCGTTCGGCACCTTCGGCGAGGTGACCAATCTGGTTGGCGCGCTGGGCTTCAACAATGCCGTCGAGCGGCTCTCGGCCAACAGCGTGCTGTGCATCGACGAGTTCGAGCTCGATGATCCGGGCGACACCATGCTGGTCTCGCGTCTGCTCACCGAGCTGACCGACCGCGGCGTCTCCATCGTGGCGACCTCCAACACCCTGCCCGGCCAGCTGGGCGAGGGCCGCTTCGCCGCCCAGGACTTCCTGCGCGAGATCAAGAAGCTGGGCGCGCTGTTCGAGGCGGTCCGCGTGGACGGCCCCGACTACCGTCACCGTGATCTCCCGCCCGCCCCGGAGCCCGCCTCCTACGAGACGCTGGTCGAGAAGGCCGCGCACACACCGGGTTCCACGCTCGACGACTTCGACGAGCTGCTGAAGCACCTGAGCACCCTGCACCCGTCCCGCTACGGCGCGCTGATCAACGGCGTGACGTCGGTGAACATTTCGGGCGTGCACACGGTCACCGATCAGGCCGTGGCGCTGCGCATCGTGGTGCTGGCCGACCGCCTCTACGACGCGGGCATCCCGGTGACCGTCTCGGGCGCGAAGCTGGACGAGATCTTCACCCAGGAGATGCTGGACGGCGGCTACCGCAAGAAGTACCTGCGAGCCATCTCCCGCCTGCTTGCGCTTTCGCGTTTCGAGGCGCCCGCGCACGCCTGACCGCCTTTGGGGTTTCAGGGGCTTGCCCCTGAGAGCCCCCGAGAGTTGGGGCTACCCCGGTGGTTCTTAAGGTCCCCACAGGTAATAAATTTCGAGGGTCAACGAAAACCGGTCCCGGTTCGGTTTTCGTCCTCGGAAGGAGAAGTACCGTGCGTAAACGTGCTGTCCAAGCCGCTGCGGTGGTCACCATCGCCCTATCCGCGAGCCTCGGTTCGGTGGCGACCGCCTTCGCCACCGACCCGCCTGCCGCCACCTCCGACGTGGTCGTCAACACCGACAACCGCGCCCTCGGCCTCACGGGTGTGCTGAACGCCCGCGACGCCGGCGGCTACAAGACCACCGACGGCCACACCGTGCGCACCGGCCTGGTCTTCCGCACCGGCGACCTGTCCAAGGCCACCGACGCCGACCTGGCCAAGCTCACCTCGCTGAATGTGGTGTCCGTGCACGATCTGCGGACCTCCTACGAGCAGCAGTTCATGGGCGTCGACAAGGTCCCCGCCGGTGCGACCGAGCACCACGACGACATCATCGGCCAGGCCCCGCCGCAGGTGATGGCCTCCACCCTCTCCGCGGGCAGCGACCTCTACCGCGCCTTCATCACCGCCCCCGGCGCGAACGAGGGCTTCGCGAACGTGCTGCGCGACATCGCCGACAACCCCGGCGGCGTGCTGTTCCACTGCTCCGCGGGCAAGGACCGCACCGGCTGGACCTCGGCCGTGCTGCTGACGATCCTGGGCGTGGACAAGGACACCGTCTACTACGACTACCTGCTGTCGAACTACTACCGTGGCGCCAAGGACGGCGACATGATGAACGGCGTCACCGCCTCGGCCCTGGACGCCGCCTTCGACCAGGTGAACAAGAGCTACGGCAGCTTCGACAACTACGTCCGCGACGGCCTGAAGCTGACCGACGCCGACATCGCCGCCCTGAAGGCCAAACTCCTCGCCTGACAGCGGTTCTCGCTACATCAGGTACTTCCGGGCCAAGGCCGACAGCACGAATCCGATGAGCATGGTGGCGATCGAGGTATAGACCGCCACCTTGCCCAGCGGGTGGCCCTTCTGGTTGGCGGCCAGTCCGAGAAGGATTCCGGCCCAACCGAACAGGCAGGGGATCAGCAGGGCCAGCCCGGCGGCCGCGAAGGCGGTCACGGCCAGTCCCTTGCCCTGGGACACGCTCGATGGATCGGGTGCCGGTTCGTTCGCCATGCTGTGCTCCCAGGCCGTTCGGTACGTAAACGCTACGCCGGGAGCGGGTTTCGTGCGGGTTCAAATAGGGTTGACACCCCCGCGACTTCCTCGCTAATGTTCCGAGCCTCATGGGTATCGGTTTCCTGTTTTTGTGATCAGTTCGCCGCGTTGAGCTCCGCTCCGCGTCGAGTCCTCTTTCACCCCAAAAACCGGGAGACCCTTGTGCTTACCCTCCGATCTTCTGCCGTATCCCAACTCACCCTGTCCGCCGTCACCAAGCGATTCCCGGACCGTGTCGTGCTCGACGCGGTCGACCTGTCCATCCGTCCCGGCGAGAAGGTCGGGGTGATCGGTGACAACGGCGCGGGCAAGTCAACGCTGTTGCGGCTCATCGCCGGTCGCGAAACACCCGACGACGGCGAGGTGACCGTGCAGGCCCCCGGCGGCCTCGGCTACCTGGCCCAAACCCTGGAACTGCCGCCCACCGCCACCGTCGGCGCGGCAATCGACCTGGCGCTGAGTGACATTCGTGACCTGGAGTCCCGAATGCGCTCGGCCGAAGCGGAATTGGCGGCCCCGGGTCCGCTGGGCCGCCGCCTGGACGACTACACCGCACTGGCCGCCCGCTTCGAGGCACGCGGCGGCTACGACGCCGACGCCCGGGTCGACGCCGCACTGCACGCGCTCGGATTGCCCGGCCTGGACCGAAATCGCCTGCTGGGCACCTTGTCCGGTGGTCAGCGGCAGCGGCTGGCGCTGGCGGCCATCCTGGCCTCCGCACCGGAATTGCTGCTCCTGGACGAGCCGACCAACGATCTCGACGACGAGGCCGTGGAATGGCTCGAACGGCAGCTGCGCGCCCACGACGGCACCGTGGTCGCGGTGACTCACGACCGGGTCTTCCTCGAACGCATCACCGCCACGGTGCTCGAGGTGGATGCGGGCGCGGTGACCCGCCACGGCAACGGTTACGCCGGATACCTGCGGGCCAAGGCCGCGCAGCGGCATCGCCGGGAACTGGAGTACCGAGAGTGGCGTGCCGAGCTGGCCCGCAACGAGCGGCTGGCCGAATCCAATGTGGTGCGGCTGGAGGCGATTCCGCGCAAACTCCCGCTTGCGGTGTTCGCCGCGGGTCCCTTCCGGACCCGTAGCCGCGGCCACGGCGCCCAGTCGCGCATCCGCAACGCCAAGCAGCGGGTGTCGCGCCTGACCTCGGATCCCGTTGCCCCGCCACCGGATCCGCTCCGCTTCACCCCGAGTCTGACCGTTGCGGCGGCGGACGAGGGTGTGTCGAGTGACGTTGCTCTCCCCATCGCCGAGGTGAGTTCCGTTGTGGTGCACGACCGTCTGAGCCTGGACGGCCTGCGGATCGAGCCGGGGGAGCGGCTGCTGGTGACCGGTCCGAACGGTGTGGGCAAAACCACGCTGCTGCGCCTGCTGTCCGGTGAACTGGCCGCCGACGCGGGCACGGTCACCGTACGCGGCCGGGTCGGGCGTCTGCGGCAGGAGGAGTCGCCATGGCATCCGGCCTGGACGGTCTTGCGCGCCTTCGCCTCCGGTCGCCCCGGCTACCCGGACGAGCACGCCGACACCCTGCTGTCGCTGGGCCTGTTCCGCCCGCAGGAGCTGGGCCTACGGGTGACCGAGCTGTCCTACGGTCAGCGCCGCCGCATCGAATTGGCCAGGCTGGTCACCGATCCGGTGGATCTGCTGCTGCTGGACGAGCCGACCAACCACCTGTCCCCGGCCCTGGTCGAGGATCTGGAACAGGCCCTGGACGGCTATACCGGCGCGGTGGTGCTGGTCACTCACGACCGCCGCATGCGCGAACGCTTCACCGGCCGCCGCCTCGAACTGGTCAGAACCGGTGGCGCATGACGTAGTCGTGGTGCAGCTGCGCACCGACGGTGAAGGTCTTGGTACCGGCCACGGTGAACCCGTGCTTGCCGTAGAAGCGCTGGGCCCGCAGATTCTGCTGATTCACGCCCAGCCACACCGCGACACTGCCGTCGGTGCGAGCGGCCTCGAGCCCGGCGCGCATGAGCTCCGCCGCCGCACCGCTGCCGTGGCGGCCGGGCAGCACGTACATCTTGCTGAGCTCGGTCACCGGCCGTTCGATGATGACGGCCGCCACGTCGGGATCGGCCGGTGCCATGGCGTTGAGCAGCGCGTAGCCGATGATCTCCCCGTCGTGAACCGCCTTGAGCACCAGCCGGTCCGGATCCCCGAGGTACTCGCGGAACCGCTCGGGCGAGAGATTGGCTGCGATGAACGCCGCCTCGTCGGCGGGTGTCGACCCGGGCGGGCAGGCCAGCGGAAAGGTCACCGCGGCCACCGCGGAGAGGGCCTCGGCGTCGGCGGGCTCGGCCCGATCGATGGTCGTGTCGATGGCTGCGGAATCGCTCACCGCTTCAGTCAAGCAGGTTCGGCGGCGGGCTCGGTCGCCGAGGGGGTGGCGGCGGTGCGCTGGTGGAAGATGCGCGCGAACCCGATCAGCACCACCGCGAAGGCGAGCGGAATCGAGAATCCGGCACGCAGATTCGCGGCATCGGCGACCGCGCCGACCACCGCGCCGCCGACCAGGGTGCCCGCGTAGTTGAACAGGTTGAGCCGTGCGATGAGCGCGTCGAGGTCGCGGCCGCTGGTGAGTTGCCCGGCCTCGCTGAAGCACAGCGGCGCGATTACCGGCAATCCGATGCCGGCGACCAGGAATCCGAGGATGGCGACCACCGGTCCCGGCGCGGTGACCACGATCAGCAGCCCGATCGAGCCGACCGCCGCCGCCACCCGCACCACCGTGCGCGGCCCGAATCGCCGCACCCAGAGATCGCCGGTGAGTCGTCCGACCAGCGACGCGCCCTGGTATGCCGCGAGCGCCAGGGCGGCGGTCGAGGAGGCCGACAGCAATTCGTCCTTGAGATACAGTGCCGACCAGTTGCCGACCGCGAGGTCGATGGCGAAGGCCAGCGCGATCACCACGCCGAAGATCAGGAACAGTCGTGTCGGCACCGAACCGGCCGGTTCCCCTTCGGCCGGACCGGCTTCCGCCTCGTCGCTGCCCAGCAGTCGCGGTCCGGCGACCAGGCACCCGACCGCCACCACCGCGGCCGCGATCACGATCGAAGCCCACAGCGGCACGTGCAGCCACTCGAACGCCGCCACGCACAGCGCGCCGAGGATCGAGCCCGCGCTCCAGGCCGCGTAGAACGACACCAGAATGAATCGGCCATAGCCGTGTTGAATGAATACCGCCTGCATATTGGTGCCGGCATCCACCATGCCGACCGCCACGCCGTACACCCCCAGCGCCACGAAAGCGCAGATCAGGTTGGGCGACACCGCGATCGCCACACCGGCCACCGCGATCACCCCCAGCCCGATCCGCAGCGCCGTGCGGCTCGACCAGCGCAGCGCGATCCGTTCGGCGGTGATGCTGCCGACGCCCGCCAGCAGCGAGATCAGCGCGACGATCGCCACGATGAGCCCGTCCGACAGCCCGAATTTGTCCTTCATCTGCGGCAATTCGGTGAGGATCACCGCCAGGAAGAACCCCTGCAGCGCGAACGCGACGGAGTTCGCGGTGCGTGCCGCCCGCAGCGTCGGATCGAGAGCGCTGAGCTGCGACTTCGGAGGGTGAGGCGGGAGCATTTCGAAAGAGTAGCGGCGGCGGCCGTGTCCGGCATCCCGGACCTCGGTTACGATCCGCGTCTCGCTTGATCACACCCGGCTCGCAGTTGGATAACGAATGTGGTCGCTTTCGGGTCTGCAGGCGGTTGCCCTGCGGCACTCTGGAAGTGACGGCTAGGGCTGGTGGTTTCCGATACGACGGAAGCGGTCCTTGCGGTGAGTGTGGTGTCTGGGGTGATCTTGTGAGCACGAGGCGAGTGGATGTACCGGTGGCACTTGCCGAACCGGATCCGCACTCGAATCCAACTACGTCAGTGGGTGATTCGTCCGTTCGCGACCGTTCCCGGCCGCGCGCCCAGGGTAAGGACGCGCGCGGGCACACGGCGGGGGAGCGCTGCCGCGAAGCCGACTGCGCGGCCTGCCGCTGGGATGTGCGGCGGCTGGAATTCTGGTTGCGTGGGCGGCTGCTGGCCGCGGGCGCGGAAGATGTCGAGGTGGCCGCGAGCCTGGGCGGGATCACCGTGGACGTGCTGTGGCGCAAGGGCGACCGGGTCTGCGCCATCGAGGTGTCCAGCGCCGCACCCGAGTTGACCCGCGCGCGCACCCGCACCACCGAGCTGCGGACCAGCGGTTGTAGCGAAGTGCTATGGATTTGCCCGCCCGGTTTCTGGACCGCGCAGCTGCCCGCGCTCGGCATCGACGACTTCGCCGCCGACGGCTGCGAGTACCGGGTGGTCGGCGGTCTGCTCACCGCCGGACCGGGCGGCGTCGTCTCGGCCCGCCAATCCGCCTGTGAACTGCGAGAATTCATTACGGGTTGGGTGGCCGAAGAAATAGCGTTCGGCTGCCGCGACGAGCACCAGGGAGGATGGGCGACGGTGACCGACTGGGAACGCCACACTCGGACACAGGCGGCCGTCATCGCGCGGCAACGTCAGGAACTGCAGAACCAGCGCACGGCTCTGGCCTTGGCGCGCAAGGCCACTCGCGACAAGACCAAGCAGTTGATGCGCATGACCCACCGCCTCGAACGCGCCGAGATCGCCTCGCAACAGCAGGCTGACGACCTGGCTCAAACCCGCCGCAAGATCGCCGATCACAACCGCGTGGACGCGACCCTGCGCTTGACGGTGGCGGGTCAGCGCTCGGCCATCCTGCAATGGCAGCTGATCACCTGGTTCGCGGTGCTCGTGATCATCACGTTCATCGTCGCGGGATTGGTGCTGAAGTGAGCGCCGAGGGCGAGCGCTGAAGAAACTGAATCCCTCCCCCTTTTAACGTATATCGCAGTGGGGGGCTTGCGGCAAGACCCCCGTCGTGCTGCAGAATCGTCGGCCGTGGGTCGGCACCTGCGGAAATAGCGTTCCCGCATGCCGATCCGAGGCAACTTCGACGATGGGTGGGTTCATGTTCGATGTGATCATTTCCGGTGCCGGGCCGACCGGTTTGATGCTTGCCAGTGAATTGCGCCTGCACGGCGTCAACACCTTGCTGATCGAGCGCGATGCCGAACCGACCGAGGTCGTGAAGGCGATGGGCATGCATGCCCGCACGGTGGAGATCCTCGATCAGCGCGGGATCGCGGATCGATTCACCGCATTGGGTACCCAGCACCCGACCAACGGCTTCTTCGCGGGCATCCGCAACGATGTCCCGATTCAGCTCGATACCAGCTTCCCGTTCGTGCTGGGCCTGCAACAGCCCATCACCGACCGCCTCCTGGCCGAACGCGCGGTGGAACTCGGCACCGAGATCCGCCGCGGCACCGAACTGGTCGGGGTCAGCCAGGACGAGGAGGGCGTCACCGTCGAGTTGGCCGACGGCAGCACCCTGCGCACCCGCTACCTCGTCGGCTGCGACGGCGGCCGCTCCACGGTCCGCAAGGCGGTCGGTATCGACTTCCCGGGCGAACCGAGCCGCATCGAGACCCTGCTGGGCGAGGTGGAACTCACCGCACCGCGCGAAGAGGTGATCGCCACGGTCATGGAGCTGTACAAGACTCACCACCGTTTCGGCGCGGTTCCCTTGGGCGGCAACCGCTATCGGGTGGGCGCACCCGCCGCGGGCCTCACCGACGATCCTCGCGTCCCGCCGACCTTGGAGGAACTGCGCGACCAGTTCCTGGCCATCGCGGGCACCGATTTCGGCATGCACTCACCGCGCTGGCTCTCGCGGTTCGGCGACGCCACCCGCCTGGCCGACCACTACCGGGTCGGCCGCGTCCTGCTTGCGGGCGATGCCGCCCACATTCATCCACCGGTCGGCGGCCAGGGCCTGAATCTGGGCGTCCAGGACGCCTTCAACCTCGGCTGGAAGCTGGCGGCCGCGGTAGCGGGCTGGGCCCCGGCCGACCTGCTCGACACCTACGAATCCGAACGCCGCACCTGGGCCGAAGACGTCCTCAACAACACCCGCGCCCAAACCGAACTGTCCCTGCCCGACCCCGGCCCGCAGTCGATCCGCCGCCTGCTCACCGAGCTCATGGCCTTCCCGGAGGGGAAGCGCTACCTCACCGAGAAGGTCATCGCCGTCAACATCCGCTACGACTTCGGTGACGGCCCCGACCTCCTCGGCCGCCGCCAACGCGACATCCCACTGAAGAACGGCCGCCTCTACGAACTGATGCACGAAGGCCGCGGCCTACTCCTCGACCAAACCGGCAAACTGTCGGCCGCGGGCTGGTCCGACCGCGTCGACCACGTCATCGATGTCAGCGACGACCTCGAAGCCCCCGCCGTCCTCCTGCGCCCCGACGGCCACATCGCCTGGCTGGGCTCCGACCAGCAGGACCTCCTCACCGCCCTACCCCGCTGGTTCGGTTCCCCCACGAACTGACTCGAAGCCCCGGGCCCGTTCAGCTCGGGGCCGGGATTCACCGCCCATGGCCGCCACCGTGGTCATGGGTGGGCCCGCCCATCGACGGGCTGCTGCTGTCATGCCCGAAGGTCTGACAGGTCGGATTGTTCACATCGGGATAGGCACACCCCGTGCCGGTATCGGCACTGGCCACCCCCGCCCCGGCAACCACGAGCGCCACCAGAACTCCACCGCAAGCCGCCACCCTGATCTTCCTGCTCATCACGAGACTCCTCTCGAACGATCCAGCGATCACTTCCTCGCCCTCCAGCACACGCCCCCCACCTGAGAATCCGCGAGGAGCACCCGAAGAATCCCCGGCCCTCTCGTCATTCCGGCGTGCTCTTGGCCGGAATCCAACCGTTCAGAGTGTGGATCCCGGCCAAAAACGCGCCGGGATGACGGGGTGTCTTGCCGGGATGACGGGGTGTCTTGCCGGGATGACGGGGGTGTCTTGCCGGGATGACCGGGGGAGTCTTGCCGGGATGACGGGGGAGTCCTCAGGGGGCGGTCAGGCGGAAAGGGGCGCGGTGCCAGTGCCAGTCGTGGCGCAGCGTCAGGGCGGCGAGGTCCAGGAGATCCAGGCCGGAGAGGGTGCGATAAGCGTCGAGGGCCTGCCAGGTCATCGGGCCGGTGGCTAGGCGGGACGTCAAGGTGGCTTCGTGGTGGGGGTTTACCTTGCGGGACAGCAGTTCCGGGATGCCGTCGCGACTGCCGGTCCAGGTGAGGAAGCCCCAGCCGCGGGCGAAGGCGTGGCCGCGGGTGGCTGCGGCGCGGGCGCGCTGGGGGTGCAGGGCGGTGTGGGCGAGGGGGAGGACGTCGATGAGGACGGTGCGGCCGTCGGTGAATGTGGCTGCGGCGGTGGGGTAGTGGACGCGGTCGGTGTGGTCGAGTTCGTAGGTGACGGCGACCGGCAGCTCGGCGAAGGTGGCTACACGCGGGCTGGCATCGAGGGCGCGCAGCAGTCGTGCCTGCAGCGCGGTGTCGAAAGTGACTTCGCGGCCGAGCTTTTCGGAGTACATCCGGCCACGCCCATCGTCCTCGTAGTCGAGGCGTCCGGCCGGGAGCACCGGGACGGGTTCGGGTGTGCCGCCGGGCCATTCGACCCGTGGCAGCCACGCGTTCCACATGTCTTCCGGCGCGTCGTCGGAGGACGCCGCGGGCAGCAGATGCCAGCGCCCCTTCTGCTGCCATCCGGCGATGCGCTGGAACACGAACCCCGCCAGCCGTTTCGAGTCCTGCAGGTCGTGCCCGGCCAGCCGCAGCTTCAGGTACGCCCAGTCCTGTGCGGCGATATCCCCGTCGGTGGCATAGGTTTCCGCGAGCAGCGTCCGCACCAGCCGCTCGTCACCCCACCCGACCGGATACCGTGCCGCGAACACTCCCAGATCCGGTTCCCCGGTGGCCAGCGCCTGCCGCACCATCACCCCCACGGCCCGGGTGTACAACTGCCGCGCCCGATCTCGCGACACCCCGAACCGCGCCCCCAGCAACATCAATGTCTCCGGGCTCTCCCCGTCCAGCCCCAACCGGCACGTCATCAGCTCCGCATCGCGCGGCCGATCCGCCGCCACCTCGGCGACCATCCCGGCCAGCACCTCGTTGACCTGTTCCAGCCCGAAGTCGACCCCGTCGGCCGGATCCTCGCGCGGCACCTGCCGCGTGAGCCCCGCATCGCTCGTCGTCAATGCCACCCCTGCTCGTCCTCGCCAATCCGTTCGACGAGCCTAACCGCGCCCACCGACACACTCGGTTCGACCGCGTCGGAGCAGTGAACGGCCGGAGCGGCGGGTGTCACGCGGGGCGGAGCTCCTCCGTCGAGGCGCTGAAGGTGACCAGCGTCGCGCCGGTGTCGTCGGAGAAGTCGAGCTCGAAATCGGTGGGGGTGTACTGATCGATCAGGTGGCAGATGGAGCCGCGTGGCACGCCGATCGGCGCGAAGCGGTCGGTGTCGACCGTGACCCGGTCGAAGAGTTCGAACGACGGCGACCCTGCAGTCTCAGCGCTCATGGGACGGAGTCTAGGACTCGGAAGCGCGAATTCGGTCGATCCCACGCCTGCCGAAACAAGGACGCAAGGTGCGGATCGGGCATCGGGCCGCCGCAGCGATGGGCGGCCCGTTGCGAAATGTGCTCGGGTAGCGCCGATCCCGTCACCGGACGCGGTGGATCCGGCTGCGGGGACGGCGCGGGGGAGTGCGCCGGGGGCTACGTGGTGATGACGGCGTTCATGATGGTGCCCGCACTGGTGGCGATGATGCCGCCGATCATGGCTCCGGCGACCATCTTCGGCGAGGCGAGGCCGCTGCCGGACCACTTCTCCCAGGCGAAGCGGCCACCCGCGTAGGTGATGGCCATGACCCCCGACAACAGCACGAACCAGGTGAAGTAGCGGACCAGCTTCATGAGCTTGTCGGCCACCGGGGGTGTCTCCGGCGTGGGGTTGCCGAGCTGGGCGAGCACGGCATGTTGGGAGAGCACAGTGTCGTGAAAGGCGCTGAGCAAGAGGGTCACCCTGCAAAGGTACCGCGAAACCACGCCGACATGCCCGGGAACGTCTGTGAGATCTACTGTGTAAGAACGGTTTTCGCTGCGTCCCTGCTGCGAGACACTTGTGGAGATGCTCCGAGATTGCGGTGAATCTGCTGGGAGAGCGTCGGAGAAATCCCGAGAGCTCCGGAAAATTTCCGGGCCGGGGAGGAAGAAATTGAGCGGATGACGAGATTCGAACTCGCGACCCTCACCTTGGCAAGGTGATGCGCTACCAGCTGCGCTACATCCGCATTCGCGTCCTTCCGGGCTGTTTGGGCCCGTCCGGCTGCGAGAAAGAACGATAGCCCACCTCTGGCGCATTTCCAAAACGCCTGGCTAACGGCGAGTTCCCTACGCGAGTCGGCCCCGGAAATTCCACCGTCGGCGCGCGGCCCTTGTTAGCGTCGAGGCGGCGATGGTTGCCATGCGGTTACCCACTCTTCAGGAGGTCGCTGTGTCGGAGCTGTTCGGCAGTGTCAGTCGCCGTGGACTGTTCGGTCTGGGCCTGGCGGTCGCGGCCGGGGCCGCGCTCTCCGCCTGCGGGTCCAGCAGAAAAGACAGCGGTAGCAGCGCGACTGCCACCTCGGCGAGCAATGACCCCACGGCGATCGCGACGGACGCCTACACCTTCGGCTATCCGCTGGTCCTCATGGATGCCACCCGCGCGGCGGGCGGCCCGGTCAATCAGTTCGTCCATGCCGATTCGTTGCCGGGCCCCGAGGACCGGATCGTGGTGCGGGTCAATCTCGACACCCTGTACTCGCAGGCCTGGCTGGATCTGACCGCCGAGCCGCTGGTGCTGCGCGTCCCCGGCATGGAAGCCGACCGGTACTGGCTGATGCAGCTGCTCGACGCCTGGACCGACACCACCCACGATCCGAGCAGCCTGCGCCCGCAGACGACCGCGGCCGGGCCGACGCCGCCGTTCACCTACCTGATCACCGGCCCCGGCTGGTCGGGCGACGTGCCGGAGGGCATGACACGGCTGGCCATGCCGACCAATACGGTGTGGATCATCGGCCGCGTCCAGGTCAACGGGACCGACGATATCCCCGCCGTGCGCGCCATCCAGTCGAAACTGGTGCTCGCGCCGTTGAGCGGCTATCTGGCCGATCCCGGAATCGCCACGCCCGGTGTGCCTTTCAGCGCGGGCACGCGGGGCGCGTCGCCCTCGCAGGAGGTGGCGGCGCTGGACGGCCCGGCCTTCTTCACCAAACTGTGCGCGCTCATGTCGGCCAACCCGCCCGGCGCGGCCGATACCGCCGCCCTGAACCGCTTCGCCACCTTGGGCATCAAGCCCGGCGGCTCACCTTTCGCCGATGCCGCGGTGCTCACCGCCGGTGTCGAGGCGGGCAGGAAGCAGCTGGCCGACTACCAGGATCCGCACGCCGCGAACGTGAACGGCTGGTCGTATTCGACCGATCTGGGCACCTACGGCACCAACTACGCCCTGCGCGCGCATACCGCCTACTTCGCCCTGGGCGCGAATCTGCCGCAGGACGCCCTCTATCCGACGTTGTCCGGCACGGCCGACGCGAACGGCACCCCGCAACGCTTCCGCCTGCATTTCGCCGCCGACCAGTTGCCCCCGGTCGACGCCTTCTGGTCGATCACCGCCTACGACGCCGACAGCTTCCTGATCCCCAACCTCGCCAACATCTACGCCGTCGGCCACCAGATCCCCGTGACCAAAAACCCAGACGGCTCCCTGGACCTGACTGTCCAGAACGCCGACCCCGGCCCCGCCGTCCCCACCGGCAACTGGCTCCCGATCCCCGCCACCGGCAAATTCTCCTTGACGCTGCGCCTCTACGCCCCCAAACCCGCTGCCGCCCAGGGCAAATGGCAGCCCCCCGCACTCACCCCCGCCCCCTGACCCGCGTCGACTATTTCGGTGCGTCGTCGCTCATCGGGACGATGGCGGAGATGAGGGTGGCGTCGCCGACCTTGGTGGTGATGACGAGTTGCGGCGACCAGGTGCGTTTGGTGGCGTCGGGGTGTTGTTCGCTGACCACCATGACGTGCTGGCCGTCGAAGGGTCCGGGCATGATCTGCACGCAGTAGGTGGTGCCGACCGGGATGGAGTCGATGCCGGCCTGGATCTGCTCGACGGTGGGTGCGGTGGCGTCGGGGGCGAACATCTCGCGCACCGCCTTGCCGTTGCGGTCGACGTAGTACCGATTCTGTAGCGCCAGAATCACATCCGGCCCGGATTTGGTGCTGCCCGGCCCGTTGCCGCGGACCGTGCCGTTCTTGGTCTCGTTGGGGCACAGGCCCGCGGGCAGTCCGGCGGCGGGTTGGTCGGTGGCCGGGGGTGTGGTGGTGACGGCGACGGCCGCCTGCGGCGTGGCGACCCCGGGTTTGGCGGGCGCGCTGTCGCCGGTGACCTTGGCGATCTGCACGGCGATCGCCGCCGTCACCGCGAGCACCGCCAGCAGCCCCAAAAGCGGTACCGCCCACTGCCGTCCGCGTGCGGTGACCGCGCCGCGGGCGGTGCGTGTCCGTGCCGGGCGGGTGGGCCGCTTCAACGGTCGTCGCTCGCTGCCGTAGTCCGACCAGGACGTCTGCCGGGCCGAGGCTGCCTCGTAGCGGGCTTGGGACGGTTCGTGCCCCGCCCCGTACGGTTCGTCCTCGGATCGTCCGTACGGTTCGTCCCCGGATCGTGCACGCGGTGCGGCCCCCGATCGTGCGCGGGGTTCGTAGTACTCGTCCTCGTCGAATTCGTCGTAGTCGTCGTCGAATTCGAGGCTCTCGTACTCCTGATACGCCGGAGCCCGGGTCGCCGGGGCGGCTGCGGGCGCACCGGTGATCCAGTCCGACCAGCGCCCGGTGTAGGCGTCGGGTCCGTCGTGGTCGGGCGGTTGCGTTGTCGCCGAGTCGGATTCGGTGGTGCTCATGGTGTCGCCTGTGCGCCGAGGTTGGGGATCAGCGGCGCCCCGCTGGTGGGGGGCGTGCTGGTCCCGGGGGTGAAGGACAGGATGGGCGCCCCGCTCGACGGGGTGCCGGTGGCGGACGGGTCACCGCCGAGCGGGAACTGCCCGTTGGGTGCCACGCTGGTCGGCGTCGTCGAGGTGCCCGCGAAATCCATGCCGAGGCTGGGCTTGTCGCTGCCGCCGAGCGGTGTGCCGCCGGACTGGGCGGCCCCGGACAGATCGTGCGCGACCGCTGCGAACCACTGCCCGACCCAGTCGGTGGGGCTGTCCCCGAAGCCCGCGCCCTGCGCGTGCGTGTAGTCGTGCTTCTGCGCGGTGTCCCAGTACCGCACCCAGGTGGTGATGTCGAGCAGGTCCTTGTTGTCGGTGATGTTCTGGGTGACGGCCGAGAACGACTGGCTCACCAGCCGGCTGATGGTGGTGGGCGGCACCAGATTGGTGACCGCGCCCAGCAGCTTGGTCCCGAAGACCGCCAGTCCGGCAATGGGATTGGCGAGCCCGGCGGTGGCGATCTCGGCGATATTGGCCGGGGTCAGAATGTCCTTCACCACGGCGACCACGGAATTGACGGCGATCAGTCCGACCTTGAGCAGCGCCTGCAGCGCCCCCGGGATGTCGACCTGGTTGGCCGGGTTGGAGGCGTCGGCGATGCGCTGCGAGATCGACTTCTGCGGCTGATACGACAGATCCGAGATCGAGTTGCCCGACACGTCGTTGTTGACCACATTGGTGACGGTCTTGATCGAGGTGAACGCCAACGCCTCCGCGATCGACTTCAGTGACCCGATCGGGTCACCGGCCGAAAGCTCCACCTGCCCCGCGATATTCGCGACGGTGCGCACCAGCGGCGCCCCCACCGGGGTGTCGCAGGCCAGATCGCCCTCGGTGCAGAATTCCGCGACCCGCCCGACCAGGGAGCCGAAGTTCTCGAGGGTGGCGCTGTCGGGTGCGATGCCCGCCCCGGACGCGGTCTTGGTGGCGGGCGGATCCGAAAGTCCGGACACCGCTTTGCCATCCGTGCCCGGTGCTGCGGTCGGCAGCTTCTGATCGGGCTTGCCCGGGAACAGCGGCGCATTGGCATTGCGGTTGGGATCACCGAAAAGCGCTACCGCGGCGATCCTCTCGGCCGGGACGGTGCCCTGCCCCGACCCGACCTCCTGCGCGAACTGGGAGGCGACGTGCGCGCCCTGCGAGTATCCGGCGATCGCCAGTTTGCTGCTGGGGCAACGGTCCACGACCTGTTTGGCCATGGAACGCAGCCGGTCCAGGCCCTCGCTCACCGACTTGGTGTAGGTGACGGTGCTGATCGAGGTGGCCCCGCCGAAGGACGCTTCGTAGGGGACATACGCGCGGTCGACGAGTCCGGCGTCGGAGGCGGCGGCCATCATGGGCCGGAACACTTCCGAGAGCATGCCGGTGTCGGTGGTGACGGCGGCGTCGGGGGAGGATTCGCCGGTGCCCTGGATGCCGAGGGCGAACAGGGCCGGGCATTTGTCGATCGGCACCGTGGTGTCCGGCGGTCCGCCGCTGGCCAGGCCGACGGCCGCGGTCGCGATGACGCAGACGGCGGCGGTCAGTATCGCCGAGCTCCGCAACGTCGGTGCCGAACGCCGGAATCGTAGGGTGGGCAGCAGTTTTCGATGCATGTCGCACCTCGTTCAGGTCGGTGACTGGCTGATTCCGCGCTCATCGACGACCGGGTGGCCGTGCTGCGCCTGTTCGGTGATCCGCGCCCCGGCGGTCCTGGCCGCGGTGAGGATCTGCTCGGCTAGCAGCCGAACCGGTTGCGGGGGAGTGCGAGTGGGGTCGCCGTCGTCCGCCGGAGTGTGGCCGGCGGCGGGATCCCACGCCGCCAGTTCGTAGGGTTCCAGGGCTCGCCACTGTTCGAGCCAGCCCAGCCGCCAGGTGCGCGCACCCAGGGTGAGGGCCAGCCCCTCCATCTCCTCGCGCCGCTGTGCCACCGGAATCGGCAGTGGCCGAGCCGCATCCGCGACGGTCAGCACGCCCACCACCGCGCTGCCCATCGGTGTCGCCTGCGCCTGGTGCGCCAGCAGCGCCCGGTGCAGCGCGTTGACTCCCCGAAGATGACTGCGGCCCACCAACACCACCAGTGGCGAATCCATGTCCCCTGTGAGCCCGATCCGCGCGGGCCACCGTTGCCCGGCATCCCCGGCCCAACTCAGACTTGATGCCAGACTGCTCACCCCGGCACCCCCGTGCACCCCGACCAGCCATACCAGCGGCGGTCGGGTGGGCCGATTCGGTACCGCCCGATGCCACATCGGCACCGGCTCGGCGGCGGGGGTCGCAGCCGTCACCGCGGGGGCCGGTGGCCGGCTCGCCGAGGCGGGACGCTCGAAGAGTTGGCTGCTCATCGCAGGGCTCCCAGCAAGGCCAGGTAGGCGTCGCGGGTTTCGGCGGTGAGCCGATGCCAGGTGATCGGCCCGCCGGTGGCGAGGTGAATGTCGAACGGCACCTGCACGATTGCCCGCACCCAGGATCCGAGATGGGTGCGGACGTGCTCGAACACCGAGGCCGCCGATCCCGGCACCTGCTCGGTGAGCACGATGACCGCGTCGCCCACCACGAATTCACCGAAATTCTCGTCCAGCCAAGCCAAGGCGGGCTGCAGCCGGTTGATGGCATCGGGGCGGGCGGCGACGGTGAGCACCAACCCGACTCGCGGATCGGCCAGCAGCGGCGCGGCCAACCGGCTGGTGACCGGCGCACCCGCGTCGAAAACCCCCAGGAGCCCGGCATTTTCGAGATGCCGCGCCACCGAGACCAGAGATTCCCGCCGCGGCAACGGTTCCGGCGTCCGCGCCAGCACCCGCACCCCGGTCGAGGTCTGTCCCGAACATGCCCCCACGGTGGCGGCCACCCCGGGATCGCTGGTGCCCAGCCAGTTCTGCAGCGTGCTCACCGGCGCGACCGCGTCGCAGCCGCGCAGCGCCACATCCCCGCCCCCGAGCGTGGCATCGACCACGACCGGCCACACCCCGCCCTCACTGTCCACGCCCGCCGCCGCGGCCAACCCCAGCGCGACGGTCGTCGCCCCCGAGGCTCCGGACCCGCCCAGCACCAGCACCGGCGGCAGCGCCGCTCGCACGAGCCGCCCCTGCCCGCCCCGCAACGGCACCCCGTCGGTGGGCGATCCGACCGGTGCAGGCTGCATGAGCGCGGCCACCGCCGCGTCTTCCTCGCCCCCGGCCGCCCCTATCCGCGCCGCCTCGACCAGCCGCGCCGCAACTTCCGCCTGCCCAGGCCCGCCATCGAATTCCGTTGCGTGTCTACCGTTCCGGGGCTGCGCGTTTGCGGAATGGTAGGCCCCTTCCGCTCCGGCGTGGTCGGGCCCCGTGGTTCCGGCGCGGTCGGGCCCCGTGGTTCCGGCGTAGTCGGGCCCCGTGGTTCCGGCGTGGTCGGGCCCCGTGGTTCCGGCGTAGTCGGGCCCCGTCGTTCCGGCGTGGTCAGGTCCCGTCATTCCGGCGTGGTTTTGGCCGGAATCCACACCCGCCGGTGGCGCACTACCGTCGCGCCGGAACCAGAAGTCCGGCGGCGGGTTGTCGCCGGGCCCCGGCCCGGGTCGCAGCCGGTCGTCGATATCGACCATGGCTCACCGGCTTCCGTCGGTGATGGCGCTGATGCGGACCTGACCGTCGCGGGTGACCGTGGTGATCACCTGCTGCCAGGAGACCTGACTGCCGTCCGGGTGCTTCTCGTCGATGCTGACATTCCAGTGGTCGGCGTCCACGCCGGTGATGTTCACGCAGTGCTTGGTCCCGGCGGGCGTGGCCGAAATGGCATCGCGCGTGGCCTGTTCCGGCGCCACCTTGGCGTCGGGTGCGAGCAGCGCGCGCACGGCGGCCGGGTCGCGCAGCACGTACCAGGCGTATTCGAGGCGCAGGATGACGCCGGGTCCGCTGCCGAGATCACCGGCGCTGGCCCCGCTCACCCGATCGGGCGTATTGCGTTCCTGGCACCAGGCGATCAGCCCCGGCTGATTCCCGCCGGTCGTGGTCGGGTGCACGCTGGAGCGCACCGGAACCGCTTGCGGGGCGCTGGAATCGTCCGGGGTGAGCGACCACCAGCCCGCGACGGCCACCAGCACCAAGGCTAGCGAAACTCCAGCTATCGCCAGTGCGCGCCGTCGAATTCGCATCCGCCGCTGCGTTTGTGCCGCCCGCCGCCGCGCCTCGACCACCAGCGCCGCCATCGGATCCTCGGACGTGAGGTCGTACGGACTGCCCGTCTCCCGCCCCCGCTCGTTCTCCTGGCCCGCCCAGGCCGCCTCGTCCAGCCAGGACGCCCACCCCGGCGCGCCCGCGGCCTGCGCGGCAGGCATCGCCCGCCCGCTCCCGCTGGGCGAGAGCTCCGGCATGACCGGCCGCCCCGCACCCCGATCCGGGTTCCGGCCCGCGCCCGCGTCTCCCGCACTGCTCCGCCGTGGCGACGGCCCCGACCAGTAGTCGGCCGCACCACGGCCGCCGGATTCGCGGGCTCCGAATTCGTGGCCCCCGAATTCGCCCGGCCCCGAAGCCTCCCCGCCCCGCGATCCGCTCGCAGCCCGAGCGTTCATCCCTGCCGCAGTGGATCCGGTTGGCTGCGATCCGGTTGCACTCTTTTCGCCCGCAGTCGCCCCGACCGGGTTGGCCCTCGCACCGCTGACGCCCGCACCGCTTTCCCCTGCACCACTCATCGCTGCCCCGTTGGTCCCTGCCCCGTTGGTCCCTACCTTGCTCATCCAGATCGCGTCCGCTCCAGCCGTGTTCGTCCCGGCCCCGGCCACAACCGACCCGGCAATGGCCGATCCCGTGCTGGCCGACCCGGTTACGGTCGACCGTTCCGTGCTGGGCTCGCCTGCGGTGAACGTGTCAGCCGTCGAGTTCTCGTTGCCCGATCGGCGGGCCGAAACGTCAGGAACGTGCGCATCATCGCCGGAGGAAATGCCAGCCTCCTGCCCTGCACCGACCGTCGAGTCGCCCGTGGCGCCGAGGGTCGAGTAACGGGTGGCACCGAGCGTCGAGTCACCGGTGGTATTGAGGGCCGAGTCACCGGTGGCCTGCTCACCGCCCGCCCGGCTGCTCGCGGCGGCACCGCCGATCGGCTTGTCCCGCGCCGTATCTCCACCGGGTCGCCCCGTCACGGGCTTGCCCTGCTCACCGTCTCCGGTGAACGGCTTATCGGCGCTCCGGCCCGCCCCGGCACTCCCGCCGGACTGTTCCGTCGAGCCACCGCCACCCGCACCATTGCCGCGCGCTCCGGTCGGCGCATTGCCGCCGGTGAGCCGGACGCCAGCGTTTTTCCCGGCCTTGCCATCACCGGAACCGCTACTTCCCGCCCGCGGCCGCCCAGACTCACCCGTGAGCCGCCCGGCAGACCGACTCGGCCGAATATCGCTGGTGAGCCGCCCGACCTTCGGCCGAGAGCCATCGGCTATCGACCCCTCCACCCCCGATTCACCTGGTGCCGGACGCGATTCGCCCGCACCGACCCCGACTCCGACCGAAAACCCATCTCGACCAGCCGAATCCACCCCACCGAACGCAGCCCCGGCGGGTGCCGTTGCCGCAGACTCGGTTTCACCGGAGGCCGAACCGCGTCCGCTCCCCACACGCGGGGTGACACCAAACCCGAGGATCGGTTCCGCACCGACCTCGACCCCGGAGGCTGTCGCCGCGCCGGGCTCAGCCCCGGCGAGTGCGCTGGTGCCGGACTTGGCCCCGGCAAGCGGAGATGCGCCGCGCTCGTTTCCGGTGAGCGAGGTCGCGTCGCGCCCCGTTCCTGCGGGCGTAGTTGTGCCAGGCTCGGTTTCGGTGGATGAGGTCGCGCCGCGCTCGGTACCAGCGGGTGCGGTTGCACCGATCTCGGTTTCGATGGGCGCGGCCGCGCTGCGCCCGGTTCCCGCGGGTGTGGTTGCGCCGGGCGCGGTTCCGGCTGGCGTGGTTGCCCTGAGTCCGGGTGCGCCAGGCGTGGTCGTGCCGTGCTCGGCTCCGAAATGCGAGGCGGTGCCGGGCTCGGCTCCAGTGGGTGCGGTCGTGCCGGGCTCGGTCCTGGTGGGCGAGGCCGTGCCGGGTTCGGTTCCGATGGGCGAGGCCGTGCCAGGTTCGGTTCCGGTGGGCGAGGTTGCGGTGCGGCCGGATCCAGGGGATGTGGCCGTGCTCGGCCCGGATCCGGTGAGCGCTGTTGTCGCGGGGCCGGTGAGTCTGGTTGCGGCGGGCTTGGGTTCGGGCGGTGGGGTTCCGGCGGGTGCGGGTGTGGTTGCCGCGGGCTCGGTTCCGGTGTGTGGGGGTTTCGGTGCGGTGGGGGATAGGTGGCCGGGGGCGGATTCGAGGGCGGAGTCGTTGTCTGCGGTCACGGCGTCATCCGTGTCGTTCCGGTCACGCACCGGGCTGGAGCGCGGCCATGAACGCGTCCGGCGTCAACACGGGCATCTGCGCCACCGCCGTCCGCAGCGAATCCACCTGCGTATCCACGGCATCCGTCACCTGCTGCACGACGGGCGCGGCCTCCGGCACCGCGGCAGCCACCTGCTGCCCGACCCCCGAGACGACCTGCTCCACCGCCGGAGCCGCAGCCTCCACCGCAGGCGCAACCTGCTGCACCACCGTATTAGCCACCTGCTGCACCACCGGAGCGGCCGCCTGCACTACAGGCGCGGCCACCTGCGCGATCGGCGCGGGCACACCCGGCAGTTCCGCGTAAGCAGCCACCGGCTGCACCCCGGAATTCCCGTCGGCACCCGAAAGCGGCACTTGCGCAGCGGTATCGATCAGCGACGTGGGAGCGGGAGGAGCGGTTGTCGGCAGGCCACCAGAGAGGCCACCGAACACACCACCAGCGAGCGCGCCGAGACCGACACCGATTGCAAACCCGGGGAATGCGCCAATGCCGCCACCGATTACGCAGCCGGTACCGCCTCCGATAGCTGCGCCGATTGGAGCCCCAGCCCCGGCAGTCGGAACACCGGCGATCGCAGCACCGGCGACCGCGCCAATCACGCCGCCGACTACACAACCGGTCAGGCCGAACACTGCGGTCCCCGCAATGCCCAATCCACCACCGATTGCGCTGCCAGCCACGCTTCCGGCAGCCATCCGGTCAGATTGGTCCCGAGGGAAACCCAAAGTGTCGTAGAAGGCGGCTACTTGCCACTCCGCCATATCCAGGTAGGACTGTGCCTTATCGCGTGACTTGGTGTCGACGAAGTCCGGCAGTTCGACCTTGTTTGTGCCTATGCGCAGCTGATGCGGGTCAGTAGGCATCACTTCCGGCGGATTCGCCCCGGCGCTATCCGGCTGCGTCGCTTGCGGTTCCGTCGGCTGAACCTGCTGCTGCGTCGGAGGCTGGACGATCGTGTCCTGCTGCGGTGTGGTCTGCTGCTTCGGCCGGGGCCGGTTCGGGGCCGGGACCGGGGGATCGGGGATGAAATCGGCCGGGCTGGGCGCGGATTGCACGGGCGCCTGGGGTTGCGTGCTCAGCCCGGGCTGCCCGTCACCGGGTACCGCGAGCCCCGGCTGCCCGGGGGCGGCAACAGCCACGCCGTGGCCGGCGACCAGTGCGATGGGCAGCATGGATAACAGCAGCGAAGTCTTCTTGGCTTTCATGTCCCCAATTCCCCTTCCCCGAACGGACAGCAGTGGGCCGGTAGCCCTATTCCCCCGGATGCCATGGCATTCCGCACCACTGGCCGACAACACAGGTGGCCCACCGGAACTGCGTTCCGATGATCCATCATGAAACCCCACCACCTGCGATGATCATGTTGCGGACCCGATCTTACCCGGATCTCAGGGTCCCACAACCGGATCCGTGACGGGAGTGACGAATTGTTAAACCCAACTGTTCGTGACCCATAGGATCGTCCCGATCGGCCGCCCGTTCCGGGCTCGAACCAGCGTCACCGCAACACTTCTCGACCGCCTAGCGGTCCGCCCGAAGGAATTCCCATGCGCGCCAAGCCAGCACACCATGCGCAAACTTTCGCCGCCGCGGCCGTCGCGCTGCTCGCCACGGCGTCCGTTCTCACCGTCTCGGCCTGCGGAATCAGTGATCACAGCGCCTCCACCGCGACCACCACCACCGTCGATCCGGCCCGCGCCCCCGCCGACGTGCACTGGGAGAACTACCAGGGTGTGCTGCTTCCCATCGGCGGCCATGACGGCCCCAGCAAACTGGGCACCACCGCCGCGGGCTTCACCCACACGCCCCAGGGCGCGGCCCTGGCCGCCATCAACCACAGCACCCGCCTGGCCTTGGCCCCCGACGGCGTATGGCCGCAGGTGGCAGCCATTTCCCTGATCCCCGGCCCCGCCAAGGACTCCTGGGTGCTGGCCCGCGCCCAGGTGTCGATCACGGCCCCCGCCAACCCGACGGTCGCCCCGCATCTCACCGCCTACAAGATCACCGCCTACACCCCCGACCGTGCCGACCTAACCGTCTACGCCACTTACTCCGACGCCAGCATCACCGCGACCACGGAAACCGTTCGCTGGGTCTCCGAGGATTGGCGGCTCCTCCTGCCAGACCCCACCGCCAAAACCCAGACCGTGCAATCGGTCCCTGCGATCCCCGCGGACGTGGTCACCCTGCCGCCCGCGAAATAGCCGCTACCCGACCAGCTTCAGCCCCATCACGCACGCCACGATCCCACCCAGGAACAGCAGCTTGACCAGACTGACGGCCGTCCCGCCGGTGGCCATGGAGTAGACGACGGTCAACACCGCCCCGATCCCCACCCACACCGCGTACGCGGTCCCGACGGGCAACCCCCGCATCGCATAAGCCAGCCCCGCCATGCTCAACGCCAGCGCCACCGCGAACACAGCGGTGGGCCCGAGCTTCGTGAACCCTTCGGACTTCCCCAGCGCAGTGGCCCACACGGCCTCGAAAACCCCGGACACAACCAATACCAACCAGGACATGACAACCTCCGAAGGCCGTCTTGTCGCACACCGGGTACGGCTCCATCGTCCGGGCCCCAATTCAGGGACTACCTACACAATGGCAAACCCCCAGCGACCAGGGCAAATTCCAGGCCGGTGATCTTCACCTCCACCCGCCACCCCGGTCAGACCCCTCACCCCAGGATGCTGCTCCCAAGGAACCGATCCCACTGCTCGCCGGAGAACACCAGCACCGCACCACCCGGATCCTTGGAGTCCCGCACCCCGACGACGCTCGCCCCGTCACCCGCGAATGCGACCTCGACGCACTCCGAAGCATTGGGGGACTTGCTGGACTTGAACCACTGGGCGGTCGAAATGTCGAGGCTCACGCCATGCACTCCTTCACGATGCGCCACACCAGGTCACGGCTGGCGTCCTCGGTCAACGCTACCTGCTCGAGGTCGTTGATCGCCCGCCGATGGCGCGTGATGACGTCGGGCTGCTCGAGGTAGAGCGCGCCTTCGTACCCCTCGACGTAGACAATCGGCGGTTCGACCATTCGGCTTGCCAGCGGCGGGAATTCGAGCAGGGTGAACGATTGGAACACCAACCCGCTGTTGGTGGCCACCGCATGGGGGACGACTCGGATCGAAACGTTGGTGCGTTCGCTCTCATCGGCCAGTCGCCGCAATTGCTCGGCCATTACGGCCGGGCCGCCTGGCTGGTGCCGCAGAACCGCCTCGGACACAAGGGCATCCAGCCAGAAGTCGACCTCGCCGAGCCGGGTCTGCCGCCGTGCGGCGAACTCGAGTCTGCGTTCGATGTTGACCGCCGACAGGTCGGGATGGGCGACCTGGATCAGGACGCGCCGATAGCCCGGAGTCTGCAATAGGCCAGGCACCAGTGAGAGTTGGTGCGTGGTAAGGCGATTGGCGGCCGACTCCAGATCGAGGTAGTGGTCGAAGTGCGCGTCGAGCTGATCGCTGTACGACCGCCACCAGCCTTTGGCCGTGCCTTGCGATTTCGCGATGAGATCCTGCTGTCGGACCTCCTGCCACAGCCCGAGCATCTCATCGCGCTCCTGACTCGGATCCGGAACTCCGTAGAAGTCGAGCAGATCCTTGAGCTGTGCGGTCGCAAGCTTGATCTTCCGCCCTTCCTCCATACGACTCACGCTCTGCGGAGATGTCTCGAGCCGAATTGCCGCGGCATTCTGCGTCTTCCCGGTGCGAATCCGGTGATTACGCAGAGCTCGCCCAAGTGCCCTGCGGGGAAGCGATGATCCGGCCATTTCGTTAGCCTCGCTATCTGGGATGCGCCAATATGGAATAGGCCAAACTGGATCTCCTATTGATTATCGGCGATTCCACACTGCGGCGTTCACGTTTTGGATCAGCCAGTCGTCTACTGGCTTTGTTGTCATCCGAATTCGTCAACTTCGTGAACGGTAGCCCGAAATGCCCTGGGACGCATGGGCGCTGCTGTCCATCATCACCCTCTGCCTCACCATCATCGCCCTCACCGCCCGCGACTCCTACCGCCTGTCGCACGACCACCCCCACAACACCCTCCGCCTCCCCCTATCAACCGGCGGCCACCTCGACATCCCCTGCCCCCCAACCCATCCCGTACCCCGCCACCGCCGCCCCCACCCCATCAGGTAACCCGATGACCCCCGCCGAAATCTCCGTCCTCACCGCCCTCCACCCCAACCAAACCCTCACCGCCACCCAAATCCAAACCTCCGCCGCTCTAACCTCCCACCGCACCCGAACCGCCCTGTCCCACCTGAAATCCCGAGGCCTCATTACCCCCACCCACCGACGAGGCCACTACCGCATCACCCCCCGAGGCCGCCTAGCCCTCCTCACCAAACGCGCCCGCTTCGCCTAGCCCCCACCCCCTGAACATCCGTCGAGTGGCACATCCTGGAGGCTCATCCCGCGATTCACCTCCAGGATGTGCCACTCGGTGAGGGGTAGCCGTTTTTCTGGAGGGCGGCGGTTATTAGGGCGATTAGGGTGGATGGGTTTTTGAGGGTGGTGGCGTCGACTCGGATGATGATCCAGCCGAGGGCGGGGAGGTCGTTGTAGCGGATCAGGTCTTTGGTGCGTTGGCGGGGGTCGGTCCAGTGTTGGGCGCCGTCGTATTCGACGCCGACCAGCCAATCTGGCCAGCCCATGTCGATGCGGGCTATGACGATTCCGTTTCTCCAGACCTTGATCTGGGTCTCGGGTTTGGGGAGGCCGGAGCGGTACAGCAGCAGGCGGGTGCGGGTTTCCGGGATCGATTCGGCTCCGCCGTCGATGAACGGCAGCAGCGCCTCGAGCTTTCGGCGATTCCGCGCTCCGGGATGCTGTTGCGCGAACTCCGCAATCTCCTCCGCCGTGAGACCTGTTGCCCGGCACAATGAATCGATCAGCTCGATTGCCCGGTCCCCGCCGATCCGCCGCCCGATATCGAACGCCGTTCGCACCGGAGTGGTGCATCGCAGGCCGTCCGCGACACAGATCTCGGTCTCGGGCAGGGCATCTCGGTACACCAATACGTGCTGCGGCGCGCGAGCCCGCCTCGGGATCGAGACCTCCGCGGGCTGGTCGTCCATCCACCGGGCCCCGTGCGCGGCCGCCGCCGAGCATCCCACTACCACCGCGCCATCCCCGGCCCACATCGCCGCCGCGTGTGCCCGGCCCCGCGCATCCAACTCGACCCCGGCCCGCACGAACGTGTCCGGCGCCACCCGCACACATCCGCGAACTGCCCACCGGCTCAGCTCGCCACGGTCGACAGCCGAACTCCCCGAAAATGCTTCCCCCGAATCTCCCATTCCTCAACCCTTATCGGCTATTCGGCTCGCCGAGGCTGAATTCCAGACTTCGCACCGCGCGGGGGCTCATCGGGTGGGCCGAGGGATTCGTTGAGGCGGCGGCCGCGTGCTCCGCGCTACCGGTCCGGACATGACAGACTCCCTGCATGACCGTCCAGGATGATTTCGAGCGGGTGGCGACCGAGCTGGCCGATCGCGGCGTGACGATTGCCAAGGTGTTCGGGAAGCCCGCGTACAAGGATGCCGACGGCAAGGCCTTCGCCTGTCTCTTCCAAGACGCCCTCGCCTGCCGCCTGCTCGCCGGTACCCCCGAGCACACCGAGGCCCTCGCCCTCCCCGGCGCGGAACTGTTCGACCCCTCCTCCCGCCACCGCCCCATGAAGGACTGGGTCAGCGTCCCGCACGCCAACGCCGACCGCTGGCTGCACTTCGCCGAAACCGCCTACACCCGCCCCCGCTGAACCACCCGGCCCGGCAACGGGTTCGGTGCCCGTGACGTTGATGCGGCCCGGCAGGAGCCGGGCCGATCAGGTTCCGATCGTGCGGTATCAGAGGGACGCGAGCTGGCAGGGCTTCGTCGCGGCGCTACCGGCGGCGGACGCGCTGCTGCTGCCGGTAGCCGCGGCATTGGCCGGGCCGCCGTTGGCCACGCCGGTGTCGAAACTCTGCGTACCGGCGCCGACGCTGCCCGTGACGAGATCGCGCACGATGGTGCTCGGCCCGGAGACCGCCGGGCTGTAATCGGCCCCGGCATTGCTGATGACGGTCCCGCTGCTGTCCTTCTCGACGGCCTCGATATGGAACGGGGTGTAGGCGCAGTCGAGGTTGAATTGGCTGTAGTAGCCGAGATTGTCCTGCATGGGGTTGAAGAGCCCGTTGCTGTAGCCGATCGGGTTTCCGTTGACGGTGATCCAGAGCGGACCGGGATCCGTCACCCGGATGAACACCAGCGGTTGGGTGCACGCGCCGCCGGTCGCCGGGGGCGGGCAGCTCACGGCGACGAAGTTGATGGAGGCCGACGCCGGTGTCGCGGCCACCGCGAGACTGGCCGTCGCGGCGAGGGTCAGGGCTCCGAATCCCTTGCCCATCAAGGTGTTCCACTGCATTCTGAACTGTCTCCTAGCTCGGTCTTACCCGACGACGTGGCAACCGTTGAGGACGGAACTGCCGGTGGCTGCCGCATTGCTGCTGCCGTTGGTGGCGAGGCCGGGCGCGACGCCATTGGAACTGCCGTTGTAGAAGCCCTGGACTCCGGCGCCGAGACTGCCGGTGGTGAGATCGCCCAGGATCGCGCCCATCCAGTTGTACTTCGGTGTGAAGTCGGCCGAGCCCTGGCTGATCGTGGTGCCGTTCGCGTCCTTCTCGGTGGCGACCACATGGAACGGCGTGTAGAGGCAATCGAGCCACAGCTGTAGGGAATATCCGCCCGCACCGTTCGCAGTCGGGGTGAAGGCACCTGTCCCGAGCGTGTTTCCGTTGAGCGTGATCCACACCGGATTCGAATCCGTCGTCGACACATACACATAGGACTCGGTGCACGGCCCGTCGACTCCGCTGGCCGGACAGGACGCGCTGACGGCCGTGATAGCGGCCGAGGCCGGTGCCGCGGGCATGGCGAGCCCCACGGCCGCGCCCACCGCGAGCATCCCGATCCCTCTGCCGCCCAATGCTTTCCACTTCATTGCTGTGGTGTCTCCTTGCTTGACCCAGGCAGGATCGCCCCGGACGAGCGCAGCGTAACCGCGGTAGACCAGTGGTGAAACAGGTATGTTCCACAAATATTGTGGCATTGACAGCACCGGGTCGAGGATGCCTACGCCAACCGCCCGCTCAGTTCACGACAGCAAAAAGGCCCGGCGGCAGCCGGGCCTGATCTGGTCGAACGTTGGTGCGCGATACTGGGATTGAACCAGTGACCTCTTCCGTGTCAGGGAAGCGCTCTCCCGCTGAGCTAATCGCGCGGGTCTCGGTCGTTCTTTGAGCGGATGACGAGATTCGAACTCGCGACCCTCACCTTGGCAAGGTGATGCGCTACCAGCTGCGCTACATCCGCATGCTCACCCGGCCTTGTGGGCCGATCGGCTTGCGGGACAGAACATTAGCGTATGGGTGTGGGGTAGATGCAAATCGCCTGGAAATCGACCTATTCGGGTGGTGAACGAGACGTGACGTGGTGGGGGTGTCGTCCAGCTCACTAGACGTGCGGCGAGGTTGGGCGGTCGGAGGCCGTGCGCGCGATGAGATCGGGCAAATGCGGCAAAGGCCGCGCGATTCGACGCTGTACGGTGACCGTTCGGTATGCGGGAATGTCGACATGTGAAAAGTGCTGGGGTACAGCAGAACTGGGTTCACGCCTGACGTATCGAAATCCTGGATATCCCGAAATCCGCTCAGGCAGAGGCATTTAATGCCGCGGCTGGATCGTCGTATGAGACCGATGATTATTCTTGCGTCCCACTCTTGTCCGGATGGTTGCGGCTTGGTTCAGTGATCGCGCCCCGATACGGCGGGTGCTCTAGGCGGGAGAGGGTTTTGGATGGATCCAGTGACGATGATCATGACGGCGTTGGTCGCGGGCGTGGCGAAAGGAGTCGGCGAGGGCGCCTCGACGGCGGTTGCTGACGCCTACCACGCGTTGAAGACCGGGTTGGCGCGGCTGTTCGGCGGGAATCCGGCCGCGGAATTGGTACTGGCCCAACACGAGTCGGATCCGGACGTATGGCAGGTCCCGCTGACCAAGGTCCTGACCGAGACCGGCGCGGATCGCGACGAGCAAATCCTCGCTGCCGCAGAGCAATTGCTCGCACTGTCCGTTTCCGCCGGAGGCGGCTCGCAGCCGTATGTGGTGAACGCGCAGGGCGCGAATATCGGGAATATCGGAAACCATGCCCGGCAGACGAATAACTTCGGTGTTGCGCCTGCCAACCGTGACGGGAAGTAGGGACCGCGTTGTCGGACGCTAGCGAACACCGGGTCATCGGGGTCAGGATCAGTCGGCGGGTGCTCTGGATCGGTGACGACGCCTATCCGCTGCAGAATATCGCCCGGGTAGGTCCACGAGAGATCGTGCCTCCCAAGCAGACACCCGTGAAGGATTACCTGAAACTATTGGCGGCCGGAGTGCTTCCGGCGCTCATCCTGGGCCTCATGTTCGGCGCCGGACTGGGATGGATGGTGTTCCTCGTCGTCTTCGGCCTCGCCACCTACCGGCTGATTCGCGTGCTGACGAACGAACAGACCAGGCTCTACGCCCTGATGATCGAAACCGCCGGCACCCCGAACACGGCCCTGGTCAGCAGCGATATCGACACCATGGTCGAAATCGCGCAGAACATCATGAAGGCGATCGACGACCCGCAATTCGAGTTCGCGCGAAACATCACCGTGGACGCGCGAGGCGCGAATATCGGCAATATCGGAGATCATGCAAGGCAAAGCAACTCGTTCGGCCTGCCGCCCACCCATTGACAGCTGGTGCGCGATACTGGGATTGAACCAGTATCGCGCAGACTCACCTCAGGGCCCTGTGCAGCAAAAATGTGCTTCTGCCATGACCCGACTCCGACACCATCACCGGCCTACTCGTCACCGCTGCTGAAAACACTTGGGCTGCAATCCAAGCCCATCACCCCGACGTCCCCAACGTCGCACTGACCGTGGGAGCCGGATCGACAGGCACCAGCGAAATGACCCTTGGGAACTCTGCTCCGACCCGCTGGATCCGCGGCGAATACGAGCTCCACGAACTGTTCATTCGTGAGGAAGGGCTCCAGCGTGGCGATGGCACAACGAGCGATACTGCGCTCTTGGTGAGGAATTGGGGCTCACGACGGCACGAACCGAACCGAAAGGGCGGGCGCAAGTCCAACAACGGTGTACCGGCAGAATGCGGGGTACTATCCTCGGATCAACCATTTACCTCGTTTGTGGCCTTGATTAAGAATTCAATGGAATCGCGGGTTTTCTGATCGTTGAGTTCGAGCTTGGAGAGGTCCATTGTCCCTACCCAAGATCCCGATTGAACGCGTACGTTATTGTTCGGTCCGATCCAAACCTTATCATCGAAACCTTTCTGTGCTTCGAAGCTGGGGTCTCGGAGTCGGTCCGCGCTCATGGAGCTGCTTTGTGACATATCCAGCATTCCTACTCGTAGGCCACCGGTCCGGTTGAGTATGCATACACTACCCAGTCCGACTGGTTTGCTAGGGTCGCCGCTATTGGGGTCCTCGGCATCTACGGCGAACTCGCTCTTAAGGAAGGCTACGAACTCCGCGCACAGCTTCTTTTGATCATAATTCGACTGCGTCGAGTTTGTGCCACTGCTGGACAGCCCGCAGGCGGACAGAGCTACCAGTAGCGGAACGGCATAGGCTATGATCTTGCCTTTTGATGTGGTCATTTGATTATCGACCAATGATTGTAGACATTATCGCCATCCGTTGGTGAGAAGTCTGAGAACGAATTGGTATCTGGATTTGGCCATGTATTACTCCAGGTAAACCCTTCCTGTGAGGTTGTTTCCTGTTTCAGGCGATTACTGCTGATCTGTGCATCGGTGAGAACCTTTACGATCTTCATGATCAGGGTAGTTATCGTGCTACATACATCTGTAACGAGATTGATAAAACTCCATACAAGTTTGGCAGAAGAGAAGTCATGAACAAAGTTCTTGACGGTATCAACCAGCTTGTTGATATTATCTTGTAGGTCGCCGTAGAATCCGACTACACTCTTGGCTGTGTCCTCGAGTTCGGAGGCGCACTTCTCGCAAAATGCGACCATGGCCTTGAATGCGGGCATCTGTTCCTTGTACCGCATTGTTTCGTAATTGGTAGCGCCGTATCCTCGCCAATGTTTCGCCGCCGCCGCATTAACGGCATCCTCGGCGTTGGTCACATTTCCCTTGACGTTTCGCCATTCATCAGCAACCTTGATCAGGGTCAACGGCAGGTACATGCCGTCAACAAACTGCAGAATGCCGGGATTTCCGTTCTCCTGATTACCATTTACGCATTTGTCGATTGCGTCAATGACATCGCCTTTCTTTGACTCCAGCAGTAGAACGGCTGCGAGTCCAGCTGGTGCGCCAGCGATTGATGCCATTGATGTGTAGGCAATCGACTTCTGGAGGCTGTCGAAATCCTTTTCCGCGTTACTGACCAGGCCGTATAGGTCCTTTTCCTTGTCATGTATCAGTTCGATGTAATTCGATAGCGCTGTAGTGTCCATGACTCAAGTCCTGGTGTAGTTGCAGGATGAAGATTTGCTCACTGCCCTGATAAATCGTCGAAGGTGTCTTTGTTGACATGCTCCTGGTTTGCATATAGCTCGCGACCTGCTGACAGCGCTTGCATGACGTACTTGCAAGCGTTCATTCCCTCGGTTGCCCGGTCGCTAGCCCACGGAGCAACATCCTTGTAATCATCGTAGAATTTAGTGAACAGCCCCATCTCGGACTTCACGAGGTCCACTTTGCCGTATTTCAGGGAATTGACGGCGTTATACATGAACAGTCCGGCAACGGACCAGTCATTCTCAAGACTTTTCAGTTCCGTCAAAGAAGCCTTGACGACCTCGTCTACCATGCAGAAATCCCCCTCGCGTCGATTAGTTCTTGCCGGTGCTGATTCTTGAATTCGGCCAATTGTGCGTCGGAATAACGCGACCAGTCTCTTTGTGCGTGAAATTTTTGTTGCATAGATCGAATTTGGTCGGCACATGCTAAGATTTCGGACTCGATCGCATATGGATCGGCGCATCCCCACCATTGAGACCAAACACGGATGGAACGGATGTTCTCGCGATTGCCGATTATGGTTGTAACCGGTTCGTCGTTTTGCAAGGCTTGGCCATGTACACGGTATCGCCCGGCCCCGAATAACTCATCTCGCAGACGGCTGTACTGCTCCCAGGTGCTTGTCTCCAGAAGCATGATCAGTTGCTGTCGTTCGGAGAGGAAGTGACCATGTGGGTAGTCCAACGGAAATTCGCCGCCGTTTGCTTCGCGTAGTCGCCCCAAGTGCCGCGCCATCGCACTTTGATAAGCCTTCTGGAGTTCTCGCCCTACCTCATGCGCTGACACCTGATAGTGCCAATTGCTCGTGAACTGAAGTCGGACGGGAAGGAGGCCACCGTCTACCTCCATGGTCACGAATGACGATCCCGGTACTGCCACTGGCTGTGTGGCGCTGCTCGGAGAAGCTTGTGCCTGTGATGCCTGGGATGCGGTTGGTCGCGGGGATGGCTGTGGTGCTCGCCGTGGAGGCGGTGGAGGCGTCGGCTCGTCCTCCCAGTCATCGCCGCCGAAGTTCCCGAAGTTCGTGTAGTGAATCACCATTGCGGTGAACAACACCCCCTGCTGCCCAATATCAACTTGCGACAAGGTATCAGGCGGCCAGTATCAGTACAATCCGACACGACCAGCCGTTTCGTGGCGCCTTCGCCGCCGGGCTGCGAGCCCCTGGGTCCAGGTGTCATACGTAAGTTCGTGATATGGGAAATTCACGACAGCAGAAAGGCCCGGCGGGAACCGGGCCTGATCGGGTCGAATTGTGGTGCGCGATACTGGGATTGAACCAGTGACCTCTTCCGTGTCAGGGAAGCGCTCTCCCGCTGAGCTAATCGCGCGGGGGTAAATCGTTCTTTGAGCGGATGACGAGATTCGAACTCGCGACCCTCACCTTGGCAAGGTGATGCGCTACCAGCTGCGCTACATCCGCATGCTCGCCTTGGCCTTGTGGGCCGATCGGCTTGCGGGACAGAACATTAGCGTATGGGTGGGTGGTCAATGCAAATCGCCTGGAAAACCGGGTGTTTCGGGCGTGGTGGAGGGGGAGTGGCGAGGTGGCCCGCGCCCGGAAACGACGAAGAGATCCGGCGTTGGCCGGATCTCTTTCCCACTCCACCATAGCGCGTCGGGCGGGGCTTGCCGCAAGACCCGGTCAGTGAGCTATAACTGCTGGTCGGAGAGCGAGTGGGAGGAGTTTCGATGCGAGTTCTGCTGTCGACCATCGGGTCGCGGGGCGAGGTGCAGCCGATGCTGGCGCTGGGGTTGGAATTGGTTCGGCAGGGGGCGGAGGTCCGGTTGTGCGCACCGCCCGACTTCCGGGGGCTGATCGGCGCCTACGGGCTCGAGTTCGTGCCGGTCGGTCCGGAGGTGAGCCAGGCGGGGGCCGTGCGCGGGGCGCTGCCGACTCCGCAGGAACGGCGCGACATGATCGCGGGCACCGTGGCCGACCAGTTCGACGCCGTTGGCGCGGCAGCCGAAGACTGTGAACTGCTGATCGGTTGCGGAGCCTTGCAGATCGCCGCCCACTCCATCGCCGAGCTGCGTGACATCCCCTACGTCTACGCCGCCTACGCCCCCAACACCCTTCCCTCCGAGCACCTTCCACCCCCGCCGCTGGGCCCCGGCGTCGACACCACCGCCGACAACCTCACCCAGTGGAAACAGGACGCCGACCGCTGGAACGCCCTCTGGGCCGAACCGCTGAACGCCCGCCGCACCGCCCTGGGCCTGTCCCCGGTCACCGATGTCCGCGACCACATCTTCACCGACCGCCCTTGGCTGGCTGCCGACCCGATCCTGGGCCCTTGGCCCGATTCTGCACCGGGCGTGCGGCAGCGCGGGAGCGGTCTCGGCGTCTGGCAGCCGGGCGCGTGGTTCGTGCGTGAGCCGGGATCGCTCGACGCCGAGCTCGAGGAATTTCTCGCCGCGGGAGAACCGCCTGTGTATTTCGGTTTCGGCAGCATGCACATGGCTCCGGAAACCGGCCGCGCCGCCCTCGACGCCGCCCGCGCACTGGGCCGCCGTGCGCTGATCCTGCGTGGCTGGTCGGGTCTGGACGTGACCGACAACGCCACCGATTGCCTGGTCATCGGCGACGTGAATCACCAGGCCCTGTTCCCCCGTGTGGCTGCCGTCGTCCACCATGGCGGCGCGGGCACGACGACCGCTGTTGCCCGCGCGGGCGTGCCCCACGTGGTCGTGCCGCAACGCTTCGACCAGTTCTACTGGGCAGACCGGGTGACCACCTTGGGCATCGGATTCGCCCACGCCCCAGGCGAAGTCACCACCGCCACCCTGATCCCCGCGCTGGAGCAAGCCCTCACTCCGGAGACCATCGCCCGCGCTCGCGAACTCGCCCCGACCCTCATCCCCGACGGCGCGTCGCGCGCCGCCGAACGGATCCTCTCGCTCACCCCGAACAGTGCGTAATCGCAGGTGGCCTGGAACGTACCGGCCCCAAAGCGGTGCCGTGCCCGTCAACGGTCACGGGCACTCGCGGCTCACGCGGCCGGCTGGTCGGCAACCGACTTGGTCTCGGCGACCGGCGCGGCCTGAGCGCGGGAAAGTCGCACCGCCGCAACGCACATGACCACCACCGACAAACCCACGAAAGCAGTCCCCATCGGCCCGCTGCGCAGCCGCTCGTCGAGCACCGTCATCCCCAGCACCGCCGCCCCCAGCGGCTCGGCGACGGTGAACGCGGGCAGCGACGCCGACAACGGCCCCACCTGATAGCCGAGCTGCTGCACATACAGCCCGAGCATGCCGCAGGCGACAAGCACATACAGCTCCCAGCCCGTGAACGCATCTGAGATCCCGCGCCCGAACTGCTGGGTGACGCTCGCGGTCAGCGCCGCCGAGATCCCGAACAGCAGTCCGGCCGCCGAACCCAGCAACAGCGCTTGCAGCGTCGGCACTTTCACCGTCGTCGCCACCGCAATGGCCGCCACGATCACCCCGATCAACAGTCCCAGCGGCAGCAACCACTTGTGCCACGGCGCATCCGACACTCCCTCGGTCGGCTCACCGACCACCAGGAAGCAGGCCAGCGCGATCGACAGCGCCGCCGCCTGCGCCCACATCACCCCGGTCACCCGCCGCCCGCTGTAATGCGCGGCCAACGGCAGCGCGAACACCAGCGCCGTCACCAGAATCGGCTGCACCACCAGCACCGACCCCAAAGCCAGCGCCGCCACCTGGAAGCCGAATCCCCCCGCGTCCCCGATCAACCCCGCCACCCACCGCGGATTGCGAATCAATTTGGCCAGCAGCGCATCCCCTTCGGGCACATCCGCCGCCGCTCGCTGCTGCGCCACCGCAGACACCGCGAACAACACGGCCCCGACAAACGCGCACACGACCGCGGCAATAGGTAGGTTTCCCACCCGGCCAGTCTGCCCGACCACACGATCCCGGTCGGTCGGCGACCCCGGCTCGCAGGTTCGGGCGGGATCGAGCTCGCCTCAGGCGGGACCGGCGGTCAGCGGGTAGCGGGCCGCCGGGGCGGCGCCGTGATAGAAGTACCGGCCCAACCCGACGGTGAAGATCAGCTGCCCGTAGAGCGCATGCTCGGCCGAAGCGGTGAACAACGACCGCGAATTCAAGTACCGGGCCGCGAACAACCAGCCGCCCACCGTGCTCGCCGCCACCGAGAACCAGCTGCCGAACACGATGTGCACGTACCCGAAAGCCGCGGCACTGGCAGCGACCATCGCGCGCCCCTCACCGAAAACCGGTGCGTACCGATGAAACAGGAACGACCGGAAGATCAACTCCTGCGGATACACACTCAACGCCGGATACAACACCATCACCGCCAGCCACACCAACGGATTGCGCCGCGGCAACGCGAACAGATCCTCCCGCCGCAGCAGCGCGGTAGCCGCGGTCAACGCCACCGCATTGACCCCCGCCGTCACCGCCATCGACTTGGCTTGCTCCGGAAACGCCTCCGCCCGCCACAACGATCCCCGATCGAACCCCTTCGACCTGCGCAGATACAGCGTCACCCCGGTCCCCAACACCAGCAACGCCGGAATCGGCGGCTTCCCCCGCAACACCGCGTTGTACAACGTCGTCCCCCCGAAGAACAACGCCACATACTCAGCAGCCAGATACCCCCGCCGCCACCGCTGAATCCTCATGGCCTCCACCATAATTTGCGGCCAGTGACCGCGCCGGGCACGGAAAGTGAACCTTCCGGTTTGTCCACCCCGCCCGGGTTGTTCGCTCCGGGCGGGGCGGGCCGTCAGGACAGTTGCACCTTGGCGGTGGCGCGGCCGAAGATCTTGCGGCCCTGGTGAGTTGCGGTGATCGCGACGGTCGCGATGCCGGTTTCGGGGTCGAGTGACTTCACCTTGGCGGTGTATTCGATAGCAGCAGGCTCGATATCGGTGACATACACCGGATTGCTCATGCGGACGCTGTACTGCTTGAGCGCGCCCGGATCACCGAGCCAGGAGGTGACGAACCCGGCCCCGTAAGCCATGGTGAGCATCCCGTGCGCGACCACACCGTGCTCCAGACCGACCAGTTGGGCGGCTCGCGCATGCCAGTGAATCGGGTTGGCGTCGCCCGCGACACCCGCGTAGCGGACCAGATCGCCGATGGTGAGTTGAACTGTGCGGGAAGGAAGTTCGTCACCAACCGACACCGTGGCGGCAGGCCGCGAGTGGGTGCTGCGGTAGTCGGCGAGCGTCGGATTCCAGACGGGCAGTTCGGTCCGGCGGGGCGCGCGCCGAATAAAGGTGTCCATACCGCGGTGCACGATCTCACCGATGAGCTGATTGGCTTCCGCGTGCTCATCGGAACGCTCGGACCGCGCGATCACACTGGTACTCCCCGTCATCACCGCCTCCCCGTGCTGATCGGTGATCACGTTCTCGAACATGAACATGTCCCCACCGAACGCCTGCCGGAACGAGGTCAGCGCGACATTGCTGACCAACCGATCCCCGACCAGGATCGGCCGATGGAAGTCCAACACCTGATCGGTCTGCACCGAAGCCCGCAGGTCGTACCCGGTCAGCATGCCGCTCATCGCATGCTGCACCGGCGCGGCCAGCAGCGAGGCGAAGGTCGAGGTCGCGGGCAGCGCCGGGTAGCCGAGTTCGGCGGCGGCCCGCTCGTCCCAGTGCGCCGGATGATCGTCCTGAACGGCGGCCGCGTACTCGCGCACCTTCTCCCGCCCGACCTCGTAATACCCGTCGAGCTGAAAACGACGGTCCACCATCGAGATCGCGTGTGCGATCGGGTCGAAGGTCGCGGGCTCGGCCATGCCGGCCATATCGGTCATGTCGGACTCCAGAATGCGCAAGACGATCCCCTCTGTCGTGGATGACGAACTGACGGAAATCAAGCGACCCTGCGCTCGATCGAAGGGGAGCCGCACCGGCCCCGCCCACATCCGAGCCATCGATGTCGGGCGGTAGCCACCGAAACCTTCCGGGCGGCATGCGAAGGATAGCCACCCGCGTGGTTCGGCAATACTGCAGGGATGGCCGTTCTGATCATCCAGCACCTGGAAGTCGAGCAACCCGGCGTGATCCTGGAGGTGCTGCGCGAGCACGCGATCCCCACGACCACCCGCATCCTGACCGCGGAACCGGGCGTGTCCGCCGAGGACCTGCCCCCGGTCGCCAACCTGACCGGACTCGTCGTCATGGGCGGACCGATGAACGCCGACGAGCTCGACACCTACCCGGCCCTGAAGCTCGAGCGCGAATTGCTCACGCAGGCACTGGAACTCGAACTGCCGACGTTGGGCATCTGCCTCGGCGCACAGTTGCTGGCCCGCGCCGCCGGACTGTCCGTGTACTCCGGCGGCCACGGCTATTCCGACGAACTCGGCTGGGCCCCACTACGAGACGTCGACCGCACCGACCCGCTGGTGGGCCCGCTCGCGGACGCCCCCGCCGTCCTGCACTGGCACGGCGACCGCATCCGACCCGATGCCGCCCTACCCGTCCTGGCCGCGACCGATTCCACTCCCGTGCAAGCCTTCCGGGCCGGGCCCGCCGCCTGGGGCTTGCAGTTCCATCCCGAAGTCGATCCTGCGTTGCTGGACCAGTGGCTGGCCGAACCCGATTTCGCTGCCGAGGCCCACCGCGTCCTCGGCCCCGACGCCCTCGACATCCTCCGCGAGCAGGCCCGCACGGCGTTCCCGGCAGTGCGCCCTCTGGTCGAGCGCAGCCTGAGCCACTTCTGCGACCTGATCCGCGCCCGCACCGCCGGGTGACCCCGGCCGACGGGTCGAAACCTCCCTATCCAGGGAGATCAGCGTGACGCGGAAGAATTCTGCGAGCCAAGGGAATTCGCGTGCCGGCGGTTGTATCCGGCCCACAGCAGCGCGATGACCGCCCGGCGCCAGGCCGCCCCGGCCGCCCGCAGCCACCCCGACCCCGTGGACTCGCCATGTGCTGCGGCAGGTCCGAGGGTGGACCGCTCCGGAGAATCCCCGGCCGGGCGGTCCGCCCTCGCCTGCCGATGCTGGATCCGGTCCCGCTCGAGGATCCGGGCGGCCAACCGCACCACCACATCCTCGAGCCCGAGCCCGATCGATTCCGCCCGCAGCGTGGCCAATTCGAGGGCCAACTCGCCCTCGATCGCGCTGGGGTCACTGAGCATCTCGTCGAGCGCCATGCCGTCGATGGCCTGCTCCTGCGTCAGATCCCATCCCGGCAGCCAGCTGAGCACCCACGCGCCGCCCGCGGGACCGGGCACCAGGTGCGCGGTCTCGGGCGTCATATCGCTGGTAATCGCGCGACCGGAAATTCGGAGCGACATGGCCATCCACTCTCTCGGCGGGACGTTGCGATCAATCTACGGCCACGCCCTTGGAACTCTCTACGAATTTCCTTGCATACCCTGTGAAGTGAGGGCGGACATACCTTGTGAAGCCGGACAAACCTCGCAAATTCAGCGTGGCGCGGGCACATTGATGACGAGCTGATCCGGAGTCGGGTTGGTGCTCACCGACACCGCGACCCGCCCCGAACCCGGCATGCTGAAAATCACCGAGTTCCAGCCGTAGTGGCCGTCGTACTGGGTGCTCTTCGTCTGGGTGTCGCTGGCGCCGGAATCGAGATTGGTCATCGTGACGGTTGCGGGGATTTGGCAGTTGCTGCCATTGTTCGGTGCGGCCGAACCCAGCGGATTCGCGGCGGCATCAACCTTGAAGCTCACCGTTACCCTTACCGAACTATCGATGAAGTTCGCGAAATCACCGGCCTGCTGGCCCTGATCGGCCATCAGCTCGGCGGTCATCGTTCCGGTGCATCCCGGCCCTTGATCGACATGCGCCGGATCGAAATACAAATGCCCATCCGCCGACGCCGGCCCACTCGACAGCGCGTACAAAACCACCGGCAAGATCGAAATTGCCGCACCCCTCGAAACGCTTCGCATCATGACTCCTGTTCTCGCGCGGAACTGCGGAAACACAGCGATCGTCCAGCAGGGGCCCACGCTACCCCCGCGCTCTCACCCCCGAGCTGTCGCACTCCACCTCTATGGTGAAGCGATGGCATCGGTCAAACAGATCCAAGTCACCTTCGACTGCGCCGACCCCGAACGCGTCGCCCGATTCTGGTGCGAGGTACTGGGTTACGTCGTCCCGCCCCCGCCGCCGGGCTTCGTCGACTGGGCGGCGTTCGACCGCTCCCTCCCGGCCGAGCGGCAGGGTTCCGCCTTCGCCTGCGTCGACCCCACGGGTGTCGGTCCGAGACTGTTCTTCCAGCGGGTCCCCGAGGGCAAGGTCGTCAAGAATCGGGTGCATCTCGACGTGCGGGTGGGCACCGGCCTGGTCGGTGCAGAACGCCTGGCCGCCCTCGAAGCCGAATGCATTCGACTGGAGAAGCTCGGTGCGGTCCGCGTCGAACTGCTGCGCGCCGACGGCTTCAACGAGTCCTGCCAGGTGATGCAGGACGTCGAAGGCAACGAATTCTGCCTCGACTGACCGGCCGATTCACCGCGCGTCCCGGTCGCTCTCGAGTAGCCTTCGGCGCGTGCGTATTTCGAGTCGATTGTCGCCTTTGCTGAAGTTGATGCTGGTCGGGGGTCTGGCCGTCGCCGGGATGGCCGGACCTGCCGCCGCGGAGCCGACGCCGTCGCGATTGCTCACCGTGATGCAGTCCGGCGTGCTGCGCGTGTGCACCACCGGCGACTACCCGCCCTACACCGTGCGCGGCGCGGACGGCACCTACCAGGGCGTCGACATCACCCTCGCCACCGACCTCGCCACCACCCTGCACGCAGTGCCGCAATGGATTCCGACCACCTGGGCCAGGCTGGCCGACGACTTCGTGGCGAGTTGCGACCTGGCCGTCGGCGGCATCTCCGACACCCCCGATCGCCGCCGCGTCGCCGACTTCTCCCTCCCGATCGCCACCGACGGCAAAACCCCCGTCACCCGCCGCACCACCGGCGACACCTACTCCACCATCGCCGACATCAACCAGCCCGGCGTCCGCGTCATCGTCAACCCCGGCGGCACCAACGAGAAGTTCGCCCGCACCAACTTCCCGGACGCGAACATCATCGTCTGGCCTGACAACCTGACCATCTACGACCAGCTGGAGCAGGGCAACGCCGACGTCTTCGTCACCGACTCCGTCGAGGGCCGCTACCGCCAGCGCACCCACCCCGACCTCCAGGTCCTCCACCCCGACCACCCCTTCGACTCCGCCACCAAGGCGTATCTCCTGCCGCGCGGCGATCTCGCCTTCGACACGGTCGTCAACATGTGGCTGCAAGCTCAGCTCAGCAGCGGCAGATCCACGCAACTTCTCGACACCTGGCTCAACTGACAGCAGAGCGCGTTCGTAGGTGGCGATCGTTGGGAAGCGGTCCTACCGAAAACCTCGGTATACCTAGGGGGGTGGTTCAAATGGCAAACCGTGTCGCCGACACGTTCCAGCGGTGGGCGCGTGACCCCGAAATCACGACCATGGCGGTCGCGACGCTGCGTCCATGGGCCTCGGTTCTACCGGGCCTCCGCTTGGACCTCGCCTCCGCACTTCGTTTACGGGCGTTGGCCCTGTCCCTCGAATATCGCTACGACGATGCCCTGATCGATGTCGAGCAGGCACTACGAATCTGCCCTCGCACGCCCATCTTTCGACGCACGACCGCAGAGGTTCAATTCGCCGCGGCGTTGAGCCTGCGCGCCAACCTCTTACGGTGTGTCGGTCGAGAACAGGAGGCAGTGGACGACGCGCGGGCGGCGCTCACCCTGTGCCGAGAGCGGCTCCCGCACGCGCCGCACCGATTCGGTCCCCACCTGCTGAGCTCGCTGGACGAACTGGCCCGCTCCCTCGACAGAACCGGTGAACCCGGCCAGGCACTACCTTTCGGCGAGGAACTCGTCGACATCCTGCCTCGCCTCGCCCCTCTCCGACCTCGCTACCAGCGCTACTTGGCCAGCGCCCTGCATCAACTCGCCGGCTACACCTCCGACGCCGGCGATCTCACCGACGCCTTGCGTCTCGCCAACGAATCCGTCCAGCTGTACGTACATCTCGCTCGCGACCACCCGAATTCCTTTGCACTCCAGGTAGACCTGGCAACACACAATCGAGACCTGTTCCTGGACCGCCTCAACCAAGCAAAATCCACCTAACCCCACGGCGCTGGGTCGATCGGCCCGCCCGGCTTCCAGCCGCCGTTATAGCGAGGCGACACTTCATACCAGTCGATGTTGCCGCGCATCAGCATTTTGAGGATGTCAAAGAAAATATCGATCTGATCCGCTTCCTTGTCATCGAACGAGTATTTGCCGTAGTCGGGCATTGCCGCTTCTATGGCAAGGACTGATCGCAGGTAGTCATTGCACATGTTCACCACGGCACGGATGGCTTCGTCGAGAGTCACTCCATGCTGATGGCGGTAGGCTATGACCGAGCTGCATCGATTGTTTGCGTAGAGGTCTCGGTCGAGCGAGTTCAGGTCGTTGACAAAACCTCCGTACAAGGCAACCAGATATTGGATGTGCTCGATTACCGGGTGCCGGAGAAACGTGGCTTCCGCATCGATCCCCATCGCCATCATGGCGCAGTCGGTGATATAGGTCTGGCCGTAGCTGTGCCGCCGCAGCCCTTGATAGAGGTCGAAGTCGGGTGTCTGACTCAGGTAGTTCGCCCGCGTCTCCCAGACGCCGGTTTCGGCCGATGCAAGCAGTGACCGCGAGATCCGCGACCTCCACGGGCTTCCGAATCGCTGCTCGGTCTCGCGCAGCAGACTTACCAGTGTCCGATCCATCGGCTCGGAAAAGTCTTCACCATCTCGCAGCGGCGGACTATTGCTGAGTATCCGGATCTGTGTCCGCGCTGTAGTTTCCATGAACTTCTCGAAGAACCCGTCGAGTTCCTGGCCGGCATTGGTATCGAATCGCATCTCGAATACGGCACCCCATGTCCACCACCGGTTGAGGAAGGAGCGATCGTCGGCACTTTTCAACATCGGGTGGGCCAGCGCGGTCCACAACGGAATATCGATAGCGCGCACCAAATTGGCCGCATCGCTGTCGAAGGAGAAGAACCCCTGATCCACGCCCCAGCGAATGAGTTCCTCCCCGGCCCCGGGATCCTTCACGACCACCGACGAGGGAATCGGACAGTACAGCTCAGGAATATGCATGTCCGACTCATTCCGAATCTGGTGTGCCGTGTCGTTGATGAAGACGTAAGCGCGGTTCTCGCGGAATCAGTGTCGGGCCGAGTCGAGCCTCGAGCGGTGAGGGAGGGAAGGTGACCGGCTCGACAGTCCACCGCGCGGCAATGGATGCGAGAGCGAGGGTTTCCTCGGCGAGGGCGAAGGTTTCGCCCATACATTTGCGGGCGCCCGCCCCGAAGGGGATCCAGGCGTTGCGTGGCCATTGCGTCGATTGATCGGCGCTCCACCGATCGGGGTCGAAGCGGTCGGGGTCGGCGAACAGGTCGGCCCGATGGTGAATGATGTAGGGGCTGTAGATCATTGCGCTGCCGACAGGAAGCCGAACTCCCGCCAGCGTCGTGTCCACCATGACGGTCCGGGTGAAGATCCAGCCGGGCGGGTACAGCCGCAAAGACTCGTTGAGGATCTGCCGTGTCAACTGCAGACGCGGCAGGTCGTTCCAGGTCGCGATCCGCCCTTCGAGCACGACGTCGACTTCTGAACGTAGCCTCGCCAGGACAGTGGGGTGATGCGCGAGTAGGTGCAGCGCCCAGGTCAATGACGATGCCGCCGTTCCGATCGCAGCTGTCAGGAGAGTCAGGATTTGGTCTTGGATCTCCGTATTGCTCAAGGGGTCGCCGGCGTCGTCGCGCGCCGCAAGGAGTGCCGAAAGCAGGTCGCCGTAATCGACTCCGCTGCGGTGGTAGCTGTCGATGACAGTATCGACGGCACTACGAACGCGGGCGAGGGCGCGTTGGAAACGACGGTTCCAGAGGGCCGGAAAATTGTCCGGCAGACGGGCAATCGCGTACAGCAAGACACCGCGGTTGATGTCGGTGAGCGACTCCTCGACGGCAGCTGCGGCCGGTCCGGCCGAATCGGCGACGAACAAGGCCTTCGCAGTTATCTGACTGGTGAGTCGGCTTGTCTCCGCATAGACATCGATGATCTGACCGTCGTGCCATGACCCCACGAGGCCCGCGATCTGCTCGGTCATTATCCGCGAATATCCAGGGAAGCGGCCGCTGTGAAAGGCGGGTTGAAGCAGCAGTCGCTGCCTTCGATGATCGTGGTACGAACAGGTGCCCACACCATTCCCGAGGACTTTCCGAAAACTGTCGTGGACCCGCCCACCCATGTCGTATACACGGTGGTCGATGAGTAATTGGTGAGTGAGGTCCGGATCGCAAACGACAACGGCCTTCCAAGTCCCGATTCGGACTTCCACCAGGTCGCCTTGCGCCGGTAGCGATTCCAGGAACCCGAGGCCCGTGCGCAGTTGAAGCAGGTGGCCGATCAGCGGCAAGGCTCCGCGAGCTGATACCACCTTCGACGTGACCTCCACGATGACCCATCTCCTCGGCGGTCGCCGACGATCCCGACCGCGCGGTGCGCTGGTGCGGTGAATGTGTTTGTCCTGCATAGGTACTCGGTCATTTCGATGGTAAATCGAGACGATGCCGGGTGGGGCGGGTTTCTACACTGAGGTGACCGTTTCGTTTGTGAGGGGCTGCGATGGTCGACGTGACGACATTGTCGATCGAGGATCACCGGCCCGAGGCCCTGCTGGAAGCGGCCGCCGCCGTGTGGCTTCCGGTGTTACGGCAGGTGGTAGCGACCGCGCCGGAACCTTTGGCCCGGATGTCGGGCTATCACTTCGGGTGGTGGGATGCCGACGGCACCGCGGTGGCGGCGCGGCCCGGCGGGAAGGGCTTCCGGGGTGGGCTCGCGGTGTGTGCGGGTGTGGCGTGCGGGGCAAGTCCGGGCCGGGCGGCGCGGGCGGGCGCAGCGGTGGAGTTACTGCACAATTTCACGCTGGTACACGACGATCTGATGGATCGCGACCGTCTGCGACGCGGGCGCGCCACGGTGTGGAGCGTGTGGGGTGCCGATACCGCGGTGCTGATCGGGGATGGGTTGCATGCGTTGGCGATTCAGACGCTCGCGGGGCATCAGCCGTCGACGACGGCGGTGGCGATGGTGATGCGCCTCGAGGCCGCCGCTATGGAATTGTGCCGGGGCCAGTACGAGGATCTGGCGTTCGAAACACAGGCGACAGTCGAGATGGCCGACTACACGCGGATGGTGACCGGTAAGACAGGGGCACTGATGGGCGCCGCGTGCGCGCTGGGCGGACTCGCCGCCGGTGCCGAAACCTCGGTGGTAATGGAATTGGAAGCGTTCGGCCGCGCGCTCGGGGTGGGGTTCCAGATCGTCGACGATCTGCTCGGGATCTGGGGAAAGCCTGCGGTCACCGGTAAACCCGTCGGCGCGGATCTGGCCCGGCGTAAGCGGTCGCTGCCGGTGCTGGTGGCCTTGGCCGGCGGCGGTGACATCGCCGCGGAGTTGGCAGAGTTATATCGCCCCGGGCCGATGCTGACGTGCCAGCAGATCGCCCGTGCGACAGCGTTGTTGGAGGCGAGCGGAGCGCGTGAGATCACCACCGCCGAAGCCGATCGCCGGATCGCGCAGGCACTCGCCGCGCTTCCCGACCACATCTCGACCGCCGATCTGAGGATGCTGGCGCAGGCCGTAGGGCGACGAGGGGCCTGAGGTCAGCTTCGCTGGAGCGGCCATCTCACCCGGCCGGATCCTAGGTGGGTCGAAACAGCAGAAAGGCCCAGCGGGAGCCGGGCCTGATCTGTATGAAACTTGGTGCGCGATACTGGGATTGAACCAGTGACCTCTTCCGTGTCAGGGAAGCGCTCTCCCGCTGAGCTAATCGCGCGGGTATTTAGTTCCTCTTCAAAAGAGAAGAGGCGGCGACGGGAATCGAACCCGTGTGCACGGCTTTGCAGGCCGTTGCCTCACCACTCGGCCACACCGCCAAGCAGGCCGTGTTGGCCCCTCGAGCGGATGACGGGATTCGAACCCGCGACCCTCACCTTGGCAAGGTGATGCGCTACCAGCTGCGCTACATCCGCATTTCGTCCCGGGGGCCTTTCGGCTGTCCCGCTGACGAGGTAGAACATTAGCCGACGCGATGCGCATGCAACAAATCGCCTGGTAGACCGGGGTAAATCCGAACTACAGGCGTGTAGTTCCGCGATGGCCTGCGCGGATGCGGTTCTCGCGGAACACGGATCGCCTCCCATCCCACCGCGCCCCGGCGACGCCCCCGTGTCCCCTTGGCAACACCCCGGTGAAACCTCACCCACCCCACACCCCTCAGAAACCCCAGTTTTACGCCGCTGTGCACGCGATTTGGTCCATCGGCAACCAGGTGTGTAGTCTTCATTCTCGTTCGAGCGGCACGAAAACGCCGCTCCGAACAGTCGCCTCGGCGACATCCCGAGGTTCTATAGCTCAGCGGGAGAGCACTCGCTTCACACGCGAGGGGTCGCTGGTTCGATCCCAGCTAGAACCACTGAAATGGCCGGTCCATCACATGGACCGGCCATTTTCGTTTGTCCGGCTATGCGGCCACCGAAAATCGGGGGCGGGTGTGCGAGCGGGTGATCAAGCGGGTGAGGGCGTTGGCGACCTGGGTCGGTTGTTCGATGATCACCGAGTGCCCGGCGCCTTCGATCAACACCAGATCCGAGTGGTCGACGGCCGCGGCCATGGCGACGGAATGGGAGGGCGGAGTCAGCGAGTCGGCTGAACCGCACAGCACCAGGGTCGGGATGGACGACAGTGTCGCCAGTGCGTCGGTGCGGTCGTAGGTGGCGAGGGCTTGGAGGAAGGCGGCCATCGTGACGATCGGCGTTTGGTTGTGGATCGCGTTCGCAAGGGTCAGCCAGTGGGCGCCAACCCTGCGATCTCCTCGCTGGGCCCTGCGGATGACCGGCGTAAAAGCCTTGCCCGCCACTAGTTTCGCGCCATGCATGAGGCCGGGCGCGTAGCGCACCGCAGCCCGGAACACCGAGATGACCGGGTGGCGCAGGAACCGACCCAACCCCGCCTCGGTGAGGTTGCCCGCCGCCGTCGCGATGAGCCCGACGCCGACGACACGGGTGCCGATTTCGTGCGGGTTGAGGCTGACATAGGTCAGGACGCTCATGCCGCCCATGGAATGGCCGACGAGGATGACCGGTCCGGTGGGAGCCACAGTGGCGAGCACCGTCCCCAGGTCGTCGGCGAGCTGTTCGAGGGTGTACGTGCGCCGATCGGCGTGGGCGGAGTCGCCGTGACCGCGATGGTCATAACAGACGAACCGCGCGTGAGGGTACTGCCGCAGCAGGTCGTCGCGGACCGGGACCCAGGATTCGCTGTGGCCGCAATGCCCATGCGAGAGGACCACCGTCAGCTCGGCCTCCCGGGGTCCATCGACCCGAACCTCGAGCGCCACCCCATCCCCGGCCCGGACCACGGCACGAGTCTGCGCCGAGTTGGCGAGGCTGCTCACGATCGACATCGGTACTCCAATTGCTCAGCGGGGTAATCCCACTATTCGCTGAGCAGCCCGCCGATCAGAGCCTCCCGGGGACTGAAGACCCCTCCCCAAGGTGTCGCCCAATTCCACCAAGGTGAGCTCTCACCCGGCCACGGCCACCGTCGGCATGATGAACTCGCGGCATGGAGAAGCCCATGGACCTCGACGCTCACTTCGCCCGCCGAGCGCGGGAAATCCAACCGCATCCGGCAGACCCGAACAACCTCACCGAACGCGAGTACCTGCGCCAGTTCGCGGCCCGCCCAGGCATATTCATCGGCTTCACCAGCGTCCGCGGCGTGATGTGCTTCCTCCACGGTTACGACTACGCTGCCCGCCGATCGGGCGGCCCAGGCCTGGATGGCTTTCGCGATTGGCTCCTCACCAACCACCTTCGCCGTGAGAGCAGCTTCACCTTCGATGGTCTGATCAAGCAAATTGCACTACCCGACTGGGACTTCATCACAGACCTCACCCCCGAACAGGAGATCCACATCCTGGAAGTGCTCTTCGACCTCCTCGACCAATTCCTCGCAGAGCGCGAATCCCTCGCCTGACCACTGCTCATCCCTACAGCCCCCGATATTCGACGAGCAGGCAACCTGGCGCACGAACGTCGAGAAGGGTTGTGCCTCAGTGCATTCTGGCGGGGTGTGGCGCGCATTCCAGGAGGAGGAACAGGGGGCGGGGGAAGTTGGTGTTCCACCAGGGGTTTCCGCGGCGTTGCTCGGGGGTGGGGTGGGGCTCGCGGAGGGCGGTGATGGCGAAGCCTGCCGAGGTGATCATCGCGATGTAGGTCTCCAGCGAATAGAACTGCTGGACCGAGGGGACGGGGGAGAGGTGGCCGGCGACGTTGAATTGTTGTTCGACGGTTCGGACGCCGAAGTAGGTGTCGATGGGGAGGTCGTTGCTGCCGGGTGGGGTGCGTTCGGCGCGGGCCGTATAGAAGCAGGGGTGCATGCTGAGGAGGAGCATGCGGCCTGTTGGTTTGAGGATTCGGGCGAATTCCTGGAAGCGGCGGCCGGGATCGGAAATGCCGTTGGGGAGGCGGTTGGCGATGACCAGGTCGATGGTGGCGTCGGGGAGGGGGAGATTCGCTACGTCGGCATGGTGGTACGAGGCGGATTGGGGGCGGTGGTCGGGATGGGAGCGGGCCGCGGTGATGAATTCTTCGCAGGTGTCGACGCCGTGGACGTGGCGTGCGCCGCGGGCGAGGAGTTGGCGGGCGAAATAGCCTTCGCCGCAGCCTGCGTCGAGGATTTCGAGGCCGGTGCAGTCGCCGACGGCGTCGAACAGCGCGGGGTCGGTGAGTTGGGTTTGGTAGGGGTCGAGTCGATCTCGGATGACGTTGATCCAGAATTCGGCATTGCGCGCGTAGGCGCTCGTCACTCGCTCGTCACCAAGCACGACCGTCAGGGTAGGCCGCTTCCCGCTAGCTGTCTGCGATCTGTGGGGTGATTGCGGGTTGGGGGGTGGGGTGGGGAGTTCGGGGAGGTTTGGGTTTTGGTTTTTCGCCGAGGACGTAGGTGCGGATTATCGAGACGTTGCGGAAAAGGAGTTGGAAGGCGATGGGGGCGGTGATGCCCATGAAGAGGCCGAGGGTGAAGAGTTCCCAGCGGTGGTGGATGCCCAGGTGTTCGAGGACTATTCGGGTTCCTGCGGTGGCCAGGTCGTGGAGGAGGTAGATGCCGAAGGAGAAGCCGCCTATCCAGGCCAGGAGTTTGAGGTTGAGGTAGTCGCGGGCCGAGTAGATGAGGATCAGGGCGGTTGCGCCTACGGTCAGGGTGATCGAGCGGTCCTCGTAGCCGTCGGGGTGGAAGACGTTGTCGATGGACAGCAGGCGCACGGTGTAGAAGCCGATGAATGCGGTGACGGCCAGGACCGCTGGGGTGCCGCGCAGGTCGAAGAGGGAGTGGCGGCGCAGGCCATAGCCGATGAGGAAGAAGGGGAGCAGGCGGACCGCTCCGCTGACGGTGAAGACGTCGACCCGGGCCGGGACCTGCACGACGATATATCCCACGGCCGCAAGGGATGTGGCGATGGCCCAGCCGGTGCGCGATTCGAGAACGCCGAGGCTGTCGAGAATTCCGATGGTGAGGAAGATCAGAAAGATCGACTGCAGAAACCACAGATGTTCGAATCCGAACACATAGATGCGCCAAATGGGCAGATTGTGTGGGTTGTAATTGGTGCCCGGGATGTTGCAGGCCAGAATGTATTGCACCGTGCCGACCGTGACCAAGGGGTAGAGCAGGCGGCGGGACTTGCCTTTGATCAGCCGCGGATACTGCTGCCAGCGGGTGATCGGCACCATGGCGTAGACGTAGCCGGAGAGCAACGTGAACAACGGCATGCGAATATCGGCCAGCGCGAGATACGAATAGTGCCAACCGGAATGATCGCCGACGCGTAGGCCCTGATTGCCGATGCCGATGATATGCCCGGCCACCATGAGAATGACGGCCATCCCCCGGAGCGCCTGAATGGAAGGGTCTTGCCGGCGGGTCGGCGATGCGCCCGGGGCCGCCACGATGTGAGACATCCGCATCCGATCGGGTATTGCCCTCAACCACTCCATCGAGCAACTGCGAGCAGTCATTGAGCAACTGCGGTAGCTATTTTATGCGGTGCCGGTAGACATCGCAGCGCATCCGGCGAACCTGTGAATGCGTGAACTCGCTTCCGCCATCAAGGAATTGGAGAATCGTCGCCGCGACGGAAACTGGTCGGTTGGACCTCGGTGCGCTGTCTCGTTGCCTCGGCGTAACGACGCGCCAGCTGTACGCACGCGGCTTCCAGAGCAGGCGGTCCGACAATCTCGAACGCCGCATCGAACCGGCCAAGGTCGGCGGCGAGACTCGTCCAGGACCACGAGCCCAGCACCAGGCGGCAGCGATCCGGCCCGAGCTCCTCGACGGTCCCATCCCTGAGATAGGGGACAACCTCGGAAGCGGGCAGCGCGAGGATCACTTCGCCGCGGCAAGGCGGCGCGCCGGAACCGTCGGTGCCTTGGAATCTGCTGGTCACGAAGGCGGCGACATCCCCGCCGGGAAGCGCACGCGGGGTGAATCGAGGGCCGGTCGGCGTGCGCGGGGTGATGCGGTCGGCCCGGAAGATCCGCCAGTCGGCACGCTCGAGATCCCAGGCAACCAGATACCAACGCCCGGCCCGGACGACGAGGTGGTGCGGTTGTACTCGGCGCGGCGGCATCGCGACCGGTTCATCCGCGGTCCGCGAGAACGCTGGAGCATAGTCGAAACGCAACTCCTCACAAGCATGCACGGCAGCCGCGAGCTGGGTGATCACCGTACTGTCGACCATCGAATCGGATTGGGCCGCAACAGATTCGACAGCAGTCACCGGCAGCGTGTCGATGCGATGCCGCAGCCGGGCAGGCATCACCTGTCGCACCGTGTGCAGCGCTCGCGCCGCAGCCTCCTCGATGCCGACTCCGCCTGCCGCAGCGGCGATCTGCAATGCGACGGCGAGCGCCACCGCTTGCTCATCGTCGAAAAGCAGTGGGGGAAGCCGTGATCCGGCATCGAGCCGGTAGCCACCGTCCGGGCCCTTGCTGGCCACGATGGGATAGCCGAGCTCGCGCAGCCGGTCGACATCGCGGCGCACCGTCCGCGGACTCACCTCCAGCCGCTGCGCCAGCAACAGTCCGGGCCAGTCCCGGCGAGCCTGCAGCAGCGACAGCAGCGACAACAATCGCGCGGAAGTTTTCGGCATGCCCGAGATCCTGCCCGCAATAGCGGACACTCCCTGTCCGCTACCTCCGTGAGGGTGGTCGCAGCGGACGCAACAGCGTCCCGACCCGAGCAACCGAGGAGCCGACCATGACCGTCAACACCGTCGCCCACCTGAACTTCCGCGGCGATGCCCGCGCGGCCCTGACCTTCTATCAATCCGTCTTCGGCGGCGACACGATCATCGTCACCTACAAGGACGCGGAGAACGTCCGTCGCGAGTCGGAGGCCGACCAGGTGATGTGGGGACAAGTGCTCGCCGACAACGGTTTTCGCGTGATGGCCTACGACGTCCCCGCGGATCTGCCGTTCAGCCGAGGCGAGAATTCGTTCTTCGTCTCGCTGCGCGGCGACAGCGCCGAGGAGATCACCCGCTATTGGGAGCAGCTCGCCGACGGCGCGATCATCCTGCAACCCCTCGGGCCTGCCGGATGGGCCCCGCTCTACGGCATGCTGACCGACCGATTCGGCATCACCTGGGTGCTGGACGTGGTCGCCGACTACCGCGCATCCTGATCGGACACGGCGGAGCCGCAGGTCATGGACCTGCGGCTCCGGTGTTGTCTGGGCCTTGTCAGTGGTGTTGGAGTTTGCGCTTCATCTCCTTGTCGAGGTTCTGCGCGTCCGCGCGCACCTGCTGGGCTTCCCGCTTCATGCCGGCGCCCATGCGATCCATGTCGCGGCGGGCTTCATCGGCGACGCGGTCCATGTCGCGCTCCATGCGCTGACCCTGGTCCTGCATGCCCTGCTTGACCTTGTTCGCCATCTGACCGGGTTTTCGGCCGTGCTTGCCAGACATTCCAACCTCCGTGTCGGTAGGTCTTGGTCCGAGACAACCAGTCAGGACGCGGAGTGAGGCCGCGTCCTCCGAATCTCCGAGCGTCGCCGGGCTGTTCACCGCGATCGGCGGGAACGCCGGCAACCGGGTGCTTGCAGCAACTGTGTAGACAACAATTGCGCCTCGTAGAGCCTGCGCCCCCGACTCACCGCTGTCAATGCTTGGGCACCGAATCGGCCCGCGAACTGGGTTACTCCCGGGTAAGGTGCCGTTCGATGTCAGAGTCAGTGTCGCCTGTCCAGGCCGTCCGTACCGAGGCCATCGGGCGGGTGCCGATGTACACCCCGGAATTCGCCGCCGATCCGCACCGGTACTACCGCGAGATGCGGGAGAGATTCGGGGCGCTGGCTCCGGTGGAGCTCGCGCCGGGGATACCGGCCACCCTCGTGCTCGGATATCGCACGGCGGTAAGGATTCTCAACGATCCCGAACGCTTCCCCGCCGATCCACGGGCCTGGCAGGCCGGGGTGCCCGCCGACTGCCCGGTCCTGCCGATGATGCAGTGGCGGCCCAACGCATTACGCAGTGCCGGAAGCGAACACGCGCGGTATCGGCAGACCAATACCGCGGGGCTGACCGGGATCGACCGATATCGGTTGCAGGGCACCGTGGAACGGGTCGCGGTGTCGCTGATCAACGGGTTCTGTACGGCCGGATCGGCGGATCTGGTGCGCGACTACGCTTTTCCGCTGGCCTTCCGGGTGCTCAACCAGCTGCTGGGCTGTCCGGTCGAGATCGCGGGGCAGGCGGCGGAGGGATTCCGCGCCATCTTCGAAGGGGTCGGCGCGGAACGCGGCAATGCGCTGCTCGCCGACGCGCTGCTGAAACTGGCCCAGCACAAGCGCGCGCATCCGGGCGACGATGTCACCACCCGCATGCTGCGCCACCCGGTCGGGCTCAGCGACACCGAGATGGTGCATCAGCTGGCCACCCTCTACGGCGCGGGTATCGAGCCGCAGCAGAATCTGATCGTCAACACGCTCCTGCTGTTGCTCGTCGACGACCGCTTCCGCGGCAGCGCACTGGGTGGAAGCCTGTCCACCAGAGACGCTCTCGACGAGGTGCTCTTCGACGATCCCCCGATGGCCAACTTCTGTCTGAGCTACCCGCCGCGCGCGGTCCTGGTGGAGGACAGCTGGCTACCCGCGAACCAACCGGTCGTCATCAGCATGGCGGCCTGCAACACCGACCCGGCCATCCGAGGCGGCCAATTCACCGGCAACCGCTCACACCTGGCCTGGGGCGCCGGCCCCCACACCTGCCCCGCCAGCTCGCTGGCTTATCTCATTGCCCAGGAAGCGGTCGACCAGCTCCTCGACGCGCTACCCGAGATCCACCTAGCCGTCCCGACCACCGAATTGTCCTGGCGACCAGGCCCATTCCACCGCGCCCTGGGCGCGCTGCCGGTCATATTCGCCCCCGCACCGCCGCTACCCGAGAGCTGAGAGCCCGCGACCGGCGGATGCCGGGGGACCGGCTAGGGTTCTGGCGTGCGCGATTTCGGGGTGGGGTTCGGGTATCTGCTGGAGGGGCAGCGGTGGATGGTGCGGCATCGGGGTGACTACGGGCTCGGGTTGCTGCCGGGGCTTATCACGTTGGTGTTGTATGTCGCGGCGCTGATAGCGCTGGTGGTGTGGGGATCCGATCTGGTCACCGCCGCAACGCCGTTCGCCGATCACTGGCCCAGCCCCTGGCTCGGCGTGTTTCGTGGGCTGCTGGCAGTCGCGCTGTTCTGCCTGGTCATGTTGGGTGCGGTGCTGGCTTTCACCGCCGTCACCCTGCTGATCGGGCAGCCGTTCTACGAGGCGCTCTCGATGCGCGTGGATCGCTCGGTGTCCCCGGACGGTGCGGCCCCGGAATCGGGGCGGTCGCTGTGGTCGGAACTCTGGATCTCGGCGCGCGACAGCTGCCGGATCCTGGTGCGGGTCGCGCTCTGGGGAATCCTGCTGTTCGCACTGGGATTCGTCCCGTTCGTCGGCCAGACCGTGGTGCCGGTGATCGCCGCCCTGGTCACCGGATTCTTCCTCGCTCACGAACTGACCGCGGTTGCGCTGCAACGCCGTTCGATCGATCTGCGCGAGCGGCTGACACTGCTGCGCGCCCGCAAGGGTCTCGCCTGGGGTTTCGGCGCGCCGCTGGGCGTCGCGTTCCTCGTCCCCTTCGTCGCGGTCTTCCTCATGCCCGGCGCGGTCGCGGGCGCGACAATGATGGCCCGCGACCTGCTGGGTGAACCGAGATCGGCTGTGCCGAAGCTCAGTTGATGGTGAAGCTGCCCGCCATCGGCGGCGTGCCGTCGGCGCCGGCGGTCACGGTGCCGATCGGGTCGCCCGAGCAGTCGATGCTGGCGTAGAAGGTGGCGTCCTGATCGGTGGTGTTGGAGACGACCGTGGTGTCGAGGTCGGTGAGCGCGATGCGGACACAGCCCGTCGGATCGACCAGCACCCGGCCATTCGAGACCAGGACGCCGTTCGCAGCCTGAGCGGTACCGGGCACCAGCACCGCCACCATCCCGGCCACTGCGGCCGCGCCGAGAACACCAGCAATACGCAACTTCATCAGATCCTCCGTCGTGAAACAGCGCCCCATCCCTCGGGGCCGTTGCAAGCTATCGCGCCCGGGGCACCGTCACGTGACCGGCAGAATACGGCGATGTTTCGTCTGATCCGGTCCCGCAGGCGAATTCGGCCCGTGCGGCACCGGCAGGTTGATAGCGTCGGCATGTCGATCTCTCACGGGAGGAATGCGCATGTTCCCCGGCAACCACGTAGCAGAGCAGCCTGATCGGGCGGCGGTCATCGTCGCCGATACCGGTGCGGCCCTGAGCTTTCGCGAGCTCGACGACGAATCGTTGCGGTTCGCGAGCCACCTGTACCGGGCGGGGCTGCGGCGCGGCGACCACATCGCCATGATCACCGACAACGCTGTCACCGCCTTCGTCGTGTACTGGGCGGCGTTGCGTTCGGGGCTCTACATCACCGCGGTCAACTCGCACCTGACCGCCGACGAGGCCGCCTACATCGTGAACGACTGCGGCGCACGGATACTCGTGGCCTCGGCCGCGCTCGGCGAGCTCGCCCGGCAGGTCGGAGAGCGGACTCCGCAGGTGGAGAGCCATCTGGCCTTCGGTGGCGCGCTCGACGGTTACGACAGCTTCGAGGCCGCCCTGGCCGCAGTGACGGAACCGGGGTTGCCCGCCCAACCGCGCGGCGCGGACATGCTGTACTCCTCCGGAACCACCGGACGGCCCAAGGGAATTCGGGTCCCGCTCCCGACCCACGCGGTCGACGAACCCGGTGACCTGGCGACCGCGCTGTTCGGTCAGCTCTATGGTTTCGACCGCGACACCGTCTACCTCTCACCCGCGCCGATCTATCACGCCGCGCCCCTGCGCTTCGGCGGCGTCGTGCAGGCGCTCGGCGGCACGGTAGTGCTGCTCAGCCGCTTCGACGCGGAGGCCGCACTGGCGGCGATCGAACGCTACCGGGTGACGCACAGCCAATGGGTGCCGACCATGTTCATCCGAATGCTGAAGCTGGACAGCGGTGTTCGCGGCAAGTACGACCTGTCGAGTCATCGAGTGGCCGTGCACGCCGCCGCTCCATGCCCGGTCGAGGTGAAGCAGGCCATGATCGACTGGTGGGGGCCGATCATCCACGAGTACTACTCCTGCACCGAATCCAACGGCCTCACCTTCATCGACTCCGCCCAATGGCAGCGACGCCCCGGCTCGGTCGGCCGCCCCGCCCTCGGCGTGCTCCACATCTGCGCCGACGACGGACAACCCCTGCCGCCCAGGGAAATCGGCACCGTCTACTTCGAACGCGACACCGCGGCATTCGAATACCACAACGCCCCCGACAAGACCGCCGCCACCCGCCACCCCGCACACCCCGACTGGACGACCACCGGCGACATCGGCTACGTCGACGAGGACGGCTACCTCTACCTCACCGACCGCCAGGCATTCATGATCATCTCCGGCGGCGTGAACATCTACCCCCAGGAAATCGAAAACGCCCTAGCCCTCCACCCGAAGGTCCTCGACGTAGCCGTGATCGGCATCCCCGACGCCGAAATGGGCCAATCAGTCAAGGCTTTCGTCCAGCCCGCCCCCGACGCAGCCGACACCGACCTCGCCACCGAACTGACCGCCTTCCTCCGCGAACGCATCGCCGGCTACAAAATCCCCCGCACCTTCACCCTCGTCGACTCCCTACCCCGCACCCCCACCGGCAAACTAGCCAAAGGCCTGCTCCCGCGACCCGCCGACCCAGCCGATTTGCCGCCCGGGTAGGGGAGTGTGCTAATTTTTTCCCACCCGGCAGGGTGCAAAACACCAAGCCGGACAGCCGTTCCGACGGCTGCCCCGAGGTTCTATAGCTCAGCGGGAGAGCACTCGCTTCACACGCGAGGGGTCGCTGGTTCGATCCCAGCTAGAACCACCATAGGCAATTCGTTATTGGTTGCAGACATGTCCGTTACCTCCGGTTCCGGCAGAACTTGTCGGGGATATCGACTCGTTGCCGCCGCATTAGCTCGTTCGTGATCTTGATAACGATGCAGCGGAATTTTTCAAGCCATATGAGACCAGCCGGTGCTTACGCGGTTGTGGCGGTGGGCTCCTCGCTGGTGACGGTCTTCTTGACTGGTGGTTGATCCAGACAGTGTCGGGTAGGTCGAGGATCCTCGGTGCCGTGGTGGGGAATCGGTGTGGGTGGCGTTCGCCGGCGCGGCCAGCACGTCGCGACCGTCCGCGGCAGGGGAACCCCAGATCGCGGTAAGGCAGGTTTCAGATGACCGCAAATGCAGCTGGTTCCCAGGTTGCCTTGCGAGGCCAGTTGGCGCGCCAGAGTCTGCTTGGCATGGCGATCGGAGCAGCGGACGAGTGGATCGGCGTCGCATCGTTCGGGCGGCAAGATTCGCACAGCCCGGCGCCGTCGCGGCGCTGCGGTTCGGGTGCGCTGAAACCTGATGTGCGCGAACAGAAGAGTCGGTAGCCTGGCGGAGTGCATTCTGCGGCATCCGACGCTGGGGGGTGAGTGCGTGCGAGCATCGGCGGCAAGCGCTGAGGATGCTGGGTTCCTGCCCGAGCCTGCGTTGCCCAAAGGCGGTGTCGCGGTGCACGGTATGGGCGAGCGATGTGCGGTCAACGTTCAGACCGGTGCGGTGACGGTGTCCGTACCGATACCAGTGAGCACTGGTCGAGGCGCGAGTTCGGTTGAGCTGACTATGGATTTCGCCAATGGGGCGGGTCGCTCGCCGTTCGGCTACGGGTGGTCGCTGTCGGTGCCCAAGGTGACGCGCCGGGCCACCAAGGCGTTGCCGACGTACACCGATGCCGACGCGTTCGGCGTCTCCGGCAGTGACGATCTCGTCCCGGAACTGACCGTCGGCGCTGGGCCGGTCGATTCGACCGAGTCAATCGAGGGCAGGCTCTACCGAATCCGACGTTTCCGGCCACGCACCGACACGAGCCGGCTGCGCATCGAGCGGTGCACTGCGGCGGCAGGCACGGATGTCTTCTGGCGAACAGTGGACGCGGGCAATGTCACTCGCGTGTTCGGGAGGTCGCCGCACGCGCGAATTGCCGACCCGACGGGGCAGCGGATCTTCGAATGGCTGCTCGAGGAGGTGCGCGACGATCGGGGCAATGTTGCTCGCTACGAGTATCAGGCCGAGGACACAGCCGGGGTGGTGCCGCAGCCGGGCGAGGCCCATCGCCTCGCATCCGGCGCGCCTGCGCAGACCAATCGCTACCTCAAGCGCATTCGCTATGCGAACACGGTGCCCGACGATCCCGATTCGTCGCGCATGCTGGTGGTGTTCGACTACGGCGACCATGATCTCGCGGCGCTTGCTACACGTCCCTGGCCGGTACGGTGGGACCCCTATTCGGTCTATCAAGCCGGTTTCGAGATCCGCACCTGGCGACTGTGTCGCAGGATCATGATGTTTCACGACTTCGGGACAGATATGGGACCCGGGCCGACGCCGCGACTGGTTCGCACGGTGGAGCTGGGCCACGACACAACACTGGCACGATTGACCTCGCTGCGCCATGTGGGCTACCAGTGGACGGGAACCCAGTACGCCGAATCGGCGCTGCCGCCGCTGGAGTTCGAGTACGTCGACGCGCGCACAGCATCGGACGTGCGTGTCGTCGATCTCCCGTCGTTGATCGACGGCGCTCCACTGCGTTTCGCAGATCTGAACGGCGACGCGATGCCGGGGGTGCTCAGCGAGACGCCGGGCGGCTGGTGGTATCGCGCTCCGGCGGGCGACGGCCGGTTCGAGCGGCCGGTTCGGCTCACGCAGCTGCCGTCGTCCGATCCGGGCGGCGGCGTCGCAGGGCTGCGCGACATCGACGGATCGGTCCGCGTGGCATCGGTCGTGGAGAGCCATGGACTGGCGGGATCGTCGGTGCGCCTGCCCACCGGCGATTGGGATCGGTTTCAGCCCTACGCCAGTCGCGCCGTCGCCGACCTGACCGATCCGCGCGGCCGGCGGGTCGATCTCAATGGCGACGGCCTGCCCGACCCGATTTTCTTGGGTCCGGACGGCTGCTCATGGGTCGCCGCGCGTGGACGCGCGGGCTACGGCGCGACCATGCGGATCCCCACCGCGGCCGACGAGCGTTCCGGTCCCCGCCCGCCCAGCGCCGACCAGGCGCACCAGTGGTTCGTCGCGGATATGTCCGGCGACGGACTCGCCGACCTGGTGCGGGTACGCGCCTGCGGCGTCGACTATTGGCCCAACCTCGGATACGGCCGGTACGGGAGCCGGGTCACCATGACGAGTCCGCCGATGCTGGCCAGTGCGAGCGAGTTCGACGGCTCCCGGGTGCGGCTGGTCGACCTGGACGGAACCGGCGCCGCCGATCTGTTGTATCTGGGCGACAGCATGGTCACCCGATGGCGCAACCTTTCGGGGACCGCGTGGTCCTCTCCCACCGTGATCGCGCCGCTGCCGCCCACCGACAACGCTGCCGATGTGCAGATTCTCGATCTACTCGGTAACGCCACACCATGTCTGGTTTGGACGTCGTCGCGGCCTGGCCAGGCTGCGACGGTCCGGTTCCTCGAGCTCGCAGCCGACGGCAAGGCGCACCAGATGCGTTCTGTCACCAACAATCTCGGCGGCCGCACGGTCATCGAATACGACAGTTCGGCGCGGCAGGCGCTGGCCGCGCGCCGCGCGGGCGCGCCGTGGCGCAGCACGGTCGGCTGCCCGGCGGTGGTCGTCAGCCGGATGCGGGTTTTCGACGACGTGGCACAGACGACGCAGGTGACCCGATATCTCTACCGAGACGCGTACTTCGACCCGATCGAACGCGAATCTCGGGGTTTCAGCTACGCCGAGACGATTAGCGCTGAGACGACGGCTTCCGGCACCGGATCGGCACTGCGCACCTGTGAATGGTTTTACACCGGGCGTCCGGGTGAGGAGCCCGAGGACGTCTTCGAGTCGGACCCGGACGCGGTGCGGCTGCCAGGCCGCCGGCAGCTGGGCCTGACCGGTGCGACGGAGTACCGACAGTCCCTTCGGGCGCTCGCGGGCAGACAGGTGCGCTCGGAGACCTACGCCGTCGACGTCGGCCCGTCGGCCCCGCTCACGGTGACGCAGTGGACGCTGTGCGCGCGTCAACTGCAGCCCAGCCGCGGCGGGTCTGCGGCCGTGTTTCGGGTCGAGCCTTCGGAATCGATGACCGCGCACTACGACCGCACATTCGGTGACCCCCGAGTGACCCACGAATTCACGCTGGCGACCGATGATTACGGCACACCGTGGGCGACCGCGACCCTCGCGTATCCACGCCGCGCACCGGAGATCGACGAACAGCGGCCGGTGATCGCCGACTTGACTCTGACGGACCACGCGAATGTCGACACTGCGGCTGTGCACCGGATCGCCGAGACAATCAGCACCCGGGAGTACGAGATCACCGGACTGACGCTGCCGCCGACGGGCCGCTTTCTTACCGCCGATCTGACGGGTCTGCTCGATCCCGGATCCGCGGAACGCGACTATCTGTCCGAGCCGACGCCCGGCCTTCTCGAGCGCAGACTGGTCGCCGCGACCCGCCATGAATACTGGGACGATTCGCTGGCCGGGGCGCTGCCCGGGTCGGCGATCGGCAGCCGCGCCCTGGTCCGGAGCGTGTTCCGGTTCGCCTTCACCCAACACGTGGCGACCACCGTGTTCGGAGCCGTGGATGACCCGGCAACCCTGACCGGAGTGGGTGGATACCAGTGGCAAGACAAGCTGTGGTGGCTCACCGACGGTGTCCGCCACTATGATCCGACGACCTTCTACCTACCGTCGGCGCATACGTCGCCGCAGGGCAATACCGCGGACGTGCGATACGACAGCCACGCGCTGCTTCTCGTGCGCACCAGAGCCGCGACGGCGATGCCGTTGTCGTCGAACACCGTCGAGGTGGCCAACGACTACCACACCCTGTGTCCGCGGCGCCTGGTCGACCCGAACGGCGTCGTCAGTCGGGTGCGCTGCGATCCGCTGGGCCGGGTGATCGCCGGGTGGCTGACCGCGCCGGACGGGAGCGGCGATCCCGAGGCGCTGCCGGGCGTCGTGCACAGCTACGACTCGGTGGCCTGGCAGCAAGGACGCGGCCCCGCGTGGTCGCATTCCGAAATCCGTGCTCGCAGCGGCGACGCGACAGCTCCGCCGCATGAGCAGAGAGTGTTCGTCGATGGGCTCGGCAGGCTCGCGATGACGAAATCCACGGCCGAACCGGGCGAAGCGTGGGCCGACGACGGCGCGGGCGGCCTGGTTCTGGTCGACACCGCCCCCGCGCCTCGCTGGATCGGCACCGGCCGCACCGTCTTCAACGGCCAAGGCCTTCCGATCGAGCAGTACGAGCCCTATTTCGCCGTCGACGCCAGCTTCGATATGGCCGACAGCCTAGTCAAGCGCGCCCCGTTGCAGCGCAGACGGTACGACGCGCTCGGTCGGCTGGTGCGGGTGGACCATCCGGACGGCACGGTCGAGACGATGCGATTCGAACCCTGGCGCCAGGTCGGCTCGGACCGCAACGACACTGTGCTGCTGAGTGATTGGTACGCCGAACGCCTGCCGGGCGGCGCGGCTTCGGCCGAACAGCAGCGGGCGGCGGCGCTAACGGCCGCGCACGCGGGGACCGACACGGTGCTGCTGTACGACGGGCTCGGCCGGACCGTGCGCGTGCGGGAGGACAACGGTCCGGACGGGATCTGGGAGACCCGTTACACCCTCGATCCACATGGCAGGACGATCGAGGTGCACGACGCGCGGGGAGTACGGGCGTGCGCTGTCTTCGTCGACGCGGCGGGCCGAACGCTGCGCACCGAGAGCATCGACGCGGGAACACAGATCGTGCTGCCCGACGGTGCCGGTCGGCCATTGGCGCAGATCACGGCGGCGGGCGACGTCGTGTCCTGTCGCTACGATCTGCTGGGTCGGCCGACCCAGCTGCTGGTGCGCGATCCGGGTGCGGCCGCCGACCGCCTCGCCGAACTCACCGTGTACGGCGAAACGCACCCCAACGCCGCTGAGCTCGGTCTGGTCGGGCGTGTGCACCGGCGCTACCACGAGGCCGGGCTGTCGCGGATGGAGCGCTACGACCCGCGCGGAAACGTGATCGCTGGCTCCCGCCGACTACTGCGGCTCGGCGCCGGCGCGGACTGGACGGCGCTCGCCGCCGCGGCGCTCGCGGACCTGGACGCGGCCGACCAGACTCGTCTTGACGGCGAATTGTTCACCGAGACAGCTGATTTCGACTCGCTCGGACGTCCGGTGCGGCAGCGGCTCGCCGACGGAACGGAGCTCGTGTTCGGATACCATCCGTGCGGGCCGCAGGCGTGGATCGACGCCACGCTCGCCGGAACCCCGGCCCCGACTCGTTTCCTGTCCGATGTCCGCTACGACGCGCGGCGCAGGCGGACGTCGATCGCGCACGGAAATGGTGTGGTCAGCACTCATGAATTCGACTCGCGGTCGGGACGCCTGGTTGCGCTGGCGGCGCGGCGCGGCGCGGCCGCGATTCAGGATCTGCGCTACACCTACGATCCGGTGGGCAATGTGGTCCAGGTCCAGGACGCCGTCGCGGACACCGTCTTCTTCGCGGGCAGCGTCGTCGCGCCGGGCGGTGAGTTCACCTACGATCCTGGCTATCGTCTGCGCACCGCGACCGGCCGCGAACATCGGAGCCTCGCGGCGCAGCCCGACAATGCCGAGCCCGCTGTCGCACCACTACCGCATCCCAACGACGCCGCGGCCTTGCGCCGGTACACCGAGTACTTCGACTACGACTCGGTCGGCAATATCACGACGCTGCGGCACGCGTCCGCGTCAGGCGCGTGGACGCGCCGCTACCGCTACGCGGCGGGCACCAATCGTCTTGTCGCGCATCAGCTCCCCGGGGATCCCGACGGCGGCGCGTACCACGCCGTGTTCGCGTATGACGACGCAGGCAACACGGTGGATGGTTACGGCATGCCCGCGATGGCCTGGGACCACGTCGGACGCCTCGCCACCGCGAACCTGAGCAGCGGCGGTGGGCTGGTCGACTACTTCTACGATGGACCCGGCAACCGAGTGCGCAAGGTGTGGCAGCGGCCAGGCGCGCTGCGCGAGGAGCGGATCTACCTAGGCAATGTGGAACTGTTCCGTCGGTATCGCGCGGGGTCGCTCGTGTTCGAGCGGCGTACCGTGCGAATTCCGGACGAGGCGCGGATCGAGGCGCTGGTCGAGACTGTCACCGTGGACGCCGACCACCCCGGCTTCGACGCCGCGTTCAGGATTCGGTATCAGCTCGGCGATGTGCTCGGTTCGGTCGCGGTGGAGTGCGACCAGGTGGGCGCGGTGATCTCGTACGAGGAGTACCACCCTTTCGGCAGCACGGCGTTGTGGCTGGCTCGCGGTGCGGCGGCGGTCAGCACCAAACGGTATCGGTACCTGGGCAAGGAGAAGGACGAGGAGTCCGGGCTCTATCACATCGGCGTGCGCCAGTACGCGTGCTGGCTGGGGCGGTGGATGAGTCCGGACCCGGCCGGGCTGATCGACGGTGTCAACCGCTACCGCTATGTGGACAACAATCCCGTCTCGCGGAGCGATCCTACCGGCACACAAGGGGTTCCGACGTTCCAGGAGATTCCCTGGGTGCAGACGTACCTCACCGAGTCCACCGGACTTCGCTTCGCGGTCAAGGCCACCGGCAGCGGAAAGTTCCAGGCGAAGCACTATGATTTCGCCAAGGAACTGGCCGCGCTGTGGGGCGGCGCGCCACAGGGGTATCAGCTCGGTCACGCCGCGGATACACCGCTGTGGTCGCTCAAGATCGGCGAGGTATCACTCGTCGGCATCCAGGCTCCCGATCTGAACAATCGACAGTCGATCCAGGAGGGCATCGACCGCGCGAACGCGGCCGCGCAAGGCTGGTTCACCCGAACCGCGCGCAAGACGACGGTGTCGGTTCCCAATCCGATGAAGGGCCAGCCCGCCCTGGATCTGGGAGTCAAACCGCTCACACAGCCGACGTTGGGAAAGTTGGGAGATCCGACGCCGGGCGAGCTGTGGGCGGCGGCGCAGGCGAACAAGCCGCCCGTCGCGCCCCCAAGTACGCCGACGCCGGCGGGCGAGACATCGACGCAGTTGGAACTGCCAGGAACCCAACAGCAAAGCCCGGCTTCCGCCAAGCCGCCCGAGCCGGCGACGGGGTCGAGCCCTGCCGCGACCGCCTCGCCGTCATCTGCGACAGACGTGGAACTGATCGCGCCCAAGCCGACCGATCTGCCCGCGAGCGCGGGTGCCGGGCCAGCACCGTCGCAGGAACCGACGCAGTTGACGTCGGACGCGATCGAGGGTCAGCAACCGCAAGCGACCCCTAAGCCCGCCGCCGATCCGGTCCCGCCGTCCACGCCCGCCGCCGATCCGGTGGTCGCGTCATCGCCCGGTCCGGCTCCCGCCGATGCGGCACAGATGGGCAATGAGGTGTCGGCCGAGGCGAAGACCGTGTCGACCGTCGGCCAGGACATTCACGCTACAGCCGAGATAACACAGAATACCGAGGTGCTTGCGCAGGACACGAAGCTGCTCACCAAGGTCACCGATACCGCGGTGAAGGGCATGCGAAAAGCGGCTCCGGTGCTGCAAAAGGTCAGACCGGTAGCCCAGAAGGTGGCTACCGGACTGAAGGTTGTCGGCAAGGTGGCGGCTCCGTTGGCTGTCGTGTCCTCCGGCTACGACATGGTGACCGCGCCCAACAACACCAATCGCATGGAAGCGGCAGGCGATTTCGTGAACTCGGTCGCGCCCTATTTCGGCCCGGTCGGCGAGAGCTTCTCGACCGGATACACGTTCGGCGGGCTCGCCGACGCCGGCATCAAGAAGGCGTCGACGAGCACAATCGGCGTGGATCTTTCGCCCTCGCATGCGATCGCACTGCAATTGAACATGTGGGACACGGTGGTTTCGGCGGTGATCCCCGACGACCCCAATCAGCCCGGATACAAGAACAAGAACAAGATCTCGTGGTTCCTGATCGACAAGTGCAATTTCTGAGCAATGGCGGGAGACACCGTGAACGACGCGTATCAGGTGCTGGCCGCAGGCAGTAGTGGATTGGCGGTCCGCGACCTGCACGCGCGACTGCTGGATCTTGACGCGCCGCCCGCGCTAGACGAACTTGCCGAGGGCTTCTTCGGTCCGAGCACCCGATACCAGGTGGTCGTGGCCCAACGTCTGCTCCAGCTGCCCGGGACCGGCGTCGTGGACGCCGACACCGCGGACGCGCTCGCGCGGGCGCAAGCGCCGCGACGGGGCTACGTCGTTGGTCGCGCGCTCGGCCCGGACGGTGATGCGGCAGAGGGTATCTCGGTGTTGGTATGCGACCGGGAGATGCGCGCGATGCGCACGCTCGCACGGACACACACCGACGAGCGCGGCTACTTCCTGGCGCGATACGACCGCCCGACCGGCGATGACGGGGTGAACATCGCTGTGCGCGCGATGGACCGCGACCGCGGGCAACTGTTCGAGACTCCCATGACCGACACGGTTTTCGACGCCGGTCCGCTTGTCTCACTGGAGATCCACCTGCCGGTCCGCGTCGCACCGGAGTTCAGCGACTACGAGCGGTTCACCGGGACATTGGAATCCGCCCTCGCAGGGCGTGACTGGTCCGATCTCGCTGAGGACAGCGACCATCACGACATCGCCTTCTTAGCAGGCCGGACCGGGCTGCCCGCCGGGCAGATCACCGATGTGGTACTCGCGCACCGCATCGCGTCCAGGGGTGTGTTGCCCGCTGCGTTCGTCTACGCGCTGCTCGCGGGCGACGCCCTCGCCGCTCCCGAGTATTGGGCGACCTTGACACCGCGCCTGTGGCGCAGCGTCGCCAGCTCGGATGAAGCACTCTTCGCTGATATCGCCTTGCTCCCCGACGACAAGATCACCGACGCGGTAACCCGCGCTATCGCCGCCTACGTGGTGCCGAGCACGCTGGCCGAGGAGCTGCCGGATGTCGTGCACGCCCTCGCAGAGCACCGCGGCGCGGCCCGCGAATTCGCCGATGCCGAACGGCGGCGGGTGCTCGTCGTAGCGACGGGGCATCTACTGTCCCCGGACGTGCTCGCCAGGCTGTCCGAGCTCGCGGGCGGCAACGGCTACGGCGACCTGCCCGGTGTGTTGGACCGGCTGGTGGCCGCCGGGGCGGTGCCGCAGGGTCCGGCCGCCGAGGACGCGCGCACCGCGCTGGCCGTGACCGAACTGTTCGGGGACGACGCGACGCTCACCGCCTCGATCCGGGCGCGGCACGGTCTGACGGGCGGCGACCAACTGCACCGGCTGGCGGCGCTCGACGAGGCCGACTGGTCGGAGACGATAGCGGCGCACGCCGCCGCACACGGGGTGGCGCTGGACGAGGACACGGTGCGGCTACGTGCGGCGGGCGCCGCCGCCCGCGCCGCCGCCAAATATCCCACCGCCGCGTTCGCCGCCCGGCTGGCGCGAGATGTGAAACCGCCCGTGCGGCAAGCGGACACGGTAGCGGCGATCCTCGCGGCACATCCCGAGTTCGACCTCGCCGCGGGCAATGTCGCCGCATTGCTCGAAGGCCATCCGGATCCGATTCCGCACCCCGCCGACACGGCCGCGGCGCTGCGCACCGCACAGCGTCTGTACCGCCTGGCGCCGAGCTACGCTCAGGTGACAGCGCTGTCGGGGATGGGGATCGGGTCCGCGAGCGAGATCGTCGCGCGGGGTCGCGGGCAATTCGCGCGGAACGCGGTGCGGTCCGGCGCGTTCACCCCGGCTACAGCCGCCGCCACGTTCGCCGCCGCGACGGACCTCCATGCGGCGGCGGCCATCATGGCCGGGCAACTGCACGGCGCGGCGACGGCGAACCTGCTGCCCGCGCTCGGGGGAGTTGCGACGGCCGTCGCGGCAAAGCTCGAGCCCGTGGTCAGCTCCTTCCCGAACATGAAAAGCCTGTTCCAGGGCATCGACTCCGCCGAGTGCCCCGACTGTCGTTCGGTGCACGGCCCCGCCGCGTATCTGGTCGACGCGCTCCAATTTCTGCGCCACCGACGAGTCGTCGACACCACGGCGACACCGCCTGCCGCCGGCATCGGTGCGCTCGATGTGCTGCTGGCTCGGCGCCCCGATCTCGCGGTAACCGACTTGAACTGCGACAACGCCGAGATCCCGCTGCCCTACCTCGATCTGGTCTGCGAACTGCTGGAAGATGCCGTTGCGCTCGATCCCGGCATCGCCTTCGCCGGGCCGGTCACGGCAGGCGCGGTGTCGCCGAGCCTGCGCGCGGCGTTGACGGCGGGCGGTCTGGACTGCACCGGACAAGCGATCGTCTACGGCCCGAGCGACGGTGAATACGTGCTGCGCGACGCCCGGCTCGTCGTCGGGATCAGGCCTGTGCCGAGCGGGTGGACTCTGACCGAGCTGCGGCAGACCTTCGGGACCGAATCCGAGCTCGCAGCCGCACCGCGGTATGTGAATCGGGCCGCGTATCAGGTTGTGGCAGCGGATGTTTCGTGCTTCGCGCTGCCGTTCGACCTTGCGGATCAGGAAACCCGGCAGTATTTCGCGCAGTTCGGCGTCGAGCGAGCGGAGTTGATGAGCCTGTTGGTCACCAGCGCCGGTCCGTCGCCGGCGCAGATCGCGGCACAGCGATTCGGGCTCACCGATGCTCAGCGGGCGCTGATCGTGACCCCGGCACTCGGCGACCAGCAGCGGATCTGGACCACACCGGCCGCTCCAGCGGCAGCGACCCTGAGCAATGTGGCCGCGTTCGTGACACGCGCGAACATCAGTTTTCCGGACCTGCTCGAACTGCTCACGCTGGCATGGATCGCGGCCGGCACCGAACTGTTCGTGCAAAGTCTCGACGCCAGCGCCGATCTGGCCGCCAAACGGATCGTCAACCTCGACGACGCTGCACTCGATCGCCTCCACCGGTTCCTTCGGCTCCGGGCCGCGACCGGGTGGTCGAACAGTGTGCTCGACCGCGCGATCCGCTCCGCCGCGGGCGGGGCGGGGCTGCTCGACGACAACTGTCTGGCGACCCTGGCCGTGCTGCGGGAGGCGGCGGACCTGCTGGGGCTGACAGTCGTGGCCACCCTGGACCTGCTAGAACCGCTGCACCTCGACGACCCCGCAGGTGTCTACGCTGCGACATTCCGCGACCCGGTCACGGTCGGCGTTCTGGATCCCCGGTTCGCGCCGGACGCGGTCCGCGCCAACGAGACGCTGGAGATGACCACCCCGGGCTCCGGAACTCGCCTATCGGCTGTCCGCGACTACCTACGCTTGGCGCTCGGCCTCGAACAGATCGACACCGCCGCACTCATCGCGATCATCGGCGTCGACCCGCCGCTGACGACGCATACCCTCAGCGCCGCATACGCGATCTCGCGCACTGCGAAGGCGCTCGGCCTGTCGATCTCGCAGATCGCTGACCTGATCGCTCTTACCGGCACTCCGATCTTCGATGGCGCGCCGTCAGCGGCGGCTCTGCAGTCCTTCGCGCGCACCGCGTCGGCCCTGCGCGGCTCCGCGCTGACCATCCAGACCTGGCGTTACCTGCTGCGCCACGACAACGCCGACCTCGCCGCCCGCGATATGGCCCCCGCCGCCGTGACTGCGCTGCTCTCCAACCTGCACAGCGAGTACGACGCCGCGCGCGCTACCGACGCCGCGCCCTATTCGCCGTCGAGCAGCGTCGCGGAGAACATCGCAGCCATGATGCCGTTCCTGGCCACGCTGCCGGGCAGCGCGCAACACACTCTCACCGCACTGCGCACCCTGATGTCGGATTCGTGGGCCGATCCGGCGACCACCGAGTCCGCCTTCGTCGACACGGTTTTCGGTCCCTACGCGGACACATCGGGAATCAAGGTCGCCCTCGCCGCGCGCGCGGGAACACCCGCGACCGACACCGCCGCCCGCAATGCCGTTATCGGCGCCATCGGCGACGCCGTGAGCGCCTACCGATACCGCCTCGACCGCAGCCGAACACTCGTCACCGCGCTCGCCGCCGCGTTGGCACTTGGAGAGGGCGTCACTGTGGCGCTGCTGGGCGCCGCGCGATTGAAAGAGCCTGCGGCGCTGGGCGGTCCGATCCTGTTCGACGTTCTGCTGGACGACTCGACCACCGCCGCCACCGCCGACGCCCAGCACCGCGCCGTCGAACTGCTGCATGTGCTCGCCGGACTCTTCAGCAGCCTCGCTCTCCCAGCGTCGGCGGTGTCGTGGCTGTTGGCCAACGCCGAGGCGCTGGGCTGGCCGCAACCCGACCGTCTGCCATATCGCGCGGGCCAACCGCCCTGGGACCCGGCGGCATGGCGCACCTTCCTCGGCTACCTCGACCTGCGGGCCGCCTACCCGGACATCGTGAATCCGGCCGAGCCGGCGCGGCCGATTTCGGTGGAGTTCTGCTTCGACGCCGTCCGCGCCGCCGCGCCCACCGCCGACCTGCTGCAAGCCCTCGCCGCGCTCACCGGCTCCGGCGTCACTGCGCTGACCGCGCTCGACAGCCTGCTCGGTTTGTCCACCCCCAGCACCAAGGGCTACGCCGATCCCGCGACCGTGCGCCGGTTGCTCGACGCCGCCGCGATGCTGCGCACCCTCGGTCTGGATGCCGCCGCCGCAGCGCGACTCACCCGACCCGTACTCGATGCCGACGACGCGCCGACCCTGCGCCGATCTTTGAAATGTCGCTATTCCGAGCGTGATTGGCTCGGCGTGTTGAAGCAGCTGCAGGATCCGCTGCGTGAGCGCAAACGCGACGCGCTGGTGGCGTATCTGCTCGCGCACAACCCGGATATCACCTCCTCAGCGGAGCTGTACGAGTACTTCCTCATCGACACCGATATGACCGCCCTCATGACGACCTCGCGCATCGTGACGGCACATGCCGCCGTACAACTTTTCGCGATGCGGTGCCTGATGGGCCTGGAGCCAACGGCGGTTGCCGCGGTCGGTGACGACGACGGATGGAAACAGTGGGATTGGATGGCCAATTTCCGGGTGTGGGAGGCGAATCGCAAGATTTTTCTCTGGCCGGAGAACTGGCTCTCACCCGACCTGCGTGACGACAAGTCCGAGCTGTTCGTCGATCTGGAGAACACGCTGCGTCAAGACCAGCTCACCGATATCGCGGTCGAGGACGCCGCCGCCCGCTACCTGGAGGGCCTCGACGACCTCGCCTTCCTGGAGGTGATGTCGGTCTATTACGACCAGAAGGCGAGAACGACGCATATCTTCGCCCGCACCAGAGGCGGCAGCCCGGCCGTGTACTACCACCGCGAGCTCCACCACGAACGCGCGTGGACACCGTGGGCGAAGGTGCCCCTGGACATCACCGGCGACGCGTTGTTGGCGTTCTCCCGCAATGACCGGCTCACCCTGGCGTGGCCCGAGTTCACCAGCGAACCTGACACCGACAAGCAGCCGCCCGGCATCCCCGACCCAGCCGGTCTGACCGGCGGCAAACCCAACGATCGGCCCGACCATCGCTGGCGGATTCAGTTGGCAGTCAGCGAGAACGCGGGCGGCCGGTGGCGGGAGAAGAAGGTATCCAGGGGTGCGCTGCTCACGCAGTTCACGCAGTACCCACCGGACTCGGCCGGCTTCAACTTCTTCGAGTGGGGCTTCGGCGCCGACCAGGCCGTGTCGTGCTTCCTGCCGTCGGGCGGGTACCTGGGATCGTTCGCGCTGACGGGCTGCAAGGGCTACCCCGAGCCCAGCGCGGACGGCGCCATCGACGCCCGGATCTATCCTCGATTCGTCAACACCGACCGTGATTCGGGCCGCTTCGATGAGCAGGCGGCAAGCGTCGGCGGCGAGTTGACCATCGAGCCGCTGCCCGGTCTGCGCAGACAAATCCTGGCCGCGACCCCAGCGGGACGATTCACCGTCGCCTATCCGATGCAGTTGACCACCATCGACTGGATACTGCTGCTCGTCGAGGCGGGATCGCACGGAGGTTTCGGCGGCGGGCGAACCGTCGAACTCGCGCTGCCGCTCGGCACGCTGCTGCCCTACGTCTACGGCGACTATCAACGCGATTACATCCTCGTACCGGGCTGGTACCCCGGTGCCCACTATGGCGAGCGCGCCCTGCCCGCGATGTCCGGCGCGGACAAGACCGCGGCGGACATCTTCGAATTTCTGGACAAGGCGGGACCCTTCATCATCAAGTGGGCGATGTATCGCCTGCAGAATCCCGACATGCCGCTGGCCGCGTTCCTCGACGCAGTAACCCAGGACCCGGACTATCCGCCGGTGCGGGCCGCGCTCGCGGAATTCGCCGGGCTGCGCTACGGCATTCGGATTCACAACCTCTACCACCCGCTGGTCTGCGCGTTGCGCATCGCGCTCGACTCAGGTGGAGTACCTGCGCTGATGGCACGCGAGCTCCAATTGACCGACACCGGTTTCGATTTCGAGGCCGTCTATAAGCCGACGCCGGATGTCGTGCAGCCCTATCCGCGAGAGAACGTGGACTTCGAACTCGACGGGGCATACTCGTCTTATAACTGGGAGCTGTTCTTTCACCTGCCGCTGACCGTCGCGCGACAACTCAACCAAGATCAGCGCTTCGCCGCCGCACGAGACTGGCTTCACTACATCTTCAACCCGGTCGGCACGGCGGACGCAGCCGTCCCGGACCGGTATTGGCAGACCAAGCCGTTCTACCAGCGGCGGGCTCAAGACTATTTGTCGCAGCGGATCGACCGGATACTCGGCGACCTCGGCCAGAACCCGCCGGGCGAGCTGGCTTTCGCGATCGCCGAGTGGCGCTCCGATCCGCTCCGGCCGGACGTGGTGGCCCGTTCGCGCACCGTCGCCTACCAGATGGCGGTGGTGATCGACTACGTCCAGAATCTCATCGACTGGGGGGACAGCCTGTTTCGACAGTTCACTCGCGAATCGGTGAACCAGGCCACCCAGCTCTACGTGCTCGCGGACAAGCTGCTCGGTCCCAAGCCGCGCGTCGTCGCACCGATGGTGCCCGTTCCGGACATGAACTACCGCCAATTGCGGTCGCGGCTGGACATCTTCGGCAACGCCCTGATCGATCTGGAGAACCTGGTTCCCGATGTGCGTACCCTTCCGCACAAGGGCGCCGAACTCCCCCCGCCGCCCACGACGTTCGGCATGCTGTACTTCTGCATCCCGCCTAACGCAGTTCTGCTGGCGAAATGGGATCTGGTGGCCGACCGCCTCTTCAAGATCAGGCACTGCCAGAACATCGACGGCGTCGCCGCGTCGTTGGCGCTGTTCTCGCCGCCGATCGACCCCGGCGCGCTGGTCCGTGCGATGGCCGCGGGGGCGGACGTCTCGTCGATCGTTGCGGGATTGGGGGCGCCGCCGCCGCACTACCGGTTCACCGTCATGGTCGCGAAGGCCGCCGAGCTGACGCAGCACGTCGCGGGACTGGGCGTCGAACTGCTCGCCGCGCTCGAGAAACGCGACGGCGAGGCGATGGCGCGGCTGCGTCAGGGCCATGAGATCGCGGTACTGGACTCGACCCGCGATGTGAAGCTCGCGACGATCGCCGAAGCGAGCGGCGCCGTCATCGCCCTGACCAAGAGCAAGGATGTCATCAACGAGCGGATCAACTACTACTCCGGCCAGGACTACATGAACACCTGGGAAACCGTCTCAGTGGCGCTCAACGGGGCCTCTCTGCTAGGCGAAGCGGCCGTGGCACTGGGGTGTATTCTCGCTGGCGGGCTCACACTCATGCCGCAATTCATGGTCGGAGCAGCCGGTTTCGGCGGCTCACCGCTGGTCACCACGACCATCGGCGGCGAGCAGGCAGGTGGCGCGTCCGGCTACGCCTCCCAGGTCCTGGCGGCATTGACGCGTGTGGCCGACAAGAGCGCCGCCATGGCGGGATCCCAGGGCGGATACCAACGCCGTCAGGACGAATGGAACCACCAGCTCGCCCTGGCACGAGCCGAACTTGCTCAGCTCGAGGTGCAGATCGACAACGCCGACCTGCATGTGGCCACCCTCACCAAAGATTTGGCGACGCACGACCTGCAGACCCGCAACGCCAAAGCACTCGCGGAGTTCATGAGCGGCAAGTACACCAACGCCGAGCTGTACACCTGGATGATCGCGCAGGTAACCCGCGTGTACTTCGACGCTTACAGGCTCGCCTTCGACGTGGCAAAGAAGGCCGAACGCTGCTACAACTACGAACTCGGCGTCGACTCGGACTTCATCCAATTCGGCTACTGGGACAGCACGAAGAAGGGCCTGCTGGCAGCCGAGCCGATGCTGCACGCCATCAAACGCATGGAGATCGCGTACCTGGACAACAACATCCGCGAGTACGAGCTCACTAAACACGTGTCGCTGGCCCAGCTCGATCCCGGCGCGCTGCTACGTCTCAAGGCGACCGGCAAAGCCACCATCCAGGTGCCCGAGGTGGTCTTCGACCTCGACCACCCCAGCCACTACATGCGTCGCATCAAGACCGTCGGCACCTCGCTGCTGTGCAACGCCGGGCCGTACACCACTGTCGGCATGACACTGTCGTTGGTCGACAGCCGCTATCGCACGGCCGCCGCGGCCCGCCCCGGCGCGACCACCGACAAAGACAAATATGCCGAGGACCCCGGCAACGATCCCCGCTTCGCCTACCACGTCGCCAGCATGTCCTCGATCGCGACCAGCACGGCCGTATCGGATTCGGGCCTGTTCGAGCTGAACTTCCACGACGACCGCTACCTACCGTTCGAGGGTGCGGGCGCGATCAGCACCTGGCAGCTCGAATTGCCCACCGCCTATCCACAATTCGACCATGACACCATCAGCGACCTTATCCTGCACATCCGCTACACGGCCAGAGAAGGCGGTTCGGCATTCCGCACCATGGTCGAGAAGGCCACGGCCGCCGTCATCAACGAGACACTGACCGCCGAGGGAGAGAAAGGACTGCACATCGCCTTCAGCCTTCGCGAGAGCTTCCCCACCGAATGGTGGCAGCTCACCGACACCGGATCCACCACCCTCACCCTCGGACTGGAGCACCTGCCCTTCTTCGCCCGCGATCACGCGCCCACGCTAACCGCACTGAGTTGCGCCGCGTCCGTCGACGGCGCCCCTGCCGGGTTCGCTATCACCATCGACGGCACGTCCCGCACACTGAACCGCGATCCCGCCATGCCCACCCTGTGCACCGGCAGCGCGGGCACACCGTCCTTAGGCACTCCGATCTCACTCAGCTGTGACCCTGCCAAGCTCCGCGATCTCGTCCTGCTGGTGACCTATTCCCTGACCTGAGCCTCCCTCGCCATCCAACCGTATGTTGCGCAGGGCGATTCTCATCGAGCGATGGGCCGAAGGCAGGTGGACGCGTCAGGCAATGATGGATACGCGCTCAATGCTGCGCACGAACGGTGCCATCGATCGATGTCTGAGGTGAATCCACAGGTCAAGTCCTTGATGGCGTGTTGCGCGTGCCGACCGGCTTGATCCGTAATTGCGGTCCATAGGCCGTGGGGTGGTTCGGGTTGATTAGCGTTAGGACCACCACAAGGATCGGTCCATCATAGTTTCGTGATGGACCGATCTTTTGCTTTCAATGTGGGGGTGGTTCGTGGAATGTCCTTGACGGGCCAAGTGATCGACATCGCTCGATGTGATTCGGATGATCGTCAGGTCTGCGGGTGGACGGCGGGTGTGCGCTCGAGTCCTCGCCGTGTGACGAGAAGCGTTGCGGTACAGGATTGCTCAGCTTCTCACTTGCCGACCCGTTTACCGATGCCGAAGCGACGCCGGGGCTGAGGCGGCTCAGCCCGGACCCATTCTCGGGTTTCGGAGTTCCAGCTCAATGTGTGCCCCGAATGGTCTCCGACGTCCAGCGAGATCAGCTGGCAAAGAGCTTCATCCTTGTCCGTGAGCGGAAGCTGCACGGTCACGGTGTCGTCGGAGACGCAGACGTCCAGTTCGTTCTCGGATCGATGGATGACCTTGAACGAATGTTGTCCGAGTCGGGTCCCCAGCGCTGTGATGTAGGCCTTGAAAAATACCGCGACCCCTGCGCCGCCCATGGCCAGCGCGGCCGCCTCGGGGTCGAATCGGGTCCCGAAGGTGAGATCGATGTCGAGGCGGGCGGCCAGGTCGGTCAGCGGCTCGCGGATGTTCTTGCCGGCCAACGCCTTCGTGGTCAAGTCCGTCAACTCGCTGCTGAGACGCTCGTGCCGGTCTTCGTCCTTGGCATCGATTGCGCTCGCCAACTCCGATCGGAGCAGCCAAAACTGGGTGGTGAATGCGAGGTACGGCCTATGCGGCGTGGATTGTGCCATGGGGGCTCCTTCTGAAAGCAAGCTGATCGCTATCCGATATGGATCAGGGCTGCCCACTTGCTGGGGGCGTCCGAGTACTGAGCACGTCTGGTGAGCACGGCGTGACGCCAGGCAGCGTGTGGATCGGATCCGTCGGTCAGGGCCGCGTAGAACGTAGTCGCGGTGACATGTTCGTTGTCGATCTCCCACAATGTCGCGACCACGTTCGCCGCACCTTGCGTGTGAAACGCGAACGCCGGGTGGGCGGGCGTCTCGCTCCGCAGGATCGCGGGCACTGCCGTGAAACACGCCGAGAGATAAACCAGCCAAAGGTCGTTCGGCCGCAGCCGCATCAGCTCCTCGACGTTCAGCGGGCCGTCGCACAGTTCGAGCGCGCTGGAGGGCCCGCCGGCGCGATCGGCGTATCCGTGGCAGATCACATGGGCGATGTTCACCGATGCGACCGCGTGAGTTGCTCGAGCACCAGTTGCCTGCGGGGGGACCACCATATCGACGCGGCATCCTGTGGCTGTCAGATACTCGGCGACCACCGCGCATTCGAGTTCAGCAGGATTCGTACCGGTGGCCTCGTTGCCCAGATGCGGCCCGACGAGGGTCAGTGCGGTCATGCCGTCCATGCCGCGCGAGCCTCGCCGGCCGCTCGACCGATCGAGGATCGCCAATCCTGCGATATACGAGGAGGAGCATTGATCGAGCAGGGTGCGGCGTGAAGAATCTCGATGGAATCCGGCCGCGTGAAGGGGAAGGTGAGCCGCCGGGCCGACCGGCAGCCAGTAGAGGTGCGTCGGATCGACTCCGGCATCGCGGAGATGGTTGAGTACGGGCTGCACCAGGGTCGCCCACAGCCATTCGAGGATCGTGCTCATCTCGTCGTCGTCGACGACGACCGTCGCGGTGAAGAATCTGCTGGCCATGACCGTCAAATCGTCTTCATTCGGATGCGCCCGATCGTGCAACGGCACGCCGAGTTCGAGCGAAGTGATGCCGTGGGATGTCACGACAATCGCGTATGCCGTGACCACGCCGTCGAAAACAGCCACCACCGGGTCTCCTGCGGTAGCTACCACCTGCCGCGGATCCCGCAGCCCATCCGGCGCATCTTTGTGTATGAGGCCCAAACCGCTGTCGATCAGATCGAGGGCCAATTCCTCGTTGCCGGTGCGGACCGCGCACTCCGCAGCGAGACATATCAGGCCGACCGGGTTTCCCGACACCGGTGACATGGCTCGCAATCGACCACCGAGATAGTCCGACGTGTCGATCAGATCCGCAGCGGCCGACATCGTTCGCGTCATGACGGCCAGTCCGCGATGCCAGTCACCTTCGAACGCACAAGCCAAACCTGCCTCGTATCCGGCGGAAACCCTGTGCACGGGCGCAATTCGGCCGTCGTCCAGTATTCCCTCCCACAAACACAGGCGTCGGTCGATTGGCACTCGACTCCCGTACTTGCCGCCACTTCGCCACTTCAAAACCTGTGCAAGCCCCAGTTCCGCCACCGCGCGTTCGTCGGTACCTTCCGGAGTTTCGCTCACGGTGCGCTCGAACAACCCGATCGAGGCATCCAATACGGCCGGATCGGTCGGTAGCTCGATGATGGTCGAGATATATCCGAGGAAGGGCTGGATTTCGTTCGGTGCCAGTGATTTCGGGGCGGAAGGGCAGGCAGCTACCGTGCTGTCGGCATTCGAGAGCGCGGTGGCGAAGACGAGTTGAATCCAACGGCGGGCAGGGTCGGTTCCCTCTCCTCGGTAGGCGCGTTCGGCGGCCTCCACTGCCCGCTCCAGGTCCTCTTGCCGTGCGTCCGGATCCTTGCACCGGAGGGCGCCGAAACTGTGCAGCACGGACTCGGTGAAGTCCGCCTCCACGCGTGATCGCGGGTCGAACGGAAGATCCCTCACCACAGCCAAGGACGACCACGCTGAGTCGTAATACCGGCTGTCCCCGCTCCGGCGGTACTTGATCAGCCACACCTGTGCAAGGAAGAAATGGCATTGAGCCTCCTCGCCCGTGCGTTGTCCCGCACGGGCGAAGTGCTTCAGTCCGCGCTCGCAACTCGATATGGCTTCTTCCATGTGTGGACCACCATCCACCCCGTACCGCTCGCAGATCATGCAGTCCAGCAGTAGATAAGCGGCGCCGATGACCGTCCAGATACATCCCTGGCTGAGATCGGCGAGCGGTTCCCACAATTCGCGAAACCGGGGATCGGTAACCAATCCATGCAGCGCGTCAACCGCATCCAGAATGTCGACGTCGTACATTGTTCGCTGCATCGTCGACCTCGTGACCGTCAACCAGGAATCGGCTGCTGCACGGATGGCTGCGTGATCCCCAGCGGCCATGGAATGGGCCACCGCCATCAGCGCGTGGGTTTTCGCTTCCTCGAGATCCCGCATGCTGCGATCGGGACCGGACAGCCAGGCCGAGAGGGTCCTCTCGATTTCGGACCACTCCCGGCATTGTTCTGCCGAAACGGTCAGGGGAGACGGGCTGCGCACGCTGGTCGCGATCACCTCGACCTTTCGGAGGTATTCGCGGTTGCCCGTGGCCGAATGGCCAGCGGTGCCGACCCTGAGTAGGAAGAGAACGAGAATTGATAGGAACGAGCCGGTTTCGAGCGTCACCGCGTGTTCGACGATCGCGATCGCCCGGTCCAGGTCTGCTATGGCGTGAGAGCGCTCGAACGCATCCATCCGGCGGCGAGCTCGGGCCAAGGCCGCCATGCTACGGGCCCAAGCCACGATCCGCCTCCCCGACTGACCTGTGTCCGCGCCGTCGGCGCAGCGGTACTGCATGACAAGACTGCCGGACCATCTCCGCTGACCTGGCCATCTTGTGTGCATGACGTTACGTCATCTTTCCTGTGTCACGCAATTGTTTGATACGCAGCACATCTCGCACAGGAGCGCAGTCTCGCAGGCGGTCTCGTTGGTGAAATCATCTCCACATCAACCAATCTCATCTCCGGTCATTCTCGACGCTGGTCGGTTGCCTGCGCCGCTGCCGCCGACGGGGATTCGGTCGACGGCGGCCGGTCCGCCCATGGATCACCCGATGATGCTGCATCACGCGTTCATGCGTTCGTCGTGTACCTCCTGGCGTATCCTCCACTTGAGCATCGACGGCTGGAAGTGGCAGAGCGTTGTCAAGGTTTCCCCGACGTCGCCCTCTCTCCCTGTCAGCAGTACCTCCATTCAGTCTGCCAACGGTGCAGCCTCCACTCGACCAGTGCGGCAAGGGATTCGAGTCCGCTCGTCTGGTTTGCGGTCGCACGCGCCGGCCGGGAGCTCGCCCGGGGCGAGCCCGGCCAGCGTCCGCTGATGCCTACGGAATCAGGCGGTTATGGCAACACATCTTCGAATGGTCCCAATGGTGTTGCCTCCGATCCTCCACGGTGATTCTTACCGAGCGGTGGACCGACGGTTGGTGGACGGGCCGACCGGTGATGGGCATGCGCCGAATGCGACGCACGGATAATGCCGTCGTCGGACGCGTCCGGATGAAGCCGCAGGTCAAGCCCGTGATTGCGTGCTGCGTGTACCGACCGGCTTGATCCGCAATTGCGGTCCATACGCCGTGGGGTGGTTCGGGTTGATCATGGTTAGAACCACTGAAAAACGGCCGGTCATCGCAGGTTTCGCGATGACCGGCCGATTTTCGTGCAATATTGCGGGCGCGACGGCTAGGGCCCGCGTGGACGCGACGAACGCCCGTCTCCGCCGGTCGCCGAAAGCCGCCGCAGGGCCTCGCGTTCGACGAGCAGAGGGACGAAATCACGAACCGGTCTGTCGTCGAAGCGTCGGTGGACTTCGCTGACAATGCCCGAGATGGTGTCGTTGCCCAAGGCGGGGAACCGGTCGATGAGGGGTTGGATGAGCGTGGTGATCTCCGCACGGCAATTGCCTTCCGCGCGAGCATGATTCGAGATTCCTTCCCCATCAGCCGCCCGGTGCTGTCCACGTCGGCTTGCGGGCACTCGGGCTAGGCCTCGTAGGCGCGTAGTCGGGCGAGGGACTGGTGTAACGCGTTCGTGAGGTGTTCGGCTGACCCGGTGGCCTTGTCGATGATCGCGCCGCCTTGCAGGGCGGCGACGAACGCGGAGGACAGGGCGCGCAGCGGGGCGTCGGGACGCAGCAGGCCGTTGTGTTGCATGGCTGAGAGTTGTTCGTGCAGCAGGTCGACCCAGCGTTCGTACATGCGGCCGACCAGATCGCGGGTGAAGGTGTCGGTGTCGAGCGCGCGGCCCGCGAGTGCCGCGATCTCGCAGGCATCGGTGATCGTTTGCTGGGAGTGCAGCTGGAGGATCTGCTCGATCCAGGCTTCCCATCCTTGCCACGTGGTGAGCGGAATGGCCGGGGCGTCGGCGGCGGCGAGGCGGGTCAGGTGGCGTTCGGCGGCGGCCCGGCGCAATTCATCCTTCCCGTCCGGGAAGTAGTGGAACAGCTGGCCTTTGCTGGTGCTGGTCAGGCGCATGACGTCGTCGAGATTGACGTCGTTGCCGGTGACGAGAAGGTCGGCGGCGGCTTCGACGATGCGGGCCTTGGTCGCCTCCCCTTTGCGAGTGGGCATGCCCCACCCTACCGTTCTGGACTTGTAAGTCCAAAAAATTGGTGCCAGCCTAGTGGACGTGAAAGTCCAAAACCTTTCGGGCCGAAGCCGTTTCGCGGGCGCGCTGCTGGTGCTGGCCGGACTGCAATACCTGGTCCTGGAGTACGTCACCGCTCGCGCGTGGCGCGGCCCGGGCTATAGCTACGCCGTGAACTTCATCAGCGATCTGGGCAACCCGGTCGCCGGGGATGTCTTCGACGGCCGCGCGATCGATTCACCCCTGCACACGGTCATGAACACGGCGTTCATCGGCCAAGGTGTGCTGTTCATCGCCGCCGCACTGCTGCTCGCAACCCGAAAACGGCGTGAACGCTGGCTCTTCGGGTTCGTGCTCGCGCACGGCTTCGGCGTGATCCTGGTCGGGTTCTTCCACGAATCGGCCGCCAACCAGCACAACGGTGTTCTCGTGGTGCACGGCATCGCCGCGGCGGTGGCCATCGTCAGCGGCAACGTCGTCGCGATCCTCGTCGGTACCCGGCGGGACGTGTCGCCATGGTTGCGTCGAACCAGCCTTGCCCTGGGTGCCCTCGGACTGGTGTCGTTCGTGCTGTTGCAGGCCGACAGGCCGCTGTATCACGCGGCCGGCGGGATACCCGAACGCGGCGCGGTCTACACCATCCTGGCCTTCGAAATCCTGCTCGGCACAGCGCTTCTCGTCTCCGGGGCCCGCCGGGCTCCGGACTGCTCGCTACCTCCCACCATGGAAAGGCTCCCCGCATGAATCACACCGCAACACAACGTTTGACCGGTCGCCGCGCGCTGGTCACCGGGTCGACCTCGGGTATCGGACGCGCGATCGCCATCGCACTGGCTCGTGAGGGCGCGGCGGTAGTCGTATCGGGCCGCGCCAAGGACGCGGGTGAGGCCGTGGTCGAGACGATTCGAGCGGCCGGAGGCGTAGCGCATTACGTCCGCGCCGACCTTGCCGAATCGGGCAGTACCGCAACAGAACTCGCGCATGCCGCGGCTGCGGCACTGGATGGCCCGGTCGATCTGCTGGTCAACAATGCCGCAGTGCTCATCCCCGCCCAGTCGCTGCTCGATGTCGACGAGGCGCTCGCTGATCTGGCCTTGGCGGTGAATGTGAAGGCGCCGGCGCTGCTGACCGCCGCGATCGTCCCCGGCATGATCGCCGCCGGAGGCGGTGCGATCGTCAACACCGGTTCGCTCAGCGGTCTGGCCGGCAATGCCGTGTCCGCCCTCTACGGCGCGACCAAAGCTGCCTTGCATTCGCTCACCACGTCCTGGGCGGCCGAACTGGCGCCGCGCGGTATTCGCGTCAACGCCGTCGCCCCCGGCCCGACCATGACCGACGAAAACGCCTCCTATCACGAAACATTGCGAAGTCTGGCGGCGTCGACGCCCGACCGCCGGCCCGGCACGGCCGACGAGGTCGCCGCTGCGGTGGTCTTCCTCGCCGGCGCCGAGGCGGCCCACATTCACGGCGCGGTCCTGCCTGTCGACGGCGGGCATCAGGCCGTGCGTTGAGCGCGTCATTTCGATTACCCGCACTCCTGGCCGCGGATTCATCGATTCGACGGTACCGCAAGGCAAAAGGGTATGACTTTCCCGCAATTTCGGAGTGACGGGTGCGCGCTCGTCCATGCTTCGAAGCCACCACTTCAATTCGCCCAGATAATCCACACGATGGGGAGATTGCTGTTATGAAAACCCTTGCGCGCCGGGCCGCTGTGGCTACCGCCGTCCTGGCCGCCGCGGCCGGGGCCCTTACCGCTTGCACGCAAACCGATCACCACGACTCGGCGACAACGTCCACCTCGGCCCAGGTGTCGCGGGTCGCGGACTGGCAGGGAGACAAGCCGACGATCGTGCTGGTGCACGGGGCCTGGGCCGACGCGGCGGGCTGGACACCCGTGGTCGCCGAACTGCAAAAAGCCGGGTTCCCGGTCAAGGCTCCGCCGAATCCCTTGCGCGGGTTGAATTCCGATGCCGCGTATGTCTCCGAGGTGCTGCGTCAGACCACCGGGCCGATCATCCTCGTGGGGCATTCCTACGGTGGCGCGGTCATCACCAACGCGGTGGCGGGCAACAGCCAGGTCAAGGCGCTGGTGTACATCGCGGCCTTCGCGCCCGATCAGGGTGACTCGCTGGCGAGTCTGAACTCCAGTCCGCAGGGCAAACAGATTCCCGCGGTGCCCGCTACGCCGTCGTCGTTCCCCGACACGGGCGGCGGCACCGGCACCGAGCTCACCATCGACCCGGCCCGGTACCCGGATGTGTTCCTGGACAACACCATCGCGCCGAATCAGCAGCGGGCGCTCGCGGTCGAACAGCGTCCGCTCAGCCTCGCCTCGGTGACCGGAGTATCGGGCGTTCCCGCGTGGAAGACGTTGCCGTCGTGGTATCTGGTCGCCAAACAGGATCGTGCGATCGCGCCGGACCTGGAGCGGTTCATGGCGACTCGTGCGGGCGCGCACACCGTCGAGGTCGAAGGACCACATCTGATCATGCAGACCAACCCCGATGCGGTGACCGATCTGATCGAACAGGCCGCGGTCGCGACGCATTGAAACCGTGTGCGGCGAGACCGGCTCGCGCATGCTGAATCAACACAACGTGAAGGAGAACACGATGTCCGACCAGACAGCTCCGACGGTAGTGCTCGTCCACGGCGCCTTCGCCGACGCCTCGGGATTCGCCGGGGTCATCCGAGAACTGACCTCATCCGGGCATTCGGTCATCGCGCCACCGAATCCCTTGCGGGGCTTGGCCAATGATGCCGGGACGGTGCGCTCGGTCGTCGCGGCGATCGAGGGACCGGTGGTGTTGGTCGGTCACTCTTACGGAGGTGCGGTGATCGGTCAGGCCGCTGCCGGGCTGAGTAACGTGACCGCGCTGGTGTATTTGGCGGCGTTCAGCCTCGAGGTCGGTGAAAGCTGCCTCGATGTGCAGCAGCCGTTCGCGCCCTCGCTGCTGGCCGAGACCGCACGCCCGACACCCTACGACGCGCCGGGCGCGGCCGGTGGGCCCGATCTCTACATCGACCGGCAGCGGTTCCGCGAAACCTTCTGCGCCGACGTCCCCGTCGACCTGGCACAGGTGATGGGTGCCGCCCAACGACCGCTCGCGGCAGCCGCTTTGGCCGAGCAGGCCACCGCGGCCGGATGGCAGCAGATTCCTTCCTGGTATCAGGTGGCTCGCCACGACCGGGCCATCAACCCCGAAGCCCAGCGGTTCATGGCCAAACGTATGGGATCCACCCTCGACGAGATCGACGGATCCCACACCGTTTTCATCAGCCAACCCGTGCGCGTCGCCGAATTCATCGACAGCGCCATCGCCGGGCGCTGAGCGACCCCTACCCCGGTGGGGCCTGCCGGAGTGGCCGACCAGATCCGGCTCGCCTCATGCCGACGGTCGAGGGCAGCGTCGATGTTGTCCTCGACCCGGGCGGTTGTTCTCGACCCGGGCGCGCAGGTCGTCGAGGGGACGGCCGCGCTGTGGCCGAGCGGGGTGAGCGCGTACTCGACGTGAAGTCGGACAGTAGGGTAAACCGGCGGGTCGACGAGGCCGAAATCCTCTGGGCAGCGCGGTGTTTGGGTCAGGACCTTCGGGCTGACGCCCTTGCTGCTCCACATTCACGGTGCGGGCTGGGTTCTCGGCAACGCGCACACCCATGACCGCCTGGTCCAGGGGCTGACGGTGAAAACCATTGCAGCGGTGGTTTTCCCGGAGTGCGACCTCTCATCTGAGGCTCGATACCCGGTAGCCGTGGAACAGAACTACGCCAGCGCCCGCTGGCCCGCCGACCACGGCCTGGACCCGTCGCGGATCGCGGTGGCCGGAGACTCGGTGGACGGAATATGGCCGCCGCGTTGACCCTGCTCACCAAGCAGTGCGGTGATGCCCTTCTGCGCGCTCAGATCTTGTTCTACCGATGACGGACACGAACTTCGACACCGAGTCCTATCGCCGGTTCGCCGAGAGTTACGTCCTGACGCCATGCAATGTTCTGGTATCAGTACACCATTCGCCGGGAACCACCGCGCCGGAACCCTCAACGAGCCGGTCAGACGTCGGCGCGAGCACAGGAGCAGTTGGCCGAGCGTGCCCGCGAGAAGACAAGAGCCGCAGCACAAGAACGCCGCCGCGCAATGAATCGCAGGCTGACAGAGCGGCACCTAGACGCTCGATTCGGCACTGAGGTGCAGGTCGCCCGGATCGGTCCGAGTTCTGCACGATGCACCACCCCCGTGACGATGAAAGCGCTGTTTTCCTGGTGCATTGGCGGCCAGTTGTGCGGGGCTATCCGGCCGCAGCCCGCTAACCTTCGGCCTAGCTCTAGCAGTCAGCTTGAAGGTTGGGCCCACGCCCTTCCGGCGGGCCGGATATATATTGCCGATTTCAGCGTCTTGATCAGCGTGCCGTGGGGCCGACATTGCGCCAGCCACACCGCCGATCTCTTCCTCCATGCACGCGCACCATCCCAGTGCCGTGCGCCGACGTCGGCGATGGCTGTGAACGAACCAGGCTTGGGTTCATTTGCCGATCACGAGATCGAGAACGGTATTGACCGCGGTTTCGAACGGACGGATATCCCGTTGCACCTGGGCGAGTAGAAGCCCTCCTTGCAGCGCCGCGAGCAGCGTAGTAGCGAGGTCGTCCGGGTCGATGTCGGGCGGGAGTTTCCCGTCGGCATGAAGCGTTCTGAGTCCATCACTGATAGCGGCTGCCCACCGATCGAACCCTGCCGCGATGAGCGCTCGGGCCTCGGAGTCGCTCTCGGCGAGTTGACCACCGAGCGAACCTAGCTGGCAGCCGCCTATTGCTTGGGTGCGCCTTGCCGCAGCAATCACCATGTTCCGCCAAGCTTCGATGCCGTTCGCGCTGCCGAGCACGTGCGTGTTGCGTTCGACGATGGTGTCGGCTTGGTAGTCGATCACCGCCTGAACAAGTGCGTTCTTGTCGGCGAAGTAGTGGTACAGCTGCGAGCCGCTGACCTCTGCTGCCACCTTGACATCTTCCAAGGTGGTGCCCGCTACCCCGCGCTCATGGATCAAAACCGCGGCCGCCTCGACTATTCGCGCCCTGGTACGCGCGCCTTTGGGTGTGAGCCTCGGCCGGTCGGCCGTCTCGTCGAGCATGAGCCCAGGTTAGCAGATTCTGGGTTGCACAACCCAGTTCGCTATCGCCATAGTGGGTTGCACAACCCATTTCCAGAAGGGACACGCACAAATGACTGATTCAAAACGCAAGACCGCTCTGGTCACGGGCGCCAATGCCGGAATCGGCAAGGAGGTGGCCCGGCAACTGGCAGTGCGTTCCGAGATGGCGCGCATCTATCTGGCCTGCCGGAACGCAGATCGGGCGACAACGGCAAAGGCCGACCTCGAAGCCACTACCGGCCGACGCATCTTCGACATCGTTGTCATGGATGTCGCCGATCTGGATTCGGTCCGAGCCAGCCTGGCGGCCATCGACGGATCCGTCGATGCGTTGGTCATGAACGCCGGTGTCATCGGCCCGCGGGCGATGGGATTGACCGCTGACGGGGTCACCACCGGCTTCGCGACGAACGTCCTCGGCCATGTCGTTCTCCTCGAAGGGCTCCTGGCCGAGGGGCGGCTCGGCGAGGTCGCGGTCCTCGCCGGAAGCGAAGCAGTCCGCGGAGTTCCGAAGTTACGGATGAAAGGGCCATCCTTCGTCTCAACCTCAGCCGATGAACTCGCCACCGTCATCGACGGCAGCTACTTCGCCGACAGGAAAGCTGACTTCAACCTCGCGTTCGGCCAAGCCAAATACATCGGGGCCCTGTGGATGGCCTACCTGGCCCGCCAACACCCCGACCGCCGATTCATCACCGTGAGCCCCGGGAACACCACCGGCACCCAAGCCGCTAGCGACCTTCCCCTACCGATGCGGCTGGCCGCCAAATACGTGATGCCCGCCCTAGGTCTCGCCCACACACTCGACGTGGGAGCGAAGCGGCTCGTCGACGGCGTCACCGATCCGACCCTGTCCAGCGGCGTGTTCTACGCCAGCGCGGCCAACACGCTTACGGGTCCGTTGTTCAACCAGGCGGACTTCTTGCCCGATTTGGCCAACCCCATGTTTCAGGACCACGCCAACGAGGCCATCCATCGGTTCATCTCATGACGACCCCTCGGTTGGGTGACGAGTTCTCCATCGACCTCGGCGGGGCTGCGATGGCCAGCCGCTGCGCCCTCACCTGACGCCCTGGTCGAAGAGTCAAAACGTCGCCGACCTCACCCAATGGATGGACATCCTCATCGCCAGCGCCTCCTAGTTTTCAGGTCAGACGCACACTCCACGAACGCACTATGCCGCGAGGCGCGCGGACCGAACCGGCCAACGCTGGTGCACTGAAGATCAACGGCTGAGCCGGGGTCGGCGGAAAGTCCGCATCTGCCGATCAGCTTGTGGCTCACGGGGTATCGGAGCATCCATTCGTATCCGGGTTCCTTCCAGCCCCCGTTTGCCAAGCTCGTTCGCCAGGGCCCGTGCGTCGGCGAGGGGAAGAGCCCGAACTGTCCGGAGCGCGCACATCACCTCTGCGGGCATGACGTTGTCGCCGATGAGATGCATTATCGCGGGACTGTTCGCGGCCGGGATAGCCGCGCGCATCCCGGCAAGCGGTGTTTCGTAACCACATTCGTTCCAGCGGCTGCCGCATCTTGGACAGTCGCCTTCAAGCTGGTGGATGCCAGCTGCGATGCCGTCGCGCCCGAAACCGGCACGATGGCAGTAGCTGTTGGATAACTGTACGGTTGGTCTGGTGCGCTCGACCGTCGGGCGTGATTGATCGATTCGGAGGGTTTCATGTCTCTGAGTGACAAGATCAGCAATAAGGCCGAGGAGCTCGGCGGTAAGGCCAAGGAAGCGGCCGGGAATCTGACCGGTGACGAGTCACTGCGTGCGGAGGGCAAGGCTGACCAGATCGAGTCGGAGCTGAAGGGCGCGGTGGAGAACGTCAAGGACGCCGTCGAAGGCGCCGTCGACAAGGTCAAGAGCGCCTTCAAGAAGTAGCCTCACGCGCACGGGCGACCTCTCGACGGGCAGGTGTTGCGTATGCGGTGTCTGGTGCTGGGAGCAACGGGGTACATCGGTGGTCGGTTGGTGCCCGCGCTGATCGACGAAGGTCACTCGGTGCGGATCCTGGCACGCAATCCCGGCAAGCTCGCCGAGACGCCATGGCGAGACAAGGTCGACATACTCGCCGGGGATGTCACCGATCCGGATGCCGTCGAGGCCGCGCTCACCGACATCGACGTCCTATATTACCTGGTTCATTCGTTGACCCGTCGCGACTTCGTCGATATCGACCGGCGAGCGGCGAGGACGGTAGCCGGGGCCGCGTCGGCGTCGGGTGTGACGAGGATGGTGTATCTGGGCGGGATCAAGCCCGAGGGGGAGCGGCTCTCGGCGCACCTGTCGTCGCGGGCGGAGGTCGGGGAGATTCTGCTCGCCTCCGGTGTCCCCGCCGTCGAGTTCCGGGCCGCGGTGATCATCGGATCCGGTTCCGCCAGTTTCGAAATGCTGCGCTACCTCTCCGAACGACTGCCCGCGATGATCACGCCCCGTTGGGTGCGCAACCGCATCCAGCCGATCGCCATCCGCGACGTGCTGTACTACCTCACCCACGCCGCCACCCTGCCCGCGACGGTGAATCGATCCTTCGACATCGGTGGGCCCGATGTCTTGACCTACCTCGACATGTTGCGCAGGTACGTCACCCTCGCCGGACTGCCGCGCCGGGCGGTCCTTCCGGTGCCCATTCTGACCCCCTGGCTCTCAGCGCAATGGGTCAACCTGGTCACTCCGGTTCCGCGTGCGATCGCGGTGCCGTTGGTGGAATCGCTGATCCACGAAGTGATTTGCCACGAGCACGACATCGCCGAGTACATACCCGACCCTCCCGGGGGGCTGACCGGGTTCGAACCTGCGGTGCGGCTGGCATTGTCGCGGATCCGCAGTGCCGACGTCTCGACCCGCTGGTCGGACGCCAGCACCCCGGGGGCACCCTCGGATCCGTTGCCCAGCGACCCCGATTGGTCCGGCGGCTCCCTCTATCAAGACCTGCGCGAACGCCGCACCACCGCCGACCCCGAAACCGTGTGGCGGGTCATCGAATCCATCGGCGGTGAACACGGCTGGTACTCGTTCCCGCTGGCCTGGTCGGTCCGCGGATGGGTCGACAAGCTCGCGGGCGGCGCAGGTCTGCGCCGCGGCCGACGCGACCCGCACCGCCTGCACACCGGCGAAGCACTGGACTGGTGGCGGGTCGAACATCTCAACCGTCCCCGGACACTGCGGCTGCGCGCCGAGATGCGAGTGCCCGGTGAGGCGTGGCTGGAATTGTCGGCCATCCCCGAGCCCGACGGCGGCACCCTCTACCGGCAACGTGCCGTCTTCGAACCACGCGGCCTGACCGGGCACGCCTACTGGAAAACGATTGCCCCGTTCCATCACCTCATCTTCGGCGGCATGCTCAGAAACATCACCGGCGCCGCGGAAGCAATGGCTGCCAATTGTCGGCGGGCTCCGGCAGGGTAGACCGTCGACGGGCGGGTGTCGAGGAAACCGTGACCAGGTCGTGGTGGATCGCGCCGTCGGTGTGGGTCAGTGACGCCGCCGCGCCACCGCGGCGAGCCGCGGTGAATTCGGCGGCGATGGCGACGGCGGTCTCGGCGGGGGTGCGCGCGCCCAGGTCCAGGCCGATCGGCGAGTGCAGTCGTGCCGTCTCGGCGTCCTCGATGCCGTCTGCGCGCAGGCGTTCGAGTCGGTCGTGGTGGGTGCGGCGCGAGCCCATCGCTCCCACGTAGGCCACCGGGAGCCGCAGCGCCAGCCTCAGCAGGGGGATGTCGAATTTGGCGTCGTGGGTCAGCACGCACACCACGGTCCGGTCATCGACCAGTCCGCTCTCGACCGCTGCGGCCAGGTAGCGGTGCGGCCAGTCGACGACCACCTCGTCGGCGTCGAAAAACCTGGTGCGCGTGGTGAATACGGGCCGTGCGTCGCACACCGTCACGTGATAGCCCAGCAGCTTCCCGATACTCGCCAGTGCGACCGCGAAATCGGTCGCCCCGAAGATGAGCAGTCGTGGTGGTGGCACGAACGCGGTGACGAACAACTCGGTGCCCGCACAGTCGGGCAGGGACAGCAAGCCGGTCCGGTTCGCGTCGAGCAGCGCGCGGGCCCGATCGATCACCGAGGCGTCGAGATCGGTTGTGCCGGTGGTGCCGAGATGGCGGTCGGGCCAGACCGCTATGGTCGACACCCCCGAACCGAGTACGTGCGCCAGCGCGACACGGTCACCACTGGCGATCGCTTCCAGCGCCCGCGTCGGCACCGGTGCGGGCGTGACCGCCACGTCGATGGAGCCCCCGCAGGTCAATCCGACCGCGTAGGCGTCAGTGTCGCTGTAGCCGAAGGTTTCTCGCATCGCCTGCCCGGTGCGCAGCGACTCGAGGCACAGGTCGTACACCGCGCCGTCCACGCACCCGCCCGAGACGCTGCCGACCGTTTCGCCCTCGGCCGAGACCACCAGCGCGGTCCCGGGCTCGCGCGGGGCGCTCCCGCTCACCGCCACGACGGTGGCCACGGCGTACCGCACGCCCCTCGCATTCCAGTCCCGCAGCCGATCGAGGACATCACGCATCGTCGCCCCCGGTCGCCGTGCCGTGATCGGGTCTCGTCGGCCGAATCACCTTGCGCTCCTTGTCATTCGGGTAATCGGTGTCCCCGAGCGCCGGTACTCGGTCCAAGCCCAGTCCAGCGTTCGCCGGGCGATGACGGACAGGGCGTGGCGGCGGTAGGCGGCGGTGCCGCGGACGTCGTCGATCGGCGAGGCCGCCGCGGCGACGAGCTCGCCGAAGCGGGCGGCGGTGCCCGGCGCGAGGTCGGCGCGGGTCTCCCAGCGCCCGGTGGCCGACAGTTCCTGGCCGAGGAACCGTTCGGCCGCCTCGGCCCGGCGCGGGGTCGGGGCTGCGGAGCCGAATCCGGTACCGACCCTTCCTCGTTCGGGATGCAGTGCCACCGCGAAGGTGGTGACCGCGATGACCATGGCATTGCGGGTGCCGATCTTGGCGAACTGCTGGGGCCCGGTGGCGGCGGGCATCAGGAAGGCGGCGATCAGTTCGTCGGGCGCGAGGGCATTACGTTTGACCCCGGTGTAGAAGTCGGTGATCGGAATGCGGCGCACCCCGCGCACCGAATGTGCTTCCACCAGTGTGTCATCGGTGAGCAGCGGCGGATGCGCGTCACCGGCGGGTGAGGCCGCGCCCAGGTTTCCGCCGACCGTGCCCCGGTTGCGGATCTGCGGCGAGCCGACGGTGCGCGCGGCCATCGCCAGTCCCGGCAGCCGGGCGCCGAGCTCGGTGATGATCCGGTGGTAGGTGACTGCGGCCCCCACGCGCAGATACCCCTCGGCGGGCGTCCATTCGGCGAGCTCGCCGAGGCGGGTGAGATCCAGCAGCGCGGCCGGGCGCGCACGGTCGAAATTGAGGTCGACCATCACGTCGGTGCCCCCGCACAGGGGGACCGCGTCGGGCTGCGCAGCCTTGGCGGCGAGGGCATCGGACCAGGTGGCCGGTTTGAGGAATTCCATGGCGCGGGGCCTTTCCAGCAGTGGGTTCAGTGGGCCAGGCAGGACCGCAGTCCCCGTGCGAGTTCGGTGCGGTCGAGGTCGCGACCGATGAAAACGACCTTGCCGGTGCGGTTCTCACCGCGCCACGGCGTCGAGGGCCGGATGTCGAACACGCTGTGCACGCCCTGCAGCACGAAGCGGCGCGCATCCTGTTCGACGGCGAACAAGCCCTTGATCCGGTAGACGTCGTCGCCGCGCTCGCGCAGGTGCGCGGCCAGCCACCGCTCGAGCGCCGCATGGTCGACGGTGCCGTCGAGTTCGATGCCGACCGAGGTCAGGCTCGGATCATGCTGGTGCCCATCGTCTTCGAGCCAGTGCGGGTCGCCCGACATGGGCCGCGACAGGTCGAAGGCCTCGATGCCCAGCACATCGGCCAGCTCGACATCGGCGTAGCGGCTGGTGATGATGTCGGCGGTCGCGTTGATCGCGCGCACCTCCCCGCGCACGGCCTCGACGTCGGCCGTATCGACCAGATCGACCTTGTTGATCACGATCCGGTCGGCGAAGGCGATCTGGTCGACCACCGCGGAACCCAGCCCCTCATGACCGGATTCGGCGAGATGACCGCGAATGTGCTTGGCGTCGACCAGGGTCACGATGGCGTCCAGCGTGAAATGCGCGGCGATCTCGTCGTCGACGAAGAAGGTCTGCGCGACCGGGTTCGGGTCGGCCAGGCCGCTGGTCTCGATGAGAACGCGGTCGAAGCGGTCGCTGCGGGCCAGTAACGAGCGCAGGATCTCGATCAGATCGGTGCGCGCCGTGCAGCACAGGCAGCAGCCGTTGCTCATCTCGATGATCTTCTCGTCCGCGTTCAGCACGAGATCGTTGTCGATGGGGATCTCCCCGAATTCGTTCTCGATCACCGCGATGCGATGCCCGTGGTTGGCGGTCAGGATGTGATTGACCAGCGTGGTCTTGCCGGACCCGAGGAATCCGGTCAGCACGGTCACCGGAATCTTGTTGTTGTCAGCCATGATTCGCTCCATTCGTGGGTGTGGTGAGGATCGTGCGGGCCCGCCGCAGCGCGTCCTCGGAGATCTCGATGCGCCGGCCCTCGAATCCGGGCCCGCGGGTGGCGTCCAGCCCCATGCGCGAGGTGGTGCCGTCGCCGGTCGAGGACGGGTCCAACGGTGAACCCGGCAGCCCGTCGACGGTGAGGATGTCGCGGTGCGGCTGGAAATGGGTGGCCAGCGCCCACAGCACCGCGCGATCGTCGGTGATGTCGATATCGCTGTCGACTGCGATCACGGTCTTGAGGTATGGGTCCCAGCCCAGCAGCCCGAGCATGATCTGGCGGGCCTGACCGGCACGGGACTGCCGCACCGCCACATAGCAGTGGAAGTGGGTGCCCGAGGTCGGATAGTGCACCGCGGTGACATCCGGGAATCGGGCCATGAGCTTCTCGGCCATCTCCGATTCCCGGGGCACCCGGGCCAGGTTCAGGTGCTCGTCGGTATTGCCGCCCTCGACGTCGAAGAGCATGGGCCGCTCGCGGCGCAGCACCGTGTCGACTCGAAAGACGTTGTTGGTGGAGCGATTCGAGGAATACCCGGAGAACTCGCCGAAGGGCCCCTCCTCGGCGTGCGCGCCGGGATCGATGACCCCCTCGAGCACGAAGTCGGCCCAGGCGGGCACGTCGATGCCGTAGGCAGGGGTGGCCACCACCTCGAGCGGCTCCCCGAACAACCCGCCCGCCACCGCCCGCTCGTCGACCTCGTAACCGACCCGTGCCGAGGCGGCGAGCATGAACAGCGGATGCCCGCCGATGACCATCGCCACCGGCATCGGCTGTCCCAGTTCGGCGTAGCGCGCCAGGATGCGCCAGAGATCGCCTCGCGAATGCAGGCTGGTGGCCAGCTCGTTCGGGGAATGCACCATGGCGCGGTGATAGCTCATGTTCCCGACGCCGGTGTGCGGATCGGCGGCCACGAGGATCCCGCTGGTGATGTAGGGCGCACGGTCGGAGGCGAAGTGGCGCAGCATGGGCAGCGCACCCAGATCGACCTCGGCCCCGGAGAGAATGTGCTCGAGGACGGGGCCGGTGTCCACTCGCCGCGGCGGCAGCGGTGCGGCGGCCCGGGCGGCGAAGCGGCGGTGCAGGTCCTCGGGCGTCGTGCCGAGCATGCGGGCGATCCGGGTGCGTGAGGCGAACATATTGCTCACCACCGGCGCGTCCACGCCATCGACCTTGCGGCACAACAGCATCTCGGCGCGGCCCTGCGCGGCCAGCTCGTAGATCAGGCCGGTGACGCCCTGATCGGCGGGCACGGGATCCTCGACGACCAGCACGTCCTCGGGGTGTTCGCGGCGGTAGCGCTCGACGAAGGCGTGCGGGTCCTGGCCGGGGGAGAGGCTGGGATAGGTCATCGGGCGACTCCGATCGGTCGGGCGGGTGCGGGGCCCTGCCAGCGGGGGAACAGTTCGTGGGCGATGCCGAACTGGTCGAGGATCTTCCCGCTCAGATGGGCGAGCAGGTCCTCGAGGGAGTCGGGGCGCTGATAGAAGGCGGGCACCGGCGGCAGGACGGTCGCGCCCGCCTCGGTCACCGCGGTCATATTGCGCAGATGCACCAGACTCAACGGGGTTTCGCGCGTCACCAGCACCAGCCGGCGGCGCTCCTTGAGGCAGACATCGGCCGCCCGCGACAGCAGATCGTCGGAATAGCCGTGCGCGATGGCCGCCAGCGTCTTCATCGAACACGGCACCACCACCATGCCCATGGTGAGAAACGATCCGGAGGCGATGGAGGCCGCGATATCGCCGCGCTGATGGCAGAAGTCGGCGAGCGCGCCCAGTTCGTCGGCGCGCATGCCCGTCTCGAGTTCGAGGGTGCGATGCGCGGCACGCGAGAGCACCAGATGTGTTTCCACGGCACCGCATCGGCGCAAGGCGGTGAGCAGATGGACGGCCAGCTGCGGCGCGCTCGCACCGGTGACGCCGACGATCAAGCGGGGCCGGCCGGGCGCGGGCCCGCCGTCGGAACTATCGAGAATCATCATGAGCTTTCTGGGATGCGAAGGGCAGCAGGGGAATCCGCGCGGGTCAACCGGTCGACGGCTCCGGCTCGGCGAGCGGTGCCGGGCGGGGATGGAATACCGCGTTGAGCCCGATCGCGAGCAGCGTGCCCGTCGCCACTCCGCTGTCGAGGAACATCTCGGCGAAGTCGGGCAACTGCCGGTAGACGTGCGGGGCGAACGCGGGCACCAGCCCCACGCCCAGCGACAGCATGACGATGGTCAGATTCGCGGAGCTCTCGAAATCGACCCGCGCGAGGATTTGGATGCCCGACACGGTCAGCGCCCCGAAGGTCATGATCGCGGCCGCGCCGATCACCGGCGAGGGAATCGCGGCCGCCACCCGACCGACCGGCTGAAGCACTCCGCACCCGATGAGCAGCACGCCGACCACCACCACCGGATAGCGGCTGCGCACCCGGGTCAGCGCGATCAGGCCGATGTTCTGCCCGAAAGTGGTGTACACGAACCCATTACAGAATCCGCTGCACAGTGTCATCAGCCCGTCCACGCGCAGCAACCGCGCGATATCGCCGGGCCCCACCGGCGTGCCGACCACCCGGCCGACCGCGAGCCCCTGGCCCGAACCCTCGACCATGAGGACGAAGACGATGACCAGGAACAGCAGGACCGAGGGCAGGTCGAACCGCGGTGCGCCGAAGTGCATCGGACCCATCAGCCCGACCACCGGCCCGTCACCGACGTGGGCCAGGGAACCGATCCCGCTCGCCCACCCGGCCACCGCACCGGCGACCAGCGCCAGCAGGATCGACAACTGGCCCAGCAACCCGCGCAGCATCCGCCGGAACACCACCATCAGCGCCATCGTCGCCGCCGCCAGCGCCAGCCGGCCGAGCCCGCCGTAATCGCCTGCGCCCGGGTCGGATCCGGCGACGAGCCGGATACCGACCGGAATGAGCGTCAGCCCGATGAGCGTGATCACGGTGCCGGTCACGACCTCGGGGAACAGGCGCAGCAGCAGGCTGAAATACGGTGCGACGAGCACCCAGACCGCACCCGCGACGAGCAGTGACCCGTACACGGTGGGGAGCCCGCGGCTCTGGCCGACCGCGATCATCGGCACGATGCCGCTCGAGGCCGCGCCCACGACCAGCGGCATGCGGATCCCGAAGCGCCACAGCCCGCCCGCCTGCAGCAGCGTTCCCACCCCGGCGAGCACGAGATCGATGCTCACCAGATCGGCGATCCGGTCGGCGTCCAAGCCGAGGGCGGTGCCGACCACGATGGGCACCACCACCGCACCGGCGTACATGACCAGGGTGTGCTGCAATCCGAGCAATACCGTGTGCCAGAAGGGCATGCGCTCGTCGACGGCGCTCCGCGCGCCGGCAGCGGCGGCGGGGCGGTCGGGCTTGTCGAGGGTCATGGCACGCTCAGCTCGCCGGATTCGGTTGCGCGGGAATCGATTCGGTGTGCGGCTGCGACGTCGCCGGGCGCTGCACTCCATTGAGCAGCAGATTCAGCAGGAACGCGGCGATGCCGCCCGCGGCGATCCCGCTCGACAGCACGGTCTGCAGGGCGATGGGCAGGTGTGCGTAGAAATCGGGAGCGCCCACCGGCATGAGGCCGAACCCGAAAGCGATGGCCACGATCAGGTGATTGCGTGGCCGACTGAAATCGGCTGCGAGCATGAACTTCACGCCGATCGCGCCCAGGGTGCCGAACATGACGATCCCGATGCCGCCCAGTACCGGCCCCGGCAGCGAGGCCACCACCGCGCCGAGTTTGGGCATCAACCCGATGATCACCAGGATCAATCCGGCGGTGGCGACGACGTAGCGGCTCATCACCCGGGTGATGCTGACCAGGCCGACGTTGCCGCCGAAGGTGACGAAGGTGAAGGAGCTGAACACTCCCGCCAATGCCGTCCCGACCCCGTCGGCGCGCAGCGCCCGGGCGATATCGCGCGGTCCGAGTTCGCGGCCCACGATCTCTCCGGTGGCGAAGGTGTCGCCGGTGGATTCCACCATGTTCACCACCTGCACCACGAGCATGGGCAGGATGGCGGCCACCGCGAAGACGGGCGCGCCGAACGAAAACGGATGTGCCAGACCGACTATGGGGGCGCTGCGGGTGGCCGAGAAGTCGGTGAGACCGAGCGGCCAGGCCACCAGTGTGCCGGTCAGCAAGGCGATGAGAATGGCGAAGCGGCCGATGGCCGGACGCGCCACCCGTTCGATGAGCACCACCAGAACCACGGTGCCGAGGGCGAGCAGCAGCCTTTTCGGCGCACCGTGATCGGCGGCCGTCGTCGCTCCCGCGATCAGCCGCGAGGTCGAGGGCAGCAGGGAGAAGCCGATGATGGCGATGGTCGTGCCGGTCACGATCGGCGGAAAATAGGGCGCCAGCTTGGCGAACCACGGCGCGATCAGCCAGGTGAGCACACCGACCACGATGGTCGCGCCGAACACGGCGGGCAGTCCGGCGTTGCCGCCGACGATGATGGCCGGGGTGATGCCGGTGAAGGTGGAACCCATCACGATGGGCAGCCGGACACCGACATTGAACACCCCGAGGGTCTGCAACAGGGTCGCGAAGCCGCTGACCAGAACATTCGCCGTGACCAGCGTGGTGACCTGCGCGGGGGACAGGCCCAGGCCCGCGCCGATGACCAAAGGCACCGTGACCATGCCGGAGTAGGCGACGATCACGTGCTGTAGGGCGAGGGGCACCAGGTGCCGGATCGGGGGCATCGAATCGACGGGGTCGCGCGGTGTGGTGGACCGACTGCGCCGGCGAAGGAACGGGGTGTTCATGGGGGACTCCTGGACGAGCGGATACGACGCGGCGGACGACGTCGTGCAGAGCTGGAGGATCGAAAGAGGCTGGGGCCGTGGGGGATCAGCGGGCGAGTGGCGCGCGCAGGGCACGCATACCGCTCCGCGCGATCAGCTCCTCGGCCCGGAACCCGGCCTCCTCGATCGCGGCGTCCTCGTCGATGAGCAGGCAGCGGCCGTGCTGGTAGACGATGCGGCCGTCGACGATGGTGGTCTCCACATCGGACCCGCGTGCCGAATAGACCAGGGAGCTCACGGGATTGTGCACGGGGCGCACGTGGGGCCGGTCGAGCGCGACGACGATGATGTCGGCCAGTTTTCCCGGGGCCAGCACCCCGGCGTCGATCCCGGCGTAGGCCGCGCCTTCGCGGGTCGCGAGCTCGAGGGCGTCCTCGGCGCGGCAGGCGGTGGGGTCCAGGGTGGCCAGCCGTTGTGCGTAGACCGCGAGCTTCATGGCCTCGAACAGATCCTGGCGGTGTCCGCAGCTGGGCCCGTCACTGCCCAGCGCCACGGTGGCGCCGTGGCGGCGTAGTTCGGCCAAACGCACTGTGCCCGAAGCGAGATAGGCATTGGACGACGGATTGTGGGCGATCTTCGCCCCCGCCACGCCGACCTGTTCGATCTCCTCGGCGTCGAGCCAGATGGCGTGCGCGAGGGTGGCGCGCCGATCCAACAGCCCGGTCTTGGCCAGCCATTGCACCGGCCGTACCCCGTAGGCGTCGAGATAGCCGGTCGGATCGCTGCTGCTCTCACAGCAGTGGGTGTGCCAATGGGTGTCGAACTCCGCGGCCAGTTCCACGCACCGGCGCACGAGCTCCTGGTCCACGTACGTGAGATTCAATGCGGCGGGCCATATCTCGACCTTGGAGCCGCGTGGACGCTGTTGCATCGCCTCCCGCGTCATGGCCACTTCGCTCGCGGTGTCGTAGCGGAACAATCCGTCGGGCTGGCCCCGCCGGGCCGCCACCTCGGTGCGGTCGCCGAGCATCCCGCGCGCCACCGCACCGCGCAGCCCGGCGCCCTCGATGATGCCGGCGACCGCCATGGTCGTCTCGAGATCGCTGGGCGCGTAATGGTTTTCGATGATGGTCGTGGTGCCCGCCCGCAGCGCCTCCACCACGCCGAGCCGGGTGGCGGCGAGGGCGTCCGCCGGCGTCATGGCGATGGAATAGGGCCACATGAACTCGCACAGCCAGGGCACGATGGACATGCCCTCCCCGAGCCCGCGGGCCAGCGCCTGGGCCAGGTGGTTGTGCCCGTCGATCAGGCCCGGCAACACCGCGCGGCCGCGGCAATCGAGCACGGAATCGGCGTGCCAGTCGAGGAATTGGTCATCGGGCCCGACAGCGACGATGCGGGATCCGCGGATCGCGACGGTGCCGTGTTCGTACACGGTGCGCGTGTCGTCGATGGTGATCACCGTGCCGCCGGTGAGCAGCAGATCGCAATGCGGGGTGGGGGAAGCCGGCGTCGTGGACGTCGGCAGTTCGGAGGAAGTCATAGCCGCCTGGGCCTTTCCCGGGCGGCCGCTCGGGCCGCCACATCCGTAGGCGAACGGGAGTCGCGCTCCCGGACCAGGAAGCGAATCCTGGTGTCAGCCGAACGGTTTAACCCAAGTCGGGAGGTCACCGGCAGTGCCGCCGAGCGAGTGGCTCAGCCGCATATACATGTAAACCGGGGGCCGAGTCCTTTGTCAACGCCGAATATTGACCAAGATCACACGGTCTCGACGGTCTGAAAGCCACTGAGCTGGACATACTTTGAACCGTCTCGAGCTGAAATTACATGCAATCCGTTGACGCCGTCGCGGTCGCTGTGGTCCACTCGTGCTATCGAGCCGCCGGTCGGGCCGGCTCGACCACCGTGAGATCCGGTGGGCCCGTAGGTGCGTGTGATTCGCGGCCGGGGATTCAATCCCGACCCGATCGAGGAGAATCACTGTGATCATCGATACCCATGTCCATCCGACCAACCTCGTGGACGAGGCGTGGCGTCACACCGGTGAGCCGTTCACCGGCGAACGCGTCCTGAAGATGATGGACGGACCGTTCTGGATCAACGGCAAACCGCGCCGGGTGGATGTCAGCTGCATCATGCCGCCGCCGGGCAACACCGCCTGGCGGGAAGGCAATCGCAGCGGCCGCGAAGGCATTCGCGACTACCAGGCCTACATCACCTCGCTGGTGCAGAACTATCCGGACCGCTTCATCGGAAACTTCATCTACAACCCGCGATTCGGCCCGGAGAACGGCGCCGCCGAATTGGCCTTCCATGTGCGTGAGCACGGCTACAAAATGATGAAGCTGCACGCGAACATGCACTCCTACCGCCCCGATCGGGCGCTGGACTGGCTGCGCCCGGCCCTGCGCGTGTGCGACGAGCTGGGCGTGACGGTGCTGATCCATACCGGTGACGGCCCGTATTCCATTCCCACGCAGTTCTATCCGATCATTCGCGAGTTCCCCAACGTGAATTTCATTCTGGGGCACTTCGGCATCCAGACCGGCGGCGTCTACTGCTTCGAGGCGTTCTGGATGATCCAGGATTCGCAGAATGTCATCGGTGAATCCGGCTGGCTGCTGCAATCGCGGATCGTGGAGTTCGCCAAGGAGATGAAGAAGTCCAAGATGGTCTTCGGCACCGACTCGCCGCCCAACGAGCCGGGCATGTGGGCGCGCGAGCTCGAGGTGCTCTGCCACGAGCCGCCGCAGGGGTTGAACCTGTCCGAGGACGATCTCGAGGGCTACCTGGGCAACAATATGGCCAAGCTGCTCGGGCTGGCCCCGACCCCGCCGCCGAAGGATCAGGCCGAGGCGGAGGCCTATCTGCGCGGTGAGGTGCCGCAGGCCTCGGCCACCAACTCCCACGCCGATCACTACAGCGGGTACACCCCCTCGGCGTGGGCCGAGGAGGCGGCTCTCGGCTGAGGGCTAGGAGTTCGTCCCGGCGGCCCGCGCACGATCTCGTGCCGGGCCGTCGGGCGTTGCGGGGGTCTGGTCGCCGGTGAGCACCGGCTTGTGCCGCCGGGCCCGTCCCGCGCGCGGGGCTTCGCGGAACTTGGCTTGGGACAAGCGTATTCGCAGCCGCGAAATGTGGCGGCGGGCCGCGGTCTCGGCCAGCTCCGGATCGCCGGTGGCCATGCCCGCCACGATCTGGGCGTGCTCGTCGAGGGCCAGTCGCGGGGCGTCGGCATTGCGCCACAGCGAGTGCAGCGCGATGTGCGAGCGGCCCGCGATGGGCTCCAACGCCGCGCTCAGGTGCGGGTTTCCGGCGATCTCGCGCACCGTCCGGTGGAAGCGCACATCCAGCTCGATGTGGGTGGCCTGGTCCGCGCCGACGGCCAGCGCGTGCTCGTGCTCGTCGATGATCGCGCGCAGCGTGTGCAGGCGGGCGGTGTCGAGCCGCTCGGTGGCCAGGCGGGCGGCCAGGCCCTCCAGGGACTCGCGCACCACGTACAGTTCGCGCAGGTCGTCCAGGTCGACCCGGCTCACCTGGGCGCCGCGATGCGGTGCGTGCACGGCCAGGCCCTCATAGATCAACCGCTGCACCGCTTCTCGCACCGGGGTGCGGCTGACCGCGAGCTGGCGGGCCAGCTCCGGCACGCTCAACGGTGTTCCCGGCGCGAGCTGATTGCGGAAGATCGCGGTCTTGAGCACCTCGTGGATGCTGTCGGTGAGCAGTGCGGCGGAGGGGATGGCCTCCGGGACAGGCGATTCCGCCATGGTGGCCCTCCTGGATGAATATCGAATATTACATGCAATCCTAGAGGCACCGCGGATAGACTTCTCGGCAGGTTCCGGTCGGAATGCGCCGCAGGCCGCGGCGGGTGCTCGTCACGGGGATGGGCCGGGCGACCTGTTCCGATTCCCGGCGTCGCCCAGACGCCTCACAGCGCAGGAGCTCGCGGCCATGCTCGAAGCCATTGACACCCACCATGTTCCGACCGCCTACAGCGGGACCCACCCGCTGGTGCGGGGCTCGCAGACCAGCGCCGGGCTCGGCGTCGGGGCCAGCGCCCGCCGCCCCGACGGCCTGCTCAAGGTCACCGGTGAATTCGCCTACTCCTCGGACCTCTGGCTCGAGGGCATGGTGTGGGCGACCACGGTGCGCAGCCCGTACGCCAGCGCGCGCATCCGATCCATCGACGTGAGCAAGGCATTGGCCGTGGACGGCGTGCACGCGGTGCTCACCCACGAGGACGTCCCCGGCGCGAAGACCTACGGCATGAAGATCGCCGATCAGCCGGTCCTGGCCATCGATCGGGTGCGCTATCAGGGCGAGCCGGTGGCGCTGGTGGCGGCCGATGACCCCGAAATCGCCCGGCGCGCCGCGAAATTGGTGGTCGTCGACTACGAGGAACTCGATCCGCTCACCGACCCCGAACACGCCCTCGACCCCGCCGCCGAGCGCCTGCACGACGGCCCGAACCTGGTGCGGCACGTGAAGATTCGGCACGGCGATATGACGCGGGCGCGCGCCGCCGCCGAGGTCGTCGTCACCGGCGAGTACGAGGTCGGCATGCAGGACCAGGCGTTCCTCGGGCCCGAATCCGGTCTCGCGGTACCCGCCGAGGACGGCGGCGTCGAGCTGTACGTGTCCTCGCAGTGGCTGCACAAGGATCTCGAGCAACTCGCGCCCTGCCTGGCGCTGCCGCCCGAACAGGTGCGTTTGACCATGGCGGGTGTGGGCGGAGCCTTCGGCGGGCGCGAGGATCTGTCGGTCCACGTGCACGCCTGCATGCTGGCGCTGCGGCTGGGCAGACCGGTGAAGATGGTCTACAACCGCTACGAATCGTTCTTCGGCCACGTGCACCGCCATCCGGCCACGATGTACTACGAGCACGGCGCGACCCGCGACGGAAAACTCGTCTACGTCAAGGCCCGGCTGCTGCTCGACGGCGGCGCGTACACCTCCACCTCACCGGTGGTGATCGCCAATGCCGCCTATTTCGTCGCCGGCGCCTACGAGGTGCCGCACGCCGAGATCGACGGCCTGGCGGTCTACACCAACAATCCGCCCTGCGGGGCGATGCGCGGTTTCGGCGCCGTGCAATCGGCCTACGGCTGCGAATCCAATATGGACAAGCTCGCGCGCGCCCTCGGCATGGATCCGCTCGAACTGCGCCTGCGCAATGCCATGACCACCGGGACGGTGCTGCCAACCGGTCAGCCGGTCGACGGCCCGGCGCCGGTGCGGGAACTACTGGAGGCGCTGCGCACCCGGCCGCTGCCGCCCGCGGCGACCAGCGGCGATGTGCGCCTGCTGCCGGGCGGCGTCGGCAATACCACCCACGGCGAGGGCATCCGCCGGGGTGTCGGGTACGCGGTCGGCGTCAAGGCGATCGGCTATTCCGGTGGCGTGGACGACATCTCGACCGCACGGGTGGCGGTGTCGATCACCGCTGGCGAGCCGGTCGTCTCGATTCACACCGCGGCCTCCGAATGCGGTCAGGGGATCACGACGGTCCAATCACAGATCGCCACCACGGAACTGGGTGTCTCCCGGGTGGTGGTGCTGCCCGCCGACACCCGGATCGGCGACGCCGGTTCCGCGTCGGCCTCGCGGATGACCTGGATGTCCGCGGGTGCGGTGCAGGGTGCGTGCAGGCAGGTCGCGCGCGAGATACTGCGCCGGGCCGCCGAGATCACCGGGCACCGGGTGAACGGACTCGTGCTGCGTGACAACGCCATTGCCGACGCGGTGACGGGCGCGAGGATCGCGACCCTGCACGATGTGCTGGGGACCGGCGGCGTGGAGGCCGAATTCGAGTACCACCACCGCCCCACCCAGGCCATCGATCCCGAACGCGGACAGGGCGATGCGCACATCGCGTTCGCGTTCTGCGCGCACCGGGCCGTGGTGGATGTCGACGTGGAGCTGGGACTGGTGCGGGTGGTGGAGCTGGCCGTCGCCCAGGATGTCGGCAAGGCCATGAATCCGCTGGCGGTGCAGGGCCAGATCGAAGGCGGCAGCGCACAAGGACTGGGTTTGGCGCTGATGGAGGAGATCCTGCTGGACGAACGTGGGCGGGTGCGCAATCCGTCGTTCACCGACTATCTGATCCCCACCATTCTGGACGTGCCGCCGATGCCGATCTCACTGTTCGAGTTCGCGCATCCGGATTCGCCCTACGGGCTCAACGGCGTCGGTGAGCCGCCCACCCTGTCGTCCACCCCGGCGATTCTCAACGCACTGCGGGACGCGACCGGTCTGGACCTGCCGCGAGTTCCCCTGCGGCCGCACGATATCGCGCTGGCCGACGGTCAGCGCAGCGCCAGTGCCAGATAGAAGTCGACGCGGTCCTCGAAGCGTGACAGGTCGCGGCCGGTGAGCTCCTCGATGCGCTGAATGCGGTAACGCACCGTGTTCACGTGCAGGTACATCGTCGCGGCGCATTTGGCCCAGGACCCGGAGACGTCGAGGAAGGTCTCCAGGGTGGTGAGCAGGTCGGCGCGGTGCTCGCGATCATAGGCCAGCAGCGGTTCGAGCAGCTCGCGCCGGAAGTCGCGGCGCGTGTTCCCGGGCACGCTGGCGAGCAACGCTGTCCTGGAGGCGAGTTCGTCGCGACCGACCACTCGGCTGGGCTCGGTGTGCTCGGCGGCGATCCGGCAGGCGTAGCGCGCCTCCTCGATCGCGCCGGGCAAGCCCTCGACCGCCACCGCGCCGCTGATCCCGACGCAGAGCCGGTCGCCGTCGAGGCCGGCGGCCAGGGCGGCGACGGTGCGGGGGAGCGCGGCGAGAGTTTTGTTGTCGGCGCGCAGCAACGCCACCGCCGTTTCCGCGATCAGGCCGACAACCGGTGTCGCGCCGGTGAGGATTTCGCGCAGCAGGCCCGCCAGTTCGTGGCGATACCGGTTGCGCAGTCCGGTGAGGGCCACCGAGGCATACTTCCCCTCGCTGCCCAGCCCGACCGGCTGTAGCTGCGAATTCAGCAGTGCCGGTGCGGGATCGGAGGCTACGAGATCGATCAGCCGCTGGTCCGCCGACCCCTGCGCGGGGGTCGGCGTGCGCAGCTGGGCGACCAAGGCGGCCAATTCGCGCGCCAGCGTGCGATGTTCGTCAGGCCATTCGGCGTAGTCGCCCTCAAGGACCAGTAGCCGATCCAGAATCCGGGGCGTGCCGTCCTCGTCGGCGGCGAGGATCGAGTAGGCGATTCCGTTGTCGCGCAGCACCGTGGGCAGCGTCGCGGCGGTGAGGAAGGCCGCGGTGGCGGCCTCGGGCGGCGCGAGCGCGGCTCCGGCCACGACCCGTCCGGTGGCGGTGAGAATCCAGCACCGGATGCCGAGATGCTGCTCGACCAATTCCAGCAGGGGCGCGAGACCATTGCCGGCCAGGTGGCTGCGGTGCCGATCGAGAACGGCGCTGAGGTCCCCGGCCCGGCCGGTGGACAGCTCGCGATTGACGCGTTCGGTGATGATCTCGAATCTCAACGCGCGCGGGACCCGCAGCAGCGGAATCCCGTGGCGGTCACAGGCTGCGACGACGTCGTCGGGAATCCCGTCGTATCTGGCCTGGCCCGCGAGCAGGGCCGTGGCGCCGGCGGCGGCCAGCGCGCGCACGAACACGTCACTGTCGGCCGGATGCTGTCGCCAGTGCAGTCCGGTGAGCACGAGTTCGCCACCGGACAGGTAGCGGCCGGGCTCGAGCAGATTCGTCGTGACCAGCCATCGGACCTCGCGATCCAGGGCCGAGTCTCCGGTGACGAGTTCGAGCCCCAGGTCGGTCATGGTGAGCACGGAACCCAGTAGCACGATCACCCACGCTATCAGCCGGTTCCCTTGGATGAACGCACAATCGGACACCGTTGTGGCGGTGCGGGATTCGGAGACCGGAGCGCTGTCCCGCGCGAAAGGGGAGTGCTGCAATGGAGGCGGGGCCCTTCGGGCCCGTGGCCGCGGTGCAATTCCTCTGGCGCGTGGCGGCTTCCGGCGAGCGGCCGGAATTCGATTTCCCGACCGAAAGGACGTGGCCCGATGCGCGTCACATTCACTGTCAACGGCTCACCCGAAATCGTCGATGAGGTATGGCCGGGCGAGAGTCTGCTCTCCATGCTGCGCGACCGGATCGGCCTGTCGGGCTCCAAGAACGCCTGCGAGCAAGGCGAATGCGGTTCGTGCACCGTGTATCTGGACGGCGCGCCGGTGTGCGGCTGCCTGGTGGCGGCCGGCCAGGTGGAAGGCCGGTCGGTGCGCACGGTCGAGGGCCTGGCCACCGGATCGCAGCTGGACGGGGTCCAGGAGGCGTTCCTGGAGGCCGGTGCGGTGCAGTGCGGCTTCTGCACGCCCGGATTGATCGTGCAGACACACGACCTGATCGAGCGCGTCGCACGGCCCTCCGATACCGAGATCCGCGAGGCGCTGGCCGGAAACCTCTGCCGCTGTACCGGTTACGAGAAGATCATGGACGCGGTCCGGCTGGCGGCCGAGCGCCGCGTGTCCCGTGAACCCGCCGGGACGGTCGAGTCGTGACGGCGATGCTCGTAGGTCGCGCTCACAGCCGGGAATGCGAACTGCCCCGGGAACTCACGCTCCCGCCCATGAGCACCCCGGCGCAGCCGCAGGCCGGAAGGTCTGCGGCTGCGCCGGGGTGGTAATCGGTCGTGAATTATTCGGTGGCGCTGGATGGTTCAGGCTTCCAGGGCTGCGAAGCCGGTGCGGAGGTCGGCGAGGATGTCGTCGATGCCTTCGATGCCGACGGCGAGGCGGACCAGGCCGGGGGTGACGCCGGCGGCGAGTTGTTGTTCGGGGGTGAGTTGGGAGTGGGTGGTGGAGGCGGGGTGGATCACCAGGGAGCGTACGTCGCCGATGTTGGCGACGTGGCTGTGCAGGGTGAGGGCCTCGACGAAGCGCTTGCCGGCGTCGACGCCGTCGGCGAGTTCGAAGCCGATGATCGCGCCGACTCCCTTGGGGGCCAGCTGCTTTCCGCGCTCGTACCAGGGGGAGGAGGGCAGGCCCGCGTAGGAGACGGAGGTGACTTCCGGTCGCTCGGTGAGGAATTCGGCGACGGCTCGGGCATTGCTGACGTGCCGTTCGAGTCGCAGGCTGAGGGTTTCCAGGCCCTGGCTGATGAGGAAGGCGTTGAACGGGGAGATCGCCGAGCCGAGATCGCGCAGGAGTTGGACGCGGGCCTTGAGCGCGTAGGCGGGTGCGCCGAGATCGGCGTAGACGACACCGTGGTAGCTGGGGTCGGGTTCGGTGAAGCCGGGGAATCGTCCACCGCGCCAATCGAAGGTGCCGCCGTCGACGATCACGCCCGCGATGGCCGCGCCGTGGCCGCCCAGATACTTGGTCGCCGAGTGCACGACGATGTCGGCGCCGTGCGCGAACGGCTGGATCAGATAGGGGGTGGCGACGGTGTTGTCGACGATGAGCGGAATGCCCGAACCGTGGGCGACCTGCGCGATGCCGGGGATGTCGAGGATGTGGTTCTGCGGGTTGGAGATCGTCTCGCCGTAGAAGGCCTTGGTGTTCGGGCGGATCGCCGCGCGCCACTGCTCGAGATCGTCGGGGTCCTCGACGAAACTCACCTCGATGCCCAGCTTCGGCAGCGTGTACCGGAACAGATTGTAGGTGCCGCCGTAGAGGCGTGGGCTGGACACGAGGTGATCGCCCGCGCCCGCGATATTGAGGATCGCGAAGGTCTCCGCCGCCTGCCCCGAGGCCAGCAACAGCGCGGCCACACCGCCTTCCAGCGCGGCGATGCGCTGTTCGACCGCGTCCTGGGTGGGATTCATGATGCGGGTGTAGATATTGCCCGGCTCGGCCAGCCCGAACAGCGCTGCCGCGTGGGCGGTGTCGCGGAAGGTGTAGGAGGTGGTCTGGTAGATCGGCAGGGCACGGGCGTTGGTCGTGCCGTCGGGGGTCTGCCCCACGTGGATCTGCTTGGTCTCGAAACTCCAAGCGGCGGTGGGGTCTTCGGGGAGATCTGCTGCGGTCATCGGGGCCTCCGGATGGTGATCGGCGTGAATTACTGTGTGACGAGGGTGGTTTCGACCGGCGTGTGGCCGGTGGTGAGATCCAGGACCGGGCAGTGCGCGTCCACGACCCGCTGCAGTTCGGCATAGCGCTCGGCCGCTTCCGGTCCGCTGATCCGGACGGTGACGCGCACCGCCTGGAAGCCGGGGCGCACGGTGTCGTCGAGGCCGAAGAATCCGCGCACGTCCAGATCTCCTTCGGCGTCGATGGACAGTTCCTCGACCGTGACACCGAGTCGTTGTGCCCAGAAGCGGTAGGTGACCACCTGGCAGGCGATCAGCGAGGCCAGATACACCTCGACCGGGTTCGGCGCGCTCCCCTCGCCGCCGAGGGCGGGCGGCTCGTCCACCCGAACCGTGTACTGCCCCAGGGCGATCGCGCTGCCCACCGTGCCTTCCGGTGTTCCCGCGGCGCGAAAGGTCACCCGGCCTTTGGCGGCATCCTCGGCGATGGCCTGCGCGGTCGCCTCGACGATCGCGTTCAACGGCGTGCTCAGCTCAGTGGTCATACTCGGCGACGGTATGTCGTGGCAGCGCGGTGAACGACCATAAGAGTTGCGGTGAGCCGAACCCGGCAACCGCTCAGCGACGTCGAGCGAAGTCCTGCGACACGCCCGGGGGATTGTCAGCGGGCGAACGGGACCGTCGCCGCGATCGAGGCGTCGGCCGTTCTGAATGGGTGCTGCCACAGCCCTTTTCGATGCAGGATCGGGAGGACGCCCTCCCCGAACCAGTACGCCTCTTCGAGGTGCGGATGACCGGAGAGCACGAATTCGTCGATGCCGAGCGCGTGGTACTCCTCGATGCGTTCGGCGACCTCACGGTGACTGCCGACCAGTGCGGTCCCGGCGCCGCCGCGCACGAGTCCGACTCCCGCCCACAGATTCGGGGAGACCTCGAGGTCGGAGGTGGTGCCGCCGTGCAGGGCCAGCATGCGGCGCTGGCCTTCGGATCCGCTGCGGGCCAGGCCGGCTTGCACGGTGGCGATGGCGGCGGGGTCGAGCGCGTCCAGCAGCCGGGCGGCTTCGGCCCAGGCTTGTTCGGCGCTGTCGCGGCTGATGACGTGCAATCGGATTCCGAAGCGGGGTGGCGTGCGGCCCGCGTCGGCGGCCTGTTCGCGGATCCAGTCGATTTTGGCGGCGACCGCCGCCGGCGGTTCGCCCCAGGTGAGGTAGACGTCGACGTGCCGGGCGGCGACCCGGCCCGCGGCGGCCGAGGAGCCGCCGAAGTAGATGTCGGGCCGCGGGTGCGGGATTCGGTCGAGCGCCGCGTCGGTGACGTGAATGTGCTCGCCCTGCCACGTGACTCGTTCCCCGGCCCACAGTCGCCGGAGCACGGTGAGGAATTCGTCGGCGCGCCGGTAGCGCTGCTCCTTGTCGAGATGGTCGCCGTAGGCGCGTTGTTCGTGGTCTTCGCCGCCGGTCACCACGTTCAGCAGCAGCCGTCCCCCGGTGTGGCGCTGGTAGGTGGCGGCCATCTGGGCCGCGAGGGTGGGGGAGACCAGTCCGGGGCGGAAGGCGACCAGGAACTTCAATCGTTCGGATTCGCGGGCCAGGATCGCGGTGGTCAGCCACGCGTCCTCACACCAGGCGCCGGTGGGGGTGAGCGCCGCTTCGAAACCCAATTGCTCCGCGCTGCGCACGATTTGGGACAGATAGCCGATGTCGGCCTGGCGGTCACCGCTCGCGGCGGTCACCGCGGTGCCGTGACCGCCGCCGACGAGATAGCGGCTGTCGCCGTAGGTGGGCAGGAACCAGTGGAAGCGCAACATGTCCGGCGTACCTTCCGTATCAGGCGGTGACGGGTGCCCGGCGGGCGGCCAGCGCGGCCGAGAACGCGTCGACGATCGGGTACAGGGCTTCGGCGGCACGGGTTTCCAGGGTCGCGGCGGTGCCGTCGGCGGCGGTTTCGATGTGCTGGTCGAGCACGAACCAGCCGGGCACGATGTGGTCGGCGCCGAGCGAGGACAGCACCGGTCGCAGCGCGTAGTCGATCGCCAGGACGTGTGCGGGGCTGCCGCCGGTCACGATCGGCAGAACGACCTTGCCCGCCAACGCGAACTGCGGCAGCAGATCCAGCAAGGTCTTGAGCAGCCCGCTGTAGGCCGCCTTGTACACCGGCGAGGCGACGACCACGCCGTCGGACTCGGCGATGGCCGCGGCCACCGCCGCGATCTCGGGATGGGTGGCGTCGGCGTGCAGGAGCGCGTGCGCGGGCAGATCCCGCACCCGCACGGTGGTGACGGTGTGGCCGTCACCGCGCAGGCGCCTGGCCAGATGCTCCGACAGGGCCGCGGTCCGTGAGGTCGCTGACGGGCTGCCGGACAGGACGATCAGGGTGGGCATGGAAGGCTCCTTTAGAGGACGCCGTGCCGCGGTGGCGGCGTGCCGGCGAGCAGGTAGCGACCGATGTGCTGGAACTTCCAGCGGATCGGGTCGTGGAGGGTGTGGGTGCGGGCGTTGCGCCAATGCCGGTGCAGGTTCAGCGAATCCGATGCCGAGCGCGTGCCCGAGACCTCGAACAGCGCGTTGGTCACCTCGATCGCGGCCCGATCGGCGGCGGCTTTCGCGGTGGCGACGGCGATGGACGCGGCCGCGGCGCTCTCGGTGTCGAGGTCGGCATGGGACCGGTCGATGGTCTGGCCTGCCACGGCCAGTAGCGCCTCGGCGGCGCGGACGGTGACCTCGAGTTCGCCGAATCGCTGGATCGTGAGCGGATCCTCGGCGGCCTGCTCCACGCCTGCCTCGAACCACGGTCTGCTGCGGGTCCGGACGAACTCGGCCGCCTCCTCGAGCGCCCCGCGGGCGATACCGGTATCGATCGCGGCGTGCAGGACTTGCGCTCGCGCACCGTAGAGCTGCGGACCCGTGAACGTGAGGTGGTGCGGCACAACGTGATCGGCGGGCACTCGGACGCCGTCGAGGCGCACGGTGCCGCTGGCGGTGGTGCGCTGCCCCATGCCGTCCCAGTCGTCGACGACGGTCAGGCCGTCGGCGGTGGCGGGGGTGTAGGCGACCACGATCTTGTCGTCGTCGTTCTTGGCCAGCACCGGAATCCAGTGCGCGAACAGCGCACCGGTCGAATAGTGCTTCACCCCGTCGAGGACGTATCCGCCGTCCGGGTGCGCCCGCAACCGGGTGCGATAGTCCTGTACGTGCTTGGTGCCCGCCTCGGATTGCGCATTGCCGAACCGCCTGCCCGCCAGCACCTCTCCGAACAGAAAACGCTGCAGCTCTTCGGTTCCGTTCTCGCGCAATGCGTTCACGTACACGAAGTGACTGTGCGGGATCTGCGCGATATTGGGGTCGGCGGCCGCGAGCAGCCGGAACACCTCCACCACCACGGCGGTCGGCAGCTCCGCGCCCCCGAATTCGCGCGGCACGGTGATGCCGAGCAGCCCGCTGGCGGACAGCTCGTCCAGCTCGGCGCGCGGCAGCAGCCGGTGTGCGTCGCGTTCGGCCGCGCCGGCGGCGAAGCGGGCGGCGAGCCGCGTCGCGACCGCCAACGCCTGTTCGGCGTCGGCGATCACGTCCGCGGCGACCACCCGATCAGCGATCTCGGTCATGCTGTGCGCCAAGGTTTTCCGGTCGTGCTCATGGCGGACTCCTTCGGGGCGGTGGGTCAGGCGGTGGCGAGGTGATCGGCGAAGGCGGAGCGGTCGAATCGCCCGGCGGGTGCGAAGCGGGCCAGCAGGGCGCTCGCGTCCTCCCCGGTGACCTCGGTGATGAATCGTCCTGCCGTCTCGACGGAATCGATGCCCAGCAGCGGTTGCGGCCGATGCAGCAGGCCGACCAGCGCCGAGGCGACGCGCCCGTCCACCGCGGCCGCGGCGAACAGCTGATTGCCGATCTCGGCGAGTTCGGGATCGCCGAGGAACAGCCGGGTCACCCGATTCGCCGCATCCCCGCGCGCGGCCAGGAACTCCTGGTATCGGCGATCGATCCAGTCCTGGTCGAACGGTCCGTCGTGCACGGCCGCTGCCGCGACGAGCCGTTGCGCCTGGATCAGCCCGCTCTGCGCGCCCTGCCCGGCGATCGGATCGTGGGCCGCCGCGGTGTCGCCGAGAGAGGCCACCACATGACCGCCGGCGGTGCGCCCGGACCCGGCGCGAACCACCGGCCGCACCGCGCCTTTCAGCCAGGAGTGCGGATCCTCGGCGATCACCTGCGCGGCGAGCACCTCGGGCAGGTCCCAGTCGATGTAGTCGCGGTAGAGCTCACGCACGATCCGCAACGCGGTGTCCGCGGAATCGGCTGCGGCGAAACGCTTTTCCCAGTCACTGCCGGGCCGGGCCCAGCCCAGGGAGGCCCAGCTGGGGCCCGCGTCCTTGTGCAGATACGGCCCCCACCAGCCCTCACCCTGGTCGGCGAAGATGGAGAATCCGCTGTGCGCGCCGCCCGCGCGGCTGCGATGGGCGAACACGCCCGGGTCGTGGCCGAGCCCGGTGACCGTGACGGTGAGCAGCGAACGTTGCGGCGCGGCATAGGGACTGCGGGACTCGTCGACCGCGAACAGCTGCGACAGCCCGCCTCGCCCGGTGGCGACCAGCGTGAGATCGGCTGCGCCGGCGATGGTGTCGAGCGATTCGGGCGTCACCTGGTCCACGACGAAACGGCCGCCGCGTTCCTGGAAGGCGGTCAATCGCTCGTCGGCCTTGAGTCTGGTGTCGACCGCCACGCCGACATAGCCGTCGAAGTGCCCGTCGAAGGCGATGAGCTCCTCGCGCTCGGGCCCGGCGATGCGCACGCTCAGGCCGGTGTGGCGGGGTGCGCGGGCGGTGTACGTGTCGAGCCCGAGAGCTGTTTCGGCCTGCTGGGTTTCGCCGAACTCGAGGGCGGTGCCGGTGGCCGGGACGTCGTCGCGCAGCGCGCGCTGATCGCGGTCGCTGTAGAGGGTGACGTCGAATCCGGCGTCGAGCAGGCCGAGGGCCGCGGTGACGCCGGTCTGCCCGGCGCCGATCACGGCGGCCGACCGGGTGGAGCGCTGTGCTGCGGTCATGCGTGAATCTCCTGTTCTGTGCGGGATCCCGGCCGGGACTCCGTGTCGGTCAGTGCGGTCGACGCGGCGCCGCCGAGGCGGTAGCTCGCGCCGCGATGCTGCGGTGGCAGCCGGTCGCCCGCGCCGAACAAGGCGTTGCGCAGGGTGCCCGGCGCGTAGTCGGCCGCGTACGCGCCGCGTGCGGTGAGGACCGGAACGACATGGCGCACAATGTCTTCGAAACTTCCGGGGGTGATGGCGTAGGCCAGGTTGAAGCCGTCCACATCGGTGGCGTCCACCCAGTCCTGCAGCTGGTCGGCGACCGTGGACCCGGAGCCGACGAAGACCGGCCCCATCCCGCCGATGCCCGCCCATCGTCCGATATCCCGCACGGTCCATTCCCGGCCGTCGTCATCGAACTCCTGGAACGCGGCGACCGCCGACTGGATGGCGTTGCTCTGCACCTGACCGATCGGGTCGTCCAGGTCGTAGGTCGACAGGTCGATGCCCATCCAGCCCGACATGAACACCAGACCGCCCTCCACGCTGGCGTAGGACAGGTACTCGTCGTGTTTGGCGCGCGCGTCGTCGTCGGTGGCATCGGTGATGATGGTCGCGAGCGCGTAGATCCGGGCGGCGTAGCGGCCCCGGCCCGCGGCCTCGAGTGCGTCCCGGATCCGGGAAACAGTCTGTGCCAGTATGCGTTTGGAGGGTCCGGCGACGAAGATGGCCTCGGCGTTCTCGGCGGCGAAGCGCACCCCGCGCGGCGAGGCTCCGGCCTGGTAGATCACCGGTGTGCGTTGCGGTGACGGTTCGGACAGGTGGATGCCCGGCACGGTGTAGTGCGTGCCGCGGTGCCCGATGTGATGAACCTTCGCCGGATCGACGTAGACGCCGCGGGCCGCGTCGCGCACCACCGCGTCGTCTTCCCAGGAACCCTCCCAGAGCTTGTAGAGCACCTCGAGGTATTCGTCGGCCTGGTTGTAGCGCTCATCGTGATCGAGTTGATCGTCAGCGCCGAAATTCCTTGCGGCCGAAGGCAGATACCCGGTCACCACGTTCCAGCCCAGCCGTCCACTGGTCAGGTGATCGAGGGTGGACAGCCGACGCGCGAACGGATACGGATGCTCGAATCCGGTGCCGGTGGTGATCCCGAAACCCAGATGCTCGGTGACCGCGGCCATCGCCGAGACCAGCAGCAGCGGATCGGCCACCGGGATCTGCGCGCCCTGACGCAGCGCGGCGATATCGTCGCCGCCGTAGACGTCGTAGGTGCCCAGCACGTCGGCGATGAAGATGCCGTCGAATCGCCCGCGCTCCAACAGCTTCGCCAGCTCGGTCCAGTAGCCGAGCTCCTTGTAGCGGTGTGACTGGTCCTGCGGATGCCGCCACAGGCCCGGGGATTGATGGGCCACGCAGTTCATGTCGAAGGCGTTGAACCGGATCCGGCGGGTCATCGCACGGTCTCCGGGGCCGGTGCGCGCTCGCCCGCGCTCCACGCGAACGGCAATGCCGTGTCATTGAGCAGATGGTCGCCGATCGCGCGGGCCTTCTGAATGGCGGGATTGTGCACCGAGATGGTGCGGGCGTTGCGCCAGTGCCGGTCCAGCCGCAGCCGCTCCGACACCGCGGACGCGCCACCGACCTCGAACAGCAGCGTGGTCGCGGGCAGCACCAGGTCGATGACCGCGAGTTGGGCCCGGGCGGCGGCGAGTTCGGCCGCCACCACCTGCTCTTCGTCCTTCGCGCCCGCGGCCAGCACCGTGTCGAGTACATCGGCGACCGCCAGCACACTCGCCTCGGCGGCGAACGCGGCGGCCGAGAGCCGCCCGATTACCTGCTGCACCAAGGGATCCTGGCGCGGCAAATCCGCGACCGAATGGGTGTAGCCGCGGGTGCGCGCGGACACCCATGCGCGGGCATCGCTTTCCGCGCGCCGGGCGATCCCGGCCAGCACCGCCAGTTGCACCAGCTGCAGGTAGGCCGTCGCGTAGGTGGGGCCGGGGGCGCCGTATCCGGGTCCGAGAATTCGTTCGTCGGTCACCACCACGTCGGTGAATTCGGTGGTGCCGCTGGCGGTGAGCCGCTGTCCGAACCCGTCCCAGTCGTCGTGTTGCCGCACCCCGTCGGCCGCGGCGTCGACCAGTACGCCGACCCGCTCACCGTCTCGATCCGCAGCCGCCAGAATGTAATCCGCGTACAGCGAGCCGGTGCTGTAGTACTTGGTGCCGTTGAGCCGCCACCGCTCGCCGTCCCGGGTGAGCCGGGTGCGATAGCGGTCGACCGCGCCGACCCCGGGCTCGGTGATCGCATTGCCGACCAGCGTCCCGTCGGCCGCCGCCCGCAACCAGCGCTCCCGCTCGGGTCCGGGCTCGGCCAGCAGTTGGTCTTCGACGAAGGAGAAGTGCACCCGGAGGGCTTGGGGCAGATTCGATTCCGCCGCAGCCAAAGCGATGAGCTGACGGAAGAGCTGACGCACCGTGACGCTGTAGCCGCCGAACTCGACCGGCACGCGCAGCGCGCCGAACTTCGCGTCGCGCAGCCACCCGATCTCCTCGAACGGCAGTCGCCGGTCGGTCTCGCGGTCGACCGCGCCCGCGGCGATGCGCTCGAAGATCGGGCCGAAGATCGCGTCGAGTTCGGCATCGGTGGTGGTCTTCGCCTCGACGGTGGTCATCGCGCCACCGCCACCGGCTCGCGAGTGCCCGCACCGGACGCGAATTCGGCCTCCAGCTCGCGCACGATCGGCAGCACATGCTTGCCGAAGTACTCGACTTCCTCGTGATAGTGCAGGAAGCCCAGCAGCAGCAGGTTCACTCCGCGCTTCTTGTACTCCACGATCCGGTGCGCGATCTGCTCGGGGGTTCCGATGAGCTTGGAACGGAAACCGTCGTTGTACTGCACGAGATCCTCGAAGGTGGAATCGGCCCACATGCCGCGCTTGTCGCCGGTGGAGTTGCCGGCCTGCTGCACCGCTCCGCGGAACCCCTCGACGGCCTCGGGATCGGCCTTGGCGACGATCTCACGCAGGGTCTCGCGGGCCTCGGCCTCGGTGTCGCGGGCGATGAGGAATCCGTTGAGCCCGAACCGCACTGTCCGCCCGTGCTCGGCGGCCGAGGCACGCACCTCGGTGATCTGCTCGGTGATGCCGTCGAAGTCCTTGCCATTGCTGAAATACCAGTCCGACACGCGCCCGGCCATGGCGCGCGCCGCGGTCGAATTGCCGCCCTGGAAGATCTCCGGATGCGGGCGTCCGGGCGCCGAGATCGGTTTGGGTTTGAGGTCGTAACCGCGCAGCCGGTAGAAGTCGCCCGCGAACTGGGCCGAGTCCTCGGTCCAGCTCTTGCGCAGCACCTCGATGAATTCCTCCGAGCGCCGGTAGCGTTCGTCGTGCTCGAGCCAGGGCTCCCCGAGCGCGGTGAACTCGCCCTTGAACCAGCCGCTCACCACATTCACCGCCGCCCGGCCGCCGGAGAGGTGATCGGCGGTGGCGAGCAGCTTGGCCAGCACCGCCGGCTGCCACAGGCCGGGATGGACGGCGGCGATGACCTTGAGCCGTTCGGTAGCCAACAGCAGCGCGAGACTGAAACTGGTCGACTCGTGCTGGTAGGCCGCGCCGTAGCTGGCCATGTACCGCACCTGGCTCAATGCGTACTCGAAGCCGTTGTTCTCGGCCAGCACGGCCAGCTTCTTGTTGTACTCGTAGCTCCAGTCGGTGCGCTGCTCGATATTGCTGACAACGAGACCGCCGCTCACATTCGGCACCCAATACGCGAATTTCACAGGCTCTGAGGCGATATCGATTTCAGGATCCGCGGACACAGTGATACTCCATCGAAAGTAGGGAGAGGAAGACGGAATTCCCGCGCGCGGGGCTCGCGCGCTCAGGAAGCGCTGGAACAACAGCTCTCGTCGATCATGACCACCAGCCTAGAATTGTTGAAATATGTTGTCCAACAGGCATTTTGGATGCCACGATAGGATTTCCCTGCCACGCCGCGAAGCCGTGCTCAGGCCGCCCGCGTCCCGAGTGATACGGCCCGCCTGACCAGTACGTCGTGCAACGTGCGCGCCGCGTGCGGGGGCACCGTCGATTTGCGCCGCTGCGCCACGAGCAGCACCTCGGTGGTGCGGCAATCGAGCGGGCGCGAGGTGATCACACCGTTTTCCTCGAGCGGATCACCGGAAATGCTGTAATCGGGAAGTATGGTGGCGCCCAATCCCTTCGCCACCATGATCTTTCCCATTTCGGCGCCGTCGGTGGAGTAGGAGAACAACGGCTGCCGCCCGTCGAGCAGCCGGTGGACGAACCGGTGCATCACATATCCCGACCGCATCACGATCAACGGCTCGTCGAGCAGATCCTCGACCCCGACCGCGGGTAGGCGGGCCAGGCGGCTGTCGGACCGGACGCAGACGACCGGTCGCCCACGGAGCAACTCGGTGCTGTGGAACTCCGGCGCGAGATCGTCTCCGTGCAGGTAGTTCACGAGCCCGAGATCGAAACTGCCCTCCCGCAACGCCGTATGGATCTCGGCCTGTTGCGCGTCGACCACCTCGACCTGCGTCCGCGGATGTGCGTCCCGGAACTCGCGGATCGCGGGCAGCACCAACGACACGGTCGCCGCGTTGACCGTTCCCACCCGCACCATCCGGCTGACCCGATGCTGTTCGTCGGCCGCACGCCGCAACAGGTCCACCGCATCCAGCACCTGTGCGATATGCGGCAGCAATTCCCGGCCCTGATCACTGATGCGAGCACCCGATCGCCGCCGGTCCAGCAACTCCACGCCCAGTTCACGTTCCAGATTCCGCAGCGTCTCGCTCAACGCCGGCTGCGACACGTGCAGTTCTTCCGCCGCGCGTCGCAACGACCCCAACCTGGTCACGGCCTGGACATACTCGAGCTGCTCGATCCGCATGGTCCCTCTTCGTCCGCGTCGGTGATCCCGCATGCCCTCCCGCGATCGAGTGTGCGGGCTCGCCCGCGACGATCAGAGCGTTGCAATCACCGAGAATCGATAGCCCCGCGAGCAGCCCCAACCGATGACCACTCGTGCACACAGCCGAGGAAGGCCCGGCACGCGGCGGTGCCCGCCGGAGCGCGGGGGACCACGAGGTTGACTTGCCGCTGTAGTTCGACGCCGGTGACCGGGCGCAGGGTCAGGCCGGTCTCGCGGTCGGCGTTGGTGCGGGCCACCGACTCGGGGAGCAGCGCCACGCCCAAGCCCTGGCAGACGAATTGGACGACCTGCTCGACCCGGGTCACCTCGAACGCGACATGCCTTGTCGTGCCGGTGAATCCGCGATCGGTCTCGTGGCGCAGGCCGTAGCCGGGCGGGAAGTCGATGAAGGGGTACTCCGCCAATTCGTACGCAGAGACCGATGATTCGGCCGCGAGCAGATGACCCGCGGGCAGCACAGCGACCAGTGATTCGGTGAACAGCGGTGTGAATTCGACTCGGGCCGTGGCAGATTCGACGGCCAGTCCCACGATGGCGACGTCGAGTTTGCGATCGCGTACCGCAGCGACGAGCAGATCGCTGCCGCCGCTGCGCAGGGTCACGCTCACCTCGGGGTAGCGGGTGTGGAAGGTGGCCATGAGTGCGGCCACATCCAGAATCTCCGGAGGGACCTCCATGAGCCCGACCGTCAACCGGCCGCGGATGGTGCCGCGCAGCGCTTGTGCGTCGACGGTGAGTTGCTCCACCCCCGCCAGCACCTGCCGGATCTGCGGGAGCAGCGCCCGGCCGATCGGTGTCAGGGCGACCGAGCGGGTGGTGCGTTCGAAAAGCCGCACCCCGAGTTCGTCTTCGAGCTTGCGCACCTGCTGGCTGAGCGCGGACTGCACGACGAATCGGTCGGCCGCGGCCCTGGTGAAACTGCCCGTCTCGGCGACGGCGACGACATAGCGCAACTGTTGAAGGTTCACCCGATTAGTCACTCTCAGTGATGAGTCCGATCATATTTATACCTTGGACTGGTCAGTGCGGGTGGATCCAGAATCATCGGCATGCCTTCCCGCCCTGGCCATGGCCCGTCTTTGCCCGCCGTCCTATCCCTGCGTCCGCAGGGTGAGCCGCGTGTTGCCGACTGCTCGGATCCCGCGGTGCGCGACCGGGTTACCGACGAGCTCACCGCCCTGCCGTTCCTGGGCACGCTGAGCTGCTCGGCCGGCACCCTGATCGCGGGCGCGACCGAGGAAATCGTGCTGACCTACACCGTCGGCAGTTCCGGTATCGCCGACAGCGGCTGGTTGAAGCTGTGCTTCCGCTATTACTCGGACTGGGACCTGCAGACCGACGACCCGGCCGGACGTGATTACGTGAGCGCGCGCCTGGTCGAGCGCTCGTTACTCGGCGGTGTGTCGCCCGACAGTGCGGCCACCGCGCAGCGGCTGGACGTGCGCTACGACGTCAAGGGCGGCGAGCGGCCGTTCCAGAAGTCGGTGCTGATCCATGTCGTGGACGGTTACCTGCGTCCGGGCGACGTGCTCGAAATCCGGCTCGGTGACCGTGATTTCGGCGGTCCGGGTACCCGGGTGCAGACCTTCGTGGAGGACGCGTTCGCCTTCCATCTGTTCGTCGATCCGCTGGGCACCTCCCGCATGGCGCACGCGGGCGTCGCCCACCTGGCCCTCGTGCCCGGTCCGCCCGAGGCGCTCGTGGTGCACGGCCCACGACTGGTGCGCGCCGGTGAGGCGGCGGTCGAGCTGCGCGCACACCTGCGGGACCGGTGGGGCAACGCCTGCCGCGACCTGCCCGCGCGGGTCCACGCCACCGTCGCCGGGCGCGCCCTGGCCACCGCGACCACGCCCGAATCCGGTTGGGCGCGTGCCACACTCACCATGCCGCCGGTGCGCGACCCGATCGAGGTCGAGATTCGCGCGAAGTTCGACGGCGGCACGGTGCCCGTCGCGCACTGCCACCTCGACGTCATCGACGACCTGCCCGGACCGCGCGCGTTCTTCGCCGACTTGCACGTGCACTCCGACGACACCGTCGGAACCCAGGACACCGCTTGGAATCTCGCCTACGGACGCGAGATCGGCGCGCTGGATGTGCTCGGCTACACCGCCAACGACTTCCAGATCACCGACGAAACCTGGAACCAGGTGGTCGACGCCTGCCGCCGGGCCGGTGAGGATGGCCGATTCGTCTGCTATCCCGGTGTCGAATGGTGCGGCACGGCGGGAGTTGGCGGCGACCACAATGTGGTGTTCCTCGGCGAGGACACCACGCTGGCCCGCTCACTGGTCTGGCACGCGAATATGGTCGCGACCACTCCGGTGCCCGAAACCTGGCCCATCACACAGCTGTACGCGGCCTACGACAAGGACCCCGACTCCTATCTGCTCATCCCGCACGTGGGCGGGCGCCGCGCCGTGCTCGACTGGCATCACCCGGAATTGGAGCGACTGATCGAAGTCCACTCCACCTGGGGTTCGAGCCCCTGGTTCCTCGAAGACGCGCTCGCTCGGGGATTGCGGCTCGGCGCGAGCGCGGCCAGCGACGAGCACCGCGGCCGACCCGGCGGCGGTGCGCCGGGCGCCAATATCTTCGGCTCCACCGGCGGTCTGACCGGTGTGCTCGCGCCCGAGCTCACCGCCGCCGAGGTCGGCCGCACCCTGCGATCGCGCCGCACCTGGGCCACCACCGGCGTTCGCGCGGTCGCGCTGCTGCGCACCGGAAACCAGTGGATGGGCGACGATATCGTCACCGCCGCAACCGAACTCGATGCCGAATACGCCCTGTACGGCACCACCGGATGGGAGGAGATCCGGCTCCTCGACACCACCGGTGAAGTCTGGCGTCGCGACCTGCACGCCGAAACCGGCCTGTCGGACACGCTCATCCGCCTGCGCTGGGGCGGCGCCCGCCACCGCGACCGGTACCGCTGGGCCACTTGGACCGGACGCCTGCGGGTGACCGGCACCGACATCGCGTCCGCGCGGCCGTGGGCGCGCCTGCACCCCGAACAGCGCATCGACCGCTTCGACAGCGAGATCAGCTGGCGCACCACCACCTACGGATCCGACATCGGCGTGATCCTCACCCTGGGCGATCTCGCGCGGGCTCGCTTCGACCTCGACACGTCGGTCCTCGAGGACGGCCGACACGGCACACTCACGGTGTCGGGAGCCGATCTCCTCGCCACCGGGCACCACGACCTCGCCATGGGCGGGCTGAATCTGCGACTGCGCATCGAACGCATCGCCGACCCTGCCGAGCTCCCGGTCTCTGTCAGCGGCGACCTCGCCCTTACCGTGCCCGTCACCGACAGCGCGGTGTACCTTCGCGCCCGCCAAGCCGATGGCCACCAGGTCTGGACCAGCCCGCTGTTCCTTTCCCGGCCAGAACATTCCTGAGCCCATGATGATTCACGCACGACTCCGGTTGATCAGGCGCCTGCACATCGATCTGATGCGCGTCGCCGCCAGCGCGTGTGCGGCCCACGGCCGACCTCGCCCGACAACCGCACGCGCCACCGACTTCCGGTGCGCACCCATCGGAAAAGACACGCACACATGCATTCCCCCACCCTGACCACAGTCGGACTGATCATCGGGTTCTTCGTCGGCCTCACCGGCATGGGCGGCGGCGCCCTGCTGACCTCGCTACTGGTGCTGGTATTCCACGTCCCACCGCTGGCGGCGATCTCCAATGACCTGTTCGCCTCGCTCATCATGAAACCGTTCGCCGTCCCGGTTCACCTGCGCCGCCGCACAATCCACTGGAAACTCGTCGGACTACTGGTGCTCGGCTCGGTTCCCTCCGCCATCCTCGGCGCGGTGCTCGTCGGGCTCCTCGGACACACCGCGGGCGTCCAGAACAACCTGAAATTCGCCATCGGCATCGGACTCACCCTGTCCGTCGTGTTCAACCTGCTGCGTCAATCGATCGAACGCCGCAGGCGCGACCGTCCGCAACCGGGGGCCGACGATCAACCGCTGATCATCCGGCCCGTCCTCACCGTCGTGATCGGCACTGTCGGTGGCCTGCTCGTCGGCCTCACCTCCGTCGGCGCGGGCGCGATCATGATGGCGGCCCTCGTCATCATCTACCCGACGCTGCGCCCCAACCAGCTCGTCGGCACCGACATCGTCCAAGCCATCCCGCTCGTCGCCGCGGCCACCCTCGGCCACCTGTTCTTCGGCGACGTCCGCCTCGCTCTCACCGGATCCCTTGTGCTGGGCGCGATTCCGGGCGTGATCCTCGGCGCGCTGCTGTCCTCACACGCCCCGGCCGCGATCATACGCCCCGCCTTCACCACCATCCTCACCGCCTCGGCCCTGTCGCTCCTGCGAGCCGACCTCACCCTCCTCACAGTCGGCACCGCGCTGGCACTGATCGCGAGCATCTTCCTCACCGCCGATCGCTCCCGTCGCGCCGAACCGGCTACAGCCGATGCCGCGACCCGATAGAACTACCGAACGGTCGGTCCACGATGTGGGCCGCTCTTCTCCGAAACCTTCTATACCGAGCACGACAGGTCATTTCACTTCGATCGATGGTTCGATGTGGTGCACTACGGTCTTGGCAGCAAGGATGATGGGGTGGATGCAGCTTCCCCCGGTGACGAAGTCTGAACGCCCAAGCGCTCGCGGGCACGAACGACCGGGTGTCAGTAGCGACCATCAGCCACATGAGATGGTGCCCGGCGCCTGCCCGCCGGTTTGACCCGGAGCTTCGGTCCATCCGCCGTCGGGTGGTTCGGGTTGATCATTGTTAGGACCACAACTCGGCAAAGTCGCAGGTAAGAATACCTGCGGCTTTGCCGCAAATGGGTATCAACCCGAACCGCTTCGATCTTCGATTGCGTGTAGCCGAAGCGCAGTCGCATCTGGGCGGCGGGCCAGGGTTGCGCCGTCCGCCATCGGCTCACCGAGCAGGGCGAACGGCTGCGCGCGGAGCGTTCGATCATCGGTGGGCATCAAGCTGGCGAGTCCCAGACTGATCTCCGGCCAATTCCCAAGCGCACCACCGTGATCCAGTAGAGATCGCAGCCGAACGCTTCCTCAGCCCGAAAACCCAGTGAAGCGTCCCCGCCCCGAGCTAGTCGGCGGCTTTCATTGTGGCCCAGCTGCCGACCTGGCTCACAGCCCATCCCACCGTGGGACAACCGCCCGAGCGGGTTGAGGCGAATGACTCATGTGCCTGGGCTATCGGGCCACAGACAGTGATGTCACGTTCCGCAGGGCACACCGAGCCCGCGGTCCAACCATCGGGAGTCACTGTTATGACAGACGCACAGTGGGACCTCGCTCCGGCCGACTTCGACGACCTTGTCGACCTCGTCCGGGAAGCCGACGTGGACACCCACGAGATCGAAGCCGTCACGGACGCTCTGCGCGGCGTCGCCGCAGACCCGGCGCCCGAGACCGTAGCCGGGATCAAGCGGAGGCTGATCGTCTATGCGCTGCGTTACGGCGGCAAGGCGCTGGCCTGGTTGCTGAAGCACTTCAGTAAGGAGGCCGCGAGCTACGTGCTGCGGCACTCCACGCAGCTGGCGGACTTCCTCGATCGCGCCGAGAACTGGGCGACGGAGAAGATCACCGAGTACCTGGTGCGACTTGGGGTGCCGCGTCGCTACGCGGCTGAAATCGCCCGCGCCATTATGGCACTGGCCGGATAAAGGACGGTGAGAGCGATGAAGATGCTGCTGGCAGCGGCTGTGTTGACGGCATTGGCCTGTTCTTCCGTCGGCTCGGGGAGTGCGGAGGCGAAGGAGCCGGACAGTGTTCTGGATGTCACCTGCTATGCCTTCTCCGACGGATGGCGGCATTGCGTCGATGCCGTCGCCAAGCCTGGTAGCAAGGTGTACGTCCAGTACAAACAGGGCATGTGCGCCACCATCGAGGCCCGTGCACGGGTCGGTGGCAACGTCGATCATGATCAACGGCTGTATCGGGGCGACGGGTCGGGCGGGCTGGTGTACTCCAACACCGGTTCCAAGACGGTCCCGCTCAGCGTCGATCTGATGAATGATTGCCCGAACACCTACGACAAGAACGCGGTCGTGCACGTTTTCGCGGGCAAGTAGTACCCGAGGCGGATCGACCTGGCCGGGGCCCCGGCCGAGTCGATCTGCCTCGAACACTCCGTTCATTTTCGGCCACTTGACGTTTCGAGTTTCTCCCGCGGTGGTGTGCACCAAACAGGCAAGGAGCGGCTCATGAGCGTCGAGACCACCCGACGGGTACTGATCGTGGATGACCACCCGCTGTTTCGCGCCGGACTCGCCGACGCCATCGGTACCGACCGCGCCTTCACCGTCGTCGCTCAAGCCGCCACCGCGCACGAAGCGTTCGCCGCGGCGGAACAGACTCAGCCCGAAGTGGTGGTGATGGATCTCGGCCTCCCCGGCTTGTCGGGCGTCGAGGCGATCCGCGAACTGCTGGCGCACCACCCGCGGCTGCGCATACTTGTCATGACCATGTCCGAGGACAGCGACAGTCTGCTGGCGGCCATGCGTGCGGGTGCGCACGGGTACCTCCGCAAGGACTCCCGACTCGAGGAAACGCTGCACGCCCTGCACACCGTCGCGCGCGGCGGATCGGCCTTCGGTACCGGCACAGCGGAACATCTCAGCGCCCTGCTTACCGCTGGCGACACCGCGACCGGTCAACAAGCCTTCCCCACGCTGACAGCTCGTGAGCTCGAGATCCTCGACCACGTTGCCCGCGGGCTCACCTACCATCAGATCGCCCAGCGGTTGGTGGTCACCGACAAGACGATCCGCAATCACATCGGTTCGATCTTCGCCAAGCTCCAGGTGCACGACCGCGCGGAAGCTGTCATCCGAGCTCGCCGGGCGGGGATGGGCGGAGACTGACCGGACACGTCAGTACACGCTGTCCGTGGGTAGCGGTTGATAAGGGAGTCGAGCGCTCACTCGCACACCGCCATAAGAGGATTCGTCGATACAACAACTGCCGCCGACTTCTTCGGCCCGTTCCACCATCGAGCTCAGACCGAGTCCGAGGTGTGGTTTCGAGGGCACGAACCCGTGGCCGTCGTCGGCGACGGTGACGGTGAGGACTCCGGCTTCGGCCGTGATCGTCACCTCAACCGCGCTCGCCGCGGCATGCCGGGCGGCATTGGTCAGGGCCTCGGCGACGATCCGGTAGGCCGCCACCTCGATCGCGGGCGGTTGCGCCGGGATTCGTTCCGGTGCATGGAATCTCGTATTCGGCATCGATGCGGCGAGCCGCTGCAGCGCGCGCGGCAATCCGAGCTCGTCTAGATCGGCCGGTCGCAGCCCGGCCGTGATGCGCCGGACCTCGACCAGCGCGGTGTCGAGGTCGTCGATGGTGTCGGCGATATGCGTTCCGATGGGCGTGCCGGCCGGCAGGGCGACCGCGGCCGCTTCCAGTCGCAGCCGCATACCGACCAGGGCCGGGCCGAGCCCGTCATGCAGGTCACGGCGCAACCGATACCGTTCGGCTTCGCGTGCCAGCACGACACGTTCACGGCTGGCGCGCAACACTTCTCGCAGGCGCATGGCCGCGACCATCGGAGCGAGCTGGTCCGCCATCGAGGCCAGCAACACATGGTCGCGGCGGCTCAACCGCTCAGCGTGCACCACCAACTCGCCGATATCGGTGCCGTTGTGGCGCAACTCGAATCGATGCGCTGTGCCGCCGCTGGCACCGCGTTCGGCGACCGTGCGCTCACCGTCGCCGGTGTGCACGATCAGCTTCGCGCGCTCCACATCGAGGCGGTCGACGATCAGACCACAGGCGTCCGCGGCGACATCGTCGTCACCGCGATGCTCCCGCAGACTGCGGCCGAGGCTGCGTATCGTCCGGTAGGGCAGGGATTTGCCGCCGTAGAGCATCCAGCCCATCACCTGCCACACCGACGCCGCGATCCGGCGGGTGACCAGCGTCGCCACGGTCGCCGCCGCCGCGATCCGCACCGTGGCGCTCCAGGGCAGCACTGCCGCGACCACCAGCAACACCGCCTTGAACGTGGCATACAGGCCAGCGACGAGAACCGCGGCGCACAGCCAGGCCTGCAACGCCAAGCGCGCACGGCGCGAACCGGTTTGCGCGATCGCGACCATCGGGAACAACAGGATGACCACCGTCTGCGGCCCGAGCAGCAGCACATCCTCCCACTGCTTGTCCCACGGACCGATCAGGCGCACCACCGTGTAGAGGGAGACGATCGTCCAATATCCCAGCTCCGCCGCGATGATCAGGACAAGCTGTCTTCGTGTCAGTCCCCGGCCGGCCTTGGCGCGGCGTACCGTGTCCCCGCAGACGGCCGAGAGCACAATTAGGGGCAGGATCAACGTCACTGGAGCCTGCAGTGCCGACCACAGCGGATGATCACGGGCGAGGGCGTCGAACGTGTAGTCGGGATCGGTGACGTTCCACGCCTGCCACACCGCCACGGCCAGGTATGCGAGTCCCACGCTGATCGCCGTCCCGACCAGGACGCGGAGCCGACGCGGCGAGGTGTGTCCGGCGGGAATCCACAACGGCAGCATGATGATCGACGCGCTGAACCCCACCGTGGCCAGACCCTCGACGATCAGCCGTCGTCCGCCGGGCACTTCCGACCCGGTCATCACCCCCAAGCCGTACAGACTGCGATCCAGCGATGCCAGCGCGAACGCGGTCGCCCCGACCAGCAACACGACCCACAAACCACCTCGCGGACGATTGCCCGCAACGACCAGTCCGGCCACTCCGAACGCGATCGATACCAGCGAATAGCGTATGGCCCAATCAGTCTCGCCACTGCCGAACCGCGGAACCCCGTAGGCGATCTGCAGCACAACGATGAAAACCAGTACGGCGCACACCGACACGAACCATCCCAACGCCCCCCAACGCCGCAGCCCAGCCACGCAGGAATGATAGCCAACGACTATCCGGTGGCGGCGCGGCTCGGCACTCGGGTGTCCGGTTCGGGCACTCGGGCGTAGCGTGTGGCGATGTAGGCCGCAACCGTCGGCCATCACAACTGCCGGATGCTTCGACATCGGGTGGAGACCTAGTCCGTACAGCGGATCAGGACATTCGACGAGATGAGGCCGCAGATCAAGCCCCTGATGATGCGCTGCGCATACCGACTGGCTTGATCCGCAATTGTGGGCCGTGGGCCGTCGGGTGGTTCGGGTTGATTAGCGTTAGGACCACCATAAGGGGCTTATTCAAACCAGCGTTCGCTCGCCAGTCTGGATGAGTCCCTTCGGCTTTCTGGTGAATGAGCGGCTGGTGCAGGTGCGTCCGGCCTGATGGAGGTCGGCGACGAATGGGAGCTTCTCGTCTGCCACCCGCAGCTCGTACGAGTCCTTCCCGTCATCCATGTTGCGACGAAAGCCCGCTCAACACCCCCGCCGAGGTAACCACCACCGAGCGCACTCCCCAGCGCCGCGGCAGTACTCCCCACATCCACCGACCCGGTACCGATCAGATTGCCCAAATCCTTCGCCGACCCAGTCGGCACATTCGAATCGGGCGGCGTCTCGTAATCCCCTCCGCCTCAGCGGTTCCGAACCCAGTACCGAGCAATGAGCAAGTGACAGTACCCACGAAAATCGTTCGCTGCAGGAAGTTGTCCTCATATCTTTCGACCCTGCCGATGAGGCGACCCTCGCCGCACTGGTCCGGGTCGTATGAAATACATACGCTTCAAAAAGTGTTCTTGGTGCGATGCGCTGCATCGTGGGTCTCCGCGAGCGCAAGCTGCCCGATGTGCTGGGCGCGCTCTCCCATGCCAGGCCTCAAGCGCCCTCCCGTCGGGCCATCAGCCCATTGGTAACGGCACTCCGGCACCAGCACGCCTTCCGGCACCTGAGTCCGGGGTAACCCAGCCTACGTCGATTTCCCCTTGCGGCAACGAATCATGCATACAATGGCCGCAGGCTCATAAGCGGGGGGCATCATGCTGATGCAAGGAATCGGCGCTGAGTGGGTGCGGCATGTCGTGCCGCGCGCTCGTGACAGAAGTCCGAGCGACGAGGCTCTGCTCCGGACCGTGCTAGCGCTCACCGCCGAGGAGTTGACCAACTACGTACGCTCGTTCAGCGCTGACAGTGAGCGAGATCTTTTGCGCCACTTGGTGCTCGACGACGCTCGTGCACACATTTCCACCCGAGGCCGACTCGAACAAATCGGGCATACGCTGATCGCACTGGGGGGCTCAGACGAGCACCAAGCCGCAGGTCGCTTCTGTGTCGGCTACGCACGTCGATTCCGGGGGGAGGAGAGCTTGCGACAGCTCCGGCAAGCCCAGCTCTTCTATCGTGATTTGGGTTGGCGCACACTGGAATCACTGACGGCACTCGCTGCTGCGGCAACATCGATCTCCGAGGATGACCCGGCATTCTCCGCTGGTCTGACCGAAGCCTTCGGCCGACTTGAGACTGCCGATGCGCACTGTGCCCGAAGGCTTGCTGTCGGGCTGGAGCGAATTGTCCATGTTGTAGGTGTGGTCAGGCAAGTGACCGCGGGCAGCGTTCTGCCTCGGATTCCGTTCACAGTGACCGATGACGAGCTACATATCCTGCGAAGAACCATGATCGGAGCATTGCACGAGCCGACGCGGCTTACGGCGGTTGTGTGGTGGATTCAAGAGTTGCGTCGCTTGCCACCCGATTCGACAGAGGAGCCGGACACTCTGATCAACATGCTGTGGGGTGTACGCGAATGGGAGGCATGCGTCCACCTACTCCGAGACCTACTCGCCCATGGTGATAATCGACCGGACACGACGTTACATCTGGCCAAGGCACTGCATGAACTCGGCCGATGGAGCGAGGCGAAATCGATATTGCTAGATCACATAGGTCCCCAACCAGGCCCAGCGTCTGTGGAACCGCTCCAGCTTCTGATCATGATGGGGGCAATGGCCCAAGACCCGGACTGCGCACAATGGTGGGCGACGCTGCGATCACTGAACGCTGAAATGCCGTTGTCAGCAATGCCTCCCCCGACAATGCTTCCGCCGAGTGGGCCGCCGCCGCAGTTGCTCGCCCGCTTCGCAAACGGAACGCTGACCGTCGACCGGAGAGCAATGGAAACACTCGATGGCGAGCAGATCCAAGTGCACGTGATGGCGGCGATCGCCATCGGCCTCGGTCCGGGGAAAGCCGTTGAATTCCTTGAGGATATCGCGGCGAAGGACCCGGATCTCTTCCCAAAGGTCACGGAACTGCTGCCATTCGACATCCGACCGCAGTCCCCCGCCCAACATCATCTTGCCGAGGCAGAACAGGCGTTTGCGCAAAGGCAGTTCCAGACAGCCATCGAGGAGTATCGCCAGGCGATCGTACTTGATCCGCATCTCGAATTCGCTCATCTCGGGCTCGGTGACGCCCACTACATGATCGGCGAATACGAGCTGGCTATCGCGCATTTCATCGAATCGATCGGGATTCGCCCCACACCGCAGGCGTATCGCTTCCTAGGCGATGCCTATCGGTCCGGTCGGAGAGATATCCACAGTGCGAAGCAATGCTATGAGAAGGCATTGGAACTTGATCCGAACTATGGCGGAGCCCGAGAGGCGCTGCGCCAGGTGACACGCGATCTGGAGGCGGGCCGAACCGATGACCGATGACGCCACCAACTTCAGGTTCGGATTCGAGGATGACATCAGTCCATTGATCGGCCGCCCACTTTCGGCGTGGCAGGGTGGAAGTGATGCCGACCGCGACAAGAGGATTCGCGCTGACGACCTACTCCGGAAGTACCTAGGGGATCCGGTCGTCCATGAGTTCCTCACCCTGCCCGACATCGAAACAGCGTGGTTCGCTTGGCTGTCACGCGTGCAACCCCATGATCGTGAGAGGTTCCTCATCACGGTCCAATCCTTGTCAATCGCCTATCGCAGGGAGCACGCAATCGACGCCGCGCTACATTGGGCCGGGATTCACCTGCGCCTGGCGCAGTCATTGCCCTTGTGGTTCGGTCCTGCGCAGAGCCGCGTCGGCTACGGCCGCGATTGGTATATCTCCAGCGCGCTAGCGGGATTGGCGACGCTGGAGAACATGCGGGGTGCGATCGCACATGCATATGACCTACTCCTGGAAGCGGAGCGGCATCATGAGGCCGAAGAGGAGGCCCGCCGCCGCGACCAGATCACTGCGCGGCCGGTTGTCAATCGAATCCTTGGGATCGCACCCACTCCGGTACACCTTTACAGGGGCCTGGCGCAGTCGGCATTTCGTATGGGCAACGAGGATCGAGCGCGGTACTATCACGACCTTGCGATCAGTCGCAGACTGGATGATCCGACCGAGGTCCAGCAGATCAGCGAACTCATCCTCAGGGGTAGGTTCTACCTCGAAACCGGTGCGCCGGACAAAGCCTTGCGGCATTTTCAGGATGCGGTACGGCTCAGCGAGACCGAGCAGATCCAGTCACAACCGACTCTGGCCGCAGATTCCGCCGGATATGCCTACCAGGCAATGGCGGACGCTTACGGCAAGCTCGGAATCCCTCGTGTTGCCCTGGCCATGCTCGGCAAGGCCAGGGCGCTCGTCGAAATCAAGGGTGACTCGGGCCGATTAGCGGAAATAGACTTTTCCGCCGCCCGAATCGTCGGTGCCCATCCTTTTCTCGGAGACTCATTTCGCTACCTACTGCATGCGTTGGAGCATTGTAGTGTTCGCGATTCGCCTGGTGGCGGCGCCACCTGGTCGGCACCAAACGGCAGGACATTTCGCATTGCTGAATTCGATATCGTCTGGCCAATTCTGTTCGGGATTGTGAAGACTCTCGAGAGTCGATGCGAACTCCTTAAAACTGTCGAATTCTGCTTTTTGGCAACCGAAGTCGCCGAATATGTTCGAGTTGGCGCGCATGACGAGACTGCCCGGATCGCGGTACAGGACGAACTCGGCGAGATTTTGGTCGTCCTGGCACGCACACAGCTGGCTCTGGCCGGGGAACAAGGCTCGGTGGACTACATCGACGCCGCATGGCTAGCCGTGGAGACTCTCCGGGCACGCACCTTCCTTGACATGGTAGGTGACACCGATGCTGTGGCGCCGGAGGGGATTTCCGAAGCCGCAGCCCGCAAGGAGGCTGCTTTGTTGGATACAAGGCGCCAGCTGCGGGCTCAGCGGACCCGCAGTGCTGAGTTCTGGCCGCAATGTCGTGCAGTCGAGCGAGAATTGGCCGCTGTCTGGCATGAGATGGCCAGCACATCCGATGCAGCCTCCGCTTATGTGACCATGCGGCAGGCTCGTCCGGCAGCGCATACAGCGGTGGCAGCGTTGTTACTTCAGAAGAGCGCAATTGCCGCGCGCGGCAACGCTGTCATGATTAATCTATTCTTTCCCGACGATGACCGACTTGTCGCGCTCGCGGTGAACGGTTTGGATCAACATGTCCGATTGGCCACCAGCCGCGTCGACCGTCGCCGTTTGACCAAGTTCGTCGCCGCGAATTTCGGTTCGGCAGCACGAGTCCGTGAGGTCGCGCTTGATCTAGAGGACCTGTTCCAGCATGAGTTGTCCGGCGTCGTCGCACCGATCGTGGACCTGTGCGACCCTGGCGAGACTGTCATTGTCTGCCCCGCCGGACCCCTCCACCATTTGCCACTCGGCGCGGCTCGGCTCGGCGCGGGTGTGTTGCTCGACCGCAATCCGCTGGTCATCAGTCCGAGCGCCTCTATGCTGCAGGGGCGGCAGAAGGCCGGGCGACACGGTTTGGGACGACCCTACGCGGTTCTCGGGGATCCCACGGGTGATCTGCCAGCTGCGCGAAGCGAGGCAGAGGAGTTGGCGCGGGAGTGGGGCGTCTCGGCTCGACTCGGTTCCGCGGCAACGGGTGACGCGCTGCTTGATGCTTTCCAAGCCGGTGGCACCGTTCACGTCGCGGCACACGCGGGCTTCGACTCCGACGACCCGCTGGCCTCAGGCCTGCAGATGTCCGATCGGGTGGTGACCGCGCGAGAGATCTTAGGTACCAAGGCATCCGGGCTCGACCTCGTCACTCTGTCTGCCTGTGAGAGTGGTATCACCCGGACGAACTTGTCCGAGGATCCGATGGGACTTTCTCGCGCATTGCTGTTCGCGGGCGCCGATTCGATTCTGGTGAGTCTCTGGAAGGTGCCGGACCAGTCGACATGGCACCTCATGTCGTCCTTCTACGAGCAGGTGAGAGCCGGCGTGCCTAAGGCAGAAGCGTTGCGCCGCGCGGCACTAGGTATACGTGCGAGGAATGAGAGATTGGACCACTGGGCTGGCTTCACACTGATCGGCTCATGGATGTGACGACTTCCGACGACTCAGGAGACGGTATGGATAGCAGCTTCTCGACGATCGCAGAGGGAATTCTCGAATTCGACGACCACGATAATGATCGATCCCAGTTCACCGCCACCGAGGAGCGTGAACTCGTCCTTATAGGCCGCGAGAACCGTGTCGGGATTGCTGTGCGAGAGCCGGTCCCGGTCGTCTCCGAGGCAGTCGGTACCGGCCGCGTCGCCTACGATGTCGGCTTGGTCATGGTCGTTCACGCCCATCCTGAATGCCGTTTCGTTTGGTCCCGCTTGGTGGTCGACCTGAGTACGACGCCGGGAGCAGTCATCGAGGACATGGTGCCTACCGAGGTCGAAGACACCCCTGTCGATGTGGAAACTCGGGTCGGTGCAGGGCTGAAATTCGCTACCTTGTTCAGGTCGGTGAATGTCGAAGTGAGGCCGGAGCTGGCCCGGAAGCGCACGGTCTTCTTCCCCACGGTGACCGCGTCCGGTACCGGATTCCACAAGGCTTACTGGGATTTCCTTGCGAAGGGTTCGAACTACCTTCACACGAACCGGGAATTGCGGCTCCTAGTAACCGCTCCGGCCAATGCGCCCATCGACGTTTCTTTCGCAGTTCGTGCGAGACTTCGTATGCAGGGGGTGAAGAATCTCATTCCCATGCGAGCCAAAAAGGGAAGCCTCGACTCGACGGTTACTCTCGTCGCCGCTCCAAGTGCGTGAGCGAGACCCGCAAATGGCAAGCGGCCCCGAAGATCTCTGGGAAAGTATCCCACCGGGACGACCGATGCGTGTCGTACGGACCTGACCTGACCCCACGATTTCGGTCCAAGTGGACCGAAGGTGTAGGTGCCGCTGAGGTTGGCACGGACGAGTTCCTCAAGCGTGCCGGCGTCGAGGTGGCTCGATTTTGCAGGGTTCGCGAGGCTTGGTGGTAGGTGGCTTCCTACGTCGGCAACGGGCAGATGCACGATCTGGTCTCCGGCAGCTCCGGCCGGCCGCAGCAGGCGCTGACCGGCACGATCACCGGCCCGACGACCCTGTTCCTCGAGACCGGCGACAAGGTGACCTCCGACTGCATGCCGTCGGTGCTGCACTAGAATCGCTGTCGCTCAGGGAGTTTCGAGGTCGGGGGCGATCGTGGCCGTGTATGTCCGTCGGGCAACGCCGGAGGATGCCGAGGCGCTCACCGCGCTGCTGGTCGAGCTGCATGATCATTACGGGCGGCCGGATCCGAAGCTTGTCTGGGTGCGTGTGCACAAGGCGTACTTTCGGATGGGCGAGGCCGCGTGGGGGCCGCTGATCGCGTTCCTGGACGGTGTTCCGGTGGGGTTCGCTTACTACGACACCACGGCCGCACGGCGTGATAAGCCCCGATATTCCGCAATCCAGGAATTCATCGTGACCGCAGGGGCGCGTGGATTGGGTATTGGCCGAGCCCTTTTCGAGGCGGTGTCCGCGCATGCGGCGGAGCGTGGCTCGCGCCATGTCGTGCTGGGTATGGACTCCAATCCCCGTGATCTCAACCCCTTTGAATTGAGTGCCGTCCTGGATGACGAGGTCTACGCCTACGCGTCGCGGCTGCCTCGCGGACCGGACCTAGCCGTAGAGGAACGGCGTCGACAGGTGCGTGAGGTCGCTGTCGGGGCCGGTTGGGAGCCGCCGGTTGTTGTCGACCGACGCCGGGAGATCTTCGACTTCAGCGTGGGCGATGTGCTGGCCGAGGGGCACGTGCCGTTCGCGATCCTCAGTGACGGCAGGGCAGTGCGGGCCCATTTCAGAACCACCTGGGTGTCTTCCGCTTTCGGTGAGGACGAGGACACCACCTGGTGCCTGACCCTCGACGGTAAGCCGATCAGTTCCGCCTTGCAGATCTACGACGGCTGGGCCCGTGGCGCGACGATGCCGCACCGCACGCACCCGCACCCGTCCGGTGGCGAAGCCGTCCACTACGACTTCTACTACGGCCACCACCTGGCCACGGTCAGCGGCACCATCGAGTACATCTTCGACGCGCCGACGATGCGCGTGCGGACCATCGAGCACCTCGAAACCGACACCAGCCAATAGCAATCCGAGACACCCTCAGGTGCGTCTGGGACAAGGTCGCCGAATTGCTGCGTAGCGGAAAGAAATTCACTCTCACGGCGGCGAGGGTGACCGATGCCGCCACAGTTGGTGAGCTGCTCACAAGGCCGGTCTGCGGCCTCTACCGTTGAATGACGCTCTTCGTTGCCGACCCAGACACTGCCTGACTCGAGGTTGCTCGACGCAAGAGGATGATCCGCCTCGATGAGGGAGTATCCGATGACAGACCGAGGCCGGAAACCGCTGCAACGCAGACGAATTCGACGAGCACTGCGCAGCCCGGTCACCTGGGTCGTGGTGGTGCTGGTTCTCCTCGGATTGGGGGTGGGCGGCCCCTACGTGTACCTGCACATGGTCAGCGCCCACAATCCGCCCGCCTTGAGCTTCAACGACCTGGCGACGACGAGTACCGGCCCGGCCAAAACGACCGTCATGCCGACCGAACCATCCACACCGGCGGCCGCGCTGCCGCCGGCCGCCACGTCCGCACCGCAATCCGCCCCTCCCACTACGGATGTCGCGCTGACAACCACTCCGCCCCCGGCAGCGCCCACGCCCGCCCCGCCCGCCCCGGCCCCGACCACCGTCGCCGCTCCGACCACGGTCGCCAGTCCGATCGCCGGTGACTGGACTGTCGGCGCGGGCACCGATGCCCGCTGGTCCACCGACGACACCCTCCTCGGCCAAACCACCCGAATCATCGGCCGCACCAACGACGTTTCCGGATCCCTCCACATCGACGCCCTGACCATCACCTCCGCGCAACTGACCGTGAACATGCAGACAGCCCTCTGCAACTGCATGCACGATCCCGCGTACAACGAAATGCTCGAAACCACCAAGTTCCCCACCGCGAAATTCACCCTGACCGCCCCCATCACCTTCCCCTCGGTCCCCGCCGCGGGCGCCATCTCCGACGTCCCCGCCACCGGCCAGTTCACCATCCACGGCGTAACCAGAACGGTCACCTTCGATTTCCAAACCACGGAAGTCGGCAGCCGCCTGGCCTTCAAGGCCACCATCCCGGTGGACCCTTCCGACTACGCCATCCAGCCTCCGGTCAGCAACAACCCCATGGGCAGCATCGGCAACACCGACATCGAACTCCTCATCGCCTTCGACCGCACCTGATCCCGCACTATTTCTGCGGTTGTGCTGTGCGTCACGGCTGGGCTAGCGTCTCGTATCCGAAACCAGTTAGTCCCAGTTATTGCCGACCCGACATAGCCGGGCCGGAGAACGAGGAGCCCTCGATGAAGAGGCGAAACACTCTGCGGCCGCGCGCATTCGCGGTCGTCTCGGCGGTGGCCGTGGCCGGTAGCCTGCTGATCGGGGGAAGTCCGGCGGTCGCGGACGAAATCGATTCCGGGGCAACGGCTCAGAGTGTTTTCGACAATCTCGGGCCGCACGCGGTGGCCACTCCGACGGTGACCAACCCCTGTCAGGAATCGGTGGTGGGGATGATCGCGCACATCACCGTGCACCTGTTCGGCAATCGCGATGACGCGCAGTGCACGCAGGCGTTTCCCTACGGGCTGCAGTCGCCGATCGGGGTAAATACGTACTACCCGGCTGACATCGCGGATATGGACAACGCGCCGGTGATCCTGTTCGAGGGCGGCATCCTGTCGAACCCGGGCAATTACGACACGCTCGCGCGGCAGTGGACCAGCCACGGGTTCGTCGTGGTGATGGCCTACGACTTCTTCAACTCCACCCCCGACATGCCCGCGCTCGGGCTGGCGGTGGCGGTCACGCAGAACCGGGACCCGAATTCCCCGCTGTTCAACAAGATCGACCTGAGCCGTACGGTGCTCGCCGGGCATTCCGGCGGCGGCCAGGCCACCTTGCAGGCCGCGGCCCTGTTCCCGCCGCTGGCCGGAGCGGTCGATCCCAAGCTGCGGATCATCGGCGCGCTGGCCATCGAACCCGGACCCCTGGCGATCGGGGCCGCGATCGGCGTGCCCACCCTGTTCCTCACCGGCTACAACGATTTCGTGGTCCCCGACTTCGCGTGGGTGCGCTGGTGGGAGTACAACCTCACCTTCAACGCCCCCGCCTGGATCGCGAATGCCCGTGGGGTGAGCCACTTCTCGCCGGTGGACGGGCCGGGCGCGTACCTGTCCTCCGGCACCGCCATGGCCTGGCTGGAATACCTCGCCTTCGGAGACGACACCGCGGCACAGTTCTTCGTCGGGCCCGACTGGAAGCTGAAGGACGACAAGACCTATTTCAGCGTCGAACGCAACGCCCTCGCGAACGGACTGGCTCGATGACCCGCGCCGCGTGGATCACCGGCCTGCTCACCGCGGTGATCGCCACCCTGCCGCTGGTCGCGCCGGTGGCGACGGCCGCACCCGCCGGGGACCGGAGCTGTGACGAACCGGTGCCGGGCCAGCCGCTGCCCCGCGCGAATCCCGAAGACGTCGGCATGGATTCGGCCAAGGTGGCCGACGCGCTCGATTTCGGTACGCGCGCGGGCGGGGTCGCCGTGCAGATCTACCGGCACGGCTGCCTGGTCGGCGATCGCACGCCGAGCGGGAATCTGCCGCTGCCGCTGGCCAGCGCCACCAAGGGTGTCACCTCGGCGATCGTCGGGCGGGCGGTGAGCCTGGGCTACTTCGGTGTGGACGATCCGCTCTCGAAGTTCTTCCCGCAGGCCGATGCCGCGCACGCGAATCTCACTGTGCGGCAGGTACTCACGCAGACCACCGGGCTGCACTTCAGCTGGCCCGCCGATATCGCCGGGCTCTACACCGACTCGGCGCTGCAGACCCTGGCCGAACCCGCCGACTACCCGCCCGACAGCACCTTCCAGTACGCGCAGAACGTCATCGCCCTGCTACCCAAGATCATCGAGCTCACCACCGGCAGCGACTTCCAGGACTTCGCGCAGCGAGAAGTGTTCCAGCCCTTGGGGATCGCCCGCGGCGACTGGATCTGGCTGCGCGACCGCAGTGGCGTCACCGCAGTCAACGGCGGGCTCGCCATGCGCCCCGACGATCTCGCGCGACTGGGGCGGCTGATGCTGCAACGCGGCCGCTGGGGCGATCAGCAGTTGATCGACGCGGACTACATCGGGCAGGCCACCACCGGCACCGACGCCAACCCCGGCTACGGCTTCCTCACCTGGCTCAACTCCGGCGACACCTACAAGGGCACCGAGGTGCCGACCGCGGTGAGCTACGACCGCCCGCAGTTCCCGGGCGCACCACGCGACCTCTACTCCTTCGAAGGCGCACTGGGACAGTTCGTCACCGTCGTCCCCAGCCGCGACCTGGTCGTCGTCCGCATGGGCATCCCGTTGCGTGTCGACATCGGCAACCCGGTCGGAATGCTCACCGGCAGCGGCAATCCAGACAACAAGGAACTCTACGAACGCATCACCGCCGCCGTCACCGACCTCCCCACCGAACCGTACGTCGATCCGTACGCGCTGTCGGATCCGCCGCTGCCCATCCATAACCTCGACGACATCGGCAAGCTGATCGATCCGGTCACCGCCGCGAACATCCTCCTCGGCGTCGGTCCCTACGCCTCCACCGCCTGCAACATCCTGTGGTGCAACGGCAAACCCGTTCCCGCCGACGTCTTCCGGCTCGTGCTCGACATCGGTGGCCAGCTGGCGGGTGCGGTCACGGCCCTGAACAACACCCCGAGGTAACCAGGCTTACGCCTTCACAGCGTTCCATGCGGCCTGACCGAGGACCGGGGCGGTGCCGAGCATGTCGAAATCTGTGGTGCGGGCGAGCCAGAGGCGGGCGTATTCGACGCAGGGGCCCATCCAGAGGGCCTGGCAGAGGCGGGGTGGGAGGGGTTTGATGCGGCCTTTTTCGACGTGGGGGCGAAGCCAGGCGGTCGCTTCGGCGTAGAAGTGCTCGTTGAGGGCGGTGATGGCGGGGCGGGATTCGTCGATGATTTCGTATTCGCGGCAGTGGAAGAGGAAGCGGGCCCGCAGTTCGTTGGCTGCGACCCACTCCAGGTGGGTGCGGACGGTGCCTTCGATTCCGGCGCGCGCGGTCGAACTGGCTTGCAGGGCAGCGAGATAGGTGTCGAAGTAGTCGCGAAGCGTCTCCAGGTAGAGCTCGGCGGCCACCCCCTCTTTGCTGCCGAAGAAGTGGTAGATGCTGCCCACGCTGGCTCCCGAAGCGCGGTGCAGGGCATCGACTTTGGTGCCTGCCACGCCGGTCTTGAGGAAGACCGTCAGGGCCGCGTCGAGGATCGCGCTGCGCCGGGCGACACCGGCATTCGAGGCTGTGGGCACCACCGAACAGTACCGAATCAGGCATTGACTAGAGAATTATTCTAGAACAATATTCTAGTCCTGACGTGAGATGCGTGACCGGAAGGACCATCGCGAATGAGTACGACAACCGACAACCCGACCAAAGGTGAAGCGAGGCGGGCGGATCCGCTCGACGTGGCCCTCGGCATCGCCTGCGTGGTGTGGGTCGGGATGACGCTGTGGTCGGGGATCCAGACCGGCGGCAAGGGGCTGCCGGTGATCCCGCAGACGATCACCTCGCTGGCGCTGGTGGTGGCCGTGATCGGGCACATGCTCAAACACCTCGGGGTGAAGCTGGCCGCCGCCTACTTCGTGATCGCCACCGCCATCGAATGGTGCTTCGAGCAGGCCAATATCTCCTTCGGCGGCTTCGTCTGGGGCGATCTGCGTTACGGCCATCTGTCGATGCTCGGCCCGCACATCGGGAGTGTCCCGCTACTGGTACCCATCGCGATGACCGCGCTGCTGTGGCCCGTCTACGTGATCATCAACGTGGTCCTCGACGGCAAGATCCTCGTGGACCCGCGCTCCCTGCGGCCCTGGCAGGTCGTGTGGCGCTGCCTGCTCTACGGGATGCTGCACGCCTGGCTTGCCTTCCTCACCAACGGCTTCTGCACGAAATTCGGTGTCTACGAATGGGTCGGGAAATCCGCGGCGCTCTCGCCGCAGGACTCGTTCTTCGGCGACCCCGAACTGCCGATCGGCTGGACGGTCTGGGGTTTCGTCACCACCCTCGTCGTCTCGTTCGTGCTCATCCCGACCCTCGGCAAGGACGCGCTCACCCGATCGGAGCGGCGTCCCCTCGGTTGGGTCGACACCGCCCCGATCATCGTCCTCGGCTCCTACGCCTTCGCCCTGTACCTCAACCCGGTGAACCGCTCGGTCGGCAGCGTCACCTTGTTCATGTTCGGCTTCATTTCCCTACTCGCCCTGTACCGTTTCGCGGCCGCGCTCAGGGACGTACCTCGAACACAAGATTGAACGGTGGCAGTTCAGGCGACCGGGACGCTGGTGCAACGGCCCCACTCGGCCCACGAGCCGTCGTAGACCCGGACGTCCTCGTGCCCGAGCAGGGCGGTGAGGACGAACCATGCGGTGGCGGCGCGGCCGCCGACGGTGCAGTAGGTGATCAGTTCGCCATCGAGGGTGGCGAGCACATCGCGCAGTTCGGCGGTGGAGCGGAAGGATCCGTCGGCGCGCAGCAGCCCGTCGAGGGGGCGATGGACGGCCGACGGCACGTGACCGGCGCGACCGTCGGGTTCCATTGCACCCGAAGGCCAGAAGCATTCGCCCGCGTACTCGGCCGCCGAGCGCACATCCACCAGGGTCGTGCCCGCCCGGCCGATGGCCTCCAGTACCGCCGTGCGGTCCGCCCGCACGCGGGGGTCCGGTTCGGACAGTCGGAAATCACCGGGGGCGGGTGTATCGGCGGTGACGCTCCACGGGTGACCCGCGGCCTGCCAGGCGTCACGGGAACAATCCAGAATGCGAACATCCTTGTGCCCGAACAGCTTCAGAAGCCAGACGCCCAAGGCGGGCGCGTATCCGTAGCACACCACCGTGCTGTCGGCCCGAATTCCCGAGTCGGTGACGAGCCGCTGCAGCGCGGCAGCGTCGACGGTGCGGTAGGTGTCGTCCTTCAGGTCTCGGTAGATGTTCCACAGCACCGCGCCGGGAATATGTCCGGCGTCGAAAGCGGCTGGGCTGACATCGATTTCGAGGATCTGAACCCGCGGATCGGCCAGGTGTGCGGCGAGCCGGTGCGGGTCCACGAGCGCGCGGTCGGCGCGCGAATCCGGTCGTCCCTGCTGTGTTGTCGTCATGTCGAACCTCCCCGTCGGGTGTGTCTTCGGGTCAGTTCTACGACGCTGTCATTGTGGCAACGTTGCGCCGATGTTGGCGAAACCTTGGCGCGCGGCTCAGGTGTCGGCCAGCAGTTGTTCGTACAGCTTGCGCGAGGCCGGACTGGGGGAGACGCCGAGCTGTTCGCGCAGGCAATCGCTGAGCGCACCGTAGACGCCGATCGCCTCGGCCAGATTGTCCTGGGCGGCCAGCGCCCGCATGAGATGCCGGTAGCCGCTCTCACGCAGCGGGGCCAGCCGGGTCAGTTGCCGACCGGCCCGGACCGCGGCGGCCAGCTCGGTACCACCCAGGCCGAGCCCGGCTGCCGCGTAACTCTCCAGGGCTCGCACATGCAGCTCGGTGAGGTGATGGCGGACCGCGTCGATCCACTCGCACCCGTCCTCGCCGGGCAGGAAGCCGCGCTCGGCCACGAACAGCGTGGTCAACGCGGGCCCCCATGCGCGCGCCCAGTCCTGTTGAGCCACCGCCGATTCCGCCCGATGGACCGCGTCGGCCGCGGCCTGCAGGTCGATCCACGCGTCGGGCAGGCACAGTCGCAGGAGGGCGCGGCCCTGCACGACATCCGGCCCGAGTACCCGGCGCAGTTTGGACAGCAGCGGATTGAGCCGGGCGTCGACGGCCGCCGGGTCGGGCTCCCGCCACAACGCCTCGGCCAATTCGTCGCGCGGGACCTGGCGATGGGCGTTGACCACCAGGTAGGTGAACAGCAGCCGGCCTTGGCGGCCGGGGAGCCGGTCGTCGAGGCGCTGTCCGTCCCGCACGATGGCCAGCGGGCCACAGATCTGGATTCGCACGGGATCCGAGGACACCGAGGTCACGTCAATATCATGGCAATAGACTGCTGGTGGGGGCCAGAGCGGAGACGCCGATGACGAAACTGATTCGATGCGAATGCGGATTCGTAGCCCGCGACGAGCTGGAGGATCGCGTGGTCCAGATGATCCGCGGTCACCTGGCCAGCGACCATCCAGCCCTGCTGGCGACGGTCAGCCGGGACGATCTCGTCAGCTGGATCAAGATCGAGTAATCGGCTCGGGCGCCCTCCGGCGCGGCATGATCAGCGCGGGGACCACCGCCGCGGCAGTGATGGCGAGGGCCCACCAGAAGGTGTGGGCGAACGCGGCGACATCGGGAGCGCCGTGAATATTGCGCTGCAGCAGCACCAGGAGCACGGCGACACCGAAGGAGCTGCCCGCGCGGATACCGACATTGGTAGCCGTGGTGGCCGAAGGGATTTCGGTGCGGCGCAGGGTTTGATAGGTGGCCCCCATGGCGGCGGGCATGATCATGCCGTGGCCCAGGCCGATCACGAAGAGGATTGGCAGGATCAGGGTGTCGCTGGTGGTGGGGCCGACCTGGGTGAGGATTAGGACGGCGAGCAGGACTACGGGGAGTCCGGTGAGGATCAGGAGCCTGGGGGAGTACTTGTCGGTGAGGCGGCCGGAGAGCAGGGTGGTCAGGATCGCGCCCACACCGAGGGGTGCGACCAGAACTCCGGAGCGGAGTGGGGTGTCGCCGTCGACGGTTTGAAAGTTCAAGGGCAGCAAGGCCATCAGGCCGGAGAGCGCGCCGATGTCGAGGAACATCATTGCGTTGACGGCGGCGAAATTTCGATCCCGCAGCAGGCGGACGTCGACCAACGCGGCATCGCCCCGCCGCCGGGCATGCACGACGTAGCAGCCGACCAACGCCACTCCGGCCAGCCCGGCCGCCACCACCTTCGGGTCGGTCGGGCTGGTTCCGCCGCCCGCCAGCGACGCGCCGTACACCAGTGCGCCCAAACCCGGTGACAGCAAAGACAATCCGAGCAGGTCGAGTTGGGCGGTGCGGTCGCGGGCCGGGTCCGGCGGTAGCAATCGGACCGCGGCCAGGACCGCGATCGCGCACAGCGGGATATTGATGTAGAACATCCAGCGCCACGATAGGTGGTCGAGGATCAGGCCGCCGACCGTCGGACCCAGGACGGGGGCGAGCATGGCGGGCACGGCGACCGCGCTCATGACACGGCCCATGCGGGCGGGACCGGCGGCGCGGGCCAGCATCGTCTGCCCGATCGGCATGACCATGCCCGCGCCGAAACCCTGGAGCAGCCGGAAGGCGATGAGCGCGGGCATGTTCCAGGCCGACCCGCACAGGATCGACCCGATGATGAACAGCAGCAGTGAGACGATCCACATCGTCTTCGGGCCGAAGCGTACGATCACCCACCCCGACAGCGGGATGCTGGCCGACAGCGCCAGGGTGTAGCCGGTCAGCACCCACTGGATCGTGCTGAGCGGCGTATGGAACTGCGCGCCAAGGGTATTCACGGCCACGCTGGTGATTGTGGTATCCAGGATCGTCATGATCGCGCCCAGCACCACCACGATCACCAGCTTGCGCAGCGCCGGGTCGAACTCGGTCGAAGCCGTTGGCGCCGTTGTCATCTGCGTACTCCTCACCATCGCTCCGGTTACAGCCAGCCTCGGCGCGGCCGGGCATAGCGGGGTTTGAGCACGTACCGGTAGAGAGCGCGAATCGGTGCAGGCAGGAACCCGAGCATTTTGGCCTGCGCCTCCGCGGGCGCGTCGTCGAGCGCCCACGGCAGATACTCGGTCACCGCGCCGAGTCCGTTCTGCTTGCGCATCTCCTCGCCGAACGCGGCCCAGCCGGGCCCGCCGACGGTGCGGTCGATGAGCGGCAGCGCCACCTGCTCCTCATGCGTGAAATGGGTATCCAACGCCGCGGCCAAATCGTCCACGGCGGAACGCAAGTCGCCGTCTTGACCGGACATTCCGGCCTCGACCTTGATCAGCAATTCCTCGAGACCCTCGTGCTCGGCCTCCATCTCGTCGAGGATCACCAGGTCCGCGGGATCGGTGACCGCGGCGCGCACCAGTGGCCACAGGGCGGCGTCCTCGGTGCTGTGATGCCGATCGAGCTGGCGGCGGAAGGTCTCCCAACCGATCCGCACCGCCGGTTCACCGAGGCGGTTCTCGGAGACGGCGGCCGTGAGGCGGATCAGATCGCGCATACACGCGTCGTGGGCCAGATACATGCCGAAGAAGTCGATTGTCGTGGTGGGTCGGTGGTTGTTCATGGTCATCCACTCTCGAACAATTTAGTTAGACTGTGTGTATGAATAAAACAGGTCCGCCGGGTACTGTCAAGGCCATGAGCCCACGCCAATACAACCTGGGGAAGCGGACCGCGCAGATCGAGCAGAGCCGACGACAGGTGCTCGATGCGGCCAGGGCGCTGCTGGGTGAGGCCGACAGCTACAACGGATTCACGCTCGACGCGGTGGCCAAGCGCGCGGACGTCGCCCGCGCCACGGTCTACTACCAGTTCAAGTCGAAAACCGGTCTGCTGGAAGCGGTCTGCGACGACCTCGGCGCGGAGGGCGGGCTGTCCGAACTGGTGAAAGCCTTCACCGACCCCGAACCCCGCGCGGCGCTGGCCGAATTCATCGCCTGCTTCGCCCGCTTCTGGCAGGCCGACCGCCCCGCCATGCGGCGGCTACGCGCACTGGCCGCGCTCGACACCGATGTGCACGCGGTCATCAGCGCCCGCGACGAGCGCCGCCGCGAAGGCTTGGCGGTGTTGTCGGGCCGCTTCGGGGACGGGAACCTCGCCGCGGAGGACATCGATCGGCACGTGCGAATCCTGCTGGCCCTCACCAGCTTCGAGACCTTCGACACCATGGTCGGACCCGACGGCGACCTGTTGGAGGTCGTCCCGGTGATCACCGGCATCGCGACCGACGTGTTGGGGGCGAACGCCTAGGGACGGCCCGCTCGGGCCGAAGTTCGGCGTCCGCCCCACTACGGCGAATCATGTTGTGGCTCAACTGGTTGCGGCCGAGCGTTCGGCGCGACGCACGACGGCGACCGCGGTGACGGCCGCGATGACGCAGAATCCGGCCGCGATGAGCGATCCGCGGTGGAATCCCTCGGTGAGTGCGGCGGCCGGGCCGGTCGAGACGCCACGGCCCGCGGCGATCGCCACCGCCGCCACGATGGCGATGCCCAGCGCGCCGCCGATCTCTCGCGCCGTTTCCACCATGCCGCCCGCCAAACCGCTGACCTGCTCCGGGATTCCGATGAACGCGGCGACCTGCAGCGACGCCTGCGACAGCCCGATGCCGACGCCGACCGCGACGAATCCGGGGAACAGGTCCGGCCAGTACGCGGCGTGCACGGGGATGCGGGCCAGCCAGAGCAGTCCGCCCGCCGCGACGACCTGCGAGAGCGTCAGCGTCCATCCGGCGCCCAGGCGGGTGAGCAGGACGGGCGCGATCCCGGCGGCCGCCACCACCGCGGTCGCGGCGATCGCGAGATAGGCGACCCCGGTCCGCAGCGCCGAGTACCCGAGCGCCTGCTGCATGAGCAGCGACGCCTGGAAGATGGTGGCGAAGAAGGCCGCGAACACCAGTGCTGCAACAATATTCGCGGCATTCAGGGTAGGCCGCCGGAACATCGCCAGCGGCACCAGCGGTGCGGCCGATCGGTACTCGATGGCGGCGAACGCGGCCAGCAGCGCGCACCCGGCCGTCAGGAAGCCGAGCGTGGTTGCCGACGTCCAGCCGTGGTCCACGTTCTTGTTGATGGCGTACACGAGCGCGGTGAGCCCGGCGGTCACCGTGACCGCCCCGGCGGTGTCGAACGGCCCGCGATGGATCTTCCGGTCGGCGGGAACATATTTCGCGATCAGCGTGAGTAGGCCGACCACGATCGGGACATTGACGAAGAAGATCCACTGCCAGCCGGGTCCCGCCGTCAGCGCGCCGCTGACCACCACCCCGACCGATGCGGCGCTGCCGCCGGCGGCACCGAACACGCCGAGCGCCTTGTTCCGGGCGGCGCCCTCGGGGAACGTCGCGACGAGCACCGCCAGCGCGGCGGGAGCGGCGAGTGCCGCGCCCACCCCCTGCACCGCCCGCGACGCGACGAGCGGAGCGAACGACCCGGACAGTCCGGCGGTGAGCGAGGCGCCCGCGAACAACGCCAGGCCCAGCGACAGGATCCGGCGTCGGCCCAGCAGGTCGCCCAGCCGACCGCCGAGCAGCAGCAGGCCGCCGAGCAGCAGACCGTAGGTGATCACCACCCATTGCAGGTCGGAGGCGGCGAGGCGGAGATCGGATTGAATCGACGGCAGCGCGACGTTCACGATCGCGATGTCGAGCGTGACGATGAATTGGACGCCGCACATCAGTGCGAGGATCGCCCAGGGTTTCGCGGCCGAACCCGGCCGCACCGGCGGGGCGGACTGCTCAGCCAGAGAAGGTGACTGCCCGGCCGGGGAATGCGTGTGATTGACCATGCTTCCGACAACCGGCCGGACGCGAAAAACTCGTCGTGGCACCGGTTCCCGGGTCGCGACGAGTTTCCGAGGCCGGCTCGGTGATGGAAGGTATGCGTCCCGACGAGGTGTCCGGCCCGGTGCTCATGGTGCTCACCGGCGAACCCGACGAAACCCGCACCGCCGCCTGGTGTGCCCGAGTCCGAGCGCTGCGCGCCGCCGGGCACACCGTGATCGCGTGTGAGGTGAACGGGGTTTCGGGCTGCGCCGCCACCGTGCTCCAGGCGCTGGCGCGAATCGCCCTGACGGCCAGGCGATCCGGATGCCGGCTCGTCCTCGTGGACGCCGACAATCGCATGCTGCTCCTGCTGGAGCTGGCGGGGCTGCGCGAGGTGTTGGGCATCGCCGGACCGGAGTGCGGGCAGTGAACCGTCAGACGAGCTGATCGGGCAGCCCGAAGGTCGCGAACAGTTCGGGCTGGATGAAGGTGTGCAGTGCCGTGATCTCACCGTCCGAGCACTCGAGCACCTGGATAGCGAAGGCCGTGATGTGCCCGTCGACCTCGCGGTAGATGGCGACGGCGGGGCAGCCGTTGGCCTCGATGGCCAGCAGCCGCGCGGGCCGGCACTCGCCGCCGGCACCACCCAGCCAGTCGCGGAACGACTCCCGCCCCGACAGCCAGAACGCCACCGGCGGCATATCGATGACGGCATCGTCGCGCAGCAGCGCCACGATGCCGTCGATGTCGAATCGCTCGAAGGCGGCGACATAGCGTTCGAGCAGCGCGGTGTCGATCGGATCGGACCCCGCCGCGGCCGAGCTCGCCTGCGCCAGCGCCGCGCGCGCCCGCCGCAGCATGCTGTTGACGGCATCCGTACTGAGGCCGAGCAATTCGGCCACCTCCGCGGCCCGCCAGCACAGCACATCACGCAGGATCAGCACGGCGCGCTGACGCGGCAGCAGATACTGCAGGGCGGCGACGAAGGCGAGCCGCACCGATTCGCGGGATTCGGCCTGAGCGGCGGGATCCGCGGTCGCGCTGGTCGGAAACGGTTGCACCCAGGTCGATTCCGGCAGCGGCGCGCCCAGCTCGCCGCGGGGGTCGGCCGCGGCGACCAGGTCCATCGGCAGCGCCCGCCGTCGCCGATCCGCGGCAGCGTCGATACAGACGTTCGTCGCGATCCGATACGCCCACGGCCGCAACCCCGCCGGGTCCGCGAGCCCGCCGGCCGACCGCCAAGCCCGCATCATCGTCTCCTGCACCGCATCCTCGGCCTCCAACGTCGAGCCGAGCATGCGATAGCAGTAGGCCAGCAACGCGGGCCGCAACCCAGCCAGTGCGTCGGCCAGGGCGGGCACGGCCGGTGCCGAGGTCTGAGTCATGCGAGCTCCTCGCGGTCGGGGCGCACACAGCACGCCGTCACCCATTAGGACCGACTCCGCCCCCGAAAGTCGTCGCGCCGGCCCGAACGCATCGGTCCGACGCGGCCGGGGGGTGATGACAATCGGCCGCCACCGAAGCGCTGCGCTGATGCGCTGCCAGCCACCGCAATCGGCGCTGCCACCGACGTGCCGGGCTGATGCGCTGCCAACGTCCGGTTTCAGCGCTGCCACCGGCGCGCTGGGCTGATGCGCTGCCAACCTCCGGTTTCGGCGATGCCACCGACGTGCCGGGCTGACGCCCGGCGGCCCCCGGGTATCGGCGGGCCCGGGTCGTGATCGGGTCGCTAGGCTGCTGCGGTGATCGTCGGTACCGTTCCCGCGCGCACCGCGGCGGCGGTGCGTGATGCCGCGCTGCGCATCGGTGTGTCGCGGGCGCAGCTGGACGGTGTGCCGGGGCTGGGGCCGGAAGCGTTCGGCGACGAGTTGATCCGCGTGCCGACCGCCTCGGTGTGGCAGATGTGGGAAATGCTCGACGCGGTCGGGCCGGGTGCGGGCCTGGCGGTGACCGCGGCCGAGCGCGGGACCTTCGGGGTCTGGGATTATCTGTTCAGCAGTGCGCCCACGCTGGCCGAGGTGCTGGCCGCCGCGGTCGAATTCCGCGCCGTGCTCTCGAATCCGGCGGACTGCGGTGCCGTGATCGTCGACGGTGGACTGCTCACGCTGCGGGAATCTGGTCCGTGTGACGACAGCGTGCTGCCGGCGATCGAGGAGTTCACCCTCGCGCTCCTGCTGCGTCGGGCACGCGAGGCGACCGGGCACCCGCTGATCCCGGTCCGCGTCGCCTTCCGCATGCGGGCCCCGGGCCGCCACGCCTATCTGATCGACGAATTCGGCACTGCACGAATCGATTTCGGTGCACCGCACACCGAGCTCACCCTGATCGACGCGGCCGCGCTACCCACCGCGTGGGATCCGCACCAGGCGGCCCTGTTTCGCCACTACGCCGAACTGCTGCTCAGGTCCGCGCGCGTCGCCCCGGATTGGCGGGCCGAACTGCATTCGGCGATCGCGCGGTCGTTGCCGTCCTCGGACGCCGATCTGCGCGGGGTCGCCGAGCGCCTCGCGATCAGCCCCCGCACCCTGCAGCGCCGGCTGGCCGAGCGGGGCACCAGCTGGCGTGCCGAGGTCGAGACCGTTCGCCAGGAACGGGCCCGGACCCTGCTGCACGACACCGCGCTGACGGTCGAGTCGATCTCGAATCGGTTGGGCTACAGCGATAATCGCTCGTTTCGCCGCGCCTTCCAACGCTGGCACGGCCGCACGCCGACGGAATTCCGCCGGGAGCGACCGGCCTGATCCGGCTCACGCCAGCGTGACGGTCACACCGTCGCGTCCGAGGTGAGTTTGGCGCGGCGCAGGGCGCGCAGTTCGTCCGCGCGCGGGTCGGCGACCTCGTGGGATTCGGGGCTGTCGAAGACGCGGACGGTGCGGGTGGCGGTATCGAAGCGCGACCAGCCCGGATCACCGTGGGTGGCGAAACGCACCCAGGCGCGGTGCACTTCGTCGGCCAGGCGTTGCGGGGGAGTGGCGCCGAGGAGGGCGTGGGCGGCGTCGAGCCGGTCGAAGACGAACGGGATCTCGACGACATGGCAGGCGCCCAGGTCGGGAATGCCGGAACGCCAGGCAAATTCGTAGACGAATGCCGGATTGCCTGCCGCGGCACTGGCTTCCGCGATGCGCATGGCGTCGTCGCGGAATACGTGATCGGTGAGGACGGCGGCGAACACGTCCGCGGGCCCGGCCTGTGGACGGTTGGCGGCGTAGCGGTCGGCGACCGCGGGGTCCAGGCCGTAGCGGGCGAGCAACGGCGCCAGTGTCTGCTCGGTGATGGCGGCGGCCAAGCCCGAGGGGAAGGTGAAGAACCGGAATTCCTCGGCGGTCCAGCCGGTGAGCAGCGGCACCGTCCGATCCGGTGCGGCGGCCAGCACATCCACCGGGCGGTCCGGGACGATATCGCCGTCGATCATCGGGAAGAAGCTCATCAGGCCCAGCCCGTTGGTGATGATCGACGCACCCCAGCGATCCGGGTCGGGGTCGGCCAGCAACTCCAGGGCGAGAGCGTCCTGGGCACTGCGTAATTCGTCCGCGCCGAGCGCACCGAAGGCCGCCGTGGTGGCTTCGATGCCGAGCAGATCGGCGAGCTGCGTCGCCACCTTGCCCGCGTCCTCGGCGGTTGCGACCGCGGAACCGTTGGCGCTCTGCGCGATCGCGCGCCGGAACAACCCGCGCGCCCGCGGCGAGGCCAGCAGCGCCACCACGCTCATGCCGCCCGCGGATTCGCCGAAGACGGTGACATTGCCCGGATCGCCACCGAAGGCGGCGATATTGTCGCGCACCCATTCCAGCGCGAAGATCTGGTCGCGCAGACCACGATTCGACGCCGAGCCCGGGATGTTCGCGAACCCCGAGATGCCGAGCCGGTAGTTGATCGACACCAGTACCACGCCGTCGCGGGCGAAGGCGGTGCCGTCGTAGATCGTGCGCGCATTGGCCCCACGCGTGAACGCGCCCCCGTGAATCCACACCATGACCGGCAGACCGGTGCCCGCGTTCTCCGGGGCCCACACGTTCACGTTCAGGTACTCGTCGCCGGGAATCCCGTCGCTGCCCAGCAGTGCGTGAATCGGTGGCGGATACGGGGATTGCACACAGGTGGGACCGAATTCGAGTGCATCACGCACCCCCGACCAGGCCGCGACCGGCCGGGGCGCCTCGAACCGGGCGGGCCCGACCGGTGCCGCCGCATACGGAATGCCGAGGAAACGGGTGACACCGCCCGCACTCGAACCGCGCACCTCACCGCCGGAGACGGTCACGATCTCTGCCATGTGAACTCCTTTGCCGGACTCCACTATCGCGCAGAGATCGCCGCGCGCGGGCGGGTTCAGAGCCCGTCGAGTTCAGCCAGCACGTCGAAGGCTTGTTCGGCGGTCCCGTGCTGCAGGTCGATCTCGGCGGCGACCGCCGGTGCGAGCGCGGGGTTCTGCAGGGCCAGACCGTTGGCGAAAATGGTGGTGTTGGCGCCGACATCGGCGGCGACGAGCAGGGGTTTGGTGGCCACACCCTTGCCCAGCACGCGGTCGAGGCCCTCGCCGAAGAAGTAGAACCGCCACAGCGGGCCCATATTGGCCGAGTAGGTGCGGTCGGTGCGCTCGGTGATCTGATCGCCGGTCTCGGCGATGCTCGCCACGATCTTGAAGTAGTCGGCCGCATTCGACGGCTGCGATTCGGCCTCGGCGACCGCGCGCGGCAGGTCGACGACCAAATGGGCGTTGTAACCGGCCAGGGCCACGCGGGCCGGGGTCGCGGTGCAGTCGGCCGCGAGCGCGAAATAGTGGGCCCAGTGCGGTTCCGGTGTGCCGCCGGTGAATTCGGTGTGCACATTGTCGAGGTAGCGGCGCAGCAGATCGAAGCTGAGGCGGTGCGCGTACTCGGAGTCGTTGAACGCCTGCGGATCCCGCTGCAGCGGCAGGACCGATTCGTACTCGACCGTGTCCAGACCGGAGGCAAAGGTGCCGCGCCGATCCGCATGCTGCTCGTAGATCTCGGTGATCCGGTGCTCCCGCTCGACGGCATCCTCCAGCCGCGCCAGCCCATTGTCATCGGCAAGGGTGCCGGTGTCGGAGAGCCGGGCGATCTCGTCGTTCTCGGCCGCCGACAGGTTCGGGGAACACGACGGGGTTTCGGGCTGAGCCGAGGCCGTCGCGGGCGTGAGGACCGCGACGGTCGTCAGGGACAGCGCGGCGAACGAGGTCGCAAGTACATTGTGCACGATGAATTTGTAGCACTGTTCCTTCGGAACCGCATGATCGGCGGTTCAGGCCCAGGGCAATGCGGCGCGAGTGCGCCAGAAGGCTTCGGCGGGTTCGGTGAGCGCGGTGAGTTCGGCCAGATCGTCGGGGGTGAGATCGAGGTCGACGGCCGTCAGATTGGAGGTCAGCTGGTCCACGGTCGCGGCCCCGGAGAGCACGATGTCGGCCCAGGGCTGTGCCGCCGCCGCGGCCAGAGCTACCGCATCACGCCCGGCACCGACTCGATCCGACACTGTGCGCAGGATCGCAGTGTCGGGTCCGGTGGCATTGCGATCGGCGAGGCGGCCATTCGCCATCGCCTCCTTCACCACGATCAGCCATCCCGCCGAATGCGCCTCGGCCAGAGCCGTTCCCGCGGAAGTCTCGAGCAGGTTCCAGGTCGCCTGTACCGCGGCGAACAGTGGTTGACCGTCCACGGTGATATCCATCGCGGCCCGCACGACCTCCGCCTGTGCGGGTCCACTCGTCGACAGCCCGACCCGCACGCCTTCCGCCGCGAGCGCCGCCAGCCGCGCGTGCAGGGCGACATCGGTCAAGGCCGGGCTGTCGGGCGTCACCGAATGCACCAGATAGACATCCAGGTGCTTGCCCAATCGCGCTCTGGTCTCCCGCATCTGGCGGTCGAACACGGCAACCGTGTGCTCCTTGACTTCGTGCACCGGCACCCCCGAGGCATGCCAATCGGCGGTGTAGGTATAGCCCCACTTGCTGCCGACCACCACGTCGGCCGCGACTTCCGGCCGCGCCGTCAGCCATTCGCCGACGAACTCCTCCGCCCGTCCATAAGACCGAGCCGTATCGAAATACCGCACCCCGGCCGCCCACGCCGCATCGAGCAACTCGTGCGTCCGCGCGCGCATCTCGTCCACCGTGCGCTCACCTGGCAGATCGCGATCCCGTCCGAGCGTGATGTACCCGGGCCGCCCCACCGCCGCGGTACCCAACCCGAACCGTGCGCACACCGCGTCGCTGAAAGATCCGGAAACCGGGTCGCCCATCACTGAAGATCCTTTCGGTCGTCCCCCGATCGGGACCCAGCGTTTCATGTGTTCGCATGATCGAAAGGTTCGGGCTACCGGTGCCGGGGCGATCGGTGTGTTGAATGTGGGGATCGGGCGGCACGGGTGGACAGGAGATCGGGATGTCGGACGGAACCGGGCAGGGACGGACGGGCGGGCCGCTGAGTGGCGGGGATCGGGCGCTGATCGCGGGGTATATCGCGTTGGCGGTGGCGGCGTTGGTCGGGACGCAGTGGACGTTGATCACGCAGATTTCGCGCGGCGGGTCGATGGCGGACGCGGGACGGGATCTGTTCGCCACTCCGGCAAGCACTTTCAGTACGGTGGATCTGCTGACCGTCGCGGTGGTGGCCCTGGTGTTCATGGTGGTGGAGAGTCGTCGGCTCGGGATGCGGAGGTTGTGGCTCTACGTTGTGCTGACCTTCGCGGTCGCGATCAGTGTCGCGTTTCCGCTGTTCCTGGTCGAGCGTCAGGTTCGGGTGGCTCGTCGGCGTGGTCAATGAGCCATGATCGGTGTGCCGGGTGGCGGCTTGGGGAGGAAGGCGGGGATGAGGATGGTCACCAGTAGCCCGCCGATCAGGAAGATCCAGGCTGCCCACCAGAAAGTCGTTGTGTAGCCGTGTACTTGGGCCTGCGCCAGCAGGGTGGGGGACGGGGTGTGGCTCGTCGCGTAGGAGCGGGTCGCGTCAGTGGCGACGGTGGTCAGCACCGCGATGCCGAGGGAACCGCCTACCTGCATGACCGCGTTCACCAGCGCGGAAGCTGCTCCGGCGTCACGGTTTTCGACACCGGCCGTCGCGCCTTGGAAGGCCACCGACATGACCGCGCCGATGCCCAGGCCCAGAACCGTCAAGCCGGGCAATAGATGTGCGAGGTAGGTACTGGTCGGGCCCGCCCCGGTGAGCCAGACCATTCCGGCCGCGGAGATCGCTAAGCCCAGGGAGACAGTGATTTTCGCGCCGATGCGCTGCAGCAGTGGGACCGCGGCGGCGGCCGAGAGGATGGTGGTCGTGACCATCGGCATGAACGCAACGCCAGCTTTGAGCGGGGAGTAGCCGAGGATCGTCTGCAAGTAGTAGATGAAGAAGAGGAACACCGCGAACATGCCGACCGCGATCAGCGCCACCGCCAGGTAGGAACCGGCGCGGGCGGGATCGAGCACCACGCGCGGCGGCAGCAGGGGGTCGGTGGAGCGCGACTGCCAGGCCGCGAAGGCGACGACCAGCACGACTCCGCCGCACAGCAGGCCGATGGTCACCGGATTGCCCCAGCCGTGGTCGGTCGCGCGCGAGAAACCGCCGACCACACCGAACAGGCCCGTGCTGATGAGCAGTACGCCCGGAATGTCGAGTCGTGGCCGCTGCGTGGGGGTTTCGCGGGGGAGGGTGAGCAACGCGCCGATGATCCCGGCGACGGCGAAGACGAGGTTGATGTAGAGCGCCCACCGCCAGGAGGCCCACTCGGTGAGTGCACCACCGAGCAGCAGTCCGATCGCGCCGCCGACCGCGGAGATCGCGCTGAACAGGCCGTACGCCTTGGCGCGTTCGGCCGGATCGGTGAAGGTGACGGCGACCAGGGCGAGAGCCGCGGGGGCGAGCAGCGCGCCGAAGAGTCCCTGCCCGATCCGCGCCGCGACCAAGGTGACGAAGTTCGGGGCGAGACCGCCGACGGCCGAGGCGATTCCGAAGCCGAGCAGACCGATCACCAGGGCCCGACGGCGGCCCAACAGGTCACCGAGCCGCCCGCCGAGCAGCAGCAGGCTGCCGAAGGTGAGGGCATAACCGGTCATCACCCACTGCCGATCCACATCGGCGAAGCCGAGCGCGTGCTGCGCCGCGGGCAGCGCGACATTCATGACCGTCACATCCAGCGCGACCATCAACTGGGCGATGCCGAGTACGGCCAGTGCCCACCAGCGCCGTGACCGCGCGGCCGCGTCCTCCGACGGCATTCGGACGTCCGCCGCCTCGGTCGATTCGCCTGTGTTCGCCATATCGGCAGTCCTCCACCCAGATAGTTGCTATGCCAATGATTATTGATGGCATACCAACTAAATGGCAAGGTGGTCGCGGATAGCCGCCGGTCACGGCCCATATACTGAATGGCATGTCAACTATTCGCGCGGGGGCCGGAGAGCTCAACCAGATGGTTGTCCACATGAACCGGGCCTACTGGCTCGTTACCTCCGCGCTGCTGCGCCGCCTCGGGCTGTATGCCGGACAGGAACTGCTGCTCATGCAGCTCTGGGAGCAGGACGGGCAGTCGCAGGCCGATCTGGCCAAGGCGCTCAAACTCGATCCGTCCACGGTCACCCGCACCGTGCGCAGCCTCGAACAGCAGGGTCTGCTGGCGCGCACCCCGTCCCCGGTCGACCGCCGCGCCACCATCGTCTCGCTCACCGACGACGGCCGGGCCCTGCGCGAGAAGGTCGAATCCACCTGGTCGGAACTGGAAGGCATTCTCACCCAGGGCATGTCGCAACGCCAACGCGACGACCTGCTGCGACTGCTGCGCCGCGTCGAGAACAACCTCACCGCCGCAGGCGAAACACTCCGCCTCGACAGCTGACGACCCGCACGCCCGCCGCATGACGGATGCGGCGGCGGATGCGGCCGAGCGCGGCGAATCCCTATCGTCGGTCCGATGAATGTCGGGAAGCGGCCAGTCCGCGTGTTGAAAGCCCTGGTAGCAGCGCTGTCGACGGGCCTCCTGCTATTCGGATGCGCGCCCGGCCAACCGGACTCGCACCCGGTCCCGATCGAATCGCTGCCCTCGGCGCCGACCCCCGGTCCCCCGGCGACCTGCGCGCCAGCACCCTCCATTGTGAAGCCGCCCCGGTAGTTCTCCGCACCGCGCAGCTCATCCCGACCCCGAGGTCACTCCGAACCGGCAACAGGCATGTTCACGGTGAGAACCGCGAGCAGATCCGCGGCACCGTCGGCCTCGGGAGCCGGCCAGACAGCTACGTTGGCGGTCACGAATGATCGTGTGCGAGACGCCTTCCGGCGATTCCGAGGAAGACCGCGCCGATCAGCACGACGACCGCCGCCGCGCCGGTCGAGTGATCGGTCCAATGCCAGACACCGCGAATCACGGCCAAGGCCACACAGAAGCCGCCGCCGAGCACCAGCACCGGTGAGCGATCGGTGACATACAGCGCGAAACACGCCGCACCCAAGAGCAGCACCAGCACGGCGACCCACAGCCAGCCGTGGTCCGTGTACTCCGCGCCGATGGTCCCGACCACAATGCCGCCCGCATACCCGGCCCAGGTGGGCACCGCCAAGCCGATCCGGCCGAGTCCCAACCAGATTCCGCCCATCGCCAAGACCGCGATCCCGACCACGAAGTTCGGCGCCTGTGCCCAATTCTCGAGCATCCCGCCCACCGCCCACGTGCCGAACCCGACAACAGTCACCAACCCGACCAGCGACGGCAACGCCCGATACCCCGCCCCGGCCACCACCGCCGCGACCAGCACGGCCCACAGCCAATTCCCGTCGCCACTGTCCGCTTCCGCAACCGCGACAAGCCCCCCGGCCGACAGCGTCGACAACGCGAACAGCGCCGCCGCGAGCCGCTGCTGCGGGGTCCGTACCGGCACCCGCTCGGTGAACAGCTGTTTCGCCCCGACCAGCGTCACCCCGCCACCCACCAGCAAAGCGGTCACGAAGGCCAACACCAGCTCCTGCCCGACCCGATCCAGCCTGCCCCACGCCGAATCCATCAGCAGCACAATCCCACCCAGCACCAACCCGGCTCCCGCATACGCCGCGATCTCCGTAACAACCCGCCGCACCGGCGGCCGCCCCCGCTCCCGCACCAACGCCGCCACCACCGCATCCCGCTGCGAAGCGCTCAAAACCCCATCATCGACCAGCCGCCCAAGAGCGACCCCCACCGCCTGATCATCAGTCATGCCTCATATATCCACCCCCGGGCCCTTCGCGTATCCGGATTCGGTCCTGACATCACCACGAATTTCTTCAGCGAAGCACCTGGTCCCTGTTAAGTGGGGCGGTCTAGCGTCGCGGCACAGGCTGGGCGAGGTGGGGGAGGGTGCGGTGGCAGTGGCGGAGCAGGGTGGAGTGATCGAGTCGCCGGACTCGGCGGCCGCACCGGAATCGGTGGGAGCGGAGTTGTCGCCGTGGAGCCTGGCCACACGGATCGGATTCCGGTTCGGGGCTTGCTATTTCGGGCTGTTCGGGGTGGTTGGGGTGCTCGGGCTGGTGCCGATTCTGTTGGCGGGGATCGGGATCGATACGGGGTGGGCGTCGGTGCATCACTTCTTGGGGTGGGCGCGGCCGCCGATCCAATGGACGGCTACACATGTTCTCGGATTGCGGGTGACCAGCACCCAGGTTGGCAGTGACAGCGGATTTCAGTGGACCGCACTGTTTCTTGTGTTCGTGATCGCCGTGGTTGGGACGGTGGTCTGGTCGGTGTTGGACCGGCGTAGGGCGCGCTATACGCGGTTGTATGCGTGGACGCGGGTGGGGCTGCGGTTCGTGTTGGCGGTTGCCATGTTTTATTTCGGGATGGCGAAGGCGATTCCGACGCAGATGCCGTTCGTGCTCAATCGGTTGGTGGAGCCCTTCGGGAATTTCAGTCCCGAAGGGGTGTTGTGGTCGCAGGTCAGTGTGTCGCAGCCGTACGAGATCGCTTTGGGGGCAGCGGAATTGCTGGCGGGAGTGTTGTTGGTGGTGCCGCGGGCGGCTACGGCGGGGGCGTTGTTGTGTGCGATGGATATGACTCAGGTGTTCCTGTTGAACATGACCTATGACATTCGGCTCAAGACGGTGTCGTCGCAGTTCTTGTTGCTGAGTCTGTTTCTGCTGGCACCGCACCTGCGAAGGGTGTACACGGTGTTGTTCTCCGACCGGGCTGCGCCCGCCTTACGGCCGGTCGCGCTGTTCGCTTCTGCCCGTGCCAATCGGATTGCGTTGATCGCGCAGCTGGTGGCGGGTCTGGTGCTGCTCGGGGTGACCGGTGTGCAGAATTGGCGGCAGTGGCAGCATCCTGCGCCGGAGCTGTATGGGATCTATCAGGTGGATCACTTCTCATCCGAGGGATATGCGCGGGATCCGCTGCTCACCGATGAATTGCGTTGGCGGCGAGTCATTGTCGACCGGCCCTTCCATGTCTCGGATCCGGTGGTGGTGACCATCCAGCACATGGACGACTCGTTCGAGATCTACGGCGGGACCATCGATCCCAAGCGGCATTTCATCGACCTGCACAACCGCATCGAGCTGGGCACCTACGCCGAGACCCCGGTCCACGTTCGCCTGAGCTACTGGTGGCCGGGGCCCGGCAAGCTCGTGATCGACGCCGATGACTATGCGGGGCATCGCATTCACGCGTATTTCGACCAGCTCGACCCGAAGTCGTTCCCGCTATTGGAGCGCGGTTTCAGCTGGGTGCAGGAGCAGCCCTACAACCGGTGATCAGCCGACCGAAACCGGCTCGGGGATCCGATCGAATCCCAACCGCAGCAACCGCACCCACGGCGACCAGCGGGCGGGCTCGGCCGGGGGATGACCCACGGCTGTCGCCGCGCGATCCAGCATGTCCTCGACGACCGCGTCGTGCAGCCAGCGGACGGCCACCGTCCACATCAACCACCCGCGCGGATCGTGCGCCTCGGCGACGATGAGATGCCGCATGACACAACCGGATTCGCCACGATCGACGATCTCGAGGGTGTGTGCGCCCGTGAGCAGCCCGCCCGCCGGGAAGGTGAATTCGGCCAGACGGCCCGGTTCGTAGGCGGTGCAGGTGTAGCGAATGGCACCGTGGCCGCCGTCGGCGCCGACCTGCAACGGGCGGTCGAGTTTCATGGCGGGCCAGTGTTCGGCGGGCCAGAGCATATTGCCGGGCTCGGCCACCGTGTCGAGCAGTGCGCCCGCCTCTTTCGCCGATACCGGCAGTTCGCGCTCGTGAATATTCCAGATCATGGTGCCCGCCCACTTCCGTACGCTACCGTATGGTTCCTCTCCATACGGTAGCGTACGGAATCGTGGCGGAGAAGAGGCAACGGCTCAATCGAGATGACTGGATCGCCGCGGCGCTCGCGGCGCTCACCGAGGGCGGCGTGACCGCGGTGGCCATCGAACCCCTTGCGGCCCGGCTGAATTCGACCAAGGGCAGCGCCTACTGGCATTTCGCGAACCGGGACGAGTTGCTGGGCGCGGCCCTCGAACGCTGGGAACGCGACGAGACCGAGGCCGTGATCGCCCTGGTCGCGGCCGAGCCCGACCCGGCCGTGGGATTGCGGACCCTGATGGCGACCGCGCTGTCACACCCCGACGAGAACCTCGCGGTCATGCTGGCCGGTGTCACCGACCCGCTGGTCGAGCCGGTGCTGACGCGAGTCACCAACCGCCGCATCGATTATCTGGCGGAGTTGTTCGTCCGCCTCGGCTTCGAGGCCGCGGCCGCGCGCAATCGCGCGGTGCTGGTGTACACGACGTATCTGGGTACGGGACAGCTCTTCCGGACCGCCCCCGGAGCCTTGCCGACGGACCCCGCCGCCTGGGAGTCCTTCATCGACGAGGTCTGGCGGGCGCTGAGCACGCCCTAGTCGCGAGGCGTGGCGCGCAGGCCGTCGATGGTCACCGAGATCATCCGCTCGGTGGCCTCGGGAGTGGTTGCCTCGCAGGCGACGCCGATGCCGTGCCCGAAGCGCAGCAGGTCGGCGGGCTCGATATCGGGCCGGATGGCATCCACGCCGCGGGCCGCCTCCAACAGCAGCGTGGCCGCCTCGTTGATCGCGGCGCGGCAGAGTTGGAAGGTGGGTGTCTGGCGGTCCATGCCCGCCTTCAGGGTGGTGGCGAGGGTCCGGTTGAGCCGCACCCAGGCCACGTACTCGCGTAGCCAGAGCTCGAAAGCCGTACTCGGCGAGCCAATTTCGAGCAGCTCGCGGGCGCGGTCGCTCAACTGCTCGATATTGGAGCGGTAGACGGCCTCGATGAGCACCTCGCGGTTGGGGAAGTGGCGGTAGAGGGTGCCGATGCCGACGCCCGCGCGGCGCGCGATCTCTTCCAGCGGGGCATCGGGTCCGAGTTCGGTGAAGGCGGACTGGGCGGTGGCAACGATCCGCTCGTAGTTCCGGCGCGCATCGGCGCGCATCGGCTTTCCCGTCGACGGTGCTTCCACGAACCCTCCACTAGAAAACGGATGGACCCTCCGGATAGGCTTGCGTAAATGGAGGAACCCTCCATATGATAGCTCTATCGGAAACGGAGGATACCTCCGTTTGATTCCCTCTTCTGGAGCGTTCCCTTTGTCGACCTCTTTTTCGCCCAATGCTGTCGTCGCGGCGCCCCGCGAACCGGCAGCCCCGCGCAGACTTCGATCCGGCATCGTGCTCGCCACCCTGCTGACCTGCCAGTTGATGATCGTCCTCGACATCACCGTGATGAACGTGGCCCTGCCGCGCATCGAAACCGACCTGCACTTCAGCGCCACCGGCCTGTCCTGGGTGATGAACTCCTACAGCCTCGTCTTCGGCGGCCTGCTGCTGCTCGGCGGCCGCGCCGGTGACCTGTTCGGCCGCCGCACCCTGTTCATCGTCGGCGCGGCACTGTTCACCGCCGCCTCCCTCGCGGGCGGACTCGCGCCCAGCGCCGGATGGCTGCTGGCCGCCCGGGTGCTGCAGGGCATCGGCGGGGCCATGGCCGCGCCCAATACCCTTGCGCTGCTGACCACTTCGTTCCCCGACCCCAAGGCGCGGGTGCGCGTCCTGGCCTGGTTCTCCGGCATGTCGAGCGCCGGATTCGCCATCGGGCTCATCGTCGGCGGCCTGCTCACCGAGTGGCTGAGCTGGCGCTCGGTGCTGTTCATCAACGTGCCCTTCGGACTGGTGGTCGTGGTGCTGGCACTGCTGAATCTGCCTGCGTCGGAACGCGAACCGGACCACCACCTCGACCTGCCCGGCGCGGTCACCGCGACCGCGGGCGTGGCCACCCTCGCCTACGGTTTCATCAGCGCCGCCTCCCGCGGCTGGGGCGACCCGATCACCGACATCTGCCTCGCGGCCGGTGTGGCCCTGCTGGCCACGTTCCTGACCATCGAATCCCGCACCCGCCAGCCGCTGTTGCCGCTGCGCCTGTTCACCGACCGCAATCGCGCCGCCGCCTACGCCAATATGTTCCTGGTGCCCATGGCGGGCCTGTCGATGTTCTTCTTCCTCACCCAGTACCTGCAGGACGTGCTCCGATTGAGCGCGCTGGCAACCGGTTTCGCCTTCCTGCCGACCGCCGTGATGATGTTCACCATGGTCCGGTTGATCCCGCGGCTGCTGGCCCGCTTCGGCCCCCGACCGGTGGCCATGACCGGCGCGGTGGCGATGGCGAGCGGACTGGTGCTGCTCACCACGCTGACCGAGCACAGCGGCTACTTCCCGCTGCTGTTCGCGGCCATGCTGCTGCTGGGATGCGGTATCGGACTGTCGGTTTCGCCGCTCAACGTGGTCATCATGTCGAATGTCGAACCGCACGAGGCGGGTGCGGCCGGCGGCGCGCTGCAGACCCTGCAGCAGACCGGGGCGGCGCTGGGGCTGGCCATCCTGGTCACCATCTTCGGCACCGCCGCGCGGGCTGCGGGCGGCACCGCGCAGCATGCGCTCGTGGGTGGGATGACGGTCGTGTTCGCGGTGGCCGCGGGTATCGCGGCGCTGACCTTCCTGGTCGCCCTCACCTTCCGGTCGAATTCGCGGCCGCGCTAGGGTCGATCCGGGACTTGGACTTCGACAGTCGGAAACGACAAGGCCACAGGAGGTTTCCTTGAGCGAGCACGAAGTGAAGATGATCATCCTGTCCACCGACGACCTGGATGAATCGATCAAGTTCTACAGCGAGACCCTCGGCATGCCCGTGAAGTTCCGCGACGGCACGCATTTCGCGGCGCTCGACGGCGGCGCGATCACGCTGGCGCTGGCCACCGCCGTCGATCACCCGATCCACGGTCAGGTCGTCGTCGGCATCAAGACCGCCGACGTGGACGCCGCGGCCAAGGCGGTCGAAGCCAGTGGCGGCGGCATCGTGCGCGGTCCCTACGACGACGCGCACGAACGCCGCGCGGTCGTCTACGACAACAAGGGCAACGGGCTGGTGTTCTACCAGCCGCTCGCTCGCTGAGGGTTACATCCGCAGGCCGAGGAAGATCTGGATCCGACCCGGGTAGCTGGTGCTGGGCACGCCGAAAAGCTGGCCCACGATCGACATCTGCTGCCCGGTGCCGGGATCGCGCAGCCGGATGATGGGCCGCTCGCGTTCGTAGCGGGCCAGCGTGGTCGACCACAGTTCCCGGAACAGCGGATAGCCGCCCAGCTCGGCCAGCAGTTCCTCCGACCAGCTCGGGTCGGCGTGCTCGGCGGTGAAGCCGTGCAGCCACTGGACCGAGATCCGGACCTCGCGATCGCATTCGACCAGGGCCTGCTTGGCCAGCGGATTGCCGAGCATCCAGCGCAGCAGGTTGCCGTCCTCGCGCAGGCCCGGAAAGCCCTGCGCGAAGCTGGAATTGCAGTAGAGGATATTGAGCCGGGTGTCGGTGTAGGCGGCCAGATGCGGTTCGTAGAGCTCGAGCGCGCGCGGGATGCCTCGACCTAGATCCGCGCGCAGATCCTCGATGCTCGGTAGTTCGGTGGCGGGCAGACCGGCCAGATCGAACAGCAGGCGACGCTGACCTGGCGCGAGTTCGGAAAGCCGCGCCAGGCAGCGGAGCAGCGCCTCGATCACCTCGCGGGTGGGGTGCGCCCGGTCGCCCTTCTCCAGGCTGGTCACGTAGCTGGCGCTCACTCCGGCGTTGAAGGCCAGCCGCTCGCGGGAGAGACCGCGTTCCTCGCGCAGTCGCCGTAATGATGATCCGAATGTAGGGGGTTGTGGGAGTTCGTCTTTCGGCGTTTCCGCGTTCGCGCCGAATTCCACCACCGCCGCCTCTCCGTTGCCCGGGGACGAGATGTCGCCGGTCCGTTCTGCACTTCGGGAAACAATACCGGCAATCGAGTCGCAATCAGTGGTGAAAGCGGTGGGGGCAGGACGGAATTCACTTTGTGTCAGTGTGGTCGCCGAAATGCCGGAGGCCGGGGCGGGCCGAGTTGCCGCGCACGCGGGGGAGCGCAGCAACTCGGCGGACAACGTAGGTGGCTACCCGGGGCGGACGACGGTGACCAGATTGATCAGCGACTGCTGCTGCGGACCGGCGGCCGCCGGAACCTGGCCGAGCTTCTCCAAGTAGTCGGTGAGATAGATCCGCTCGCCGCTCCACCCGTGCTCGCCGAACCACGTGGTGGCGTCGGTGCGCGGCTCGTTGTAGACCATGCTCACCCACTCCGAGCCCGCCTCGTCGCCACCGGACATGGCGGTGACCGCCTCGGCGGGCAAGGGATCCATCTGCTCGATCGCGACCTGACTGCCGGGCGCGCTGAGCGCGGCGATTGCGGTGAACAGCTGGTCCTGCGCCGCCGGGGTCAGATAGATCAGCAGGCCCTCGACCAGCCACGCGGTCGGCTGGGCCGGATCGAAGCCGTTCTCGCGCAACGCCTTCGGCCAGTCCTCACGCAGATCGACGGCCACCTCGTGCCGGTCCGCGCCCGGCGCGTGCCCGGCCGCGGCGAGGGTCTCGCGCTTGAACGCCAGCACCTGCGGGCGGTCGAGTTCGTAGATCGCGGTCGTGTCCGGCCAGGCCAGCCGGTAGGCACGGGAGTCCAGGCCGGCGGCCAGGATCACCACCTGCCGGATGCCCGCGGCGGTGGCCGCGGACAGGTAGTCGTCGAAGTAGCGGGTGCGGGCGATCTGATGCTGCTGGAACTGTGCACCGAAATCCGGTGTCAGCAGCGGATGATCGGGCGCGCGGCCCTCCAGCAGGTCGACCCATTCGGTACCGGCCGCCCGCACGAACAGCTCGGCCAGGGGGTCGTGTGCGGGTGCGGCGGCGTCGCGGCCACCCAGCGCCCGGGCCGCCGCCACGAACAGCGCGGTCGATCCGACACCGGTCTTGATATCCCAGGAATCATTGTCGGTACGCATGATCGCCAACGTACCCACGCGATCACCGCCGGGCACCCCGCCCGGGTCCGGCCGCGGAAATCCTCCACGAATCGCATGCCGCATCGGATTTCACGCCATCGGGGCGGGGTTGGCGCAGGTAATCGGGCAAGCCCGGGGTGACGGGAATTCGCGCGGCGGCGATGTGTGTTGACAGGCGCGTGGCTCCAGTTCCTCCCGCGACGTTGGTTCCCGGGCATTTCGCCGTGACGGTCGAAGGGATGCACCGCGTGATCGCGGCATCCAACGGGACTGGCCCGCGCCGCGAATGTGCCCATATGGCACGGTGGTCGGCGTGAACGCGGCTTTCGACCTGCTCGGGGAGCACATCCTCTGGACCGACGCCATCGGCAACATCCTGTCGCTGGCGGTGGTGTGGCTGGCCATGCGCAAGACGATGTGGACCTGGCCGGTGCAGCTGGCCGGTGCGCTGTTGCTGCTGGCGGCGTCGATTCATGCGCACGTGCCCGGCAATGCGCTCAAGCAGATGCTGTTCATCGCGCTGGCCGGGTACGGCTGGTGGGCCTGGGGCCGCGGCACCCGCGACCATCACGAGTTGCTGGTGCGCCCGGCCTCCACCCGCGAACGGGTGATCCTGCTGGGCGTGCTGGCAATCGGGACCGCCCTGGTGGCCGAGGCGTTCTCCCACCTGTCGTGGCTGCACATCGCCTGGTCGCCGTGGGCCAACGCCTACGTTTTCGTGGGCAGCGCCATCGCGACCTTCGCGCAGAGCCGCGCCCTGACCGACTTCTGGATCATCTGGATGCTCGTCGATCTGGTCGGCGTGCCACTGGCGTTGAAGTCCGGCCTTTACGCGTCGGGCGCGGTCTACGGCGTCTTCTTCGTCATGGTCACCGTCGGTTTCCTGCGCTGGCGTCGCGAATACCGTTCCCGCCGAGACCTACTCGCCGCCGCCCCCGCGTAATCGCTTCGAAGGGAGCCGGTTTCGCTACCCGGCCTGGGGTGCGGGCTGGGTCAGCAGGGTAGTGATGTCGGGTGCGCCGACGGCGATGGCGACCGGTGCTCCGATCAGGACCGTGCCCGCGACCGCGCCGATGGCTCCCACCGCGGCGGCGGTGACCAGGCAGCCGCCGAGCGCGCCGGGCAGGGCGAGGACGCCGAGGCTGACGGCCGCACCGCCGACGCCACCGACGATGCCGCCCAGGAGACAGCCCGCGCCGAGGCCGATCGCGGTACCCGCCATCGCGCCCGCGCCGGTGCCGAGGGTGACGGCATTGCCGAGGTCGGCGAGGGCTTGCTGGTGGGCCGGGGCGGCGGGTGGTGCGCTCTCGGCGGGGGTGTCCGCGTGCGCGGTGGCCGCGGTGACGGCCATGGTCGCCGCCGAGAGGGTGCAGGCGGCGAGCAGTCGAATACGCATACTGCAGTCTTACTGCAATAAGGCGGCATGGGTCAAATCGGGCGCAACCTATTGGCTATCCGATATCGAGCCGATGAAATCGGAATCAACACTGTTTCTCACGGATGGCACGCCGAAGTTCGGGTTTACCCCGGGTTTGTCGCGAACCTGTGGCAACCTTGCCGGGGTTTGAGCGAAGTTTTGAGTGCGATCGAGGAGCGGTGGATGGCGAAAATGGGGAAGATGGGCCGGAAGAAGCGGTCCCGGCTCATTACGCAGGGCCTGCTGACGTCCGGCAAGGACCGGGCACAGGCCGCGGAGCCGGTGGTTGCGGAACCCGTGACGGCGCGAGTTACCGCACCGGTGGCTGCGAAGGCCACCGCGGCACCGGCCGCCAGTGCAGGGGACGCGGCCGTGAGTGGCGCGACTTCGGCCGTGAGTGGCGCAGCGCCCGATATCAAGGCGCTGGCCGACCGGGTCAAGGCGCGGCGGCGCGAAAACGGTTGGACGCAGGCCGATGTGGCCAAGAACGGCGGACCGTCCACGGGCATGATCAGCCAGATCGAACGGTGCCTGATGGAGTCGCCCGCCGAGGACGTGCTGGTCAAACTCGATGCGGCGCTGGAATGGCCGGCGGGCACCGCGGATGCGATTCTGCGCGGTAATGCCGAACTGGTGGGCGCCGCGAACTGACACCGGTGGGCGCCGCGCACCGACGCGGACCCGTCGACATGAAAGGCCCCGATCGAATCCCGATCGGGGCCTTCGTCATTGACTGCGGTGCTTACGTGTGGGCCGCGCCGTCGATGCGGATCTCGGTGCCGCTGATGAAGCGCCCGTCATCCGACACCAGCATGGCGATCACCCCCGCCACGTTCTCCGGACCGGCCAGCTCCTCGGGATTGTCCTGCGGCAGTACGGCGATCAACCGGCCGAACAGCGACCAGTCGGCGTCCTGCGGGAGGTAGCTGGGCGTGGCGTCGGTGATGCCCGACTTGATGCCGCCGGGGGCGACGCTCACCGCGCGCAGGCCCCGCTTGCCGTATTCCAAGGCCAGCACATGGGTCAGCGTCTGGATGCCGCCCTTGCTCGCCGAGTATGCGGCCATATAGGGGTGCGCGAAGTTGGCCGAGGTGGAACTGAAGTTCACGACCGTGCTGCGCGGATTGGCCAGCAGCGCGGGCAGTGCCTCGCGGATCACCAGGAAGGTGCCGGTGAGGTTGACGCTGATGATCTGGTTCCAGAGCTCGAGCGAAGTCTCGTGGGTGTGGGCCGCACGCAGGATGCCCGCCGCGTTCACCACGGCGTCCAGTCCGCCGAGGGATTCGATCGCAGTGCGCACGCCCGCGATCACCTCTTCTTCGGCGCCGATGTTCATTTCGATCGTGGTGAGCCGCGAGTCGGTGCCCGCCTCGGCGGCCTGCTTGCGGGTCAGGGCCAGACCCTCGGCATTGACGTCGGCGCCCGCGACGACCGCCCCTTCCGACAGCAGACGGAGAACGGTGGCCTGGCCGATGCCGGACCCGGCGCCGGTGACCAGAATGCGGCGCTGCTCGAGACGGTTCATGGATCACTTCCTGATCGATGGAACTACTTAATGACACAATATGCCGTTAACGGCACTCCGCGCCATAAATACTTTCGGCCTTGGCTAGAGTGCCCCTATGACCAGCGCCGCCAGCGACAGGCCCCGCACCGGCCGCCCCACCCTCACCGAGGCCCGCCGCGCGGCCACCCGCCGCGCAGTGGCCCTGGCCGCCGCCCGCCTGTTCATCGAAAACGGCTACACCGCAACCACGGTCGAGGACATCGCCGCCGCCGCGGGCATGGGCCTGCGCACCTTCTACCGCTATTTCGCCGGCAAAGAGGACGTCCTGGCCCCCTTGCTCGCCATCGGCAGCCAGGCCTGGGCCGACGAATTGTCCGCCTGGCCACCCGAAATCCCCCTCCGCGAAGCCCTCGCCGACTCCTACCGCACCGCCACCACCCGCACCGCGGCCGCCGAAGGCATCGCGGCAGCCGACCTACGCCCCCTGATCCTCGCCGCCACCCAACTCCCCGCCCTCCGCGCCACCTGGCTGCGCATCCAACAGGACACCGAAACCCAACTCGTCCCCATCATCGCCGCGCGCACCAACCGCGCCCCCCACGACCTCGACGTCGTCCTCACCGCCGCCCTCGCCAACACCGCCGTCCGCCTCGCCACCGAACTCTGGGCCGCCTCCGACACCCCCGGCTCCGCCGCTGACCTCGTCGAATCCTGCCTAATCCGCCTCAGCACCCACTCCCTGCTGTGATCGGGAATCACGCTGGGAGGCAAGGTGATAGGCGTGCTCACCGGGGTGAGGTCAGTCCGCGCGGCTTCTCGTACACCCCCTGGGCACGTCGATGGCCCGCGCGTTGCCACCACTGGGCGGCCTCCTCCAGCTGCCCCCGATAGCGCAGCCGGATCGCAAGGTTGTGCATCGCGTCCTTGTTGCCCGTCTCGGCGGCACGGCGATACCAGGTGAGTGCCTCGTCGAGTTGCATGGCATGGTCGAGGACGACCGCCAGGTTGAACATCGAGTCGGCATGCCCGCCCAATGCCGCCAGCCGCCACCAGCCTTCGGCCTCGCTGACATGTTTGACCTTGTGCAGCAGGCTCGCCAGCGTGCCCATCGCGTCGAGATCGCCGAGTTCGGCTGCGCGGCGCAGCCATTCGTGTGCTGCGGTGATCTCACCCCTGGCGTAGTGGAGGTCGGCGAGCTTCGTCATCGCCTGGGCGTCACCCCGTGCGGCGGCGCGCCGCCACTCGCGTTCCTGCTCGGAATCGCCGTCGGACGTCCGGGCGAACAGGCGTAATTCGCTGGCGGAGTTGATGCTTCGCCGCCGCGGGCGGGGATGCCCGCGGTTGTACAGGATATCGTCCACCCGCACGTAGAGCTGGTCGAGGGTGAGGTCGGTGTCGGTGGCGGCGCTGAGCAGGGCGGCGGTGAAGGCGGTATTGCGGTGTCCCTGTGGTGCGAGCGAGGTTTCGTTCGCGGCCGAGGAGGAGATGGTGTAAGTGCCGTGGATGTCGAGCTGGCCGTCGACCACGGTGGCGGGGGAGCTCATGGCCTCGAATGCACGCCCGGAGAAGCAGCAGTCCAAGATCAGGATTCGGGTGCGGGCCCGGCTTTCGGCGAGCTCATCGCGCAGCATGGTGAACGGGACCGAGCTCCAGCCCAGATGGCCGGGATCGCTGTCGGGCAGGGCGAGGTGCAATCGCCCCCGCCGGTCGAGCAGCCCGTGCCCGGTGTAATAGACCAGCAGGATGTCGTCGGCTTCCCGGGCCGCCCGCGCGACCGCCTCGCCGACGCGGGAACCATGCTCGGGATCGACCAGGGCATGGCAATGTTCGGTCGCGAACCCGCCTCCGGCCGTCAGCAGCCGGGCCATGTCCTCGACATTGTTGTGCGCGGCCGGGATATCGGGGATATCCCGATGGCGGTAGCGGCCCACGCCGATCACGGCGGCCCGCCGGCCGCCGCGATCCGGCACCGCGTTCATTGCGGCGGGTCGGTGTGCTCGAGCATGGTCTGTAGTGCGCGGGTCACCTCCGGTGCGTTGATGCGCTTGGCGTCGACCGTGATCTCGGTGCGATCCCCGTCGAGGGTGAGAGTGACGGTCATATCGGAGCGCCGATGGGTGAACCATCCGGCCAGCGACCGGACCAGCACCGGCGCGAGGCCGCCCGCGCCGACCGCGACGGTCAGCACTTCGTACAGATCCCCCATCCGGCCGGGCTGAATCCGGTTGTCGGGCAGGCTCACCCGGCCACGTAGCTCGTCCTCGGTGTTGAACCAGTCCAGTAGTTCGAACAGTTCGTCGGCGCCGCCGTCGGTGCGGATTGTCAACTGGCCCTGGGCATGTGGCATATCAGTCCTCCTCGCGGACGTTCTCACTCCGGCGGAATTCCTCGGCCGCCGCGAATTCGGTGAACTCGAGCAGTTCGTCGGGCGCGACCTCCTGTAGATGCCGGCGCACCTCCGCGAGCGGGACCCGGAAGAACTCGCGCCGGTTGTTGACCCGGTTGACCCGGCAGCGATCCAGGCGGCGGTGCATCTCGGCTTCGATCCCGACAGCGTCGTCCGCGGGGAACAGGGCGTGCACGTCGAAACGGAACGGCACCGACGCGATATTCAGTTCACGGATCCGCTCATACGGGTCGAAGCGCCGGGTCAGGCCTATCTTGACCACGTCCTTGCCGAAAGCGCCGAGATTGGAGATGACATAGACGTACCCGGCTCGAACGTGGGTGGCGCGATAGTCGACGGTCTTGATCTCTTCTTCCAGCGCCGACAGTTTCTTGCGCAGATCGTCCGCGGAAGCCGTATCCCCGGTCGCCTCGGACGAGGTGAGGGCGGTGCGGCAATCCTCTTGCTGTCGCTCGAGCGCCGCACGCTTGCGCGCGAGTTCCTCGTGGACCTTTCGCTCCTCGCGCAGCTTCTCGCGGTCTTCGCGCTCTTTCTGCTTGCGGCGGGCGACTTCTTCGAGATGGTCGGCGGTCATCTCCAGTTCCCGGCGGCGCAGCCCGTGATATTGCGGTGCGATGCGTAGTTTCATCGTCTGACCGAACCGCTCGAGGGCAGTGGCGATCTTGTCGAGACGTTCGAGTGCGGTGGGCAGTTTCCAGGGTTTGAGGTCGCGGACGAGATTGTCGACCTCGGCGTTGTAAGCGCGCAGCATCAGCATCGAGTATTCACGAATCATCTTGCGGCCCTGGGTGACCGAATCGCCGATCATCCATGTCGCGGGAGCTTCGATCGCGCCGCCGTCCAGCCGCGCCAGGTATTTGATGTTGCCGCGCAGTTGACGCAGCTCTTCCTGACGGGTGACCGCGTCGGTGAGCGGATGGCGGTATTCGTAGATGCCGATCTCCTGCAGCGCCAGCTCGTCACTTGTGTGGATCACCTGGGCGCGCAGGCCGTCCAACTCCGCCCGTTTATCCGTGATCTCGGCGTTGAGCTGCTCTCGCTCTCGTTGCAGGGCGGTGAGCTCGAGGCCGGACGGAGATTGCCCGGCCCGGGCCGGGCGGAGGTCGCCGGTCCACTCAGAGCCGTTCCACCAGCGCAGAAAGCCCTCGTCCCGGGGGTCGGGATACCAATCCGGTGGTGCGGAGTTCATGCTTCCCCCTTGCCGCAGTCCCTGTTTCGAGGATGACAGCAGCGCGCCGCGGCGGGAGGGCGAACGCATGATTGTGTCCGGGATACCGGGTGGTCGTGATGGCGGAGCGTTGTGGAGTCAGCCGCGGAGCCAGTCGGGCCAGGGGATGGTCCAGTCGCCGTTCTGCCAGATGTCGAGGGGGTCGCCGCCGGTGTTGCGGACCTCGACGACGTCGCCGGGTAGGACGAAGTCGTAGAACCAGGCGGCGTCGTCGGGGGAGATGTTGAGGCAGCCGTGGGAGGTGTCGGTATTGCCCTGGGCCCAGACGCTGGCGGCGAGTTCGTGGACGTAGATGCCGTCGTGGCTGATGCGCACGGCGTGGTTGATGCTGGTGCGGTAGCCGAGACGGGAATTGGTCGGCAGGCCGTAGCTTTCGGAGTCCATGATGACCGGGTCTTTGCGGTCCAGGACGGTGTAGACGCCGGGGCGCGTCCAGAAGGACAGCTGGCGGCCGCCGATCACCGCGGTGCCGCCCATACCCATGGAGGTGGGCATGGTACGCACCAGGTTTCCGTTGTCGAAGACCTGGATCAGTTTGGTGTCGTCATCGGCGATCGCGACGTGGGCGGGGCCGATATTGACCGAAACACGTTGGTCGCGTTGACCGTACGCGCCATCGCCGAGTTGGACACCGAAGAGGTTGGCCGACACCGTGATTCGGGTTCCGGGCGCGTGGTAGTGTTCGGGCCGCCAGTGTGCGTTGCGGTCGTCGAGCCAGTACCAGGCGCCGGTGGTCTTGGGCACGGTCTCGACCTGCAAACAGCGTTGCGCGGCGGCCCGGTCGACGGCCTCGTCGAAATGCGCGACCAGGACGAAACCCACACCGTAGGTGTCGTTTTCGGTGAGCTCGACCAGGTTCGCCGAGCGCAGCGAGACATCCACCAGCCGATCCGGTTCGACGGTCGTGCAGGTGGTGGTGGCGGTGATGTCGCCGGTCTCGCCGTGCGCCACCGCGGTCGCGGTGTAGGTGTGGCCGTAGCCGAGCGGTTCGGAGCTGGTCCAGGTGCGCCGGTCCGGCGACGGTGTACCGGGCAGAGGCCGTCCGGTTTCGTCGAGCCATTGCACGGAGGTCACGGTGCCGTCGGTGACGCTGACCGTGCCCAGCTTGCGGGCCTCGGCCGGGCCGGGGCCCGGATCGAAGCGGATGGTCGCGGGTTTCGGTGGCTGCCGGGGTTTCTCGCTGTCGCTGCCGCATCCGGCCAGGACGACGCCTCCGGCGATACCGAGCAATAGTTCACGCCGTCGCATTCCCACCGTGTCTCCCTTCGCCTGGCCTCACGACCGTGCTCAGCGTGTGCCGGGCGGGCACCATCGATGAAACCGACCGGCCGCACCTGCACCGATCCGACGTCGAACCGACACCATTCCTCGACCATGCGCCGCCGCTCTCCCGCTCGGCGAGCCGCCGGGTGCGCGCCGCCCGGGCTCGTAGGATCGGGCCATCCGCGTTCCCCCTGTTAAGGAGGCGAATTCCGTGCCCGCCGACAGTCCCGATCGCCCGATCGTGGTGGGGGTCGATTCCTCGGAGTCGGCGCTGCACGCCGTCCGCTGGGCCGCGCTCGCCGCCGCCCTGCGCGGATCACCGCTGCACCTGGTCTTCGCGGTCGCGCCGATCGCCGACGCCGGTCCGGACGAGAGCCCAGTCCGGCTGCTGCACGACCGATTACGCGAGACCGCCCAAGCCGCCCTCGACAGTGCTGTGCAGGTCGCCCGGCACGCGGCGGGGGATCGCCCACTGGCCGACATCGCCACCTTCATCGTGGACGCGCCCGCCGTCCCGGCCCTGTCCGAACTGGCCGAGACCGCCCACTATCTGGTCGTCGGCGTGCGCGGAATGAGTGCCTACCACCGCAGCCTGCTCGGCTCGGTCAGCACCGGCGTCGCCCGGCAGGCCGAGGGCTCGATCGTGATCGTCCCCGCCGACCCACTCACCCTCACCGCCCGCCCGATCGTCGCGGGGGTCGACGGTTCCCCGCACAGCGCCCGAGCCTTGCAGCTCGCCTTCGACGAAGCCTCCCGCCGCGCGGTGCCGCTGATCGTCGTCCACGCCTGGGAACTGTCCGGCGACAGCGACACCCATACCCACACGGACGCCGTCGGTCTCCTGTCGACGGTGCTGGCCCCCAACGTCACGGCACATCCGACCGTGGACGTGAAATCTGTTGTGGTGGAGGGCCATCCGGCGCGAGTCCTCGCCGAGGCCGCCGCGGATGCCCAACTGCTGGTGGTCGGCAGTCACGGCACCCGCGGGTACCCCGGCATGGCACTCGGCTCGACGGGCCACGCTCTGCTGCACGGCACCGAGATTCCGATCGCGATCGTCCGGCGGCACTGAACGTCTCAATTGGCTTGGCACGGTGGCTGATACGGGAACTGCGGCAGATACCGAGTCCAGAGATCCTGGGTCCAGTACGAGCCGGTGGCCGAGCAGATGCGGTCGACGGCATGCTGCGGGTCGAGGTCCCACAGGGCGAAGATGCCCTCGGTGTTGACCGCGGCGAGCCGCTGATCACCCACGGACAGCCCGCCGCCATCGCTGTATCCGCCGTTGGGCGTGAGCGTCGCGAATTCGGTCGGGTGGCTGCGGTCGCTGAGGTCCCACAGCCCGAGGGCACCGTCGAATCCGCTCGTGAGCAAGGTCCGGGAGTCGGGGGTGAACGTGGTCTGCTGTATCGCCGGGACCGTCGTCACGATCGGTGTTCCCAGCCGCCGCGGTCGCGCCGGATCGCTGATGTCCCAGAGCTGGATCGAGCCCTTGCCGCTGGAAACCGCCATCGTTCGCAGATCCGGGGAGAGGGTGACGGCCTCCAATGCGTCCGCGGGGTGGCGCAGGAGGTCGGCGACGCGGCGCGGATGCGATCGGTCCGCCAGGCTCCACAGCGTGGTCACTCGTTCCTGATGCCCACTGTCGCCGGTGGTTTCGGTTTCGATCAGGGACTTGCTGTCGGGCCCGAAATCGAAACCCGCCGCGGCCGGTATCCGGATGGGGGCCCCGAGTTGGGTGGCGTGCGGTGGGTCGGTGAAGTCCCACAGCTGCAGCATGTCGTCCTTGTCGACCGTGGCGAGCGTGCGGAAGTCGGCGCTGATGGCCCACCGGCGGATCGCTCCCGGATCGGGGAAGGTCCAGGTGCCGCGGATATGGACGGCCGCCGGGTCGGACACGTCGACGATCGTCATGGAGCCGGTGTCGGCTGCCTTCAACTCGAGGAGCATGGTGCCGTCGGGTGAGAGCGTGACCGAAGCGAAGTTCTCGTCCGTCCGGTACTCGGCAATCATCTTGGGCGCCTGCGTGCCTCCGATATCCCAGATCGTGGTCGCCCGGCGCACGTCGGACATGATCGCGAGCTTGACGCTGTCGCCGGTCAGTACCGACATGTCGTTCGAGCCCGGCTTGATCGGCGTCAGCGCGGTCGGGAGCGACCAGGTGTGGAGGTCGCCGGTGGAAACCCCGGTGATCAGGCTGCGGCCGTCGGAGGTGAATGCCACCGCGCGCGGACTGGGATAGCACTGGAAGGCATTGGTGGCGGATGGGCCACCGCCGACGGGGGAGTGGCAGGTGCCCGCCCCCGTGGCCAAGCCGTCCACCAGGTGGGTCGGGTCGGTGGGATCGGTGACGTTCCACACGGTCACGGTCTTGCCCGCCGCGGTCGCCAGCTGTCGGCCGTCGGGCGAGAAGTCCAGCGCCGAGATGCTGCCATGCTCGACTTCCCGGCTGGATATCAGGCGCGGATGCTGCGGATCGCTGATCTCCCACAGCTGCACTATGGCGTGCGATCCCGATTCCGGCGTGATGCCCACGGCCAGAATGTTGCTGCCCGGGCGGAAAGCGATGGCGCTGATTCCGCTTTGGAGTGTCGCGTGCGAGCTGACGGCGATAGCGGAGTCCAACGGCATCGGTGTATTCGGATGGGTGAGATCCCAGAGCCGGACCGAGTCCGTTTCGGTGTTCCCGTCCTGGACGATCAGGGCAAGCAGCCGCCCGTCGGGGCTGAACCGCAGGGTGCCGGTCGCGCCGTTATCGTCGGCCGGACGCAGTTCGCGGCTGGCCAGTTGCACGGGCGCGGCCGGATTGCCGATGTCCCACAGCGTCAGCCGATGCGACGTCAGTGTGACGAGGGTCCGACCGTCCGGCGCGAACGCCAGCTCCGTCTGGTTCGCATCGGTCGGCACGGTAGCGAGCTGTTTGGGCGTCGCGGGATTCGAGGTATCCCACAGCGTGACGACGGGATTCGTGGGGTCCGGCGTGTCCAGTGGCCACGCCGGACTGGAGCCGGTGGCCATCATCCGGCCCGTCGCCGCGAGGGCTACCGCGCCGAGCCCGGTGAGCTGCTGCCCGAGTGCGCGCGGGTGCTTCGGATCGGCGGTGTCCCACAGCCGCAGATTGCCGGTGTCGTCGATCGAGGCCAGCAAGCGCGCGGCGGGCTGGTAAGCGATCTTGCTGATGCTCTCGGTGTGGGCCGGGGTTACGGTCAGCAGCGGACTTGTCTGCGATTCCAGCAATCTGGACCGCACGGCCGGATCACCCGGTCGCAGCCGCCACGCGACGAGGTTCAGCTGTGCGGCCAGCGATGGATCGGTCGGTTGCACTTGATCGGCGGCCGCCAGCACGGCCGCGAAATCGCGGTCGGCACTGCGTTGTTCGGCCAGCCGGGTCTGCGAGTAGAGGCCGACGCCCAGAACCAGAAGTCCCACCCCGAACAGTGCGAGGATCACTCGGAGCCGCCTCGCGCGGCGCCGGGTGGTGCCGACCGCGCTCGCCGAGCTGGTCAGGAATTCCTGGGCCAGTGGGCCGACCGGTGGTGGGTCGGCGTGGTCGCGGGCACTCTGCAAGCGGGTGCCGCTGTAGAGGAGTGATGGATCTCGTTCCTGGGCAGCCCATTCCGCGGCGTCGGATTCCAGGCGCTGGCGGATCAGGTACCCGACGCGGTCCTCGTCGATCCAGCCGCGCAGGCGCGGCCAGGCGGTGAGGACGATTTCGTGGGTGAGGGTGACGGCGTCGGCGTCGAGGGTGATGAGGCGGGTGCGGGCGAGGAGTTCGAGTGCGGCGGTGGCGTCTTCGTGGGCGTCGGTGCGGCGCAGGAGTTCGTCGCGGGCCACCGTGCGGCGGGTGTCACGGGAATCCTGGCTCACCGTCACCAGGCCGAGCAGCAGTTCGCGGGCGGCGCGCTGCTGGTCGGAAGTCAGTTCGTTCCAAGCATATTCGGCGGTCTCGGCGACCGATCCGACCACGCCGCCCGCCCGTCGATACCCGGCGATGGTCAGCCGTCGCCCCTCCCGATGCTGCCAGGTGGCGGCCATGACGTGCGAAAGCATCGGCAGCGCGCCCGGATCGTAGGTGCGTCGGCCGTGATGGTCCCCGGCTCCGCACAATTCGCTCGTGATCAACTCCTCGAGCCCGGGCTCCAACTCCAGCCCCGCCGCCCGCGCCGGACCCGAAACCGCCTGCGACAGTTCATCCATCCGCAGCGGCCCCAGCAGATACCCGCGATGCTCGAGTGCATCCTGCAGTATCAGATGGTTGAGGCAGTGCGCGTAGAAGTCCGCGCGCAACGCCACCACCACCGCCACGGGATCGTCCGAGCGGTTCGCGCATCCGTCGAGGACGCTCAGGAACAACTCCCGCTCCCGCTCATCGGTGCAGGCGGTGAACAGCTCCTCCAGCTGATCGACGATCACCAACCGTCGCGCCCCGCCGCTCCGCGCGGCCAGCGCAGCCAAAACCGCACCGGCCTCCGGCTGCTCCTCCGCTTGGTTCGGTGGATCTTCGCTCTCGGGCGGCGGGTTCTCGGCTGCGGTCGACTGGGTCTCGCTTGCCTGCCCGAGTGCTTCGCGTAGCGCCACATACGGGTGTGCGCCGGGAGTCAGCGTGGTGATCTCCCAATCTCCCAGTGCGGGTGCCAATCCTGCTGCCAGCAGTGAGGATTTACCGGCTCCGGATGCACCGATCACGGCGGTGACCCCGGTGGCCGAGCGCACCATCGCCGCCAACTCGGTGACCGCGCGGGTGCGGCCGAAGAACAGGTTCCGTTGCGCTGCGCTGTAGGCGCGCAAGCCCTGGTACGGGCAGGCTGCCTCGGTGTCGTGTTCGGGGTTCCAGCTGGTCGCTTCGCGCCAGAGTCGTTGCCATTCGGCGGGATCGGCGACGGGGTGCGGCAGCGGGTTGCCCGCCTTCGCGGCCATTTCGACGAGGGTCAGTACCACCGGCAGCAGGGATTCGAAGCGGGCCGGGACGTTGCGCCCGGCCTTCCAGTCGCTGATGCGCTGCGCGGACGCGCCGCCGGGCCGATTGCCGCGCGCGGCGCGCATGCGGTTGTCGGCGGCCGTCGCGACGCGCCGCAGGGTCGGATTGCCCGCCGCCGCATGCAGTTCCCCGAAGCGTTCGGCGAAAACCGCGCGCGGCGACCGTATCCGGCCGTCATCGAGCTCCACAGTCATCACGATTTCCCCCGTACCCGCTGGACCCCCGCCAGTATCCGGCCAATGTAGTTGCCGCCGAGCGGAATCGCCGAGCCTTTTTCCAGGAATCCTCATGACTGTCGCCCGGTGCGGACCTGGCGAGTGGACTTGATCATGTTTCCTCCTGATCCGGTGGGGGCCGATGGGCTCCGAACAGAAGGTAGGGAATTCGTCGCGGCGCCCGATCGTGGCAAACCGGCGGCGAGCGTGAAAAGCGCTGGTGGGGAATGGAGTACGGGTTATCCGGTCCGGCCCTGGTCGCCGTCCGGACCGGACAGCGTGTCAACGGCGGGCAAGCCGGGGTCCGTGCGGCGCTCGCAGGGCCCTGACATCGCGAAACGGCCTACGAAAACAGGGGTGAGATAACTGTTTCGGCAGGAATGAAGAACGCCAGCAATTGCTGGGTACATCGTGAGCAAGCCGGGCTCGCCCCGGAGGCCAGTGCTATAAGAAAGTTACGACCATGCGTAGAGCAACGGCGCTCTTCGCCGCATTATTGTTGGCTATCCTCTTTTCCACCATGACACACCTGACGGTCGCGACCGCCAATGCCGATGACTGCACCGGTGATTGGTCGATCGGCATCGGCGGGCTCGGCGACAACAACTCGTCGGTCTTCTCCGCCTATGTGAACCAGCCCGTCGGGTACAACTCCGCCGACCCGATGTCGGGGTTGAACGAACTCGATCGGCTGTTCTGGCAGCACCGCAACGAATGCCCCGGCGACCACATCCGGATCATCGGGCACAGTGAAGGTGCCGGAATCGTGCACGCCTGGGTCACCGCACACCAGGATGTCGATAACGCGAATGCCATTCTGCTCTCGGATCCCAAGCGGGATGCGGGCCCGGGCGGGGCAGGTTTGTCCTCCACTCCCGGCAGCGGCATCGTCGGCTATCCGCTTGCGGGCGTCGATGATTGGTTCGGCGGCTTCCCGGTGTTGTCGGTGTGCAACCACGACGACCAGATCTGCGACACTTCGGCCGGCTGGTGGGGTTACCTCTTCGGGGGAGCACATGGTCGTTACGATTTCAATGTCTGGGACTACGGCGACTGGGATTCCGGCGTCTGGTACCGGTAATCGGTGATTCGAAGGGGATCAGTAGCCGAAAGGCACTGGTCCCCTTTGGCTGAACCCATGCCCCAGTGAACTGCACACCGCCGAACCGTTGAAGGTGATCTGGCAGGTGGCCCCGGCATGGGTGATGGAGAACTCCGGGTCGTGCCCGCTGACCTGCGTGATGGCCGCCAGACCGGGGTTTCCGCCCGGCAGCGTGTGGCTGCCGCCCGAGTTCCACTGTGGATGCGCGGGCGCCGCGGTCGAATCGATGACAATGGCAGGCACATTCGGGAACGGGACCTGTGCTCCCGCGTACAGCACATTCATGACGGCGGCCGGAACTGCGAGATCGCAACCTACCGCGCCGTCCCCGGCGATCGAGCAATTCCATTGTCCGAGCGAAAAATACACGGTGTCCCCGACCTGCGCCGGCCCGCCGGAGTCGTCGGCGTAGGCGCCGCCCGCTCCGAACAACCCGGCGACAATCCCGAGAATCCCCCCGCACAGCCATGCGGTAGTAACTTTCACAGCTCTGGACACAGCATCTCCCTGATGCACATACGATTACCCGGCCACCTGCGGCCATAGAGAAAACGTATCACCGAACGGTGTGTACACGGCAGATCTGTCGAGGGGGCTAACACAATTTTCGGCAATTTCCCGGCTCGGCGCCCGCCCCACACGGATTCACACCTTCAAACCATTCCGGTTGACGTAGAAGATATGGAACCCGATGAGCCCGCCGAGAACCGCCAGCCACTGCAACGTGGTGACCAACGGAATGGCATCCAGCGGCAGCGAATAGGCGACGACGATACGGATGACCGCGTCCAGGGTGAAGCCCGCACCCCATACCGCCGACAGCATCCGCAGGTGATGCCGGAAACGGGAATCGCTGTCCCAGCGCGCATCCCACTCGCGATATCCGGCCTCACCGATTTTCACGGTGACAACGGTGCGGGCCATACTCCGCATCATCGGCCGCTGGGTGCCCAGGGTGGCCAGAATCCACAGGCCGATCGCGCCGAAGAGCCAGCTGTCGCGCACCAGCAACGTGCGAGGGTCACCGGTGACCAGGGAGACGAGGGTGGCGGCCGCGATCATGGTGAGGGTGAACAGCGCGACCGCGTCCACGCGGCGGTGGCGCAGGGCATCGTAGGCCAGGAACGGCAGCGTGAGCAGCGCCGGTGCGACAAGTGCGGTCCACGGGCTCACCCCGGCCGCGCGCAGCCCGTAGTACGCGCCGATCGGCAGGATCAGCTCCAGGATCACCTGGCGCGCAATGTGTCTGCGTAGAGCGGCGCGTTTCTGCGCTGGGCTGCGCTCGATGGCGTCGGTGGTAGTCGGCTGGGTCATGATCACGAGTCCTTCCGGGTGGCGCGATCGAAGAGATCGGCGAGTTCGCGCGCGGTGGCCGCGGCGTCGAAGCCGGGATCGACCGCGGCACGGGCGATGGCGGCGTCGAGGGATCCGCGAATCGCCATCACCATGACGGTCGGGTCGAACTCGCGGAAGACGCCGTCGCGCTGGCCCGCGCGCAGAATGTCGGCCTGTGCGGTGGCGACCGAACCCAATTGGTCGAGCAGTCCGAACAGGTGCGGGTCGTCGGTCCCGGCATTGGCCGCGATATTCGACAGTGCCCGCACATGTTTGGGATATTCGTCGACCAGCGCCAGATTGGCGGCGAAGAAGGCGAGCATCCGACCCCGGTACCCCGGCTCGGAATCGAGCTTGCCGCCGATGAATTCGGCCGACACCGCCATGATGCGGGTGACCACCTCGCGAATCAGATCGCCCTTGCCGCGGAAGTGGTAGGAGATCATCCCGGTGCTGGAGAGCCCGGCCTGCTTGGCGATCTTCGCGAAGGAGGCGTTCGCGTATCCCTGATCGGCAATGACCTCGATGGCCGCGTCCACGATCTGCGCGCGCCGGGCGAGCTCGGTGAACGTCCGCACCGCCTCTTGCTCGCCTGAGTTGACTTTTGCTTGCATGAGCAAAACCGTACGTCGGTTTGCTCAACCGAGCAAGAGGTATCTGGCCTGTGCATAAGCCAAAAGTGTTAGCCAGCCATGTGCTGTCGTCTGATGGAAGGGCGACCGCGGACCGGCATCGTCGAACCCGACATGGTGCCGCAGCGGGCGGCACCCACCGGCGAGAGGTGAACGGCATGATCCAGGCACGCGGACTCGGCAAGCGCTACGGCGATGTCCCGGCGGTCGACAATCTGTCCTTCGACGTGCGGCCCGGCGTGGTGACCGGCTTCCTCGGACCCAATGGCGCGGGCAAATCCACCACCATGCGCCTCATGCTCGGCCTGGATCACGGCAGCGGCCGGACCCTCTTCGATGGGCAGACCTACGCCGAACTCACCGACCCGCTGCGCTCGGTCGGCGTGATGCTGGATGCTCGCTCGGTGCATCCCAAGCGGACCGCCATCGGTCACCTGCGCATGATCGCGGCCGGGGCGGGGATCAGCGAGGGCCGGGTCGAGCACGTGCTCGGACAGGTCGGTTTGGCCGATGTCGCGGGCAAGTGGGCGGGCGGATTCAGCCTCGGCATGCAGCAGCGGCTGGGACTGGCCTGCGCGCTGCTGGGCGATCCGGCCACCATCATTCTCGACGAGCCCGCCAACGGCCTGGATCCCGAGGGCGTGCGCTGGCTGCGCGACCTGCTCAAAGAGCTTGCGCGCCAGGGTCGCACCGTCTTCGTGTCCTCACATCTGCTCAATGAGATGGCGCACCTGGCGGATTCGCTCGTCGTGATCGGCGCTGGTCGACTGCTGGCCGCGGAATCGGTGGCAGGATTCGTGGGCCGCAATTCCGCGGCGCGCGTGGTGGCCCGCACCGATCGCCCCGAGGCGCTCGCGGAGGTGTTGAGCCGCAACGGCTTGCGGGTCGGCATCCAGGCCGACGGCGCGGTCGTGGTCGACGGCCACGACCGCGAGCGGGTCGCCGTGCTCGCTATGCAGGCGGGCCTGCTGGTCACCGAGCTGACCCAGGCGCACACCAGCCTCGAGGACGCCTACTTCCACGCCACCGCCGACGCCGCCCAGTACCGCGGCCACGTCGCCGCCTGAATCCACGCCGCCTGATACCGAAGGAATTCGACTCATGATCAACGCGATTCGCTACGAACTGACCCGCCTGGCCACCGTGCGCTCCACCTGGACAATGCTGGTGCTCGGCCTGGCCGTGCAGGGCTTCATCGCCTACCTGTCCGCGAGCCGCGACTACGCGACGCCCGCCGAACAGTTCGCGGCCTCGGTGCACGGCCTGCCCCTGATGCTGGCCGCCCTGTTCGCGACGGCCGTGGCGGTCAACGCCTTCGGCCACGAATACCGCTACGGCACCATCACCACCACCATGCTCACCCTGCGTCGTCCGGGCCGGGTGATGGCCGCCAAGGCGATCACCACGGGCGGTGTCGCCGCCCTGTACGGCGCCGCGCTGGCCGGGATCACCGTGCTCGTGCAGGGCCTGGTCTCGACCCTGCCCACCGGAACCTCGCACCTGACCTACGCTTTCGCCGGGATGCCGGTGTACGTGATGCTCGCGGCGCTGGCCGGTCTCGGGGTCGCCGCCATCACCCGCAACGGCACCCTGGCCATGGTCGCGGCGATCGGCTTCCCGACCGTGGTGGAGACCGGTGGCGTGCTGGCGGGGGTGAACGCGAAGCTGATGCCGTTCCTGTCGGCCGGTCAGTCGGTGCAGCCGGGTTCCGGTAATCCGCTGCTGCTGGTGCTGCCGCTGTTCGCCTTGTCTGCGGGTTTGCTGGCGGTGGGTGCGGTGCGGCTAGCGCGCCGTGACGTCTGAGAATGCCGCGGCGACTAGGGTTGCCGGAGTGAGCACGACACGGCGGATCGGCAGCACGATCCTCGATGTCGTGCTCGCCGCGGCCTTCGGCTATGTCGGCTACACCGAGGTGCACACCTCCTCGATCGGCCTGCTGCCCGCCGCCGCCGGACCGCCCGTGGCGATCGCGGTCGGTCTCGCGCTGCTGTTGCGGCGCTACCGCCCGCTGCCCGTGCTCGGGGCGGCCATGGCGGGGCAGCTGCTCGTCGGCGCGACCTCGCCACTGCTGGTGGCGATCTACGCCGTGGCCCGGCGCCACGGCAATCGACGACCGACCTGGCTGTGGTCCCTGGCTGCGGTGGTGGTGGCCATGGTGCCCTGGGGCGCGCCCAACGGCTGGTACGTATTCGTCACCCGCTCGGTGATCGTGGTGCCGATGCTGATCATCCCGCTGCTGTGGGGACTGTGGGCCAATCAGCGCGCGGAAACCCTGGTCGCCCTGCGGGAACGGGCCGAGCAGGCGGAGCGGGAACGCGATCTGCGTGCGCACGCGGCCGTGGAGGCCGAGCGGCTGCGCATCGCAGGCGAGCTGCACGACATTGTGGCGCATCGTATTTCGCAGATCACCGTGCTGGCCGGGGCGCTCGAGGTGTCCGCCGACGGCAAGCCCGCCGAGATCGCGGCGACCATTCGCACGACCGGGTCGCGGGCGCTGACCGAGATGCGGGAGTTGCTGGGCCTGCTGCGTGCGCCGGAAGGCGCTGTGGTGCTGGGTGATTCCGCGAATAGCCAACCTGCCAACACCGGCCCCACCAACACCGCGGCCGCCGAGAGTGGAGCCGTCGACGCCAGAGCCGATCGGGCGCCGCTACGGCCCGCGCCGGATCTGGCGGCCATCGCCGAGCTCGTGGAGGTCGCCGTCGCGGCGGGGCAGCGGGTGGAATTCACCGCTCCAACCGCGCTGCCGCAGGTTTCGGGCCCGGTCGGCCGCGCGGCGTATCGCGTGGTCCAGGAGGCGCTGACCAATGCCGCCAAGCACGCCGCCGGTGCGGAGGTGCGGGCCGCGCTCACCGTGGTCGGCGACCGCCTGGACATCGACGTGCGCAATGGTCGCGGAGACGCGACCGCACTGGCCGCGTCCGGCTCCGGCTTCGGGCTGGTGGGCATGCGCAAACGAGTCGAACTTGCCGGGGGCGCACTGCATTCCGGTCTGCTGGCCGCCGGTGGCTTTCGGGTGCATGCGACGTTCCCGCTCGACGAATCGGGCTTGTTGGATGAATGACGCTGCGGTGAAGGAGGTTTCGTGATTCGGGTGGTGCTGCTCGACGACGAGGAACTGGTGCGCTCCGGCGTCGCCATGATCCTGGAGGCCGGTGGCGGCATCGAGGTGGTGGCCCAGGACGCCGACGGCCGTTCGATCGTGGAGCTGGTGCACCGTCACCGCCCGGACGTGGTCGTCACCGATATCCGCATGCCGCACGTGGACGGTCTGGAGGTGACCCGCCGGGTCCGCGCCCTGCCCGACGCCCCGGCGGTCGTGGTTCTCACCACCTTCGGCCTGGACGAGTATGTCTATGCGGCACTGGAATCCGGTGCCGCCGGCTTCCTGCTCAAGGACACCCCGCCGCGCGAGCTGGCCCGCGCGGTCGAGGTGGTCGCGGCGGGTGATGCCATCCTCGCCCCCGCTGTCACCAAACGCATGCTCACCGCCTTCACCCAGGGCCCCGGAGCCCAGCAGCCCGACGCCCTGGCCCAGCTCGATCAGCTCACCGACCGCGAACGCGAAGTGGCGCAGGCGGTCGCCACCGGTGCGGGCAATGCCGAGATCGCCCGCACCCTGCATATGAGCGAATCCACGGTGAAGGTCCACATCAGCCGCGTCATCGCCAAGCTGGGCCTGGAAAACCGCACCCAGATAGCGATTCTGGTGCTGCGGGCCGGACTCGCCTGACCGCGCCTACCACCACAGAGGTAGGACGAATTCAGGGTGGCTGTCCGGGTGATACCGGATAGGAACGAGTCTCCGGTGTCCCTAGCGTCGGAACCGACCGACGGCCTGTGGAGAGGAACTGCGTGAGCATTTTTCGGCGTGGACGATACGGCCTCGTGGCCGCCGCGATGCTGGTGACGGCCGGTTGCGGTGGGAGCGAGGCGACTTCGAGCCGGCCCGCGCCGACCTCGGCCCGGTCCGCGCCGATGCCCGCGGCGGTCTCCGACACGCTGACCGCGCTGGTCGGCCCCGATCTGCCCGGGGCGCAGGTCATTCTGCTTGGACCCGACGGGCAGCGCACCGCCGCCGCGGGCGCGGCCGACCTGGCCACCGGCGCACCCTACGCCGACAACGCCCACTTCCGGATCGGCAGCGTCACCAAGAGCTTCGTCGCCACGGTCGTGCTGCAACTCGCCGGGGAGGGCAAGCTCGACCTCGAGGCCCCGATCGCGCGCTATCTGCCGGATGTGGTGGCGGGCAATGGTAACGACGGCACCCGGATTACCGTGCATCAGCTGCTGCAGCACACCAGCGGCCTGGCCGATTTCGCTCCCGAGGACCCCACCCACAAACTGCCGCAGCAACTCGACCAGACGAGCGACGGCAAGGCCTACCGGGATCTCACCGCGGCCGACGTGGTCGGTATCGCCATGAGCATGCCGCCGCAGTTCGAGCCGGGCGCGCGATTCGAGTACACCAACACCAATTACGCGCTGCTGCAGTTGCTGATCGAGCGCGTGACCGGTCGGCCGCTCGCCACGGAGATCGGCAGCCGCATCCTGGATCCGCTGGGTATGCGCGACACCTACTTCCCCGCCGCCGGCGACACCGGGCTGCGGGCTCCCTTCGCGCACGGCTACCGCAGTGTCGACGGAAAGTGGGTCGATGTCACCGATATGGAGGTGGCGTGGGCGGGCGCGGCGGGCGCGATCGTCTCGACGGGATCCGACCTGAGCCGCTTCTTCGCCGCCCTACTCTCCGGAAAGCTGCTCCCCGCAACCCAACTCGCGCAGATGCAGCAGACCGTGCCGATGCCGTCCTCCGACGACATGGCCTACGGTCTGGGCCTGATCCGCTTCCGGATGCCCTGCGGCCCGGACGGGCAGGACATCAAGGATGTCTGGGGCCACGCCGGTGGCATTCCCGGATTCATCACCCTGGCATTCGCCACACCCCGGGGCACCGCCGCCTCCCTGAGCATCGATACCGAGCAGACCAACGACCGCTTCCCGGCCGCCTTCACCGCCGTCGCCTGCGCGATCGCCTAGCCCGTGACAGGTGCCGCGGTCTCCTACCTGGGTCGGCCGCGTGGGTATTCTGTACCGGGCGAACGCCATTCGATGCTCAGCGTGCCACGGCCGAAGCGAGTGAGGTCGGCGGTGACGAGGTCGCGCAGGCGGGTGAGGTCGGCGCTGTCGATGGATTCGATGCGGATGATCAGGGCATCGGGCTCGGCCGTCAGCAGGCATGTTCCCCAGGTGTCGAAATGGACGGTGGCCCGGTCGTCGGTGCCTTCGACACGGAGGTGGACATCGTTGGGGGAGTGTGGTTTTCCCGCATGTGTGCGCAGGCGATGACCGCGCGGCGAGGCCATGGCCTCGGCGTGCGTGCGGAATTGGTGCAGATAACGGGTGGCGCGATCGGTCGGGATGCGGGATTCCAAGGCGGGCACGGTAATCAGCGCCGGGTGATGGTGCCGAGCCACGCCGCGACGGGCGTCGGGGTGGGGTTGATGTCGAGGGTGGCCGGTTCCAGCGAATCGAGTCGCCAATCGGCCGTGGGGAACGCGGATTCGATGTCGTCGCGGGTCAGTCGGTGTGGTCCCCAGGTGCCGGGCTGACGATCGCTGAAACCGAGCAGGTGGTAGCTGCCGCCGGACCGAACGATGGTGGCGAGTCCGCTCACCAGCGCGGTGCGATCGTCGCCGTCGAACAGATGGAACAGTCCGCAATCCACGACGGTGTCGAAAACCTCGCCGAGACCGGACAGTTCGAGGGCGCTGTGGCGGACGAAGGTGGCTTTCAGTCCACGCTCGGCGGCCTTGGTGCGAGCCATCGCCAGCGCCTGCGCGGACTGGTCTATGCCGGTGGCGTCGAGGCCGAGGCTCGCGGCGAGCAGGGCGTGCTCGCCGGTGCCGCAACCTAGGTCGAGGACCCGGCCCCGCAACGCGCCGCTCTCGGCGAGCGTCACGAAAGCGGGCTGTGGTCGGTCGATATCCCAGGGCGGCTTGACCGCGTACAGGGTGTCGGGGGCATCGGGATCGTGGTACTCGGGGTGTGGATTACCGCTGTTCGGGTGCATGAACCAAATTTATCGAGACAGAGTGTCTACGGTCAAGCGTCAATGTCTACGAGGCGGTCATTCTGTATGGTTGTCTGGTGCCGAAGCTGTGGAACGAAACGATCGACGCCCATCGTCGCGGGGTCACCGACGCGATTCTCGACGCCACGGCGGCACTCGCCTTCGAGCAGGGATTGCGTGGGGTGACCATGTCGCAGGTCGCCGAGCGTGCGGGCATCGGCCGCGCGACGCTCTACAAGTACTTCCCGGACGTCGAAACCATCCTGCGTGCCTGGCATTCCCGTCGCATCGATGCCCACCTGGGCGAACTCGTCGCGGTCCGGGACGGCGCGGGCAGCGCGCGCGCCCGCCTCGATGCCGTCCTCACCGCCTACGCCCATATCGCGCAGCAGACCGGCGGCCACGACCGGGATTTGGTGCGTTTCCTGCACCCGGATGATCAGATTCGCAACGCGCACAACCAACTTCGCGACCTCATTGGGGAACTGATCGAAGAAGCCGCCGCTGCAGGCGAACTCCGCACCGACACTCCGCCGGATGAGCTGGCCGCCTACTGCCTGCATGCTCTGTCGGCCGCTGCGGACGCGACCTCCGACGCCGCGATCACGCGCCTGGTCACCGTCACCACTGCGGGCCTGCAAGCCCGCTGACCTGCCTGGCTATAACGATCGTTATGAGGTACCGTCCCCTGACTATAACGACCGTTATAGTCGGTCGATGAGATCAGAAGGAGTACTGCGATGCCGATGATCCACCTCACCCTTCCCGCCGGAGTCCTGAGTGCCCAAGCGCGCGGCGAACTGTCCAAGACGCTGCCCACCACCCTGCTGAAATGGGAGGGCGCACCCGACAACGACTTCTTCCGCGCCCAGGCGTGGTGCCGCATCGAGGAAGTGGCCGGCGGTGGGTTCGGCGCGCTCGGGGATGATCTGCCGCGCTTCCGTGTCGATGTGACCGTGCCGGAGGGTGCGCTGTCGGATCGCCGCAAGGCGGGGCTGGTCGGCGAGGTCACCGAGAACGTGCTCACCGCCGCGGGTCTCGGTCAGGAGGACGCGTTGCGCGTGTGGGTGCTGATCAACGAGCAGGCCGAGGGCACCTGGGGTGCGGCTGGTGCGATCGTGAACTTCAAGGAGCTGGCGGCCTTCGCGAAAGCGCAGCGCGCCGAGGCCTGAGCGGCAGGTCGCTGTGCCGGGTAATGAGTTTCGGCGTTGGCCTGCGGGTCGGGGCGGATTCCCGCACACTGGGCTCCACGCAAACACCGTGTGAGGGCGGTGTTTTCACTTGGGAGCACGTATGACCGCAACCCAGCCCCGATCCGGTGACGATGAACGGCGACTCGCCGAGCTCGGCTACAAACAGGAATTGGCGCGATCCTGGTCCGGATTTTCCAACTTCGCCATCAGTTTCACCATTGTCTCCATTCTGACCGGCGGTTTGGCCAGTTATGGGATCGGCCTGCAGAACGGCGGGCCGATCACCATGGCGTGGGGCTGGCCGCTGGTGTCGGTGATGGTGTTGTTCGTGGGCCTGGCCATGGCCGAATTGGCGTCGGCGTATCCGACGTCGGGCGGATTGTATTGGTGGGCTTCGGAATTGGGTGGGCCGGTATGGGGCTGGTTCACCGGCTGGTTCAATCTGGTGGGGCAGATCGCGGTGACCGCGGCCATCGATTACGGGGCGGCGATCTTCACCACCGTCGTGCTGAATGTGATCGGCTGGGATATCGGAACCGACCGCAATGCCATCTTCCTGGTGTTCGCGGGAATCATTGTGCTGCACGCGATTCTGAACGCCATCGGCCCGCATCTATCGGCGGTCATCAACAATGTGTCGGCCTGGTGGCATGTGGGTGGTGTCGCGCTGTTCGTGCTGGTGCTCGGGTTCGGCGCGCATCACCATCAGAGCGTCGGGTTCGTGTTCACCAAGACGGTGGACAACAGCGCCATCGGATTCGGCGGCGTCGCCGTCAGTTTCCTGCTGGGGTTGCTGCACGCGCAGTACACCTTCACCGGTTACGACGCCTCGGCGCATATGTCGGAGGAGACCCACGATGCCTCGCGGACGGCGGCCAAGGGCATCATCAACACCATTGTGGTGTCGGCGATCGCGGGTTACCTGCTGATCATGGCGGTGACGTTCGCGATTCCGAATCTCGACGATTCGCTGGACCCGACGAAGAACAGCGGCTACCCGGTCATCTATATCCTGCAGAACTCGCTGAATTCGTTCTGGTCGGGTCTGCTACTCATCATCGCCGCGGTCGCCCAATTGTTCTGCGGCTACGCCTCGGTCACCGCGGCCTCGCGCATGCTGTTCGCCTTCTCCCGCGACGGCGCGGTGCCCGGTTCGAAGCTGTGGGCGAAGCTCTCGGTGCGCAAGGTGCCGGTGAACGCGGTGTTGTTCGTGTCGGTGTTCGCGTTCATCCTGCTGATCCCGTCGATGCTGGTGCCCGAAGCGAACGCCCCGACCGCGTATGCCGCCGCCACGTCGGTGGCCACCATCGGGCTCTATATAGCGTACGGCCTGCCCGTGCTGCTGCGATTGCGGCACGGCAACCGATTCCAGACCGGCCCTTGGCAATTGGGTCGCTGGTATCTGCCGATCGGTGTCATCTCGCTGATCTGGATCGTGTTCATCAGCGTGCTGTTCATCCTGCCCACGGATGATCACGGCTATCCGTGGGTGGACGGATTCACCTGGAACGCGGTGAATTACGCGCCGATCACCCTCGTCGGTGTGGTCGGGGCGATCGCGATCTGGTGGTTCGTCTCGGCGCGGCGCTGGTTCACCGGGCCCAAGCGGACGGTGGAGGACCCGCCGGGGGCCGAAACCCCCGTCGGCGCCTGATAATCCGCTACAGCGGGGTCACGTATGCCCCGGAGATGCCGCCGTCGACCAGGAACTGTGAGGCGGTGATGAAGGAGGAATCGTCGCTGGCGAGGAAGGCCACGGCGGCGGCGATCTCCTCCGGCTGGGCGAAACGTCCGACGGGAATGTGCACCAGTCGCCGCGCGGCGCGTTCGGGATCCTTGGCGAACAGCTCCTGCAGCAGGGGAGTGTTGACCGGTCCCGGGCACAGCGCGTTGACGCGAATACCCTGGCGCGCGAACTGGACTCCGAGTTCGCGGCTCATGGCCAGCACGCCGCCCTTGGAGGCGGTGTAGGAGATCTGCGAGGTCGCCGCACCCATGACCGCGACGAACGACGCGGTATTGATGACCGAGCCCTTGCCGCGCTCGAGCATGTGCTGGATCGCGTACTTGCTGCACAGGTACACCGAGGTCAGGTTGACCTCCTGGACGCGCTTCCACGCTTCCAGCCCGGTGGTGAGGATCGAATCGTCCTCCGGCGGTGAGATGCCCGCATTGTTGAACGCGATGTCGACGCCGCCGTAGGTGTCGAACGCGGTCTGGAACAGTGCCTCGACCTGTGCCTCGTCGGTGACGTCCACCTTCACGTACAGCCCGCCGACCTCGGCCGCGGCGGCCTCGCCGGAGGTAGCGTCGATATCGGCGACCACGACTTTCGCGCCCTCCTGGGCGAAGCGCCGGACGGTGGCCAGCCCGATGCCGCTCCCGCCGCCGGTGACGACCGCGACGCGATCCTGTAAGCGCTGCAACGTATCTCCTTCTTCTGGGATGGGGTCTTACTCGGTGGCGCGTTATTCGGTGGCGAGGAAGACGTTCTTGGTCTCGGTGAAGGCGCGCGCGGCGTCGGGGCCGAGTTCGCGGCCCAGGCCGGACTGTTTGAATCCGCCGAACGGGGTCCAATACCGTACGGAGGAATGGGAATTCACCGACAGGTTCCCGGCCTCGACGCCGCGGGCCACCCGCAGCGCGCGGCCGACATCGCTGGTCCAGATGGAGCCGGAGAGACCGAATTCGGTGTCGTTGGCCAGGCGCAGCGCGTCGGCCTCGTCCTCGAAGGGCGACACCGTCACGACCGGGCCGAACACCTCCTCGGTGAGTACCCGGTCCTCGGGGCCCGAGGGCAGGACAACCGTTGGTGGGAACCAGAATCCGGGGCCTTCGGGGCGGGAACCGGTGAACGCGACCTTGGTGGAGGGTTCCAAGAAGCTGGCGACTCGCTCGCGATGCGCGGCGGAGATGAGCGGGCCCATCTCGGTCGCCGCATCCGACGGATCGCCCACCACGACGCCCTGCACGGCCGGTTCGAGCAGTTCCAGGAAGCGGTCGAAGACGCTGCGCTGCACCAGGATCCGGGAACGCGCGCAGCAGTCCTGACCGGCATTGTCGAACACACCGTAGGGCGCGGTCGCGGCCGCGCGTTCGATATCGGCGTCGGCGAACACGATATTGGCGCTCTTGCCGCCCAATTCGAGCGTCACCCGCTTCACCTGGTCGGCGCACCCGGCCATGATCTGCTTGCCGACCTCGGTGGACCCGGTGAACACCACCTTGCGCACGGCCGGATGCGTGACGAACCGGGCCCCGACCACCGAGCCCTTGCCCGGGATCACCTGGAAGACATGCTCGGGCAGCCCTGCTTCCACGGCGAGCTCGCCGAGCCGGATCGCGGTGAGCGGGGTCAGCTCGGCGGGTTTGAGCACCACGGTGTTCCCGGCCGCCAGCGCGGGCCCGAATCCCCAGGCCGCGATCGGCATGGGGAAGTTCCACGGCACGATGATGCCGACCACGCCCAGCGGCTCGCAGAAGGTGATGTCGACACCCCCGGCGACCGGAATCTGACTGCCCAGCAGGCGTTCCGGCAGGCCCGCGCTGTAGTGCAGCACATCGCGGACATTGCCCGCCTCCCAGCGGGCATTGCCGATGGTGTGCCCCGCATTGCGCACCTCGAGTCGCGCCAGTTGTTCGAGTTCGGCGTCGACGGCGTCGGCGAAGCGGCGCAGCAGTCGCGCCCGATCCCCGGGTGTGACGGCCCGCCAGCTCTCGAAGGCCCGCTGTGCGCGGGCGATCGCGGCATCGGTGGCGGCTTCGTTCGCCAATTCGATGGTGGCGACCACCTTTTCGGTGGCCGGATCGACCACGTCGGTCGTTGTCACCGGTTGCGCTCCCTTCCGTACTGTGTGGCCTGGTCGACCAGGGCCCGCATGAGGCGGGTGTCGGTCGTGTTCTCCTCCGGATGCCATTGCACGCCCAGCAGGAACGGTCCCTCGCGGGTTTCGGCGGCCTCGATGGTGCCGTCCGGGGCATGCGCGGTGGCGGTGAGGTCGGTGGCGAGGGTGTCGATGGCCTGATGGTGGTGGCAGTGCGCCTTCACCTCCGGGCCGACGATGGCGGCGACCTGGCTGCCGGGTGTCGTCGCGACCGTGGTGATGCTGAAAGTGCCCGGGACCCGGTTGTGTTCGGGGTGGCCGAGGACGTCGGGCAGATGCTGGTGCAGGGTGCCGCCGAGGGCGACATTGACCAACTGCAGGCCGCGGCAGATCGCGAGGACGGGCATGCCCGCGGCGCGCGCGAGTTCGAAGAGCCCGAACTCGTTCTCGTCGCGATCCAGGCGCGGTCGGCCGGTCTCGGGGTGCGCGGGCGCGCCGTAGCGGGCCGGATCGAGGTCCGCGCCGCCGGTGAGCACCAGGCCGTCGAGGCGTTCGATGAGCTCGGGGCGCGGGGTTCCGCTGGGCGGCAGCAGGACCGGGATGCCGCCCGCGCGCTCGGTCAGATCGATGTAGGTGCGGGCCAGCACGGCCGCGTCCACGTCCCAGCGGCCGAAGCGGGCGCGTTCGGAGTAGGTCGGCAGGCCGATGAGCGGACGCCTGCCCCCGAGAGTGCCCTCAGAGTCGTTCGAAGCCACGCACCCGCTCCCAATCCGTCACCGCCGCGTCGTAGGCGTCGAGTTCGATCTGCGCGGCATTGCGGTAGTGCCGCACCACCTCCGGGCCGAACGCCTTCTGCGCCACCTTGCTCTCGCCGAAGAGCTGGGCGGCCTCGCGCAGCGTATGCGGTACACGCGGCCGATGCGAGCGGTAGGCATTGCCGTGAAATTCCGGCTCCAGTGGCAGATGGTGTTCGATGCCGTGCAATCCGGCCGCGATGGCGGCGGCGACGGCCAGGTACGGGTTGACGTCGCCGCCGGGAATGCGATTCTCGAACCGCAGCGACGGGCCGTGTCCGACCATGCGCAGCGCGCAGGTGCGATTGTCGCGACCCCAGGCCAGGGCGGTGGGCGCGAAACTGCCCGCCTGGAACCGCTTGTAGGAGTTGATGTTCGGTGCCAGGAAGTAGGTGAGCTCGCGCAGGCAGTCCAGCTGCCCGGCCAGGAAGTGCCGCATCAGCGCCGAGGGTTCGCCATTGCCGTCGGCGAACACCGGCTCACCCGCCGCGGTCCGCAGGCTCAAGTGGATATGGCAGGAATTGCCTTCCCGCTCATTGTATTTGGCCATGAAGGTGATGCTGCGCCCGTCCTGGGCGGCGATCTCCTTGGCCCCGGTTTTGTAGATGCTGTGGTTGTCGCAGGTGACCAGCGCCTCGTCGTAGCGGAAGGCGATCTCGTGCTGGCCCGGATTGCATTCACCCTTGGCGGACTCGACATACATTCCCGCACCGGTCATTTCGGTGCGGATGCGGCGCAGCAGCGGTTCGATGCGGCCGGTGCCGAGCATGGAGTAGTCGACGTTGTACTGATTGGCCGGGGTGAGCTCGCGATATCCCCGCGCGAACGCCTGCTCATAGGTGTCGTCGAACACCAGGAACTCCAGCTCGGTCCCGACATAAGCCTGTAAACCGTGCTCGGCCAGCCGATCCAGCTGCGCCCGCAACACCTGCCGCGGCGACGCCGTCACCGGCCGCCCCGCACCCCCGTGCGCCTCCACCTGCTCCACGTCGCAGAGCACCAGCGCCGTCCCCGGCCACCACGGCACCAGCCGCAACGTCCCCAGATCCGGCCGCAACACGAAGTCCCCGTACCCCGTATCCCACGACGACATCTCATACCCGTCGACGGTCGTCATCTCCACATCGACCGCCAACAGATAGTTACAAGCCTCCGTAGCGTGATCCAGCACCTCCTCCACGAAATACCGTGCCGAACAACGCTTCCCCTGCAACCGCCCCTGCATATCCGTCATGGCCACGAGCACCGTATCGAGTTCCCCCGCCTCGACCAGCCCCACCAACTCCGCCACACTCAACATCCCGGCCCGCATCACGACCCCTCTCGACGTCAACGCCCCCACGCTAAGCGACCCCCACCCCCGCGCGTGCCCGAATAGCCCACGATCCCACCCGCGTGTTCCGAGCCTCCCAAGATCACGAACGCCCGGTCCCGGCTCGCGCCCCAACCAAGTTTGTCGCAGTACAACACGGCTCCCGGGCTGGTACCTTCGGCCGAGACCGGACGAGCGGGGGCGGATCGATGGACAACGGGCGCGGGACAACGCTTTACGAGTATCAACTGGCCATGCTGCACCCCATGTGCGACAGCGCACCGTGCCAGGCTCAGGCTCTCCTCGACACCCTCGGCGCGACCCGGGCGGATACCGCCGCTGCTTGGACGCAACTTGTCGAACAGCGCCGGAGGACGTCGATCGCCGAGTACGAAGCCGCATGGGGAGCCCCGGTCTGGAAGACCGTCGACAACAGCCAGGACCACGAGGTGCACACCGCCCGCTGGGACCTGACCTTCTGGCCCGACCTACAACTCGAGTACACCGCTTATCCCCACAATCTCGTTGTTTTCAGGAATCTCGTGCGTCGGCCCGATGCTCCCGGCCCATCGCTGCGGACCGTCGCGGACCTCGCACCGTGGTCGTGCACCGCACGCGAACTCGATGAAAGTGTGTTCGGCCCACTCGACCACATCGACGGCTTCGGTGGCAGGGGAGACCTCGCCGCCATCTCCGCGAAGGACCCCGACTCCGGGCTCGACCGTCTCTACTGGGTGAACATCGACTTCGGTCTGCTGCAATCGATCGAGGCGCCCCCCGAGGTCTACCTCTGACCACGCGGGTCGCGGCGCGTCAGGGGTTGCGGCGGAAGCGGCGGCGGGGGCGGGGGAGGCGGCGGTAGGCGATGGCGGTGATGCGCGGGCCGAGGGATTCGGTGACGTAGAAGTGGTCGGCGCCCAGTTCGGCTGCGGCGTGGGCTATTTCGTCGATGGAGCCGTGGATGTCGCTGGCACCGAGGGGGCTGAGGGTCAGTTCGACGGCGCCTACCGGGGTGAATCCGTCGGAGGGGGCTTTGTCGAGTTCTTCTGCTCGCGATCGCATCGGTCCAATGTCGGGCCGATGCGGAACTCGCGTCAAGGTCAGCGGTGGGAGGCGTAGGTGGCGAGGGGTGGGAGGGCGGCGAGGGTTAGGCAGATGAGGGTGTTGGTGTATTTGTGTTCGACGAGGATGGCGACGTATTCGCGGAGGATGGCGCTGGGGAGGTAGTAGAAGGCGGTGCGGGAGCCTACGACGGTGGTGTCGAGGCCGAGGCGGCGGGCGAGGATGCCGGTGCGTAGGGCGTGGAAGTTGCTGGTGACCAGGACTATCGGGCCGGGGATGCGGTGGTGGGTGAGGAGTTCGCCGGTGTAGAGGAGGTTCTCGCGGGTGGTGCGGGAGCGGTCCTCGCGCAGGACGGCGGTCGGGGCCAGGCCCCTGTCGATGAGGTAGTCGGCCATGGCGTCGGCCTCGGCGGCGGCTTCGTCGGAGCCTTTGCCGCCGCTGGTCACCAGTACCGGGGTGCCACCCGCGGCGACTTCGGCGGCGTACACCTCGAGAGCGCGGTCCAGGCGGGCCGCCAATAGCGGTGGCACCCGGGAGCCGATGAGGCCGGAACCGTGGACCACGATGGCGCCCATGCCCGTTCGATACGGCCAGCGCAGGTAGACGTAGGAGTAGAGCAGAAACGCCACCAGCACGAACCCGAGATAGCTCTCGACCAGCAGGATGGATCCGAAAGCGGCGGTGAGCCAGGGGTTTTGCAGCTCGAACTCGACAACGAAGATCACATACGGCGACAGCAGCACCACGCCGAGCCCGAACGACAGCAGATTGGCCAGGCGCCTGCCCTCACGCCGCCACATCTGCACCCCGTTGATCATCAGCAACCCTGCCAACACCAGGAGCAGCAGGGGAGAAACCAGGATCAGGACGACCACCACGATCGTCAACGGACTGTCGTGATCGATGCTCAGCAGCCCGAGCGTCGCGAAGGCCAGCGCGATCAGCAGCAGCACGCCATTGCCGAATCGGCGTGGCTCCCGGTACATCCGCAGTGTGAACCAGGCCAGCAGCACCGCACCCACCGCAAAGGCAAACATTCGGCAATCATATCGGCGAGGTATGCGGAAATGCGGCTGCGCCGAGGATAGGCGGCGGTGTACGCCGGGCCTCACCGTCTCCGAGACCGTTGACGAGATCCTCACTCGCGCCGAGCCTCTCACTCGCTGACAACCGTCGTCGGCTGCCCGTTTCCCCTACCCTGGCGACGTGTTCTCACTCGCCGAACCACCGCTGTTCACCAGGTTGAAGTCCGCGTCGAACGTATTGATCGCCGGAGCGGGCGGAGGGTTCGACGTCTACGTGGGCCTGCCCTTGGCGGTTGCGTTGCGTGAGCAGGGCAAACGGGTGCATCTGGCGAATCTCTCGTTCGGCGACCTGGATCGGATCGAGCTCACGGATTGGATGGCCCCGGGTGTCGCGGCGATCGGCCCGGACAGCAGCGGCCCCGAGGAGTATTTCCCGGAACGTACCCTCGCCCGCTGGCTCGCCCAGCGGGATTGGCCCGCTACGGTCCACGCCTTCCCCTGCACCGGCGTCCGTCCGCTGCGAGACGCTTATCGAGAACTGGTGCGGCGCTTGGGCATCGATGCGATCGTCCTCGTCGACGGCGGCACCGACATCCTGTTGCGCGGTGACGAAGCCGGGCTGGGGACACCGGAAGAGGACATGACGAGTCTGGCGGCGGTCGCGGAAATCCATGATGTGCAGCGGCTGGTGGTGTGCCTGGGATTCGGGATCGACGCCTATCACGGCGTGTGTCACGCGCACGTGCTGGAGAATCTGGCCGCGCTGGATCGGGCCGGGGGATACCTGGGTGCGCTGTCGATTCCGTCGGATTCCCTCGAAGCGCGAACATATCTGGACGCGGTGGCGCACGCGCAGGCCGCCACACCGGCTCGCAGCAGCATCGTCAACGGCCAGATCGCGGCCGCGCTGCGCGGCGAGTTCGGGAATGTGGCGGTGAACGCCGATACCGCCGGGAGCGAGCTGTTCGTCAACCCGCTGATGGGTGTGTACTTCGGTGTCGATCTACCGGTGCTGGCGGCCGCGGTGGGCTACCTGGATCGGTTGGCGGCGACCGAGTCCGCGTTCGAGGTGCACGCCGTGATCGAACGGTACCGGCAGGGCCTGGCCCGTCGATCTCGGCGTGCGTTTCCTCATTGAGCCGAGATCAGCTGCAGGCGGGGGAGGTCTGGTTGCCGAGGGAGAGCATGTTGCAGATCCAGTCCTTCTGAACCTTCCACTTGCCGTCTTCGGCGACGAACGGCACGACGGCCTTCTGCGGCTGGCCGCCGCTGAGCGCGAAGTCGGCGTCGGCGGTGAGGGTGCCGTTGCCCAGGTCGGTGACGTGGGTGACGGTGACGGTGGCGTTGGCCTGCTTGTAGAAGTCGGTCAGCCGCTGCGGCAGGGTCGGGTCGACGGAGACGCCCTGCAGCAGGTCGAGCTTCGACTCGTTGGGGGTGTTGGGGTCCAGACCCGTCTGCAGCAGGGTGTTGAGGTCCGCGGCGGTCGGGACCGGCGGGTAGTTGGCGGCCTGCGGCGCGGCCGCGGCCTGCGAGCTGCTGGTCTTGGCGGGCTTGGTGGTGCCCGGCTTGTCCCCGCTGCCACACGCGGACAGTCCGAGGGCGGTCACGACGGCCAGTCCGGCGATCGCGACGCGTCCGATCTTCAGATGCTTGTTCACGAGTGGCGACGCTACTGGTCCGTAACGCAGAAAGCATCGCCGGGAGTCGGTCGTCCAGTTTTTCGAGACCGGATCCTCACCATCGCCTCATCGCACTCTTAGATTTGCCGAACGTTGCCTATTGATGTCGATCTTGTCATAACCGCTGGTATCGAATACGCTTCGCGCGGCGCATGTTTGACATGGTTGCGCTTCACTCATCGATGGGTCGGGATCGATGCGATGACAAACGCTTTCGCGGCTCGCTGCCGTGGAAGAGGAGGGGAACTCTCGCAATGCCTTTTGTCACAAGGCTACTGACCATCGGCGCCGCCGCGCTGGCCATCTCCACCGCCACCGCCGTGGCCGCACCCGAAATCGTGCTCGCCGCACCGATTTCCGCCCCCGTGCATCGCGCACCCGCGGGCGGCTTCGAAGAGCTGATGGTGCCCTCGAGCATGGGCCCGGTGAAGGTCCAGGTGCAGTGGGCCAAGAACGGGGGCGGCGGCGCGCTGTATCTGCTCGACGGCCTGCGCGCCCGCGACGACCAGAACGCCTGGGTCATCGACACCAATGCCATGCAGCAGTTCGAGAACGACGACGTCACGCTGGTGATGCCGGTCGGTGGCCAATCCAGCTGGTACGCCGACTGGGTGTCGCCGAGCAACACCAACGGCCAGAAGTTCACCTACAAGTGGGAGACCTTCCTGACCAAGGAACTGCCCGATTTCCTTGCCGGATACGGAGTTTCCCGCACCGACAACGCGGTGGCGGGCCTGTCGATGAGCGGCCCGGCGGCGCTGCGGCTGGCCGCCTTCTATCCCAAGCAGTTCAAGCACGCTTCCTCGTTCTCGGGCCCGCTCAACCTGACCGCACCCGGCATGCCCGAGGCCATGCGCGTGATGATGCTCTCGGCCGGTGCCTACAACCGTGATTCGCTGGCCCCGCCGTGGAGCCCGGCCTGGCTGCGCATGGACCCGTTCGTCTTCGCTCAGCAGTTGCGCGGTGTGCCGATGTACATCTCGGCAGCCACCGGTCTGCCCGGTGAATACGACCGCCCGAATTCCGCCGGGGCCGTGGTCGACACCTTCGATGCCATGTGGATCGAGTCGCTGGCCATGGTCGGCACCCGCGCGTTGCAGGCCCGCCTGACGTCTCTGAACATCCCGGCCGTCTACGACTTCCCGATCACGGGCACACACTCGTGGAAGTACTGGGAAGGCGAGCTGTGGAAGGCGCGCCCCTACATCCTGACCGCGCTGAACACCTAGCTCGTTCCCGAGGCGCTCACGCCCAGTCCGGTAGCGGTTCCCGGTTCGCCAGCCAGGCGTCCGGGATACCCCGCCGGTCCCCGTGGTCGCCGATGCCGGTGTGTGCGGCCACGATTCCGCCGACGATCGCGGCGGTGGTGTCGGCGTCGCCACCCGCCTGCACGCACGCGGTGATCGCGGCGGGATAGTCGGTCAGGAAGGTCGCGGCCGCCCACAGCGTGAACGGCACCGTATCGGGCGCACTGACCTGTGCGCCGTTGCCGAGTTCATAGGCCGCCTCGGACACCGAGCAGCCCAGCAGTTCGTGAGCCCGGCGGATACCGCGCGCGGTCCCGCCTTCGACCAGATACGGCTCGACGGACCGCAGCAATTCCTCGGGTGCGCACCGTCGTTCCCGCGTGGCGGCCGCATGGCTGGCCGCCACCGCGACGGCCATCGCCCCCACGATCGCCTCCGGATGCCGGTGCGTCACCTCCGCGCTCGCCGCCGCCTGCACTGCCGCCCGATCCGGCTGCCCGGCGAAATACGCCCCCAGCGGCGCGACCCGCATCGCGGCCCCGTTGCCCCACGACCCGACCCCGTCGAACACTGCCCCGGCCGCCTCGGCCCACGGCCGCCCGTCCCGAATCTGGTGCAGCACAACAACTGTCCCGCCCCCGTAGCCGCGATAGGGTTCGCACCGATCGGCGAACTCCGCCGCGAGCCGGTCGCGCTCGATGCCGCCGTACTCACGCAATTCCGCATACACCGAACACGCCATCTCGGTGTCATCGGTCCATTCCCACGGCCCCGCGGGTGGTTTCCCGGCAATCAACTCGGCGACAGAACGCCCCGGCACGAAGAATTGAGCCCCCAGCGCATCCCCGACCGACAGTCCGTCGAGGCTCTCGCGCGCGATATTCAGATCAGAACACATACGCCGGCCATCTTGGCAACTGGTCCCGGCAAAGGCAACCAGCGCGTTGTCCGAAGTTGTCTGTGCCTGCTGCGAGACTCGTGATCATGCGATGGGCGCTGGCGGAGACGGAGGACGGCGGGGCACGGTTGTGCCCGCTGGGGCCCGATGGCCGACCCGCGGGTGCCGTGGTCGAGGAACCCTCGCTCGTCGAGGCGGTGCGTTCTCGGCCGGAGGTCGATCGCTGGGTGTGGCGCTCGACGGCCGGGCTGTATCGCCGCTTGTTGACCGCCGGGGTCCGGGTTGATCGCTGCTATGACGTCGAGGCCGCGGAGTCCTTGCTCATCGGGCATGAGGAAGGACAGTCCGGGCAGCCGCGTTCGCTGGCCGCCGGGTGGGCGCGACTACACCGACTGCCTGTCCCGTCCGATGCGCCTGCCCGGGCGGCGGAGACCGAGCCGACGCTGTTCGATTCCGGATCGGTGGCACTGTCGGGCACGGTGCCGTTGCCGTCGGGCACGGACGAATTCACCGCGCTGCTGGAGGTGTACGCGGGTCAGGTCGAACGGACCACGCGTGCCGGGCATCCCGAACGGATGCGCATGCTGCTGGCCGCCGAATCCGCGGGGCTGCTGGTGGCCACCGAGATGTCGCGGGCCGGGATTCCGTGGCGCGCGGACCTGCATCGGGAGCTGCTCGACGAGACGCTGGGCGAACGGATGCCCGGTGGTGGCGAACCGCGTCGCATGGCCGAACTCGCGGAGGAGGTGTCGCGGGCCTTCGGTTTCCGAGTCCGACCCGATCTGCCCGCCGACATCATCAAGGCGTTCGCACGCGCGGGAATCTCGTTGTCCTCCACCCGCAAATGGGAGTTGCAGGAGATCGAGCACCCCGCCGTTGAGCCCCTGCTGGCCTACAAATCGCTCTACCGGCTCTACACCGCACACGGCTGGTCCTGGATCGAACAGTGGGTGCACGACGGTCGTTTCCGCCCCGAATATCTGCCCGGCGGCACGGTCACCGGCCGCTGGACCACCAATGGTGGTGGCGCGCTGCAGATCCCGAAACTGGTGCGCCGCGCCATCCGCGCCGATCCGGGCTGGCGGCTGGTGGTCGCCGACGCTGACCAGATGGAACCTCGCGTGCTGGCGGCGATCTCGCGCGATCCCGGCCTGATGGAGGTGGCCGGTCGCGGCGAGGACCTGTACGCCGATCTCGCCGCGCGCGCCTTCGGTGGCGATCGCGCCCAGGCCAAGATCGCCATGCTGGGCGCGATCTACGGCCAAACCTCCGGCGACGCCCTCACCCACATGGCCGAACTACGCCGCCGCTACCCCGACGCGGTCGCCTACGTCGACGACGCCGCCGCAGCGGGGGAGGAGGGTCGGCTGGTGCGCACCTGGTTCGGCCGAACCTGCCCACCCACCACCGCATTCGACGAGTCCGACGGCGAGCCGGAGCGCCCCGGCTACTCCAGCACCCCCCGCGCCCGGGCCCGCGGCCGCTTCACCCGCAACTTCGTCGTCCAGGGCAGCGCCGCAGACTGGACCCTGCTGGTGCTGGCCGGTCTGCGGCAATCGATGCACAGTGCGGGCCTGCGCGGCGAACTGGTCTTCTTCCAACACGACGAGGTGATCGTGCACTGTCCCGAAGACGAGGCGGAGAAAGTAGCCGACCTGATCGCAACAGCCGCCGACACCGCAGGCCGCCTAGCCTTCGGCCCCACCCCGGTCCGATTCCCGTTCACCACAGCGATAGTCGAGTGCTACGCCGACGCGAAGTGAGCAGTAGCCGCCGCTGAGTAGCTGGCCGAGAGGCCGAGTGAGCCGCATCACCCTGAATGCGCCCGGGGCCGCCGCTACCGTGGCGGAGGTGAATCACATCAGAGGGGGATCGGTGCTCGATCAACGTCCGCTGTCCGGGTGGGCCCGCACGGCTTCGTCGGTGGCGCAGGTGCTTTCGACCCCCGATCTCGATACCGTCGCGAAGGCGGTCGGCGCGGCCGGTGCGCGCGGCGTCATCGCCCGCGGCCTGGGCCGCAGCTATGGCGATCCGGCGCAGAACGGCGGCGGCCTGGTCGTGGACATGACGGCCTTCGACCGCATCCACAGCGTGGACCCCGACAGCGGCATCATCGACGCGGACGCCGGTGTCAGCCTCGACACCTTGATGAAAGTCGGCCTGCCGCAGGGCCTGTGGGTCCCGGTGCTGCCCGGCACCCGGCAGGTGACCGTGGGCGGCGCGATCGCCTCCGACATCCACGGCAAGAACCACCACTCGCACGGCAGCTTCGGCAATCATGTGGTGTCGCTGGATCTGCTCACCGCCGACGGCACCGTGCGCACCCTGACGCCGGAAGGCCAGCAGGCGGAACTGTTCTGGGCGACCGTCGGCGGCATGGGCCTGACCGGCATCGTCACCCGCGCCCGAATCCGCATGAAGCACACCGAGACCGCGTACTTCATCGTCGACAACGACCGCACCGACAACCTCGACGAGACCATGGAGCTGCTCACCGGCGGCTCCGACGACGGCTACGAGTATTCGATGTCGGTCCCCGACACCATCAGCACGGGTTCGAAACTCGGCCGCGCGGGCTTCAGCCGCGGTTCCCTGGCCACCGTGGATCAGCTGCCGGTCAAGCTGCGCAGCAATCCGCTGAAATTCGATGCGCCGCAACTGTTCACGGTGCCGGACATCTTCCCCAACGGCATGGTCAACAACCTCACCATCCGTTTTGCCGCCGAAGCAGTCCACCGCATCTACCCGCGTAGCGCGCGTGGCCGTATCCAGAATCTGACGCAGTTCTATCACCCGCTCGATCTGATGGGTGAATGGAACCGCGCCTACGGTCGCCGCGGTTTCCTGCAGTACCAGTTCTCCATGCCCTTCGGCGCGGAAGCGCAACTGGCGGAAGCGGTTCGCGCCATAGCGCACTCCGGTCACCGCTCGTTCCTGAACGTCTTCAAACGCATGGGTGCGAGCAACCCCGCCCCGCTCTCCTGGCCCCACCCCGGCTTCATGCTGAGCCTGGACTTCCCTTTGAAGCCCGGCCTCGGCGACTTCTGCGCCGATCTCGACCAACGCGTCCTCGACGCGGGCGGCCGCCTCTACTTCGCCAAGGACTCCCGCACCACCCCAGACATGATCCGCGCCATGTACCCCCGCCTCGCGGAGTGGCGCCGCATCCGCGACGCCGTCGACCCCGAGCGCCTCTTCGCCTCCGACCTGTCCCGCCGCCTCCACCTCATCGAAGACCCTGCCTGAGAACAAGATCAGGGAGTACTCAGTGCGGGAAAACGGACAGAATTCCGCGGTGAGTATTCCGGACCCCGTTCGTACTCAGGCCAGCTGCGGGATGGCTATTTTGCGTGTCCGCCGCCAGGCGTACGCGAGGAACACAATCAGCCCGATCAGCGGAATGCTGCTGACCGCCCAGCTGATACCCAGTGGGGGACCGGGCTGTTCGAGCACCGTCAGATTGGTGAGATCCCCCTCCCCATGCCCCTGCGGCCCGTCGATGGCGAAGCGGAAGGTCCACGCCCCCTGCTGGTCCAGCGACCGAACGTCCAACCCCCAGTCCTCACGCTTACGCGGATGCCGCGACAACGGTTCCTGGTGGCGGAGCTTGCCGTTGGGCTGAATTTCGCTCAACGTCCCCGACTTGTCGTCGATCCCGCCGTCGGGAATGAAGGTGAAGTCCAGCGATTGCATGGCCCGCAAAGGCCATTGGCTGAACCCGATCGTCAGCGAGTACGGTCCGGCCTGCACATGCTCGGTATGCACGATATTGACCGGCTGATACGCGGAAGCCGTGCCCGCACCGGTCATAGACAGGGCCAATACCGCGAAAATCGTTGCGGCGGCCGCGAATAGTCGCTTGATCATGCGAGAGCCTCCTGGCTCGGGGCGGTCAGGCGCAGCATCTCGCCGAAACGCCAGCCGAGGAATCCGCCGAGCGCACCGAACACGGCGCCGGCGACGGTGGTGGCGATAATGACCGAGGCCGCGCCGAAGTGCGCATTGTGGAACAGGCCCGAGAAGTGGAAGCGCGCCTCGTAGATCAAGACACTCTGCACCGGACTGGTGACCGCGATGATCGCGCCGCCGACCGCACCCGCGAGCGCGGGCAGCACGCGCGCCGTCCCGGTGCCCGAACGACGCAGCAGCAGGTCGATGATCAGGCCGACCGGGATCAGCACGAACGGAATCAGCGCGGGCGTGGACGGAATGCCCCGAATGTGTTCGCGCATCGGCAATCCCACGAAATCCGCGTACGCGCGCGCCGCCCACGGCGCGAACCACCAGAACACGGCCTGGGTGGCGGTGCCGAACACGGCGGCGACGGTCGCACCCCAGCGGGTGAATCCCGCGCCCGCGATCAGCATCAGGATCACCATGAACGCGGTGACCGCCACCGTCCAGCGCACGCTCCCGTTGCTCAACCGCTGCACGGCCAGCGCGGTTACCGTGCTGTTGGTGGCCAGATGCGCGAGCGCGAACAGCGCCCCGATCCGCCCCCACCGATGCGCCCGCGCCGCCGCGAACACGATCACCGTGCCCACCGAGATCACGGTGCTGGACAGGAACAGGCCGATGTGCGGCGGGGAATCGATGATGGCGTCGAACCCGTAGAGGCTGTGCCACCACAGATCCCACAGCCCATAGAGCAGGAACGAGGCCGCGCCCAGCGCGGCGACCATGTATCCCAGCGGCGCGGTGAACGTGCGCCCGAACACACCGACACCCGGCCCGCCCAGCTCCCCGTCCACCCGGCGTCCGGCTCGCCCGGCCGCGGAGGTGACGAGAATGACGGTGAGACCGGTGAATCCGGCCACCGCCGCACTGGCGTAGATGAACAGATGCGGCAGGGTGAAGAAGGTGTCGGGCCCGACATCGGAGTGCCACTGGATATCCCAGGTGGACCCGATCGAGAAGGTCAGGCTGGCCGCGAACAGAATCGCCGCGGGCAACCAAGGTCTGATGGTGATCGGCGCGCTCGCCTCGGCGGTGACGCCGCGCGCGGTGGCTGTGAGGTCCATTGTGCTGCTCCAGTTATCGGATGGCCCGGACGAATCGTTCGGCCTGAATAGGTGTCAATTGGCTTGGACAGAAAATGTGGCGCTCCCGGAACCCGCTGCGCCGGAAAGCTTGACGGCAATCTCCCACTGCCCCGGCATAGGCAGATTCACCGTCGCCCGGTAATGCCCCGGCGTAACCACGCCAGCCGCACTCGGCGGCAACGCATGCCCCATCTGCGGCATCGCAGGCTCCACCGAAACCCGATCCGGCGCAGCCGAATCCCCCCGCTGATCAGTGATATCGAGATCCACGGTGTTATCCCCGGTATGCGCCGAATCCACCCGCAACTGCACCAGATACGGCCCAGCCGCACTACGCGCCACCGGCTTCGCCCCATCCGACGGCCATACCCACCACACCACCAGCATGATCGCCACCACAGCGGCAGCGATCGCGATCAGTCCATTACGGCCAGCCAGTCTGGCGCGCGGGGTCGGCCCGCTGGCTGCGGTCGACTTGCTTGGGGGCGTGGCCTCGCCGGACTTGGTCGGTTCGGTGGGCAGGGGCGGTTCGCTGGAGGTGGTCGCGCTGTCGGGGGTGGGTGGTTGGCTGGGCGGGGTTGGTTTGTCGGGTGTGGTCATGGTGTGGCCTCCGCCCGCACGTCGAGGGTGATGGGCACGGTCATGACGGAGTACCCCCGTTCTGCTTGGGCCCAGACCAGATACTTGCCGGGCAGGGGAAAGGTGAAGGTGTAGGCCACATTCGGGCCGTAGGCGGCGACGGTCTCGTCCGGTGGCTGGGAACCGAGGGCGGGTAGCGGGAGCATCGCGTGCGCGTGCGCCCAGATCGGTGCTGTGGAGGCTCCGACTCCGGTCGGCACGCCGTCGGGTAGCGGGCCCACGGCGATCAGGTGCCCGAGCATCCCCAGCCACGGCTGTAGATCGGCCGCGCCACCGAATGCGGCTGTGAGCGTGACCGGTTCGCCCGCAATGGCCTCCGTGGCAGTCAGCGTGGCTGCACCAGGCGACGGATTCCCGGTGCCTGGCGTGGGAGTGGCGCTGCCCGGCGCGGGGGTGGCATTGGCCGGTGGTGGAACAGGGGTTCCGGATGAGGGATCGGCTGGGGCGGAGAGGGATTCGGGGCCGACGTGGAGGGCCGACCGGAGTAGTTGCACGCCGCCGCCGCGGCGGGCGATTTCGGCGGCGACGGCGTAGTCGCCGGGGGTGCCGAGGCCCAACTCGACTCGGTACTCGCCGGGGGCGATGCGGATCGGGTGGCGGTGCCAGAAACGGCCGTCCGGGCCGACCACCATGAAGTGGAGGAGGGCGTCATCGGTGACGAGGAGGTCGTCCACCGGTCGGCCGGTCGCGGAATCGGTCAGCGAGAGTTGCACTTCCGTGCCCTGCTCGCCGTCGGGTGGTCGCGTCGCGCGCACCGTCAGATTCGCCGGTGGGCGTGAGTAATTCGTGGTCAGTGGCAGATCCCGCTCCGGGTAGGGGTTGCCGATATTGCCGGAGGTGGGGTCGAGGAGGCTGCCTGCGGGGCGGGCCTGCGGGGCGCTGCCGGACAGGACGGCTCCGGTGGCGCCGACGGTCACGGCGGCGATCAACGCGCCCACCGGAATCAGGGTCGGCCAGCCGCGTTTGGAAATCAGCGCGGTGCCCAGCGCCACCAGCAGCAGGACGCCCGCGGCGAAGAATCCTCCGTAGGCGGCCCGCTCCCAGGGCGTCACGACGCGTGCCGCGACGAGGAATGGAATTCGAGCCGTTCGCTCGCCATCGGAGACCGTCAGTTCCCACGGCCCGGCATGGTCGACGCGCAGCGTCGCCGAGTACGGTCCCGGCTGATTCCCGAGTTGCACGGTGCCCGAGGACTTCTCCCCACCCTGATCGGTCGGCATCGCGGTGAGCGTCAGCGTTCCCGGTGCGGTCCCCACATGCGTGACCACGTCGACGCGCAACGGGCCGGGTTCGGACCTCCGCACCACCACCGTCAACTCCCGCGCCCCCAGCGACTCCGCCACGGTGAGGTCGCCTCCGCTCACCGCCCCGTCGGCGCGCGCGACCGGCGCATTCCCCACGACGAGACCCAGCATTGACGCGCAGAGCACCCCCACCACCAGGACCACACCGCGCAGGCGAACGTTCAACGGCGACTGCACTGTTCCGAAGCTACCGAAAAACCCCGTGTCGCAAATCCCACCCACGGGGGATAGCCGTTCAGGGTCCGGTCAGGGTAGGTCACCCATCAGCGGAAGAAATCCCACAGCCAGGTCGGCCCGACGGTGGTCGCACCCAATGCCTCGACGCGGGCACGGAGTTCGCGGTCGGAGGTGACCACGGTGACCTCGGCGGTGGTGGCCGCGGCGACCACGTCCACGATGGCGTCGTCGCCGGATCGGTCGGCCAGGACCACCCGCAGCCCCTCGTGTTCGATGTCCGCGGCGGGTTTGGCAGCACCCTCGAGCACCACCACGATCGAGGTCGGTTCGGGTAGCTGATCGCGCAGCACGGTCAACTGCGCCAGTAATCGGCGAGCGGCTCCGGCGCGATCCCGCCACCACCCGTCCGGTCGCGAACCGACCACATTGGCGGCATCCACCACGATCAACCGCTCCGCATCATCCACGGCACCAGTCTGCACGGCAGGCCGGGATTCGGCCGATTCCGGCGGCAGCCACGCCGTGCCGCGCCCGCACGACCTCAATTAGTTGACTAGGTAGCCTGTCCTGATGGCGTTACGCAATGCGGTCCTCGCGACCCTGCTGGAAGGTGAGGCATCGGGCTACGACCTGGCCAAGGGGTTCAACGCGTCGGTCGCCAACTTCTGGCTGGCCACCCCGCAGCAGCTCTACAAGGAGTTGGAGCGGATGGCCGCGGCCGGTCTCATCGAGACCCGGGTGGTGGAGCAGGAGCGTCGCCCCAACAAACGCCTGCACGCCATCACCCCGGCCGGGCGGGCCGCGCTGCACGAATTCATCGCCGAGCCTTCGAAACCCACCGCCATCCGCGACGAGATGATGGTGAAGGTGCAGGCGATGGACACGGGAGACGGGCCGACCGTGCGCGCCGCGATCGCCGAGAAACTGGAATGGTCGCGCGCGAAGCTGGCCCGCTACGAGCGGCTGCGGCACCGCCTGCTCGACGGCCGCAGTGAGCAGGCGTATCTGGCCGAGGCCGACCGCATCGGCCCGTACCTGAGCCTGCTGCGCGGAATCTCCTTCGAGCAGGAGAACATTCGCTGGGCGGAGTTCGCGCTGCCGGTCATCGATCGGCGGCTGGCGGCGCACGCCGGGTAGCCGTGCAGTGGCGGTCGCCGTGCCGATTGATACGGTGTCGGCCTGAAAAGTAGTCCGTAGAACGACAGGCAGTCATCAGCGTTGGCGTCGCAACCGAGTACAGGCGAGAGCGAATCCCGCCGTGCCGCCCCGCGCACCAAGCGCGGTGAGCGGACCCGCGGCGCGCTGATCGCCGCGGCCCGTGAGGTCTTCGAACGCGACGGCTACCTGGACGCCAAGATCGCCGACATCTCCAAGACCGCGGGGATGGCGTCGGGATCCTTCTACACCTACTTCGACAGCAAGGAAGAGATCTTCGCGGCCCTGGTCGAGCAGGTGTCGGAGGAGATGCTGCACCCGCACGTGCGCGAACGCAGCGGCATCACCGATCCGCGCGCGCTCATCGAGGCGGCGCACCGCGATTACCTGTTGTCCTACAAGCGCAATGCGCGCCTGATGGCCTTGTTCGAGCAGGTCGCTCACATCGATGAGAACTTCCGTCGACTGCGGGTCGAACGCGGAAAAGCCTTCGCGCAGCGCAATGCCCGGATGATCCGTGACCTGCAGGAGTCCGGGCGTGCCAGCGCGGACCTGGATCCGATGATCACCGCCCACGCCTTGTCGGGCATGGTCAGCCGGATGGCGAACCTGGTTTTCGTTCAGCAGCAACGGATCCCGTTCGAAAAGCTGGTCGCCACCCTGACCGACCTCTGGGCCAACGCCTTGCAGTTGCGGCCGGAATAGCTCAGTCGAGCCCGCGCACGAATTCGATCAGCGCGGCATTCACCTCGTCGGGTCGTTCCTGCTGGATCCAATGCCCCGCGCCGTCGAGGATGACCGACCCGCGCAGATCACTGAGCAGGGTCGACATCTTGTGCAGTGGCGTGAATTGGATGACCGGGTCGATGGATCCGGCGATGAAAAACGACGGTTGGTCGATCTTCACGCCCTCGAGGTGCTCGGTGCGCTCCCAGGTGCGGTCGAGGTTGCGGTAATAGTTCAGGCCACCGGTGAACCCGGTCGCGGCGAATGACTCGACGTAGTAATCGAATTCGGCCGGATCGAGCCACTCGGGCAGCGGCGGCATCGGGTGGCTGGTGTCCTGGAAGTTCTGTGCGCGCAGGATTTCGACCTGTACCTGCTGCAGGGTGCGACGCACGTCGGCGTTCAGCACCTGATCGGCCACGCCGGGTTCCTGGAACCAGATCATGTAGAACTCTTCGCCCAGGCGCGAGCGCATGATCGCGGTCGGCGGCCCCGACGAGCGCGGGGTGGCGGGGACACTGAGCCCGGCCACCGCGCGCACCCGCTCGGGATACTCCCGGGCCATGTGCCACACCACCGACGCACCCCAGTCATGACCGATGAAGATCGCGTCCTCGAGCCCGTATGCGTCGAGCAGTCCCGCCAGATCCCCGCAGATGGTGACCATGTCGTACTGATCGATCTGCTCGGGCCGCGAGCTGCCGCCGTACCCCCGCATATCCGGGGTGAGCGTGCGGAAGCCCGCGTCGGCGAGCGCGAAAACCTGATGCCGCCAGGAGAATCCGAGCTCCGGGAAGCCGTGGCAGAACACCACCGGCGCGCCCGTCCCGTGCTCGACGACGCGTAAATCGATCCCGTTCGTCGCGACCTGGGCGCTGCCCAGCCGCTTCCACTCGTCCACCCGCTGTGATGCCTGCACCGGTTGTCCACCTCGCGACCGTGTTGGTTGACGCCGGACCTACCGTCAACTTGAATCCGACGTAGGTTTCATATTTCCATCGACCGGCACACCCGATCCAGCCCGACGGCGAAATCGCTTGCCGGTGTGGACCGGAGGGAGCTTGACGTGCAGGTCGCGGGTAGGAACGCCATTGTCACCGGCGGAGGTGGCGGCATCGGCGGCGCGCTGGCCGCCCGGCTGGTGCGCGCGGGAGCGCGGGTCGTGATCGCGGATCTGAACGGCCCGGCCGCCGAGACCGTGGCGGCGGCGCTGGTCGCGGAGTTCCCCGGCTCGGCCGTCGCGGTCGGGGCGGATGTCTCCGATCCGGCCCGCATCGAGGAGCTGATCGCCCGCTGCGAGGCCGAATTCGGCCCGGTCGACCTGTATTTCGCCAATGCGGGCGTGATCGGCCCGGTCGGGATCGGCGACGACAAGGACTGGGCGCTCACCCTGGACGTGAACCTCAACGCCCACATCCGCGCGGCCCGGCTGCTGGTCCCCGGCTGGCTGGAACGCGGCGAAGGCTACTTCATCGGGACGGCCTCGGCCGCGGGCCTGCTCACCCAGATCGGTTCGGCCGCATACTCGGTCACCAAGCACGCGGCCGTCGGATTCGCCGAATGGCTGTCGGTCACCTACGGCGATCGCGGCATCCGGGTCAGCTGCCTGTGCCCGATGGGCGTGGAGACCGCGTTGCTGCGCGCGGGCGAGAACTCCGGCGACGCCCTCGGCGTCGCCGCCACCCGCGCGGTCACCTCGGCGGGCGCGGTACTGACCCCCGACGCGGTGGCCGAACTGGTGCTGGCCGCCGTCGACGACGAGCGATTCCTCATCCTGCCCCACCCGGAGGTGCTGGATATGTACCGTCGCAAGGGTGCCGACTACGACCGCTGGCTGGCGGGCATGCGGCACTACCAGGCACGCCTGCTGGGCTCCGTCGACGAGCAGCACTGAGTTGGGGACAGATATGAGCGACGATCAGCGCACCGAGCTACCCGGCCTCGACCTCGACCGACTTGCCCTGTGGCTGGCCGACATCCGGCCCGGCCTGGCACAGGGGCCGCTGACCGGGCGGTTGATCGCGGGCGGACGATCCAATCTGACCTATGAGGTCGGTGACGGCACCTCGTCATGGATCGTGCGACGGCCACCGCTGGGGCACGTGCTGGCGACAGCGCACGATATGGTCCGCGAGCATCGGGTGATCAGCGCGCTGGCCGGGACCGGTGTGCCGGTGCCCGCCACCTATGCGCTGTGCGAGGACCCCGAAATCATCGGTGCGCCTTTCTATGTCATGGAACGCGTCGTCGGCACGCCGTACCGCACGGCGGCCGAGCTGGTTCCGCTGGGCGCGGACCGGACTCGGACCATTGCCACCGGTCTGATCGATACTCTCGCCGCGCTGCACACCGTCGAGCCCGATGCGGTCGGCCTGGGGGACTTCGGTCGGCCCGACGGCTTCCTGGAACGTCAGGTCCGGCGCTGGAAGAAGCAACTCGACGCCTCCTACAGCCGCGAGCTGCCCGCCGCGCTGGAACTGCACGAACTGCTGGGCAAACACCTTCCGGCGCAATCGCCCACGGGCATCGTGCACGGCGACTATCGGCTCGACAATGTGCTGGTCGATGATGCGGACCGGGTCGCGGCCGTCATCGACTGGGAGATGGCGACGCTGGGCGACCCGCTCACCGATATCGGGCTACTGCTGGTGTATCAGCGCATGAGCGATATCGACATGATCGGGGTGAGCGATGTCGCGCTCGCACCCGGGTATCCCGACGAAGCCGAAGTGCTGGAACGCTATTCGAGCCGCGCGGGCCGCGATCTCACCGAGATCGGGTTCTACGTCGCGCTGGCGTCGTTCAAGCTCGCGGTGATCAGCGAGGGCATCTACTTCCGGTTCATCCACGGTCAGACCGTCGGTTCGGGGTTCGAGCACATGGGAGATGCCGTCGAACCGCTGCTGCGGGCGGGCATCTCCGCACTCCGGGGGTCCTGAGCCCGGCCCATAGTTGAATCCGGTGTCAAGTTCACGTACGGTCCGAAACGGAAAATCACGCCACCGTCAGGAGTTTCGATGTACGAGCTGTCGGAGCGGGCCAGCCGCTACCGGGATGACCTGCTGGCCTTCATGGACGAGCACATCTACCCCGCCGAGACGGTGTACGAGGCGCAGATGGCCGAGGCCGGCGATCCGCACTTCCAGCCGCCCATCGTGGAGGAGCTCAAGACCGAGGCGCGCAAACGCGGGCTGTGGAACCTCTTCCACCCGCATCCGCAATGGGGTCCCGGGCTGAGCAATCTAGAATACGCGCCACTGGCCGAGATCATGGGCCGCAGTGCACATCTCGCGCCCGAGGCGACCAACTGCAGCGCGCCCGATACCGGCAATATGGAGGTGCTCACCCTCTTCGGTACCGAGGAGCACCAGCGGGAGTGGCTGGCACCGCTGCTGGCCGGTGATATCCGCTCGGCCTTCGCCATGACCGAACCTGCGGTGGCTAGTTCGGATGCCACGAATATCCAGTTGCGGATGGAACGTGATGGCGACGACTACGTGCTCAACGGGCGTAAATGGTGGACTTCCAATGCCTTGCACAAGAATTGCAAGGTTCTCATCGTCATGGGTAAGACCGATCCGACGGGTCCGGTCCATCGGCAGCAGAGCATGATGGTCGTGCCCCTCGACACTCCCGGTGTGACCGTGCAGCGTGGTCTGCCGGTGTTCGGCTATCAGGACCGTGAGGGTCATGCCGAGGTGACCTTCGAGAATGTGCGGGTCCCCGTGACCGCGCTGCTCGCCGGTGAGGGCGACGGTTTCATGATCAGCCAGGCGCGGCTGGGGCCGGGCCGGATCCACCACTGCATGCGGGCCATCGGCATGGCCGAACGTGCCCTCGACCTCATGATCGATCGTGCGCAGGCTCGCACCACTTTCGGTGAGCCGGTGGCGAATCGGGCCAATATCCAGGACTGGATCGCCGAAGCCCGGATCGAGATCGACATGGCCCGGCTGCTCACGCTCGAGGCTGCTTCTTTGATGGACACCGTGGGAAACAAGGCCGCCCGGACGGTGATCGCCGCGATCAAGGTGGCGGCTCCCAATGTGGCCCTGAAGGTTGTCGACCGCGCCATCCAGGTGCACGGCGGTGCGGGCGTCTCCGACGACTTCCCGCTGGCCTCGATGTACGCGCATCTGCGGACCCTGCGGCTGGCCGATGGGCCCGACGAGGTGCACAAGCGCTCGATCGCGCAGTGGGAGCTGCGGCGGCGGGATCCCAACTGGGGCAAGAAGTCCTGACGGGCCTCAGCCTCGGGCAGCCGAGGTGGCGAACAATCCGGTCAGGATTCCGGTGACGGTTTCGTTGAAAACATCGGGCTGGTCCAGCATGACGTAATGCAGGGCCGGTTCGATGGAAACGACCGTGGCGTTGGGCGCGGTGGCGAGCAACGACCGGTAGTAGTCGGCCTTGTCGGTGGCGGTGTCGGCGAACTTCTCGTCCTGCGGTCGGTAGTACGGGCAGATTTCCCAGATCGGGACGGTCGCGGCGGCAAGCCCGGCTCGGTTGTCGTCGAGGATGTCCTCACGGAGATACTCGGCGGCAGTGGTGAAGTCGCTGCGCGCCATCAGCGGAGCGTATTGATCGGCCAGGGCGGGATCGATGACACCGGTTTGGCGAAGGTAGTTGCGCGCGTACGTGAGTTTCGCATCGGGTGTTTGTACCGCGCGCAAGGCGGTTGCCGTGGCGTCGGCGATTTCGGTGCGTCGCGGCTGAGGCACTAGCTCGTAGCCGGGGAATACTGGAAGACCCTCGACCGCGATAACGCCGGAGATCAGCTCCGGGTGCTGGGCGGCGATGCGCAGCGCAATCGTGCCACCGATGCTGTGGCCCATCAGAATTGGCTTCACCAGTCGGCGCGTGGAGATCAGTTGCACCACCTCGTCGGTGTAGCGGCCTATGAGGTCGTGGCTTTCGGCGGGAGCCGGTGCCCCGTCGAACCCGGGGAAGGCGACCGCATAGACGGTCCGGTGGTGCCGCCGCAGCTCCGCGATCGTCGTTCCCCACTCCCACGGCCCGGTCATCGAGCCCGGAAGCAGGATCACCGGCGCGCCACCGTCACCCGTCTGCTCCACCCGCATGCCGTCGACCCAATAGATCGGCTCCGCCTGCGACCGAGTGCACCCACTGGCCGCAATCACCGCGACGGCCGCAAGCCAACCGCCCCACCGCATCCAACGCCCGCGCATCGAACCTCCCCGTCAAAAGATCAGTAAACCAGAGAGCTACGCGGGATGTCGTGAAGATCATTAACGACCATTTGGTATCGAAGAATACCGAATTATGTTGCGATACTGGACATTTCGGGTTCCCAGGCGCTGGCGCGCAGCGGTACTATTAGCACATGCATTCGAAGGGGGAAACATTCGAAACCTGCGGCATCATCCAACTGATGACCGCCGTCCAATCCGTCTCAGCGACCCTCCACGACAACGGCCTCTCCACCCTGACCGATTCCGAATTCACCGACTTCCTGCGCCAATTCGAAACCTGCAAACGCCAACTCTCCGCACTGGATTCCCGCCTCATCCTCGAAATCTCCGACCGCGGCCTGCCGCAGTCCACGGGTGCCGGTGACCTGATCGCGTTCCTGCGCCAAACCCTCAGCCTGTCGCGCTACGACGCCGCCGGCCGCGTGAAGATCGCCCGCGCCTGCGCTGGTCTCCTCGACGCGTCGGGCCACCCACGCGCCGACACCCTCTCCGCCACCGCGGAAGCCTATGAGGCAGGCGCGATCTCGCGTGACCACGTCCGCAACATGGTGGACGTGATGACGCACTTGCCCGTCGATATCGCCCCCGAGGCGTACGCCGAAACCGAGCTGCACCTGCTCGAGCACTGCCTGACCGGCCACCCCGAGGACCTCCCGAAGATGGGTCGCGAAATCCTCGCCCGCCTGGATCTCGACGGCACGGTGATCTCCGATGCCGACCGTCGCCGCCGTCGTGGCCTGACCTTGGGCCGCCCCGGTGTGGACGGCATGACGCACGTCGACGGCTGGCTGACCCCGGAACTGCGCGCCTACCTGGATGCCTTCTTCGCCAAGTACGCCCGCCCCGGCATGTGCAACATCGACGACCTCGAACCCCTCGCCCTCTCGGTGGCGGCGTTCGACTCGAAGCTGCTGGACGCCGCCGCCCGCCGCGACCGCCGCGACGCGGGCCAACGCACCCACGACGCCCTGTACGCCCTCCTCCAGCCCGCCGCCCCCGCCGTTGCGGGCAAGCGCGCCACCGCAACCGGCAAGCCTGCCATCTCGCCTGCCGCGACCGGCGCCCCGGCTGGCCCCGCGACCACGACCGATGGGTCCGCCACTCCCGCTACCGCAGTCACCGAGCGCACTGCCCCAGCCATGGTGTCCGGCATTCCCGCCGCCCCAGCCGCGGTGTCCGGCATGCCCGGTGGCCCAGTTGCGGTGTCCGGCATGCCCGGTGCCCCAGCCGCGGTGTCCGGTATCCCCGGTGGACCGGCCGCCGTGCTCGGTCAGTCCACCACTCCGGGTGCCGCTTTCACCGAGCCCGCTGCCCCGGTCGCCGCGTCTGGCCACTCCACTGGCTCGGCCGTCGGGTTCGATGAACTCGCCACTGGGCCTGCCGCGTTCAATGAGTCCGCCACGCCTGGTGTTTCGTTCGGTCAGCACCGTGGCCTCAAGACCCAGGTCATCCTCACCATGAGCCTGGCCGACCTCGAACGTGGTGCGGGACTGGCCTCTACTGCCACCGGCGGGCACGTCTCCATCAACGAAGCCTTGAAGATGGCCGCTGGCACCCGCCCGGTGCTGGCAGTGCTCGACCCGCACGGCATCCCGATGTTCCTGGGTAAGTGCAAGCGCCTCGCGAGCCCGGGTCAGCGTCTGGCGTTGATCGCGCGCGACAAGGGCTGCACCCGTCCCGGTTGCGATGCGCCCGCCTCGATGTGCGCGGTTCACCACGTCACGGACTGGGCTGTGGGTGGTCCGACGGATCTGTCGAATCTTGCTCTGGCGTGCGATCACTGCCACGCGTTGGTCAACGATTCCGCCGATGGCTGGAAGACGGTGGTGATGGGTAAGGATTCGGCTTTCCCGGGCCGCTGTGGCTGGATCGCCCCCAAGCATGTTGATCCGACTCAGTCCGCGAAGGTGAATCAGCGTCATCACGTGGCCGGGTTGGTTGCGGCCGCGGTGGATTCGAGCTGCCAGCAGTGGGGTTCCCGGGTGGCGTGAGCCTCGCGACCCCCGCCCGCCCGCTGATGCGGAAACGCGGCTGCGCCGCCAGCCCGCGCGTCCCCTGCCGTCAGCCCACGTCGGGTGCGTGTTCGTGTTCTTGGCTTTTGGTTCTTTGACAATTCCACAGAGACGATGAACTTCGCGGACGGTGAGGTGGCTGGGTCTGCCGGTGGGCGAGCCCAACCCAGCCACCTCCCAGCTCCTCCTCCTGGCCGCTTTTAATCTTTTGTCCTGCTCTTCCGAGCTGATCCGGACGCATACACCACGACAGGTACTTGTCAGCCTGACGTCAGTCCGGTGTCAGCGAGCCCGGAGACAGTGCATATGTGAACAGCACCGCACTCGCCCCCTCCGGACCATGGACCGCCCTCGGTACCGACTTCCAGGTGCTGCGCGGCGACCACCCGATCGCCCAGTTGATCCGATTCGCCGCCGTCGGCGGCCTCAGCAATGTCTCGTACGCGCTGCTCTTCATGATGATGAACGGCATCGGCCCGCTGATCGCCAACATCGCCGGATCGATCGTCAGCACGGTGATCGCGAACGAGCTACATCGACGACTGACTTTCCGCGCGGCCGACCGGGTCGGCTGGTTCAGCGCACAGTGGGAAGGCGGCGGCCTCGCCTTGATCGGTCTGGTCATCAGCACGGCAGCACTCGCCGCACTGCAATTCTGGTCCCCGGGCCTGAGTGAGCTGGAGCAAGCAAGCGCCGTGATCACGATCATGGCAGCGGTCGGTGGCCTGCGATTTCTGGCGCTGCGAGGCTTCGTCTTCTGACGGACGACGGGGCTACCGTGAGGTTCGAAGCCATTCGGTGAGTGCGGTGAAGTCGGCGTCGAGAACTCCTGCGGCGCTGTCGATCAGGTGCAGGAGAGCTCGTCCGGGATGGTTGTCTTCCACCCAGATCCGGTCCTGATCGCGGATCTCGTTGTCGACCCAGATGAAGGGACGACCGGCGGCCAGTCGTACCAGAGTTCTTGTCTTCCAGTGCAATCCGTCGGGGAAGTAGTCGCCGAGGGGGTATGGCGGCAGGGTGACGACCGGGAGCTGGGGGAGACCCAGCAGCGGCGACAGGACGACGTTCGCGCGGTTGCCCCAGCCGGTGGCCCATCGCAACTCGCAGTTCAGGGCCAGCAGTCGTTCACCGAGACCGGAACTCAGGCGGGACGGGTCGGGGCGGTCCAGCGGTAGCAATGTCCCGTCGACGTCGAGGAACAGCAACGGTCGATCCGGTTCACCTTGCACGGAATCAATTGTGCGGGAACGGCATACTGTCTGGCATGGGGCAAGGACGATCGAGTTGGGGACGATCGAGTCGGGGGCGGTTGGTCCGGGTGGGCATACTGTGCGTGGTCGTGCTGGAGTTGCTGCTGACCGGGTGCGGCCGGGGACCGGCCCCGGTGGTGGTGACCGCGGCCGAGCGGAACGCCCCGGCCAGTGCGGAATTGCTGCTGGAGTCCAATGACGGGTACTACGCCGATCTGCGCGCCACACTGCCGACTGTCACCGATCCGCAGGTGCGGGACCGGCTCGAGCGGTTGATCCGGACGCCGGTGGCCGAATGGCTACCGCACGATCTCGACGTGACGACCGCGACGATCCATCAGGACATCAGCCGCGCGCACACCGCCGACTCCATCCCGATGTTCGTGGCCTACAACATTCCGGGGCGGGACTTGCATGGCGAATCCGGTGGGGGACAGACCGGGGCGGACGCCTACCGGCAATGGATTCGCGGGGTGAGCGATGCCATCGGCCAGGATGCGGCGATCGTGGTGCTGGAGCCGGATGCGCTGGCTCACGCCACCGAGATGAACGACGCCGACCGTGCAGCCCGGCTTTCGCTACTCGGATATGCGTACGGGCAACTGCTGCAGCACAATTCAAAGACTGCTGTCTATCTCGATGTCGGCAACAGCACCTGGGTGGATCCGAGTCGGGTGGCGGACTTGCTGCGCAGCGTCAGTCCCGCGCAGCCGGTGGCCGGTATCGCGCTGAATGTGGCGAATCGGCGGCCCGAGAACGAGATTCGCGCCTACGCGACCCGGATAGAACAGGCCTACGGGCATCAGCTCTTCGTGATGATCGACAGTTCGGTCAATGGCGCGGCCAATACCGCCGATCTGGTCGACTGGTGCAATCCGAAGGGGCAGCGTATCGGTACTGTGCCGGGCACCCGCTTCGACCGGGACGCCATGGTGACGCACGCGTTCATCAAGAATCCCGGGCAGTCCGACGGGCGTTGCGGCACCAGCGATGCTCCCGCCGGTGAATTCGACCGACAGCTACTGCTGGACCAGCTGTCCTAACGGCCGAGCCCCGGCACGTCACACCCCGGGAGCCTCACGTCAGATGCACCCATTTCGCGACGCTCGGCACCCCGGCCGTGTCGACCGCGAAGAGCATGTACCAGCCCGCCGGAGCAATGGTCGGACTGATCGGAATCGACACGGACACATCGGTATCCGTCCGGCTGATCGGTAGGTCGATCACGCGCTCATTGGTGTCGGTGACATGCGTGATCGCCGCCGGAGCGAGCAGCCGCATCGACTTCACCTGCGCCGCACCGGGAACGCCGGGCAGGCTGGAACCGACGGTGTACACGGCGTTAGTGCCTCGCTGGATCTCCGCGGGCCCATCGGTGATCACCGGCCGCGCCACCGTCCCACCATCGGGCTTGTACAGGTAAGGCGGCGTATAGATCTCGATTCGCCGCTCGAACTTGCCCGGCAGCGTGTTCTTCTTGTCGGCGAACAGCGGATTGGACCCGTCGGTCATGATCTGTCCCGACGGCAGCAGCACCGCCGTGGAGTGATAGTCGCGCCCGACCGTCGGATCGGCCATCGGATGCAGGCCGCCCTGCTGGTCGAGGAGATACGCAGCGAGAATGTCACTGGCCCCGCGCCCCCGATAGTCGTTGGCGCCGTTGGTGATGAACACGTCCCCGCTGGGTAGTGGCACCAGATTCGGGTAGCGCGTGCCCTGTGGCAGCACCGCCAGCGGCTCGAACTTCGGTTGCGCGGCTGCGAGATCGACGATGTCGATGCGTCCGGTCGACAGCGCCGAATCGCCGACCCCGCCACCCCCGACCACCAGCAGCCGCTGATCCTGGACCGGCCCCAGCCACGTCGACGACCCGGTCTCGAGCATGTTCGGATCCCGCAACCCGGGCACCAGCTCGAACGAATTGTCGGTCAGATTCCATATTCCCGGATCCCGATGCTCCTCGGCGGGACCCCATCCGGTGCTCGGCCCGCTGAAGAACAGTCGGCCCGGTGTGGCGGTCTGGAATACCGCCGGATAGGTGGGGAAGATGCGGCGCAGGTCGTCACGCTCCACCCAGGTGCGGGTCGCGGGATCGTAGATCTCGGTCTGCCCGTCCAGAATTCGCCCGGACCCGTCGAGCCCGGAGGTGACCATCACCTGCCCGTCCGGCAATCGAGTGAGGGTTGGATACCAGCGGGCGTAGTTCATATTGCCCACGGCCTCATAGGTTTCCGTCCACGGATTGAACAGGTAGGAGGAGTCGATGCCTTGATATTCCTTCTTCTTCAACGCCATCTCGGGCGCGAACCCGTACAGGTTCTGCTGCTGGGCGTAGCTCAGCCCGCCGATCATGTAGTGGTCGTTGCGGTCCCACACTCCGTCGGTCCCGGCGGCGTCGGCCGCGACATACACATTGCGGTCGGTCGCGGACACTTTGTAGGTGACCGGATCCTTGGCGGCGGGCGGCACGGTGATATCCCGGTCGGAGCGGTACACCTTTCCGCTCTCCTTGCCCGTGAACGTCGTTCCCTTGGGCACGAATCCGGGGTGATCGGGGTCCTCGTTGCGGATGGTCATGTAGCCACCTGCGTGGGTGAGATTCTCCGGCAGCACCTCGTAGCTGCCAGTCCCGCCTGCGATCAGCACCGACCCGTCGGCCAGGTACGCCTGGTCGGAACAGAACAGATCCACCGGGGTGTCGATGCGTTTGGCGGTGCGGGTCGCCGGATCGAAGATCAGCGAGTTGTAGATGCCTTTGTCGGAATTGTGGTGGTCGTTGCCGCTGCCCGCGATGAGCAGCACCTTCCCGGTCGGCAGTACCACGGAGTGAATGATGTTGGCGTCGATGTCCTTGGGCAGCGTGATCACTTCCCAGTAACCGTATTTCGCCTTGTAGTCATCGGAATTGATCAGGCGGTTGTGCTGGAAGCGGTGATACAGCGCCGCCGCGGTCGCGGTGGTCGCGATGGCGAGGGTGCCGACGGCCACGACGGTCACTACCCAGCGCACGAACCGGGTCGGCGTCTTCTTCAGCACGCCTGCCCCTCCGCGGTCGCCTCCACACCTGCGGAATCTTCGGAAACCTCGACCGCTATCTCGGTGGCGGCGCGCGACTTCCGGCGGGCGGCGGCCGCCACCCAGAGCGGATTGAGCCGCCATACCAGCATCGGCGCAGCCGAGATCAGCGCCCCGAATACCGGCCACATGAGGGTGGCCGGGGCGGCCCAGCCGCGCACGGTGGTGAGCACCACGACGGTCACATAGAAGGCCAGCCACATCACATTGAGCCGGAAGGTGAACCAGCTGTCCTCGCGGCTCTTGGACCCCTTGGGCGTGACATCGAAGCCGACCGGCCGCCGCAGCAGACATTTCACCAGCGAATTCGCATACACCGGCGCGGTGATGACGCTCATGAACATGCCGTAGACGCCCCAGGAATTGGTCGTCTCGTAGGGGCTCACATTGTGCCGGCGCACCCAGGTGTAGAGCGCCATCTGACTGACCGAGGCCCAGCCGTAGAACAGGAACCAGCTACCCGGCGACACCACCGCGCCGCTGACGCCGTACCAACTGAAGATGGCCACATTGGCCGCGCCCAGCAACCACACCGTCGCCATCACCGGGTAGAACGCCATCAGCAGCAGGTAGTGCACGATTCGCGCGGGCGTCCGCCACATGCGCAGCATCTGCAGCACGAACGGCCCGAACAGCATGTGCTCGATCGCGCCTCGCGCCCAGCGGTTCTGCTGTTTGTAGAAGTCACCCCACGAGGCGGGCCCTTCACCGTGGGCCAGCAGATCCGGGGTGTACACGCCCTTCCACTGCTGTCCGGTGTCCGGATTGCGTTGCGGCAGAATGGCGAAACTCGTCGCCATGTCCTCGGTGATGGACGGTTGGATGCCGCCGATGGTCTGCAACACGCTCGCCCGGATGGCGTAGCTGGTGCCCACCAGCATCGGCGCACCGTGCGCATTGGCCGCGGTCTGGATCAGGCTGTGGAACACGAACTGCTGGCTCTCGGCCAGCTTGGCCACCACATTGGCCTCGGCATTGGCATACGCCTGAGGCCCGGCCACATAGGCGACGTCGGGATCGTTGAAGTACCCGAGCATCCGCTCCCCGAACTCGCGCATGGGGGTGTGGTCGGGATCGATGCCCATGATCACGTCGTAGTCCGGCAGGTCGGCGTCCGCGCCGATCATGTCGAGTCCGGCATTGATATTGCCGAATTTGGTGCGGGTCTCGAACGGTCCCTTGCGCTGGTGGTACTCCGCCCGGCCGCCGCGCGTCAGATACCGCACCCGATTGCCCGGGCGGATGTCCACCGCGGCCACCAGTTTTCGCACCCGGTCGGGCTGCTGTGGATCGCCCTCGTCGAGCACGAAGACATCGAACACGCCGGGGTGGCGATGCCGGATCTGCTTGGCGGCCAACAGTGTTCGCTCCAGCACCGCCATATCCTCGCTGCTGGGGACGAAGGTGATCAGCAGCGCGACATCCAGCCCGGCGCGTGCCCGGATCGGCACCGGTTTGCGTGCCAGCGCGGTGGTCAGCGACATGGCGAGCACCAGCGCGAACCGGATCGCCTCGACGGTCACCACCAGCGTCACCATGATGATGGCGATCGCCCCGAACTGGTCGTACTTCTCCTGTGCCGCAAGGCCATTATCGATCAGCCACCACACATACCCGCCACCCAGGCCCGCCGAGATCAGCGCGAGTCCGGTGGTCAGCAGCCGCCGTTTGCGGCCCTCGAGATGGCGGAATGACACGATCTCGCCAACGCCATCGAGAATGTCGCCGGTGACGGTGGCCTTTATGAGCCGCGACTCGGCCAAATCCGGTGCGGCGTCAGAGTTTTGGGTATCGTGTCGGACGAGGACGCGGGGGCCGCGCCCGGCTGGGCGCGTGGAGCGGCCGACGCCGCGCAGCGTCACCACTCTACGATCCTTGTACTTGTCGGCGGCCCGAACGGGTCGCCGAACACACCACGAACAGCACTGTATCCCCCCAAGCTGAAGCGGACCCTTCGCGAACTCTCGTTCTACGCCGAACGCTCCTGCCAGAGATTAGCAGAGGGTCATTGGCCTCGCTGAGCGATTGGATTGGGCTACAACGGATTCCGGCGCGAGTGCACGGTTCGGCATGGGCTGCCACGCTGCACGCCCTTCGCGGTGAAATATTCGATGCCGCCCGCTGGCGCGTTTTGCGGCCTGCCTAGGCTCATCGGAGTGACCAATTCCAAGATCGTTCTCGTGACCGGCGCCGGGACCGGACTCGGCCGCGCCATCACCCACGCGCTGACGGCGGCCGGACACCGGGTCGTCGCCGTCGGCCGCACCGCCGCCACCCTGGATGAAGCGGTCGCCAGTGCGCCCGGACCGGGCACCGCGGAGGCGTTCCGCGCTGATGTCACCGATGAGACCGCTGTGAACGCCGCGTTCGCGTATGTCGTCGAGCGCTTCGGCCGGTTGGATGTGCTGGTCAACAATGCCGGCATCTTCGGGCCGACCAAACCCATCGACGAGGTCTCCGTCGCGGAGTGGCGGCAGGTCGTCGATATCAACCTGACCGGCGCTTTCCTGTGCGCCCAGGCCGCCTTCCGGCTGATGCGCACCCAGACTCCGCAGGGCGGGCGAATCATCAACAACGGCTCCATCTCCGCGCACACCCCACGCCCGCACACCGTCTCCTACGCGGCCAGCAAGCACGGCATCACCGGGCTCACCAAGGCGCTCGCGCTGGAAGGTCGGGCGCACAATATCGCGGCCGGCCAGATCGATATCGGCAATGCCGCAACCGAACTCACCGCGGGCATCGCGGCGGGCTCGCTGCAGGCCGACGGCAGCATCCGGCCCGAACCCACCATCGACGCCGCGAACGTGGCCCGGCTCATCGCCCAGCAGGTCGAGCTTCCGCTGGACACCAATGTCCCGTTCCTGACCGTCATGGCCACGGCCATGCCGTACATCGGGCGCGGCTGACCCCGGCGAGGTAGGCCGCGCCGCCACTCGAACAAACGTTCTACTCGAGGTATCGTACCGGCCCATGCCGGAACTCTCACGACGCGACTGGGCGACGATGAACCTCGAGGAGGTGCGGCGGCAACTGCTGAAGGCGGCGGCCTTCGGCAAGACGCTCTCGCCCGAGCAGTTGGAGAACGCGGCCGGCAAGATCCGCGAGGGGCTGCGGATCTTCCTCGAGGAGACCGACCATCTCGGCTAGGCGGAACCGGTGAGGTTGGTGCCGATGAGGCTGCCCGGGATGCGTTCGAGGACCCCGCCCGCGAAGACGTCGTACAGCGGCAGGGTTTCGAGGTGGACGTAACCGATATGGCAGTCGCACATCGCCAGCGGGCAGGGGCGGGGCGTCAGGGCCGCCCGGTAGCTGCCGTCGTAGAGGTTGCCCAGCTCGGTGCGGACGAAATGGCAGCGGCGCACGGTGCCGTCACCGTCGACGGAGATGACGGATTCGCCTGTGCGGCAAGGCAGTCCGGCCGACGGATGCGGGTGACGGCTGTAGGGGAACAGTGGGTCGAGCTCGGTCCAGGCGGCGGCGTCCGCGTCGGAGAGCGAGTGGCCCTCCGGGGCATTGACCCACAGGTAGACGTGCTCGGGTAGATCCGCCCGCAGTCGCCGGGCGGTCGGAAGATGTTCGGGGAAGCCGACGATGCCGACGCTGAAGCGGATGCCACGCCGGGTCAGGTCCTCACACTTGGCGGCGAAGCGCTCGTAGGGCGTTTGCCCAGGATGGTAGGTGCACCACAGCGCCAACGTCTGCGGGTCGGCCTCGGCGAGCCAGTCGGTGCGGCAGCTGAGATTGGTCTGGATCGCCACCCGTTCGACATTCGGCAGCCGTGACAGTTCGACCAGCGCGCGCCGGTACCAGGAGCGCACCAGGCCCTCACCCCACGGCGTGAACAGGATCGAGAGCCGGTCCCCGGGCTGGTCGGCGACCCACGTGGTGAAGCGTTCCAGGGCCGCGCGATCCGCCCGCAACTGTTCGCGACTGTCGCGACGCTTGGCGAACGGGCAGTACGGGCAGTCGTAGTCGCAGGAGGAGAGCGGGCCGCGGTAGAGAATGGTGAGATCCATACCGGCTCACCGGGCTTCGTAGGCGGCCATGGCGGCGTGCACGGCGGGGGAGAACAGGCGCGGGCCGATGGCGTCCGACCAGGCCAAGCCCTCGGGGGTCAGGCGCAGCAGGTTCGGGCCGGAATCGAGTTCCAGCCAACCGGATTCGGCGAACTCGGCCAGCTCGGCGGGGAAGTGGTCGGTGGGGGAGCCGCCGAAGCGTTCCCGGTAGGCAACCACGTCCATGCCCTGCGCCTGCAACAGCGATTGCAGTAGGTGCCTGCGGCGCGCCTCGTCGGCGTCGATGCGGCGGCCGACCTCGGCGCGGGTGAAATCGGTTGTCCGCGTGTAGTCGTCGATGATGCCGCGCACCTCGCGCGTCTGCACGGCGTAGTCGAACGAGTAGTGCAGACCGGACGTGTAGGAGCGGGCACCGCAGCCCAGGCCGATCATGCCGTCGGTTTGGCAGGCGTAGTCGTCGGGACCGGTGGCGAGGGCAGCAGGATCGAGGCCGGCAGGATCGTCGCCCGCGGCCGGGATGCGGCGGAACATGCGCATCGAGCGCTGCTCGTAGCCGTGGGCCAGCAGATGGTCGCGTCCCGCCGCGTACAGCCGCAGTCGCTGCGCGTCCCAGTCGGCGTCGGCGTCGGATAGATGCGCTGTGCCCGAGTCGTTCTCGCTCGACGGTCCCTCGGGGCTCGATCGCCCGAGCCCGGTCAGGGGGCGCACGTAGAGCGGATAGAGGTACAGCTCTTCGGGCTGCCATGCCAGCGCCGCGTCCAGCGAGGTGCGCCACGTTGCCTCGGTCTGGCCGTCGATGCCGTAGATCAGGTCGATGTTCAGCACCGGAATCCGGGCGGCCCGAATCGCTTCCAGCGCCGTCTCGACTTCGGCGCGCCGCTGCGGTCGTACCGCCGCACGCGCCTCGGTGTCCACGAAGCTCTGCACGCCGATGCTCACCCGCGTCGCGCCGCGTTCGGCCAGCACCGCCAGCCGGTCGGGGGTCGCGGTGGCGGGGGAGGTCTCCACCGAGAGCGGGATCGCTCGCAGGTCCGCGCCCATCCGCGTTTCCATGATGTCGCACAGCCGTTCCAGCTCGGCGGCACTCAGGAAGGTCGGGGTGCCGCCGCCGAACGCGGCCGCCGCGAACCGCATCGGTCCCTCGCCCAGCGCCGCGCGAACCGCCCCGGCCTGCCGTTCCAGTGCGTCGAGATAGCGCCCGGTGAGATCTTCCGGCGCGCCGACCCGGGTGAAGAGATTGCAGAAACCACACCGGTATTCACAGAACGGGATGTGCGCGTACAGCGACAGCGCGTGCTTGGGCTCATCGGCCCACAACTCCCGCAGCAGCGGCCGATCCGCGCCGAGCGGCCGGTACGCCGTCTTGTGCGGGTAGCCGTAGACGTACTGCTGATACGGCCGCAGCCGGGTCTGCTCGGAGACTAGCCGGGGCACTGTCGCGGTCATACCGATCTCTCCAGGAAGAAGTGAGCGTAGGGCACCGTCCACACCGCCTCGTGACCGAGCCGATGCCCGGTGAAACCACCGTCGCCGTAGGCGGTTCCGTGATCGGAGCACACGATGGCGAAACAGCGACGGCGGCTGCTCGCGGCGGCGAACAACCGGCCGATATGGCGGTCCACGTATTCCAGTGCGGCGGCATGGGTTTCGCGGGTGTCACCCGCCTCCCGTGTCGCGCCCGGTAGGTGGAACCAGTTGGGCTGGTGCAGCGCGGACACATTCACGAACAGAAACAGCCTGCGCTCGGGCGGCAGCGCTGTCACCACCTGTTCGGCGCGCTCTATCTGCGCCTCGAAGGAGGTCGGCGAGGCGACGGAGAAGTCACTGTCCCAATGGCTTTCCTGGAACAGACCCGGCAGTACCGACCCCATCGGGCCACGCTTGTTGAAGAACCCGACACCGCCGAGGCACACCGTGTGATAGCCGACTCCCGCCAGCGCGGACACGAAATCCGGTGTGTCGTACACGAAGGTGCGCCCGGCCGTGGTCTCGCTGCCCTCGAACCGAGCCGCGAACAGCCGTGGATGCGGTCCCTGCGACGCCGGTGTGGGCAGGAATCCCGCAAAAATCGCCTGATGCGAGGCATAGGTGAAACTCCCCGGCGCATGCCGTTTCTCCCACACACCGCCCGGTAGGAAGCGCGAAAGGTTCGGCAGCCGCCCCGCCGCCGCCAACTCGGCCGCCACATCGAACCGCAAGGTGTCGAGCGTGACCAGCAAAACATCGTCCCGCCCGATCACCTCGTTCATATCGGGTTCGATGCTCAGATCGGTCTGAGCACCAGGTTCAGGCGCAGGCATGCCGCTCGCTTTCGGTGTGGCGCAGGATGGCGGCGACCTGCGCGTCGTAGGTGTCCCCGTGCTCGGCACCGGTGCCTGGTAGTCCCGTCAGACGGGGTAGCAGATCGCCGAAGGCGTTGACCTCACCGACCGCGAATCGCCGCCAGCCGCTTGTGGGTAGCAGATCCACGCCCACCCGCGAGAACCCGGGGAAGCAGGCGGCGGCCTGCTCGCAGATGCGCAGCGCGTCATCCCAGCTGCCGCCCGCGGCGGTGATTGCCGCCTGTGCCGCCGCGAGATCGCCACGGGCCCCGCCCAGATGGAGATTGGTCATGGGGGAGTGGCTGGTGCGCACCACGGCGTGGGTGGCGCGTCCGTCGATCACCACTACGCGCAGATCCGCGCTGCGACCGTCCTGGGATGCCTTGGGCAGCCAGCGTTCCACGTGCAGCCCGTCGGGGGCCAGCGCGTTCACGAGTGCGGCGACCTCGGATTCGGTGCCGTATTTGCGGACCCGCAGTGAATTGAACAGCCGCCCGTCGGCTTCCCGGTGCACAGAGGTGGTGGCCTGGACCCGCCCGCCGTTCGCGGTTTCGATCGCCAGCACCCCCGACGCCGAGGAACCGTGCGCGAGCTTGACGAATATGCGCGGCATCCGGTGCGCGGACATCAGTTCCCGCAGCTCTGCCCAGCCGCCGATCGGGGAGAGCTCGCCCGAAGTCGGCGAGAACGGCACGGGCACACCGGCTTCCCGCAACACGCCATGGCAGCGCCGTTTGTCGAACAACACCGCCAACTCCGCCGGATCATCGAGTAGTCGTGCACCTGCGGCGCGTGCTCGCACGCTCACCGCGTGCGCGGCCGCGACGAACCGCTGGTACCACAGCGCGCTGCCCTCCACCCGGGTCGAATCCTCGACCCCGCGCAGCATCCGCTCGACGTCGGCGTCCTCCCCGGGCGAGTCCAGCCGCACGGACTCCCCTGCGGTGAACTCCGCACCCCCGCACAGCACTTCACGCCACGACACTACCCGTGCCGCCGGAAGCCCGGCGCGGCGCACCGCGTCCTGGAACAGTGTCACCCGCCGGTTGTCCGGATTGCCGACCACCGCGAGCCGCACCCCCGCACCGCTCATTCGGCCACGGCGGTGTAGCGGCGATCGCGCGGATCCTCGGAGCTGTCCTCGGTTTCCGCCTCCGACAGATCCACGCTCACACCATCGGGTTCGAGGGCTTTGCGCAGTCGTTCCTGCATGGACTCGGAAATGAAGTGGTGGTGCAGATCGAGGGTGCGCAGGTGGGTGAGCGGTTGCCCGTGCAGCAGCGCCGCCGCGCCCTCGTCACCGAGGGTGCCCATCGACAGGTCCAGCGTGGACAGTCGCGCCACCACCGGCGCGGCCGCCACGGCGGCGGCGATCTCGTCCTGGATCTCGCTGTTGCGCAAGCCCAGATAAGTCAGCTTCGGCAGCCGCTCACCCGACAGCAGCGGCGCCAGATCGGCGACGGTGGCGGTGCCGCCGTAATTGGATACCCCCAGCCAGATTTCGAGATGTTCGAGCGCGGGCAGCGTGCTCGCCGCGATGTCGCGCACCACCGCCGCGTCCAGCCCGCCGGTCTCCACGGCCAGGGTGCGCAGCTTGGCGTGTTCGGTGGGCGGGAACGCCAGGTGTTCGCCGCCGCGCACCCGAAGTTCTTCCAGCTCCGGGTAATTGGCCAGCAGCGGGGTCACGTCGGCCTGCTGGATCCAGGAGATCTCGGCTTCTTCGTAGGTGATCTCGCCGACGAAGAGCGCGCGCAGCGCCGGGAATTGTGCCTTGGCGGCGAGCAGTTCGTCGATCACCAGGGTGGACGGATGGTCGTAGGCCTCACCCCACATGCCGATGACCAGCGCCACCACCTGCGTGGTGTCGACTTCGTCGCGGAAGCGCGCGAAGGCATGGGGCCAGGTCTCTTCGGATTCGTACGGCTCGATCGCGATGCGCCAGGCCACCGCGGCGGGGGCGGGCAGCTCGACACCCGGGTGCTCCTCGGGGTAGTCGAACACGGGCAGGCCGTGAAATTGCTGCAGGTGTTCCGAAATGGTCATGTGACGGGCTCCGTACGCCGTGGCGGTGGTTGATCCTGCTCTGCAGCCAGTTCTACCAAGCCCGCCCGACAATTGCCGGGAGTGGGGCAGCAGCGGCGTGAATTGTCGTACCCCGGCGCTAGTTTCGATGGTGAGCCGGACGCAGGGGCGCCGGCCGATTCCGGGGAGGACATCATGTTCCGTCAGGGCGATGTGCTGATCATGCCGATCACCGAGGCCGACGTTCCGCCGCAGGTCACCGCCGCGCCAGCCGAACCGCGCGATACGCGCGGCCGCATGGTGCTGGCATTGGGTGAGGTCACCGGCCACGCTCACGCCATTGTCGCGCCCGGCCGGTTGGTGCACGCCGGCGCGCACATGTTCCTGTTCCTGCCCGAGGGCGGTCGGGTGGTGCACGAGGAGCACGCGCCGATCCCGTTGCCCAAGGGCTGGTTCCGCGTCATCCGCCAGCGCGAATACTTTCCCGGCGCGGTCCGCATCGTCGCCGACTAGGAGGAGGCTTCCATGTCACATCTGGACGAGTGGCGCGCCGTCGCGGCCGCCACCGGACCTGCCAACCGCGCCGCCGCCGAAGCAGCTGCCCGCCGCGCCTACAAGAGCGCCGGGCTGGCCGCACCCACCCGATACGTGTGGGCCGCGTCCCCACTCGCGGCCGTGGCCGCCGTTCGCGCACTGCACAATCCGGGGCACAGTGTTCGCGACGAGATCCGCACCCGTCCCTGGGCCGCCGAACGGCAGCGCGTCCACGACCAGCTGGGTCCGACCGGATGGTCCGAACTGTGGAACGCCAGCGGAGCCCGCCTGTGGGATACCACTCGCATCCTCACCGACCGCATCACCACTGGAGTCGTCGAGGCCGCCGTGTATGTCGATCCGGCAGACCGTCGCACCCGTGCCGCCGCCGAGCGTGACGTCCAGGGCGTGCTGCTGGATGCCGTTCTCGGCCAGCACGATGCCGCATGGTTGTCGGCCTTCCCCGACAGTGAGCGGCTGTCGGGACTGGCCGGTGTGGCTCGGAACGCGGGCTGGTGGTGGCCCTTCGAGCACGTCATCGTCTTCAGTGAGCGCCCCACCCGCCTGCTGCGCGACGAGGCGGGCCGTCTGCACGCCGCCGACGGCCCGGCCCTGGTCTACTCGGACGGTTTCGCCCTGCACGCCTGGCGTGGAATGCCGGTCCCCGCAAGCCTGTTCGCGGACCTGGTCACCCTCACCGCCGAGCGCATCCGCACCGAGGAGAACGCCGAACTGCGCCGGGTCATGCTCGAATTCTTCGGCTACGACCGCTATCTCGCCGAATCCGGCGCCCGGCCGATCGATCGCGACGAGACGGGCATCCTGTGGTGCATCGAGCTCGACGACGACGAGGACGTGATGATGGTCGAGGTGGTCAACTCCACGCCGGAGCCGGACGGCACGCACCGCACCTACTGGCTACGTGTCCCGCCCGGCACCCGGACCGCCAAAGCGGGTGTCGCCTGGACGTTCTCCCTCGACGCGGCTACCTACGCGCCGGTCCGCCAGACCTAGTCCACGCTCGCTTCCGCGGGTTCGGGTTCGGCCGGTGGCATCGTGCGGGTGCCGCGGAGGAACGAGCAGCCCAGGCACACCACCCCGAAGAACAGGTAGCCGAGGGCGACCTTGGGCGCGGCGTCCCAGCCGACCTCGGCGGCGTGAATGAGACCGACGAAGGCGAGCGCCGCGCCCGCGAGGGAGGCGAGAGCGGCTGCCCGGAACCGTTTCTCGAGCACGAAGGTCACCATGGTGCCCAGCACCAGCCCGGCCAGCACCGCGCCGTCGCCGAGGGTCCGCAGCCCGTCGTAGACGACGCCGGCCTGCCCGAGCGCGCCCATCCCGACCTTGTCGGCGGTGGTGCCCGCCGCAGCCAGCGCATTGTCGATCTGACCGGTGCCCCACTGGGCGAGGTTGGGCAGCAGGGCGGCGACCACGGCCACCGCGTGCAGGCGCGGCACCGCCTGGAAGGCTTGCGCGCCGATCAGCAGGCCGATGTAGAGCAGGATCGGCACGATCGCCGGAATCGGCAGCAGGGTGGCCAGCAGGCCGAAAAGTCCCAGCAGACACATCAATCCGATCAACGCGCCGCTGGCGAGCGAGTAGCCGGTGCGCCCGCCCGCGTCCTTCCAGCCGGGATGCCCGATGTACACCGCGGGCGGGAAGGGGGAACCGAATCCGGAACCGATGATCGCGCCGAACCCGTCGGCCAGCAGCACGCTGCGCAGGTTGTAGTTGTCCCCGGCCGCCGCGGCGCTCTCCACATTGCTCATCGCCTCGGTGAAGTTGTAGACGCCCAAGGGAATCGCGGTGGCCAGCAGCGGTCCCAGATGCGAGAGCCCGTCCCACAGCAGATGCAACCGCAGGTTCGGCAGCCCGATCGCGACATCGTGCGCGGCGGCGGAGACGTCCGGCACCGACATGTAGCCGCCGATCCAGCCGATCGCGGTGCCGACCACCAGCGCCACCAGGCCGATCGGCACATTGCCGGGCAGCCGCACATCGGTGAAGAAGCCGATGAGAATGATGGCCAGCACCGGCAATCCGATCCAGGCCGCCTCCCACATCTGCGCGGCCGGGCGCATGGCGATGAAGGTGATGGAGATGCCCGCGAGGGTGCCCAGCATGGCCGCGCGCGGGGTGATGCGGCGGATGAACGGCCCGACGAACGCGCCGATCATGACGATCACGCCGATCATGAACGCCCACGCCAACCCGGCCGACCACGCCCGCATCGGATCGTTGGTCTTCAGGTAGATGGGCAGCATGACCACGAACACCACGATGAACATGTGCGGCACGCTCGGCCCGTACGGCAGTGCGGTGACCGTCGCCCGCCCTTCGCGCCGGGCCAGCCGTCGCGCCAGCGTCATGTAGTAGAGGTTGCCCAGCACGAGCGCCACCCCGAGCGCGGGCAGTACGGTCCCGAGCACATCGTGGCTGGGGATCTTGACCACCGCGATCGACAGCGTGGTCAGGGTCAGGACATTGACGAGGATATTGAACGACAGGCCGAAGAAGGCGTTGGTGTCGCCGCGGGTCCACCACGGCAGCGACAGCGGTGCGGTACTGCCGGTTTCACCGGGCAGCTTGGTATCGACGGACATGGGTCTTCCTGTTCACTGGGCCGGGGTGGGGGAGCTGGCGGCGTCCAGTGCGGCGCGCACGGCGGCCGAATCGGCGACCCAGCCGAAGATGCCGCCCTGGGCGGCGATCATGGCCAGGCCGACGCGCTGGAATTCCGGGAAATACGAACCGACACAGTCGGCGACGACGAGGCATTCGAAACCGCGGTCATTGGCCTCGCGCACGGTGGTGTGCACGCACACCTCCGTGGTGACGCCGGTGACGAGCAGTGCGCGAATTCCGTGCTGCGCCAGCACCTCCGAGAGCTCGGTGGCGTAGAACGCGCCCTTGCCCGGCTTGTCGATCACCACCTCCCCGGCCAGCGGCGCGAGTTCGTCGATGATGTCGTGGCCGTACTCGCCGCGCACCAGGATGCGGCCGAACGCGCCCGGATCGCCGATGCGCTGGGAGGGGCTGCCGCGCAACAGTTTCGCGGGCGGGCAGTCCGACAGGTCGGGCAGATGACCCTCGCGGGTGTGGATGATCGGGACTCCGGCCGCGCGGGCGGTAGCCAAGAGTCCGGCCAGCGGTTCGATGACGGTGCGCAGCAGCGCGACATCATTGCCCAGGCTCTCGCCGAAGCCGCCGGGCAGCAGGAAGTCCCGCTGCATGTCGATGACCAGCAGGGCCAGCGCGCCCGGGTCGAAGGTGAAGTCGGCGGGTTGCGCCGGGATCCGGTGGAGGGCCGTCATTGTCGTTCCTTCTGTGCCTGCCGGAATCGCACCGGCGCCGTCACATGGCGTGGCTCGTCGAGAATCCGGGCGGCCGCCGCGAGCACGGCGTCGTCGGACAGGGCCGGGCCGAAGATCATGACCGCCAGCGGCCGCCCGTCCGCGGTGACGCCCACCGGCACCGAGATCGCCGTGAGGTCGAGCAGATTCCCGAAGTGGGTGTAGTGGCCGAGCACGGTATTGGTGGCGATCGGGTCGGCTTGTACTTGGGCGACGGTGAAGGTGGTGCCGATGGTGGGCACCATGATCACATCGAGCTCATCCCACATGCGGGCCACGGCGGCGCGCAGTTCCTGCAACCGCTGCTGTGCCCGGAACACGTCCACCGCCGTGAATCGGAGGCCGCCGGTGAGGATTTCGCGAATCACCGGCAGGATCGAGTCCGGCTGCGCGGTCAGGAAGGTCTCGAATTCCACCAGCCGCTCGGCGACCCACGGCCCCTGGTAGAGCAGTTCGCCCGCGGCCAGGAACGGTGCGAGGGTGGTCGGCGCGCAGTCGAAACCCAGGCGGGCGAGCCGATCCCGCACCGCCAGATGCGCGTCGCGGAAGGCAGTGTCGCCGAAGAACTCCAGTTCGTGCACGCCCGGCAGTCCGACCCGCAGCCGAGTCCCGTCCCAGCGCGGCCCGCGCGCCCGGCTCCACGGATCCTCCGGATCCACCCCGGCGATCACCTCGAAGACCCGGTCCAGATCCTCGACGGTGCTTGCCATCAGCGTCAGGCAGTCCAGCGACTTGCACGCGGGCACCAAGCCCACCGTGCTGATCAGCCCTCGCGAGGGCTTCCAGCCCACGATGCCGTTGAGCGCCGCCGGAACCCGCCCCGATCCGGCGGTGTCGGTGGCCACGCAGAACGGCACCTCGCCCAGTGCCACCGCCCGCGCCGACCCGGAACTCGAACCGCCACAGATCAGTTCGTTGCCGTAGACGCTGCGCGGGATCGGATAGGGCGTACGGGTGCCGTTGAGCCCGGTCGCGAACTGATCCAGGTTGGTCTTGCCGACGAACAACGCGCCCGCGTCCAGCAGCCGCTGCACGGCGGGCGCGGTCTCGGTGGCGGTGTAGGCGTAGTCGGGGCAGGCCAGCGTGGTGGGCCAGCCCGCCACATCGATGGAATCCTTGACCCCGAACGGCACTCCGTACAACGGGAGCGTGCGCGCTCCGGGCCGTCGTTCGATCTCGGCGGCCGCCGCCAGCAGTTGTTCGCGCGGCACCGGCGTGATCCAGGTGCCGTCCGCGCCGCGTGCCGCGATGGCGTCGGCCACCCGGGCGGCGGTGTGCGTGGGCGAGCCGCTACCGCTCTCGTGCGAGGCCAGGATCTCCGCCACCGTGGGTCCGGGATTCAGCATCTGTCGATTGTCGACAAAACGTGTGAAATCGATGGTCTCGCAATGTATCCGCTGTGTTAGCGGCGGCCGGTCACCGAATATCGAGGTCCAGATAGGCGCGTTCGCCGTGCCGCAGCAGCGCCTCGCACGCCACGGCGGCATCCCCGGATTCCAGCGCACTCAGCAACTCGGCATGCCTGCGAACACCGTTGCGCCGCTGCGCGATCCGGGCCTCGGTGCGCAGATTCCGGGCCATCGGCAACTGTAGTTTCAACAGGATCGGCTCGTAGGCCAGATCCAGCTGCCGATTGCCCGCCAACGCCACGATCGCGGCATGGAAGCGTCGATGGGCATTGTCACGCTCGAACAGATCTCCCGCCGCATCGGCCACCCGCATCTCCTCGAGCGCCGCCCGCACCCCGTGCAACGGATCCCCCTGCGCCGGTAGCGGAAACGCGCTCTCGATCGCATGTCGCTCCAACACCCGCCGCAACTCGAACAACTGCAAGATATCCGTCTCCGACCACACCGCCACCCGAAACCCCCGCCGCGGCACATGCTCGATCAGCCCCTCCTGCGCCAACAACCGCAACGCCTCCCGCACCGGCGCCCGACTCGTCCCCAACCGCCCGCACAACGCCTCCTCCCCGATCCGCTCCCCGGGCGCGAACTCCCCACTCAACACCTCGGCCCGCACCCGCCGCGTCACCATCTCCACCAGGCTCAGCGGCAGCCCCACCGCACTCGTCATCGGCACCACCATCATTCGAGATTAGGCCGACCGTCCAGGTCCGGCCCGGTCACGAGGCAGCACACGCGGTTTCGCGGTGGCGCGCGGGTGGTGGGCGAGGTAGTCTCCCGGCCGGAGGGTTTCGGGTCGGGGGAGTGTTTGCTGCGTTCAGGATGTTGCCGAACAGCCGTGGCCACGGTTGTTTTCGCGATACTCGCGACAGGCATCACCGGGTGCGGTGAAACGGCCGGGGCGGCACCGGATTACGGCTCCTTCCCCACGCATCGGGTGGACGGTGATTACGACCGGGTGCCGAGCCGGGCGCGGGGGATCCTCGCGGAGTCGTTGCGGCTGGGCGAGCGGATCGTCTACCCGGCGGACATCGATCCCGAGCTGTCGCAGGGCCACGGCGGTGGTGTGGTCGCCGATTTCCAAGGCGTGAACGACACGCTGTCCACACCACAGCAGCAGGTGTTGAGGCACTACAGCGTGCTCGGCGGATTCGCGGTGCTGGCCTCGAACAAGCCGTATCTCGACAACAGCGCGCCCCGGAAGTTCCTGTCGGTGGCGGTGTTGGCGTTCCCGGACGCGGCCACGGCGACGGCTGCCGCGGCAGACATGGAACACGCCGACTTCCAGGCCAATACCGACAATGTTCCCGTAGCAGTCGATTCCGTGCCCGCGGCGATCAGCCACTGGCGGCCCGGCGTCGCGAATCTCGGCAGTTGGCTGGCGTGGAACAGCCTCGTCATCCGGGTGCTGGCGGAACTGCCCCAGCCTGATCTGGGGGCGCTCACCGATCGGGTCGCGCGCACCTATCAGCGGCAGGAAGCGGCGCTGGATTCCTACACTCCCACGTCGGCAACGGATCTCCCGACCCTGGCTCTGGATTCGGATGCGCTGCTACCGCGGCTGGTGAAGACCGGCGACTACATTCCCGACGCCAAGGAATTCGCCGTCTATGGGCCGCACGCGTTTGCGGTGCTGTCGACGACGCCCGGCCCCGACTCCGCCGAGTACACGGCGCGGGGAGTCACCGCGATCGCGGTGTCCCACAACAAGTATCTGTTCCGAACCCGGGACACGGCGGCGGCCGCCGATCTGGCCCGTGCGCTCGCCGCGCGCGATGGTGAGTCGCGGTACCGTCCCGTGCGAGGCGTACCCGGGGCGGGGGACACCACCTGTGCCGAGGCCACCAAGCCCGACGGGCTGAACCTGCAACCACACCGCTTCCGCTGTCTGGTCGTGCGTGACGCGTTGGTCGCGGAGGTATACGCGAACACCGACATCGAAGTGCGGCAACTGGCCGCCGCCCAGTACGCCGTGCTGGGCGACGCGAAGTGAGGACCGCATGAAACCGCTGACTCCCCGCGATCCGCGCCGACTGGGCCGCAACCGGATGATCGCCGTGATCGGCCGCGGCGGCATGGGCCGGGTCCTACTGGGTCGGACACCGAGCGGAAAACTGGTGGCCGTCAAGATCGTTCATCCGCATCTGGCCGAGGATCCGGAGTTCCGCGAGCGCTTCCGGCGCGAGGTCGCCGCGGGAAGGCAGCTCACCGGCGCGTACACCGCGGCCGTGGTCGACAGCGACACCGAGGCCGAGAGTCCCTGGCTGGCAACGGAATACTTCGCCGCACCCGATCTGCGGACGGTGCTCGCCGGGAGCGGCCCGATGCACCTGGGCGGACTGAAGCTGCTGGCCACCGGGCTGGCCGCCGCGCTGCTCGAGATCCACCGCGCCGGACTGGTGCACCGCGATCTGGCTCCGGGCAATGTGCTGCTCACCGAAGCAGGTCCGCGTGTCATCGATTTCGGCATCGCGCGCGCCCTCGACGGCGCCGGTGAACTCACCGTGACCGGTACGGCCGTCGGTTCTCCGGCCTACATGGCACCCGAACAGGCCGAGGGCGCACCGGTCACCGCGGCCGCCGACCTGTTCTCCGTCGGTGCCATCCTGACGCTGGCGGCGACCGGGGGGACGCCCTTCCCCGGCACTTCGACGCCGCAGATCCTCTACCACGTCATGCATTCGCAACCCGAGACCGGCGCGGTGCCGCCGTCGTTGCGTGAGGTGGTGAACGCCTGCCTGGCAAGGGATCCCGCGCAGCGCCCGACGGCCCGCCAGTTGTTGGAAGCGGCCGGTGCGATCCCCGCCGAACCGGTGTGGCCCGAATCGATGCGGATGGCGATCGGTGCGCACCACGCGGACTCGGACTGGTGGGTCAGTTCCGCCGAGCGTGAGGCGGACTACCGGGATCAGTTGGAGCGCATCCGGATCCGGCGGCGCGATCGGCTGCGCCGACTTGCGGTGGGGGTCGCGGCCGTGTTGTTCGTCGCGGTCACCGCGTTCGTGGCGGGTGCGTGGGGCCAACAGTCGGGGCACGCCGTGCCGATCGCCGATCCGACGGTCACCGTCACTCCCGCGGAGTTGCGTCAGCTCGACGGCTGCGCCCTGATGGTCAAGGCGCTGGGCGACCGGTTCGGTACCCGGTCGGCGGATCCCAATTCCTATGGGGAGTCCGGCTGCGTCGGCTATTACGTCGACAAGGACAAGGGCAACAGGACATTCAACCTCTTGGTGGGCATCAATGCCGAGACGCAGTTCGCGGGAAGCGAGCTCACCGGCCGGACCGTGGCCTGGGCGCCGATCCTGGCGGAGCGCGATCACTCCGCTGGCGGCTGCGCCAGCGGAGTGATCATCCCGAACAGCGAACAGGATGGACTCCAGATGTCGGTCCAGGGCACCGGCGACGATGTCTGCGCGGTGGCCGAGCAGTCGCTGGTGGCCGTCGTGCAGCAGCTCGCCCGATACGCGCCGTTGAAACGGTTGCCCGAGCACTCGATCCGCCGCGTGGATCCCTGCGCCGTCCTCGATCCGGCGCTGAGCCGCTCGATCGCCGGTGACCCCGCCCGGTCCACCGGCGATGTCGATACCTGCTATGTGGAGGGCGAGCGCTCCTTCGAGCTGCGGCTCGACGAGGAGGTGAGGCCCGACGCCTCGCCCGGAAGTCCACCCGATCCCCTGCAGGTCGGTCCGTATACCGTGTATCGCTCGACCGACGCCGCGCACCCGAACCTCTGCACTCTCAGATGGATCGCGCGGATCACCACGGGCAGCGGGGCCGAAGTGGCCCAGATCGCCGTGTACGGCCCGACCGCCACCACGGACGCGTGTGACCGGGCCGTGCGGCTGGCCACCGATATCCTGCCGCGGCTGGCGACCTCATGACCCAGCACCTCGGTCCGGACGATCCGGTCATGATCGGCGGCTACCGCACCCTGGCCCGGCTGGGCGCGGGCGGGATGGGACGGGTGCTGCTCGGGGCGGGCCCCGACGGCCGCCTGGTGGCGATCAAGCAGATTCACGCCCATCTGCTCGACGGATACGAGTATCGGGCTCGGTTCCGGCAGGAGATCTCCGCGAGCACCCGCGTCTCGGGAGCGTTCACCGCGCCGGTCATCGACTTCGATGTCGACACCGCGCAACCGTGGCTGGCCTCGGCCTTCGTCGTCGGCGTCCCGCTCGACCGCGTCATCGCCGAACACGCCCCGCTGCCCGTCCCGGCTGTCCGCGCATTGGCGGTCGGGCTGGCGGTGGCGCTGCACGACATCCACACCGCCGGACTGGTGCATCGGGATCTCAAGCCCGCCAACGTGATCCTGGCCGCCGACGGCCCCCGCGTCATCGACTTCGGCATCGCCAAGCAGAGCGGGACGACCGGCCTGACCGAAACCGGTGCGGCATTGGGCTCACCGGCCTACATGTCGCCGGAACAGGCGCTGTCCGAACCGATCACACCGGCGAGCGATGTGTTTTCCCTCGGCTCGCTGCTGGTGACCGCCGTGACCGGATCCGCCCCGTTCGCCGCCGCGTCGATGGCCTACACGCTGTTCAATATCGCGCACTCCGAACCGGATCTGACCCGGGTGCCGCCGCAGCTGCGCGGCTGGATCGCGGCCTGCCTGCACAAGGATCCTCGGCAGCGGCCGACGCCCGGCCAGCTGCTGGACGTCCTGGGCCGCCTGCCCGGTGGCGACGCCCCGTGGCCCGTGGCCGTCCACGAATCGATCCGTGCGCAGGCACAGCAGCTTTCCGGGCTCGCCGCCAGTCCGTATGCCACACAGGTCGTTTCCCGTTCGGGACTTCGGTCCGGACTCGCCACCGGAACGCCCCGCCCCGGCACGGTCGCCGCGTCACGGGCGCGGCGCGGACGTCGGCTCGGGCTCGTCGCCGGGCTGGCGCTGCTCGTGCTCACCCTGGTGGCGGCCGGAATCGCCGTGCTCGTGAAGCCGGAATCCGCTGCCGGGCAGCATCTCCCGGAGCCGGGATTGGCTCAGCTGCGCGCGGCGGATCCGTGTGCGTGGGCGCGGCAGTCGCTGCCCGCGACCGTGCCGGACGGGTCCGGCTTCGCCGCCGACCCGTCGAGCTGGACGTGGGCGCAGGGCGATGAGTACGGCTGCTCGGTGAAGTCGGGCGATGCGTCCCTGTGGATCACCGTGGGGGAGTCCACCGAGCTGTCCGTCACCGCCACCGGCGCGGCGCCCGACGGTTTCCCCCTCCTCGCCGACAAGGACGCCGCCTTCGGCGATCTCTGCTATCGAGGCGTGGATCTGTCGGGGTCGGGCGCGAAGTGGGGAATCCAGTTCCAGGTCCACCCGGTCGCCGGTTGCGTGCTGGCACAGGAGATCCTGTCCCGGATGGTCACCTCCCGGCACCGGATTCCCGTCCATTCGGATCGGGCGACACTGGCCGAGGTCGACCCGTGCGCGCTCATCTCCCGCGCCGAGCTCGATCGGCTGGTCGGCCCGCTCCCGCAGGAACCCACCACCATCACCGCCCACTCCTGCGTGTGGGATGGCATCGACACCGTGCGAACCGAATTCACACTGTTGGGGAAGGGTGGCGGGGCTTCCTCGTCGGTGGATCTCGGCGACGGTGTGCAGGTACTGACCGATGAGTCCGACGATTCCCCCCACGGGGCCTGTTACCTCGACTACGTGTACCGCACCGTCGGCGACACTCGTGAGGTTCTCAGCCTGACCGTCGACGGCTGGCAATCCGGCGACAAGACGAAAGCCTGCCCGGCCGCCAGAACCATCATGAAGACCGAGGTCAGTCACCTTCCGAAGCCGAAATAGCCGGTGCGGGAGCCAGATCGGCGATGAGGTCGAGGGCCTGGGCGAGGTTGGTGAGTTTGGCGTCGAGGGTGTCACCCGCCGGATAGAGGCGGACGGTGTCGACGCCGACGTCGCTCCAGACCTGCAAGCGACGCTTCACCATGTCGGGGGTGCCGATGAGGGTGGTCGCCAGGATCATGTCGTCGGTGACCAGCGCGGTCGCGGCTTCACGGTCGCCGGATTGCCAGCGGGCGCGGATCTCCTCGGTGACCTCCGACCAGCCCTGGCGGGCGTAGGCGGCGTTGTAGAAGTTGGTCTTCGCGCTGCCCATGCCGCCGATGCTGAAGGCCAGCTCCAGTTTCCGGCCCGCGATGTGGCGGGAGACGGCTTCCTCATCGTCGAAGATCGCGATCTCCGCGCCCTGGCAGACGTCGATGTCGCCGCGTATGCGACCGGCGGCGGCCAGGCCCGCGTCGAGGTGGTCGAAGTAGGCGGCCGAGCCCTCGGGAACGAAGCTGGTGCCGAGCCAGCCGTCGGCTACCCGGCCGGTGAGCTCCAGCATCTTCGGGGACATGCTGGCGATATAGATCGGAATGTCGGTGTTGGCGGCCATCGACAGGCGCATAGGTTTGCTGTTGCCGTCCAGGGGAATTCGCACCGCATCGCCCTGGAAGGACACCTTCTCCCCGGCCCACGCCTGCTTGATCACCGTGATCGTCTCCCGCATGCGGGTCAGCGCGCGGGCGAACGGGACGCCGTGTAGGCCCTCCATCACCTGCGGGCCCGACGGGCCGAGGCCGAGCAGGAAGCGGCCCTGCGAGAGTTCCGCCAGCGTCAGGGCGGCCTGCGCGATCGCCACCGGCGAGCGGGTGCCGACCTGAATGATGCCGGAGCCCAGTAGGATTCGTTCGGTGCGAGCGGCCAGATAGCCGAGCGCCGAGGGGGCGTCGGAGCCCCACGCCTCGGCGACCCAGCAGATGTCCAGGCCCATGGTCTCGGCCTCACGCACGAAGGTGACGACCTGCTGGGCATCGCGGGAGAACTCGACGGTGGTGGCGGTACGCATCAGCGCTCACCCGCCCCGAGCTCGGCGCGGCGCTTGATCTCCGCGACCACGTTCTGCATGCCCGCCTCGAATTCGCGCATGCGCACGAAGACGATCTTCTCCTCCTTGTCGGGCATGGCCTCGATGGCAATGCTCAACCCCGACCGGCCCGGACCCATCCGCACCCACTGTCGCAGCGCGGTACCGCCGTTCGCGGCCTCCAGAGTGAAGCGCCAAGTGGCGGTGGGCGTCTCGGGGTCATTGACCGCCCAGGCAAAGGCATGCAACGGATTCCACTCCACGACATGCGAGGTTGTGGACCATTCACCCAGCGCATCGTGACGCGAGTTGCCCACGAACGTGGCCCCCACACCGGGCGCGACATCCGGCGAAACCCAGTGCGCCGACTGCAGTTCCGTGCTCAGCTGCGGCATCAACTCGATATCGGAAACCAGCGCCCACACCGCCTCCGGGGGCGCGTCGATCCAGATCTCGGCCTGCGCCGTCGGTCCATCGGCATACTTCGCGCCGGTCCACTCCATGCGTCACCTCGCTGTGAAAGCTGCTGTTGCCACGATGGTTGCATAAATAGACGATGCAGGTCAACGACGGGATTCGGGACGAGCTACTTGGCCTGCTGGCGGGCGAAGCGGGCCTGGATATCGGGCCGTTCACGCAGCCGTTCGGGATAGCCGGGCCCCATGCGCAGCCGCGACTCCTCGATCGGCACCGGCTGATCGCAGTGCTCGCACACCACCTTCAGCTGGGTATCGTGCCCGCAGGCGGTGTGCTCGAGCACCACCGGCGGCCCGTCCGGATCGGCCAGCCAGCGGTCACCCCAGCGCGACATCACCAGCAGCACATCCCAGAAGTCGCGCCCCTTCTCGGTGAGCACGTACTCGTACCAGACTGGTTCGCTGTGATACGGCCGCTTCTCCAGCAGCCCCTCCTCGACCAGCCGCCGCAGCCGATCGCTGAGCGTATTGCGCGCGATCCCCAACTCCTGCTGGAACTCGTCGAACCGCCGCACCCCATAGAACGCCTCCCGCAACACCAGTGGCGTCCACCAGTCGCCGAGCAGATCCATGGTCCGGGCCACCGAGCAGGGCCACCGCGCGAAGGACGTACGCTTCATCCCCCGAGAGTAGCTGGGGAAGGACCGACGAATATGCGCATGGGGATCGCCACCCCGGTGGTACTGGACATTCCGGGGTGGTCCGCCGCGTGGGAGGGTGACGCGGGGATCGGCGAGCTCGCTGCCATCGCGGAGACCGCTGACCGGCTCGGATTCGATCATCTGACCTGTAGTGAGCATGTGGCGGTGGCGGAGCATTCGGAGTCCGGGATGCTCGGCGGCACGCGGGGGACGCGGTATTGGGATCCGCTGGCGACGCTGTCGTATCTGGCGGCGCTCACGACGCGAATTCGACTGTGCACCAGCGTTCTCGTGCTCGGCTACCACCACCCGCTGGCCATTGCCAAGCGGTACGGGACCCTGGATGTGATCAGCGGGGGCCGGGTGGTGCTGGGCGTCGGCGTGGGTACCGCGCGGGAGGAATTCGACCTGCTGGGTGCGTCGTTCACCGATCGCGGCCGCCGTGCCGACGACGCGATGGCGGCGCTGCGTGCGGCGCTCGGGCAGCGGGTGCCGGAGTATGCCGGTTCGCACTACGAATTCTCGGGCCTGGTAGTGGAACCGCATGCGGTGCAAGCCCGCGTGCCGCTGTGGGTGGGCGGTGTCAGCGACGCGGCGCTGCGGCGGGCCATCACGCTCGGTGACGGCTGGCTCCCGGCCGGACTGGACCCGGCGGCATTGCGTGAGCGACTCGATCGATTCGACTGCCGCACACCGGGTTTCGAGGTGGTCATCGGCACCACGCGCCGGATCGATCCGATCACCGAACCGGGCCACGCCGAACAGGTACTGGGCGAACTCGCCGACGCGGGCGCCACCATCGTGCAGCCGCGCCTGCGGCACGAATCCCTTGCGCAGTACCTCGATCAGCTGGCTGCGCTCAGCGAACTGAGCTGTTTCGAACCCGCCTGAAACACCGGGCTGATCACGCCGCGTCGCGGTGCAGCCGAATCAATTCCGCGGCCATGATTTTGGTGCGGCGTGCCGCCTGCCGATCGCCCTCGGCCGCGGCCACGATCGCACCCTTCATCAGGATGTGCCAGCAGCGCGCGAAATTGTCGATATCCGTCAGGCCCGCGCGCTCGGCGCGGGCGGAGACGATATCGCGAATGTTCTGCAGATGTTCGATCCCCGCCTGTCCCAGTGGATGTTCCGCGCCCATTTCCAGCAGCACATTGATGAACAGGCAGGCATCGAAATCGGCTGCGGCGAACCATTCGTCGAGAACATCGAAGATGGCCAGCAACTGCTCCTCGGGGGTGGCGCCGCGTAGCCGCGACTGCTCCTCGATGAGCCCGAAGGTCCACAGCCGTTCCCGGCGGTCGAGCACCACCGCGACCAGGTCGTCCAAACTCGGGAAGTACTCGAGCAGAGTGGTTTTCGAGACCCCCGCCCGCGCCGCGATCATGTCGGCGGTCACCGCGCGCACCCCGGTGCGGGTGTAGAGCTCATACGCGGCCCGCACGAGCTGATCGCGAATTCCGACAACCGAGTTCCTGCTGGTCGTCATCTCTGAATTCTAGTCGCCCGGCGGGTCCTCACAGTGCACATGCAAGCGCAGAAGTGCCCGTGGAGTGGACGAATTCGCTGTGACCGTAGACGACGGCATCGGAATTCCACGCCGCACCCAGACCGGTCACGAAATCCCGGACCAGTGCCATATCGCCGCGATCGGCCACCAGGATCAGGGAGCCGTCCTGAGTGACCGAGCCGCCGCCCAAGGTGTCGCGGACCGCCGGGTCGGCGACCAGGGCATCGTGGAACCGAGTGCGGTCGACACCGGGCACGGTGACGGTGAAGCCATTGGCGCGCGCGTCATCGCCCGGCAGGTACTCGAAGGTCAGCACCGATTCCTGGTTGTCGCGCACCCGGATGTCATCGGCGACCCAGCACAGATTCTTGTAATCGGTGCAGGCCAGCTGGAACTGCCGGGAGCGCTCGTAGGTGGTGGTGCCCGAATCCGAGGACCAGAACACGCCGTCGAGCAGTTGCGAACCGACCGGTAGGGCCAGTTCGGTGAGCGCGGTGGCGTTGACTTCGAGCTCGAACAGCGACAGCTGATCCGACAGCCGCGGATCGGCCGGATCGGTGATGGTGGCGGTGTTGTTGGTGGCGAACATTTCGCCGGTCGGCTGGGTGGGATTGCCGGGAACGCACGACGCCGGGCCGTACGCCTGCGCGGGCGTGGCGGCCGGACCGATGGCGACAGCCCCCGAGATGACGAGGGCAGCGGCCAGAGCAGCGGTAATGCGGACGGTGGTCATACCCATCGAGTCTGACGGGTGCGCCGCCGCATCGATAGGAAGATCGGCGAAAATGCCGCGATCAGATCCAGGTCGGCGCGGTCGGGACCGCATCCGCGCGCCCCGCCCGCAGCCCGCTGGCCTCGGCGGACACCCGGCCGCTGAGCCAGCCCAGCAGATCCGCCTGTGTCCCAACGATTTCGACGGTCGCGCCCCGGTCGCCGGTCAGATCCCGGTGGAAATCGCTGTCGGTGGCCCGCAACAGCAGCGCGGGCTTGCCGGACTCGCGCCGAACCAGGGCGTCGGCGATATCGTCGAGAATCCAGCGGGCCGCCGACCACGGAATATCGCTGAACGAATATCCGGCGTTCAGGTCCACATGATGGATTTCCAATTCGCGCAACCACATCGGCACCAGCGTTTCCGGGGTCCGCAATTCCCCGGTGCGCGGCCGCACCTGCCGCTCCCACGCGTCATCGGTCAATGCGTGCACCGCCGCGGCGAAACGCTCGGCACTGGCCGCCACATCGGCCGCCTGCTCCGCCACCGGCCGTGCCGCGCCCGCCTCGATCTCGGCGGCGCGGGCGGCCATGCTCGCGTGCTGCGGCGTCTCGACGCCGGTCCGCGCCCAGGTCAGCAACCGGACCAGGCTGTCGCTGGCGCGGCACACGTGGGTGATGACGTGGCCGCGCGTCCACGGCGGGATCAGGGAATCACCGGCGATGGCGTCCTCGGGGAGGGTCTCGACCGTCGCGAGGAATCGCCGCGTGGACGCCTCGATCGGTGCCAGCCACTCCACGCCCTTGCCCGTCACGCCCCGGCATCCTTCCCTCGTTGATCTTGGTCGAGCATCACCCTATGCCGGTCACGGTGCGAATGATGCTGGCGCGCAAAGATATACGACTTGCGCGAGGTTGGTCCGTCGTGATCAGGCTGCGAATTACTAGTCCGGCACGCCGCGTGACCTGCGCCGCAATCCTTGACTGAAATTTCAGTCAGGAATACAGTTCGTGGTGCCCGCTCCGGGTCGTCGTGTGCGGACGACCGCTCTACCAGCGGGTTTATCGGTTTCAGCGCGCCGCCGAGGGAAACGCCGCGCCGTACCCCTCATACAAGGAGACAGCGAGATGGAACGACGCGGATTCATGCAGACCGGGATGTTGGCCATGGGCGGCCTACTGGCCGCGGCCTGCGACGGCCCGATCTCCTCGTGGTTCAACGGTGACACCACCACGTCCGCGGCCAAGGACGGCCGCGACTGGGTGATGCCCGACGAGGGCACCCCGCACAAGCGCACCTGGATGGCCTTCGGCGCGAGCGAGGCCATCTGGGGCAAGCAGTTGCTGCCGCAGGTCCGCAAGGACCTCGCCAACGTCGCCGCCACCATCTCCCGCTTCGAACCGGTGTCCATGCTGGTGCGCCAGGACGAGCTGGATATGGCCCGCAACCTGCTCGGCGGCGCGAACGTCGAACTCATCGCCGCCGACCTCGACGACCTGTGGATCCGCGACACCGGCCCGGTCTTCGTGAAGGGCAACGGCACCAAGGCCGGCGTCGACTTCAACTTCAACGGCTGGGGCAACAAGCAGCAGCACCGCCGCGACAGCAAGGTCGCCACCTTCGTCGACGGCCGCGCCGGCGTCGAGACCGTGCACACCGACCTCGTGCTCGAGGGCGGTGGCATCGAGGTCGACGGTGAGGGCACCGCGATCATCACCGAATCCTGTGTGCTGAACAACAATCGGAACAAGGGCTGGAAGAAGTCCGATGTCGAGGCCGAGTTGGGCCATCTGCTCGGCATCAAGAAGGTGATCTGGCTGCCGGGCATCGCCGGGCAGGACATCACCGACGGGCACACCGACTTCTACGCGCGCTTCGCCGGACCGGGCATCGTGGTCGCGGGCCTGGACAACAACGAGGAGTCCTTCGACTACGACGTCACCCGCCGCCACCTCGACATCCTGCACGGCGCCACCGACGCGCAGGGTCGTCCGCTACAGGTCGAAACCCTCGAAGCCCCTTCGGATCTGCGCTACAAGGGCGCGGGCGACGACTTCGCGGCCGGGTACATCAACTTCTACGTCTGCAACGGCGGCGTCGTCGCCCCCGAATTCGGCGACCCCGAAGCCGATGCCGCGGCCGCGTCCACGCTGCAGCGCCTGTTCCCGGATCGCCATGTGGTGCAGATCAATATCGACGCGATCGCCGCCGGTGGTGGTGGCATCCACTGCACCACTCAGCAGGAGCCCGTCGACTGAGGCCCCCGAACTCCCGGTGAACCCCTGCAGCTCACCGGGTCCGCGGCCGGTCCGGGCCGCCGCCCGTTCCGGACCGGCCGCACAATCGTTTTCGAGCGAGCGCCCTAGAGTGAGGAACCGTGTCGGACCGTCAGACCCAGATCCTGGAAGCCGCCGTCGCAGTCATCGCACAGGACGGAGTCCGCGGACTGCGCGTCGAGAAGTTGGCGGCCGCCGCGGGCGTATCCACCGCGCTGATCTACTACCACTTCAAGGATCGCGCCGGGATCCTGCGCGCTGCCCTCGCCCACATCAATCATCGCGCGGAGACCTATACCGAACAGGCTTTCGCGGATCTCGTCGATCCCCGCGCCCAGGTCGAGCGCATGCTGCTGCTGGAACTGCAGGACGCCGAGGATGTCCGCGAGAACAGCGTCGCCTGGGGTGAGCTGCGCGCCAGCGCCGTCTTCGATCCCGAACTGCGCCAGCCGCTGCTGGCCAGCACCACCGCCTGGAACTCCGACGTGGAAACCCTCATCCTGCACGGTCAGGAAAACGGTTCCATCGCACTGGATCTGGATGCCGCCGCCGTCGCCGAACGCCTCACCGCCCTGGTCGAGGGCCTCAGCGAACGCTGGCACAGCGGCTCGCTGAGCCTCGACCGCGCCCGCGTCCTGCTCATCGGCGCGCTCGCCGCCGAACTCGACACGCGGTAAAAGCAGTGGTCCGCAATGGGGGAGCGCGGCATGATCACCGACCATGGAAAAGATCCCGACCCTGTTCGAGCGTGACGATCGCTTCAAGGTGGTCGACCGCCCGCGCACCGCATGCGACTGGGTGTTCGCGGGCGAAGGCGTCGCCACCGAGAAGCTCGACGGCACCAATATCCGCCTGACCGTGCGCTCGGGAAACGTTGTGCGGGTGGAGAAGCGGCGCAATCCCAGCAAGGAGCAGAAGCAGGCCGGGATTGTGGACGGCTGGTACGTCGACGCGCACGAGGATCTCGCCGAGGACAAGTGGATCCTCGCCGCCGCCGACAACACCGACGTGTCGGGCTGGCCCGACGGCGAGCACTCCTGCGAGGCGCTGGGCCCGCGCATTCAGGGCAACCCGCTCGGCCTCGACGAACACCGTTGCGCCGCCTTCAATCTGCACCCGCCGGTCATCCCCGACGCGCCACGCACCTACGCCGAACTGCGGGCCTTCCTGGCCGACTTCGACAGCGTCTTCGCCCCCGGCCACCTCGCCGAGGGCCTCGTCTTCCACCACCCCGACGGCCGCCGCGCCAAGATCAAGCGCAAGGACTTCGCGCGCTGAGCTATTCGCTCAGGAAGTCGATGATGGTCCGGTTGACCTCGTCGGGGCGTTCCAGATAGCCGTAGTGGCCGCACTTTTCGAGCTCCACGAAGCGGGCGCCCGGAATCGCGGCGGCCACCTCACGGCCGAAAACCGGTGGCAGCATGCGATCGTCGGCGAATCCGACCACCAGGCCGGGAACGGTGATCCCGGCGTAGGCGGCCAGCCGGTTGGCCGAGCGATCCATGCGCATCTGGGCGAGCACCCCCGGCGCGGGCTCCGCACCCGCCGAGAACTCGAAGATGTCGAGCCAGTTCTGGGCCTGATCGTCGGCCTCGATGGTGTGCGGCGAGAGATTCAGCATCGCCTTGATCGCCGCCGCGTACTCCGGCGGTAGCTTCACCCCTTGGGCGGCCAGCGCCTGCTCACCCCGGTTCAGCGTGCTCGCCAGCGGATGCGGCCGCCCGGTGGTGGCCAGCATGACCGCCTTGCGCACCAGATCCGGCCGCGCCAGCGCGAGCTCCTGGGTGACGCGCGCACCCAGCGAGGTGCCCACCACATGGGCCGGGCCGCCGAGCAATTCGATCAGCGCCGCGGTGTCGGCGACCAGGTCCTCGATGCGCATGCCGTGCGCGCTCTCCGTCGAGGGCGCGATGCCGCGATTGTCGAAGGTCGCGACGCGGAAACCCGACTTCACCAGCGCCGGAACCTGATACGTGCGCCACACCCGGCCGGGGCTGCCGGTGCCCATGACCAGCACGACCAGCGGTCCGTCTCCGGTCACGTCGTAGTTGAGGCGAATCCCGTTGAGAGTGGCGAGGGGCACGAAGAGGTCTTTCTCTAGGACGGTCCGGGCGACGACCGAAAATACCAGCTGATGTCCTGCTTGCTAAACTCTGCAACTGTGCAAGGAATGCAACGGCCGCTGTATCAAATGAAGGCGGACTTCTTCAAAACGCTGGGGCATCCCGTGCGCATCCGGGTCCTGGAACTGCTGAGCCAGCGCGAGCACGCGGTGTCGGAAATGCTCGCCGAAATCGGCATCGAGGCCGCGAATCTGTCTCAGCAGCTGTCGATTCTGCGCCGCGCGGGGCTGGTCGTCGCCCGCCGCGAAGGGCTGTCGGTCACCTACGAACTCACCTCTCCTCAGGTCGCGGAGCTGCTCGCCGTCGCCCGTGCCATCCTCACCGGTGTGGTCACCGGACAAGCCGAGGCGCTCGAACCCCGTCTGGCCGAAAGAAAGAACTGATGAACGCCTCGACCGAACCGAATCTCGTTCAGCGCCTGCGCTATATCGCGGGCGGGACGCTGCCGCCGTCGATGGCCCCGTGGGTGATCGAGGATCTCACCGGCGCGGGCGCGGCCCGCCGCTACCTGCTGCGCATCCTCATCCCGATCATCGCGCCGCTGTGCCTGTTCCTGCTCATCCCCGGGCCGCTGTGGATGAGCCTGGCCATGATGGCGCTGCTGTACCTGCCGCTCATCTACTTCACCGTCGCGCTCATGTACGTGTTCCGCCGGGCGCGGCTGGTCAAGCACGGACTCGATCCGGCCCTGGCCGACCAGCGTGAACGGGCCCGGTCCGCCGCCGCCCGCGACGCCTACGAAAGAGCGCACGGACGCGGCTGATTCCGGTCAGCTCAGATAGCGCCCGGTGAAATCGTCGAGGATCTCGGCGCCGCTGCCCTTGACCTGATCCCAGGAGAACGGCAGCTGCTTGACCTCGGCATAGGTGCGGGTGCCCGCAGCCACCGGGATATCGGTGCGGGCGGGAATCATCTTGTGCGCCGCCGAGATCTGCTGCGCCTCGGGAGTGAACATGTAGTCCACCAACGCTTTCGCCGCCACCGGATTGCGGGTGGTGTTGAGGATGAAGATCGGGCGCGGCGTGATCACCGTGCCCGATGACGGTGAGATGACCCGCAGCGGAACACCTTTGGCCGAGGCGTCGTAGGCGGAGTAGTCCACCCCGCCGAGAATGACCGCATAGTGCCCGGCGGTAACCTCGTCCAACGCCGGGCCGTTGCCGCCGCGCACCGTCATCCCGTTGGCGAACAGCGCGTCGAACATGGCCCAGGTGCGGTCGCGGCCCCACGCGCTCACCATGGCCGCGAGCAGGTCGCGGGCGGTCCCGGATTCGCGGGGATCGGGCATGATCACGCTGCTGCGGAATTCGGGGGCGGCCAGGTCGGCCCAGTCATTGGGCAGGCGCGGCACCATTTTCGAGTTCACCACCATGACCAGCGCCGAACCGTCGCGGCCGATGAAACCGTGGTCCTTGTTGAGCCAGCCGTCGTGGATGCGGTCGGCCCCGCGCGGCGTGTAGGGCAGGGTGCGTCCGTCGACGTTGTACTGGGCGGCCGGGGTCCAGGACGCCAGGTACACCACGTCGGCCAGCGAGCGCGGGCCCTCGCCGTCGATCTTGCTGGTGATCTTGCCGGTCTCGCCGCTGAAGACCTTGACCTTCACCCCGGACGCCTTGGTGAACGCGGCCACCAGTTCATCGGTGAGGTCCTGCGGATTCGCCGAGTACAGCGTCAGTTCGCCGGTCAGCCCGGGTGGCGGGGTCCATGAACTCGTCACGGCCGGAACGGAACTCGGCTCGGTATGCCTGCCACAGCCGGCGGTCGCGAAGGCCGAGGTGGCGACGGCCGCGACGAAGGCGCGGCGAGAGAGCGGCATACCGCGGAACCCTTTCGAAAACAGCTGTCCGGCGCGGAACAGTAGGCACCTGCGCTGACGCGATGGGGTGTAGGGGGTGAACAGGCGATGACAACTCGGCGATCGAGGTTTGGCGCTGCCCGGTTCGGGTTTGGCGAGGCTCTGTACGGGTTTGGTGTTGCTCCGTGAGCTGTGTCACAGTTTGATAGCGGTTCACATCAATTGCCGCAAACGCTTTTCATTTCCTTTGCCTTGTCTTTACGCTTACCCGCGGTTTGCCAAGCGTCGTGGTTCTTCTGCCTCGCCCGCCGCTGCCTCTCGATGCCAGTACATGTTGACCGATGAACCGGGCGGCGGAGCCGTGCCGGCGAAGGAGAGATATGTCCACCGACACCGATCAGCCTCCACGGACGTCGCTTCCCGGGATCGCCGGGCTGATACGCCACGATCTACCCGCCTCACTCGTCGTCTTCCTGGTCTCGCTGCCGCTGTCCATCGGCATTGCCGTGGCCGTCGGTGCGCCGGTCGCCGCCGGACTCATCGCCGCCGTGGTGGGCGGCGTGGTCGCGGGCCTGCTGGGCGGATCGACCATGCAGGTCAGCGGGCCCACCGCCTCGCTGACCGTGGTCGTCGCCGAATCCATCAACCAATTCGGCTGGGCCGCCACCTGTTTCATCACCATCCTGGCGGGTGGCCTGCAGATCCTGTTCGGGCTCAGCCGCATTGCGCGCGGCGTGCTCGCCATCGCCCCGGTCGTGGTGAGCGCCATGCTCGCCGGGATCGGCATCATCATCGCGCTCGAACAGGTGCACGTGCTGCTCGGCGGCGATTCGCTGACTTCCTCCTGGGACGCCATCGTCGCGCTGCCGCATCAGCTGGCCTCGGTGCACCCCGGCGACCTGTGCATCGGACTGGTCGTGATCGCCATCCTGGTCGGCTGGCGGCACCTGCCCGAACCCGTGCGGAATGTGCCCGCGCCGCTGGTCGCGGTGGTCGTCGCCACGCTGCTCGCGCACGTGCTGCCGGTACGGGTCGCGCGCATCTCCATCGACGGCTCGCTGCTGCAGGAACTGCACCTGCCGCAACTCCCGCACGGCAGTTGGGCGCAGGTGGCGCTGATGGCGGTCACCATCGCGCTCATCGCCAGCGTGGAGACCCTACTATCGGCCGTGGCCGTGGACCGGATGCGCCAGAACACCGCGCGCCGCACCGATCTCGACCGCGAACTGATGGGTCAGGGTGCGGCCAATATGGTTTCGGGCCTGATCGGCGGGCTGCCCGTGGCGGCGGTCATCGTGCGCAGCATCACCAACGTCAAGGCGGGCGCGCGCACCAAGGCGTCGACCATGCTGCACGGGCTGTGGATCCTGCTGTTCTCGGTGGCGCTGGTCGGGGTGGTGCGCTCGATTCCCAAGGCGGCCTTGGCCGGACTGCTCATCGTGGTCGGCATCCAGCTGATCAAGCTCGCCCATATCCGCCGCGCCCAGCGCACCGGTGATCTGGTGGTGTACGCCGCCACCGTGTCGGTGGTGGTGTTCTGGAATCTGTTGCTGGGCATGCTGGTCGGGCTCGCGCTGGCCTTCGCGATGCTGCTGTGGCGGGTCGTGCGGGTGAGCGTCCTCGCCGAGGAGATCGACGTGCTGCGCTGGCGGGTCACCGTCGACGGTAGCTTCACCTTCCTGGCGCTGCCCAAGCTCACCACCCAGCTGCACCGGGTGCCCACCGGCACCGACGTGGTGATCGAGATGACCGTCGACTTCATGGACCACGCCGCCTACGACGCCCTGCAGGACTGGGCCGACGTGCACCGAATCGAGGGCGGCACGGTCGAATTCGTGGAATCCGGCGCGGTCCGCATGGCCGACGCCGCCGACGGCCCGGTCGCGCGCGGGCATTCCCGCAGCCTGCTCGACGAGGTGCTGGGACCGTGGCGGCGCAGCGCCAATGACGTGGATCGGATCGTCGCGGGAGTGGCGGCCTATCACCGCACCCACGCGCACGTCATGCGCCCGCACCTGGGGGTGCTGCGCGACGGCCAGGAACCCGACTCGCTTTTCGTCACGTGCGCCGACTCCCGCATCGTGCCGAACGTCATCACCAATAGCGGGCCCGGTGATCTGTTCACCGTCCGCAATGTCGGCAATCTGATTCCGCGCGACGCCCAGGATTCGTCGATGGAGGCCGCGCTCATCTACGCCCTCGACAAGCTCGATGTGCGTTCGGTGGTGGTGTGCGGGCATTCCGGCTGCGGGGCCATGGGCGCGCTGCACAGTGAACTGGTCACCGGCTCGCAGCTCGACGACTGGCTCGCGCATGCCCGGCCCAGCCTCGAACGCTTCCGGCTCGGGCATCCGGTCGCGCTCGCCGCGGCCGCCGCCGGCTACGGGCCGGTCGATCAGCTGGGCATGGTGAATGTGGCGGTGCAGCTCGAGACGCTCTCGGCGCATCCGGTGGTGCGGCGCGGGGTCGAGGAACGCGGCGTGGTGCTCTCGGGACTGTTCTTCGATATCGCCACCGCGCGCGTGGTGGAGGTCACGGTGGACGGGATCGCGGAGATCGACGGTGTCGGGCGGGTTGCTCAACCTGCTTGACGACCGGGGAGTCTTTTCGCCCGCAGGGGTGTGAATCCGAAAGGGTTCACACCCCTTTAACTTTGTGGCGCAGCTTTTCTCAGACTTTGCTAAGTCTTTACCCTTAGCCTTACCTTTGCTCGTCCGGTGAGTCTGCGGCCAATGCTGCCCGCAGCCTTAATTCGATGCCCCTGTACATGCTCGCCAAGGAGCAATATGTCTCGCGACACCGATTCACCGCCAGGCAGAACCGCCGGCAGATTCGATACTCTGCTGCGCCACGATCTTCCTGCATCCCTCGTCGTATTCCTCGTCGCGTTGCCGCTCTCGCTCGGCATCGCGGTCGCCTCCGGTGCGCCCATCGCGGCCGGACTCATCGCCGCCGTCGTCGGCGGTGTCGTGGTCGGCCTGCTCGGCGGTTCGCCGCTGCAGGTCAGCGGGCCCGCCGCCGGTCTCACCGTGGTGGTCGCCGCAACTATCAGCGAATTCGGTTGGAAGACAGCCTGTTTCATCACGGTTCTGGCCGGTGGTCTGCAGATCCTGTTCGGCCTGAGCCGGATTGCGCGCGCCGCGCTGGCCATCGCGCCGGTGGTGGTGCACGCCATGCTCGCCGGTATCGGCATCACCATCGCGCTGCAGCAGTTCCACGTGCTGCTGGGCGGCACCTCGCAGAGCTCCGCGTGGGAGAACCTCGAGGAACTGCCCAATCAGCTGCTGCATCTGCACGGCGACGACTTCCTCGTCGGGATCGTCGTCATCGGCATCATGCTCAGCTGGAAGTACGTGCCCGGGCCGCTGAAAATGCTGCCCGGACCGCTGGTCGCCGTGGTGACCGCGACCGTGCTGTCGCTGGTGCTGCCCGGCGATCCCGAGCGAATCGTGTTGAACGGCTCGCTGTTCGACGCCATCGGGCTGCCGTCGCTGCCCTCGGGCGACTGGGGTGGGGTGGTGCTCGCGGCACTGACCATCGCCCTGATCGCCAGCGTGGAGAGTCTGCTGTCGGCGGTGTCCGTCGACAAGATGCACACCGGTCCGCGCACCGACTTCGACCGGGAACTGGTCGGGCAGGGTGCGGCCAATATGGTTTCGGGTGCGCTGGGTGGCCTGCCGGTTACCGGCGTCATCGTGCGCAGCGCCACCAATGTGGCGGCCGGGGCTCGCACCCGCGCTTCGGCGCTGTTGCACGGCATTTGGATTCTGGTGTTCTCGGTCGCGCTGGTCGGGCTGGTGCAGCAGATTCCGAAGTCGGCGCTGGCCGGTCTGCTCATCGTGGTCGGCATCCAGCTGGTCAAGCTCGCGCACATCAAGCTCGCCCGGCGCACCGGTGATCTGCTGGTGTACCTGGTGACCGTGCTCGGTGTGGTGTTCCTGAACCTGCTCGAAGGCGTGATCATCGGCCTGGCACTGGCGTTCGCGCTGCTGCTGTGGCGGGTCGTACGCGTCTCGGTGCTCGCCGCCCCGGTGGCCGGTACCGACCGCTGGCTGGTCAGCATCGACGGCACCTGCACCTTCCTGGCGCTGCCCAAGCTGTCCTCGGAACTGGCCAAGGTGCCCGCGGGCGCCGAAGCCCTGGTGGAGCTGAGCGTCGACTTCCTCGACCATGCCGCCTACGAGGCCATCCACGATTGGGCGCGCCAGCACGAGAGCACCGGCGGCACAGTCGAATTCGTGGAGCTCGGCACCGCGCACATGGCCCATGCCCTGACCGGCCCGCCGGTCCGCGGCCAGGCCCGCAGCCTGCTCGACGACGTGCTGCGCCCCTGGCGCGAGGACGAGGGCAACCCGATCACCAAGGGTGTGGCCGCCTTCCACCGCCGCAATGCCCACGTGGTGCGCCCGCACCTCGACGAGCTACGCGACGGCCAGAACCCGCACTCGCTGTTCCTGACCTGTGCGGATTCCCGGATCGTGCCCAACGTGATCACCAACAGCGGCCCCGGTGACCTGTTCACCATCCGCAATGTCGGCAACCTGGTCGTCCCCGGCGGACGCGACGCCTCCATCGAGGCGGCGCTCACCTTCGCCATCGACGAACTGGGCGTGGACAACGTGGTGGTCTGCGGTCACTCCTCCTGCGGAGCGATGAAGGCCCTGGTCGCGGGTGGCCCCACCGGCCCCGGCCTCGGCAACTGGCTGGTGCACGGCCGCCCCAGCGTGGACCGTTTCCACACCGGCGACCCGGTAGCCTCCGCAGCCGCCCGGGCCGGATACGGCGTGGCAGACCAGCTGTCCATCGTCAATGTGGCCGTCCAGCTGGAAACCCTGCGTGCGCACCCGGTCGTGCGCCGGGCCATCGCCGAACGCGGCCTGAAGGTCTCGGGCCTGTTCTTCGATATCGCCCCCGCACGGGTCCTCGAGGTCACCTCCGACGGCGTCGCCGAAATCGACGCCCCCGACCTATCGGGAGCACTCACGCACACCCACTGAGATGGGTGAACATGCACTGGCGCAGGCATTTCCCGAAAGGGGGCCTGCGCCGGTGCATTCTCGTGGGCGCGTCGGCGCGGGCAGGGGAGGAGGCGCGGCATACGCTGAGGCCGCTTCCCCCGATCGGGTGGGGCGGGCGGGGGAGCTGCCCACGGTGGCGTGGAAACGTGACATTGTGGGTGTCAGCAGCGAAGAACTTTGTAACCAACCCGGGTACTAGTCACCGTGAGTCGGCCGGATCGGAGTCGGATGGAAATGGTTGCGCAGACCCCTGTTTCACAGGCCCAGGTGCCGGGCACCGAGTTGCTGCGGCCGCAGTGGCTGGCCGAACGGATCGCCGACATGGGGATCAGCTGGGGGACTGCCAACACGCGGGTGTCGGGGACGCTGTGGTGGTGTATGGCGGCGTCGTCGCTGGTGGACCCGATCGTCGCGGCGGTGGCGGCCGACCAACCCGCCTTCGATCCCGCCCTCGAACACATCAGCCTGGAGATCCGGCCGGACGGCGGCGTCGAACGGGTGATCCCGGAGCCGCATGCCTACGGCGTCGCGCTGGGCGCGGTCGGTGCGATGAATTGTGCTCATCCCGAACCTCATTCGGCCGACTGCTGCGCCACCACCCCGATCGGCCAAGCGCTGCGCCACACCCTGTCGCGAGTGATCCCCGTCGTCGCCGAGGTCTCCGGCGCAGGCGTGCCCTCGCTCTGGGCGATCGTCGCCGACGCCATCGGTAATCGCGCCCTGGATATCGGCGCGGCCGAAGCCGGTGCCCGCCTGGCCCGCGACGTCGCGGGCCGCCTGCCCGTACCCCGCTTCCAGGACATCGGCGGCCGCACCTTCGTCCGCCGCATCTCCTGTTGTCTCGTCTTCGAGGTCCCGGGCTGCGAAATGTGCACCAGCTGCCCCAAGCGCCCCGCCCCGGAACGCGAAGCCCGCCTCGCCGAGCTGGCCGCCCGCGGCTGACCCTTCGTTCGGAGAGGCGGCCGACGCCCGATCCGAGAGCGCCCGGGGCGCGAGTTTCTTCCGCGCGCACTCGTTTTCGTGTTCGTGAGCTGGGCGCGGCACGATTCGGGCAGGTCAGGCCGTTCGGTTCGGGTGGCACGCCGGGGTGGCGGCGCGGCGGGGGCGGACCATGAGCGCGGGGTCGCGGGCGTGCCGATAGAGTGGTTGCCGCCGGAGCTATGTGTTTCGTGACCGGCCACGATCGCGGGGAGAACATTCCTCGCACCAGACCTGGCGGGACCTCTCGCCTATGACGATGCCAAGGAGTGCGCAGCCGTGACCACCTCAGCCCAGCAGACCCCAGCCGCCCGCGTCCGGGTTACGGCCGGGACGACCGCCGGGGCCGCGGTGCGCGAGGCGGACCTGCCGAGCAAGGGACCCGCCGCGGTGATCGTGGTGCGCGACGAGGAAGGCGCGCTCAAGGATCTGAGCTGGACGCCCGACGTCGACACCGAGGTCGAGGCCGTCACCGCCGATTCCGCGGACGGCCGCAATGTGATCCGCCATTCGGCCGCACACGTGCTCGCGCAGGCCGTGCAGCAGGAGTTCCCCGGGGCCAAGCTGGGTATCGGCCCGTTCATCAAGGACGGTTTCTACTACGACTTCCAGGTGGAGCGGCCCTTCACCCCGGAGGATCTGACCAAGCTGGAATCCCGGATGAAGAAGATCATCAAAGGCGCGCAGCGGTTTTCGCGCCGGGTGGTCGAGGTCGAGGACGCGCGGATCGAGCTGGCCAAGGAGCCGTTCAAGCTCGAGCTCATCTCCGACAAGTCGGGCATCGACGATCCGGAGATCATGGAGGTCGGCGGCAAAGAGCTGACCATCTACGACAACCTGGACCCGCGCACCGGCGAGCTGATCTGGGCCGACCTGTGCCGCGGACCGCACCTGCCGACCACCAAGTACATTCCGGCCTTCAAGCTGACCCGGTCGAGTGCCGCCTACTGGCGTGGCGATCAGTCGCGCGAGGACCTGCAGCGCATCTACGGCACCGCGTGGGAATCCACCGAGGCCCAGGACGAGTACCTGCACCTGCTGGAAGAGGCCGAGAAGCGCGATCACCGCAAGCTCGGCCTGGAGCTGGACCTGTTCTCCTTCCCCGACGAGCTGGGCTCGGGTCTGCCGGTGTTCCACCCCAAGGGCGGCATCATCCGCAAGGAGCTCGAGGACTACTCGCGGCGTCGCCACATCTCCGCGGGCTACGAGTTCGTCAACACCCCGCACATCACCAAGGGCCACCTGTTCGAGGTCTCCGGCCACCTGGACTGGTACCGGGACGGCATGTTCCCGGCCATGCATCTGGACGCCGAACTCAATGAGGACGGCTCGGTGCGCAAGCCCGGCCAGGACTACTACGTCAAGCCGATGAACTGCCCGATGCACAACCTGATCTTCCGGTCGCGCGGGCGCTCCTACCGCGAACTGCCTTTGCGCATGTTCGAATTCGGCTCGGTGTACCGCTACGAGAAGTCCGGTGTCGTACACGGCCTGACTCGCGTGCGTGGCATGACCCAGGACGACGCGCACATCTACTGCACCAAGGAGCAGATGCACGCGGAGCTCACCTCCACGCTGCAGTTCGTGCTCTCCCTGCTGCGCGACTACGGCCTCGACGACTTCTACCTCGAGCTCTCCACCAAGGACCCGAAGAAGTTCGTCGGCTCCGACGAGCTGTGGGAAGAAGCCACCGAGACCCTGCGCAAGGTGGCCACCGACTCCGGTCTGGAGCTGGTCCCGGATCCGGGCGGCGCGGCCTTCTACGGACCCAAGATCTCCGTGCAGGCCAAGGACGCACTCGGCCGTACCTGGCAGATGTCCACCATCCAGCTGGACTTCAACCTGCCCGAGCGCTTCGAGCTCGAGTACACCGGTTCCGACGGTGCCAAGCACCGCCCGGTCATGATCCACCGTGCGCTCTTCGGCTCCATCGAGCGCTTCTTCGGCGTGCTCACCGAGCACTACGCGGGCGCGTTCCCGGCCTGGCTGTCGCCGGTGCAGGTGGTCGGCATCCCGGTCGCCGAGACCTTCGCCGAGCATCTCGACGGCGTCATCGAAGCGTTGCGCGACAACAATATTCGCGCCGAGGTCGACCGCAGCGACGACCGCATGCAGAAGAAGATCTTCAACCAGACCGCGCAGAAGATCCCGTTCCAGCTGCTGGCCGGCGCGCGCGACGTGGAGAACAACGCGGTCAGCTTCCGCTTCCGCGACGGCACCCAGGTCAACGGCGTGCCGGTGGCCGACGCGGTCGCCACCATCACCGACTGGATCCGGCGGCGCGAGAACGCATCTCCGACCGCGGAGGGTTTCGAGATCCGCAAAGGCGATCAATGAGTGATTGGACCGTGCCCGCTCGCGAAACGAACGCAGTCGACCAGATCGTGGACACCGGTGCCGGGGATCCCGACCGCCTGCAGCGGCTGTGGACCCCGCACCGGATGTCCTACATCACCGGCGAGGCCGAGGAACGCAAGGTGCCCAAGAAGACCGGGCACCCCTTCACCGACATCCCCGAGATGTCGGACGAGGACGGGCTGATCCTGGCGCGCGGGCAGTGGGTGTACGCGGTGCTCAACCTGTACCCGTACAACCCCGGCCACACCATGGTGGTGCCGTATCGCCGGGTCGCGAACCTCGAGGACCTGACGCCGGAGGAGAGTGCCGAGCTGATGGCGTTCACCCAGCAGGCGATTCGCGTCATGAAGCAGGTGTCGCGGCCCGAGGGTTTCAATGTCGGGCTGAATCTCGGTGGCGTTGCCGGTGGTTCACTCGCCGATCACCTGCATCAACATATCGTGCCGCGCTGGAGTGGAGACGCTAATTTCATTACCGTCGTCGGCGGAGTGAAGGTGATGCCGCAGCTGCTGCGCGAAACGCGGGCGCTGCTGGCACAGGCGTGGAAGGAAGCCGACCAGGCATGAGCCGGGGACACAGCACGGAAGGACAACGGGTAGCGTGCTGAGCTTCTTCGGTCGCGAGACGTTCGCCAAAGCGACTGCGCCACTGGGCAAAGCGCTGGTGAGCACCGGGCTCACCCCCGATGCGATGACACTCATCGGCACCACCGCCTCGATCGCGGCGGCGGTGACGCTGTTCCCGACCGGTCACCTGTTCTGGGGAACCATGGTGATCTGGCTGTTCGTCATGTTCGACATGCTCGACGGGGCCATGGCGCGGGCCCGCGGCGGCGGCACGAAATACGGTGCGGTGCTGGACGCCAGCTGCGACCGGGTGGCCGACGGGGCCATCTTCGCGGGGCTGGCGTGGTGGGCGGTGTACCACGAGAACTCCCAGCACCTGTTCGTGGCGACGCTGGTGGTGCTGGTGACCTCGCAGGTCATCTCGTATGTGAAGGCACGCGCGGAGGCGTCCGGCCTGTCCGCCGACGGCGGCCTCATCGAACGCCCCGATCGTCTGATCATCGTGCTCGTCGGTGCCGGATTGACCGGCATCGGCGGCTATTACGGCATCGAGTGGCTGTCCTACGCGGTCTACGCCGCCATGTACGCGCTCGCCGTGCTCAGCATCATCACCGTTCTGCAGCGGGTGCTGGCGGTGCGCAACTCGCCCGGTGCCCGCGACATCATCGCCCCCGTGGCGAAGGCTCCGGAGGAACCCCAGCGGTGAGCACCGATTTCACGTCCGCGTTGACCGACAAGGCGTACGCGGCCGGTTGGCGAATCGTGCGCGCGCTGCCGGAAGGTATGGCGCGCAAGGGATTCGACGCGGGAGCCAACTTCGCGGCGCGGCGGGCGAACAAGAAGGCGCATCGGGGGCAGCCGAACATGTTGCGGCGCAACATGGCCCACGTGCTCGGTACCACCCCGGACGCGGTGCCCGACAGCCTCATCGCGGCCGCCATGCGCTCCTACGCCCGCTACTGGCGGGAGGCGTTCCGGCTGCCGTCCATGGACCAGGCCGCACTGGGCAAGCAGCTGCACGTCGCGGGTTCCGAGCACATCGACGCCGCGTTGGCGCAGGGAAAGGGTGTGCTGCTGGTGCTGCCGCACTCGGGCAACTGGGATATGGCCGGGGTCTGGCTGGTGCAGAACCACGGTCCGTTCTCCACCGTCCAGGAGCGTTTGAAGCCGGAGTCGCTGTTCGAGCGGTTCATCGAGTACCGGGCCAGCCTCGGTTTCGAGGTGTTCCCGCTGACCGGCGGTGAGCAGCCGCCGTTCCCGCAGCTGGCCGATCGACTGCGCGCCAACAAGGTCGTGTGCCTGATGGGGGAGCGCGACCTCACCGGAAAAGGTGTGCCGGTCACCATGTTCGGCGAACCGACCTGGGTTCCCGCGGGCGCGGCCCGGCTGGCGCAGGACACCGGGGCGGCGCTGCTGCCCGTGCACTGCTGGTACACCGTCGACGCCGATGGGCGTGAGGGCTGGGGCATGGAGGTTTTCGAGGCCCTCGACCTGTCGCGGGGCATCGTCGCCGCCACCCAGGCGCTCGCCGACGTGTTCGCCGCCAATATCGCCGCCCATCCCGCGGACTGGCACATGTTGCAGCCCGTGTGGAAAGCTGATTTGTCGCAGGCTCGGTTGGAGCGCATCGCGGCCGCGCAGGCGAAACTCGGGTATGCGGAACCCTTGGCCGACACCGGTTCCGAGGGTCCGGAAACAGGGGCGCTATGAAGATCGGCATGGTCTGCCCGTACTCGTTCGACGTGCCGGGCGGGGTGCAGGCCCATGTGGTGGAGTTGGCGCAGGTGCTCATCGAGCGCGGGCACAAGGTGAGCGTGCTCGCCCCCGCTGCCGACGACACACCGCTGCCGGACTTCGTGGTGTCCGCCGGTAAGGCCGTGGCGATTCCCTACAACGGGTCGGTGGCTCGACTGTCGTTCGGGCCCACCGCGTATACGCGTATTCGGCGCTGGATCGCGGAGAACGATTTCGACGTTCTGCACATCCACGAGCCCAATGCGCCGAGTCTGTCGATGCTGGCGTTGAAGATCGCGGAGGGGCCGATCGTGGCCACCTTCCACACTTCGACCACGAAATCGTTGGTGCTCAGTACTTTTCAGGGCGTGCTGCGGCCGTATCATGAGAAGATCAGCGGCCGGATCGCGGTGAGCGAGCTGGCGCGCCGCTGGCAGGTGGAGGCGCTGGGCGGGGATGCGGTCGAAATCCCCAACGGCGTCGACGTGCCCGCGTTCGCGCACGCGCCGCTGCTGGAAGGCTATCCGCGGCAAGGGAAGTCGGTGCTGTTCCTGGGGCGGTTCGACGAGCCGCGCAAGGGCATGGAAGTCCTGCTCGGCGCGCTGCCGGAACTGGTGCGGCGGCATCCCGACCTCGAGGTGCTGATCGTCGGGCGCGGTGACGAGGATCGACTGCGGCGCGAGGCGGGCGAGAACGCCGGGCACCTGCGGTTTCTCGGACAGGTCTCCGATGCGGAGAAGGCGTCGGCCATGCGCAGCGCGGACGTGTACGTCGCCCCCAACCTGGGCGGTGAGAGCTTCGGCATCGTGCTGGTGGAGGCCATGGCGGCCGGAACCGCCGTCGTGGCAAGCGATCTCGATGCCTTCCGCCGTGTGCTGCGGGACGGCACCGCGGGCCAGCTGGTCCCGGTCGGCGACTCCGATCGCCTCGCCGAGGCCATCTCCACCATGCTCACCGACGACGAGCGGCGCGAGGAGTACATCCGCACCGCCAATCAGGTTGTCGGTGAATACGATTGGCCGGTCGTAGCCGAGCAGATTCTGCGGGTCTACGAGACCGTCACCGTCGGCGACATGCGTGTCCGGACCGCCGGATGATCACTTTCTCCGCGACCACCATCCTGGTCCTGACCCTCATCGCGGCGCTGCTGGTCACCGCCGCGGTCTGGGCCTACAGCACCGCCAACCGGCTCGACCGGCTGCACGTGCGCACCGACCAGGCCCGCCACGCGCTGGATGCGGCCCTGGCCCGGCGCGCGGTCGTCGCCCGCGCGGTGGCGACCATTCTCGCCGGGCTCTACGACCCGGCCCTGGTCGAGCAGGCTCGGCGCCTCACCGCGCTGGCCGACCGCGCCGAACGCTCCAACTGGCGCGACCGCGAAACCGTCGAAAACCAGCTCGCCGCAGCACTGTCCGCGGTCGACATCGCGTTGCTGCCCCCGCAGCTGGTCGCCGAGCTGGCCGACGCCGAGGCTCGCGTCCTCATCGCGCGGCGCTTCCACAACGACGCGGTCCGAGACACTCTCGCGTTGCGTACCCGCCGCCTGGTGCGCTGGGTGCACCTCGCCGGTACCGCCCCGCTGCCGACCTACTTCGAGATCTCCGAGCGCGTGACCGCCGCGGCCTCAACGGGTTTGGACGTCGACACCGTCCGCACCTCCGCCCGCGTCATCCTCGTCGACGAGAACGACCGCGTCCTACTCCTGCAGGGCGTCGACCCGAAGGTCCCCGACGTCCCCTTCTGGTTCACCGTTGGCGGCGGCGTCAACCCCGGAGAAACCCTGCGCGAGGCCGCAATCCGCGAACTCTACGAGGAAACCGGCCTCCCCGCCGACTCCTCCGCCCTCCGCGGCCCCCTCTGGCGTCGCGTCGCGGTCTTCCCCTTCAACGGCGAACTCATCCGCTCCGAAGAACTCTTCTTCGCCTTGCGCACCAAGAACTTCGAAGTAAACCCCGCCAACCTCGACTACGTCGAACGCCGCTCCATCACCGGCAACAAGTGGTGCACCCCCACCGACATCGCCCACATCGACCACTCCGGCGAGACCGTTTACCCCTACCACCTGGATCAGCTGCTCGCCGAAGCGATCACGGCGGCCGACGCCGACATCGACCCCGAAGTCCGCTCCATCCGCTGACCGGAATTCGAACATGCACCAACCAGGCCCTGGCCACGGATCTGATCGTGGCCAAGTAACGGCGCGGCCAGCTGCCGATTTAGCCGTGAGGCTAAGGCGATGACCAAGGAACTTCGCCTGATGCCTTGGTCAACCGACAGCCTAGACCGTCCGGCCAGCGAGGTATCGGTTCCGGCATTGCATCAGGTATGAGCGCCAGCGTTCTTCGATACCTGCCATGCCCGGCGTTGCACCCGCTGGTGGTGGCATGAAGGGCACAATCGGCTCCATCTCAGAGGGATAGTCGAAATCCGCATACAGCATCTCAACCGCCTGCATTGGATTGTCGAAATCAGCGGGGTGGTCGTGCAGCCATGCCAGTGCGAGATAGACCCACACAGGTTTGGGGTCAACGGCTAGTTTGTCGACCAGACTCGGGACCTTATCGAACTCGTCCGAAAGAAGGAGTGATAGTTCCTCGATAGTCTGCATCACTTCGTTGTCAGGAACTACGTTGCGCAAGGACAATTGCACGATATCCGCGGCGGTGAGCCACGAGTTCTCGAATCCATACCGAAGCTCTGCCGGTGTCAGCCGGGCCATCGTTTCGACGTAGGATGCTGGGATTGTGAACTGCAGCAGGGGTTCGCTCATGGTTTGATCGGCACTCCGTTGATTGTTCCGTTGCGGACGAACATCTGGTGAGTGATCTTATCGCCGTCGATGATCCACTCGAAGCGGCCGGTGACGCCGTTCACTTCACCGGGCATCTGAACAAGTGTCCGAACTACCCCATCCCCGCCTGTGATCTCGTAGACAGTCGAGTTCGAGCCGATCTCGTCGATAGGGAACGATGCCGATCGGTGCCATGAATCGCTCTTAAGTCCGGACCCAGTGCGGTCCGCGTTACTGATTATCTGTTGAGCTTCTTGGGGAGTGGGTTTCACTCCACCTGGTGCAGCCGAATCTGCGGCTGGTGTAGTGTCGGCTAGGGCGGTGTCCTCTTCGATGGTTTTTGCTTCGAGCTCATCGATTGTCTTGAGTTCTGTCGCAGCGTCTTCGACAGCGTTCTTCGCTTCCTGAACCTTGACGGCGTCCACTTCAAACTTCTCGGCCGTGATCAAGCCCTTGATGAAGGTGCCGGTATCTTTGATCTTCTTCACGATGTTGGCGGCCAGGACGACGCCGGTGATTGCGCCGACGCCAGCGGTGATGAAGGTCGCCCAGATTTCGAGCGCAAGAGTTGCGTCGATCATGAGGATTACTTCACGGACCGCGTCGTGGATCGCTTTCCGCATTTCGCCGAGCTTGTATTTGAGGTTGTGGCAGTCTGCTTCGAGATTGCCTGTTGCGATTTCGAGATTGCCCGCACTCGAACTCAGTGTTTTGAGTTGACTGTTGATGTCGCCGACCTCGGGTGAATCAATGCCGTTGATCTTTGCCATTGCGGAGCTGATGATGAGTTGAGCACTGGCTACAGCGTCACAGTTGGCGTATTTATGCCAGGCATCGGCAGCGGTATTCAATTTGTCGGTATCGCCATCGGGGACCGGGATGCCGATGCTCTCGAGAAGATCCGGAATGCTGGTCTCCAGCCCTGTTCCACGGCCACCGGCCGCGGGCGGATGCACCCAGTTGACGACGGTCGCGGCAGAGTTGGGATCCGATGGCTCGCTGGGCGCGTTGCCCTTGTTCGGGTTCGTATCCGCTTTGTAGTTGGCCAGCGCATGGTTGTAGCCAGCGACGTTGATCAGGTAGGACAGGTGATTGGTTGAGTGCACGAGCCGACTCGCGGTATCGACGGCACTGGATGCGCGCTTGTCGTAGCCCGTGGCCCATTGCTTGGCGGAGTCGGTCGAACCGGCCATAGAGCCGGTGGCCGCCAGTCCAGTAGTGAGTTCGGTCCGAGCGGTGGCGAGATCCTTGGCAAGGTCGGACAGCTGTTTGGCGGCGTCATAGAACGCCTGCGGATTTACGGTGACCATATGCTAGCGGCCACCGAACATCTGGGTATTCGCCCCGATCGCTGAACTGTAATGGCGATGAGCGTTGCTCGCGGCATCGCTCACGTCGGTAACACCCTGTGCGAATTCTTGTGCACCCGTGAGCCACTGGCGGTGGGCGTCTTCGTAGGCCGCAGCTGCGTCGCTGTTCCAGCCACCTGCACGCAAGGTGGCCACCTTGGTATCCAAGGCAGTGAACTGGTCGGTCAGAAATTTCGACAGATTCGACAAGCGAGATACAAGTGCATCCAGTTCGTCGAGATCCACCGAGTAGCCATCATCGTCGCTCACGTCACAGATCCAGACTCGTAAAACGCTCCGCCGACAGCAGATCGTGGCTGGTGTAGGTGTCGGCGGCAACTCCGAGCCCCTTGGCCAACGTGGTCAAGGCGTCGATGATGGTTTTCCCGCCCTCGGAACATTCGCTCCACCCGGTGTTGAAAGACTTGGCTGCAGTCCCTGTCCAGTGGAGCGAATCAACATCTCGCCCTGCCGATTCCAAGGCTGAACGTAGAGTTCCGGCCAAATCCAGGGCGAAACGTCCCAGTACCTTTACATCCTCAGGAACGACGAACAGGCCGTCAGAGCCCCCCACATCACTCATAGCCGCAGAGATTACCACCACTAACGTTCGATCTGACGGCTGGCGGAGGCACGATGGGTCGATCGGCAATAGAGGGAGCACCGATCGCGCATGAGGATCGGTCGAGAGCCGTCACCAGTTCGTAGAGTTGCGGATGGGCGAGTTCAGCTGCTGTTCTCGTTGCCAGTCGTCGTACTCCACTGCGTCAACGAATGTGTACCTACCGCTTGGATCGGCTGACGCGACACCGACTGGACCGGAATGGGATTGGTTTGCACCACCATGGCCAAGATCTGAGCGGACGGCGTCGTACGCTGCGCTGCGCGCCTGCCCGATCAGTTCGATCATGGTGGCCACGACCCGCTCAGGATCGGTACCGCGCGCACGGTCGGTCACTGCCCATTTGTGGACCTTGCCATCGGCATCGACTGAGACGGACACAGCGCCATCGGCCGACGAAGCAAAGGCAACCGTTTTCGCCAGGATGGCCCGGACAGCTTCGACATCCTCGCCCGAAACCCTTGGCGAACCACCGACAACCGGCTTCCTGCTGTCCCTCATGAGCCCCCAATTCGAACTCCGGTGTGCGGATGAGGGTTTCATCCTGACCCGAATCGGTCCCACCCTACAGCGCGGACGGCGGATGCTTCGACCCGAAGCCGACCAGCATCACGGCTGTCTTGTCTGGCTCGACCGGACAACAATTCTCGACACGATCTTCGACAGCTCCGTGCCCTCCGACTCGGGTGAGGCCGGTCGGCGGCGCGCATGCGCGCTCCACCACTGACCCCGAAAGTCCGCTCCATCCGCTAGCGGGATGTTCATGCGGCTACCGGTGGCAGGTGGCCGATTGGTCATCCGAGGCTCATAACGTCCGCTCGGCATCCGGAAGGTTCGGATGTGACGCCGGTGTCCGGCGTCGGATATCTCGGAGGGTCATGAACCACCCCGTGAAGCGGATCATCGGATCCGCGCTGGCGATCGTGGCGATCGTCGGTGGCAGTGCCGGAGTCGCGGCTGCCGACAACGGCAACGGCAATTTCCCGTGCCACCCGTCCGGCAAGCACGCGTCGTACTGCGACGCCAAGGTCGGTGACATCGTCGATGTCGCGATCGGCGATGTGTCGCCCACCCAACCCTCCGTCGGGTTCGACGAGATCGACTACAAGCTCGGCCGTTACACGATGGGCAAGGACGCCATCAACAAGAAGTTCGACGACTGGTGCGCCGACAGCGGCCTGGTCGGGGTCGCCTCGGCCCAGCCGAACGCGACCCTGCGCGACGCCAAGACGTTCACCTGCCAGCTGCAGCCCGGTGGCGAGACCGCCGCGTCGCTCAACGACATCAAGACCGTCGTGGTCGGCCCGCACGGCAAGCTGTACATGGCCGACGGCCATCACGCGCTGAGCTCGTTCTGGGAGACCGCGGACGGCGGCCCGTCCATGCACATTCGGCTCAAGGTCGTCGGCAACCTGTCGAACCTGAACAAGTCGGCCTTCTGGGACACGATGGTGCAGAAGAACTGGGCGTGGCTCTACGACAACAACGACAAGCCCATCAAGCCGCACCAGCTGCCCCGCACCTTCTCGCTGCACGACATGCGCAATGACGAGTTCCGCGGCATGCTCTACTTCGCCAAGGACGTCGGCTACGCCACCGACAACACCCCCGGCTTCGACGAGTTCTATTGGGGCCGTTGGCTGCGCGCCCACCAGAACGACCCCAACCTCACCCTCGCCGGCCACATGGGCGACCTGCAGTCCTACCTGACCCTGACCAAGAACGTCTCCCAGGCCATGGTCGCCCTGGGTGCGAACACCCAGGTCAACGGCGGCTACACCGCCGCCCAGCTCGGCGCCCTCCCCGCCTTCAGCGACAAGGAATTCGCCAAGCTCTCCAAGCCCTACTCCGACCCCAAGCCCGGCAAGATCGCCTACACCCTGGCCTACAAGGCCGCGCACTGACGCTGGCCACCACCGGAGCCGCTCTCGTGAACGCGGGAGCGGCTCCGGCTCTATTTCCCTTGGTCGATACTGGAATTCAGTGCATATCATGGGCCGGTCCGCTGGGGACGGGGAGTTGTGGAGGGACGGTTATGACGGGGCCTGTGGGTGCGGGGAGTGGCGAGGATCGGTACGAGGAGCTGCTCGCGGGGGTTCGCGGGCGGTTCGCGGTAGCGGTCGGGGAAGGGGCCGAGCTGTTTCGGGTGGCCTCGGAGAGGCTCTACGACGTGTTTCTGGACGCGTTGAGTCCGGAGTACGCGGCTGAGAATGCTTGTGGGACCTGCCGGACGTTTGTGCAGCGGTACGGCGGACTGGTGGTGGTTGACGCGGAGGGGCGGGCCACCTCGGCGCTGTGGTCGGCGGAGGGGATACCGCCGCACTATGAGAAGGGCGTCGCCGCGCTGGCGGCCGCTGTCGAAAATACGTCCATCGTTTCGGTTTTCCGGTCCGAGGACACGGAATGGGGTCGGGCCGAGAAGGGTTCGTGGACGCATCTGGCGGTGACGCCGCCGGAAGCGATCGTGCACAAGCCTGCCGTGCTCGCGACGACCTCGCAGTATGTGGCGGCGCGCAATGCCGATCGGGAGACCCTGGCGCGGGCGCTGGGGGAGTTCTCGCACGATGTCGTGAAGCGAGCCGTGGCGTTGTTGCGCAGTGAGCAGTTGTACCGCTCGGACGCCGTCCTCGGCGCGGGCACCTGGCTGCTGGATCTGCACCAGCGGATCGATGCGGTGAAAGGCCGCGGTGAGGCCGCACAGCGCAAGCGCGACAACCTGATCTGGCTCGCGGCGGCAACGGCACCGGCCGGTTTCTGCCATGTCAAGAGCGGCATGATCGGCACCCTGCTCAGCGATCTCGCCGACGGCCTGCCGTTCGAATCGGTGCAGCGCCGCTTCGCGGAGAAAATGCATCCGCTGCAATATCGGCGACCGACCGCCGCGCCCACCGCGGCCATGATCGCGCGCGCGGAGAAGGTGATCGGCGACTTGCAGGCGGCAGGCGCGCTGGAGCGCCGCTTCGCGAAACTCGCCGATATCCGGCCGATGTGGACTCCCCGCCCCCGCCCGCAACGCTCCTCCGGCGGCGTCTTCGGCCACCTGATCCCCGCTGAGAAGTCCGCTCGCACCACCGAGTCCGGCGTGTCCCCGATCGTCATGACCTGGGAGAAGTTCCGCCGCACGGTGCTACCCGCCGCCGACCGCATCGAATTCCAGGTCCCCGCCCGCTCCACCAGCTACGGGGCCATGGTGACCGCCGCCAACCCCGAGGCGCCCCCGATCATCCAGTGGGACAACGAAGCCCACCGCAACCCCGTCACCTGGTACCTCTACGTCGACGGCTCCAAGCCTGCCCGCTGGGGCCTGCACCCCGGCGAACTCCGTGACGTCACCGCCGTCGTCGACCACCCCGCCGCCTGGAACGTCGACGAGGACCGCACCCACCGCGAGCAGAGCGTCATGTTCACCCTCGCCGGAGCCACCGACACCGGCTACACCAAGGGTGCAGGCTTCTTCCCGTCCTACCTCCGCAGCGACCTCCACGAAATCCGCAAAACCCTCGAGGCCCACACCCTCGAAGCGGTCGTCGCGGGCCGAGACGAAGCCGAAGCCTGCGGCCTCCTCGTCTCCAAGGGCACCATCGACCACACCTTCTACGTCACCACCGACACCATCCGCACCCCCTACACCCTGGACCGCTGGGACTGACCGCAGTCTCGCTCGAACCGATGACCGCCGGGCGGTGATATCTTGTTTCTAGATTAGATATCAATCCCCGGTGGGAGGTACGACATGGCGCGTACGGTAATCGACGTGGATGACGATGCTCTCGCTGAAGCTGCTCGCTACCTCGGGACCACGACCAAGAAGGACACCGTCAACGCGGCGCTACATGAGATCGTCGATCGTCGTCGACGGGCAGCGGCCGTTGCGCGGATGCGCGAGATGGTCGCTGAGGGCGAGATCGACTTCACGGTTATCGAGCAGGGAGCACGCGGCGACCAGTCGGTCGCATGACGGAGCTCTTCCTTGCCGATACCAGCGCGCTTATCCGCTTCTATCGAGGTCAGACCGGTCCGGAGTGGGATCAGGCGGTGACGTCCGGGCTGGTCGGTATTTGCGAACCTGTGCGGCTCGAGTTCCTTCGTGCGGTCGGCGGCACGCCGGCATTTCATGAGGCTGATTCCTTGCTGCGCGAGACATTTCCGTACTACACGACGCACGAAGACGTTTGGAATGACTCGGCGCTTCTCCAAACGCGTCTTGCGGACAAGGGCTGGCATCAGTGCGCCGGTCCGGTCGATCTCCTGGTTGCGGTCAGCGCAGTGCATCACAGGCTCACTGTGCTGCATGCCGACTGTGACTTCGACACGATTGCACGGATATCCGGTCAGCCCGTGCGGCGAATCGATCAATAGCCATCCGCGGCCCGCATCCGTGGCCCGATGGGTGGGACCAGGTTGTGAAATCGTGTATTTCGAATCCTGTGGCCCGCTATGGTCGGGCGGTCAACGGTGATCTGGGGCAAGGAAATACGGCATGAAGTTGATGTATGTGGTGTGGGGCGAGGGTGTGGGGGAGCGGCTGCGGGGGGAGGAGCTGCGGAAAGAGTTGGCGGCGGCCGGGGTGAGCGTGCTGCAGGTGAATGTGCGGGACGCCGATGTCGAGGCTGCGCAGGTGCGGCACAGCACCTATGAGTCGCCGGTGGATGCGGTGGTCAGCGTGTGGACCGACGGGGAGCACGAGGCGGTCACTGCCGCGCTGCGGTCGGTCGCCGAGGACGTCAACGGGTGGATCGTGGAGGAGCGGTCGCCGATCGTGCCGCCGGAGATCGCCGACGGGGTACGGATGGACGCGCTCGCCAATTTCGCGATTCTGCGGATTCCCGAGGAGCTGACCCGGGAAGAGTGGCTGCACCGCTGGCATGATCTGCACACGCCGGTGGCCATCGAAACGCAGGCCACCTTCGGGTACGTGCAGAGCACGGTGACAGAGGCCATCACGCCGGGCAATCGGACCGACGCTCTCGTGGAGGAGCTGTTCCCGATGGCCGCCATGACCAGCGCGCACGCCTTCTACGACACCGGCGGTGACGACGCCGAATTGCAGCGTCGCGTCACCCGCATGATGGAGAGCGTCGTCAGCTTCGGCGCGCACCTGAACCTGGATCTGGTCCCGACCAGTCGCTACCGGTACACGCTGGGCTGACCGCGATCGGCCCAGCGTGTCGCGGGGTCAGAGGAAACGTGAACTCGGTACGGGGCCGGGCGAATTCACCCGGTCCCGGGGACCGGTCAGCCATGCGTCCCGGGTGGCGGTGACCAGGCGGGTGACGATGTCGTCCGGATCCGGCGGTGTCTCACCGTCGCCCGGATCGGGCGTGGGATCGGCGTGGACGATGCCCGCGGCGATCTCGGCTTCCGGCCGGGCATCGGCGGGTTCGGTCACGATCCCGTCGTCGGTCATGCGCTGGCGCGGCTCCCAGTTCGGGACCACCATCTGCACCAGCAGGCCGCTGATGTCGGCGGTGACGGCGGGCGGGTTGGTCCAGCAGGTGGCGTGCTCGAAAAGGATCTGGCCCGGCGCACGCTCGCGCAGCGAGGATGCCAGTTCCGGTTCGAGTTCGTTCAGGTCGTAGGCGACGACCAGGGTGTCCGGGCGGCCGGGAGCGTAGGGCTGCGCTGGCAGGCCGAGTAGTTCGGCCGCGGCGTGGCCGAGGATCAGGTCGGAGTGATTCGGCAGCAGCGACACCGAACGCGGTGTCCGCCCGGCGGCCCGCAGGATCTGGGCCGCGCGGTCGAGGGTGTTGCGGCACAACGTGAGGTTGTCGCCGAGATACGCCCAGCGGCCGGTCATGCCCGCCGCGAAACCGTGTGGTGACAGCGTCGCGAGGTATCCGCCGGTCAGCGCAAAGTGCCAGCCCCGCAGGTCCTGCGGTCCGGGACCGCCGAGCAGTGCCGCGCGTTCCAGCATGCGCCGCACGCGATTCCGCGCGGGCAGCCAACGCTCGTCCTCCGGATCGGGCAGCCGCGCGAATTCCGCACCGGCCCGGCCGAGATCGCCCGCCATGATCGAGTTGTAGACCAGCAGATACCGGTCCGGCCACGGGCGCAGCGTTTCCTGACGCTCGCGCAGTTCCGCTTCGCGTTCCAGCAGCGCCGCCGCGGCCTCGTGATGGCGGAACTCGTCCTCGAGGGCGGCCACCAATTCGCTCAGGGCCAGTTCCGGTTTGCTGGTGCCCCCGCGCAGCGCGGCCCGCAGCGCCGAGATCGCGGCGAAGGAGATGCCGCGTTCGATGCAGTCATAGCCGAAGCGCAGGTAGGCGTCCGGGTCGCCGGGCCCGTCGGCGACCACGCTCGCGGTCGCGGCCAGATCGTCGAATCCGGTGTGAGCGGCGAGTTCTCGCGTGATCGCGGCGATCTCGGGCAGCGGGGCGGTGTCGGCGATCGCGCGCAGCGCGCGCACCGAACCGGGCACGTCATCGGCGGCCAGCAGGCCCCGGACCCGTTCCAAAGTTTCAGTCATCGCCGTCGATCCTGGGGGAGGAAAGCGGTGTCCGCAAATGGGTTTCGCGTTCGAAGGGATGATTCCAGGGGCCGTCTCGGATAGGGTCACGGGAGGTTTGCCGCGGTAACGAAGCGGCGGACCGTGTGTGGAAGGAACGTAATTCGTGTCATACCTGCTCTATGACTTCCTGGAGCCCTTGATGGGGTCGTCCGCGGCCGAATACTGGGCGAAGATCTTCGTCGTCGGACCGCTGTAGATAGCGACCCGGTAGCCCCGGGAATGTGACGCCGGTCATCCTCGGCAGACCGGCCAGTCCAGTCGTGTCGGACTGGCTATGAAGTGGCCTGGAAGGGGCGCCTAGAATCGACCTGTTCGATTCCGAGCGTCCCGATTGGCCCACATGACCCAGGAGTTTGCCGTGACCACGCCCGACACCACCCCCACCATCGGAACCGCCCGCGTCAAGCGCGGCATGGCCGAGATGCTGAAGGGCGGTGTGATCATGGATGTCGTCACGCCGGACCAGGCGAAGATCGCCGAGGACGCGGGCGCCGTCGCGGTCATGGCGCTCGAGCGGGTCCCGGCCGACATTCGCGCCCAGGGTGGCGTGTCCCGCATGTCGGATCCGGACATGATCGACGGCATCATCTCCGCGGTCTCCATCCCGGTCATGGCGAAGGCCCGCATCGGCCACTTCGTCGAGGCGCAGATCCTGCAGTCGCTCGGCGTCGACTACATCGACGAGTCCGAGGTGCTGACCCCGGCCGACTACGCCAACCACATCGACAAGTTCGCCTTCACCGTCCCGTTCGTGTGTGGCGCCACCAACCTGGGTGAGGCGCTGCGCCGGATCACCGAGGGCGCGGCCATGATTCGCTCCAAGGGTGAGGCCGGCACCGGCGACGTCTCCAACGCCACCACCCACATGCGCACCATCCGCGGCGAGATCCGCCGCCTGACCTCGCTGTCCAAGGACGAGCTGTACGTGGCCGCCAAGGAACTGCAGGCCCCCTACGAGCTGGTCGCCGAGGTCGCCGAGACCGGCAAGCTGCCGGTCGTGATGTTCACCGCCGGTGGCATCGCCACCCCCGCCGATGCCGCCATGATGATGCAGCTCGGCGCCGAGGGTGTCTTCGTCGGCTCCGGCATCTTCAAGTCCGGCAACCCGGCCGAGCGCGCCGCCGCCATCGTCAAGGCCACCACCTTCCACGACGACCCCGACGTGCTGGCCAAGGTCTCGCGCGGCCTGGGTGAGGCCATGGTCGGCATCAATGTCGAAGAGATCCCGCAGCCCCACCGTCTCGCCGAGCGCGGCTGGTAAGCGGTAGCGCGACAAGCGAATACGAAAAACCGCCGGTGCTCCCTCGGGAGCCCGGCGGTTTCGCGTCTCGGGTTACTTCCCGATATTGCTGAGATCGGCGTTGCAGGTCGCGAGCGCCAGTGAGCCGGTGGCCGTGTTCTCGACCAACACCTTGTCGCCCTGCTTGATTCGGCAGGTGATGGTCGCCGCGTCGTCGTCGGCGGCGGTAGCGGTGAGGGTGGCGAACTTGAGCAGACCCGTCAGCGTGACGTTCTTGCTCCACGGCAGCTGCGCCGAACTGGCGTTGCCCGAGCCGGTGTCACCGGTGCTGTAGGTGACCGACGGCTTCGCGTAGGTGCCCTCGCCACTGCCGGTCACCTCGTAGGTGATGTCGACCGTGCGCTTGGACTCCTTGTCGACCTCGTGGGCGGCGGTGCCGACCAGTGCCGTGCACGCCGCGAACGGCAGCACGATGAAGATCAGCAACGCACCCACGATCCACGGCCAGACCTTGCGCTTCTTCGGTGGCGGCGGCTGCATCGGATACCCCTGACCCGGATAGCCGGGAGCCGGAACGCCTTGATATGTCATGAAACCCCTCGAACCTTTCTTCGGTGATGACCGGAGCGGAAACTATCAGTGGAATCGAGGCACGAGCGACGTTTGTTCACAGCATGAATAGGTCGTCGTATCGGTCGCAGGCTGTGAATGGCGAATCCCTTGTGCCCGAGTGACCTTCGGCCCTAGTGGGGTTGCGGGGTGGATGCTAGATGTCAAGTGCTGCATACGTGACGTGCGGGCGCGCAGGGGTGTCGCCATACCGGGGGCTACCTGCGTGCATACCGGCCAGCAAACTCAGCTAATTTTTTCGGACTGTACTGCGGCAAATTTACTGCCTGGTGTTATCTCGCTAGTCTTCGGCTCAGTCACCGGTGAACAGTCATATTTCGCTCTTCCGGCAAGGAGCCCGCATGCTGGCAATCGACCAATTCACCTATGGGTGGCTGACTCCAGTCCTGGCCTATCTGATGTCCGTCACCGGGTCGTTGCTGGCCCTGCGGTGCATGGTGCGGGCGCGTAATCAGCAGGGGCACGGAGGGTGGATCGTGACCGGCGCGATTGCGCTGGGCGGGACCGGGATCTGGGTCATGCATTTCATCGCGATGCTCGGATTCTCGGTGCAGGACAGCACCATTCGATACAACATCCCGATCACGTTGTTCAGCGCGGCGATCGCGATGGTGGTGGTGTGGCTGGGGCTCTACATCGTGGTGCATCAGCACGGGGAGGCGTTCGCGTTGATCACCGGCGGCACGATTACCGGGCTCGGCGTCGGAGCCATGCACTACTCCGGTATGTATGCGATGAAAACCGATGCGGCCGTGCAGTACGACCCGTGGATCGTGCTGCTGTCGTTGGTGATCGCGGTCGTCGCCGCCACCGCGGCGCTCTGGTTCGCGCTGCATGTCAGCGGCATCATCGCCACCATCAGCGCCGCGCTCATCATGGGTATCGCCGTGTGCGGCATGCACTACACCGGCATGTACGCCATGCACGCGCACATGGCCGACCACATCCACTCACCCTCGGGTGCGCAACCCGCGCAACTGCTTGCGCCGCTGATCATCACCGTCAGCATGGCCACCATGATCATGCTGTTCCAGGTCGGCATCACCGAGATCGACGAGCCCGACCTCAGCCGCATCCGCGGCCAGTACGCCAGCCGCTTCTGGCCCGCCCGCCACGCCGAGCCCGACGACACCGACGACGACTACCCCACCGACAGCTACGAATCCCGGCATCGCCGGTGGTGAACCGTCACCAGTCGAGATCCGTTATGCCGCGCCCGATTCCAGCAGGGTCTTGGCTCGGTCGAGTCCGGCGACCTCGGCGGTCATGGTCTTCTGCACCGGGCCGTTCATGAGGAGCTTCTTGAGGCCGGAGAGTTCGGCGGCGAGGGAGAAGGTCACCTCGGTGCCGTCGTCGGTGGGCGCGAACAGGTAGGAGACGGTGGGGCGCAGCGGGCCCGAAATGCCTTCGAGGACGACCTTCTGGTCGGGCACGAATTCGGTGATCTTGACGTCGGCGGAGACGCCGCGGCCGCCGGGGCCGGATACCGTCTGCCGGTAGACGGTCCCGACCGCGGGCGCGCCTTCGGCGGTGATCTCCTTGACGCCCGTGCGCCAGCGGGCGCTGTTGGTGGCGTCCGCGAAGAACGCGAACACCTCGCCGACCGGCCGTGCGACGGTCACCGTGCGGGATGCGGCAGGCATGGCAGTTCCTTTCGCTTCGACAACTACGATCTGGACCCCTGAGCCTACGACCGCCGGACCTGCGTGAACCCGTGATCGATCTTGGGTGACCCCTAACCGATACGTACGGCCGGACGGTCCGGGTGATCCCAGGCGACCAGCAGGTCGGGGTCCTGGTCGTGGCCGCGTTGATATTCGAGTAGCCCATCCACGGTGAACATCTCGGCCGGATCGGTGCGCCGCCGCAACGCGCCCTCGGACATGCGCAGTGCGACGGTCAGGTCGAAGTCCAGGCCGCGGCCCAGCAGCATCGGACCGGCGAGGAACACGACCGTGTCCGGCAGCGCCTGCCGGACCCGGGCCCGCGCGGACCGGTCGGCGCGCTCGTCCCACAGCGCGGGTAGAAACCGGCCGCTGTCCCGAAGTGATTTCAGCACTTCGCGATTCACGGCCGCGTAGTCGAACCAGCCGGTGCGGTAGGTGAATTCGCTGTCGCGATCGTATTCCAGCCGTACCGAGGCGGGCCGGACGAAATCATGTAGCGACACCGTCTCCGCGGCCCGACCTCGCGCGCGCAGCCGCTCGGCGACATCGCGGGCAACCGTGAGTGGATCGGCCGCGTCCGCGCCGTCGACGGCGATCACCGCGTATCCCCGCGTCCCCATGGCCCGTTCGGCGATCAGGTCGAGCAGGGCGTCGGGGGTGAGGGCGGTGAAATCGGGCACGAGACCATCATGCTCGAGGTCTCGTGCCCGGGATCGCCGGGTCAGCGATATTCGGCCAGCCGTGGCCGCACGCCGACGAGCACCAGCACCGCGAACAGCACCGCCGCCCCGGAGGGCAGCCAGTTGTCCCAGCCCGACAGGTGGTTCTCGCCGCGGGCGATGGCGGCGTCGAAGGCCTGCTGATTGATATCGATGGTCGCCTGCAAAGCCTTGTCGTAGGCCGCGAAATGGTCGTTGGAACCGCCCGTGTCCAGGGCGATGGCGGCCCGCAGATCGCTGCCGGCCAGCCCGCGCAGGGTGTGATCGTCGTGCTGGTAGGCCTGATACGCGGTGAGCGTCTGCTCGGAGGCCTGCCGCTCCCCGGGGAAGGTGAGGTTGCGGAATTCCTGCCCCAGGGAGGAGTTCTCACCGATGGTCGTCTGCGCGTGCCCGACGGTCTGGGTGACGACCTTGTCGACCGCGCTCGAATAGTCGTCGACCCCGCGCGCCGAGGTCCCCACCAGCTGCTGTGACTTGTCGAAGTAGCTCTGCTGATAACTCGGCACGTGGGTGGGATCGAGCAGGTACCGGCTCTCGTCGGCATTGGCGTCGTAGCTCAGCGCCCGCGCCTGCCGCAGCGCCAGCAGCGAGTCGAAGGCGTCCTGCTTGGCGATCGTGAGCTCGTGCGCCGCAGCCGCGTTCGCGGTGTACCCGCTGACCAGCAGCCCCAGCGCGAGCACCGTGGTGACCGCGAGCGCCGGATTGACCCGGCGGCGCAAGGTCACCCGCATGACGTACTGCAGCCCGACCAGCGTCACCAGCAGCAGCACACCCAGCACCGCGATGCGGATCCGCGCCGCGACGGTGGTGTGCTCACTGTCCTGATACGCCTTGGTCAGCACCGTCTTGTTGGAGTCGGCCAGCTGCTGGGCCCGCGACAGCAGATCCGGCACCAGCCCGGTGGCCGTCCGATAAGCCTCCAGCGTCCGCGCCGACGGCTGGCCGGCGGCCCCGTGGTCGAGATCGGCGAGCTGGATGGTGTCCGCGGCGGCCGCCTGGTACCGACCGAACCGGTCGAGCAGTTCCCGGATTTGTTGCGACGCGGTGGCATCGGTGGCGATGGTCATGGCCTGCTGCAGGTCGCCGTCAGCCTGTACCCGGCGCTGGTCGTAGGTGCTGAGTGCGTTCTTGCGCACCGTGGCCAGGCTCGAATCGTCCCCGGCCAGCAGCACATTCGCCAGCTGGGCATCCATATCGGCGAGGGCGAAGTACAGGTCCTCGGTGGCGGTCACGGTCGGCGCGGTGTGCCCGCCGATGACCTGGATGCCGTGGCGCGTGGAGCGGGCGTCGGCGGCCATCACCAGCGCGGTCACCACCGTGAGCACCACCGCGACCAGTGCGAGCAGCCGGATCCAGCCCGGCGTGTCCGCCCGGGTCGGCAGCAGCGCACGGACCCGGGTGAGGGTTGCGGGGGTGGTCTCGGGGCGGGGAGCCGGGGGACGGGGGAGCATCGTCGTCATGACGCGTTGTCCTGCTTCAACGTGAGAGTGGTCCACGCGCCCAGGTGAATCCGGTCGCCGGAAGACACCGGCACCGCCTGCCCGCGCGGGATGGGATCGGCGGCCGCATTGACCCGGGTGCCGTTGGTGGAGCCGAGATCGATGATGGCCCAGCGGTTCTCGGGCTGGGCGACGAACAGCACGTGCAGATGCGAGACCCCCGGATCCTGCGGCGGACCGGTGAGATCGATCTCCGGATCGATCCCCTTGGACGCGCTGAAGCGGCCCACCCGCACCTGCGCGCCCGCGAGCGCGAAGACGCGTTCGGGGCAGTAGACCGGGAATTCGACGTCGTCGTCCTCGGCCCGCATGCTGTCGAAATAGTCGCGATCGGCGGAAACCGTTGCGGTCCAGGCCGATTCCGTGGGCGGAGGGCCGGGAACGGCAACCGGTGCGACGACGGTCGGCGCGAGCAGGGAGACGGTGGCCGCGGGCGCGGTGCCCGCGACGAAGTCGTAGCTGCATCCCTCGCAGAACCGCCCCGTCTGCGGTTCTCCGCACACCGGGCACGGCGTCCCGGCGGGTTCGGCTGTGGGCGAGGGTGTTTCGCCCGCCCGCATGAGCAGCCCGCACACGTCGCAGTAGTCGTCGGCCGCCGAATCGTGTCCGGCCGGACAGCTCGCCATCTGTTCCCCCTTCACCGCTTGTGCACGCGGGAGGTCTTGGTCGACCGCGTGTCCAACGTCATCTCATCGGCCTTGGCGACCGCGGATTTCAACCGCACCGTCCCCGTGCGCGCGTCGAGCACATCGACCACGCCCTCGAGCAGCTTGGCCGTGTCCTGATTCCCCGACGCCGCCGCGATCTGCACTGCCCGCCCGAGTTTGCGGGTGGCCGTGTCGAGATCGCCGTCGCGGCGCGCGGCCAGCCCCTCCTGGATGACGCCCGCGAGCTCGGCCTGCCCGGTGTAGTGCGCCACCTCGGGACTGATCTTGCTGGACTGCACGACGTCATCGGTCCACACGGCCTTGACCAGGCCCTGCCCGAGCACCTCGGCCTGATCGCCGCTGCCGCGCACCAGGGCGACCCGCCCGGCGAGCATCACATCGCCGACCGCGCCCGCCGCGACCTCGACGCAGATGTGATAGTCGCGGCTCTCCGCACCGCCCCAGGATCCGGTCGGGTATTCGCCGGTCTGCGCACCGGTTTCGGTGCGGCGCCCGGTCAGGTCCGTCAGTTCGGGCGCGACCTGCTTGACGAACTTCACGCTCGCCCCGCGCGGGGTCCACAGCCGCAGCGACACATCGGCGACCGTCTTGCCCATGGCGGCGGTGGTCATGGCCTGGAAGTCGGCCACCAGATCGCGCGGGTCGGCGACGATATCGACGGTGCCCAGCAGCGCACTGGACACCTTGCGCAGCTCGTCCACCTCCCAGTCGGTGCCCACGCCCCGACAGTCGCACACGTAAACCCCGGTGCTGGACGCGATTTCGGCCGCCAGCTGCTGCGGTGTCTCGTGTTCGTCGCGGCCGTCGGTGAGCAGGATGGCATGCCGCAACCCGCCCCGATCTCCGAACAGCTGCCGCGCCAGCCGCAGCCAGTTGCCGATGGCGGTGCCGCCACCGGCGCGCAGATTCTGCACGGCGGCAATGGCATTGGCCTTGTGCTGCGGTGTCGCGGCGATCAGCGACGGTGTCGCCGGATACACCATGCGGGCCACGTCGGTGCCCGCCACGACCGCGAACTCCACCCCGTCGCGCACGGCGGAAATGGCCGCGGCGGTGGCGTTCTTGGCGGCGGCCAGCTTGCCGTAGCTGTGATCCATGCTGCCCGAGCAGTCGACGATGATCACCTCGGCGGCCCCGCCGCTGGTCGGGACCGCGCCGCCACCGGTCGCGGTCACGGTGACCACCGCGTTCACCCGGGTGGCGCCCGCGGGCAGGTACTCGTTCTGGAAGGTCTCGATCTGGAAACCCAAGGGGTCGTTCATGGTCAGTGATTCCTCGAGAGTGCGGGCCGATGCGGGACGGCGAACGGTGCGACGGCCACGGTGATGTTGTCGCCACCGCCCGCGGCCAACGCCAGATCGGCGAGGTGATGGGCCGCGGCGCAGGGATCGGTGAGTGCTTGCGGCAGCGCCAGTTCGGTCAGGGTGTCGGCGGTCGGGAAGTAGTTCCAGAGGCCGTCGCTGCACACCAGCACCGCGCCCGGCCCGCTCGGCACGAAGGTGCGCACGTGGGGCTCGATGCTGTCCGCGTCCGCCCCGAGCCAGGCGGTGAGTGTGTGCGCGTCGGGCATGGACATGGCCGTCGCCTCGTCCACGCCGAGCTCCACCAGTCCGGCCGCGACGGAATCGTCGGTGCTCAGCTTGCGCGGGGGAGCGGCGGACGGCTCGCCGGTCAGCCAGTAGGCGCGGCTGTCGCCGATGGAGCCGGTGGTCACCGAGCTCGCCGTGACCACCGCGGAGACGATGGTGCACGACGGCGTGCGATCGCCGCGGTCGCCCAGGGCGGCAACGGCATCCGCCGCGGCCCCGATGGCCAGAATGGTGGCGGCCTCCGCGCCCAGCCCGCCGGCCAGTTCGCTGGCGAGCCGGTCGGCGGCGGTCGCGGCGGCCCGCGCGGCGGCGTCCTCGGCGTGATCGGAGCTGGATACGCCGTCGCATACCACCAGGATTCGGGTGCCGGTGTCGTCGAGGACCCGCAGCGCCATGGCATCTTCGTTGTGCGCGTGCCGTTTTCCGCGATCGCTGACGGCCGCGACCACGCCGAGGTCGAGGTCGTGGCGATCCGCGACGCTGGGCTGCATGCCGCACACCCGGCAGAACCCGTCGGCGTCGAGGGTCCCGGTCGCACACGACCCGCACGGTGCCGAGCCGGGATCCGGGCTCGTCAGGGGCACGCCGCAGTCCTCGCAGAAGCGGTCACCTTCGGTGAACGCCGCGCCGCATACCGGGCACACGCCGGTCTCCTCCGCTGTCGCCGTCATCGGCCCCCGCATGTCCGTCACACCCAACTCAGGGGCCGAATCGTATTGGCCCGGTTGACCAGATCGCGCCGGGTCAGCTTGTCCGAGGACAGCCGCGCCAGTTCGCGATACTGCGATTCCAGCGCCCGCCGCAGCTCGTGATCGGTGAACCGGCAGCCCAGCACCGTGGCTCCCGGCTCGACCGGGGCCGCGGCCTGCAGGCCGAGCGCCGCGTCGAGCACCGCGATGCTGCGCCAGGCCTTGAGCTCCGGATCCAGCGGCAATGCCGCGAGTCGATTGCCCGCCGCCGCCAGATACTGCCCCGACCCGCCCGCCAGCTGCGCCCCGAACGCGGCCAGCTGCGCGGCCGTGTGATGGCTGGAGCTCGCCGGAACCGAGTCGGCGGCGGTGATCGCGCCGTCGATATCGCGCTCCTGCAACCGTGCTCGCGCCAAACCGAAAGCGGCGCTGGGATATCCGTGATCGGTGCGCCACACCTGCAGATACAGCCGCGATGCCGCCTCGTATTCGCCCGCGCACTCGCGGGCCGCCGCCAGCGCGAGTTTGGCCGCCGCCTCGCCGGGCAGGATGCCGTACACGGCGTCGAAGGCGTCGCGCGCGGCCGCGAAGTCGCGGCTGCCGAGGGCGGCGAGTCCGCGATACCAGGTGATCCGCCAGTCGGCGTCCTCGGACTCCTCCAGCGCCGCCAATTCGGCCAGCGCCGTGTCGATATCGCCGGCCTCGATCCGGGCTCGGATCAGGGCGAGGCTCACTTCCGGGGACTCGACCGGCGCGGCCGCCAGGGTGGCCACCAACTGCACGGGGTCCCCGATGGAGGTGGTGGCCAGGAACCCGGCCGCCGGATCGGTGGGGTCCACCATCGGCACCGGCAGCGCCGCCGCGATGACGCCCGGCTCCGGGGTGGCGGGCCACTGACCCGGGTTCGCACCGAACACCGCGCGCTCCCCGCTGAACACGGTCGACAGCGCGGGTCGCGGCAGGCCGTCCTCGGTGGCCACCACCTCGCGCAGCACCCCGGTGACCTGTTCGGCCATCTCGGAGGCCGACCCGAACCGCTCGTTCGGGTCGGTCGCGGTCGCGCGTTCGAGCAGCCGCCGGAACGACGGGAACTGTGCCAGCAGCGGCACTTCCGTAGCGGGCGGCAGCGTGTACCGGTAGGCGTTGCGGTAGTCGAAGTTGAAGGTCAGCACGGCCAGCGTGCGCGCCACGGTGAACAGATCCGATTCCACCGACGCGCCTTCGTCTTCCAGCTCGGGCGCGCAGTAGCCGTCGGTCTTGAATCCGGCGCTCTCCTCGTCGTCCATGTGCCGGACCGCGCCCAGGTCGATGAGCTTGAGCTGCTCCTCGGTCTGGATCATGTTGTCGGGCTTGAAGTCGCAGTAGAGCAGGCTCATGCCGTGCAGGTAGCCCATGGCGGGCAGGATCTCGAGAATGTAGGCCAGACCCTGCGCGAGCGGCATCGGCGCCAGATGACCGGACGAATCCCGTTGCGAGCGCAGTTCCTTGAGCGACGCGCCGCCGACGTACTCCATCACGATGTAGCCGACCGGCTCGTGGGTGAGCGGGTCGGGATGCTTCACGAAGTTGAAGATCTTGACGATGTTCGGGTGTTCCACCGACGCCAGGAACTGCCGTTCGGCCACCGCGGCGGCCATGGCGTCGGCGTCGCCGGTGTCGAGCAGGCCCTTGAGCACCACCCAGCGGTCGCTGACATTGCGGTCGCGCGCCAGATAGATCCAGCCCAGCCCGCCGTGCGCCAGACAGCCCAGCACCTCGTACTGTCCGGCGACCAGGTCACCGGCCGTCAGCTTGGGCGTGAAGGAGTAGGCGGTGCCGCACTGGCGGCAGAAGCCCTCGGTGCGGCCGGGCACACCTTCGCGGCCGCGGCCCACGCGCTGCCCGCAACTGCTGCAGAAGCGTTCGTGCTCGGGCACCTGCGGGTCGGCCATGATCGCGGTGGACGGATCTCGGTAGGGCACTTGCGGAATCGTGACCAGGCCCGCACCCAGTCGGCCGCGGCTCGAGCGTGCGGTGCGGGTGGACCGGGACGAGGAGCGACTGGATCCGCGTCGGCTCTGCCGACCCGAGCCTGCCCGACCCGAGAAACCGGTCCCCGTGCCTGCCCGCGAGAGTGGCGCCGAGGCACCGTTGTTCGAAGGACCGGCCACCGTGCTCGACGCGACGACCACCGCGGGCCCGGCCGGGGCCAGTCCGCATTCGTCGCAGAAGCCGTCCAGAATCGTGCCGCCACAATCGGGCCGCGAACACTTCGTCATCGTCCTGCCGTCTTCTCGGAGATCGCCCGCTGATACTCGGCCACCGCCCGCGTGGCGGTGGCGAGATCACACGGCGCGGAATGCAATAGCTCATAGGCGCGCTGGTAGCAGGCGTTAACCGCCGGATCCTCGCTGAGCCCGAGGCGCGCGCCCTTGACCCGGTAGGCGTCCACCCGGCCGCGTAATTCGTCGCGCCGATCCAGCAGCGCCTGGGCGTGATCGCGGGCGGCATCGGCGGCGACACCGGCCGCGTCCATGGCCCGCGCCAGCGCCACCAGGTCGTCACTGAGCCGGGTCCAGTGCCGGGCGCCGCCGGAATTCAGGCGCGTCAGCCGATCCCGCAGCGGGCTGACCGGTTCCACGGTGGCCGGGACGAAGCCGAGGATCTTGACCGCGGCGGTTGCGGCGGTGGCCTGGGCGGCACGTCCGGCCGCCTCGGCCTCGGCGAGGGACACGGTCAACCGTGCGGCTCGCTCGGCGACACTGTCGCGGCGGGCCCGCAGTTCCTCGAGTTTGGCCAGCACGTCGTCGAGATCGCGGGTCAGCCCGTCCGGGTCGCCGCCCTCGGCCAACCCCAGCGGATCCGACATGCCCTGCGCGCGTTGGGTGTTCAACCGTGCCTCGATGGCATCCAGTCGCCCGGGCAGCGGATGGTCGACGGCGGCCAACTGGAGTTCGCCCGCCAGCCGCCGCGCTTGCGCCAGCCGTAAGCCCGCCTTATCCACTCCCGGCAGGACCGTCGCGGACACCGTCTCGGCCGCGGCCGCCAGCCGCGCCACTTCGCGGTAGGCCGCGTTCATCTCGGCCACTAGCTGTGCCAGCGTCTGCGACCGGGTCACCGCGGCCGGGCCGAGCAGATCCCGCTGCCCGAGCGGAATCGGTTGCGGCGCCAGCTCGACCGACGGTCCGCACAACAGCTCCGTCAACTCTTCCAGCTCCGCCTGATGCGGTCGGGTCCGCCGTCCCCGCACCTCGTGCGCCCGCGCCACCACCCGCTCCAACAGCCCCAACTGCGCCCACAACCAATCCAGCCGAGCCCGGCCCGACGCCCAGCGCGCGGCGCTGACACCGGTCAGCGGCACGCCGTCGAGAAATCGGACTCCCGGATGTTGCTCCAGCTCCGCGAGATTCACGCGGATCTCACCATGGTCGGCGTCGAGCCGGGCCAAGGCCTGATCGACCTCGGCGATTGCCAACACTGGCACCCCCCTGTTGCAGCGATATCACTCAGCGGGCGTGAGCCCGTCAGCACATGCTGCCACCGCTGGGCGTAAGCAAACCGTAAGGATTTCTTGGAATGCGGTGCGGAGGTCGCGCCGGGGCGGGGAGATTAGGTGGTTGCGGTGATGTCGGCCACCACGTCCGCATACCAGCGGAACAGTCGAATCGGTGGCAGCACAGCGGAATCCAGCGCGGCCCAGCTCTCGGCCACCGCCGCCCGCGCGCTCGCGCCGATCCAATCGCGGGGGAGCAGTTCCGGTGGCAGCAGCGGATCCGGATCGTGCGCCCGGTCGAATTCGGCCACCAGCGAGACCGCCAGCGTGACCCGGGCCGTCGCATCCGCCGAAGGCAGTGCGCGCAGCGTGCTTTCCGCCGCCGCGAGCAACCGCTCGTGCCCGGCGGCCAGCCGATCCAGCGGCCACAGCCGCTCCGCCAGCTCTCGGGGTTCGGTGCTGCCGCCCACTTCGAGGTCGACGGTGGCGGCCGTCGTCAGCCCCGACACTCCGAGTTCCTGTGCGGCCGAACGGATCCTGCCCTCCCAGGCGTGCGCCGACACATACAGCCCGCCCTGAATCGCCGCGCCCCCGAGCCCCACGATGGCATCGCGCAGCCCGTCACGCGCGGTGCGCTGGGATTCGGGCACCGCGAACGCCGCCAGATGCCACACCCCATCCCACCCGGCCTGCCCGCGATCCTGCGCGTACATCAACCGCAGGTACTCGAGATCCGGTTCCAGCGCCCCGCGCATCTCGGCCGTGGCCCGCAGCACCGCCTTGCGCCCGCGCCCCTCATGACTGAACTGTCCCTCGGCCACCAGCCTTTTGATGCACAACCGCACCTGCTGATCGCTCATCCCGAGCGCCGCGGCCACGTCGTAGAGCTCTCCGGCATCAATGCTGGCGTCCTCGCGAACCAGGCTCTCCACCAGTGTCCGGGTCGGAATCTCGGTCGAAATCGTCATCACACCACCGGCTCTCGTTCGATGACTGTCATGAGGTGCTCCTGTTCGTCGATTGCTCGGCATACCGGCGCAGCGCGTCGAGATAGCCCGGGGCATACAGGGATCGGGGCGCGAACACTGCCGTCAGGAATGGTCGGACACCGTCGGGTGTACTCGCCCTGCCGCATCCAGTTGACGGCCGCGCCGACCAGGATCATGAACCGCAGTTCCGGATGCCGGACTGCGACCTCCGGCACCACCCAGCCCGCCTGGCTGATGCCCCACAGCCCGATCCGATGCGCATCGATCTCCGGCCGCCCGCGTGCCCAGGCCAGCGCCGCCTCGGTCTCGACGGCCCGATCGTGCATGCTCTGGTCGAGCCAGTTGCCCGCCGCGCCAGCGATTCCCGGCTTGTCCCAGGCCAGCGACGCGTATCCGGCCGCGGCGAAGCTCTCCCACAGCGGCCGGTAGAACCCGTCGCGGTCGGCGTTGGCGGGTCCGTCGCCGTGCACGAAGATCACCAGCCCGAACGGCCCGTCGCCGTGCTTCGGCAGCGCCAACGTGCCCTGCAAGGTCTGCGCCGCACCCGTGATGCTGACCCGCTGCTCGCGAATATCGAAGTCGTTGGCCGCGACCACCCAGGCACCGGCCGAAACCACCAGTACGACAACGCAACCGGCGGTGATCAGGATCCGTCGCCTCCAGCCCATGAAGCTATCGTAGCAAGAACGATCGTGCTTGGAATGATAGATAACTGAGGATTGTTAGCCTGAGCGCGACCAAGGCGAAGGGACGAGTGCATGGCGACGATCGAAGAGGCGCTCGAAATAGAGCAACTCGAACGCGACATCTTCCGCGGCGCGTCCACCAAGACGCAGTTGCCGCGCACGTTCGGCGGGCAGGTGGCCGGGCAGGCGCTGGTCGCGGCGGTGCGCACGGTGGATCCGCACTTCCAGGTGCACTCGCTCCACGGGTATTTCCTGCGGCCCGGCAATCCGGAACGGCCGACCGTCTTCCTGGTCGACCGCATCCGCGACGGGCGCTCCTTCGTCACCCGCCGGGTGACCGGGGTGCAGAACGGCGAGGCCATCTTCACCATGTCGGCCTCCTTCCACGTCGGCGACGAGGGCCCGATGCATCAGGACGTGATGCCGAGCGTGCGGCCGCCACTGGAGCTGGCCGACGCCAAGGAGTCGATGAGCCCGGAACGCCTGTGGGCCATGCGCGAATGGGAGCACTGGGACATCCGGACCATTCCGCAGGAGGAGGTGGACCGCCGCGAGGGCACCATCGCCCAGCAACAGGTGTGGTTCCGCTACCGCCACCCGCTGCCCGACGATTCCGTCTTCCACGTCTGCACCCTGGCCTACATGAGCGATATGACGCTGCTGGGTTCCTCCAAGGTCATCCACCCCGACGAACCCACCCAGAACGCCTCGCTCGATCACGCCATGTGGTTCCTGCGCCCGTTCCGCGCCGACGACTGGCTGCTCTACGACCAGCAGTCACCCAGCGCGGGCGCGGGCCGGGCGCTGACGGGCGGGCGGATCTGGAATCAGGCGGGGGAGTTGGTGGCCGTGGTTATGCAGGAAGGGTTGATCCGTACCTTCCGTGACCCCCAGGCCGCCTCGTATCCGCCCGGAACTGCCTGAGCCGCAAGCGAGAACAGCGCGCCACTGGCCGAAGCCGGTGGCGCGCTGTCGTTTTCGGGTGATGGGTCAGGCTGTCTGCACCCGCAGATGGCACACCACGGTGTCGTTCATCTTGCGCAAAACCCGCTCGAGCTCATCGCTGCGATGACTGGGCAGCACATGATTCCAGCCCGCGGGCGGCTCGATCTCGGCGATCACCACGACCTTGCGCCGCCCGGTGAAGTTCTCGCGGACGTAGCGCGCCACCGGCCCGCCGACGGTCGAGTCGCCGTCCTCGAGCAGCACCAGCCGCACATCCGGATGCCAGGTCTCCCACTCCTTGGTGAAGACCGTGATGTTCTCGCCCGGCAGGCACACGTGCACCGCGATCACGTCCCGGCCCAGCGACATGGCCGCCGAGAGCGCTTCCCGGCTGAGTTCCGACACCTCCGACACCGGGACCACGATGGCGGTTTCGGAGGCCTTGGGCTCTGCGGGCACACAGCCCTTTCCTCGACAACCCTCGATCCGGCCGTAGATCTTGCGGATCCGTTCCATGGCGATCACCAGCACCGGCAGCACCACCACGATCAGCCACGCGCCCTCGGTGAATTTCATTGCGGTGGTGACGATCAGCGCCACGAAGGTGAGCACCGCGCCGAACCCGTTGAGCGCCGCGCGCCACTGCCAGCCCGCCGTGCGCACATCCAGCCAGTGCAGCACCATGCCCCCCTGTGCGATGGTGAAGCCGACGAACACGCCGATGGCGAACAGCGGAACCAGCGCGTTCATATCGCCCCGCGACGCCGCCAGCAGCACGGCCGCGGACACACCCAGCGCGATCACGCCGTTGCGGTAGACCTGCCGCTGCGAGCTGACCGCGAACCGGTGCGGCAGGCAGTTGTCGTCGGCGAGGATCTTGGTCAGCGTCGGCAGCCCGCCGTAGGAGGTGTTGGCGGCCAGCGCCAGCAGGATCACGGTCGCGAATTGCACCACGTAGTAGGCGATTCCGTGGCCCAGCGCGGCCTCGGTCAGCTGCGACAGGATGGTGGTGCCGTCGATCGGGTGGATCGAGAACTTGCCGATCAGGATGGCCAGGCCGATGAGCATCAGGCCCAGCACCACACCCAGGGCGACCTCGGCGTTCTGCGCCCGCTTGACCTTGGGGGCCGCGAAGCTGGGCACCGCGTTGGCGATGGCCTCGACACCGGTCAGCGCGGCGCAACCGCTCGAGAAGGCCTTGAGCAGCAACAGGATTCCGATGGTGCGGGCGTTCTCCGCCACGGCCGCACCGGTTTCCACGGTCGCCGGGTGCGAGCGCAGCAGACCCGCGACGATGACCACGAAGATGCCGAGCACGAACACCACGGTCGGGGCCATGAAGGCCCGCGCGCTCTCGCGAATGCCGTACAGGTTCAGGATGGTGATGCCCACCAGCACGGCCAGGCAGATCCACACCGTATAGGGGAACAGTCCGGGGAAGGCCGAGGTCAGGGCCGCCACACCCGCCGCGATCGATACCGCCACATTGAGGATGTAGTCGACGATCAGCGAGGCGGCCGCCACCAGACTGGTCCGTCGGCCCAACCGCGCCTTGGCTACCGCGTACGCGCCGCCGCCGTTCGGGAAGGCGGCGATGACCTGTCGGTAGGAGAACGTGAGCACGGTCAGTAGCACCACGATCGCCAGGGTCACCGGCAGGGTGAAACCGAGCCCGACACTGCCCGCGGCGGCGAGGACCAGCACGATCGCCTCGGGGCCGTAGGCGACCGAGGCCATGGCGTCCAGGGAGAGTCCGGCCAGACCGGTCGAGACAGTCAGCCCGTGCCGAGGCGGCGGCGCGTCGACACCACCACGCGGTCCGGGCGAGGTTTGCGGTAGCAAATCAGTCACATGCGGCAGTGTTCACCGCAAGGACGAAGAGGACACCGGTACTAACGAAACCCTGACGGCTCGGGTGAGCAGGGCCACACCGACCGGCAAACGTATGCTCGACGGCGTGAAACCGACGATTGGTGTGCTGGCTCTGCAAGGTGACGTGCGTGAACATGTGCACGCCCTCGAGGCTTGCGGTGCGCACGCGGTGCCCGTACGCCGCGAATCCGAGCTGGCGGCGGTCGACGGTTTGGTCATCCCCGGCGGCGAATCCACCACCATCAGCAAACTGCTGGAGGTCTTCGACCTGCTCGAACCGCTGCGGCAGCGGCTGGCCGAGGGCCTCCCCGCCTACGGCTCGTGCGCGGGCATGATCCTGCTGGCGTCGGAGGTGCTCGACACCCGCCCGGACATGCAGGTGCTGCGCGGCATCGATATGACGGTGCGCCGCAATGCCTTCGGTCGGCAGGTCGATTCCTTCGAGACCGACCTGGATTTCGCGGGCCTGGATTCCGCTGTCCGCGCGGTCTTCATCCGGGCGCCGTGGGTCGAAGCGGTCGCCGACGGTGTCGAGGTGCTGGCCACGGTCCCCTCCGGTCCCGCCGCCGGTCGCATCGTCGCCGTCCGCCAGGGCAATGTCATCGCCACCTCCTTCCATCCGGAAGTCACCGGCGATCTGCGCGTGCACAAGCTGTTCGTCGACACCGCGGTGCGTCCGCGCGCCGGAGTCTGACGTACTCTCGAATGTCGGACACCATTCAGCCCCCTGAAACGAGGAAGTAGGGAATGAGCGGCCACTCCAAATGGGCCACCACCAAGCACAAGAAGGCCGGGATCGACGCGAAGCGCGGCAAGCTCTTCGCGAAGTTGATCAAGAACATCGAGGTGGCGGCCCGCACCGGTGGTAGTGACCCGGACGGCAACCCGACTCTGTACGACGCCATCCAGAAGGCGAAGAAGTCGTCGGTGCCCAATGACAACATCGAGCGCGCGCGCAAGCGCGGCGGCGGTGAAGAAGGCGGCGGCGCCGACTGGCAGACCATCATGTACGAGGGCTACGGCCCCAGTGGTGTCGCCCTGCTGATCGAGTGCCTCACCGATAACCGCAATCGCGCGGCCGGTGAAGTGCGCCTGGCGGTCACCCGCAACGGCGGCAATATGGCCGACGTCGGTTCGGTGTCGTACCTGTTCCACCGCAAGGGCATCGTGACCCTGGACAAGGCCGGGCAGTCCGAGGACGACATCCTCATGGTCGTGCTCGACGCCGGTGCCGAAGAGGTCAACGATCTCGGCGAGGAGTGGGAGATCATCTCCGACCCCAGCGACATGCTCGCGGTGCGCAGCGCGGTGCAGCAGGCCGGGCTCGACTACAACTCGGCCGAATCCGGCTTCCAGCCGTCGATGACCGTCGCCGCGGACGCCGACCTGGCCCGCAAGGTGTTCAAGCTCGTCGACGCCCTCGAGGACAGCGACGATGTGCAGAACGTCTACACCAACCTCGACGTGAGCGACGAGGTGCTGGCCGAGCTGGACGCCTAGCCCGAGCCACGACTACGCGGGCCGCATTCCCAGTGGGAATGCGGCCCGCGTCGTGTTTGGATCTGTGCATGCCTGAATTGCGCGCCGTGCGTGGCGATATCACCGAACAGCAGGTGGATGCGATTGTGAATGCCGCGAATTCCTCTCTGCTCGGCGGCGGGGGAGTCGACGGCGCGATCCATCGCAAGGGCGGTCCGGAGATTCTCGCCGCCTGCCGCGCCCTGCGCGCCTCCCACTACGGCCGCGGTCTCGCCACCGGTCAGGCGGTCGCCACCACCGCCGGAAACCTCCCCGCCCGCTGGGTGATTCACACCGTCGGCCCGGTCTGGTCGAAAACCGAGGACCGTTCCGCCCTGCTGGCCTCCTGCTTCCGCGAATCCCTGCGCATCGCCGACGAACTCGGCGCGCAGACCGTCGCCTTCCCCGCCATCTCCACCGGCATCTTCGGCTGGCCCATGGACGACGGCGCCCGCATCGCCGTCGACACCGTGCGAACCACCCCGACCAAGGTTGAGCAGGTGAGTTTCGTGCTGTTCGGTGACGACGCCCTGAAAATCTTCGCGGGTGCGCTTCAGGGTGATCAAGGCCCGAAATAGGGGATTATCCCGATATGCACGAAAGCTCCTGTGCGACAAGATCGTTACCGGGTCGGGTCGTAGTTGAATGGAGTTGATTCACGCATGGCTCAACGGTTGTTGATCGGTCTCGGCGCGGCCGCCCTGATCACCGCCGCGGCGAGCGCGCTCGCCCCGGCGGCCTTCGCCACCGACCTGGCGGACGGCGTCTCGTGCGGCGATGGCAGCTGTCGCAACGACACTGACGATATCTATCGCATTCAGGTACGGGTGCACTGCTCGGGATGGGGTGACGGGTACGAGACCTCGGTCTGGGTGAACAGCCACACCACTGAGCAGACCCAGGTCGGATGCAGCGGGCGCTGGGTGGACGGCGGTTACAGCATGGGCTCGCCCTCGATGAAGCCCGACGGCAGCTTCGGCTCGCCCACCATGGAGAAGCAGCCCGACAAGTTCGAGCCGAGCTACCTGACCGGCATCGACTATCTCAGCGCGTCGGTCGACAACACCAGTCGCCGCCGCCCTGACGCGCCCGCTGCCAACGGCTCGTGACATCGATAGGAGTTGATACACATGACTACTCGATTGCTGATCGGACTGAGCGCGGCCGCGCTGTTCACCGGTGCGGTGGGGGCGCTCGCCCCCGCGGCCTTCGCCACGGACCTGGCCGAGGGCGTCTCGTGCGTGGATCTCACCTGCCGCAACGACACCGACGACATCTACGTGGTGCGGGTTCGGGTGAACTGCACGGGCACGATCTTTTCGGACACCATGTCGATCGCCGTCAACCGCCACTCCACCCGGCACGTGTACGTCTCGTGCCCGGACAGCAAGGGGCCGTGGTCGGACAGCCCGCCTCGTACGAACTGGGTGACGAGCGTCGAATACCTGAGTGCCGTGGTCAACAACAGCATTCCCACGGGCTCCGCCGGGTAGGGATTCCGGCCGGATAGCCCGAGCCCGCACCGGGATCGGCCGTGTCGATGGACAATGTCGCGGCGAGGGTCCGTTAGACTCTCGAACAGTTGTTCGTTCACGGTGAGAGGGGTTTGCGTGCGGGTGATGGGCGTCGACCCCGGTCTCACCCGGTGCGGGATCAGCATGGTCGAGGGCAGCATGGGCCGCCAGGTGGCGATGATCCAGGTCGACGTGGTGCGCACCCCGCCGGAAATGGATCTGGCGCAACGACTTCTGCTGGTGTCCGACGCCGCCGAGGCGTGGATGGACACCCATCGCCCGGAAGTCGTTGCCATCGAACGGGTCTTCTCGCAGAACAATGTGCGCACCGCCATGGCCACCGCGCAGGCGGGCGGTGTGATCGCGCTGGCGGCGGCCCGGCGCAAGATCCCGGTGCATTTTCACACCCCGTCTCAGGTGAAGGCGGCGGTCACCGGCAACGGTTCGGCGGACAAGGCGCAAGTGACCGCGATGGTGACCCGTATCCTCGGGCTGTCCGTCGCGCCCAAACCCGCCGACGCCGCCGACGCGCTCGCCCTGGCCATCTGCCATTGCTGGCGCGCGCCCATGCTGGACCGCATGGCCAAGGCGGAGGCACTGGCCGAACGGCAGCGAAAACTGTACGAGGAAAAGTTGGCCCAGCAGCGTGGTTCCAATGGACGGAAGGCGGTAACGCGGTGATCGCGTCGGTTCGCGGCGAGGTACTCGAGATCGGACTCGACCATGTGGTCATCGAGGCCGCCGGAGTCGGTTACCGGCTCAACGCCACCCCCGCCACGATGGCCGGTCTGACCCGCGGCGAAGACGCGCGGCTATATACGACCATGATCGTGCGCGAGGACTCGATGACGCTGTTCGGCTTCGCCGACACCGAGACCCGCGAGCTGTTCGTGTTGTTGCAGACCGTGTCCGGGGTCGGCCCGAAGCTGGCCATGGCCGTGCTGGCCGTCCTCGAGCCCGAAGCGCTGCGCAAGGCGCTGGCCGAATCCAATGTGGCGGCGCTGACCCGGGTGCCCGGTGTCGGTAAGCGTGGCGCGGAGCGCATGGTGGTGGAACTGCGCGACAAGGTGAATCTGGTTCCGGTGCAATCGGGTCCGCCCGGATCCGGTCCCGCGGCGGCCGTCACCCCCGTGCGCGAGCAGGTGGTGGACGCGCTCATCGGGCTCGGCTTCCCGGCCCGGCAAGCCGAGGGTGCGGTCGACGCGGTCCTGGTCGACGATCCGGACCTGGGCACCTCGCAGGCCCTGCGCACCGCGCTCGGGCTGCTCGGCAAGAATCGGTAGACCCGCATGACCGACGACTACGACGAGTTCCCGGCCGAGGATTTCGAAGACGACGAATCCGCCGTCACCGCAGGCTATCTGCAGTCCGACGGCGAGATCGAAGCCAGCCTGCGCCCGAAGTCCCTGGACGACTTCATCGGCCAGCCGCGCGTGCGCGAACAGTTGGCCCTGGTGCTGCGCGGCGCGAAAATGCGCGGCGGTACCCCCGACCACGTATTGCTCTCGGGCCCACCGGGTCTGGGCAAGACGAGTATGGCGATGATCATCGCCGGTGAGCTCGGCACGGCGCTGCGCCTGACCTCGGGTCCGGCTCTCGAACGCGCAGGCGACCTGGCCGCCATGCTCAGCAACCTGGTCGAGGGCGATGTCCTGTTCATCGACGAGATCCACCGCATGGCCCGCCCCGCGGAGGAAATGCTCTACCTGGCCATGGAGGACTTCCGCGTCGACGTGGTGGTCGGCAAGGGCCCCGGGGCGACCTCGATTCCCCTCGACATCGCGCCGTTCACGCTGGTAGGAGCGACAACTCGCTCCGGCGCCCTGACCGGCCCGCTGCGCGACCGCTTCGGTTTCACCGGTCACATGGACTTCTACGAGCCCGATGAACTGACACTGATTCTGGAACGCTCGGCCCGAATCCTCGGCGTCCGACTGGAATCCGACGCGGCCGCCGAAATCGCGGGCCGCTCCCGGGGCACGCCCCGCATCGCCAACCGCCTGCTGCGCCGCGTCCGCGACTACGCGGAGGTCAAGGCCGACGGCCTGGTCACCACCGACATCGCGCACGCCGCCCTGGCGGTCTACGACGTCGATGTGCTCGGCCTCGACCGCCTCGACCGCGCCGTCCTCGGCGCGCTGATCCGCAGCTTCAACGGTGGCCCCGTGGGTGTTTCGACACTCGCCGTCGCCGTCGGCGAGGAGGCCGCCACGGTGGAGGAGGTCTGCGAACCCTTCCTCGTGCGTGCCGGTCTGGTGGCCCGCACCCCGCGCGGCCGCGTCGCCACCGCGGCCGCCTGGGAGCATCTGGGCCTGGTCCCGCCCCCGGACCTGGTTTTCGGTTCCATCGAGGTGCGTCCCCGCGAACCTCAGCTGGATCTGTTCGAGCCGTAGGGAATTCAGGCGGCGGCGATTCAGTCGACGGTGAGCACGAGCTTGCCGACCGTCCGGCCGGTGTCGCCCAGGGCGTGCGCCTTGGCGGCATCGGACAGCGGGAAGCTCCCGGCGATGGTCGGCCGCAACGCACCGGATTCCGCGAGTTCGCGCAGCGCGTCCATCCCCGCATGGTCGGCCTCGACCAGCAGCGACACACCGCGAACGCCGAGCCGGTCTGCGGCATCCCGCAATTCGCTGCCGACGCCGCCCCGAATCGCGACCACGATGCCGCCCGGCCGCAGCGTGTTCAGCGAGCGGATGGCGTGCGCCTCGTCGATCGGATCGAGCGCGAAGTCGATATCGCGCACAGTCTCGTTGACATCGACCGCGTGGTAGTCGATCACTTCGTCGACCCCGATCGAGCGCAGGAATTCATGATTGGGCGCGCTCGCCGTGCCGATCACATACGCGCCACGCGATTTGGCGATCTGCACCGCGAAATGCCCGACCCCGCCCGCCGCGGCGTGGATCAGCACCCGCTGCCCCGCCTGCACATTCGCGGTATCGACGATCGCCTGATACGCGGTGAGCGCGGCCAGCGGGATCGCCGCGGCCTGCGCGTGATCGAGATTGGCGGGCTTGCGGGCGAAGGCGCGGGCGGTGACGGTGACGTACTCGGCGGCCGCGCCGTGGCCGTGCGGGTAGGGGAGCATGCCGAACACTTCGTCGCCCGGCTGGAACAGGGTCACGCCGACGCCGGTCGCGACCACCTCGCCGGACACGTCCCAGCCGAGCACGAACGGCGGATCGGGCAGGAACAGCCCCTTCAGCGCCCGATGCTTCCAGTCGGTCGGGTTCAGCGCGGTGGCGCGCACCCGCACCAGGATCTCGCTCGGACCCGGCTGCGGCACCGGCAGTTCCACCTCGTGCAGTACCTCGGGACCGCCGAGGACGTCCTGGCCAATGGCCTTCATGGTGGTGGGGATGACGTTGTCCTTCTCGCTCATGAATCCCAGCTTGCCGTGCGACCTGATCCCGGAAAATGGCACGATCGCCATTATTCGATAGAATCGTGCCATGCAGTGTGAGACCGTTCCGGAAACCGCGACCCCACCTCACCGCGTGGTCGTGCTCGCCCTCGACGGCGTCTACACCTTCGAACTCGGCATCCCCACCCGCGTCTTCGGTACCGCCGACGGCCGCTACGAAATCATCACCTGCTCCCTGGACGGCCGCCCCGTCCGCAGCAACTCCGACTTCGACATCGCCGTCGCCCACGACGCGAGCATCCTGAAAACCGCCGACACCGTGGTGATTCCGCCCTGCGACGTGCTCCCGATCCTGGAAAATGGTCTCCCGCCGGATGTTTCGGACGCACTGACCACCCTCCCCTCCGGGGTGCGCCTGGTGTCCATCTGTACGGGCGCGATCGTGGTGGCAGCCGCGGGCCTGCTGGACAACCGCCCCGCCACCACACATTGGAACTTCTCCGACCAATTCCAGCGGCTGTTCCCGAAGATCCAGGTCGACCCGAACGTCCTCTACGTCGACGACGGCGACATCCTCACCTCGGCGGGAGCCACCGCCGGAGTGGACCTCTGCCTGCACCTGATTCGCAGCGACCACGGCAGCGAGGTCGCCAATATGGTTGCCCGCCGCTGCGTGGTCCCGCCCTGGCGCGAGGGCGGCCAAGCCCAATTCATCGAACAGCCCGTGCCCCCGACCACCGCCGCGGGCACCGCGGACGCCCGGCAGTGGGCTCTCGAGAATCTGCACCAGCCCCTGACCATGTCCGATCTGGCCGATCAGGCGCGCATGAGCGGCCGCACCTTCGCCCGCCGCTTCCGCGACGAGGTCGGCATGAGTCCGGGCCGCTGGCTGATTCAGCAGCGGGTCTTCCGAGCCCGCGAATTGTTGGAGAGCACCGAGCTTTCCGTGGACCGCATCGCCGGAGAGGTCGGATTCGCCACCGGCGCGTCCCTGCGCCAACATCTGCACGAGGCGATCGGCGTCTCGCCCTTGGCCTATCGGCGCACCTTCCGCACTGCCGCGGCGCTCAGCGGAGCGACCCACTGAGTTCGCGAACCTCCCGCAGATGCTGCTGCATCGCCGCCGCCGCGCCCGGCCCATCGTGGCCGGTCACCGCCGCGTAGATCCGGTGATGCCCGTCGAGGGAGAGCCTGCGGCCGGGCCTGGTGCGGTGTGACAGCGTGCGGGTATTGCGCGTCCATTCGGTGGTCATGGCGCACAACGTCACCAGCAGCGGATTCTGCGCGGCATGCGCGAGCAGCGTGTGGAATTCGATATCGAGTCGCAGCGACGCGGCGGGCGTGAGGGTTTCGCTCGACCGCACCAGCACCCGTTCCAGCGCCAGCAGATTGGAGTCCACCGCCCGCAGGGCCGCCAGCTGAGCGATCCGCGGCTCGACCAGATCCCGCAGTTCGAGCGCGTAGCCGAGTTCGATATCCAGTTCACCCAGCCCGTCGGCGAGATTGCCCGCGTGCCGGGCGGCCTCGGTGACGGTGCTGCCGCGGCCCTGCCGCCGTTCGATGAGCTTCTTGGACTCCAGCTCGAACATGGCCTGCCGCAACGAGGACCGCGACACGTTCATCGCCGCCGCGAGTTCGCGTTCGGGTGGCAGCCGATCCCCGGCGCGCAGTTCGCCGCTGGTGATCAGCCCCTCCAGATGCGCCGCGACCTCCGCGCTGACACTGCCTACGCGCCGGCGTAGCGGCGGAATCGAAGCCGTCATCGCCCAACTCTAAATCCGTTCTTGTGCAGGCCATTTCATCCGGGTAAAGCGCCAGTTACGTTCGGTTTCCAACGCTGCCGCCGACGGTTCACCTGACTTATGGTCGCAACATCGGATGGTCCGACCAATTGCGGTCGGGGTAGGAGAGGTAGAGCGCGTGACGTCGATCGTGCGGGGATTCGCCCCCGCGTTTGCGGTGCTGCAACCGGAACAGGGCATCGGCGGCGACGCCTACCTGCCCGCCGACCCGGCGGCGGTGTTGTGGGGCAGGCTGCCCAGGATCGGGGACCGGCCCGTCGCGACCGTCGAACCGGGCGGCAGCATCGTGGTCGACACCGTCAGCCACGAAGGGATTCTCGACGATCAGGGCTCGGATCCGCGCGCCTACTTCGGTGGTTTCGGCGTCGACGGCGACCAGGTGCTGACCGACGCCGTCGCGGTGGCGGCCACCCGCAGCCGCGACTCCCTGGCCGGTCCGCACATCGTGACCGGGCCCATCGCGGTGCCGGGCGCGGTGCCCGGCGACCTGCTGGCCGTTCGCATCGACGAACTGACCATGCGCGCCCCGTACGGTGTGGTCTCCACTCGCCACGCCCGCGGCGTGCTGGCCCACCGCCGCGGCTTCGACGGCAACTACGGCCAGTTCTGCGCGGTGGAATCCCGTGACGGCGCCTGGTTCGGCACCATGCCCATGCATCCGGACCAGCTGTGGCAGGCCAGTTTTCCCTTGCGGCCCTTCCTGGGCATCATCGGCGTCGCCACCGATACCGACACCCGCCTGAACTCGATCCCGCCGGGCCCGCACGGCGGCAATATCGACATTCGCCGCCTGACCGCGGGCGCGACCCTGTTCCTGCCGGTCCAGGTCCCCGATGCGCTGCTGTACATCGGCGACCCGCATTTCGCGCAGGGCAACGGCGAAGTGGCGCTGACCGCACTCGAAGCGCCGCTGCGGGCGCGACTGACCGTCGATGTCATCCCCGCCGCCGACGTGGCCGCCGGATTCGGCCGCAGCATCGGCCCGTTCGCCGCCGCGCGCGGGCTGATCATTCCGACCGGCATGGATGCGGACCTGAACAAGGCCCTCGAAGTCTGCGTCCGCAACGCGATCGAACTGGTGGTGTCGTTGTTCGACGCCGATCCGCAGCAGGCGTACCTGTATCTCAGCGCGGCAGCCGATTTCACTATCTCGCAGGCGGTGGATCAGGTGCGCGGGGTGCACGGCGAGGTACGAGTGGCCGATTTTGCCCACTACGCCACCACCGAGCTGGCCAAACGCATTCTCGAGCGCGTCTGATGACGGCTGCACGCGAGAATCATCGCGAGACAGTGGAATTCGATGGGCAAGTGTGGCGGGAGTACGGCACGCCGCTGGTGCCCGCCACGGGGGAGGGGATCCTCACCGGCGAGACCCTCGCGGTGAAGGACCTCTACGCCGTCGCCGGATTCCCGCTCGGCGCAGGCGTTCCGGACTATCTCGGCCCACCGCAACCCGCGCACGCCACCGTGGTGTCGCGCCTGCTGGCGGCCGGTGCCGAGATCACCGGCATCGCGCACACCGACGAATTCGCCTACAGCATCACCGGCGGCAACGGGCGTTACGGCATGCCGGTGAATCCGGCGGCACCGCAGCGGATTCCGGGTGGCTCGTCGAGTGGCTCGGCGGTCGCGGTGGCGAGCGGCGCTGTCACGGTCGGGCTGGGTACGGACACGGCGGGATCCATTCGGGTACCGGCCGCTTACCAAGGGCTGTGGGGGATTCGGACGACGCACGGCAGCTTGCCCGTGACGGGCATCGTGCCGCTGGCCGAATCCTTCGATACCGTCGGCTGGCTGACCCGCGATGCGGCGACATTGCGGGCTGTGGCCGAATGCCTGTTGCCGGCAGCGCAATCGACCGGTGCCACGGTGATCGTCGACCCGGACCTCTGCGCGGTGGCCGATACCGATCTGGCCACCGCGACCCTCGCCGCCGCGAAGTGCTGGGACGCGGAACCCGCCGACCTAGCCCTCGACCTCGAATCCTGCTTCACCGCGTTCCGCACCGTGCAAGCCTTCGAAGCCTGGACCAACCACGGCCCGTGGATCACCGCCCACCCAGGTGCCCTCGAACCCGAAGTAGCACAGCGATTCCAGTTCGCCGCGACCATCACGCCCGATCAGGCCCTCGCAGCCCGACAGGTCCTGGCGCAGACCGCGACCACCCTCCACGCGATGCTGGCGGACCGCGTCCTAGTCCTGCCCAGCACTGCGACCCCGCCCCCGCCCCGCACCGCCCTGCTGACCGCCCTCGAATCCGGCCGCACCCGCACCCTGCACCTCACCTGCCTGGCCGCCATCGCCGGTGCCCCCGCGATCAGCATCCCGCAAGCCCCGATTCACGGCCTCCCGCACGGGATCTGCCTGATCGGCGCGCCCGGCACCGACCGGGCGCTCATCGACACGGCCATCAGGCTCCGCTCGGCGAGCTGACCAACTCCTGCATCCGGCTGGTGCGGGCGGTGACCCGCCCGCCCTTGAGCACATAGTTCCGATCCGGCCGGTCGATCAAGGCATCCGCGACCCGCCCCGTCGACAACACCACCAGATCCGCCGCGGCCCCCACCCGAATCCCATAACTGTCGGCGATCCCGATATTGCGGGCCGCCTCGGTGGTGGCCATACCCAGCACCCGTCCCAGATCCTCCGGCCCCGACAGATGCGAGGTCTGTGCCAGAAACAACCCGATATCCAGCAGATCCGCATTCCCATAGGGCGTGAACGCATTACGAATATTGTTCGAGGAGTACGCGGTGGTCACTCCCGCCTCCCACAGCTCCCGGATCGGCGCGATCCCGCGCCGCACATTCGTGGCATCACCCCGCCCGCCCAGATGCATATCGGTCGCGGGCAACGGCACCACCGAAATCCCCGCCGCGGCCAGATGCTCGATGGTGCGGGCCCGCTCGGCGGGCGCACGTCCGGACAGGGATGTCATATGCCCCAGCGTGACCCGCCCGCACCGCCCCGTCCGCTCGGTGACCTCGGCGATGTAATCGGCCATGGCGTAGCGCGGGTCGCTGCCGTCGTCGGCGAAATCGGCGTGGATATCGAGCGGCACATCGAATTCGGCGGCCAGCTCGAAGACCAGGTCGACATGGCGGCGGCAATCCTCGACCGTCGCCTCGTTGTAGGAACAGCCGCCCAGCACATCCGCACCCGCACACAGGCTCTCCCGCAGCAACTCCAGTGTGCCGGGCGCCCGCAGGATGCCCTCCTGCGGAAACGCGACGATCTGCAGATCGAGCCGCTCGCGATACTCGGCCTGCAGATCCAGCAACGCCGTCACCCCGCGCAACCCCACGATCGGGTCGACGTCCGGATGCGCGCGAATCACGGTGGTGCCGTTGGCGATCGCCATATCCAGCACGCGGCGCGCACGGTCGCGAATGGCCGCGACGGTGAACCCGCGCTTGAGCTCGGCGGTCACGCTGATCGCTCCCGCGAGCGTGCCGTCGGGATTCGCCTTCTCGGCATCGAGCAGCGCTTTGTCCAGATGCAGATGCGATTCGATCAGACCGGGGATCACCACCCGTCCGGCGCAATCGATTTCGCTCGCGCCCCGCTCCGGGAACCGCGGTCCGATGGCGGTGATGACACCGTCGGCGACCGCGATGTCCACCAACTCCGCATCATCGGCGATGCGCGCCCCGCGCAGAACCAGATCCACCGTCATGACAACCTCCCGGAACACACTGATCCCGTTTGTATACGAGAACCGTGTTTCGTCCCGGCACGAGAATTGCTGCGCCGATGTTACGAAGCCCGCGAGCCCGAACCCGCCTGGCGCACACCGCCTTCAGAGTCCTTACGGAACCGGTAGGCCGAGGTGGCGTGCGCGATATGGCTGGCCACGACCGCCGCCGCCCGCTCCGGATCGCGGGCCTCCAGTGCCGCGCAGATCTCCTCGTGCTCGTTCCACGAATCACCGGCCCGCCGCGGCAGTTCCACCGAGTACACCCAGGCGATCTTCCAGCTCAGCTGCATGATCAGTTGCGCGAGCAGGGTGCTGCCCGACGCCTCGGCGAGCACCTCGTGAAAGCGGCTGTTGAGCCGCGCCAATTCGTCCAGCCGCCCCGCCTGTACGGCATCCTGCCCGAGCGCGGTCAGCTCCTTGAGCCGCCCGAGCTGTTCGGGCGTGCGCCGCAACGCCGCCCGCGACGCGCACAGCGGTTCCAGCCGCGCGCGGATCTCGAGCAGATCGGCCGCCTCCTCCTCGGTGAGGGCGGCCACGAACACCCCGGCATACGGCCGTGACGAGGCGAAACCCTCGGCTTCCAAGGTGCGCAACGCCTCCCGCACCGGCACCCGCGACACCCCGTGGTGTTCCGCGAGTGCCTCCTCGGTCAACCGCTGCCCCGGCAGATAGGAGCCGCGAATGATGTCCTCACGAATGGCGCGACACAGCTGCTGCGGTGTCATGCGCCCGGCGGTGCTGCTCACGGCTTCCTCATCCGACGATCGGGTGAAACACGGGTTTGCATACGATCCATCGTGGCCTTGCCCGACGGTGTCCCGCAAATCCTGTGCCACATCACTTTCGGCTCGCCGGTCCGCAACCCTTTGTATACGATGCGCGCATTTCGTTCGGAAGGACTCCATGGATCCCGCGCACCTCGTGCTCCTGTCCGCTGCCGGTTTCGGTGCGGGCGTCTGCAATGCCATCGCCGGCGGCGGCAGCCTGCTGTCGTTCCCGGCCCTGCTGGCCACCGGCCTGCCCCCGGTCACCGCGACGGTCACCAACTCGGTCTCGGTCTGGCCCGGCTACCTGGGCGGTGCCGCCGCACTGCGAAAGCGCCTGGGCGAGCACCGAACCCTGCTCCCGGGCCTGATTCTGACCGGGATCGCCGGTGCCGCCGGTGGCGTGCTCGCGCTGCTGGCCGCGCCACCGAAGGTTTTCGCCGCGCTCGTGCCGTACCTGATCCTGGCCGCCACGGCGCTTTTCGCCGCCCAACCAGCCCTCTCCCGCAAACTCTCCGCCCACGGCGCGGACTCCCGGCTGCGCCTGTTCGCGGGCGTCTTCCTGGGCGCGGTCTACGGAGCGTACTTCAACGGCGGCATGGGCATCGTGCTGCTGACCGCCCTCGCGCTGGGCATCGACGCCTCCATCACCGGCCTCAACGGTCTCAAAAGCTTGCTCACCCTGACCGTCTCGACCACCGCCATGGTCGCCGTCGCCCTGTTCGGCCCCGTGCAGTGGTGGTCGGTCGCGGTGCTTGCCCCCGCCTGCCTGCTCGGCGGTGTCGCCGGAGCACGCTTGGCGGATCGCCTGCGCCCGAACGCCTTCCGCGCCCTGGTCATCGTCTTCGGCTTCGGCGCCGGAACCGCCATGCTGCTGTCCTGATCCCGCTCACCCCTCGACCCAGGTGGTTTCTCCCATGACCGATCTCCTGCTGACCGGCGGCCGCCCCTGGACCCCCGGCAATCCGGTGGTCCCCGCCGACCTCCTCATTCGCGACGGCCGCATCGCCGCCATCGGCCCCGACCTGCCTGCCGACGGCGTGCAAACCGTGGATCTGGCCGGGGCGCTGGTGTTCCCGGGCCTGGTCGACGCGCACTGCCACCTCGACAAAACCATGTATGGCGGCCCCTGGATCCCCAATACCGGCGGCCGCACCCTGCCCGGCCGCATCGCCAACGGCGAGGGCCGCCGCGACGAACTCGGCCTGCCCAGCCCCGACTACGCCGCGAACCTGCTGGCGGCCATGGTTTCCGGCGGCACCGCACACGTCCGCAGCCACATCGACATCGATCCGGAGGTCGGCCTGCGGGGCGTGGAAGCGGTGCGCGAGGCGGCCGCCCGCCACGCCGACCGGGTGGACGTCCAACTCGTCGCCTTCCCGCAAGGTGGCCTCCTGACGCGCCCCGGCACCGCCGACCTCCTGGAAGCCGCGCTGGCCGAGGGCGTCGACGTGATCGGCGGCCTGGATCCCGCAGGCTACGACCGCGATCCGAACGGCCAACTGGATCTGCTGTTCACCCTGGCCGAGAAATACGGGGCGGGCATCGACATCCACCTGCACGACCGCGGCGCACTCGGCGCCTGGCAATACGACCTGATCGTGGCCCGCACCAAAGCCACCGGCCTGGCGGGCCGGGTCACCATCAGCCACGCCTACGCCATGGGCGAACTACCCGCCGACGAGCAGCAACGCATCGCCGAAAGCCTGGCCGAGGCAGGCGTTTCCATGGTCACCTGCGCCGTCGGCGACGCACCCGTGGTCCCGGTCCGCGTGATGGCCGCCGCCTGCGCCCGCCTCGCCCTGGGCAACGACGGCATCCGCGACCTGTGGACCCCCTACGGCGACGGCGACATGCTGCGCCGCATCATGCAGGTCGCCTTCCGTGACCGCCTGGTCTCCGACCCGGAGATCGAACTGGCTCTGCACGCCGGAACCTACGGCGGCGCGGCTGTTCTCGGCATCGAGGACTACGGACTCAGCGTCGGTTCCGTCGCCGACCTGTTCGCCGTCCACGCCGAAACCCCTGCTGCCGCTGTCGTTTCGGTGCCGCCCCGCACGCTCGTGGTCAAACGCGGCTCGATCGTATACGAAACAAGCGCGTAATCACGCCGACCGCATCCGGCAATGAGTCACCGATACAACTGTGACCATGCGCACGACCTCCTCGACTCCCGTCAAAGGCCAAGGTCCGGAAGGGAATACGGACCCCGCCGAACGCGGCAATGTATACACCGACCCCGCCCTGGCCTTTCACCACGTCGGTCTGACCTTCGAGAACGGCACCCACGCCCTCGAGGACATCGACATCGCCATCCACCCCGGCGAATTCGTCTCCCTGGTCGGCCCGTCGGGCTGCGGCAAATCCACCCTGCTGCGTCTGGCCGCGGGCTTCGAGAAGCCCACCGGCGGAACACTGTCCGTCGCCACCACGAAGGTCGGCTACGTCTTCCAGGAGGCGACCCTGCTGCCGTGGCGGTCGGTGCTGCGCAATATCGAACTCCCCGCCGAACTCGCGGGCACGGACAAGGCCACTCGCCGCGCCGCTGCCCGCGAGGCCTTGGAGCTGGTGGGCCTGACCGGCTTCGAAAACCACAAGCCCGCACAGCTTTCCGGCGGAATGCGGATGCGCACCTCCATCGCCCGAGCCCTCACCGGCGCACCCGAGCTGTTCCTGTTCGACGAGCCGTTCGGCGCCCTCGACGAGATCACCCGCCAACGCCTGAACGAGGAAGTCAGCGCTCTGTACCGGCGTGCTGCCTTCACCGGCGTCTTCGTCACCCACTCGGTGGCCGAAGCGGTGTTCATGTCCACCCGAGTCATCGTGCTGACCGGCCGCCCCGGCCGCGTAGCCGCGGATATCTCCGTCCCCCTGGACTTTCCGCGTAAACCCGAATCGCGCTACACCCCCGAATTCGGTGCCATCGCCGCCGAAGTATCCGCGGCCCTGCACGACGCCGAACGCGGTCTATCCACGGCCCGTGGGAGGGCAGCATGACCGCCGCAACCGCCGACAATGCTCTGCTCAGCTCCGAAACAGCGACCGTGCCACCGCGTGAGCCCCGAAAACTGCGCTGGCCCTTCGCCATCGCCCCCATCCGGATCATCGCCCCCGTCCTGGTCCTTGTTTTCGTCCTGGCCGCCTGGACCCTCGCCAGCCACGTCCTCATCCCCGCTGAATCCCGCTTCCTGCTGCCCCCGCCGGAATCCGTGGTATCCAAGGGCCTGCTCAACACCGCCACCCGCACCGAAATCCTCTCGGCCCTGGGCTCCACCGTGCAGATCGCCCTGGTCGGGCTGGCCATCGCCATCGTCGCGGGTGTCGCGTTCGCGGTCATCATGAGCCAGGCGAAATGGGCGGAGTACTCGCTCTACCCGTATGCCGTGATCCTGCAGACGATTCCGGTGCTGGCGGTGGTCCCGCTCTTCGGCTTCTGGTTCGGCTACGAGTTCGGCAGCCGGGTGATCGTGTGCGTCATGGTGTCGCTGTTCCCGGTCATCACCAACACCCTGTTCGGCCTGAAATCGGTGCAACCCGCCGAACACGACCTGTTCACCCTGCACGGTGCCACCCGATGGCAGCGACTGCTCAAACTCCAACTCCCCGCGGCACTCCCGGCGATGATCTCCGGCTTCAAGATCTCGGCCGGCATGGCCGTCATCGGCTCCATCGTCGCCGACTTCTTCTTCCGCCAGGGCGACCCCGGCATCGGCCGCATGATCGACGTCTACCGCCAGCGCCTGGCCACCGAGGAACTGCTCACCGCCCTGCTGCTGTCGTCCCTGGTCGGCCTGATCCTCTTCTGGATCTTCGACTTCCTGGCCGGTCGCGTCGACCGCGCCCACGGCAAGCGCGCCGGTCAGTAGCCGACCCCCTCACTGTCACACCCTGTTTCAACCCCAAGGAATGCTCGTGAAGAAACGTGTCCTCGCTGCTGCCGCCCTCACCGGCAGCGTCCTGCTCACCGCCGCCTGCGGTGGCGGCGCCGCCACCCCCAAGCCGACGGGACAGGGTGTGCTGGCCGGTGTCTGCCCGTCCACCATCGTCATCCAGACGGACTGGTACGCCACGCCGGAGCGCGCGGCGGCCTACCAGTTGGTCGGGCCGAACGGCACCGTCGACGCCAAGAAGGGCGCCTACTCCGGCCCCCTCGGCGACACCGGCGTGAATGTCGAAGTGCGCCTGGGCGGCCCGTTCCTCGGCGGCCAGCCCGTCCCCGCCCAGATGTACCAGGACACCTCCATCACCCTGGGCCTGGTGCCCACCGACGAGCAGGTCCGCGCCAAGGCCAAGTTCCCGCTCACCGGCGTCTTCGCCTCGCTGAACAAGAACCCGCAGATCGTCATGTGGGATCCCGCGACCTACACGGTCAACTCCTGGAAAGACATCCCCGCGACGAACGCCCCGATCCTGTACTCCGAGGGCAAGATCTACATGGACTACCTGATCGCCAACGGCTACGTGAAGAAGGAACAGGCCGACGCTTCCTACGACGGCACCCCCAGCCGCTTCGTCGCCGAACACGGCCGAGTCATGCAGCAGGCCTACGTCTCCAACGAGCCCTACCGCTGGGAACACGACGTCAAGGGCTGGCAGAAGCCCACCGGCCACCTGCTCGTCGCCGACGCCGGCTACGAGAGCTACCCGCACGCCTGGTCGATCCGCAGCGGCGAAATGGACAAGCTCCGCCCGTGCCTGCAAAAGCTGGTCCCGATGCTGCAGCAGTCCGAAATCGACTACGTCACCAACCCCGACCCCACCAACCAGGCCCTGCTGCGCATCGCTCAGACCATCCCGGACGGCCCGCCCATCAGCGCCGCGGGCAACGCCGACTCGGTCAAGGTCCAACTAGCAAACAAGATCGTCGCCAACGGCACCGGCACCACCTTGGGCGGCTTCGACTCCGATCGCGTCAACCGAGCCATCACCCAGGTAACCCCACTACTGCGCGCGAAGGGTGAACAGGTCCCCGACGGCCTAACGGCCAAAGACCTGATCACCAACGAATTCATCGACCCCGCAAAGGGTCTCAAGCAGCAGGGCTAGGACCGGGCGAACCATGTCGAATCACGAGTACGAACACGAACCGGTCCCCGCCGAGGCCCGCCGCGGCCTGCTCTCGGTCGCCGCGGTCTGGGCCGGATTCCCGATGTGCCTGGGCAACGCGGTCTTCGGCGGCCTGATCGTCTACAGCCAGGGCATGGGCCACGGCCTCGCGGCCATCCTGCTGGGCAACCTGCTGTTGTTCGGCTATGTCGGCACCCTGAGCTGGATCGGCGGGCAGAGCGGCCGCAACTTCTCGCTACAGGCGCGCAGTGCCTTCGGTGACCGCGGACGGGCCGCGGTGGTCGGCTTCCTGGCCACCGTCGTGATCGGCTGGTTCTCCTATCAGGTCGGCTTGACCGGTACCACGCTCGAGGGCATGTACGGATGGAATCCGGTGTGGGGCGGGCTGATCGGCGGAGTCTTCTTCGTCGGCCTGACCCTCGCCGGAATCCGCGCCCTGTCGGTCATCGGGCTGATCGGAACTCCGCTGTTCCTTGTGATGGCCGGTCTGGCACTGTATTACGGCCTGGGCCAAGGACATTCACTCACCGACGCCTTCCACTACACCGGCGGCGGTGGCCCGCTGGGCTTCTGGGCGTGCGTGAGCATCGTGGTCGGCGGCTTCGCCGACTCCGGCACCATGACCGCCGACTTCACCCGCTGGGCCCGCGACGGCCGCTCGGGCCTACTGGCCGCGGCATCGGCCTTCCCCTTCGCCAACACCGTCGCGTTCCTCGTCGGCGGACTGGTGGTGGCCATCGGCGGGGCAAGCGATCCAGCGAACAACGGTGGTGCGTTCCTGGGCCTGCTCGCCGGGCAAGGTGCCCTCATCACCGGCCTGTCGGTGCTGTTCGTCTTTGCGAACCTGGGATCGGTTGCGGCACACTGCCTCTACAACGGGGCGGTCGGCTGGGCCGGGATCACGCCACTACGCATGCGGCCGCTCGCGGTGGCGCTGGGCCTGATCGGCGTCGTGGTCGCGCTCACCGGTGTGTGGACACACATCACCAACTGGCTGGTGCTGCTGGGCGTAGTCGTGCCACCCATCGGCGCGGTCCTCATCGTCGACCACCTCCTGTCCCGCCGCCGCATCGCGGCGACCGCGCCGGTCCGGCCGATCGCGTTCGCGGCGTGGGGGATCGGTGCGCTGGCCGCCGGGATCGCGCACTACCAGCTGCCGGGCTCGGTGGACGCGGTCATCGGATTCGCCACCGCGGCGGCGGTGCAGGCCGGAATCACGGTAGCGCTCCCCGTAACCGTCCCCGAGCCCGCCACCGTGGGCGGGTGAGGCGAAGCGGTGAATGCTGCCGAGCGCGACGAACTCTGCTTCCTGCCCGCCACCGAACTGGTCGCCCGAGTCCGGTCCCGTGAACTATCACCGGTCGAGATCACCGATGCCGTGCTGGACCGAATGCAGGAGGTGGATCCACTACTCCACGCCTTCTGCACGCCCACCCCCGATCTGGCCCGGCAGCAAGCCAGGCGGATCGGCGACGATCTGGTCCGCGGCCTCGACCCCGGGCCGCTCGGCGGCGTACCCCTCGGCATCAAAGACCTACTGTCCACCAAGGGAATTCGCACCACCTCCGGGTCCTGGGTCTACCGCGACCACATCCCCGACCAGGACGACATCGTCGTCGAACGCGCCCTGGCAGCGGGCGCGATCTGCCTGGGCAAGACCAACACCTCGGAATTCGGCTACAGCGCCTCAGGTCTCAACCCGCTGTTCCCGGCCACCCGCAACCCGTGGAACACCGCACTGAGCCCCGGCGGCTCCAGCGCAGGCTCGGCGGCAGCCGTCGCGGCCGGACTCGGCCCCGTCGCGCTGGGCAGCGACGGCGGCTGCTCGGTCCGGGCACCCGCCGCACTATGCGGACTGGTGGGCGTCAAACCCTCCATGGGCCGGGTCCCGGTATATCCCGGCTGCCGCGACGAGCGGCTGCCCGGCGTATCCGGCTGGGAGAGCATCGAACACATCGGCCCACTGACCCGCACCGTCGCCGACGCGGCCTTGATGCTCTCCGTCCTCGCCGGTCCCGATCCCCGTGACCGCCACTCCATCCCCTGCTCGGACGTCGACTGGATCGCCGCCGCCCGCGATGGAGCCGAGCGCCCGGAAACGTTGGCAGGGCTCCGCGTCGCCGTCAGTCTCGATCTCGGCTATCTACCCGTCGACCCGCAGGTCCGCGCGATCGTGGACCGCGCCGTGCGAGAAGTGGTGGGGGAGCGGCTGGGCTGCCACGTCGAACCGGTGAACCCCGGCTGGCCCGACCCCGCCACCGCGTTCTCCGCACTCATCATGGCCGAAACCGACCTCACCGGCATGCGGGCCATGGCCAATGCGCACAGCGAGCGCATGTCCCCCTACCTGGTCGCCTGGCTGCGCCAGCCCTGGACCGCACAGGATTTCACCGACGCCAACATCACCCGCAAGGCACTCGTGAACGCGATGGCCCGCCTCATGCGCAACCACGACGTCCTCATCACCCCCACCACCGCAGTCCCAGCCTTCCCAGTCGACCTGCACGGTCCCGACACCATCGGTGGCACACCGGTTTCCACCTCCACCTGGATTGGATTCAACTACCCCGCCAACCTCACCGGCCAGCCCGCAATAAGCATCCCCGCAGGCTGGACCACCACCGGCCTCCCAATAGGCCTACAAATCATCGGCCGCCACCTAGCCGACGAAACCGTAATCCGCCTAGCCGCCGCCATCGAACACGCCACCCCCTGGTCCCACCACCGCCCACCGCTGTTTGAAAGGGAAGGTAGTAAAAGGTGATCCGTGCAGTCCGTGGGCTGGTAGGCGAGGTTACGGCTCCCCAGTCGCGTCAGCGAAAGTCCGGTAGGGCAGGCGACGCAACCACACTTCCGGTACATCCCACCGAGACGCAATCCCGTTGCAGCACAGCCACGCAAGTAGTCTTCCCCCCGAGTTACCTGGCCTCGAGCCACCGAATCACATGTTGATCCCAGCCCGCCGCGAAGCGCGGGCGCGCGCATGCTGGCGACGCTGGCCCGGGGTGGTGTAGACCTGCACCAACTCGGTCATGATGTTGACCGCAACACCCGGATCAAAGATCGACCCCGTCGGCTCCGCATCCGGCACCCCGGCCGCGGTAACCGGCGGCACGACGGTGGTCGGGAACAGGTATTGGCTGCCTTCGGGTTCGGTGATGGCCGATTCCCCGGTGGGCGTGCGCCATTCGACGACCCGGCCCGGGTGGTGGCGAACAGTCCAGCCATTGGCATGGTTGTCGGCAAGTGTCTTGAGTCGGTGATGACGACGGCAGCGAGCGCCGAGGTTGTCCTCGGTGGTGTGTCCTCCGGTCTGCGGACTGTTGTGGTCGAACCGGTCCTGGTGGTCGAGATCGCTGGCAGCGGCGGGAATGTGGCAGCCCGGCGCACGGCAGATCCCATCAATCGCGCGAGCCTGGCGGGCAGTGCGGACCCCGGGCCGGTAGCGCAATTCGGTGGCGCTGTCGGTGTTTTCGGCGTGGCGGCCAGTGGCTGGCAGGGAGGTTGTTCCAGCAGCGGCGGAGCCGGTTTCCGCAACAGCGGCGGTCGCAGTGCTGAGGGCGGCGTGACCGGTGGCGATGTGGGTGGTCGCGGTGGTGGCAGGGTGGGTGTCGGTGATGATTTCGAAGCGGGCGTGGCGGGCGATCTGGCGGGCCAGGGCGGGGTCGATCGCGCCGAGGCCGGACAGGAGGGCGGGGTTGTCTTGCAGACCGGCCAGGGTTTCGGCCGAGACGCCTACCTGGACAAGGGCTTTGCGGGGGACCGGGACTTCACCGACGATGGCGCGCGGGCAGTCGGCCGAGTTGCACTGGCAGATCAGGCGGCCGGTGCCGTCGGCGAGAGCGACCAGGGCGTCAGCGCGGCGTTGGGCGACGGTGCGCGGATCCTTGCCGCAGCACTGGGTCGACGCCATTTCGCGCAGGCGCTCGTAGAGGGTTTGGCCTCCGGCGGCGGGCAGGACCCCGTCGAGCAGGGCGGTGCCGTCGTCGTGAGCGGTGATGGAGACGTAGCGGTCAGCCTCGGCGGCCTTGCGGCGCGCAGCCTGACCGGCAGGGTCGGCCTCGAGCAGGCGGCGGCGGGCGGTGCGGCGGATACGCTGCGGCTCGGCCTTTTCCGCGTATGCAGCGAGGGAAGGCTCCAGCTCGGCGAGCAGCTCATCGGAGGCGTTGGACAGCGACTTGGTGATCGCACGGGTCTGCGCCAGGTCGATACGGCCCGCGGCGAATGCGTCTCGGGTGGCGGTGCAGCGGTTCTCCAGATCCAGGCCCAACCCGATGAGCCCATCGGCGGTGCCCTGCGAAACCTTCAGCGCGATACCGATTTCGGTCGCGGTGTCCTCACCCGCGTTGAGGTTGCTGACACCGAGATCGAGCTGCTGTTCACGGCGCAGGTGGTAGAGCGCAGTCATCAACGCGACCTCTTCGGCCTGCAGTGCAGCAATCTGCGAGTGCACGTCACGCAGCTGAGCGACAACCGCTTGCGCGGTGGCCATCTCATCTGCGATATCAGTCATACATTCGATCATAGTTTCGAACCATGCGACACAACAGCCTGATCGGCGCAACACGCATGGTAAATCACTGGCTAACAACCTGTTTCGGCGGCCGATTGAACTGTCGCACCCCTTGGATACCGTGAGCTGTATCGAGATGGGGAGGGAGTCTCATGGGGGCATCGGTCAGCTGGATTGCAGTGCGGGGAAAGGATTCCGCCGTGATCTGTCGGGAGCTCGGATTGGAGGGAACGGGGGAGCGGGCGGTGTACGCGGGGTTGCCGTTCTCCGGGGCTCATGCCAGGGACGGGTGGTATTTGGTGATCGATGACGGCGGTGAGCAGCTGGAGGAGATGCTTGCGCTGCCGGAGTGGTCGGCCGGGTGTGAGCTGATCAGGTTCGAAGTTGTGGAGAGGGCCGGCTACAGCGGGATCGAACGGTGGGTGGACGGACGCCGCGTGTGGGCGGTGGAATCGGGCCCGGAAGATGAGCATGCGGTGGATGTGCCGATCTATCTGGCGGAGGCGCTGGTCGGCTACAGCTACTCGATGGGTCTGAACTCCCAGGAGCCGGAACCTTTCGAGATTCTTCAGCGACCGGAGACGAGAGTACTGATCGAGGAGTTCACTGCCCGGTTGACGGAAGTCATGACCGGACTCGGCTTCACCCGTAGCGATCCGCCCAATCCCACAGACCTCCGGTTCACCGCCCCGGCCCCGATCCCCGGCATACAACTGGCGGTCGCGGGCAAGGTGATCCGAATCAGCCACGGCGGCATAAGAATCGACGGATATGCCTCGATCCGCTCCGAGTCGCGGGAGGTCGAGAGCCTGCGGTTCGGCGAGATGACGACCGAGGCGTTCCTGGAATTCGTCACCGGTCCGCCGATGGAGTTCTTCGCCTCTGCCGCCGATCCGGACACCTTCCTGGATGCCGCACGAAAACCGAACGGCCACAACCGAATCTCCGCAACTCGGGTCAGTGAAACCGTGCTCTGGGCTCTCCGGCACGGTCACGTCGAGGCCGCCGCCGACCTCATGGCCTGGTACCTACGCCCCTACCGCCGACTCGGCCTACGCCGCTTCGGCTACGACCCCGCCGATTCCCATGACCGTGCGAAAGCCTTCGACCACGACCTGCGGCAACAATTCCCGGCCTACGACCGGGCTCGACAGCTGTAGCGCCACTCAGTGCGGCGACACTTCGGAATTCTCGAGCTGATGCACCATCAGATCGAGGAACGCGTCCACCTCGTCCCGGTGGTAGGCGGGCTCCCCGGTGGTGGCCACGTTGAACTTGGTGTCCCGAATGTCCTGTGCCGTGAGCCCATTGGGCCCGTGATGAGCCAGCGTCGCGGCAAGCCGGTCGAGGAACTCTCCCACCTCGTCGGCGTGATACCCCCGAAAACCGAACGGTGGCGCGGAGAACTGAATACGCAGTACGTCGTCGTGGGTCAATGGGGCGTGGGTACGCCTGGTAGTGATCCGGCCACGCCCCCGGCGTAGTTCCTCGAGCACGACGCAGATGTGGTCGAGAAAATCGTCGACCTGCTCGATGTCGTAGCCCCGCTGTCCCGGCGGGGGAGCGTCGAACTCCACCAGCCGGATATCGGCGATGCCGAGGTGATCGCGCCCGAGCATGGTGTCGGCGATGCGCGCGCAGAAGGCGTCCACCTGGGCCGGGTGGTAGCTGTGATGCCCGGACGGTGCGGGGCCGAACCGGGTGCGGCGGACGTCGTCGGGGGTCACTTGCGCCATTGTGCCAATGACTTGATGTCCGAATTACTTCCGCCCCTTGCGGATCCGACCGCAACGGACAAACGAGTCGGTTCAGTGCGCGCCCGCGAGCGGCTCAGTGCTTGCGTACCCCGTCGATCAGCAGGTGCCGGATGGCATGGCTGAGATCGTCCACCGCCCGCGCGTCCGGCGTGCGAATGCCGTGCACGATCGCCGCCAGCAGCATCCCCGTCACCGCCCGAGCGGTATTGACGGTATCGAGATCCGCGCGCAGATAACCCCGTTCGACCCCGTGCTCGAGATATCCGGCCGTCAGCGAGTCCGCGGTATCCAGTAGCCCGTAGAGCCGCATGGTCAGTTCACTGTCGATACCCGTCGCCTGGAACAGCAGCAACTGCGCGACCCGCTGATCCTCGAGGAAGATCCGGTTCAGGGCGTCGCCGATGCGATCCACCTGCGCCCGGTACTCCTCCAGGCTGTCCGCGGCATCGGGTGCGTTATCGGTCCCCAGCGATTCGATGATCCGCGCCGCCAGATCGTCGATGACGTGATCGATGATGTCGCGCTTGTTCTCGAAGTACCGGTAGAACGTCCCGTGCCCGATCCCCAGTACGCCGGCGATGTCCGCGATGCCGGTGGCGTGATAGCCCTTCTCGGCGAAACACCCGAAGGCGGTGTCGATGATCTCCTGGCGGAGTTCGGCCTTGCGCCGTTCGATTCTCGAGGATGGCTTCGTCACAGGCCCGATGATACGGTGATCACAAACGGAATGAGATGTCATTCCGTGACATGTGCATCACTCTCTTTGCAGGAGGTTCGGCGTGGCACCTCAGTACGACGCCATCGTGGTCGGTGCCGGTTTCGGCGGAATGGGCGCGGGCATCGAGCTGGATCGGCTCGGCCTGAGCAATTTCGTCATCCTCGAACGCGAGGACGACCTGGGCGGCACCTGGCATGTGAACCACTACCCGGGCCTGGCGGTCGACATCGCCTCGGTCACCTACTCCTACTCTTTCGAGCCCAACCCGAACTGGTCGCGGCTGTTCGCCCCGGGCGCCGAGCTCAAGAAGTACGCCGAGCACGTGGCAGACAAGTACGACCTGCGTCGCCGCATGCGGTTCAACACCGTCGTCGGCGGCGCCCGCTGGGACGAGGAGCAGCAGCAGTGGGTGGTCGCCATCGAGGGCGGCGAATCCCTGACCGCGCGCTACCTGATGACCGCCACCGGCTTCCTCTCGCAGCCCTACACCCCGCCGTTCCCCGGCATCGACACCTTCGCGGGCAAGATCATCCACACCACCGCGTGGGACAACGACTTCGACCTCACCGGTCGCAAAGCCGCCATCATCGGCACCGGCGCGACCGCCGTGCAGCTGATCCCCGAGGTCGCCAAGAAGGCGTCGGCGCTGACCGTGTTCCAGCGCACCCCGATCTGGGTGGTGCCCAAGTTCGACGCCGCCATCCCGCGCCCCGTGCAAAGCCTGTTCGCGCGAGTCCCGTTGACGCAGAAGGCCGCTCGCCTGGCGAACACCTCCATGCTGGAGGCGCTGATGGTCGTCGGCGTGCTGCACTTCAAGCAGGCCAAGCCGCTGAACAAGGCCGCGGCCCTGCTGGCCAAGGTGCACCTGCGGAACTCGGTGCGCGACAAGGAGACTCGCGAGAAGCTGACGCCGAACTACGATTTCGGCTGCAAGCGGCCCACGTTCTCGAACACCTACTTCACGACGTTCAACGAGCCGCACGTGCGCCTGGAGACCAACTCCATCGATCACGTGGAAGCCGACGGCATCGTGACCGCCGACGGCCACAAGACCGAGATCGACACCCTGATCCTGGCCACCGGCTTCAACCTGTGGGACGTCAACTTCCCCGCCATCGAGATCATCGGCCGCGAGGGCCGCAATCTCGGAAAGTTCTGGCGCGACAACCGTTTCCAGGCCTACGAGGGCATCAGCGTGCCGAAGTTCCCGAACTTCGTCAGCCTCAACAGCCCGTACTCCTACAGCGGCCTGTCGTACTTCACCACCATCGAGGCGCAGATGAAGCACATGGCGCGGCTGTTCGGTGAGATGTTCCGCCGAGGCGAGCAGGTCTTCGAGGTGACCGAGCAGGCCAACACCGAGTTCCTCGATCGCGTCACCGACAAGCTGGGTTCCTCGGTGTTCTACGGCGGCGAGTGCTCGACCGCGCGCAGCTACTACTTCAATCAGCACGGCGAGGCCGCGCTGCTGCGCCCGACCAGCACCCTCAACGCGCACCGCGAAGCGGTGAACTTCCCGCTCGACGACTACACCTACGGGGTGAAGTCGGCCTGAGCGGGACTGCGCGGTCGGCATAGTCGGCGGTCGACCGCGCAGCTCGGCAGGGAGGGCGTCCGATCAGCTCTGCGCGAAACACCGCCGGTCGGATTGCAGGTCGGCGCGCCGTCTCTCAGGGTGTACTGGCAGACTGTCCTGCACACGCACCATCCGACCATTGACTAGGGGCTGACTTCGACGATGGACCTTTTGCTGCCGCTGCTACTGGTTGCTCTGCTGATCCCGATGTTCCTGGGAGTGCGCCGCCAGAAGCGAGAGATGGCCAAGGTCAACGAGATGCGGGACGCCCTGAAGGTGGGCGACCAGGTCATCACCACGTCGGGCCTGTTCGCGACCGTCGTCGACATCGACGCCGACGAGGAGACCGTCGACCTCGAGATCGCCGAGGACGTCGTCACCACCTGGAAGCGCAGCGCGATCCTCGAGATCCGCCCGGTGGAGACCGCGGCCGACGAGGCGGAGGCTGCGGACGCCGCGCCCGAGACCGCCGAGGCCGCGTCCGACAATCACGTTGACGCCGACGCCGACGCGCCGAAGCTGACCAAGGACTGAACACACCACGCGCCATCGGCCGCCCGACCCACCCGGCGGCCGGTGGCGCTGCGGTGTGTAACCACTCGTTTCACCTCTGACCCCCGCCTAGGAGATAAGTACTGTGCCACCTTCTCAGGGAACGGCGCATCCCATGCGCTTGCTCGGCGTCTACGCCGCGCTGGTGGCTTTGATGTTCGGCCTGATCTATTTCACCGGCGACAAAGCCCACACCCCGAAGCTCGGCATCGATCTGCAGGGCGGTACCCGGGTCACGCTGACGGCTCGCACCCCGGACGGCGCGAAGCCGAGCCAGGACAGCCTCAAGCAGGCCCAGGCGATCATCGAGAAGCGTGTCAACGGCCTCGGCGTCGCCGGGTCGGAGGTCGTCATCGAGGGTGACAACCTGGTGATCACGGTGCCGGGTGGGGATGGCGCGCAAGCCAAGTCGCTGGCGACCACCGCGAAGATGTATGTGCGTCCGGTGTTGAGCCAGCAGCCCGCCGCGAAGGCCGGTGGTCAGCAGCCGCCTGCCGCGCAGCCGACCACCCCGCCCGGGACCCCCTCGGTCGCACCGACGACCACCCCGGCCGCGCCGACCACCGACGCGCCCGCGACCACCGAGGCTCCGCAGAACCGGGTGTTCCCGGCGCAGGCTCCGACCACGCCGACCCCGGCCCCCGCGCCCGGTGGGCTGACTCCGCAGCAGCAGACGCAGCAGGAGATCAACGCCGCGAAGGCGTTGCGCCAGAGCACCGATCCGCAGGTCCAGGCCGCGGCCATGGCCAGCCTCGACTGCTCGAAGCCGGATCCGTTGCAGGGCAACGACGATCCGAACCTGCCGCTGGTCGCCTGCGGTACCGACGGCACCTTCGTCTACCTGCTGGACAAGAGCGCGCTCGACGGCCAGGAGATCAGCAACGCCACCTCCGCCTACGACCAGCAGCGCGGCTGGGTGGTCAACGTGGACTTCAAGTCCGGCGGTTCGGACACCTGGGGCAAGCTCACCACCCAGTACCAGGGCAAGCAGCTGGCCTTCGTGCTCGACTCGAAGGTGGTCAGCGCCCCGACGGTCACCGCGGGTGGCCAGTACGGTGGCAACACCCAGATCTCGGGCAGCTTCAACTCCAAGACCGCCAAGGAACTGGCGAACACGCTGAAGTACGGTTCGCTGCCGCTGTCGTTCGCGACTTCCGAGGCCGAGACGGTGTCGGCGACCCTGGGTCTGTCCTCGCTGCACGCGGGTCTGATCGCGGGTGCGATCGGCCTGATCGCGGTGCTGCTCTACTGCCTGCTCTACTACCGCATGCTCGGCTTCCTGGCCGGTTTCTCGCTGCTCGCGGCGGGCGTGGCGGTGTTCGCGCTGATCGTGTTGCTGGGCCGCTGGATCGGGTTCACGCTCGACCTGGCCGGTATCGCGGGTCTGATCATCGGTATCGGTATGACAGCGGACTCGTTCGTGGTCTTCTTCGAACGAATAAAGGACCAGATGCGTGAGGGCCGCAGTTTCCGCTCGGCCGTCCCGCGCGGCTGGCAGCGCGCCCAGCGCACCAACCTGTCGGGTAAGACGGTGTCGCTCATCGCGTCCGCGGTGCTGTACCTGCTGGCGGCCGGCCAGGTGAAGGGCTTCGCCTTCACCCTGGGTCTGACCACCGTGCTCGACGTCATCGTGTTGTACCTGGTGACCTCGCCGCTGATGATGCTGGTCTCGCGCTCGCCGTTCTGGGCGAAGCCGTCGGTGAACGGCCTGGGCGCTATTGCAGAGCTTGCACAGGAACGCAAGGCTTCGGCCGGCGTCCTGGTGAAGGAGGCGTGATCATGGCCAAGTCCTCTTCCGTCGCGGTGGATTCCGACAGCGAACTCGATTACGAGGGAGCGGCTTCGGGTAAGAAGCACAGCCTGTTCGAGCGGTTGTACACCGGCACCGGCGGTTTCGAGATCGTCGGCAAGCGCAAGGTGTACTACGCCATTGCCGCGGTGCTCATCGCGATCGCCGCATTGAGCATGGGTATCAAGGGATTCACCCTCGGTATCGACTTCGCCGGTGGTACCCGCATCCAGCTGCCGGCGGCCGCCGATGTCACCACCTCGAAGGTGGACGACGTCTACCGGACCGCGATCGGTCACGACCCGGTGACCACTCAGAAGGTCGGTGCGGGCTCCTCGGCCACCATTCAGCTGCGGTCGGACACGCTGACCGCCGACCAGTCGGACAAGCTGCAGAACGCACTGTTCGACACCTTCCATCCGAAGGATTCCAGCGGCCAGCCCAACCGCAACGCGATCAGCATCGCCGAGATCAGTTCGACCTGGGGCGGCCAGGTCACCCACAAGGCGTTGTTGGCGCTGGTGGTGTTCGTGGTGCTGACCATGGCCTACATCGCGATTCGCTTCGAACGCGACATGTCGATCGCGGCCATCGGCTCGCTGTTCTTCAACCTGATCGTCACCGCCGGCATCTACTCGCTGGTCGGTTTCGAGGTGACGCCGGCCGCGGTCATCGGTCTGCTCACGATTCTGGGTTACGTGCTCTACGACAACGTGGTCGTCTTCGACAAGGTCGAGGAGAACACCCGTGGCGTGCTGCACCTGACCAAGCACACGTACGCGGAGAAGGCGAACCTGGCGGCCAACCAGACGCTGATGCGATCGATCAACACCACCGTCATCGGCATCCTCCCGATCATCGCCATGCTGGTGATCGCGGTGTGGCTGCTGGGTGTCGGCACCCTCAAGGATCTGGCGCTGGTGCAGCTGGTCGGCATGATCGTGGGTGGCTATTCGTCGATCTTCTTCGCGGTGCCGATCCTGGTGTCCATCAAGGAGACCTGGGGTCCGGTGGCCGAGCACACCAAGCGGGTGCTCAACCGTCGTGAGGGTGGCTCCAAGGCGCGCGTCGGCGCGGCGGCGGCCGAGCGGGCCGGGGCCGCGGGCCGCGGCGGCGAGGCCATGGCCGGTGGCGCTCCGCGTCCGGCGGCGCGCGGTCAGAACACGGGTGCGCCGCGGCCCGGAGCCCGGCCGAGCGGGAAACGACAGCAGCGACGGCACTGACGCGCAGGGGGTTTGCCACGGTGAAGCACGATCACAGGGGACTGCGCCGGGCCGGAATCGCGCTGGCGGCGGGTTCGCTCGCCGCCGGGCTGCTGGCCGGGTGCTCGTCCAAGAATCAGGTGCCCTCCATCGGCTACGGCGTGGACGCGGTCATCGCGAGCTACAACGGCAGCAGCACCCTCGGCGCGAACAGCGGTGCGGCCGCGGTGTTCTCGCGGGTGCTGACCGGCTTCTTCTACACCGGGCCGGACGGACAACCGGTGGCCGACACCGACACCGGCACCGCCAAGGAGGTGCCGGGCGACGCGCAGACCATCCAGTACCGGCTCTCGCCGGACGGCGTGTACTCCGACGGCGTCGCGACCTCGTGCGACGACCTGGTGCTGACCTGGGCGGCGCGCAGCGGCCGGTTCACCAAAGCCGGTCCGGGCGGGCCGGTTCCGCTCTTCGATGCCGCGAGCACCGACGGCTACCGCGATATCGAGCGGGTGGACTGCCAGGCCGGGTCCAAGGACGCGACCGTGGTGTTCCGGCCGGGCAAGCACTATTCGGCGTGGAAGACGCTGTTCAACGCGTCGGAGATGATGCCCGCGCACGTGATCGCCACCCAGGTGAAGATCCCGAACGTGGTGGCCCCGGTGCAGACCGGTGATCAGCCGACGCTGGAGAAGATCGCCGACTTCTGGAACAACGGCTGGAAGCTGACGCCCGGCAAGCTGGATCAGACCCTGCTGCCGTCCTCGGGCCCGTACCGGATCGACTCCTTCGATGACAAGGGCGGTCTGCTGCTGGTCAAGAACGAGAAGTGGTGGGGCAATGCGCCCAAGACGCCGCGGATCGTGGTGTGGGACCGGCATTCCGACCTGAAGTCGAAGGTGTCGGACAAGTCGATCGGCGTGCTGGATGTGGGCGCGGGCTCGCTGGGCGATGTGAGCCTCGGCGGGTTCCACAAGCAGAACCTGCCCGGTCGCGGGGTCGAGCAGCTGGTGCTGGGCACCGGCGGGGTGTTCGGTGCGGCGGACGCGCGCCGCGCCTTCGCGTTGTGCGTGCCGCGGCAGGCCCTGTTCGACAAGTTCGGGCATCCCGACTACGACGTCAAGCTCGGGCTGGGCGCCGGACCGTTGAATTCGCGGACCGTGCCGCAGGATTCGGTGTACTACCCGTCCATCGCGGGCGCCGGTGACAAGTACAAGGGCGGGGATGCGACGGCGTCGCAGGCCGCGCAGTCCTCCGGCATCCAGAATCAGACCGTCCGCATCGGCTATGTGAAGCCGGACGAGCGGCGCGCGGCCACGGTGGCGGCCATCGCCGACGCCTGCAAGGCCGCGGGTGTGACCGTGGTCGACGCGGGCGCACCGGATTTCACCGCCTCGCAGCTGACCGACGGCAAGGTGGACGCCGTGCTGGGCGGCACCGCGGGCATGCCCGGACCCTCGGGCACGCTGTCGGCCACCGACGCCATCGCCTCGCTGCGGACCGGCTCGGGCCTGAATTTCGGGCGCTTCGGCAACGGCCGCTACGATGCCATCGCGGATCAGCTTGCGGCCGAGGACAACTCGGCCACGGTGCTGAATCTGCTGACCGAGCAGGAGAACCTGCTCTGGAGCGACATGCCCTCGATTCCGCTGTTCGCCGCGCCCCGCACCATCGGGTTCGGCGACGGCATGGAGAACGGGATCGCCAGCCCCACCCGGGCGGGCGCGGGCTGGAACATGGATCGCTGGGTGCTGACACGGTGAACGCCGTCATGGCGTGGTTGAATGAGGAGCGGGTGTAGATGAGCAAGCACGAGATGTTGGAGACGGCCGAAGTGGCAGGAGTGCGGGCGGCGCGCGCCGAGGACGCGGTGCAGCGGTTGACCCGCTGGCACGATGATTTCCCTACTCCGGGTGTGCGTTTCGCGGATCTGACTCCGGTGTTCGCCGACTCCGAGGGATTCCGTGCGGTGCTGGACTGCCTCGCGGCGTGCGCGCCGGACGCGGATCTGGTGGCGGGCGTGGACGCGCGCGGGTTCCTGCTGGGTGCGGGCGTGGCCGCCATTCTCGGGACCGGTGTGATCGCCGTGCGCAAGGGCGGCAAGCTGCCGCCGCCGGTGATCAGCCGTGAATACACGCTCGAATACGGTTCCGCGGCACTGGAAATCCCTGCCGACGGCATCGATTTGGCCGGGCGCAAGGTGTTGCTGCTCGACGACGTACTCGCCACCGGCGGGACGTTGGCCGCGGCGGCGGAGCTGTTCACCGCCGCCGGAGCCGAGGTGGCCGCGGCGGCGGTGGTGCTGGAGTTGGAGTTCCTGAAAGGCCGTGCGCGGCAGGGCGATTACCCCGTGACGTCGATCGTGAAGCTCTGAGCGCTCAGCGATCGGTCCCGATCGCCTGACCGATCAGGGCCTGCACGGCCGTCGGCAGGATCTCGCCCAGCGTTTGCCAGAAGCGGGGTTCCGCCATCACGAAGGTGGGATCGGTGATGGTGCAGCCCTGCGGGGCAGCGGCTCCGTTGAGTCGGTCGCGCAGCCAGTGGAAGGCGCCGGGCAGTTGTCCGGCGACCCCGGAGATGTGCTCGGCCACCAGTTCTCGTTCGTAGACGACGCTGGGCGCGCCCTCGGCGCAGTACTTGTCGACCAGCCGGTCCACCCCGGCATTGGGCAGGATCTCGTCGTATTGGGCGTGATAGATGTACACCGGCATGGACGGGGTGGCCTGGCCCAGGGAGTTCTCGGCGATGAATCGCTGGACGGCCGGGTGCTGCAGCGGATCACCCTGGTAGTTCATCGCACCGAGGTAGTCGTAGAACGGCACCAGCGCGGTGCCTTCCGGGTGGCACAGCAGCTGTTTGGAGGCGAGCAATAACTGGCTGACCGGGTCGACGACGTTGTCGCGCAACATGTCCCGGATCTCCGGGTACTCACCGGCGACCCCGGCGAAGACGCCCATGATCAGGCCGCTGTACAGGCCGCGGTTGTTGTGCCGCAGCGCCTCCGGGTAGTCGGCCGCGGCCAGGCCGCCCGCCGCGACACCGACGATATTCAGTTCCGGCGCATAGTCTTTCGCGATTTCCGCGGCGAAGGACGACGGTACGGTGCCGCCGGAGTAACCCCACAGCGCGGCCGGCGTGGCATTGCCGGAAAGCTGTGCGGGGGAGAAGCTCTCGGCGGCGCGGATGCCATCCAGCGTGGCCTGCGCATTGAGTTTCGAAGTGCCGTAGGACGAGTGCGGGCCCTCGTAGTCGGGCATCACCACCGTCCAGCCCTGGCCCACGCCCGCCGCGATGGGGATCATGGTCTCGGCGGCATTGACGTAATCCAAAGGCAGCGAACCGGATTGGATCACATAGGAGGGCGCGCAGTACTGGGCCGCACTGTCTTCGGCGATCTGATAGGACAGCAGCTTGCGGCCGCCCTCGGGCGCGGGGGCGCGCGGGACCAGGACGGTGGTGACGGTGGAGATGGCCTCCCCGAAGCTGTTGGTGGTGCGGTAGGACAGCTGCCAGGCGTCGATATTCAGCTGGGCGATCCCGAAGAATGCCGGATTGATGCGCCGGGCACGCAGAATCTCCCCGGGCTGTGCCGCCGCGACCTGTCCGGCGGGCGGTGAATAGAAGTCGTCGACCTCCGGCGGCAGTGTGAACGCCGGTGCGGGCTCCACCGCGACATTGTCCTCGGCGTGCGCGAGCCCGGCCGCCTGCGCCGAAATCAGTAGTCCGGCAGCCGCGCTCGCCGCGACCATCTTTCCCAGTCCATGCCGCCGTCCCCATCCTTGACCGGTCATCATTCTCTTTCCCTCTGCCACGACAGTGTGGGCTAAACCGTCTCAGACGAAGGCGGTCGCGGTCTGTGTGCGCGAACTCAGGGTTGAGCGCCCGGATTTGTTCGAATGACAGGGTCGGCCGGATGCCCCGCGGCTATCGGCCCAGTTGGATTCGTTTGCCGTGCGAACCGATTCGGTCGCGGTCACAATGTGCCGGTGACCGCCGCATCCGCAGACCCCGCCCGCTTCGCCGAATTCCTGGCCACGCATCTGCCCGAGGCCGCCCGGGAGATGGTGGCCGTGATCGTGCGCAGTGTCCCGGATTACGAACAGCTGCCCCGGGAACTGGTCGAGCAGGACCTGATCCATCGCGCCGAGGACAACCTGCGGCTGTTCGTGCGGCTGCTGGGGGAGGGGCGGGAACCACGAGCGGACGAACTGGACGGGATGATCGATATCGCGGTGCGGCGTGCGCGGGAGGGGATTCCACTCGACGCGGTGCTGGCGGTGTATCACCAGGGTGCGCTCGCGGCCTGGAATTTCCTGGTCGCGCACGCGAATACGGCCGCCGAGCGCGAGGAGCTGCTGGGTGCGGTGCCGCAGCTGCTGCGGTATCTGGGCCTGGTGATTCCCGGGGTGGCCGGATCGTATCTGCGCGAGCGGCAGGATCTGCACTGGGAGCAGCGGGAGGCCAAACGCGCACTGGCGCAGGCATTGTTGCAGGGCAAACCGGCCGAACTGCTGGCCGCCCGGTTCGGGATCGCGCTGGGCGGCTATCACGTGGTGGCGCTGCGCACCGCCGACGCGGCCGCCACCGTGGACGGGGTGCGCCCGGCCATGCGGGTCATCCACGGGGAGATCGACGCCCTCTCGCCGCTGGCGTTGACCATGCTGGATCGGGCGGGCGGCTGGGTGCTGGTGCCGGTGAGCGAGCCGGTCGCGCGGCTCGAAGCCGCCGTGGCCCGCATCGCCGCCGTCGCCGGTGTCCGGGTGATAGCTGGAACGGCGACCGCCGCAACGGTTTCGGAGATTCCGGTGCGCGCGGAGGAGGCGGGGGAGATCGCCCGGCTGGCACTCGGACTGGGTCGACCGACCGGTGTGTACGGCATGGCCGAGCTGGCCCTGCAGTATCAGTTCGCTCGACCCGGGCCCGCGCGCGCCTGGTTGCTGGGTCTGCTCGCGCCGCTGGCCGAGCATCAGCATCTGATGGACGCGCTGCGGGCGTATCTGGTGCACGACCACAATCGGGTCGCGGCGGCCGAGTCGCTGGTGGTGCACCGCAATACGCTGAACTATCGGCTCACTCGCATTGCCGCCCTGACCGGCTACGATCCCGGCCGCTCCGAGCACACGCCGCTGTTCGCCGCGGCGCTCACCGCGTTCGATCTGTCCGCCGCCGACCTCTAGCGTGCAACGACTCGCGCGACGAAGCCGGTCACGACCAGCCAGAACACCGCTGCCAGTCCGTAATTGAGAATGATGTCGAAATTGACACTGCCCGTATGGAACAGCCCGGGAAAGAACAAGGCGAGTGGTTCGGCGAGCCCCTTGATGAAGGTGAAGAACTTGTTGGACTGATCCGCATTGAGGATCAGCAGCAGGATGTACACGCCCTCGATGAGGGCGAAGAGCGCGCCGACGCCGCTGATGATGCGAGCGGCGTGGACTTCGTTGCGGGCCACGTACGGCATAGGGGAGGGATGCCCGCTGTGTACTAGTTGAAACTGACACGCTGGGTCCGTGAATCAGCGTGTCCGCCATGGCATGATGTCCGGGTGATCACCGCGGCGGCCGGGAGCGGTCGGGAGTGAGTCCCAAACATCTCGTGGGTGCGGCGGTCGGCCTGATCATCGGGCTGATGACGCTGGTCTTGGTCATTATTCTGCCCTCGACCGAGACCAGTTGCGGCCCCGCCACACCCAGCCTTCCCGCCGCCACCTCGGCGCGCACCGAACCCAACTGCCCGTCCACCGGGTCACCGGCCGAGGCCGGGCTGCAGGACGGGGCGCTGCGGGTGCTGCGCTGCACGGTCGCCCACTTCGGGATGATGGACATGCGCGGCGTTGTCGACGACGCGTCCAGTCCGGATCTGAAGGCCGGGCGCGCCGTGGAATTCATCGTCGGCTCCGACACCGGCAAGGGTGACGCCATCGTGTCGTTCCTGCAGGAGAACGCCGCCGCCTTCCGCGTCGACTACCTGATCTGGAAGCAGCGCAGCTGGACTCCGGGCGCGGCGGCGGGCACCGAGTGGAAGCCCCTCGACGATCGCGGCGACACGGCGCGCAATCACCTGGACCGCGTGCAGGTCACCATCAAGGACGTGGTGGCGACCTCGACGGTGCCCCCGGTGGGCGACGCCTCCATGGCGGCCATGCCGGGCACCGTCAACGAGGCGGGTAGCCTGCTGGGGGCCGGACGGCACCAATACCCCATCGCCCCAGGGGTATTCACGGTCAGCGATGTGTTCGGGGCGCGCGGCGGCACCCACATGGGTGTCGACCTCGCCGCTCCCGCGGGCACCCCCATCTACGCGGCCGCGGATGGATTGGTGGTGGCCTCGGGCGCGGCCTCCGGGTTCGGCGACTGGGTCGTCATCGACTCCCTCGACGAGAGCGGGCACCGCTACTCGACCGTGTACGGCCACATGTACGACAACGGCATCTTCGTGCACACCGGCGACATCGTGCAGATGGGCCAGCACATCGCCGATGTCGGCAGCAATGGTGAATCCTCCGGTCCGCATTTGCATTTCGAGTTGGTACCGGGCGGCCGGTTGACGGGTGGACATCAGGTCGACCCCATGCCGTGGCTGGCCGGTGGCAGCGTCCCGGCCCCGACTTCGCCCTACTGCGAGAACGGATTCGGCACGGCGGGAGGCAATCTCGCCTCCGGCAAGGTGCCGCCGGAGCTCGAGATCTGGTACCGCCGGGCCGGTTCGCTGTGCCCGGAGATCAGCGCCTCGCTGCTGGCGGCGCAGGGGCAGGCCGAATCCGGCTTCCGGTCCGACGCGGTGTCGCCGGACGGTGCGCAGGGCATCGCCCAGTTCATGCCCGGCACCGCCAAGGAGCTCGCCCCCGACGGACAGCCCTTCGTCATCGATGTCGACGGCAAAGGCTATGCCAGCGCGCTGGATCCGGCCGACGGGATCATCGGCCAGGGCCGCTACATGTGCGCCATCGCCAAGACCATCGAGGGCTGGATGAACGAGGGCAAGGTCTCCGGCGACCTGACCGCCCTCACCATCGCCGCCTACAACGCGGGCGAGGGGGCGGTGCTGGCCTCGGGCGGCATGCCCAATCAGATCTCGCGGCACTTCACCGAGACCCGGCCGTATGTCTCGCGCATCCTGGCCGCCGAACCCGGCTTCCGCAGTCTCGGCAGTGAGGGGCGCTTCCAGGCCGACGAGAACGCCGACCTGGGGACGCAGATCGTGGCGGCCGGACAGCAATGGCTCGGCACGCCCTACGTTTTCGGTGGCGGCGGGGCGGGCGGGCCCAGCAACGGCGGTTTCGATCAGGCCGGGTTCACCGCGGCCGCGGTCTTCGCGGCCAGCGGGGGCACCAAGACGCTGCCGGGCACGGCCGAACAGCAGTGGGAGCAGGGCACCGACGTCGAGCTGATCAATGCCAAGGCCGGGGATCTGGTGTTCGGATCCTTCGGTCCGCGTGGGCCTTCCGATGTCGGCATCTACACCGGCAGCGGGCGCATGCTGCACGCCGAATCAGGTGGGAAGGTGGCCGAGGTACCGCTGTCCAACGGCATGAAGGCCCGCCGCATCAGCCGCTGACACGGTCGGGGCCTTCGGGTTTCGGGTTGCCCTCGACTATTCGGGACATGTACTGTCCCCTTTATGTTGCTGGGTGAAGGCGTCGAGTGGGGATTGCACTGCTGCCTGGTGCTGGCGTGGCTGGATGATCACGCGCCCATCGCCACCGCCCGCCTCGCTGCCATCTACGAGCTGCCGCCGGAGTACCTCAAGAAGCGGCTGCAACCGCTGGTCCGCGAGGGCATCCTCGACTCGGTGCCCGGCGCGCGCGGTGGTTACCGGCTCGCCCGCACGCCCGAGCGCATCACCTTCATGGATGTGGTCGCAGCGGTCGAGGGGCGCACCGGGGCGTTCCGCTGCACCGAGATTCGCCGGCGCGGTGCCGGATCGGTGGCCGCGGACTCGGAATTCGGCAAGATCTGCGGCATCAGCAAGGTCATGGGCCGAGCGGATCTCGCCTGGCGCCGCGAACTCGCCGGGCAGACCATCGCCGACATGGTCGCCGAGACCTCACCCGCGGCCGCGAAACGGGCCCGGGATTTCTACGAGCGGATGAACGCCTGAGCGTCGCCGCTCGCTCACAACCACCCGGCCGCTGGGCCGGGTTTTTTCGGAAGGAGATTCGGGATGGCAAGTGTCCCGATTAATGCCCGGGTGGCAGACGAGTCCACGCGGTCGTCGAACGGCCTGGGCCGCACGGTGATCCTGGCGGCCGGAACCTTCGCCGTCGGCACCGACGCCTTCATCCTGGCCGGGTTCCTGCCGGAACTGGCCGGGGCGCTGCGGGTCTCGACGGCCACCGCCGGGCTGGCGGTGACGGTGTTCGCCGCCACCTACGCGCTGGGCTCGCCGGTGCTGGCCACCCTCACCGCGCGACTGCCCCGCCGCGCGCTGCTGGTCTCGGCGCTGCTGGTGCTCGGACTCGCCAATCTGGGATCCGCACTGGCCCCGACCTTTTCGATCCTGCTGGCTACTCGGATCATTGCCGCCATCGGCGCGTCGGCGTTCACCCCGAACGCGGGCGCGGTGGCCGCGGCGATGGTGCGCCCGGAGGTGCGAGCGCGGGCACTTGCGGTGGTCATCGCGGGACTGACCGTCGCGACGGCGCTGGGCGTGCCGATGGGTGATGCCATCGGCCAGTGGCTGGGCTGGCGCTCAGCCCTGGCCACGGTCGCCGGACTGTGCCTGCTGGCCGCGCTCGGTGTGGCCGCGTGGGTGCCCGCCCTACCCGGCAGCCCGTACGTCCCGCTGCGCACCCGCCTGGCGGTGCTGCGCAACCCGGCGGTCGCGAAGGTGCTGCCCCTGACCGTGCTTGGCATGACCGCCGCCTACGTCGTCTACGCCTACGCGGTCCCGGCCTTCGGTGGGGTGGGCATCAGCGCGTCGTCCACCGCGTGGATGCTCGCCGCGTACGGCTCCGGTGCCATCGTCGGCAGCCTGTTCTCGGGCTACGCCACCGACCGCTGGGGAGCAACCCGAGTGCTGACCGTCGGCTGCCTCACCCTGGCCGCAGCTCTGGCCGTCCTGGGCTGGCTCGCCGCCGAGCACTGGACCGTCCCCGCCCTGGTCGCCGTGCTCGCCGCGGCCTGGGGTGGGTCGAGTTTCGGCCAGTCTCCGGCTCAGCAGCACCGTCTCATCGCCGCCGCCCCGCAGGAATCCGGACTGGTGGTGGCGCTGAACGCGTCATGCATCTACCTGGGTATCGGCGCGGGATCGTTGCTGGGCGGTGTGATGATCGGGCACGGCGTCGCCGCCATGTTCACCCTGGCTGCGGTGGTGGCGGTGATGGCGCTCGGCTACCTGCGGTTCACCACGTCGGTCGCCCGCTGAGACCTGGATCTCGAAATATGTTCTTGCATCGGCTCGTTGATCCCGGTTAACGTATTCGAGTTCTATTCCCGTTGATCGGAGTCATGCCGTTGCTCTTCTGAGGTGATCGCCGAGTGGTCCGCAATCGCGCGCCGCATTCGCTCATCTTTCAGGAGGCCGCATGCCTATATCTGTTATTTCTATTTCCGATCTCACCTTCGGCTGGCCGGATGGCACTCCGGTTTTCGAGGGTCTCGACGCTCAGCTCGGACCGGGTCATATTGGCTTGGTCGGTGCGAACGGTGCGGGGAAATCCACTCTGTTTCGGCTGGTCACCGGCGAATTGCGGGCTGCGCGCGGTTCGGTGAGCGTGTCAGGGCGGGTGGGGTACCTGCGGCAGGATCTGGGGCTGGCCACCGGGCAGCGGGTGGACGAGGTGCTCGGGCTGGCTGGGATTCGAAAGGCACTGCACCGCATCGAATCCGGGAGCGGCGACGACGGCGACTTCGATCTCGTCGGCAATTCCTGGGATATCGAAGAGCGGGCGGTGGCGTTGCTGGCGCGGCTCGGATTGCATTATGTCGCAGGAGATATCGCGGATCTGGATCGGCGGCTGGACACCTTGTCCGGCGGTGAGACGGTGCTGCTGGGTCTCGTGGCGGAACTGTTGCGGGAGCCAGAGGTGTTGTTGCTGGACGAACCGACCAACAACCTCGATCAGGTGGCCCGGCAGCGGCTCTACGAGGTCGTCGGGCAGTTCCCCGGCACCGTGCTGACCGTCAGCCACGATCGGGAGTTGCTCGATCGGGTGGACACCATCGCCGAATTGCGGCAGGGCGAGATCCGTTTGTTCGGCGGCAATTTCAGCGAGTACGAGCGGATCATCGCCGTCGAGCAGGAGGCCGCCCGTGCGGCGGTCCGCGATGCGCGTAGCGATGTGCGCAAGCAAGCGCGCGAGCTCGTGGAGGCTCGAATCAAGCTGGATCGGCGACTGCGGACCGGGGCCAAGGCCGAGGAGGAGAAGCGGGTTCCCAAGATCGTCGCGCACAATCGCAAACGCGAGGCGCAGGTGGCGGCGGGGAAGTTGCGCAACAACCACATCGGCAAGGTCGAAGGGGCGCGTGATCATCTCAGCGAGATGCAGGAGCGGGTGCGCGACGACCGGGAGATCCGGGTCGAGTTGCCGGATACCCGGCTGTATCCGGGACAGGACGTGCTCGAACTGGACGAGGTGCGCTTGGCGTGCGGGCCGACAGTGACGTTGAAAGTGACCGGGCCCGAACGCATCGCGCTCACCGGGCGCAACGGCATCGGGAAAACCACGTTGCTGCACCGGATTCAGCAGGACGGACCGAAGGTGGCGTGGCGGATGCTGCCGCAACGCCTCGACGTCTTCGACGAATCGCGCTCGGTGTTCGAGAATGTCGCGGCCGCCGCGCCGCACGCCTCGGCCGAGCAGATCCGGGCGCAGCTGGCCCGGTTCCTGTTCCGGGGCGGTGACGCGGATGTGCTCGCCGGAGCCCTGTCCGGCGGGGAGCGGCTGCGGGCGGCGCTGGCCATGCTGCTGCTGGCCGAGCCCGCACCGAAGCTGCTGCTGCTCGACGAGCCGACCAACAACCTGGATCTGCCCAGCCTGGCGCATCTCACCGAGGCGCTGGCGGCCTTCCAGGGTGCGCTGATCGTGGTGAGTCACGATCCGCGATTCCTCAGCGACATCGGCGTGACGCGCCGGCTCGAGCTGACCGCCGATGGGCTGGTGGAGTCTGCGGATGAACAGTGAGCTGACCGGGTACAGTTCAACGCTCCAAGGCTGTTCGGCCTGGCGGCGTCGGCTGTCCCGGTCGGTATCCGTTTCCAGGACTAAAGTGGATGATCTGGGTGGTTGAACGGTCCGATATGGTTTTCCGATCGAGGCCGCGAGCGGAGGTGGCATGACACAGAATTTGGAGAAGGCGAACTCGGGGCAAACGCCCGAGGTCGGGTCCGCCACTCCGGCGTCCAATGGACAGGCCGCCGCTCGTAATTCCACCGCCCTTCCCACCTCCGCCTCCCGTCGCGTCCGCGCGCGCCTGGCGCGTCGCATGACCGGTCAGCGCGGCATCGCCGCCGTCAAACCGGTGCTCGAGCCGCTGGCGACCGTGCACCGCGAGCTGTACCCGAAGGCGAATCTCGCTCTGCTGCAACGGGCTTTCGACGTCGCCGACGAGAAGCACGCACACCAGTTCCGCAAGTCCGGTGACCCGTACATCACGCACCCGCTGGCCGTGGCGAACATCCTGGCCGAGCTGGGTATGGACACCACCACGCTGGTGGCGGCGCTGCTGCACGACACGGTCGAGGACACCGGGTACTCGCTCGACGAGCTGACCGCCGAATTCGGTACCGAGGTCGCGCACCTGGTCGACGGCGTCACCAAGCTCGACAAGGTCAACCTGGGCGCCGCGGCCGAGGCCGAGACCATCCGCAAGATGATCATCGCCATGGCGCGCGACCCCCGCGTGCTGGTGATCAAGGTCGCCGACCGGCTGCACAACATGCGGACCATGCGGTTCCTGCCGCCGGAGAAGCAGGCCAAGAAGGCACGCGAAACCCTCGAGGTGATCGCGCCGCTGGCCCACCGGCTCGGTATGGCGACCGTCAAATGGGAGCTCGAGGACCTCGCGTTCGCGATCCTGCACCCCAAGAAGTACGACGAGATCGTGCGCCTGGTCGCCGACCGCGCGCCCTCGCGCGACACGTACCTGGCGAAGGTGCGCGCCGAGATCGTGAACACGTTGGCCGCCAGCCGAATCGACGCCGTCGTGGAGGGCCGCCCGAAGCACTACTGGTCGATCTATCAGAAGATGATCGTCAAGGGTAAGGACTTCGACGACATCCACGACCTGGTCGGTATTCGTATTCTCTGCAACGAGGTGCGCGACTGCTATGCCGCGGTCGGTGTCGTGCACTCGCTGTGGCAGCCGATGGCCGGGCGGTTCAAGGACTACATCGCCCAGCCGCGCTACGGCGTCTACCAGTCGCTGCACACGACAGTGGTCGGTCCCGACGGCAAGCCGCTGGAAGTGCAGATCCGCACCCAGGACATGCACCGGACCGCCGAGTTCGGCATTGCCGCGCACTGGCGGTACAAGGAGACCAAGGGCAAGCACTCCAACGACTCCACCGAAGTCGACGACATGGCGTGGATGCGTCAGCTGCTCGACTGGCAGCGGGAGGCCGCCGACCCGGCGGAATTCCTGGAGTCGCTGCGCTTCGACCTGAAGTCGCCGGAGATCTTCGTGTTCACCCCCAAGGGCGATGTGATCACGCTGCCGCAGAAATCTACCCCGGTGGACTTCGCGTATGCCGTGCACACCGAGGTCGGGCATCGCTGCATCGGCGCGCGCGTCAACGGGCGACTGGTCGCGCTGGAACGGCAGCTGGAGAACGGTGAGGTCGTCGAGATCTTCACCTCCAAGGCGCAGAACGCCGGACCCTCGCGGGACTGGCAGAACTTCGTGGTGTCCCCGCGCGCCAAGGCCAAGATCCGGCAGTGGTTCGCCAAGGAACGCCGTGAAGAGGCTCTCGAGGCCGGTAAGGACGCGATCAGCAAGGAGGTCCGTCGCTCGGGCCTGCCGCTGCAGCGCCTGATGAGCGTCGACGCCATGAGCGCGCTCGCCCACGAACTGCACTACACCGATATCTCCGCTTTGTACGCGGCCGTCGGTGAGAACCAGGTGTCCGCGCATCACGTGGTGCAGCGGCTCATGGCGCAGCTCGGCGGCGTCAGCGACGTCGAGAACGAATTGGCCGAGCGGTCAACGCCTTCCACGGTGCCGTCACGGCAGCGCACGACAGGCGATGCGGGCGTGGAGATTCCGGGCGCGCCCGGCACGGTGTCCAAGCTCGCCAAGTGCTGCACCCCGGTCCCCGGCGACGAGATCATGGGCTTCGTGACGCGAGGCGGCGCGGTCAGTGTTCACCGCACCGACTGCACCAACGCGGATTCGTTGCGCTCGGAACCCGAACGCATCATCGAGGTGAAGTGGGCACCGTCCCCGTCCTCGGTGTTCCTGGTCGCCATCCAGATCGAGGCCCTCGACCGGACGCGTCTGCTCTCGGACGTGACGAAGGTGCTGGCCGACGAGAAGGTCAACATCCTCTCGGCGGCGGTCACCACCTCCGGTGATCGAGTCGCCATCTCCAAGTTCACCTTCGAGATGGGCGACCCGAAACACCTGGGTCACCTGCTCAACGTGGTCCGCAATGTGGAAGGCGTCTACGACGTCTACCGCGTAACCTCGGCCGCGTAGAGCAGGAGCTCGGTCTGCCCGGCGAGACGTGTGAGTGTTGTTGTGCGCGTGCGGGTCACGAATACGAGATAGCCACGGTGCAGGTCCTCGTCGTAGATGAGGAACGGCACGAGGTGCGGACGACCGCTGTAGCGCGCGACCGAGCGCAGTAGCGGCGGCAAGAGGTCGTCGTACTGTCGGCTGTCGGTATCGTCGAGATCGAGTTCGGCCAGCGCCCGCACGCCGTCCGAGGGCGCGAGCAGGATGTCGAGCAGAGCCGCGCGGGCCTCGCTGTGGCTCTCCGCCGACGCCACGGCGATGCGGGCGGCGGCGGATAATGCCGGTCGCTCAGGGGCGATCAGCACGGCAATGGTCCCCAGGGCGGTTCGGAAATCCGCGAGTTCCCGGTCCGCGAGTTCGCGTTCCCATTCGGCGCGGGAGGCGGCATCCGGCTGTCGGGGTGCGACGCGGGCCGGACGCGCGTCGATCACGAGCGCCACTACGGCCACGATCCAGCCCACCACGCAGAACGCGAATTGTGTTGGATGTGCGGCGAATCCATCGTTGTTGACGTCGTTCCACCACGCCGCCGTCATGATCGCGACGACGAAAACTATCAAACCCATGTAAACCATCTATCCGCATGCCGACCGGGCCCTCACCGTAACGGGCCGGACCGACTAGTCGGTGCGGAGCAGGGGTTGGGTGGTGCAGCGGAAGGCACCGCCGAAGATGCGGGAGACGGCGAAGTCGATGTATTCGACTGTGATGCCGCGGGATTCGAGTTGTTTGCCGACGTGCTCGAATTCCGGGTCGGTTACATAGGTTTCGGGGTTGATCGGCAGGCCGTTGGTGGCCATGGCAGCCGCCTCGTCTTCGGTGACGTCGATGTGGTCCCAGGCGCGCAGGCGTGGGGGGAGGCCGTCGGGGAGGCGGGCGGGGCAGGCGATGAGCAGACCGTCGCGGACCAGGCCGAGGGCGCAGTCCAGGTGCAGGACGTGGCGGGGGAGACGGACCGGGGTGACGGTGAAGCCTTGGGGGCGGAGGTATTTGGCGAGCCAGGCGATGCCCAGGGCATTGGTGGCCATGCCGGAGATGCCGACGAAGATGTCGTTGCCGAGGACCAGGACGTCGCCGCCTTCGAGGAAGGGGCCCGGGCCGGGGAGACCGATGCCGGGGCGGGGGAGGGAGACGTAGTGGGCGTCGGCGGGCATAACGCGTTCGAGGAGGAGATCGCGGCTGGGGAGGATCTCGTCGCGGCGGTGCGGGAATTGCAGGACCCCTTCGATCACATGGTCTCCCACGGTGAACCACGGGTCGCGGACGAAGAAGTTGGCGTAGCCGCCGGGACCCGCGGCTGCCTTTTCGGCTCCGGTGAACAGCCGTGGCCGCAGCACCTCGACGCCGTGGCGGCGCAGGACCGTGGCGAGTTCTTCGCGTTCGGCCTCCCAGCGGCGTTGCTTGTCGGGGTAGACCGCGCCGAAGTCCTTGCCCCACACCGCGTCCATGAGGTCGGCGGCGGAGGGTTCTACCGGGATCTCGGGGCCCACCATGGCGGGGTCGGCGGGGGCGCGGAATTCGCTCTGCGAGACCACCACCGTGCGCAGCGGCGCGAACTCGCTCTCGACCCGGACCTGTGCGATGTCACCGGACATGGGAGAAGACGATAATCGCCGGTTCGTTCGGTCCGGCGGTCCCGCGCGCAGTAGTGAGTCACATTTGCGGGACATTCGCTGGGGGTCGTAGGGTCGGGGTGTGGCCACCGAAGGCAAGCGCGTCAAACTCGCCCTGGGCAGCGGCGGTGCGCGCGGGTACGCGCACATCGGGGTGATCGCGGAGTTGCAGGAGCGCGGGTACGAGATCGTCGGGGTGGCCGGATCCTCGATGGGGTCGCTGGTCGGTGGGCTGTTCGCGGCCGGGCGGCTGGACGAATTCACGGCCTGGGCAACGGCTCTCGGCCAGTTCGAGGTGGCGCGGCTGCTGGATCCGGCGTTCAGTGAGCCGGGGGTGATCCGGGCCGGGAAGGTGCTGGATCGCATCCGGGAGATGCTCGGCGAACTGCGCATCGAAGACCTCGCCATCCCGTATGTCGCGGTGGCCACGGACCTGACCACCGGGCGATCCACCTGGTTCCGGACCGGGGGCCTGGACGCCGCGATCCGCGCGTCCATCTCGATTCCCGGATTCATCACACCGGTGCTGGTGGACGGCCACGTGCTCGTCGACGGTGGCGTCCTCGACCCGGTCCCGGTCGTGGCGACCATGGCGCTCGGGCCCGCGGATCTGACCATCGGGGTGGATCTGTCGGGGCCGCCGGATCCGGCCTACGACCGCGCGCTGCCGCGACCGAACTGGTTCACGCAGTGGTGGCGCGGTCTGGGTGCGGGACGGACCGAGGCTCCCGTCGAACCGCCGCCACCCTTGACCAGTGTCCGGGCCACGGATGTGGCGCAGCGGGCCATCGATCTGATGCTCGCCCAGATCACCCGCCAGCATCTCGCCGCGCATCCGCCGGACCTGCTGATCTCGGTGCCGCAGAACATCTGCGGCACCATGGATTTCCATCGGGCCGCGGTGATCATCGAGCAGGGCCGGGCCTTGGCGGCCGCGGCACTGGACGCGCTGCCCGAGGGTGCGGTGCCGCCGGTCGGGTAGGTCGCCCACCGTGCGGATTGCCCGGATGTCGCCGGGTACGATCGCCGCATGAAGTTCGAGAATGTCACCGTCACCAAGCGCGCCAATGTCTACTTCGACGGCAAGTGCGTCAGCCACAATATCGAGCTGGCCGATGGCACCAGCAAGTCCGTCGGTGTCATCCTCCCCGCCACCCTGACCTTCAACACGGGCGCGCCGGAGATCATGGAGCTGCTCGAGGGCTCGTGCAACGTCACCCTCGCGGGCGAGACCGAGGCCACCGCCTACAAGGGCGGCGAGACCTTCTCCGTGCCCGGCGACTCCAGCTTCGTCATCGAGGTCCTCGAGCCCGTCCACTACGTTTGCCACTTCGGCTGATCCTTCGTACCCGCGCGGCCCGGTCTCCTCGTGAATGAGGCCGGGCCGCTGCTTTTTTGGTAGGCATGAGGCATGACGACGCTGGGCGCGGTGTTCCGGCCGCAGAATCCACCGGAGCGGCTGCGGGAAGTAGTGCGCGCGGCCGACGAGTCGGGGCTCGACGAACTGTGGCTGTGGGAGGACTGTTTCCTCGAAGGCGGGATATCCACGGCCGCAGCGGCATTGGCGTGGAGTGAGCGGGTGCGGATCGGCGTCGGGGTGCTGCCGGTGCCGTTGCGGAACGTGGCGATCACCGCCATGGAGATTGCCACGCTCGAGCGGATGTTCCCCGGCCGCGGGATCTGGGGCGTCGGCCACGGGGTGCAGGACTGGATGGGGCAGGTGGGGGCGCGGGTCGCCTCGCCGGTGACACTGCTGCGCGAATATCTCGAGGCCTTGCGTGGCTTGCTCGACGGGCAGCGAATCACGGTGAAGGGCCGCTACGTTCAGCTCGACGATGTCGCCCTGGACTGGCCGCCGGTGGCGGCACCGCCGATCCTGGGTGCGGCGAAGGGGCCGAAAACTATTCAGCTGGTCGGGGAATCCGCCGACGGAGTGGTGCTCGACAACTCCGCCTCGGCAGAGCGGATTCGCGCGGCCGCCGACATCATCCGGGCTGCCCGTCCGGAATCACCTGTGGCGCAGCCCTTTCCGATCGTCGTGTATCTGCTCGCCGCTACGGGAGCGGGTGCCGAGGAGCGGGTGGCCGCGGAGCTGCGGGCCAAGGAACGTGACACCATCCCCGATCTCGGGATCGCCGGTGACGCCCGGGCCATCGCCGACACGGTGATCCGCTGGGCCGAGGCCGGAGCCACCAGCGTGGTGCTGCAGCCCACCGCCGACGAACCGGACCCGGTCGGCTTCGTGCGTTTCGCCGCCGAGCAGGTCCGGCCGCTGCTGCCCTGACTCAGCGCAGGCCGCGGAAGAACTCGCGCACGTCGGCCACCAGCAGTTCGGGTTCTTCCAACGCCGCGAAATGCCCGCCGCGGTCGACGTCCACCCAGTGGGTGATGGTGTTGGACGATTCGCAGTAGCGGCGGATGCACACGTCGTGCGCGAAGGCGATGACACCGGTCGGAACACCCGAATTCACGCCCGGCACACCCCAATCGGCAAGATGGCTGTAGCCGACGTAGGCCGCCGATCCGGCGGTGCCGGTGAGCCAGTACAGCATCACGTCGGTGAGCAGCCGGTCCCGGTCGATGATCTTGTCGGGCAGCACGCTGCGCGGGTGGGTCCACTCGCGGAACTTGTCCATGATCCAGGCCAGTTGGCCCACCGGCGAATCGGTCAGACCGTAGGCCAGCGCCTGCGGCCGGGTGGACTGAATCGAGATGTAGCCGAACTCTTCCTGCATGAACGCCTGAATGCGGCGGATGCGATCCTGCTCGAGCTCGGTCAGTTCGTCCATGTCCTGCACGGCGTCCGGCGGCGGCAGATTGGTGCCGCCGTTGACGTGCACGCCGATCACCCGATCCGGTGCGTGCCGGGCCACCTCCGGGCTCACCGCTGCGCCGATGTCGCCGCCCTGCACGCCGTAGCGCTGGTAGCCGAGGCGGTGCATGAGTTCGGCCCAGACCCGGCCGATTCGGGCTCGGCTCCAACCGGTTTCGCTCACCGGCCCGGAGAATCCGAACCCGGGCAGGGACGGGATGACCAGGTGGAAGGCGTCGGCGGGGTCGCCGCCGTGCGCGCGCGGATCGGTCATCGGGCCGATGATGTCGAGGAAGTCGGCGACCGATCCGGGCCAGCCGTGGGTCATGATCAGCGGCACCGCATCCGGTTCGGCCGAGCGGACGTGCAGGAAGTGGATGCGTTGACCCTCGATCTCGGTCAGGAACTGTGGGTAGCGGTTGAGCTCGGCCTCGGCCGCGCGCCAGTCGTAGCCGGTGCGCCAGTGTTCGGCGAGTTCCCGCAGCCAGTGCACGGGGACGCCGGTGTCCCAGTCGTCGCCCGGCAGCGGGGCGGGCAGGCGGGCATTGTCGAGCCGTGCCCGCAGGTCATCGAGCTGACTCTGGGGGATGTCGATCCGGAAGGGCGTGATGTCATCGCTCATGAGAACCACGCTAGGAGCCGGTTAGGACACTTTCCGCCCTAGCTGTCGGGCAGAATCGGAGCCATGTTGGAACCCTCCGCCCGTCTGCTGCGGGTGCTGTCGCTGCTGCAGACGCCGCGCGATTGGAGTGGCGCGGAACTGGCCGCTCAGCTCGAGGTCGATGTGCGCACGGTGCGCCGGGATATCGAAAAGCTGCGCACCCTCGGCTATCCCGTGCATGCGGTGGCCGGATCCGCCGGATATCGGCTGGGTGCGGGGGCGAAGCTGCCGCCGTTGTTGCTCGACGACGAGGAGGCCGTCGCGGTGGCCATGGGTTTGCGGACCGCGGCGGGCGGCACCATCGCCGGGATCGAGGAGAGTTCGCTGCGGGCGCTGGCAAAGCTCGAGCAGGTGTTGCCATCGCGGTTGCAGCATCGGGTGAGTGCCTTGCAGGAGGCGACCGTGGCCGTACCCGCGGGCGGCCCGCGGGTGGACCCCGACACCCTGACCGCCATCGCCGCGGCCATTCGTGATCAGCATCGGCTGCGTTTCGACTACCGCAACCACGAAGGCGAGGCCTCGCGTCGCACCACCGAACCGCATCGCCTCGTCCATACCGGTCGCCGCTGGTACCTGATCGGCTGGGACGTGGATCGCGAGGGCTGGCGCACCTATCGGGTCGACCGGATGACCCCGCGCATCCCGACCGGCCCCGGCTTCACGCCCCGCGAGGCCCCCGACGCCGCCGAATTCGTCTCGCACGGTGTGACTTCCGGCCCCTACCGCTATCAGGTCCGCCTGCTGCTGCACGCCCCGATCGACACGGCCGCCGAGCGCATCGCGCCCACGGTCGGTGTGCTCGAGGCCGTGGACGCGAAAACCTGTGTGCTGCACACGGGCGCGCACTCGCTGGACGCGATCGCCTCCTATATGACGCATTTCGGGTTCGAGTTCAGCGTTCTGGATCCGCCGGAACTCAGGGCGCGGCTTCGTGAGCTGGCGGCACTGCTGGTGCGGGCGGCGGGCTGACCGGCTCGTAGGCGGCCGGATCGTCGCGGTATTTGCGCATGCCTGACCAGGATTCGGGAATGTAGCGCAGCCGCTGCGGGGCGAGCTGCCAGGTCAGGCGCACCGCGCGGCGGAAGACCTCGAAGGCGGCCTGATCCCATTTCGTCCAGCGATAGCCCAACAGTTCACGCGCCGGCGGCGGCATGGTGGCGTTGGAGATCCAGACCCCGATGCCCATGACCGGGAACCGAGCCAGCCGCCACAGTGCTTCCGGAACGCCCGGTGGCGCAGGCACTTTCGCGCGGTGGATGGCGGAGGCGAAGTCGGTGGTCGTATTGCGGCCCAGCACTTCGCGCCACATGTGTTCCCAATACCGCTGGTAGTTCTCGTGATCCCCGAACGCGGGCCGCTCGCTCATCCCGTAGAGCCGCCACCAGCTCAACCCTTCGGCGATGAGTTGCCGCTGCTCGTCCTCGGTCAGCGGGGTGCCGAAGAATTCCTGGGTGGCGATGATGGATTCGTAGAAGGTGACGTGCGTCCACCAGAACACCTCCGGATCCAGGGCGTGATACCGCGCGCCGTCGGCGTGGCTGCCCTTGATCGGCTTGTGGAAGTCGCGCACGGTGGCCGCGTGCTCCCGCGGCCGCGGTTCGTAGATCATGGCGTGAATCGGCTTGATGGAGCGGTCGAACCGGTCCATCGGATCGCGGAAGAAGTTCGAGTGCTCCTGCAGCGCGGCGTCCAGGACCGGATGCATGTTCTGCAGGGTGCCCGCACGGCCGAGGATCAGCATCGACCGGATGTCCCCGAAGTGCTTCCAGGTCAACGACTGCGGCCCCAGCGGTGCAGCCACGTCCCACCCGTCGCCCTTGATGAATCGGCCCATCGCCCGAACTCCCTCCCGTGCACGTGATCTCGCACACGGTATCTGGCAAAGACTCCAACCAGATCGAGAATTCCGGCCGTCTGCCTCAGCCCGCCAGCGCGGTCCGGGTGGCCGAACGGATTGCGGTGGTAACGGTTTCGGGCTCCTCGAGCATGACCAGGTGACCGCAGTCGGCCAGTTCGATGGCCTGCGCGGGGCACAGGGTCCGGTTCAGGCGGCTACCGGCGCTCGCCGAGAGCACACGATTCTTCGCACCCCAGACGGTCGTGATGGGCGGGAAGCCCGGGCCCGGACGGAAGTCGTCCAGCACCGCGAGCGCCGAGAGATCACGGGTGGTCGCGGCGGGCGGCAGCAGGCGGCTGGGTTCGCTCCAGCGGCGGCGCAATCCGGAGAAGGTGGCGGCGTCCATGTGCCGGCCGCGCGGGCCGAGCTGCTCGCGCACCACGAAACCGGCGGCGAGACCGGGCAACCGGATCATCCTGGCCAGCGAGTCGAGGGGCAGGTGGGCGGCGACGGCCGCGGTTCGGCCGGTGAGAGTGGGCGCCAGCGTGGCGGCGGTCAGCGGATTGCACAGCACCAGGGCCCGGACATTGCGCGGCTCGCGGCGGGCATACAGCAACGACATCGCGCTGCCGAAGCAATTGCCGACCATGATGAGGTTGGTCAGCCGGTGCGCGTCGATGAACTCCGACACCATGCGCAGGTAGTTGTCGACCGTGTACCCGGACGCCGGGGTGTCGGAATCGCCGTAGCCGAACAGATCCAGCGCGTACACGCTGTGCGAACCGGCCAGGGCGCGCATCTGATGGCGCCAGATGTGGCGGTCGCCGCCGAGATTGTGCAGGAACAGGATCGGATCACCCGAACCGGCATGGTCGTACGCGACGGACACGCCGTGATAATCGAACTCCGGCATCGGGCGCTCTCCTCATTGAGTGCGGTGCTGCGTTGCGGCCCCGAGGGCCGTCAGCACCGACTCGCCCTCGCGCAGTAGTGCCCATGCTAGCCGGTACCGGCCGTAACACAAGTTTTTGCGGAGAGCGCCCTGACGCTGGTCAGCGGGTGGATCCGGCGATCACCCCCGCACTGCGGATCCAGGATTTCAGTTCGGTCATGCCGGTGTCGCGGTCCATAACGGGCCGGTATCCGAAATCGCGGGTGGCGGCGGCGGTGTCGTAGGTGCCCGAGCGGGTCATCACCGCCACCGAATAGCGCGACAGCGGCGGGGTCCAGTGCTCGGCGAGATACGGTACGCGCCGCAGGTTTTCGATGACCTCCACGATCAGGCCGAGCACGCGCGGGTCGAGGGTGCGGCTGGGACCCGTGTAGCCGAGGTCTTCGGCGACCTCGCCGAGGAAGCGCCACACGTTGGTCCGCTCGGCGTCGGCGATGAAATACGGCTTGCCGCCCACGTTCTCGCTGGTGGCGGCGAGCACCGCGGCCTCGACGATATTGTCGACGTGGCAGAGCGAGGCGTAGACCTCGCGGCCGGAGGAGAGATCCGGCAGCGTGCCCGACGCGGCCCGATCCAGCAGACGGATCAGCGGCCCGGACCGGTCGCCCGCACCCCAGATGGCGCGCGGGCGCAGCGCACAGGTGGTGAACTCCGGCGTATTCGCCTTCAGCACCAGGCGTTCGGCGGCCGCCTTGGTCTCGCAGTAGTAGTTGAGATACCGGCGCGGATACGGAACCGACTCGTCGATATCGATCTGGTCGCCGCCGTCACGGTCCATGAGCGCGCTCGGACTCGAGATGAACACGAATCGTGTTGCGCCACCGGCCTGCGCCGCCGAGAGCAGCCGAGCCGTGGCGGCGGTGTTCTCGGCCCAGAAGCGGGCGCGGGTGCCGCGTTCGTCGACCCGGGCGGCGCTGTGGAAGACGATATCCACGTCCTGCGCCGCCCGGTCGAGGGATTCGGGGTCGCTCAGGTCGCCGAAGACGCGGTCCACGCGGTCGAGCACCGGGTCCAGATCGCGCAGATTGCTGGTGGGCCGCACCAGAATCGACACCTTGTGGTCGGTGTCGTGGACCAGGTGGCGCACCAGCGCGCCGCCCAGGAAGCCGGAGGCTCCCGTCACCAGAGCGCGCATGGTGCCTCCCGGCGGGTGTGGTGGCGGCTGGCCCATTCGTCGGCCACCATTCGGACGACCACCTCGATCAGTGCCAGCGTTCTCATTGCTTGCCGCCCAACTGTTTCGTCGCCCAGACCGTCAGCTTCTCGCGGCCGATCTTGGCGTTGTGGCGGATGTCGACCGGGAACTTCGGGTGGAACAGGAACTCCGTCACCGGCTTCGTGATGTCGTATTCGTCACGGCGGCCGCGCAATTCGCGTTCGACAGCGGCCTTGTCGGCACCCGGTTCGAGTTCCACGCACAGCACCGGCTGTTGCGCGCCGCGCTCGCCGACGCCGACCAGCGCGGTGCGGGCGACGCCTTCGAGGGTGTTGAAGACCTGTTCCACCTGCACGGTGAACATGGGCCCGCTCTCGGTGTCCAAGCGCTGGGACTTGCGCCCGCAGAACCGGATTCGACCAGCGTCGTCGATCCAGGCGAGATCCCCGGTGCGATGCCAGATCACCTCGCCGTCGGTGATCTTGCCGATGCGGTTGGCCGCCTGCGGCCAGAAGTATCGGGTGCTGACATTCGGCCCGGACACCACCAGTTCGCCGATGCCGCGCGAGGCCGCCAGGTCCGCGCTCCGCGCTTCCACATCCGACCAGTCGGGCAGCGGGTCGTCGGTGACGGCGATGATGCGCGCGGAGACGTTCAGCGCGGGCCGCCCCACGCACACGCCGTGCCCATGATGCGCCTGCTCCACGAGATCGCCCAGCAGTTCCCGGGATTCGATGGTGGCCATGGGCAGCGCCTCGGTGGCCCCGTAGCCGGAGTACACCTTGGCGTCCTCGGGCAGCACCTGCCGCAGCGCGGCCACGCACCAGTCGGGCACGGGCGCACCGCCGGAGTAGATGCTCTGAATGGTGGGCAGCACCGCGCCGGTCTCCTCGATGTGCGCCAGCAGCGGGATGATCACCGCCGGTGAGGCGAACATGGTCCGCACCGCGAAGCGCTCGACCGCGTCCACCACGTGCGCGGGATCGGTCGCGCCGACCTGAGAGGGGATCAATGGCGGTAGCACACAGCGGGATCCGAGCAGCAACTCCAGGATCCCGGCCACCGGTGCGGTGATCAGCGAGGTGCCCGGCGGTACATGGTCACGCGCGGCGTCGACCTGTTCGATCATGGCGGCGAGGTTGCCGTGGGTGAGGATCACCGCCTTGGCGGGACCGGTGCTGCCGGTGGTGTAGGCGATGAGCAGCGGCTCATCGTCGGGGCCGTGCTCCCGGTCGGGCAGCGTGGCGGCCGGTGTGCGGCCCCAGCTTTCGAGAGTGGGTCCCTGCCACCAGGAGCGGCCGACGGTGACCGCCACCCGCACCTTGCGGAAGTAGGCGCGGAACACGATGCGCAGCGCCTGCGCCTCCGTCACGCCCACGAAGGCTTCCGCGTCGGCGGCCTGTAGGCAGCGCAGCATCTTGAACATGCCCATGCCCGGATCGATGACCACCGGCACCGCGCCGATCTTGAACAGTCCGTAGAGGACCGCGTACAACTCCGGTCCGGGGCGCACCAGCACGATGGTGCGTACGCCGCGGCCGATCCCGGCCTCGGTGAACTTCTCGGCAATGGTGTCCGACCACGCGTCGAGTTCGGCGTAGGTGAGTTGCTCGTACTGCGGCAGGCCGGCCCGATTCTTGCCGTTGGGATAGATCACCGCCTCCCGCTCGGGATGGGCGGCGACGATATCGCGGAAACGATCGAGGGCGCGCCAATAAATGGTGGGCAAGGAATGCGACACACTTCCCCCAGTGAATTGTCGAGGAATGCGATGAATGTATCGGTGAGGCTACACGCGGTGCTGTCGAACCGCCACCGGTGGCGAACCGTAATCACTTGATATACAACGTGTTTAGTGTGTCGTCGGGTACCGACACCGGTTCTTCGTGTACCCCTATTCCACCCCCTACGGGTGCGCCGCCGGAATGCCGTCGAATAGCGTCTGTCCAGCACTGTCGCATCGAAACCGGGCCTGGCGCAGTGTGATTCGTGTGACTCGTGTGACATCCGGCTACTGCTCGGTACGGTACCGTTTCACTTGGCATCGGGGCTACGGGATATCAGCGCGGCCCGCTCGGGGGACACCGAATTGCGGCCGTCGCAACCAAATTCGACCGGACACGCACAGTCCAGAGAGCAGGGGGCCACATGCGTACACGCTTCGAATCGATCGGTGCGTACACACCCGCCACGATTCGCTCCACCGAAGACGTGATCAACAGCCTTTCCGTGCCGAGGGCATTGGATCTGGAACGAATTACCGGAATCAAGAATCGGCGCGTCCACGATTCCGATCCGGAGAATTACGAATCGTCTTTCGTGCTGGCGCGCAAGGCGATCGAGGACTGCCTGCAGCGCTCCGGTTACGTCGCGGGCGAGCTGGACGTGATCATCTCGGTGTCCATCACCCGCTTCACCGGGCCCGGGCAGTTCTGCTACGCACCGTCTTTCGCCGCCCAGCTGGGCGCGGCCATCGGCGCGACCGGGGCGCTGCACTTCGATCTGTCCAATGCTTGCGCGGGCATGATCACCGGGGTGCTGATGCTGGACCGGATGATCAAGTCCGGGGTGGTGCGCCGCGGCCTGGTGGTCAGCGGCGAGCAGATCACGCCCATCGCCGAGACCGCGGTCCGCGAGATCAGCAAGCCCTACGACCCGCAGTTCGCGGCGCTCACCGTCGGCGACGCGGCGGTCGCGGTGGTGGTCGACGACCGGGGCAACGACGACGACGAGATCCACTACATCGAGCTGATGACCACCTCGGCCGGCGCCGAGCACTGCATCGGGCAGCCCAGCGACAAGACCACCGGCATCGCGATGTACACCGACAACCGGGCGCTGGCCAGTGAATCCCGTTTCCTGCAAGGCATTTCGCGCATGGCCGACTTCCTGCTGGAGACCGGGCGGGCCTGGGAGAGCGAGAAGTACGACTACTGGATCCACCACCAGTTCAGCGGTCCGGCCATCGAATACATCAGCTCGCTCACCGAACGGCACTTCGACACCCCGATGCCGCAGGCGCTCAATGTGTATTCCGAATACGGCAATACCGCCTCCACCTCGCATTTCCTGGTGTTGCGGGAACACCTGGCGCAGAAGAAGATTCCACGCGGCTCCAAGGTGCTGCTGATCCCCGAGGCGTCCGGCGTGGTATCCGGGCATCTCGCCGCGACCATCACCCGGCTGGAGGCCTGAATTCATGAGCACCGCAATCGTTTCCGCCGCCGTGTGCACCGATACGGATACCGGCAGCTACTTCGAGCTGGCGTCGCGGGCCGGACGGCAGGCCCTCGCCGCGGCGGAGGTCGCGCCCGAACGGATCGGCCTGGTGATCAATGCCGGTGTGTTCCGTGACAGCAATATCGCCGAACCCGCCGTTGCCGCACTGATCCAGAAGCGGCTGTCCGTCGGCCTGGAGTATGCCTCCGGGCGGGTGCCCGCGTTCTCCTTCGACCTGCTCAACGGCGGCACCGGGGTGGTGCACGCGCTGATGGCGGCGCAGTGCTTCACCGGGCTCGGCGATGTGGAATACGCGCTGATCGTCGCCGGTGACACCCATCCCTCGACCGAGCGGGACCGCGAGGACTTCCCCTATACCGCGGGCGGCGCGGCCATCCTGCTGCACGCCTCCGAGGCCGCGGGCGGGTTCGGGCGGATCTACACCAGCGAGACGCCGGTGAGCGGGCCGACCGCGTGGGCCGACCTGGACGCCGCGGGCCTCGAGGGCCGCACCGCGCTCACCGTGCGCAACGGGGTCGGTGATCCGCTCGCCCTCGCGGAGCAGGCATTGCGTGCCTGCCTGGAGGGGGAGAAGCTCGATCCCGGCGAATTCGCTACCGGCGCAGCCGTATTGCTGGCACCGGCGCCGGTGCCCGGCTTCCGGGAGCGGGTCGCCTACCGGGTCGGCCTGCCGTCGGCGGCGGTCGCGGGCATCGACCCGTTCCTGGGCGACCCGTACTCGGCCGGGCCCGTGCACGCCTACCTGAGCGCGGCCGGGCAGGGCATGCTCGACGAGGCGCGCGCGGTGGTGTTCCTGGCGGCGGACGAGAATTCGGCGGCCGCACTGGTCTATCGCCCGCAGGCGCTCGTCAGCGCTGACACCATGTCGCAGGTAAATGTGAAATAGACTGTTTGACAGTAGATTTCATCCGGTGAATTCGCCCCGGCGGGCAGTGCTCGCCCGCCGGGGCCGCCGGACCCGTTGTGCCCCGGCTGATCCTGGGCGCCGTACGCGCCCTCGCTGCAATGATGCCGCTCCCGCACACCGAAGCTCGCCGTGCCATGTCGCTCAGCCGGGCGCATCCGATCGGTGAAGGGACGTCAGATGGCGCGGTCGGTCGCTCGGGACCGAGGGGAGATGCCGGTGGGGGCCGGCGGGAGGGGGAATCGTCCGGCCGTCACGCCGGACGCGGTGCGACTACGGGTTGCGCGAGCGGTAGCGGTGCTGGGCACCGCCGCCGAGATCGGGCGGGTGGCGGAGCTGCTGGACGCGGACATCGCCGAAATCCGCACGGTCATTGCGGAATTGGCGCAGGCCGGGTTGATCGTGGGGCAGTGCCGTGCGCACCCGGAGATGGCCGAACGGGTGCTGCGGGAACTGCCCGGGCCGCAGCGGCGGGCCTTGCACGCGGCGGCCGCCGAACTGCTGTGCCGCGCCGGTCTGCCCGCCGGTGTGGTCGCCGAACATCTGGTCGCGGCGGGCGACGCGCGCGGCTCGTGGGCGGCGCAGGTGCTGCTCGAAGTCGCCGAGGAGGCCTACGACGCTGACGAACTCGACAGTGCTGGAACATATCTGGAGCTGGCCTACCGGGCCAGCCGGCGCGCGGACGAACGCGCGGCCATCGCGACCCGGCTGGTCGAGGTGGAATGGCGGCTCAATCCGTCCAATCGCACCCGCAACTTCGGACGGCTCAAGGCCGCGCTGCGCACCGGGCGGGTGCCCGCCGCGGTCCTGCCCACGACGGTGCTGCAGATGCTGTGGCACGGTTTCGTGCTGCACGCCGACCACGCGCTGCTGCGGTTGCGCCGCGACGCGCACGGCGCGGCGGCCGACCGGGTCGAATTCCTCGGTGCCTGGCTGCGCTACACGCATCCGGTCACCGCGCAACGGCATCCCTGGCCGGAGGCTGATTCGCCCGTGCCGGAGCGGGATTCACCGCATCGGCAGGCGGCGGCGCTGCTGCGCGGGTTGTGCGAGCAGCGTCCGGCCGGGGCGACCGCGGCGGCGGCGCAACGCATTCTGGCCCAGCATCGGCTCACCCCCGCCACCGTCGAGGTGCTGGTGGCGGCGGTGGACTGCCTGCTGCACGCCGATCGCCTCGACGCCGCCGACGCCTGGTGCACCGCCCTGCTGGCCGAGGCCACCGCGCGCCGCGCCCCGACCTGGCAGGCGCTGTTCGCCTCGGCGCGCGCAGAAACCCTGCTGCGCAAGGGGAATCTGGAGGAGGCCGCCGGGCACGCGCTAGTCGCGCTGAACCTGCTGCCCGCCGAACAGCTCGGTGTCTGGCTGGGGCGGCCGATCGCGGTGCTGGTGCGGGCTCGCACCGCGCAGGGTCGTCATGCCGAGGCGGCCGTGCAGTTGGAGAGGCCGGTGCCGCGCGCGCTGTTCGAATCCCGGTTCGCGCTGGGCTATCTGCGCGCTCACGGCGAACACTGTCTGGCCACCGGGCGACCCGACGAGGCGCTGCGGCACTTTCGGCGTTGCGGGCGGCTCATGGACGAGTGGGGCATGGACTTCGCGTGGCTTGCGCCCTGGCGCAACGATCTGGCCGCCGCCAGCCTGCGCGCCGGACAACACTGGCAGGCACAGAATTTCGCGACCCGGCACCTGGACGCGATTGGCGGGGCCGAAGCCCATCACACCGGCGGGGTATCGCTGCGACTGCTGGCGGCCACCAGCGATCCGCTGCGGCGGGTGACGCTGCTGCGGCGGGCCGCAGCGCTGGCTCGCACCGGCGGCGACGAGCTCGAATTGGCCACCGTGCTGGCCGATCTCGGCGACGCGTACCGGGCGCTGGGGGAGGCCGACCGGGCGCGGCCGCCGCAGCGCGAGGCGGCCCGGCTGGCCGCGGCCTGCGGATCGGAGCCGCTGCTGGCCCGGCTGCGCATCGACCCCGGACCGGTCGCGGCCCGGGATGGCCTGAGCGCCGGGGGATCCGAGCCGCTCAGTCCCGCTGAGCGGCGGGTGGCCGAGCTGGCGGCGGTGGGCAATCGCAATCGCGATATCGCGGAGGTGCTCGACATCACCACCAGCACCGTGGAGCAGCACCTGACCCGGGTATACCGCAAACTCGCCGTCGCGCGCCGCTCCGAACTGCGCTTCGCGCTGGCCGCCGCGCCGGAGACGGGTGCGCGCACCGCCGTCGGATGACGAACGGGTGCAGGTGGGCGGCGAACGGACGTAAGCGAGTGGCGGACTGGCGCAGGCGGTTGGCGAGCGGTCGGTTGGCGAGCGGAGGGAGGCGGGTAGCGAACGCGCGCTGGCGGGCGCACGCGGGCGGCGAACGGCGCATGGGCTGGCAACCGGCGTAGCCGGGTGAGGAACCCGGCGCGGTCGAGTGAGGAACGGCGCGGTCGGGCGGCCGCGTGCCGTCGGATATGCAACGGTCGAAAGGGGATTGGCATGGTCGCGTCTCGGTCCGGGGGAGAATCGGCGTCGGAGGAGTCAACGGCACCGCGCGGGGAGAACCGTCCGCCGCTGCCGGAACAGGATCCGTTCTACCGCCGGCCGCGCGGGCTCGGCCGGGTCGCGCCGGGGGCGATCCTGCGGTCGCGGCCGGTGGAGTTGGCGCTGCTGGGCGTGATACCGCAGCGAATCACCGCCACCCAGTTGCTGTTTCGCAGTACCGATCTGCGCGGCCGGGCCGAGGCGGCGGTCACCACGGTGCTGCTGCCGTACGGGGCGGATTCCACCGTGGCGCGGCCGATCATCTCCTTTCAGTGCGCCATCGACGCGGTGGCCTCGAAGTGCCTGCCCTCGTACGCTTTTCGGCGTGGCGCGCGAGCGTTGGGGTCGGTGCCACAGTACGAGCTGCTGCTCATCGAGCATGCGCTGACCCGCGGCTGGGCGGTGTCGGTGCCCGATCACGTCGGCACCGCCGGACGATTCGGTGCACCCCGCGAGCCCGGCCACCGCACCCTCGACGGGTTGCGTGCGACGCTCGGTTTCCTGGATCGGCCCGTGGACGAGCCCGTGGCGCTGTGGGGGTATTCCGGCGGCGGGCTGGCCACGGCCTGGGCGGCGGAGTTGGCGGCGAGTTACGCGCCGGAGCTGAATATCCTCGCGGCCGTGCTGGGTTCACCGGTCGGCTCGCTGGAATCGACGTTCTTCCGGCTCAACGGCTCGGCCTTCGGGGGACTGGCCACGCTGTGCCTGGCGGGACTGCGTCGCGCCTATCCGCCGCTGGACCGCACGCTGCGCGAGCAGCTCGACACCGCCTCGCTGGCGCTGCTGGATCGTGCCGAGACCAGTGCCACGGTGCCCCTGTTGCTGCGCAGTGCCCGCACCCGGTTGCAGGATCGCGATGGCTCGTCGCTGGCGACCCTGCGCACCTTGCCGCAGGTCCGCGCCGTGCTCGCCGATATCGAGCCGGGCGCGCGCCCGCCCTGCTTCCCGGTGCTGGCAGTGCAGGGCGTGCACGATCTGATCATTCCGTGCGGGAATGTGGACGCCCTGGTTGACCGGTATCGGGCCGCAGGCACCCCGGTCCGCTATGTCCGCGATGTTCTGGCTGGGCATGTCACTCTGGGGTTGCTGGCTGCCCCGCTGTGCGAGAACTGGCTCGCCGATCGCTTCGCGGGCCGTCCGCTGCCGGAGTCCACCACGGATACCGTTGTCTCCCTCGCACTTTCGATTTCCGCATGGCGCGGATACGCCGGTCTGGCGGGGGTGCTGGCCCGCGCGCTGGCCGCCCGTCCGCTGCTCGGTGGGAGCCTGCCGCCCGCGTACTCGCCACCCTCGGTGAAGTTCGAGCATCGATTCCGCTGAACCGCGCGCACCCCCTCCGGCGGACTCCTACGGTGAATCCGTCCGGAAGGGGGACGCCATGAACGCAACCGACAAAGTCCTCATCATCGGTGGACTGCTGACCCTCACCTACGGGACGCTGCTCGGCTATCCCATGACCATGCTGCGCATGAAGGAGGGCAACCCGCCGACTCCTCGCTATCTCACCGTCGCCCACGTCGGCGCGGTGCTGCAAGGCGTGGTCCTGTTCGGTCTGGTCTTCGCCGCCAACCTGTCGAACCTGTCGAGTGGGTGGAATCTCACGGCCGCCTGGCTGGCCGTCGTCTCCGGCATCTTCATCGCCGCCAAGGACACCATCAACTGGCTGACCGGCATCAACGACGAATTCGCCGAGAAGGCCCGCACCGCACCGCTCGGGCTCGGGGGCGCACTGACCCTCACCGTCGCCCTGGCCATCTTCATCATCGGCGACCTCGCCGCGCTGTGATCGGGGCACTTACCACCCGTGCCACGACACCGGACCGGTCGTGCCGAGTTGATCTTCAACGGCGCGGCGTTCACAACGATGCGTCAAAATCTTTGTGTCCGGTCACAACTCACCGACCGGACGGTTCTGTCACCACAGTCCGCACCCGGAAGGCCCCCCGTTGCCCAAGCACCTGATCACCACGGCGATCCTGGCGGCACTGACAGCCGCCCTCGTGGGCTGCAGCGACCACCGCGACACCCCGCTGACCCCGCCCACCACCACCGCGGTACCCATGCTCGGCGGCGGCCAGATCCCCGACGTGATCGACGTGCCCACCGGCACCACCACCTCGGCGACGACAACGACCACCGCCACGACGACGACAACTACTACAACACCGGCGACCACGACCCCGACCACCACGACGGCGACCCCGCGAGCCGCGGTCACCCAGGTCAGGTAGCCCCTTACAGCGTGTCGGCCTTGCTGATCCAGGCGACGACCGCGCGGGTCACGAAGGGCGGGGAGAGCCGGGTGGCCAGGGCGGTCAGTTTGGTTTGCAGGCCGACCAGGACGTGCGGGCCGCGCAGGGGGCGGGACGCGGTTGCGGTGTGCCAGACGGTGTTTGCGATGTCGGCGGGGGTGAGGTGGACGCCGAGGGTGGTGGCGGACTTCGAGGCTCGGGACACCTCGGTCATCATGTCGGTGGCCACGAAGAGGGGGAGTAGGTCGGTCACGCGAATGCCGTAGTGCCGCCACTCGAGATCGAGGGCCTCGGTGAGGCTGCGGACGGCCGCCTTGGTCGCGCCGTAGGTGGCGAGGCCGGGCTGGCCGTAGAGCGCCGAGGCCGACGCCAGATTGATGACCTGGCTGTTCGGGGTGGTTCGCAGGTAGGGGAGCGCGGTGTGGCAGCCGTTGAGGACGCCCTTGATGTTGACATCCACCAAGCGGTGCTGGCGGTCGAGGGAGATGTCGGCGAAGGGGCCGGAGAACAGGATGCCCGCATTGTTGACCAGCAGGTCGAGACGGCCGGTGGCGTCGGTGAATTGCTTCAGGGCCGCGTCCCAGCCCGCCGGGTCGGTGACATCGAAGGAGCCGATGACGGTGTGGCCGCCGATCGCCTCGGCGGTGGCGCGCACGGCGTCCGGGTCGATGTCGTAGAGGCCGACCGTCCAGCCCTCACGGGCGAAGCGCTCGGCGATGGCACGGCCGATACCGGCGGCGGCACCGGTCACGAAGACGGCGGAAGCGTTGGCAGGCGGTGTCATCGGAGCCTTTCGGTTCAGGCTGCGCAGCCTTGCGGTTCAGGCCGCGTTGCGACCGGAATGCCCGGCTTCGATCATCGCACGGTGGAACTCGGCCGCGTCCCGGGCGGCGTCGCGGCCGTCGGCCAGCAGCCCCGCGCCGAGATGGATGAGCGTGTGCGGGGCGCTCGGCCGGATCTGCAGGCGCAGCGGCACCCCGGCCGCCTCGGCATTGCGCGCCACCGCCAGCGCGTCGGACAGCAGCATCTCCCGCGAGCCGACCTGCAGCAGCATCGGTGGCAGACCGGCGAAGTCGTGATTGACGACCGACCAGGCCGGATCCAGTACGCCATCCACGGCAATGCCGCGGCGCACCACCATGTCGGGGCCGACCGCGGGCAGCACCGCGTCGTGACGGGCGTTCGGATGTGCCAGGCGCGCGGTGGAATCGAAGTCCGCCCACGGTGAGGTCACCGAAAGTGCCACGGGCAGCGGCAGACCCAGCTCGCGCAGGGTCAGGGCCAGCCGCAGCGCCAGCCCGCCGCCCGCCGAATCACCGGCGACGATGATCTGCTCGGGCGGGAATCCCTCGGCCAGCAGGTGCCGGTAGGCAGCGAGCGCGTCGGCGAGGCTCTCGTTGGGGTGCGCGTCGGGCAACTGCCGGTAGTCCACGGTCAGCACGGGCAGTTCGCTCAGCACTGCCATGCGCGCGGTGTGGCGGCGGTAGCTGTTGAGCCCGCCCGCGATGAACGCGCCACCGTGGAAATAGAGGATGGCGGCGTCGCGGTCCACGCGCGGATCCGGGATCGGCGACTGCCACAGCCATTCGGCATCGCAGTGCTCGAATCGCAGCGGTTCGCGGCGCACCCCGCGCGGCGTGCCGAGCACGGCCGCGGGCTTCTCCGAGAGCCGGGTGGCGCGGAAGACCAGCTTCGCGGGCTGCGGGCCGAGATCGGCGACCCAGGCTCCGGCACGCAGGAACTGTTGCAGGGTGGTGCGCAGCACGGGGTGGACCAGCCGGGTCCCGATACGTGCCGGTCGGATCGTTTCCACGATCACCGACGAGCCGGGCTCCGAGTTCTGCGGCGATTCCGCGGTCGGTGGCGACATTGCCACGGGCACTCCCCTCCGCGCCGCGAAACCACCGGGCGCTGCTGAAACAACGTTGTTCTGTGGCCGGGGCCGTTGATCATCTTGACCCGCGATTTCCGGATTGTCATGTCCGAGAACGAAATTCCCACGTGAGGAGGGGTGCCACCGGGCGCGTGTCGCGGCCGCCGTTGACTTATGCAGGTAAATGCCTGCATAATTTCGGTGTGCAATCCGAACCCGAGATGGACCTGGTTTTCAAGGCCCTGGCCGACAGCACCCGCCGGCTACTGCTGGACCGGTTGCGCGAACACAACGGTCAGACCCTGAGCGAACTGACCGAACGGGTCGCGATGGCCCGGCAGTCGCTGACCCAGCATCTCGACATCCTCGAGCGGGCCGGCCTCGTCACGGTGGTGCGCCGCGGGCGCGAACGGGTGCACTACATCAATCCGACCCCGATTCACGACATCGAACAGCGCTGGATCTCCGTCTTCGACCGCCCCCGGCTGGATGTCCTGCGCGCCATCAAGAACCAGGCAGAGGAGTACGCCATGACCACCACGATCCCGAACTACGTCTACGTCACCTACATTCACGCCAGCGCCGAACAGGTCTGGAAGGCGCTCACCGACGCGGATCTGACCGCCCAGTACTGGGGTCACGCGAATGTGTCGGACTGGCAGCCGGGTTCGGAGTGGGAGCACCGCCGCGTCGACGGTTCCGGGAAGGTCGACGTGGTCGGCAAGATCCTCGAGGCCGACGAACCCAACCGCCTGGTCCTCACTTTCGAGGATTCCCCCGAGGAGGACCGTTCGCCCTCGGTGGTGACCTTCCTGGTCGAATCGCACCAGGACATCGTGCGGCTCACCGTGACCCACGAGAATCTGCCGAACAACGAAATGCTGCAGGGCATTTCGAGCGGCTGGCCCGCCGTGCTGGCCAACCTGAAGTCGCTGCTGGAGACCGGCAAGGTACTCCCGCAGGCCCCCTGGAGCATGTAGCCGGGGCATGGGAAAGGCACCGGGGCGAGTCGAATTCGCCCCGGTGCCTTTCCTGTCCGAAGACTAGCTTTTCAGATCCGCGGGTTAGCGCGGAGCCATGCGGATCGCGCCGTCGAGGCGGATGACCTCACCGTTGAGCATCGGGTTCTCCACGATGTGGCGCACCAGCGCCGCGTACTCGGCCGGGTCGCCCAGGCGCGAGGGGTGCGGCACCTGTGCGCCGAGCGCGTCGATGGCGGCCTGCGGCAGGGTCGCGAACAGCGGGGTGTGGAACAGGCCCGGCGCGATGGTCATCACGCGGATCTTGAACGAGGCCAGGTCGCGCGCGATCGGCAGCGTCATGCCGACGATGCCGCCCTTGGAGGCGGAGTAGGCGGCCTGCCCGATCTGTCCGTCGTACGCCGCGACCGAGGCGGTGTTGACGATGACGCCGCGCTCGCCGTCGGCCTCCTCGACCGCCGAGATGCGTTCGGCGGCCAACCGGATCACGTTGAACGTTCCGATCAGGTTAACGTTGATGATCTTGGTGAAGGCCTCCAGCGGGAACGCGCCCTGCTTGCCGACCGTCTTGACGGCATTGCCGATTCCCGCGCAGTTCACCGCGATTCGCAGCGTCCCGAGCTCCTGCGCGGCATCCAGCGCGGCGGTCACATCCGCTTCGCTGGTGACGTCACCGGGCGAGAACACCACGCGCTCACCGAGTTCCTCGGCGATGGCTTTGCCCTGCGACGAGGGAAGATCGACGATGACGACCTTCGCTCCGGCCGAGTGCAGTTCGCGCACCGTGGCCAGTCCGAGTCCAGAAGCGCCGCCGGTGACTACCGCGACGATGTCTGCTGTCTTCACAAAACCTCCAAAATTCTTGGTCTTGTTAATGTAGATTCTGCCCTATTCGGACGGAAGACCGCCCCGTCGGCGTGGCGTTCACGAGCCGCCGCGATGGCTGCTACACGCACGCGCGCGCGGATTGAACGGAGTGGTATCCGGCGCGTCGAGTCGTTGGATTCCTGTTCATGCGAGAGAATTTCCGATCGGGACCGTTCCGAGGTCAGCGCCATGCTTTCGGGCCGGATCGGTACCGCCGAACACCGACGACAACACACCGTCCGCCACGACCGACGCCGAGAGGGTCAGACGATGCAGAGCGACGTGCCCGCAGCGGGAATGTTGAAGTCGTACAAAAAAGTGTCGCGCTGGTACCCCGCCCTCGACCCCGCCGCCGAGTCCGCCGCCCCCGAACAGCCCGGCGAGGAACCGGCTTTCGAGCAGGACGCGGGCGCGGCGCGGTTCCCGCACTACATCCACGACGCCGACCCCGAGCTGAACCTGCCGCCGGTGCCCGAATCGGTGCTGCGCCGCAACCACTTCGACGGATCCTGGTCGGATTGGATGACCGAGCGCGGCGAGACCGGTTCGTACGCACCGCCGGTCCGCTACCGCGGCAGCACGGTGGTCGAATTCCCCTCCGAGGCCACCGAAGCCGAGGCGGAGCCCGTCGATCGGGCCTCCCAGCTGCTGGACGCCGTGGCCGACGAGGCCGCCGCACCGGCCGAACGCGGTACGGGGCGGCGGTTTTTCGCCATTGCCTTCCTGATTGTTGCCATTGTTTTGCTAACCATCGCCGGTGGGGTTGCCCTATATGTGCTGAATTCCCACGGCGGCACTGCGCAATCCACCGGCACACCCGATGCGGGCCCCGGTTCCGGCCCGATCGCCGTCGCGGCGGCGTACAACGAAATGACGGCCCCCGCGATCATCGGCGACCATGAACCCGCCGCGGGCGTTCCGGCCGGATAAACAGGAGAGCGGAGACAATGGATCAGGACTGGAGCCGCTGGCTCGACGAGGTGCCCGAAGAGGGCGAATCGTCGGGTCGTGCCGCGCGTTCCAAGGCTCCCGTGGTGCGCTTGCGCAAGCGCCGCGGCGACGGCGGCGACGCCGATCTGCCGCCGCGCCCGATTCTGGTGGTGGGTGGCTGCGGCGGCGCGGGCACCACCACGACGGCCCTCGGCATCGCGGGGGAGATGGGCGCCGGGGGCAGTCAAACAGTGGCGGTGGACGGCACTTTCGCCGGCAGTGACCTGGCGTTGCGCGGCGCCGACGAGCACCTCAGCCCGATCAGCCTGCAGGCCTGGCTCTACGGTCGCGGTGACGACGAACCCGCGCCGCTCAAGGAATGTCTCTCGCGCGCCACCTCCGGAATCGGCCTGCTGTGGCGCGATCCCGCGCCGCTGCGCCGCCGCGCCACCTACCTGACCGTCGCCCGCGCCCTGGGCGAGACCGGCTACACCCCGGTGTACGACGGCGGCTCACCGATCGCCAGCCGCCACCTGCGCCCGCTGCTCGAGGACGCCGATATCGCTCTCGTGCTGGCCATTCCGGCGCGGGTGGACGCGGCCAACCGCCTGCGGGTGACCTTGGAGTGGCTCGACGACCAGTTCGGCGGCCAGGGCGAGGGTCCCGGCGACGGCATTGTCGGCGATACCACCATCGTGGTGTCACATCAGTTGCCCGGCAGTGATTCTCGAATCGCTGAGCATTTGCGGGAGCATTTGGACGGTTGGGTTCGTGAAATCGTCGAGATACCCTATGACCCGCACCTCGCGCGCGGAGAGTTGGTGCGGCACAGCAACCTGGCCGCCGAGACACGCCGCGCGTATCGCCGCCTGCTTGCTGGAGTGGCATCATGACCGCAGCCATGACCGAACGCCGATCCTCCGCCCAGAACCTCACCGCCGGAGCCGCAGTGGCGGCCGGAGTGGTGCCCCCACCGGAATCCCGCCGCGCACCCATCTGGGACCGGCCCGTACCCGGCGGCGGCCGCGCACCGCTGGTGTGGCTGCTCGGCGTGCACGGCGGCGCGGGCGCGACGACGCTCGCGCATGTGCTTGCGCCGGCGGCGGATTCGTACCGGCGCTGGCCGGGCGTCTTCGACCGGGAGTCCCCCTTCGTGGTGCTGGTGGCGCGCGAGACCATCGCCGGGCTGACCCGCGCCCACGACCTGCTGCGCCAGCATCACGCCGGGCTGGCCGGTCCGTGCGAGGTGCTGGGACTGGTGACCGTGGCCGCGCGCCCGGGCCGGATTCCGGTCGAGATCCGTCGCTACCGCGATGTGGTCGGTTCGCTGGCCGGGCAGGTCTGGCAGCTGCCGTGGCACGAGGAATGGACGCTGGTCGAGGCCGATCAGTTGCCGGTGTGGTCGCCGGGCGACCCGATCCCGCAGCAGCGCAAGCGCAAATCCGATCCGCTGGAGGAGATCACCGCCGATGTGCGCGAGCTCGGCTCCGGCATCGTGGCCGCCGCGCAGGAGGCGCTCGACGCACCCCGCTCCGATGACACAGACGCGGAGGAGTGATCATGGACACCGACGGAACCCGTTGGGCAGCAAAGATTTCCCGGTTACCGGGGATGCAGGGGCGATTAGCCGAGGGAGTTGTCGTGACCGGTTGGACGGCAGAACCGGTGATCGGCGAGATTGTTACTAGCAGTTCGCTTTTGGAGAAGGACAGACAATGAGCATGCTCCTCGCCGTACACGACGCGTACGGCCAGTTCCTCGCCCAGGTCGGTAATCCGACGCCCGAGGCGCCGCCCGCGTCGGACAAGTTGCTGAAGCTGGTTCGGTACTTCACCTGGTTCGTACTGTTGTCGGGAATCATGGGCATCACCTATGCGGGTGGTCGCTTCGCCTGGGAGAAGTGGACGGGAGGCGGTTTGGAGTCGCCGAAGATGGTGGCAGGGGCCATGATCGGAGGAATCGTCGCCACGAGCGCGGGCACGATCATGAACGCTGTGATCACGTAATGTCCGCCGCGGTGGTAGTGCCACAGGCGCTGGATGCCGTGCTGGCCTACAAACAGATGCCGTCGGATGTGATCCGGCCGCTGATGCAGCTCATCGACTGGCTGCTGTGGTGCGTCCTGCTGTTCTGCCTGGCCTGGATGATCCTGGCGGCCGGACGGCTGTGGTACGCGTTCCGCGACGACCTGGCCGCCAACGACGCGACGCACGGGGTGGTGATGAGCCTGCTGGGCGCGATCATGGCGACCTCGGCGAGCGGCATCGCGCTGGCCCTGTTGCCGACCTGAGGGGTACGGGCCGGCCGACTTGTCCACAGGTACTGAATTGTCCACTGTCCCACTTACTTCGGAGGCGAAGCGATGAGCGAGAAGGAGTCGCCCGAACGCGACGGCGTCTCGTTCGGCGTGATCGCCTCGGCTGCGCTGGTCGCGGTGATCGTCATCGCGGGCCTGGTGGTCTACTTCGGGCACGGCGACGCCAAGCCGAGCGCGAAGAGCGACCCCGCCGCCCCGGTGTCCCCGACGGACACCTCCGGGGTGACCGGATTCGCCTCCCCGGAGGTGGATCTGTTCGGCCGCCGCGTCGACATCCCGAACAACACCGCCGGGCAGCCGCTGCCGCAGGATCCGTCCAAGCAGCGCAAGGCCGGTGACACCGACTGGCTGACCGCCGCGCCGCTGGGCACCACGGGTCCCGACGGCTGGCAGCGGGTGTACGGCGCGTCCGTCCCGTTCTCCACCTCCGACGGCCCGGCCCGACTGGAAAACGGTCTGGCCGTGGGGTATTCGCACACCCCGCAGGGTTCCGCATTGGCAGCCGCGCAGATCACCTACCGGCTCAATGCCCGCCCGGCCGACCGGGAGTTGTACGTGCGGCAGGTGCGCGTGGCCGCCGAACAGCTCACCGCCTACGACCAGGCGCTGGCCGATCAACGGCTGCCGAAACAGCAGCCGGAGAAAGTGACCCGCTATCTGGTCGCCCCCGACGCTTTCCAGATCGAGAACTATGCCGACGACATGTCCATCGTGCGGCTGGCCGCGCGCGGACCGGTGGTCGACAACCGGCAACTCTGGGCGGCCGTGCGTTTGATCATGGTCTGGGACGCCGGCGATTGGCGGCTCAAGCCCTCCACTTCCAAGACCGCACAAACCGAATACGTGGACTCACTGGCGGGGTGGACCCGATGGTGATGGCATCGCGACCCATCGAAAGGTGGACCACATGCTGAGGCGGCTAGTCACGATCCTCGCGGTCGTATTCACCGTCATGATCGCGACCCCGACGGTGGCCTACGGGCAGACCTACGGTTTCGACCAGGCCTGCAACGAATTACACGACTCCCTCGACGGGCTGGGCGTGCCCGGCATCTCGCTCGGCGACGCGGCCTCGGCGGCGTGCAAGGCGGGCAATGTCGCGACCCATCCGTCCGATGCCGCTGCCGCGGTGCGGGACAAGGCGTGGGACTCCACCTTCGGCAAGGTGGTGGACTCGCTGATGAACGGCCTGGGCGAGGCGCTGATCCTGGCCCTCACGTTCTGGATGAAGCTCCCGAACGACCGGGTCAGTGACGCGGGAACACTCTTCACCAAGATCAACGACTACACCTATCAGGCGCAGATCATTCTGCTGATGGCGTCGGTGATCCTGACCGGCTTCCGACTCGCCAAGGCGAGACGCGGAGCCGCGGTCGACCAGGCCACCGACTCGTTCTGGATGTTCGCCCGGGTGGTGTTCAGTTCCTGGATGCTGGGCGCGGTGATCGTGGCGGCCACCCAGGCCTCGGACAAGTTCTCCGAGTGGGTGATCAACGACTCCACCGGCGGCAATGCCAAGAACATGGCCGAACTGATGGTGAAAACCTCGAAGCTGCAGGCGTTCTCGCCCGGCCTGGTGCTGATCATCGCCATCGTCGGTCTGCTCGGGGCGCTCGCGCAGATCGTGCTGGCCATCGTGCGTCAGGGCATGCTCGTGGTCGCGGCCGGCGTGCTGCCGCTCGCGGCGGCGGGCTCGGGCACCAGTATCGGAATGTCGTCCTACAGCAAGCTGATTCGCTGGATCATCGCGTTCATGCTCTACAAGCCGGTGGCCGCGATCGTCTACATGATCGCCTTCACCACCGCGGGCACCACCGACGACCGCACCGGCACCACCAACCTGCCCGACGCCGACGAGGCCCAGCGCATGCTGGTCGCCATCGTGCTGCTGGGCACCGTCGCCTTCGTGCTGCCGGCGCTCATGCGCCTGGCGACCGCGGGCGAGGTGGCGATCGTCGGTAGCGGCGGTTCGGGTTTGGCCGCGACCACCGGCACCCTCGTCGGTATCGCGGCGCTCGGTGCGGTCGGTTCGCGCGCGGTGGCGCCGCGGGCGGCGGCCGGTGCTCCGGGGTACGCGGCTCGCAGCGGAGGTGGGCGACCGGGTCGCCCCGGCCCGGGCGGTGCCGGACCCGGCGGTGGCGGCGGCGCACCGCGTCCTTCACCCCAGCCCCGGCCCGCCGGTGGTGGCGGTGGCGGTGGCGCCGCGAGTCCTGCGGCCCAAGGCGGCGGTGGCGCAGTACCGTCAGGCGCATCCCGCGTGGCCAACCGGGTCTCCCAGGTGCGGGCCGCGACCGCCTCGCTGGGCAAGGCCGAGAACACAGCGGGTGACGTCGCCGGCGACCGCTGGGTCAACCGTTCACCCGACCTGGGCAGGAGCACCATCCCGCGATGACGATGACCGACACCTACGAGCGCCGCTCGTACGGACTGTGGCAGAAGCCCCGCAGCGCCGGCCTTTTCGGCCTGCGCTGGGGTGAGACCGTGGTCGGTTTCGCCGTCGTCATCACCGCGCTGCTCACGGCGCTGGTGGCCGGACCGAAACCGGCGCTGTTCGTGGCGGTCATCGGCACGGTCGTGATGGTTCCCCTGGTGTGGCGGTCGGGCGGCCGCTCCGGCTACGAGAACGGATTGATGATGTTCCATTGGTTGCGTGGCCGTTCCAAGGGCGAGCACGTGTATCGGGGTGGCCGGTTCTCCCGGATTCCGGGCGGCGTCACCCGGCTACCCGGGCTGATGGCCCCGTCGCGGCTCTACGAGGGCATCGACGCGGGCGGCTACAGCTTCGGCATGATCCACCTGCCGCAATTCGCCCAGTACACCGTGGTTCTCCGGGCTTGGCCGCAGGGCCACGAGGCCGTCGACCAGCCGGTCATCGACCGCTGGGTCGGCGCCTGGGGCACCTTCCTGGCCTCGCTGGGCCAGACCTCCGACATCGTGGCGGTGGTGCCGGTCATCGACACCGTGCCCGAGACCGGAAACCGTTTGCTCGCCGAGGTTTCCACCATCACCCGGCCCGAGGCGCCCGATCTCGCGCAGCAGGTCATGTACGAGCTGGCCACCGAACTGCCGCAGGAACGCGTGCAGCTGCTACCGCGGGTGGCCATCACCTTCAAGGCCACCACCGCCGAGCGTCGCAAGAACCCGGCCGAGGAGGCCGTCGAGATCGGCCGCCGCCTGCCCGGCATCTGCGCCGCGCTGGCGGAGGCGGGCGTGCGCGCCCAGCCCATGGCGGCCGAGGAGATCATCTCCTTCATCCGCCGCAGCTACGACCCGGCCGCGCAGGCCGACCTCGAGGTGGCCGCGGCCGAACCCGGTGGGCACGGGCTGGATTGGGCCGACGCGGGCCCGGTCTCGCACGAGGAGCGTTGGGACCACTTCATTCACGACGGCGGCCGCTCGGTCACCTGGGAGATGGACACCGCCCCCGAGGGCGCGGTCGACGAGCGGGTGCTGCAGCGGCTGCTGGCCCCGAACCCGGAGGTGCCGCGCAAGCGCATCACCATCGTCTACCGTCCGCACTCCGCCGGTGACGCCGCGCAGATCGTGGACGACGACTTCAAGAACGCCTTGGTGGCACAGCAATCCGAGCGCGGCGTGGTTTCCGCGTCGGCGACCCTGCGCGTCGGGGCCACCCAGCAGGCCCGGGAGGAGCAGGCCCGCGGCCACGGCGTCACCCGCTTCGGCGCCCTGGTCACCATCACCGAACCGCTGCGCGGCGACCTGCCCCGCATCGAGGCCATCACCCGCGACCTGTCCACCCAGGCGCGCCTGAAGATCCGCCGCTGTTACCGGTACCAAGCGGCCGCGTTCGCGGCCTCCCTCGGCTGCGGGGTGATCCTCCCCGAACACGCCACCATTCCGAAAGCGCTTGCGGGGTAACCCACCATGCCACGTGACATCGAACCCCCCGTCCGCGAACGCGACGCCGCCCCCATCCGGCGCGGCTCGCGCCGCGAACAAGAATCGGCCGACCGCCGCGAACCCCCGGACGACTTCGCCCCGCCGACCTCCCGGGTCGCCCGCGACGAACACCGCCCCCGCCGCGGCACCCTCCCCGACCGCCGCATGCTCCGCCGCGACCCGCCGATCGACTACTCGGCGGAATTCACGGACCCGGTAGCGGAGGCCGCTGCCGGGCCGGAAGCTTTTGCGGTACAGCCGGATCCGGAGCCGATGGCCCCGGCCTTCCCGCCGGAGCCGGACCCGGTAATCGCCGCACCACGTGCGGAATCGATGGTCGCTGCCCCGGTGGAGCCGATCGCGACGCCACCAACGGACTCGGCTATCGCGTCGGATGCGGAGCCGATTGCCTCGCCGCCTATGGGTGGTAACGCGGCGGCCGAGAGCGTCGTGACGCCGGCCGGTGCGGACGGCACCGTTGATGTGTCAGAGGTCGTGAGTGCGCCGGTGAAGCGGCGGCGTCCGGCATTGCCTCCGCTCGAACCGCCCACGGGTGCAACGGAATCCGGTGCATCCGAGGTGGGCCGGGAGATCGCGATCCGGACAGAGGCCGGGCCGGGCGATGCGCTGCGGGCCGGGGCGACGGTGCTCGAGGGGGAGCACACCGTCGAACGCCCGGCGAAGAAACGGGTGCGTCCGGCGGAACCGACCGAGGGGGATCGCATGGAGCGCAGGCGAAGTCGCGAGACGGTGGGGGAGAACGGCGAGGCCGGGCGGCGGCCGCCGCGCGAACGGCACGGCGATGTCGAAGGCCGTGGAAGCGAATTCGAGGGCCGTGGGCGCGAGGCCGACGGACGAGTGCGCGGACCCGAGCGGCGCGGTCGCGAGGCCGACGCGCGTCGCCGCGAGGCGGATGGTCGTGGGCGCGAATCCGAGCGGCGTGGACGCGAGTCCGAAGGGCGCGGGCGGCCCACCGATGCGGATCGGGTGCATCTGGGTGGGCGGGCCGGATCGCCGGGCCGGGCGCGGCCGCGGCCGGAGGGTGAGCCGGGGGAGCGGCCCGAGCGGGATCGGCCGATGCGGAAGGGTAAGCCGGACCGGACTCCGACGGAGCCGCCGCGCGGGCGGAAGGGCAAGCGGGACAAGGCGACCGAGCAGGCGGATCGGGAGGCGGCGGCCAAGCGGGTCGCGGCGCGGCGGGCGGCGGCCAAGAAGAAGCAGAGCGGGCCCAAGCTGCTCGATGACTCCATGCGGGCCAAGCTCGAGGTCACCGCGCGCGAGGGCAGCGGTATCAAGGCCGCCTGGGCGACGTTCCGGCTGCACACCGACGATCTGCGGCGGCGTAATTTCGCGGCGCGCGCGGAGCGGATGGAATACGGCAGCTTCGACGAATTCGACCGCACCACCGCACAACTCACCGATCGCGGCTACATCGGTGCGGGCGGCGGGCGGATGAACGTGGTCGGCCGCCCGGTCGAGTATCGCGCCACCACCGCGCAGGTCGCGGGCCTGTGGCCGTGGTCGGTCGGCGCGGGGGCACCGCTCATCGGCACCCCGCTCGGCTCGCATCTGCACACCGGTGCGCCGGTCTGCTTCGACCCGATGAACTGGTTCATGCGCGGCAGCTTCATCACCGCGCCCAGCCTGTTCGTCCTGGGCCTCAACGGTTTCGGTAAGTCTTCGCTGGTGCGCCGCATCGTGCTCGGCGGTGTCGCCCAGGGCATCACGCCGCTGATCCTGGCCGACGTCAAGCCCGACTACCGCAAACTGGTGGAGATGGTCGGCGGCCAGGTCATCGACCTCGGTTACGGCCACGGCAAGCTCAACCCGCTCGCCGCCGGTGTACTGGGTTCGATCGTGCCGCGCCTGCACGATTTGCCCGAACTGCAGACCCAGGTCATGCAGGAAATGCGGGCCCGCCAGGTCACTTTGATGGCCGGTCTGGTGGAACTGGTGCGTGGCGCGCGGGTGCGCGACTTCGAGGAGACCCTCATCGCCACCGCCCTGCGCATCCTCTACCGCGAGGGCAGCGGCTTCACCCCGGATCAGCCGCCCATCATCGAGGACCTCCTCGATATCGTGGTGGCGGGCGGCGACGAGCTGCAACTCGATGCGGGAGCGGACAATCCGGACGAATACCACGAGGCCATCAAGGGCCTGCGCCGCTCGCTGCGCGCGCTGACCCAGGGCCCGTTCGGCGCGGTCTTCAACGGCCAGACCACCACCCCGATCGACACCGACGCCACCGCCGTCTGCATCGATGTCTCCCACATCCCCACCGGCGACAAGAAACTCAAGGCCGCCGTCATGCTGGCCTGCTGGGCCGACGGTTTCGCCTCCGTCGAGGCCGCGCACGTGCTCGCCGACGCGGACATGGGTCCGCAGCGCTACTTCCAGGTCGTGATGGACGAGCTGTGGCAGGTGCTGGGCCTGGGCGACTTCATGGTCGACCGCGTCGACGAACTCACCCGACTGCAGCGCGGCATCGCCACCTCGCTGATCATGATCAGCCACACCATCAAGGATCTCCAGGCCCTCGGCTCGGAGGCCGCCATCGCCAAGGCGCTGGGCTTCCTGGAACGCGCGCGTGCCAAGATCTTCGGTGCGTTGCCGGCCGAGGAGATCTCGCGCCTGGATTCGACCGTGCCGTTCACTTCCGCCGAGGAGGAGATGGTGACCAGTTGGTCCGCGCCGCAGGCGCTCACCGGCGAGGCGCTCAAACCGGGCCAGCAGCGCCCGCCCGCGCCCGGCACCGGTAAGTTCCTGCTCAAGATCGGCGAGGACCGCCGGCCCGGGATTCCGTTCCACATGGAGTTCACGCTTTCGGAGAAGGAGAGCGGAATCCACGACACCAACCAGCGTTTCAGCGAATTCACCGAAACCACCGCACGCCGCGGCCCGGACGAGGGGAGCGCCGCATGATGCCGCACCGGTCGTATCGAAGAGTGTCGCCGGAGGTCCGCCAGGCCGCCGTCGAGCAGGTCATCGCACTCACCGGGAAACTCCGGTCGGAGTCGGAGGCCTGCCGGGTGGTGGCCGACCAGATCGGTGTGCACACCAATTCGGTACGCAACTGGGTGCGCGCGGCGGAAACCCCCGGCCTCGAACGCATGGACGCGATCGCCCTGCGGCGCAAGGTTGCCCTGCTGCAACAGCAGCTGGCCGCCGCCGCGGAGATGAACCGCACCCTGGTCGAAACCTTGTCCGACGCCAAGCGCGGCACATGACCGGACTCCGGCGACTAGCCTGGAAGGCAGGCCCTTCGCAGGTGGTGATGGTTGTGCTGAGCGTCGCGATGCTGGCCACCGCGTGTGGCGGCAACTCGACCGGCGGTGGCTCGAAATCGACCGCCGCGCAACCGCCCACGTCCACCACCCGGCTGCTGGAACAGGCCCCGGCGCCCGACCCGACCACCCCCGACGGGGTCGCGGTCACCGCGCTGGAACAGATCTACACCTGGTACCCCGCCACCGAATCCGAGGGCGCCGCCTTGCAGCGCGCTCGAAAGTGGCTCGGACCCAGTCTGATCCGTACCCTGGATACCCCGTCCACCAGCGTGGACACGCCGCGGCCGACCCTGCGGTGGGCCGAGTGGGCCAAGGCGGGTGCCCATGTCGAGGCCTTCGCGTTCGCCTCCGGTGAGAAGGCGCCCGCCGGCGCCGACCCGAACCGGCAGCAGTACAAGATCGGCATCGAGCAAACGGTCGTCTACCCGGACGGCAAGCGTGAACCGCTACCCCCGGCCACGGTCGTCGCCACGGTCGTGCGTGGCACTACCGGCGGCTGGCTGCTGGACGAATTTCGTTGAGCGGTAACGACTTACAGGTCATCCCAGGAGGATAGAGATGGCGAAGACACCGGTGAAGGACCCGGCAGATCCCGGTCCCGACACCACCCTGCACCTCATCTACGCCGGTTTCGCGATCTTCGGAACCCTGTGGGTGTCGGTCCAATTGGGCAACATGCTGTCCAATCCACGCCAGAAGATGCCGATCAACCCGATCTCCATCATCGTCAACATGATCAAGGGCGAGCTGCACTGGCCGGGCTGGGCCGGCGTGATCATCGTCGTCATCGTGTTGCTCGGGGTGGCCTGGCAGCTGTTCAAGCGGCGCCAGAAGGCCAACGCGGGCAAGGGGCGACTAGCGGTCGACGACAAGGCCGACGTCATGGGCTCCGGCGGTGCGATCAAATCGCTGAAGGCCGCCGGCGTCGCGGAGAAGGCCGAGCAACTCGGCGTCCGACTGGTGAAGCACGAGATCACCGGCGAGCCTTACGTTCCGGCCTCGCTGATGCAGCCGGGCGATGTCGTGGTCCCCGGCGTCCCGATCGGCATGTCCGTGGCCGACAACGAAATGCTCTACGGCTCCTACGAAGACCTGCACGTCGACATCTGGGGTCCGCGCCAGGGCAAGACGACCTCCCGGGTGATCCCGGCGATCCTGTCGGCCATCGGCGCCACCCTCGTCACCTCCAACAAGCGTGACGTGGTCGACGCGACCCGGGATGTCCGGGCCGCCAAGGGCAGTCCGATCTTCATCTTCGATCCGCAGGACATCGCGGTCGATATGAACAACCCGAACGACCAGGCCCGCAACTGGTATTGGGATCCGCTGGCCTGGGTGGACCCGCACAGCGAGGGCTCGGAGATGCGCGCCGCGCGCCTGGCGGGCCACTTCGCCGACAGTGACGGCGGCTCCGGCAATGTGCAGGCGTCCTCCGACAGCTTCTTCGATCAGGAGGCCGAAGACCTCCTGGCCGCGCTGTTCCTGGCCGCCGCCATCGAGGGCCAGCCCATCACCCAGGTGTGGGACTGGGTCACCGACCCGCTCAACACCCAGCCGATCCAGTTCCTGCGCGCCGCCGGGCGCGGCTTCATGGCCTCGGGTCTGGCCCAGCAGTACAACGTCGATCCGCGCACGCGCAGCGGCGTTTTCGGCACGGCCAAGAAGATGATCCGCTGCCTGCAGCTCTCGAACGTGCACCCCTGGATCATGCAGGGCGGCGGTCGCGTCCAATTCGACGAACTGGAGTTCATCTACCGCAACGGCACCCTCTACAGCCTCTCGCTCGAGGGCCGCGGTTCGGCCGCGCCGCTGGTGAGCGCGCTGACCGAGGCCGTCATCGACGTCGCCATGCGCACCGCCGCGCGCTCGCCGCGCGGCCGCCTGCCGGTGCCGCTGCTCGCGGTGCTGGACGAGGCCGCCAACGTGGTGCGCTGGCGTGATCTGCCGAAGCAGTACAGCCACTTCGGTTCTCGCGGCATCGTGGTGATGACGGTGCTGCAGTCCTGGGCGCAGGGCGCACGCTGCTGGGGCGTCGACGGCATGGAAGCGCTCTGGGGCGCCGCCAATATCAAGGTGCTCGGCAGCGGCATCGACGACATCAAGTTCCTGCAGGAACGCTCCGAGGCCATCGGCGACTACGACTCGATCTCGCAGTCGGTGTCGGAATCCAGTGGCGGCAAGAGCTATTCGCGCTCGCTGGGCTCCTCACGCACCTTCAACGTGCACGCGCTGGCGACCCTGCCGCGCGGGCGCGCGGTGCTGTTCTCCTCGGCGACCCCGGCGGTGCTGGTCCGCACGGTGCCGTGGTGGGAGGGCGAATACGAGGCCGCGGTAACGCGATCCATCAAGAACCACGAGCCACAGGCTCCGGAGACGACGAACGTCGATGAGCTGATCCGCCAGCAGAAAGAGCAGTTGTATCTGCCGGTGACCAAGGCGGCTACGGACTCGGCAACGATTGAGGAGGTCAAGGGACTGTGAGCGACCAGGAACAGGAACCCATGGTCTATGCCAGCGTGGTCGAGTTCGTCGAGAACTACCTGAGTCTCGTCTACCGTCGGCAGGTCACCGATATCAGCGATACCGTGTGGTGCCCGGAATGGTGGAAGCACGCCGAGGCGGTCGCGCGCATGGATGCCATGTGGCGGTCGTGGGAGCACTACCGGCTCGACGGCAAAACCGGTCTGAGCGTGTGGTTCCTGGATCACGCGGACATGCACATGGCCAAGCTGTTCGACCCGAAGGGGCCGTTCAAGTACTGCAGTGTGCGCAACGGGCACAAGGACATGCTGACCCCGCTGCCGTTGAAGTCGCCGCAGCACGGGCTGTTCAGCGATCCGACCGTGGGCGACTTCCGGATCTGATCTCGTCCTGAAACGCGTTGTGGCGGAAGGCAAGTGTCTGCTTGCGTTCCGCCACAATACGTATGGGTTCCGAGACGTCAACCGAGGGTGCGAACCACCGCGTCGCGTTCCCGTGCCCTGGCCTCCTGCTCGCGCTGCCGACGCTGCGCGACCGTGGCCTCCTGCTCCCGGGCGCGTACGGCCTCGGCCGCGGACTGCGCCTGACCGACCTCCATAAGCATTCGCACGGAGGCCAATTCGGGTGAGATGCCCATGCGATTGAGATGCTGGGCGAGTGCCTGCCGGCGTTCCACCGAGTCGTGGCGGACGAGACCCTTGTTCATCGCCGCCTGGGTCGCTGCCATCCGGGTGGCCTCCGCCTGAGCCGCGAAGCGGTCCTTTTCAAGGGACACACCCTTTTCCAGGGGCTGCTTCTCGATCAAACGGGAAAGTTCGCGGTTGCGTGGGTCCTTGGCCTTGGCATCTGCGGCCTCACGGAGCACACGCTCACGGGATTCCTTCTGCCGGGCCTCGGTGACCTTGACGCGGGCTTCCGCTTCCTTCTGGCCACGTTCCCGGGTTCGCAGCGCGACAAGTGTCGCCAGCTGCAACATTTGCCTCATCATCGCCGCTGTTTCGCGGCCGATGTCGTCGAGTTCCTCGGCCATTGCCTGCTCCCCGATGCTGCAGTGATCACTATGGATGGTGGTGCTTCGTCACGGACATCGCCCGAACGGTGGTTCGAGAAGCAATGTCCCGCCTGCAAACGTGGACACCGGGAGCACGCGGGGCGCAGAGACTGCCCATTCGGGGGGTGACCCTGGGCTTTACTACGCCTTTGTACTCCGTTCTACGAGGTTACCAGCGAAAACTCGAATACCGCCGTACGTGTGGGTCGCGATCCAGCATATATCGCACAATTCCGGCAGGTGGCGAAAAACTCAGGATTTTCTTTGGTTAGGGAAGCCTTACTCCGAAGGTTCAACGGGACCTTCTCGAGACTTTCACCGGAAAAGCAACGGGCCCGGCGCAGTTCAGCGCCGGGCCCGAAAAACCATGCTGGTCAGTTGATTTGGAACGCTGAGATGTTCACATCCGCGGCCGGCTTGCCATCCTGACCGCCGCCCTGCACGCCCGCCTTGGCGATCTTGTCGAGGGTCGCCAGACCGGCGTCGTCGACGGTGCCGAAGATGGTGTACTGCGGGGGCAGTTGCGAATCGCCGTAGACCAGGAAGAACTGGGAACCGTTGGTGCCCGGCCCGGCATTGGCCATGGCCAGCACGCCGCGCTTGTAATCGACCGGGAACTGGGCGGCCTGATCGTTCGGGTCGTACTGGTCGGTCGGGTACTCGTTGTCGAATTGGTAACCGGGACCGCCCATTCCGCTACCGGTCGGGTCGCCGCACTGCAGCACCTGCAGGCCCTTGCCCGTGGTGATGCGGTGGCAGGAGGTGTTGTCGAAGAACTTCTGCTTGGCCAGGCTCTCGAAAGAATTGACCGTGCAGGGGGATTCGCCCGGATTCAGGGTCATGGTGATCGGACCCTGGCTGGTGTCCATGGTCGCCTTCACCTCACCCGCGGCCGAGATGTTCGCCGTGCCGGGTGCGTTCACCGGCTTGTCGGCGGGCTTCTGCGACGGGGAGTAGGTGCAGTTCACCTGGGCGGCCTTGGCCTTCGCGGCCGGCGGCGGCGCGGCGGTCAGCGAGGCGTCGGGAGTCTCCGAGGCCTTCGCGCTGGTGCTGCTGTCATCGCCCTTGGTCAGGAAGTAGATGCCGACACCGGCCGCTACCGCGACCGCGACGCCGAGAGCCGACGCGGCGATCGTGAGTTGCTTGCGCTTGCGCGCCCGCTGGGCCCGGTTCTCGAGTTGACGCTCCAGCTTCCGTTTCGCCGCAGCGCGTCGCTGTTCATTGCTCGGCACTAACTGTCCCTCCGTGAACGGTCGGTTCTACAAGTTACGGCCGTCAGCCCAGCGGCCGCGGCAGACATTACCTGCATTCGCTGAGAAAAACCTACATATGCCAGGGCCCGATGGTAGATAGGCCGGTAACCGGTTGGACTTGGCGGACGGCCGTGGTGAAAACTGAACGCCGTGACCAAGACCAGCAGCTTCAGCGCCCCGAGGGGGGTCCCCGATTATCTGCCGCCCACTTCCGCGGAGTTCGTCGCCGTTCGTGACGGCCTCGTAGCGACCGCGCGACTGGCCGGCTACGGGCATGTGGAGTTGCCGGTCTTCGAAGAAACCGCCCTGTTCGCGCGGGGTGTGGGTGAGTCCACCGACGTCGTGTCCAAGGAGATGTGGACCTTCGCCGACCGCAACGGCGAGAGCTTCACCCTGCGGCCCGAAGGCACCGCCGGCGTCATGCGCGCGGTCATCGAACACAACCTCGACCGCGGTCAGCTGCCCGTCAAACTCTGCTACGCCGGACCGTTCTTCCGCTACGAGCGCCCGCAGAAGGGCCGCTACCGGCAGCTGCAGCAGGTCGGCGTGGAGGCCATCGGCATCGACGATCCGGCACTCGACGCCGAGGTCATCGCGATTGCCGACACCGGATTCCGCTCGCTCGGACTCGACGGATTCCGCCTCGAACTCACTTCCCTCGGCGACGAGACCTGCCGCCCGCAGTACCGCGAACTGCTGCAGGACTTCCTGCTGAAGCTCGACCTCGACGAGGAAACCCGCCGCCGAGCGCAGATCAACCCGCTGCGCGTGCTCGACGACAAGCGACCCGAGGTCAAGGAGATGACCGCGGACGCGCCGCTCATGATCGACCACCTCTCCGAGTCGGCCAAGTCCCACTTCGAGCAGGTGCTCGGCCACCTCGACGCGCTGGGTGTGCCGTACGTGGTCAACCCGCGCATGGTCCGCGGCCTCGACTACTACACCAAGACCACCTTCGAGTTCGTGCACGACGGCCTGGGCGCCCAGTCCGGCATCGGCGGCGGCGGCCGCTACGACGGCCTGATGGCCGAACTCGGCGGCCAGCCGCTGTCCGGCATCGGCTTCGGCATCGGCGTCGACCGCACCGTCCTGGCCCTCGAAGCCGAAGGCAAGTCCGCTGTCGACGGACCCCGCATCCAGGTCTACGGCGTCCCCCTCGGCGACCTCGCCAAGCAGCGCCTCGTCGTCATCGCCGCCGAACTCCGCAAAGCGGGCATCCGCACCGACCTCGCCTACGGCGGCCGCGGCATGAAGGGCGCCATGAAGGCCGCCGACAAGTCCGGCGCGCAGCTGGCGCTGGTGTTGGGTGACCGCGAGGTCGCTGACGGCCAGATCGGGCTCAAGGATCTGAGCACCGGTGACCAGCGTCAGATCCCCCTCGACGAGGCCGTCGCGCAGGTCGCGGCCGCCCTTGCGGGGCAACAGGATTGATCCGACGCGGAGTGCCGGGTAGTGAGTCATCGCCCGGGACTCCGCCCCCCGGCGGGCTATCGCACCGCCATAACGCCAGGGCGATGCGCTGGGACGACCGCCACTCGTGCGTGAGGTCGCCGAATAGACGGCCAACCGGTATCGGACGGGCGATGTGAGCTGCCCGGTTGGCGGGTCGGGGCGCGAATCCTGGCTTGGGGTGCGGGAAATCGGGTATGGAGCTATGGCCTGCTGGTACCGTGCGGTGCGTCGTGCGGGGGCGGCGTGTGCCATCGGGCCGCGTGACTCTTCGAGACTTGGACGAATGCAGCTGTGACTGATGAATCGAAACCGGGGTCCGTCGGCGAAGTCGGCCTCGATCTGGTGGCACCGGAACTGCTGGCTCCGGCGCTGCGCAAACTGACCCTGGCCGCCCTTGGGGTAGGCGTTGGCGTCGGGCTGCTGGCGGCGCTGTTTGTGCATTGGCCGGTGGCGCTGGCGACCGGGCTCGTGTTGGGAGCACCGACGGCGTTGTATGCCATGGCGGTGCAGCGGCGGCGGATTACGGTGTCGGGCACGGTGATCCGGGCCCGGACGTGGCGTGGCGAACGCAGCATCGACGTGGCTGCGGCCACGGCGGCCGAGATTCTGGTGTATCCGGGCAAGATCAGTCGGATCGTGCTGCGCATTACCGCCGGGCCGGATACGCGGATTGTGCCCCTGGCCATCTACAGCGACTCGGGCAGCGGGCGCGAGCTTCATATTCTGGGTCTGCGCAAGCTTGCCGATGCGTTGGCCGGGTGCCCGCTGGCGGCGGCTCTGGCTATCTCGGGAATGCTGGTGCAGCAGTTGCGGGCCGAGGCTCGGGACGCGGTGGCCGAGGAGCGGCCGCTCTACCGAGCGGTCCGTATGGTTCGGGCTCGGGACGCGGCCGCGCCGATCATTCTCGCGGATTCGGACATTGCCGATCTGGCCCACTGAATCATATATAGACGGGCCATTTGCCCGAATATTGCGATGCCGGTGAGCCTTTCGGTGAAAGGGTTGGCGGGGTGGGGGATTCGGGGATGTTGGCTTGCTCACGTGGGCGACGGCGCGGGTGTGAGGCTGGATAGGGTTAGGGCAGAGCCACCAGCAGCGCAAGGAGATCGTCGTGAGCAACGCCGCGCCAGTGACCGTCACCGTGACCGGAGCCGCCGGGCAGATCGCCTCCGGATTGCTGTTCCGCATCGCCTCCGGGGCGCTGCTCGGGGCGCAGACGCCGGTCCGGTTGCGGCTGCTCGAGATTCCGGCCGCGGTCGGCGCGCTCGAGGGCGTGGCCATGGAACTCGAGGACGGGGCCTTCCCGCTGCTGTCCGGCATCGATATCGCCGATGATCCGTGGGTCGGGTTCGACGGGGCGAACATCGCGATCCTGGTCGGCGCGCGCCCGCGCACTGCGAACATGGAGCGCTCGGATCTGCTGGCCGCCAACGGGCCCATCTTCACCGATCAGGGCGCGGCCATCAATGCCAATGCGGCCGACGACATTCGGGTACTGGTGGTCGGAAACCCGGCCAATACCAATGCCTTCATCGCCATGAGCAACGCCCCCGACGTGCCCGCCGCGCGCTTCACCGCGCTCACCCGCCTCGACCACAATCGCGCGATCGCGCAGGTGGCCAAGAAGACCGGGGCCGCGGCGGCCGATATCCACCGGGTCACGGTGTGGGGCAATCACTCCGTGACGCAGTATCCGGACCTGGCCAACGCGACGGTCGCCGGGCGCAGCGCCCTCGACGTGATCGGCGACCAGGCTTGGGTCACCGACGATTTCATCCCCACTGTGCAGCAGCGCGGCACGGCCATCATCAAGGCGCGCGGGGCGTCCTCGGCGGCGAGCGCGGCCAGCGCCGCCATCGACCACCTGCACGACTGGGTGCTGGGCACCGCGCCGGGCGACTGGACCTCGATGGCGGTGCCCTCGGACGGCTCCTACGGCGTGCCCGAGGGACTCATCAGCTCGTTCCCGGTGACCTGCGCCGACGGCGAGTACAGCATCGTGCAGGGCCTCGAGATCGACGACTTCGCCCGTGCCCGCATCGATGCCAGCGTCGCGGAACTCGTGAGCGAGCGCGACGCCGTCATCGATTTGGGCTACGCCAAGCGTTCCTGATCAGGACAGCTTGCTGATCACGTTGTCGCCGTACCACTTGATCTTGACGATCTTCTCTTCGAGCGTCTCGGTGTCCTGCTCCTTGGCGTAGGAGTTGCGGAAACCGACGATCAGATCGGTGATGCCCTTCTCCTCGCAGCGCTTCACCCCGTCGGGGGTGTAGCCGTCGTAGGAGACCGCGTGAATCTCGAAGTCGCCCTTGTGATCCCGCTCGGTGCGCAGCTCGTTGATGCGGGCAAGGTACTTGTCGAGCTCCTCGGCATTGCCGCCCGCATGCATCCAGCCGTCGCACAACCGCACCGCGCGCTTGAGCGCGGCGTCGCTGTGGCCGCCGAGCAGGATCGGCATCGGCTCGGTGGGGGCGGGGGTGAGCCTGATCTTGCGGATGTCGTAGAACTCGCCGTGGTACTCGAAGTACTCGCCCGTGCACAGCCCGCGCACGATCTCGATGCATTCGTCCATGCGCTTGCCGCGCTTCTCGAACGGCACACCCATGATCTCGAAGTCCTCCGGCCACGGGCTGATGCCCACGCCCAGGGCGAAGCGGTTGTTGCTCAGCCGCGCCAGCGAACTGGCCTGCTTGGCCACCAGCACCGGCGGGCGGATCGGCAGCTTGAGCACGAACGGGGTCAGGCGCAGGGTGGTGGTGGCCGCCGCGATGGCGGCCGACAGCACGAAGGTCTCGATGAACGGCTTGCCGTCGAGGAATTCGCGATTGCCGTCCTGGGTGTACGGGTACTTGGAATCCGACTCGGCCGGGTAGGCGACGCTGTCGGCCACGGTGATGCTGTGGAACCCGGCGGCCTCCGCGGCCTGCGCGAGGGGGATGTAGTAATCCGGGTTGGTCATCGCCTCCGCGTAGGTGAAGCGCATCGATCGTCCTCTCGACAGTGAGCAGTGCGAAAACTAGAACAGATTCTAGTTCTGTGAGTGATGCTAGCCGTAGACTCGCCGGAAGGCACCCGATCCGACGATCATTGCCGAGCTTCGGATCGGCGGCGCTGTGCGCGTTCACCTGTCGTATCGCGTGGCCGGGCTGCCCGGCCGTTGCGGTCCCGGTGGCTGAGATGGCAGTCCCGGTGGCCTTGTCCGCTTCTCTGGATCTTGTTCTAATCGCGGTATGACGATCGCCATCACCGGCTCGGGATCCGGCATCGGCGCGGCCACCGCCGCGGCCCTGCGTGCCGCCGGGCACGACATCATCGGCATCGACCTGCGCAATGCCGACATCACCGTGGATCTCACCGACGCGGCCGCCCGGGCCGCCGCCGTCGAGGAGATCCTGGCGCGCTCGGGCGGCGCGCTCGACGGCGTGGTGCTGTGCGCGGGCGTCGGACCCCAGGTGCCCGACCCGAACCTGGTGGTGGAGATCAACTTCCGCGCCACCGTGGCCCTGCTCGACGCCCTGCTGCCCGCTCTCACCAAGGGCGAAAACCCTGCGGCCGTGGTGGTTTCGTCGGTCGCCTCCACCCAGATCAAGTGGGAGGACAACCCGATCGCCAAGGGCAACGAGGCCGAAGCCTTCGCCCAGGCCGGGGATTTCGCGGGCCACTACGCCTACGCATCGTCCAAGAACGCGGTCACCGTGGCGGTGCGCGAGCGCGCGGTCGAGTGGGGTGCGGCGGGTGTCCGGCTCAACACGGTCGCGCCCGGCAGCGTCGACACTCCGCTGCTGCAGGCGGGATTGGACGATCCGCGCTACGGTGAAGCCATCCGCAACTTCGTGGCTCCCATCGGGCGCAACGGCAAGCCCGAGGAGATCGCCTCGCTGATTACGTATCTACTCGACCCACAGGCCGGGTTCATCCACGGTGCACAGTTCGTCATCGACGGCGGCATCGACGCGCAGACCCGCCCGACCGCGGTGTAATCCGCCCGGAACGGTGGCCGAGCCCGCGGGGTGTACAGCCGCACATCGGCCTCCACCGATGCCGTGGTGATCGGGGCAGCTACCCCGATCGCCGCGGCATCACTGCGTTGATCGCCGAATCGTCTGCCGCTCAGCCGCTTATCGCTACGCCTCGGCGTCGTCGGCGGGTTCTTCCTCGGCCTGGCCGATCACGCCCGGGGCGAAGGTGCCCAGATTGCCGGTGAGTTCGCTTTCGGCCGAAGGACTCTGGTGCGGCTGCACCGTGCGGCCGTGCTGGCCGTCGGGCGCACCGCCCTTGCCCGCGCCCGCCGCGGCGGGGGAGCCCATGAAGCCCGAACCGGCCGCACCGCCCATACCGGCGATACCGCCCGCACCTGCACCGAACGGGTTGGCGGCATTGGCGACCTTGCCGCCGGGAATGGACGAACCGGGGCCGCCGGGCGTCGAGGGCAGACCGCCTCCGCCGCCGAGACCGCCGCCTCCACCGCCACCGGCTCCACCACCGCCCCCGCCGACGCCCGCGGCAGAGGTGTCGGGCGCGCCGCCACCCGCCAGGTCGGTCTTGCCGGGATCGGTGGATCCGGGAGTGCCCGCCTGTAAACCACTTTCGAGCAAACCCTTGGCCTGCTCCAGGATCGGCTGGCCGACATTCTGCGCCAGCGACTGCGCGACCTCGGCCGGGTTCGGGCCGCCGCCCTGGCCCAGCAGCTGGCCGATGACGCCCTGCACCTGTGCGGTGTACACCGACAGTTCGCCGTGCGTGGCGTTCACGACCGCGACCGCCTCACCCAGATGCCGGGTGGCCGAGGCGATCAGCGTGGTCTGCCCGACCGGGGTCAGGATGAGCGGGGCCATCGCGGTGGCTTCACCGGCGAACGCCTGCGCGATGGCGGTGAGCTGGATATTGCCGCGCTGCACCACCGCCGCGGCCTGATTGGTGATCGAGGACAGGTCGAAACCACGCTGGGCGGTCTCCTGACCGTGATTCTCGGCCTGCTTGCCCGAATCCTGCGCGCTGCTGGAAGCCTTGCCCTGCCACAGGGATTCGACGGTCTTGAGTGCGCCGCTGCCGACCTGGACCGCGGACTCGATGACCTTGGAGCCCTGGCTGAGCAGGGTGGTCGGATTGAACTGGCCCAGCACTCCGGTGCCGAAACTCTGCAGTAGCTGCAGGAACGGCTTGAACAGCGCGTCCAGTCCGGGAATGGCGGGCAACGCGAGGCCCTTCATGAGATCACCGACCGGGTCGGCGGGCAGGGGCGGCAGGATCGAGGCGGGATTCGCCATCGCCCGGGCCATCGCGGTCTGAGCCGCACCGAGCGCGGCGGGCACGCCGTTCAGGGCGAGGTGGGCGTCGGCCAGGACGTTCTGCGCGTTGCCGAGGGTGTTCTGGGCTCCCGTCAGCACGCCGTGAGCGCCGTCGAGCGCGGGGGACAGGACTCCCGCGGTCGCGGAATCGCCGGTCGGTACGCCACTGCCACCCGGAACGCCACCGCTCAGCGGGGAGCCGGTCTGCTCGAACTCCTTGCGGGACAACGCGAATTCCGGCGGCTCGAACGGCGCGACGTCGTCGGGCAGGCCGCCCAGCAACAGATCCGGGAGCGGGCCGGGCGCGAGGATGGTCATGCTGTCTGCTCCCATCGTGGGGATGGCCGGAGCGGTCTGCGGCGCGGCACCGATGACACCCGAATCGATCGGGCTCATACCTGCTCGCCGATCTGACCTGCGATGTTGCCCAGGCCCCCGGCGAACTCGGAGTCGGTGGCGTCGTAGGTGGCCGCGGAGCCGAAGGCGGCCTGGCCGATCTTGCCGAAGCGGGCCGAGAGGGCGTTGATATCGCGATCGTGCAGCAACTCGGCGACCGCGAAGGAAGCCAGGAAGTCCGCGCCGATGAGGCCGAAGACCGGCGTCATGGCGGCGACATGCGAGACCGTGTCGAGGCCGCCCTGCGCGGCGATGTCGGTGGCGACGCCGTCATTGGCCGCCGCGAAGGTGCGAACCGCACCGGTATCGACCGAGAGATCGGCCATGTCAGTGCCCCCCAATCGTCGTGGACATGCGGAGCCGAATATAACCCATCGATCGTCCAGCCGGGCGTGGTGTCGGTCGCATCGCCGCACTTCGCACCCCCTGTCCGGATCGGGATGTGACCGTGGTTGCAAATTAGAACAAGTTCTATATTCTCGTCATCATGAAGGTCGCAGTCACCGGCGCTGCCGGGTTCCTTGGCACCAATTTGCTTCGCCTGCTTACGGATCGCGGTCACGAGGTGACTGCCATCGACCGCGTCGCCGGTACCACGCAGCCCGGCGTCACCTGGGTCAACGGCGACGTCCTGGACCCGGCGTCCATGCGCTCCGCCCTCGACGGGGCCGAGGTGGTCTACCACCTCGTGGCGCTGATCACCCTCGCGCACAAGAACGATCTGGCCTGGCGGGTCAACACCGAGGGCGTGCGCGTGGTCGCCAATGCCGCGCGTGAGGTCGGCGTGCGGCGCATGGTGCACACCAGCTCGATTCACGCGTTCAACCAGTACTCCTGCGGCGGCCGGATCAACGAGCGCTCGCCGCGGTCGGTCGATCCGGACCTGCCGGTTTACGACCGGTCCAAGTGGCAGGGCGAGATCGAACTGCGCAAGGTCATCGACGATGGCCTGGATGCCGTGGTGTGCAACCCGACCGGTGTGTACGGCCCGATCGACAACACCAACTCGCGCATCAACTGCACCCTGTGGGACGCCGCGCGCGGCCGGGTGCCGGTCATGATCAGCGGCGGCTTCGACCTGGTCGACGTGCGCGACGTGGCCCAGGGTCTGATCCTGGCCAGCGAGCGCGGCCGCACCGGCGAGAACTATCTGCTCGGCGGACACTTCACCGATATGTTCCAGGCCACCCGCACCGCGGCCGAGGTCAACGGAAAGATGAAGCCCGCCTTCGCGATTCCGGCCAAGGTCATCAATGCCTGTATGCCGGTGATGGAACCGGTCGCCAAGGCCTTCGGCAGCGACCGCATCTCGCGCGCGGCCATGGGTGCGCTGCTGAGCGCCCCGATCGTCGAACACGCCAAGGCCACCGAGGAATTGGGCTACCGCCCGCGCCCGGCCGAGCAGACCATCCGGGATCTGGTCGCCTTCTACAACGGGCAGCCGATCGAGACCGACACGCAGAAGATTGCTTGACAGTCCTTAGAACACATGTTCGACTTGGGTGGTGCGGTGGCAACGGCAAACCCTAGGCGCTGACGACGGCGCGCTGCCCGGGCTCGAACGTGCGGGTTTCGTGCGCAGCGTACAGACGCCCGAGTTCGAGGGCATCACGTTTCACGAGGTGCTCTGCAAGAGCGCCCTGAACCGGGTGCCCGAATCCACCTTGCCCTTCAGTTGGACCATCAATCCCATGCGCGGGTGCTCGCACGCGTGCCGCTACTGCTTCGCCCGCGGCACGCACGAGTACCTCGACCTGGACGCGGGCGCGGATTTCGACTCGCAGATCGTGGTCAAGACCAATGTGGTCCCCATCCTGCGCCGCGAGCTGCACCGCAAGTCCTGGCGGCGGGATTCCGTTGCGCTGGGCACGAATACCGATCCCTATCAGCGCGCCGAGGGACGCTACCGGCTGATGCCGGGCATCATCGGCGCGCTGACCGAATCCGGGACCGGGTTCTCCATCCTCACCAAGGGCACGCTGCTGCGCCGCGATCTGCCGCTGCTGACCCAGGCCGCCGGGCAGGTGCCAGTGCATCTCGCGGTGTCCATCGCGATCCTCGACGAGGAACTGCACAAGGGCCTCGAGCCCGGGACGCCCTCGCCACGCGCGCGGCTGGAACTGGTGCGCGCCCTCGCCGATGCCGGTTTCGCGGTGAATGTCATGGTGGCGCCGGTCATTCCGTATCTCACCGACTCCAACGCTCACCTCGACGAGCTTTTCGGCGCGATCGCCGAGGCCGGGGCCGCGGGCGTCACCGCGTTTCCCATGCATCTCCGCGGTTCCACCCGCGGTTGGTTCCTCAACTGGCTGGCCGAAGCCCACCCGGCGCTGCTGCGGCGCTACCGGCAACTGTATGGTCGCAGTACTTCGGTGACCCCGGAGTATTCTGCGTGGCTACGCGGCCGAATCGAGCCGTTGCTGGAGAAACACCGCTTGAACCGCGAACGGCAGGCCGAACCCGAGGTACGCGCCGCCGAATCGCACACGCCCGAAACTCAGCTGGCGTTGTTCGCCTGACGTCGGTTCTCTGATCGAAACCATTGCTTTTCACGGGTGTGTCGCGAATATTGCGGAGTAGTTTGGCGTTGGTACCTCACACCTGACTAGGAAGTGATGCGCGCGCATGGTTTCGCAGCATGATGACTCTGTGACGACTCCGGGCGGCAATGCAGCCGCTGCGCTCGGAAGCGGCAGCGCCACAGAGAAATTGGCGGTCGAAAAACTGGAAAGGGTCGTCATCCGCTTCGCGGGCGACTCCGGGGACGGTATGCAGCTCACCGGTGATCGTTTCACCCACGAGGCGGCCGCATTCGGCAATGACCTTGCCACCCAACCGAACTTCCCGGCCGAGATCCGTGCACCCCAGGGCACGCTGCCCGGGGTGTCGTCGTTCCAGATCCAGATCGCGGACTACGACATCCTCACCGCCGGTGACCAGCCGGACGTCCTGGTAGCCATGAATCCCGCTGCGCTGAAGGCGAATCTGGAGGATTTGGCCCGCGGGGCGATGGTGATCGTCAATACTGATGAGTTCACCAAACGCAATATGGCCAAGGTCGGTTATGCCGGTGATCCACTCACCGATGACACGCTGACCGATTTTGTCGTGCATCGGGTGCCCATGACGTCATTGACACTGGGCGCAACCGAACCGACCGGTGTGGGCAAAAAGGACGGGCAGCGGGCGAAGAATATGTTCGCGCTCGGCTTGCTGTCGTGGATGTACGGGCGGCCCATCGGCGGCACCGAAGCGTTCATGCGGGAGAAATTCACGGCGCACCCGGAGATCGCCGAAGCAAATATCCTCGCATTTCGGGCAGGCTGGAATTACGGCGAAACCACCGAGGCGTTCGCCACCACCTACGAGGTAGCGCCCGCGACGCTGCCGCCGGGTACCTACCGGCAGATCACCGGCAATACCGCGCTCGCCTACGGCATCGTCACCGCCGGGCAGCTGTCGGGGCTGCCGGTGTTCCTGGGGACCTACCCGATCACCCCGGCCTCGGACATCCTGCACGAACTGAGCAAGCACAAGAACTTCGGCGTCACCACCTTCCAGGCCGAGGACGAGATCGCGGGCATCGGCGCGGCGCTGGGCGCTTCGCTGGCCGGGTCGCTCGGGGTGACCAGTACGTCCGGTCCGGGCCTGGCGCTCAAGAGTGAGACCATCGGCTTGGCGGTCATGACGGAGTTGCCGTTGCTGATCATCGACGTGCAGCGTGGTGGCCCGTCGACAGGTCTGCCCACGAAGACCGAGCAGGCCGATCTGCTGCAGGCGCTCTACGGGCGCAATGGCGAATCGCCGGTGGCGGTGCTCGCGCCGCGCTCACCCGCGGACTGCTTCGATACCGCGGTCGAGGCGGCGCGCATCGCGCTCACCTACCGCACTCCGGTGCTGCTGCTCTCGGACGGCGCGATCGCCAATGGGTCGGAACCGTGGGCGATTCCGCAGGTGACCGAGCTCGCTCCGATCGATCCGGGCTTCGAAGCCGATGGCTCCGACGAGGATTCGTTCCAGCCGTATGCTCGCGATCCGGAAACCCTGGCCCGCCCGCTGGCCGTCCCCGGCACCGTCGGCCGCGCCCACCGCATCGGCGGCCTGGAGAAGGCCGACGGCAGCGGCAATATCTCCTACGAACCGGCCAATCACGAACTCATGGTGCGGTTGCGGCAGGCCAAGATCGACGGCATCGCGGTGCCCGACCTTGAGGTGGACGATCCCGGCGACCACGCCGAACTGCTGCTCATCGGCTGGGGTAGCTCCTACGGGCCGATCGGTGAGGCATGCCGCCGGGCGCGGCGGCGTGGGGTGCCGGTGGCGCAGGCGCATTTGCGACACCTGAACCCGTTGCCTGCCAACCTCGGTGAGGTGTTGCGCCGCTATCGCACGGTGGTGTGCCCGGAGATGAACGGCGGCCAGCTGGCCATGCTGCTGCGCGCTCGCTACCTCGTCGACGTGCAGCCCTGGACCAAGGTGGCCGGAACCGCCTTCCAGGCACAGGAACTGGTCGGTGTCATCGATGCGGCGCTGGATGGGTCCATCGCCGAGATGGAGCAGGCCAAGGCGTTCACCGCTCGCGCGCGGGCGACCTATCGCACCACAGGGGGTAAGTAATGACGATTCTCGAAAACCCGCTCGTGGGTGCCGATCTCGGGCTCACCGGGCTGTCCGGCATTCCCGTCGCCGCCGGACCGCAGAAGGCCAAGGACTATGCCTCCGATCAGGAGGTGCGCTGGTGCCCCGGCTGTGGCGACTACGTCATCCTCAATACCGTGCGCGGATTCCTCGCCGAGTTGGGGCTCAAGCGCGAGAATCTGATGTTCGTCTCCGGTATCGGGTGCTCGAGTCGGTTCCCGTACTACCTGGAGGCGTACGGGATCCACTCGATCCACGGCCGGGCCCCGGCCATCGCGACCGGTATGGCGGTGACCCGGCCCGACCTGTCGGTGTGGGTGGTGACCGGTGACGGCGACGCGCTCTCCATCGGCGGCAATCACCTGATCCACGCGCTGCGCCGCAATGTGAACATGACGATCCTGTTGTTCAACAACCGGATCTACGGTCTCACCAAGGGCCAGTACTCGCCGACCTCGGAACCGGGCAAGGTCACCAAGTCCACCCCGATGGGCTCGGTCGACCACCCGTTCAACACGCTGTCGGTGGCGTTGGGGGCCGAAGCCACCTTCGCCGGTAGGGCTTTGGACTCCGACCGCGCGGGGTTGACCGAGGTGCTGCGGGCCGCCGCCGAGCATCGCGGCACGTCGTTCGTGGAGATCCTGCAGGACTGCCCGATCTTCAACGACGGCTCCTTCGACGCGCTGCGCCGCGAGAACGCCGAATCCCATCTCATCCGGCTGCGGCACGGCGCACCCATCCGCTTCGGCGCGGACCGTGAATTCGCGGTGGTCCGTGACGGTTTCGGGCTGAAGGTGGCGAGCGCCGACGCGGTCGCCGAGTCCGACATCGTCATCCACGACGCCTACACCGACCACCCCGAATACGCCTACGCCCTGTCACGCCTGTCGGATCAGGACCTCAACCACGTCCCGATCGGCATCTTCCGCAGCGTCTCCCGACCCACCTACGACGACGGCGTCCGAGCCCAACTGGACACCGCCGCCGAACGTAAACCGGTGGACGGGAATTCACTGCAGAGCCTGCTCACCGGCCGCGAAACCTGGACGGTCGGCTGAGTTTTCGCCGTTACGAGGCCACGAAGGCGTTCAGCATGCGCTGGAACAGATCGTCGAAGCGCTTGCGGGACGCCTTCTGGTCATCGGTGAGCCCGTCGGACGATTCGGGCGCGTAGACGATGAGATGAACGTCCTGGTCCGGTGATTGGGGCATGTAGTCGATGATCGACGTGCCCTTGTCGTCCTTCTCCGGGGTGCCCATGTCGACGGCGGCGAGTGCCTTCACCTCGGCGGTGGCCGCGCCGATGACATCGGCGGGCAGCGTGCCCTCCACCGGCTGCGCATTGTTGTCGGCGCGCTTGACCGCGTGACCGTCGGCCTGAACCTGCAGTGACGGATGCAGATCGGTGCGCGTCTGCCACCCGGCGGGCATCGCGGTCAGGGTGAACAGGGCGACCGCGGGCATGGGCGCCTGCGCGGGCGTCGGATCGGCGATGGCGAATCCGCCTGCGCTCGTGACCATTACCGCCGCCAACCCGGCCATCGTGGTGGCGCGCCACCTCCGGCCCTGCCCGGTTCCACTGAAAAGTCCTGTCGCCGCGGCCATCCGCATCGCATCCCTCCGAATTCCCTTGCGGGCACCCGCCCGCCGCCGCCGATTCTGCCGCGCGCCGCCGCCTACACCCACCCCGCCACGCCGACCCCCGATACGACGATGTCCCCGGCTTCGGGAGCCGGGGACATCGGGGTTTGCGGATGGTGTTGAAGCTCAGCGCAGGCCGGGCGGGTTGGCCAGGTCCTGGGCGGAGAAGGTGTCGCAGGACTTGACCTGGCCGGACTTGTAGCCGGACAGGAACCACTTCTGGCGTTCCTCCGAGGAGCCGTGGGTCCAGGCTTCGGGGTTGACGCGGCCGGAGGAGGCCTGCTGGATGCGGTCGTCGCCGACGGCCGAGGCGGCGGAGAGCGCGTCGCGGATGTCGTTGTCGGTCAAGGGCTTCAGGAACGGGGTGCTGGAGCCGGGGGCCGGGAGCTTGTCGGCGTAGTAGGCCCAGACGCCCGCGTAGCAGTCGGCTTGGAGCTCGGTGCGGACCGCGCCGGAGGTGGGGCCCTTGGGGTCGCGCTGGGCGCGGTTGATGTCGCCGAGCAGGTTCTGGATGTGGTGGCCGAACTCGTGGGCGACCACGTACTCCTGGGCCAGCGGGCCGCCGCTGGAACCGAAGCGGTCGACCAGTTCCTGGAAGAAGCTGGTGTCGAAGTAGGCGGTCTGGTCGGCGGGGCAGTAGAACGGGCCGACCGCCGAGGAGGCGCGGCCGCAGCCGGTGTTCACCGCACCGGAGAAGAGGTTGAGCTTCGGGACCGCGTATTTGCGGTTCGTCTGCTTGGGCAGTTCGGTACCCCAGATGGCATCCAGGCTCTGGGCGGTGAGGATGACGCGGCAGTCGACGTACTTGTTGGCGTCGGCGCCGGTCTTGCAATGGGTTGGCAGTGTGGTGCCGCCGGACTTGGCATTGGAGTCCGCACCCGTGAACTGGCCGAGAATGCTGCCCGGGTCGCCGCCCAGCAGCAGTGCCGCGATCACCGCGATGATGCCCAGCGCGCCGCCGCCGAGGACCAGACCACCGCCCATGCCGGGTCCGCCACCCCCGCCACTGGCCCGGTTCGGGTCGATTTGCAGGCCCTCGTTGAAGGTCATGGGCATTACTGTGACACGGGCGAGTCGATTCCGGTTTCCACTCGCTGAACGTGTCTCTCTACGATGGGTCTGCACCTGGTGGCCCTTGCCGGTGCTTCGAGTCCGTCGAAAGGAATCCCGTGCTGCGCACCCACTTGGCTGGTTCGCTGCGAAGCGAGCACGCCGGTCAGACCGTCACCCTCACCGGATGGGTGGCGCGACGTCGAGACCACGGTGGCGTGATCTTCATCGATCTGCGTGATGCGTCGGGTGTGTCGCAGGCCGTCTTCCGTGAAGGCGAGCCCGCCGAGGCCGCCCACAAGCTGCGCAACGAATTCGTCGTGAAGGTCACCGGCGTGGTGGAGAACCGCCCCGACGGCAGCGAGAACCCGAATCTGCCGACCGGCGCGATCGAGGTCAATGTGACCGAACTCGTGGTGCTCAACGAGGCCGCGCCGCTGCCGTTCCAGCTCGACGACGAGCCGGGCGAGGAAGCCCGCCTCAAGTACCGCTACCTGGATCTGCGCCGCGAGGGTCCGGCCCACGCGATCCGCCTGCGCTCCAAGGTGAATGCGGCCGCCCGCGAGGTGCTGGCCAAGCACGCGTTCGTCGAGGTCGAGACCCCGACCATGACCCGCTCCACCCCCGAGGGGGCGCGCGACTTCCTGGTTCCGGCCCGCCTGCAGCCCGGCAAGTTCTACGCCCTGCCGCAGTCGCCGCAGCTGTTCAAGCAGCTGCTCATGGTCGGCGGCATCGAGCGCTACTACCAGATCGCGCGCTGCTACCGCGACGAGGACTTCCGCGCCGACCGCCAGCCCGAGTTCACCCAGCTCGACATCGAGATGAGCTTCGTCGAGCAGGAAGACGTCATCCTGCTGGCCGAGGACATCCTGGCCGCGCTGTGGAAGCTGGTCGGCTACGAGATCGCCACGCCGATCCCGCACATGACCTACGCCGACGCCATGCGTCGCTACGGCTCCGACAAGCCCGACCTGCGCTTCGGCATCGAGATCACCGAGATGATGGAGTACTTCAAGGACACGGAATTCCGTGTCTTCCAGGCTCCCTACGTCGGTGCGGTCGTCATGCCCGGCGGTGCCTCGCAGCCGCGTCGCCAGTTCGACGCCTGGCAGGAGTGGGCCAAGCAGCGTGGCGCGAAGGGCCTGGCCTACATCACCTTCCAGGAGGACGGCACCCTCGGCGGTCCGGTCGCCAAGAACCTGACCGACGCCGAGCGTGAGGGCCTGGCCAAGCAGGTCGGCGCGAACCCGGGCGACTGCGTGTTCTTCGCCGCCGGTGACGCCAAGTCCAGCCGGGCGCTGCTGGGTGCCGCGCGTGGCGAGATCGCCCGCAAGTGCGGCCTCATCGACGAGAACGACTGGGCGTTCGTCTGGATCGTGGACGCGCCCATGTTCGAGCCCGCCGCCGACGCCACCGCCAGCGGCGATGTGGCGCTGGGCCATTCGGCCTGGACCGCGGTGCACCACGCGTTCACCTCGCCCAAGCCCGAGCACCTGGACAGCTTCGACACCGATCCCGGTTCGGCGCTGGCCTACGCCTACGACATCGTCTGCAACGGCAACGAGATCGGTGGCGGCTCGATCCGTATCCACCGCCGCGACGTGCAGGAACGCGTGTTCAAGGTGATGGGCATCGGCGACGAGGAGGCGCAGGACAAGTTCGGCTTCCTGCTCGACGCCTTCTCCTTCGGCGCTCCGCCCATGGGCGGCATCGCCTTCGGCTGGGACCGCATCACCGCGCTGCTGGCCGGGATGGACTCCATCCGCGAGGTCATCGCGTTCCCGAAGTCGGGCGGCGGCGTCGACCCGCTGACCGACGCGCCGACCCCGATCACCCTGCAGCAGCGTCGCGAGGCGGGCCTCAACGCCAAGCTGGACGCCGACGGCAACCCGGTCAAGGAAGACGCGAAGTAGCGGATCCGGTCCGGACCTGACGGTGCCCTCCGATCTCGACGAGATCGGAGGGCACCGTCATGTAGAACTGGGGCGTGCAGAGAGCTAGACCGGAACGACCAGTCGGCCCGTCAGCATCCGGTAGGCGTAGGTGGTCGCGATGGCGCAGACCGGACCGGCAACCACCAGACCGAGCCCGCACAGCAGCGCGCCGACCGCGGTGATGATCAGCACCGCCAGCGCCAACAGCGACACGTGCAGCGCATTGGCGATCACCAGCCGGACGCTGGACCCGATGGCCTGGAAGGGATTCTGGTCCTGGTCGATCACGAAGTGCAGTGCGAACATGCACAGCACGCCCACGATCACCGCCGGGACGAAACAGGCGATGGCGGCCACGAAGCACAGCGCGAACACGATGAGCGCGGTGATGAGCACATTGCCGGCATTCACGAAGCCGAAGAAGGCCGGGAAATCCGGTGGCGTCCCGTCGGTTTCGTACAGCGCGCCGCGGATCATGGCCGCCTGCAGCAGCCACACCACCAGCGACACCACCGCGAACAGCAGGATCACCGCCGAGAGCGACTGCACGTCAACCATTCTCACCAGCAGCGTGACCACCAGCCAGGCGATCAGGCCGATGAGCACCATGCCCACCCAGGGAACGGGATTGAGCCGGAAGCGATCCCAGCCGTAGGTCACGGCCGCGCCCACGTCGAGGGTCTCGCGCGGCGGCGCGTAGGCCTGCTGGGGCGGGACCTCGCCCGGCTGCGGACCACCGGGTGGGGGCATGGCGCCCGGCGAGAAACCGCCCGGCGGAGGCGGATTGCCCGGCGGCATCCCGCCGGGCGGTTGCTGCTGCGGGGGCATGCCGCCGGCGTAGCCAGGAGGTGGCAGCGGCGCGCCCGACTGCGGGGGCAGCGGCGGCGGGGGTTCGACGGGCTCGCTGCCGTAGTGCGCGGAGCCCGGTCCCTCGAACTGCGGATATCCGGCCATACCGGGCAACTGGTGGCGGCCGTGCGCCGGACCCGGTTCGGGGGCACCGGAATACGGTGCGGGCTCGGGGTTTTGGTGCTGACCGGTCTGCGGCGGATACTGTTCACCGCCCCCGGGACCGGGACGATCGCCGGAGGGGCCATACGGTGCTGAGGGCGGCGTGCCAGTCATGGTCGCAAGCCTTTCACATTTCCCGGTTTACGGTGTGGCGCACAGCAAGTGACCATGAGACAACTAGACCCTCCTGGTTGTGTCAAGCAACCAGCGCCGCGTGGGCAAACCCTTCACAAAGACACGCCGTCCGACGCGCGAAAGGTTGCGCAACCGCTCGCTGAAAGTGACCTGACGGGAGTAACTTGGGTTCCGATGACCGCACTATTGGCCGAACGCGCCGCCGAAGTCGTGTCCGCGGCACAACAGTTGCTCACAAAGCGAATGGGTGCTGCGGTAAAGCTGAGTGATCCGATGGAACTCAGCGGCAGTGGTAGAACCACGGTTCTCCGTGTCCGTGTTGCGGAGAACGCATTTTCACTACCGCGCACACTGATTGTGAAGCAGGTTGCGGGCACGGCGAACCAACGACGCACCGGGGGTATGGCTCCCGGTGTCGCCAGCATCGACTCCGCATTCCTCCGCGAGGCGGTGTCGTACCAGTTCACCACCGCGCTGGGCCGCGACCACCGCCCCGGTGCCTACCTACTCGGCTACAGCCTGCCGGAGCGTCTGCTCATCCTCAGCGACCTCGGCGAGAACCTCTCGCTGACCGCGGTGCTGCAGGCCGCCGCCGAGCCCGCCGGACGCAATGCGCTGATGGCGTTCGCGCAGGCACTGGGTCGCATGCACGCCGCGACCGTGGGCCGCGAGGCGGATTTCGTCGCGCTGCTGCGCCGGGTGGACGTGGTGCATCGGGTGGACGGCATTGCGCAGCAGGCCGAATCCGCGGTCGCCGAGGTGCCGATCATGCTGCAGCGCGAGATGGGCATCGAGGTGCCCGGGGAGATCGCCGAGCGCATCGTGCGCGGCAACCGGCTGTTCTCGGCTGGCCGCTACCGCGCCTTCAGCCCCTCGGACCTGTGCCCGGACAATGTGATCCTCAATGACGAGGGCGCGCGTTTCCTCGACTACGAGTGGGGCGGTTTCCGTGACGCCACCCTCGACATTGCTTATGCGCTGGTCTCGTTCCCGGGCTGTCTGTGCGATTTCGAGCTGTCGCGCGAACGCGCCCGCCAGATGGTCGAGGCGTGGCGTTCGGAAGTGGTCGCGGTGTGGCCCGCCCTCGCCGACGACGACGTCCTGGCCGAACGCATCCTCGAGGCGCGCCTGATCTGGGTGTGGCTGTCCACCTACTGGTTCCTGCCCGCCGACCACGCCCGCATTGCCGCCGCCCGCGAGCACGGCCTGTCCATCCCGCGCTCGGCCGCCCTGATCAACCGCTGGGCCGCCCTCGCCGAGGACGCCCGCTGCACCGGCGACGACACCCTCGGCGACTTCGCCGAACACGTGTCGGCCACCCTGGAAGAGCACTGGGAGGAGTAATCCTCCGCGAGATGTGGGCCGGAATCGCACGATGATTCCGGCCCACATTGCTGTCTCGGACCCTCGGCGCAGCGGTGGACAAGTCTGTCGGGGCGGCTGGGTAGGGTCTTCGAGGTGAGTGATGGGCTGTTCGATGCGCCGGGCACGCAGGCCGTAGCCGACGAATTCGAGGCGGCGTCCGCGCGTATTCCGAGTGGGGACGACCGGTTCGCGCCGTTGGCGGTGCGGATGCGGCCGCGCACGCTCGATGAGGTGGTGGGGCAGCAGCATCTGCTGGGGCCGGGGTCGCCGTTGCGGCGGTTGGTCGAGGGGTCCGGGGCGGCATCGGTGCTGCTGTACGGTCCGCCCGGGACGGGGAAGACGACCCTCGCCTCCCTGCTTTCGCGGGCTACCGGGCGTCGGTTCGAGGCGCTCTCGGCGTTGTCGGCCGGAGTGAAGGAAGTGCGCGCGGTCATCGATCTAGCGCGGCGGCGGCTCACCGCGGGTGAGCAGACCGTGCTGTTCATCGATGAGGTGCACCGGTTTTCGAAGACTCAGCAGGACGCGTTGCTGGCGGCGGTGGAGAACCGGATCGTGCTGCTGGTCGCGGCCACCACGGAGAATCCGTCGTTCTCGGTGGTGTCGCCACTGTTGTCGCGGTCGCTGGTGTTGCAGCTGCAGTCGTTGTCCGAGGACGACATTCGCACGGTGTTGAAGCGGGCGATCGAGGATCCGCGCGGGCTGGCGGGGGAGTACACGGTCACCGAGGAGGCCCTCGATCACATCGTCCGGATCGCCGGCGGTGACGCGCGACGTTCGCTGACCGCGCTGGAGGCGTCGGCGGAATCGTCGCTGGACGGGACCGTGGACGTGACGCTGGTCGAGGCCAGCGTCGACAAGGCCGCGGTGCGCTACGACCGTGCGGGCGATCAGCACTACGACGTGATCAGCGCGTTCATCAAATCCCTGCGTGGTTCGGATGTCGACGCCGCGCTGCATTACCTGGCACGCATGATCAGCGCGGGCGAGGATCCGCGATTCATTGCTCGCCGCTTGATGATCCAGGCCAGCGAGGAGGTCGGCATGGCCGACCCGATGGCCCTGCAGACGGCCGTCGCCGCCGCCCAAGTAGTGCAACTGGTCGGCATGCCCGAAGCGCAGCTGGCATTGACGCAGGCCACGATTCACATTGCCACCGCGCCCAAATCGGGCTCGGTGCCCAAGAGTCTCGGCGCGGCCACGGCCGATATCCGGGCAGGCAAGGCGGGTGCGGTGCCGCCGCATCTGCGTGACGGGCACTACGCGGGCGCGGCAGCCCTGGGCAACGCCCAAGGCTACAAATACCCGCACGACCACCCGGACGGCGTTCTCGCCCAGCAATATCCGCCGGACGAACTGGTCGGCACGGACTACTACCAGCCCACGGACCACGGCTGCGAACGCGAAGTCGGCCCTCGCGTCACCAAACTGCGCCGCATCGTCCGGGGCAAATAGAGACCTTCCGGGGCAAGGAGCGCCGGTACGCACCCGGTGCCGAATTGCACTGGGTGCCATCAATGGTCGACCGACGCACCGCGAATCCGGCTGCGGCGCAGGTCAGTCGGTGAGCATGCCTTCGTGGATCGCGATCCGCTCGATCTCGCCGGGTGTGCCACCCATGATCTCGCGCACGTGCTCGGTGACCAGTTCGACCGGCCAGTCCCACCAGGCCGCCCGCAGCAGTCGCTGCACGTCCTCGTCCGGGAAGCGCTGCTTGACCACCTGCGCCGGGTTGCCGCCGACGATCGTGTAGGGCGGGACGTCGGAAGTGACCACCGAACCGGTCGCGATGATCGCGCCGTCGCCGATCGTCACCCCCGGCATGATCAGCGAGTTGTACCCGATCCACACGTCATTGCCGACGACCGTGTCGCCCTTGGACGGGATCGAGGTGATGATGTCCATCGTCTCCTCGGCCCAGGTGCCGCCGAAGATGGTGAAGGGGAAGGTCGACACGCCCGAGGTCGCGTGGTTGGCCCCGGCCATGATGAAGCGGGTGCCGCTGGCGATGGCGCAGTATTTGCCGATGATCAGCTTCTCGGGACCGAAGGCATAGAGCACGTTCTCGGTCTCGAAGGCCGTGGCGGCGTCCGGATCGTCGAAGTAGCTGTAGTCGCCGACCACGATGTTCGGCGAGGTGACGTGCGGTTTCAGGAACACCGTGCGGTGCGCGTGGGGGAGCGGGAAGCGCTGGGATGGGTCGGGGATCACAGTCACCCGGGCGATGGTAGCTATCGCCCGGTGGTGGGTGGAAACTCCCTGGACCGGGAACGGTAGGCTGGATACCTGTGCAGACCCACGAGATTCGACGGCGCTTCCTGGAGCATTTCGTAAAGGCCGGACATACCGAGGTGCCGAGTGCCTCGCTGATCCTGGCCGACCCCAACCTGTTGTTCGTCAACGCAGGCATGGTCCAGTTCGTACCGTATTTCCTCGGTCAGCAGACGCCGCCCTTCCACACCGCGACCAGCGTGCAGAAGTGCGTGCGCACCGGCGATATCGAGAACGTCGGCGTCACCACCCGCCACAACACCTTCTTCCAGATGGCCGGCAACTTCTCCTTCGGCGACTACTTCAAGCGCGAGGCTATGCAGTTCGCCTGGTCGCTGCTGACCAAGTCCGTCGAGGACGGCGGCTACGGCTTCGACCCGGAAAAGCTCTGGGTCACCGTGTATCTCGACGATGACGAGGCCGAGCAGATCTGGCGTGAGCTCGGGGTGCCGGACGCCCGCATCCAGCGTCGCGGCATGGCCGACAACTACTGGTCCATGGGTATTCCGGGTCCGTGCGGCCCGTGCTCGGAGATCTACTTCGACCGCGGTCCCGAGTACGGCGTGGAGGGCGGCCCGGAGGCCGACGAGGATCGCTACCTCGAGATCTGGAACCTCGTGTTCATGCAGAACGAGCGTGGCGCGGGTCGCGGCAAGGACGACTTCGAGATCCTGGGCCCGCTGCCCAAGAAGAACATCGACACCGGCATGGGCATCGAGCGTGTCGCGTTCCTGCTGCAGGGCGTCGACAACGTGTACGAGACCGACCTGCTGCGCCCGATCATCAACAAGGCCGAGGAACTGACCGGCCGCTCCTACGGTGTCGAGCACACCGACGATGTGCGCTTCCGCGTCATCGCCGACCACGCCCGCACCGCCGCCATGCTGATCGGCGACGGCGTGAACCCCGGCAACGACGGCCGCGGTTACGTGCTGCGCCGCCTGCTGCGCCGCATCGTGCGCTCGGCCCGACTGTTGGGCGCCGAGAAGCCGGTGATGGGTGAGTTCATCAAGGTGGTCTCCGAGCTGATGGCCCCCTCCTACCCGGAGCTGGCCACCGATCACAAGCGCATCGAAACCGTCGCCGTCGGTGAGGAAGCCGCGTTCCTCAAGACCCTCAACACCGGCACCAAGCTGTTCGACGAGACCGTCGACGAGGTGAAGGCGCAGGGCAGCAAGAAGATCAGCGGCACCGACGCGTTCACCCTGCACGACACCTACGGCTTCCCGATCGACCTGACCCTCGAAATGGCTTCCGAGGCCGGGCTGAAGGTCGACGAGGAGGGCTTCCGCGCGCTCATGGCCGAGCAGCGCAAGCGGGCCAAGGAGGACGCGCTCTCGCGTAAGCACGCGCACGCGGATCTCACCATCTACAAGGAGTTCGTGGACCGCGGCGCGACCGAGTTCACCGGCTTCGACGAGTTGGCCACCGAGGCCACGGTTCTCGCCCTGATCAAGGACGGCGTCCGGGTGCCGGTCGCCGAGGTCGGGCAGGACGTCGAGATCATTCTCGACCGCAGCCCGCTGTATGCCGAGTCCGGTGGCCAGATCGCCGACCGCGGTTCGATCGTGTCCTCGCACGGTCTGAAGGTGGCCGTCAACGACGTGCAGAAGATCGCCAAGAAGGTGTGGGTGCACAAGGCCACCGTCGAGGCCGGTCAGCTCACCGAGGGCGACACCGTGCTCGCCCAGGTCGATCCGGCCTGGCGTAAGGGTGCGACCCAGGGCCACACCGGCACCCACATGGTGCATGCCGCGCTGCGACAGGTGCTGGGCCCCAACGCCGTTCAGGCCGGTTCGCTCAACAAGCCGGGCTACCTGCGTTTCGACTTCAACTGGCAGGGCGCCCTGTCCGAGCAGCAGAAGGCCGATATCGAGGCCGTCTCGAACGACGCCGTCGGCGACGACTTCAAGGTCAACACCTTCGTCACCGATCTGCCGTCGGCCAAGAAGATGGGCGCGATGGCGCTGTTCGGCGAGAACTACGGCGACGAGGTGCGCGTCGTGGAGATCGGCGGACCGTTCTCCATGGAGCTCTGCGGTGGCACGCACGTGCAGAGTTCCGCGCAGATCGGGCCGATCACCGTGCTCGGTGAGTCGTCGGTCGGTTCGGGCATCCGCCGTGTGGAAGCCTTTGTGGGCCTGGACTCCTACCGGTACCTGGCCAAGGAGCGCGCGCTGCTGGCCGGTCTCGCCTCCTCGCTGAAGGTGCCCTCGGAAGAGGTGCCGGGCCGCGTCGAGCAGCTCGTCGAGCGTCTCAAGGTCGCCGAGAAGGAACTCGAGCGCACCAAGATGGCGGCCGTGCTGGCCAGCGCCGGAACCTTCGCCGAGCAGGCGCAGCGGGTCGGCAAGGTGCTGCTGGTCGCCGCCGCCGCGCCCGAAGGCGTCGGGGCGGGCGATCTGCGCACGCTGGTGCAGGACATCAAGGGCCGCTTGGGTTCCGAGCCCGCCATCGTGGTGCTGCTCGGCAATGCCGACGGCAAGGTGCCGTTCGTCGCCGCCGTCACCAAGGCCGCCCAGGATCTGGGCGTCAAGGCCGGGGATCTGGTGGCCGCGTTCGGTCCGTCCATCGCGGGCCGTGGTGGCGGCAAGCCGGAGATGGCCCAGGGTGCGGGTTCCGACCCGTCGGGCATCGAGGCGGGTCTGGCCGCGCTGCGCGCCCGGGTCGCCGAGCTCGCCGGGTAATGGCGGACTCCGACACATCCGACACACCCGGCCCCGATCACGGGGCCGGGTTCACCCTCGAAACGGGCTCTGCGGGGCCCGAATCGGGGCATACCTCCGGATTCGCCCGTACGCCCACCGAGGCGTCGGGGGTGACCGCCGGGCGTGATTTCGCGTCCGAACGGCCCTCCGCCGAGCGGGATCCCGGTCGCGGCCGGCGCATCGGCATCGATGTGGGCTCGGTCCGCATCGGTGTCGCCTCCAGCGATCCGGACGGCCTGCTGGCCACCCCGGTGGAAACCGTGCCGCGCGCGAAGAAGGTCGCGCCCGGCACGCTGGCGTCCGATCTATCCAGAATTGCCGAGATTGTGCGGGAATACGAGGCCGTCGAAGTGATCGTCGGCCTGCCGCGCACCTTGCGCGGGGAGAGCGGGTCTTCCGCTAAGCTGGCGGCCACCTTCGCGGGGCGTTTGCGGGGTCTGATCACACCGGTACCGGTGCGACTTTCCGACGAACGTTTGACTACGGTGTCTGCTGCACGTGCGTTGCGAGACAGTGGAGTTCGCGCACGCGGGCAGCGGCAGGTCATCGATCAAGCCGCCGCCGTGTCGATCCTGCAAGGATGGTTGGACGAACGGAGTGCCCTTTTGAAGCCGCGCGGTGATGACGCATGACCGACCGCTGGACGCGCGCTGAGGAACGCTACCGGCAGAATGCCGAACGGCGTTACCGCCGCGACGATCTGGAATGGTCCGAGGCGGACGATTACGAGGACGACACCACCGTCATCCCGCGCTACGAGGACGAGCGCTACGAGGACGAGCACTTCGAGGGCGACGACGACTACGACGACGAGCCCCCGCTGGCCCCGGAACCGCCGCGCCGCAGCGCACCCCAGCGCGCGGAACGCACCGGCCGGGCCGCCAGTCGGTCCGGGCGCGGCCAGTCGCGCTCCGGCGGCCGCGGCGGCAACCGGCCCAAGCGTTCGCGGGTGGCCTCGCGCAAGGCGGCCGAACGCAAGCGCCGCCGTCGCAACCTGTTCGTCATCGCGGGCGTGTTCGCCGTATTGTTCCTCGGCGCAGTCGGATTCGCGGCCTGGAAGTTCGTCGGCAAGCTGAGCCCGCCCGCCGACTTCTCCGGCCCGCAGGGTGCGCTGGTGGTCATTCAGATCAAGCCCGGCGACACCTCCACGCAGATCGCGCAGACGATGGCCGACAAGGGCATCGTGCAGAGCAGCGGCGCGTTCTACGAAGTGGCCGTGCGCAATACGAACATGAACTCCATCCAGCCCGGCTACTATGCCATCCCCAGCCACAGCAAGGGTTCGGAGGCGGTGACCGCGCTGTTCAGCAAGGACGCGCGGGTCGGCAACGTGGTCATCTCCGAGGGCCGGCAGTTGCACGACTCCAGTGACGTCACCACCAATGCGCGCAAGGACGGCATCTACCGCAAGATCGCCGAGGCCAGCTGTGTCGGCAGCGGCACCGCGGCCAAGTGCGTGACCTACGAGCAGCTCGACCAGGCCGGAGCCAATCCCGATCCGACCGCGCTGGGCGTGCCCGCGTGGGCGCTGGACCGGGTCAAGTCGGCCCCGGACCGATCCCGTCAGCTCGAGGGTCTGATCGCCGGTGGCACCTGGGATTTCGATCCCAGCGCCAGCGCGCAGGACATTCTCAAGCAGCTGGTGGCCAACAGCGCGCAGACCTACGAGGCCAGCGGTCTGCTGCAATCGGGAGCGGCCAACGGTCTCTCGCCCTACGACACGCTGATCGCGGCGTCGCTGGTGGAACGCGAGGCGCTGCCGCAGGACATGTCGAAGGTGGCGCGGGTCATCGTGAACCGGCTCGGCGCGCAGCAGCCGCTGCAGTTCGACTCGACCGTCAACTACACCCTCACCCAGACCGAGGTCGCCACCACCGACGCCGACCGGAACAAGAAGACGCCGTGGAACACCTATGCCATGGCCGGGCTGCCCGCGACGCCGATCTCCGCGCCGTCGTTGGATGCCATGCGCGCCATGGAAAATCCCGCGCCGGGGCCGTGGCTGTACTTCGTGACCGTCGACAAGCAGGGCACTACGTTGTTCACCGACAACTACCAGGAGCATCTGCGCAATATCGAAAAGGCCAGGCAGAGTGGAATCCTCGACAGTGGACGGTAAGCGTAAGGCCGCCGTGCTCGGCAGCCCCATCTCGCATTCCCGTTCGCCGCAACTGCATCTGGCGGCCTACCGGGCGCTCGGCCTGGACTGGAGCTACGAGCGCATCGAGTGCACCGGGGAGCAGTTGCCCGGGCTGGTGGACGGACTCGGGCCGGAATGGGTCGGGCTGTCGGTGACCATGCCGGGCAAGGTGGCCGCGCTGGCGTACGCCGATGAGCGCACCGAACGTGCCGAGCTGGTGGGTTCGGCGAACACGCTGGTGCGCACCGATTCCGGCTGGCGCGCCGACTGCACCGACGTGGACGGGGTGCGGGGCGCGCTGGAAGGCGCGGGCGTGAAGGAAGTTGCCCGCGCGGTCGTGTTGGGCGCGGGCGGTACCGCCCGGCCGGCCCTGCTGGCCCTGGCGGATCTGGGCGCGCACACCGTCACCATCGTCGCCCGCGATCGCGGGCGCGCTGCGGACACCCTCGAATTGGCCGAGCAACTGGGCATGTCGGCCGAGGTGCTCGGCTTCGATCCCGAGGGCCTGCTGTTCGTCTGCTCGGATGTGGACGCCGTCGTCAGCACCGTGCCGGCCGAGGCCGCCGCGGCCGTGGCGGATTCGATCGCGGCGGCCCCTGTCGTGCTGGACGCCATCTACAACCCGTGGCCGACCCCGCTCGCCGAAGCGGTGGCGCGCGCGGGCAATACCGTCGTCAGTGGGCTGGAAATGCTGCTGAACCAGGCTTACGGCCAGGTGGAGCAGTTCACCGGTAAGCCCGCTCCGCGCGCGGAAATGGCCGCGGCCCTACAGGACTGATTCCGGAACTTCGGGTTCGAACGCCTGCCGGAAGGTGAAGGCGTAAGCCGTGGGACCGTTCTCCCGCAGGTGCTCGAGGCGGCGCATGGCGTCGCCCAGGTCCGGCACGCTGCCTTCCGGCACCCACCACAGCACCGTGAACACCTCGCGCAGCGGGACGAAGAATTCCCGTCGGCGGCGCACGTATTCCATGTGCGCGCTGCGATACACGTAGTCGAACAACGCCTCTCGCGTCTCCCACACGCTCATGTTCACGAGCATGTCCGGATCCTGGTCGTAGGGGCGCAAACTCGTGGCGTTGTTGGTGTCGCCGTCGACCATGCGCCAGACGAAACCGGGGGAGGACTCGGCGAGGGCGTTGATCTCATCGAGGGCGGCATAGAAATCGGCGACTCGGGGGTCGCCTTCGGGTGCGACAAGCCTGCCGATATTGAGCTGTGCGAGGTGCATGCCCCGACTATAACTAATCATCATTGTTTTTAGAGAAACTTACGCAGCATCGCCCCGGCGCCGGATCCATCCGGGCCGTCCAACCGGCCGCGGTCGCGGGACCGGCGAGCAGGGCCAGGTTCATGCCGCAGACCAGCGGCGGGAAGTCCACGGCCAGTCGATGAAAAGGGCAGTTGCGCAGGCGAATCACGTCACCGTCGAGATAGGGCTCGTAACCGTGCGCGCTCAGCGCCTCGAACAGGCTGCGGCCCTCCAGGTTCGGCGCGTGCGCGGCCGCCGCCTGGGCGATGGCGTCCTCGAAACCCTCGTGCTCGACCACCTCCGCCAGAACCGTTGCCACCGTGCGATAGTCGCGCGCCGGGAGGTTGACCGAGAATTCGGTGTCGGTGCGGCGATAGAACTTGGCGGGCCGCCCCGACCCGGGCCCGGTGCGGCCCTCCGGACGCCGGAACACCGCGTCCAGCAGCCCCGCCTCGGCCAGTTTGTCCAGGTGGAACGCCGCGAGCGGCCGCTTGATCTCGACCGCCTCGGCCGCCTCGTCCCGGCTGACATCGTGATCCGCGCCCGCGACATAGTCGTAGAGCCGCTTGCGGACCGGATCCTGCAGCAGGGCGACGGCTTCGATGCTCACACCGCATTTCTAGCAGCGTGTCGGGCCCGCCCGTCCGCAGCGCCCCCGCTCCCGCTATGGTTCTGGAACAAGTTTCAGTTCATCCGGTTCGCCAGAGCGGCCGCGCAGGTTAAGGTGATCGACATGAATGCGTGGGTGTTGCGCGCCGTGGGCTTGGGCGGGTTGACCGTAGTGCTGGAAACCCTGCTCGGTTTCGGCATGATGAGCTGGCCGACCGCGGGTGCGTGGATGCGGATCCTGTGCCTGATCGTGCTGGTCGTCGCCATCGTGACCTGGGGTGTGCTGGACGGCCGCGCCGACCGGCAGGCCAATCCCGATCCCGAACAGGGCTCGGATCTGACCATGCGCTGGCTCAAGGCCGCCCTCGCCGGCGGCGTCGGTGCGGGCCTGGTCGCGTGGCTGCTGGACTTCATCCCCAAGTTCGACCTCGGTGATCAGGGCCTGCTGTTCAATGTCACCTCCGGTGCGGCCTGGATCGTGCTGCTCATCTTCATCCCCGGCATGCTGGGCGTGACCGTCGGCCGCTGGCTGACCGGTCGCGAGCACAAGAAGAGCACCCCGGCCGCCTCGACCCCCGAGCCCGCGAACGCCTGACATTCCCTTCGGTAAACCCCGCGCCAGTAGTGTTGTGGCGCGGGGTTTTTCGTTGTCCGGATACCGCTTCACCCCGGGGTGATCGCCTCGATCTCCTCGGCCCAGGCATTGAGGCCCGCGACGAAACCCTCGCGCTGATCGGGGGTCAGGCGGGCCATCGCGCGCAACAAGACTTCACTGCGTCGATCGATGAACGCGGCGAAGTCGGCCTGCCGCTCGGGCGGCACCGACAGCAGCGTGCGGCGATGGTTGGCCGGATCGCTGTCGCGGCGTAGCCAACCCGCGCGGGTGAGCTCGCCGCTGAGCTGACTGGTGTTGGTGAGGCTCAGGCCCAACTGCCTTGCGGCATCGCTGACGCTCACCGGTCCGGACGACCAGACGAAGGCGAGCACCGCGCCGTGGCGTGCACCCAGGCCCGCCGCCTCGAACGCCTGCCGCATCTCCGGCGGCATGTCGGTTCGGGCGCGGCGCAGATAGGCCGAGATCAGCGGTACCACGGCGACCAATCGGTCCCGCATGTCGGTGTCCGCCGGATGTGCCTGCGCCACCGGGCCTTCCAGATCCACAGAGCCTCCCATCGCTTCTTGACAGGCACCAGCATACAAGTTCAGACTTCTGAACTATTCAGAAATCTGAACTTTGAGAGGTTGTCATGAGCGCACGGACCTGGCAGCGCGTGCTGCGCGCGATCACCGCCCTGGTCACCCTGGATTCCTTCGCCCAGGCCATGTTCGCGGGCCGGTTCATGGCGGGCAGCTACGACGCGCTGGACGCTCACGCCGCCAACGCGGGGGTGCTGTTCGGCGGAATCCTGGTCATGACAGTGTGTTTCGCGGCGGCCTGGCGGTTCGCGGGCGTGCCGTGGTGGACGGCGGCGGTGGGGTTGGCACTGACCCTGGCGGCGGGCATTCAGATCATGCTCGGCTATCGCATGGCATTGGCCGTGCACATTCCGCTCGGCGTGACCCTGGTGGCAGGGCTGCTGGCCCTGACCATCCAGGCGTGGAGTACTGCGAGTGCGGCGATCCCGGCGGCGGGCCGGTGACGCTTTCGCGACGAGCCCTGTTCCGGACGGCGGCAGCGCTCGGCGTGGCCGGGGCGGCGGGAGCCTGGCAACTGTCGGTCGATTCGCCCGCCGATCGGCTGCACCTGACCAGCGCGGCGCGGCTGCCGGAACCGTTCACCCTGCCGCTGACCGTGCCGCCCGTGCTCGCGCCGGAGGGGCGCGACGTCACCACCGACTACTACCGGATCACCCAGCGGGTCGCGAATGCCACTGTGCTGCCCGGCTATTCGACGCCGGTCTGGGGTTACAACGGGGTCTTTCCCGGGCCGACGGTGATCTCGGATCGGGCCCGGCGCACGGTCGTCACGCATCGCAACGAACTGCCTGTGCCGGTGGTCGTGCACCTGCACGGCGGGCACATCCCGGAGGAATCCGACGGGTACCCCATCGACCTGCTGTACCCGGTGAACGGCGGGCCGGGCGGCATGGGCGAGATGAGCATGGACGATATGGGCGGGCACCCGGATCCGTCCGCGCACACCATGATCGGGGAGCGCGACTACACCTATCCGGCGGGGCAGCCCGCCGCCACCCTCTGGTATCACGACCATCGGATGGACTTCACCGGTCCGGCGGTGTGGCGTGGGCTCGCCGGATTCCACCTCGTCACCGACGCCGCCGAACAGCGGCTAGGGCTGCCCTCGGGAGCGAGGGATATCCCGATCATGCTCGCCGACCGGGCTTTCGGTGCGGACGGTGCTTTCCTGTACCCGGCGCTCGACCCGACCTCGCTGCACACGCCCGGCGTCAGTGGAAAATTCGGGCGCGGAGTACTCGGCGATGTCGTGCTCGTCAACGGGGTGCCCTGGCCCGCGCACCGCGTCGAGACCGCGCGCTACCGGCTGCGGTTGCTCAACGGCTCCAATGCGCGCGTGTACCGGTTGCGCTTCGACCGGCGTGGCGGGTCACTGCCGATGGTGCAGATCGGCTCCGACGGCGGATTGCTCGCGCGGCCACAGGAACTCACCGAACTGACCATCGCGCCCGGGGAACGGTACGACGTGATCGTGGACTTCTCCGGTTGCGCGGTCGGCGAGCAGATCACCGTCTACAACGACCTCGGGGCCGGAACCACCACGCGCGTCATGAGATTCGAGGTCGCCGACCGGGTCGGCGATACCTCGGTCATTCCCGATCGGCTCGCCGACTTCGAGACCCTCGAGCGGCGCAGCGCGGTCACCACCCGTCGCTTCGCGTTCCGGCAGGGCGACGCCGGTGGCATGCGCGGCTGGGTGATCAACAGCCGCGCCTACGATCCGGTCACCCCGATCGCCCGGCCCACACTCGGTGAGGTCGAGATCTGGCAGCTGTCCACCGATCTCGACCATCCGATTCACCTGCACCTCAACCAGTTCCAGGTGCTCTCGCGCGACGGCAGACCGCCGCGGGCCGCCGACGGCGGCTGGAAGGACACCCTCTACCTCACCGCCACCGGCATGGCCGAGATCGCGGTGCGGTTCACCGACCACGCGGGCCGGTTCGTGCTGCACTGCCACAATCTCGAGCACGAGGACATGGCCATGATGGCGACCTTCACCACCGTGGCCGATGTCGCGTCGTGACTACAGCAGGATGGCGCCGCTGGTCGGGCCGTCCTCGCGGGCGATGGCCGAATAGGCCGCCGCCAGCAGGCTCGGGTCCGGGCCCTCGAGTCGGCCCGGCTTGGCCAGACCGTCGAGCACCACGAAACGCAGCACGCCCGAGCGAGTCTTCTTGTCGGTCTGCATGGCGTCCATCAGCTGGCCCAGCGCGTCCGCGTCGTAGGTGGTGGGCAGGCCGATGCTGGCCAGGATGCTGCGGTGGCGTTCGGCGGTGGCATCGTCGAGACGGCCTGCCAGCCGGCCCAATTCGGCCGCGAACACCAGACCCACCGACACGGCCGCGCCGTGCCGCCAGCGGTAGCGCTCGCGACGCTCGATGGCGTGGCCGAGGGTGTGGCCGTAGTTGAGGATCTCGCGCAGATCCGATTCCTTGAGGTCCGCGGCGACCACATCGGCCTTGACCTGGATGGCGCGGCGGATCAGCTCCGGCAGCACGTCCCCGGTCGGATCCAGGGCGGCCTGCGGATCGCGCTCCACCAGCTCCAGGATCACCGGGTCGGCGATGAAACCGGCCTTGATGATCTCGGCCATGCCCGCCACGATCTCGTTGCGCGGCACGGTCTCCAGCGTCGCCAGGTCCACCATGACCGCGGCGGGCTCGTGGAAACTGCCCACGAGGTTCTTGCCCGCCTCGGTATTGATGCCGGTCTTGCCGCCGACCGCGGCATCGACCATCGCCAGCAGGGTGGTGGGCACGTGCACGATGTCCACGCCGCGCATCCAGGTGGCGGCCACGAAACCGGCCAGGTCGGTGGCCGCGCCACCGCCCAGGCTGATGATGACGTCCTTGCGGGTCAACCCGATCCGGCCCAGCACCTCCCAGCAGAACCCCGCAACCTGCAGATCCTTACCGGCCTCGGCATCCGGGATCTCCACGCGATGCGCATCGATGCCCTTGTCCACCAGCGCCTTCCGCACCACCTCGGCCGTCTCGGCCAGCGGCGGCTGATAGAAGATCGCCACCGTCCGCACCGCCGACCGCCCGGTCACCTGCTCGACCAGATCGCCCAGCAGCCCCCGCCCGATGATCACCGGATACGGGTCGGCGGTACGCACCTCGATGCGAGTCGGCTCGCTCATAGGACTCCTCCGTGAATGATCCCGCCCGACGGCGGGGAAGAAACGAATCCCCGGCAGGCGGGGAACTGGTCGAAATGCCGGTCTGCGGCAGAGTTGCCGTTCACGAATCGCCCTCGGTCGCAGAGGGAGCGGTCGTCGGGGCGGTGCCGTTGCTCGAAGTCTCGTGTTCGCGGGCGCGTGCGCGGGCCCGGCGGGCGCGGGCGCGGCGCGAGCGGCCGTTGCCGGGTGCGGCGACCGGTCCGGCCGGACCGGTCGAATCCGCGTCCCGCGGATTCTGCTGTGCGGGCTTCGGGTCCTGGTTCGTGGCTTCGGGATTCAGCGGTGCACCGGCCGCGCGGGAGGCGCGGCGGCGTCGCCCGCGTCCGGCGCTGCCCGCCGTGGACTCGGAAGAGGCTGGGCCGTCGCCGGATTCACTCGCCGCTGCGGTCTGGGGCCCGTTGGCCTCGGTGACCGTTGCGGGCGAGCCGGATTCGGGGGAGCGGCCACCGCGACGGCGGGGACGACGGTTGCGGCGGCGTTTCGGGGCCTCGGACTCGTCGGCCGGGGTCTGGCCGTTGCGGGTGGCCGAATCCGGTTCGGCGGCCGTGGCTTCCGTGGTCGCTGTGGTCGGGGCTTGTTCGCCGCGGGCGCGGGAGCCGCGGCGGCGTTTGCGGCGGGCTCGGGAGCGGGAGCTGATGCCGGGTTCGACGGTGGCGGTGTCGGTGGGTGAATCGTCCGGGCGCGGTGTGGGTTCCAGGCCGAGTTTGGCCAGGATCATGCGGACCACGCGGCCGGGGCTGCGGCCGTCGGTGCGGACGCGGACGGAGGCCACCTCGCGGTAGAGGGGGCGGCGGAGCTTCATCAGCTCGCGGTATTTCTTGGCCGGGTCGTCGCCGTTGAGCAGGGGGCGGTTGGTGCTGGCGCCGGTGCGGCGGAGTCCCTCGCCCACACTGATTTCCAGGTAGATGACGGTGCGGTCGCGCAGCAGGGCGCGGGTCGCGGCCGAGAGCACCGAGCCGCCGCCGAGGGAGACCACGCCATGCCCGGCGAGGACCGCCTCGCGCACGACCTCTTCCTCCATGCGGCGGAACTCCGGCTCGCCGTCCTGCGCGAAGATCTCCGGAATCGTGCGCCCAGCGCGCTCCTCGATCCCGGCGTCGGTGTCGTACATCTCGACGCCGAGTTCGCGCGCCAGCTTGCGGCCGATCGTCGACTTGCCGGCACCCGGCGGGCCGACCAGCACCACACTCAGTGCGGCCCGGTCGGTTTCATCGGGGTGTTCGGCGGCGATCGGTGCGTGCTCGCCGGGCACGACGCTGTTGTCAGTGACTGGCACCGTGCTGTCGTCAGTGACCGGCACCGCGCTGTCGTCGGTGGTCACTGCCCGGCATTGCCCGGGATGTGCGGGCGGGCATTGATCCGCTTCAGGTAGCCGTGGATGTTGTCGATGGTCTCCGGCAGCGAGTCGCCACCGAACTTCTCCAGCACGGCCTGCGCGACGACCAGCGCCACCATGGCCTCGGCGACCACACCGGCCGCGGGGACCGCGCACACGTCCGAACGCTGGTGAATGGCCACGGCCTCGTCACCGGAGGACATGTCGACTGTCGAAAGCGCCCGCGGCACCGTCGAAATGGGCTTCATGGCCGCGCGCACCCGCAGCGCCTCGCCATTGGTCATGCCGCCCTCGAGACCGCCCGCGCGGTTGGTGGAGCGCAGCACCCCGTCGGGGCCCGGCTTCATCTCGTCGTGGGCCTGGCTGCCGCGGCGGCGCGCGGTCTCGAAGCCGTCACCGACCTCGACACCCTTGATGGCCTGAATCCCCATGAGCGCGGCCGCGAGTCGCGAATCCAGGCGCGCCTCACCGGAAGTGAACGAGCCCAGGCCGACCGGCAGCCCCTCGACCACGACCTCGACCACGCCACCGAGCGTGTCGCCGTCCTTCTTGGCCGCCTCGATCTCGGCGATCATCGCCGCCTCGGCGTCCTTGCTGAACGCGCGCACCGGCGATTCGTCGATGGCCGCGAGATCCGTGGCGCTCGGGACCGCACCGCTGGTGTCGGCGGCGGTGCCGATGGACACCACGTGTGAGATCACCTCGACACCGAGGGCCTGGCGCAGGAAGTTCCGGGCCACCGTGCCCGCCGCGACGCGTGCCGCGGTCTCGCGGGCGCTGGCCCGCTCGAGCACATTACGGGCATCGTCGAAGCCGTACTTGAGCATGCCCGAGTAGTCGGCATGCCCCGGGCGCGGGCGGGTCAACGGCGCATTGCGCGCCATATCCGCCAGCTCGGCCTGATCCACCGGATCGGCCGACATGACCTGGGTCCACTTGGGCCACTCCGAGTTCGCCACCTCGATGGCGACCGGGCCGCCCATGGTGCGGCCGTGGCGCACGCCACCGACCATGGTCACCACGTCGGCCTCGAACTTCATTCGCGCGCCGCGCCCGTAGCCGAGTCGGCGGCGGGCCAGCTGCGTGCCGATCTCGGCGGAGGTCACCTCGACACCGGCCACCATCCCCTCGAGGATGGTGACGAGAGCGGGACCATGGGATTCTCCGGCAGTTATCCAGCGCAACACGAGCTACATCTTTCCATGAGAGAAGGGGTGCCCGAACACACGGGCCCACGCATAGCACGATGTCAGCGCCCGGCCGCCAGCGCGATCACACTTGCGACACACATGGCGGGCCCGTGCGCGACCGTCCCGGCCACCGCCGTGGCACGCTCCGGAAGCGCCCGCGACATCCCGGCCCGCCACGACCGCGACCAATTCCGGGACACCGCATCGCTTCCGAGGTAGCCGGGGGTGTCGACCGGGAAGTGGGTGGATATCAGCAGGGTGCCGGTGGCCGCGGCGGCGGTGAGCATGGGGGCGGCGAGCGCCGCCCAGGTCCAGGCCGGTGCGCCACCGAGGGCTGTCGCAGCCCCCAGTCCCAGGGCGAGTTTCACGTCGCCCGCGCCGAGTGCGCCGGGGCGGGCGAGGTGCACGAGTAGGTAGGCGAAGGTGAGCAGCGTCGCACCGAGGAGTGCGGGTATCGCTGAGCCGACGGCGAATCCGTAGGCGAGTACCAGTGCCGCGCCCGGCAGAGTCAGGGTGTCGGGCAGGCGGCGGGCGCGCAGATCGCAGACGCACAATGCGGCGCACCAGAGTGCCAGTGCGAGAAGCGGAATCGGGGCCATGCTTCGAGGTTCTCGCGCTTCGCGGCCGCATGGGGCGCTCGATCGCGAAATGTGGATAACTACTTCGCTTGTGAACACCGGCGTTTCCTAACTGCCCCTTTCACGTGTTGCGTGTCGGTGTTGCGGCGTGTCGGCGGTAGCTTTGACGCATGTCTGCTGATCTCGAGAAGGCACAGCACGATCCGACCCAGCGACCCGACTACGCGCTGCGCCGGGCCAACCTGCGCAACCTGCTCGTGGAGAATCGCGTCGACGCCCTGCTGGTGACGGATCTGATCAATATCCGCTACCTGACCGGGTTCACCGGGTCGAACGCCGCGCTGCTGGTGTACGCGTGGGATTCCAGCGAGGACCGCACCATCATCTGCACCGACGGCCGCTACCTCACCCAGGTCGGCGTGCAGGTGCCGGATCTGCGGGCCGAGATCAACCGGGCCAGCGCCCGGCGGGTGGTCGAGATCGCGGGGGAGTGGCAGACCGGCCGGGTCGGTTTCGAGAGCCAGGTCATGACCTTCGAACAGCATCGCGGCCTCTCGGCGCTGGCCACCGGCCTGGAGTTGGTGCCGGTCGCGGGGCTGGTCGAACAGTTGCGCATGGTCAAGGACGCTTACGAGGTGGACCGGTTGCGCGCGGCCTGCGATGCCGCGGACGCGGCACTGGCGGTGCTGCTCGAACGCGGCGGTCTGCGGCCGGGCCGCACCGAGCGGCAGGTGGGCCGCGAGCTGGAGTGGCTGATGTTCGAGCACGGCGCCGACGCCGTCGCCTTCGAGACCATTGTCGCCGCCGGTGCGAATTCGGCTGTCCCGCATCACCGTCCGACCGAGGCGGTGCTGGCCACCGGCGATTTCGTGAAACTGGACTTCGGCGCGGTGGTCGACGGCTACCACTCGGACATGACCCGCACCTTCGTGCTGGGGCAGCCGTCGGACTGGCAGCGCGAGGTGTACGACCTGGTCAACGCTGCGCAGCAGGCGGGCCGCGAGGCGCTGGCCCCCGGCGTCTCGACCAAGGCGGTCGACGCGGCATCGCGGTCAGTGATCGAGGCCGCCGGTCACGGCGAGCTGTTCGTGCACGGCCTCGGACACGGCGTCGGCCTGCAGATCCACGAAGCGCCCGGAATCGCCAAAACGGGCACGGGTACACTTCTCGATGGCGTGGCGGTGACCGTCGAGCCAGGTGTGTACTTCCCCGGCCGCGGTGGTGTCCGGATCGAGGACACGCTTGTGGTTCGCAAGGGGGGCCCGGAACTGCTCACCAACACCAGCAAAGACCTGACCGTCGTCGACTGACGCGCGGTTGTAACGACTAGTAGGAGATCCGAGGACAGTGGCGGACACCAGTGACTTCAAAAACGGCCTCGTGCTGAAGATCGACAACAATCTCCAGCAGATTGTCGAGTTCCAGCATGTGAAGCCGGGTAAGGGTCCCGCCTTCGTGCGCACCAAGCTGAAGAACGTGGTCTCGGGCAAGGTCGTCGACAAGACCTTCAACGCGGGCGTCAAGGTCGAGACCGCGACCGTCGACCGTCGCGACATGACCTTCCTCTACCACGATGGTGAGGACTACATCTTCATGGACGGTGACACCTTCGACCAGGTGCACCTGAGCGAGCAGCTGCTCGGCCGCAACGCCGGCTTCCTGCTGGAGAACATGGCCGTCCAGATCGCGATGCACGAGGGTGAGGCGCTGTTCGTCGAGCTCCCCGTCGCCATCGACGTCATCGTCACCCACACCGAGCCGGGCCTGCAGGGCGACCGCTCCTCGGCCGGCACCAAGCCCGCCACCGTGGAGACCGGCGCCGAGGTGCAGGTGCCGCTGTTCATCAACCAGGGTGACAAGCTGCGCATCGACACCCGCGACGGCAGCTACATCAGCCGCGTCAACTCCTGACGCGACGGATAATGTCTTCCGTGGCCGATCAATCGGACAAGAAGTTCAAGAAGCTCGGCGCACGGCACAAGGCGCGCCGGCGTGCGGTGGATCTGCTCTTCGAAGCGGAGGCCCGCGATATCGATCCCGCGGACCTGCTCTCCGAGCGGGTCTCACTGTCGGTGCGTGAGGAGTCCGTCGCGCCGGTGAGCCCCTACACCCGCGTCCTGGTCGAAGGCGTCGCCGACGACCTGGACCGGGTGGACGGCACCATCGAGTCGTACCTCTCGCAGGATTGGACACTGCCCCGGCTGCCCGCCGTGGACCGCGCCATCCTGCGGGTGGCGGTGTGGGAGTTGTTCCACGCCAACGACGTTCCGCCGGTGGTGGCCGTGGACGAGGCGGTGGAGCTCGCCAAGGAGCTGTCCACCGACGACTCGCCGTCGTTCATCAACGGTGTGCTCGGCCAGGTGGTCCAGGTGGCCCCGCAGGTCCGGGCCGCCGCGGCGGCGACCCGCGCGGTCGTGCCGCCCGCCGACGCCGAATAGCGTCGGCCGAGCAAGTAATTCGAAGGAGAAGCGCAGGGTGCGCAAGTATCTCGTGATGGCCATGCGCACCCCGCGCTTCACCGACTCCGTCGTCGTTCCGCACAAGGAATGGCTGGCGGAGGTCCGCGAGCGCGGACAGCTGGTGGAGACCGGCAAATTCACCGACGGCAGCGGCGGCGCGTACGTGATCACCGCCGAGAATCTCGCTGCCGCACGGGAACTCATCCACACCGACCCGATTCACACCACGGGCGCTTCGGAACTCACCGTCCACGAGTGGGAAATCACCGGCTGATCAGGGTCTTTCAGACTCCGGGCTGGAGCACGATGGTGCCCTTGGCGACCCGCTCGCCCAGCAGTCGATGCGCGTGCGCGGCCTGATCCAGGGGCAGTACCCGGTCGACCAGCGGTGAGATCGAGCCCGCCGCAGCCCTTTCCAGGGCTTCCGCGCGTGCGGCGGCGACCCCGGCCAGCCACGCGGGTCCCGAGCAGCCGATGAACGTGAGTCCCCGCATGATCAGGTCCATGGTGCTGACCTGTGCGGGCGCGCCGGACAGGAACCCGTAGCCGAGCATGCGGCCGCGCAGCGGGGTCATGAGATCCAATAGCGCCAGCGCGGATTCGCCGCCGATGGAATCGAACACCACGTCCAGCGTTGCGCCACCGAGGGTTTCGCGCAGCCGGTCGGTCCAGTCGGGCGCGCTGTGGTCGATCACCACATCCGCCCCGAATCCCTGTGCCTGCTCGGCCTTTTCCGGGCTGCCCGCGGTGGCGATGACCCGGGCCGCGCCGAATTCCTTGGCCAGCTGGGTGAGGTACGCGCCCACTCCGGTCCCGGCCGCCTCGATCAGCACGGTCTCGGTGCCGGTCAGTTTCGCGGTCTCTAGCAGTGGCAACGCCACCGAAGCGCTCATGCTGACGGCCGCCGCGTCCACGCTGGAGATGCCGTCCGGGATCCGGACCGCCAGCTCGACGGGAACGCTGACCTGCTCGGCGTAGGTGCCGAAGGCATTGCTGCGGATCATGACTCGCTGCCCGATCAGCGCGCGGTCCGCGCCCGCGCCCGCTTCGGTCACCACGCCCGCGGCCTGGGTGCCGAACACGATCGGGAATTGGACGGGCAGCGGGAACGCACCCGAGCGCAGCATGGTCTCCGGGAACAGCACCGGAATCGCCTCGGTCCGGATCAGGAGTTCTCCGGCCTGCGGTCGCGGCGCGGGGACCTCGGTGGGGACGAGGACTTCGGGTCCTCCGGTTGCGGTCAATAGGATTGCTTGCATCGAGAACCTCATAAGTTGACTGACGGTCAAGTTGGCCTTGCCGAACATATTGACCGTCGGTCAAGTTGTCAACGAGAGTGGTGATATGGACCGGCCCAAGGAACGCGCCGACGCCGCCCGCAACCGGGAGGCAATCCTGACCGCGGCGCGCAAACTGTTCGCCGAGGAGGGGGCCGACGCCGCCTCGATGGAACGGATCGCCGCCGCGGCCGGAGTCGCCAAGGGCACGCTGTTCCACCGCTTCGGCAGTCGCGCCGGGCTCTTGCACGAACTGATCGCCGAGGGCGCGTTCGGACTGATGGAGGCTGTCCGGTCGGGCCCCCCGCCGTTGGGTCCGGGTGCCCCGGCCGGGGAGCGCCTGCTCGCCTACTTCGATGCCATGACCCGCCTGATCGCCGACGACATCGAGATCTCGGTCGCCTATCGGGCAATTCCCCCGCATCCGCGCGCCGAGGAACTCCACGTCTTCTGGGCCACCCACATCGCCACCCTGCTGCACGAGGTTCGCCCCGATCTCGATGCCGAGGTGGTCGGCGGCCTGCTGCTGGCGCCCCTCGGCGGCGATCTCGTCCCGTACATGGTCCGTGCCGGTCAGCGTGACCGTCTGCTCGAAGCCGTCCGCCAGCTCGTCGTGTCGGTGATCGATCCTCCGGTGTGAGTTGCGTGCCCCGAGAATCATTGGGGCCCAGTGGTAGTCGCTAGATTGGGCCCGTGCTGAGGATCGACCTGGACCGGGTGCGGGCATTGCTGGCGGAATCGTCTGCGGGGCGCGGCGAGCCGTGGCAGCTCGCCGTGGGCGAGTCCGGCGCGTTGCTGGATGAGGTGCGAGCGCTGATCGGCCACGCGGAGCCGGGTGTCCGGCGCGACACCTGGGACGCGCTGGATCGGGTTGTCGACGAAGGGAATCGGGACGACTTCTTCGATCTGCTGCTCATCCATCTCGACATCGTGCAGTTCCGGAGACTGCTGACCGACCCGGATCCCGCTGTCCGGCAACGGGTGTGGCGAATGAATCTCGCGGGCTATCGGCGGGAAGAGTTCGTCGAGATGACTGTGGCACTGCTGGGCGACGAGGATTTCGCCTACGCCTGGCCCGACTGTGTCGAGGTGCTGCGCAATCCGATGCCGTTCACTCTCTTGGTCGAGCGGCTTGCCGATTCGACGAATACGGCGCTGATCGAGCAGCTTTGGTGCACGCTCGGGTTACCGGGCGGGATCGACGGTGTGCCCGCGTTTCCGGCCGAACCGGTGCCCACGACCGCTGGCACCTGCCAGTTCTCCTGGGATTGCGAACAGCGCACGGTGGATCGGTGCCCGCATCTGCCGATCGCGGTGGCACTGCTCGGTAGTTCTCTCGAAGAGGTTCGGGAGGAGGCGTTCTCGGCGTTGGCATCGTTCGGTCCGGATGTATCGGGTGTGCTCGCGGCGCTGCCGCGGTCACACCGTGTGGCCCGACGGCGGGCGTTGACGCTGCTGGTCGAATTCGGTTGGCAACGGCTCCCGGTGGACGATCTTCGGGTCCTGGAGCGGCTGATCCGGATGAAGCAGCGGCTGGAAACGCCGCAGCCACTGGATATCGCCCGGGTGCACGGTTGCTGGTTCGCGATACCGACGACCGATCAGGCGGCGGTGCTGGACGTCCTCGGATTGCGGGACGCGATTCCCGCGACCCTGCGGATGGGATTCGCGCCCTGGCAGGGGACCGAGCCGATGCGCATTTCCGGGCTCATCGATCCCCGCGACAGGTCGCAATACCAGTTCTTCGACGTCTACCCCGAGGTCTTCGTGACCCCGGCGTTGGACGGCTGGACGCTGGCGTTCTACAAGGACAACATTTTGAACGCGAGCCCGGACGCGCCCGTGCTGCCCGAGCGTCACCGGATCTATCCACGGTTGGAGCGCTTGAGTTTCGAGTTCGGCACGGCGCACTGGTTCCACCAACTCGTCGGTGGTTACGACGACGGCAGCTGGAGCCAATGGTGTGTCGCGCAGGACGGCGATGTCCGTGTGCACTGCGTGTCCTCGTTCGATGTCAGGATCTACCGGTCCGACGGGTTCGATCCGGACGGCCCGTTGGACGGCTTGTATGCGTGGCTTACCGCGAACGACCCCCGGCGCGAACCACATTCGCCGCCGGTCGAGCCGCCGGACATCGCGACCTACCTGAGCATCCTGCGCGCGTACCCCGACGCGCGATACCTGACCGACGAGGACGAGGACGACGGGAACTTCGAGTCCGCGACCTGCCAGCAGGACAGGGTCTTCGGCGCGCGCGGCGTATCCGCGCGGCTGTCACTGGATCTGGAGTCTCTCGGCCCGCACACCCGCGTCCAAGGCGGGGGCGTGCTGGCGGTGCCGGCCGGTCTGCGACCGCGCTACCCGCGTCGCGGTGTGCTGCCGATCTAGTCGCCCGCTAGAACGACCAGATGGCGGCCGGGCGTCCGGTGGCCTTCACCCGGACGCGTTCGCCGGTGCGGTCGAGGCCGGGGATGGCGGCGAGGGTGCGGTTGAGGTTGCCCGGGTCGGGTTTGCTGCCGTGCAGGGCGGTGGTGAGGCCGACGGCGCGGGTGGCGGTGAACTGGTCGCCGGTCAGCGCCCGGGTGAATGCCAGGTCCTTCCAGAGCATCTCGGCCAGGCGGGCGCGCGCGGTGTCGATGATCTGGTTGTGGTCGAAGGCCAGCGGCGGGACCTCGTCGAAGGGGAACCAGGTGGCGGTGTCGCCGGTGTGCGGGCCGACGACGGCCCACATGGCGATCGAGAGGGTCGGTCCGCGCGGGTCGCGATTGGGTTCGTCGAAGGTGGCGATCTGGCCGACGGCGAGGATGGCCGCTTCGGGGACACCGAGTTTGGTGTGGACCGCGCGGTGGGCGGCCTCGGCGAGGCGTTCGCCGAGCCCGAGCAGGACGCCGGGCAGGGCGAGCTCACCGGCGAACGGCTCCCACCGCCGCGCGGCGACGCCGAGCGTGGCGGTGGGGTCGTCGCTGCCGTAGCGCAGGGCGATCACATCGATGGATACCGCGGATTGTTGCTCCACAAAACGACAATCATGCCTCAGCGGCGATCCGGATCCGGCGGTCGGCCCGGTCCGGGCCGTGTCCGGTGAGCACGACCGGTGCGCCGAGCGCGGTTTCGAGGTAGCCGGGGACGTCGGCGGGCAGGTCGGTCAATGCCGGGGTGGCGGCCTCGAGCAGGCCGGTCAGTGCCCGCTGATGGTCGAGGTCCTGCCAGACGCCGGGTGTGAGCCGGTCCAGGCAGCCGTCGGGGGTGAGATAGCCGGTGGCGGTGCGAATGTCGCCCAGGGTGTCGAGGTGGTTGACGGCCAGACCGTCGATGCCCGCGCAGGCGTCGACGGCGTAGCGCAGCAGCAGCGGATCGAGGTGCCCGCGCCGGAACGCGCCCTGGTAGTCGCCGGTGCCGTTGTGCGGCTCGGGAATCCGCAGCGCCGGATCCTCGGTCGGGAACGGTCCCGCGCCGTGCCGGGTCATGTACGCGCGGGTCACGCCGAGCACGTAGCCGGGAGCCCCGAGGCGCGCGAGCATGCCGCGCGCATGGCGGGGTTCGACGGTCGACCAGGTGGTGTAGGGGTGCAGCCCCCGCCATTCGTCGAGCAGCACCCCCTGCGCGCCCTCGAAGACGAGCCGCCCGGTGCTCGCGAAGGCGGCGAGCTGATCGCCGGGCAGGATCGCCACCGCCCGTGCGAACGCGGTGTAGGCGTCGACGAGCTCCTCGATCGGGTCGTAGCGGTGCGCGCCGCCCGCGATCAGCGGCGCATAGTGCCCTTCCAGCGCGATCAGCTTGCGCCGCAACACCTCCGGCCGCAGGCAGTCGGCGACCCGGGGCGCGTCGTGCTCGAGCGCGTAGCTCGCCGTCTCGCCGATCCCGATGCCGCACGAACCGTGGCGGGAAGTGCCCCTCGTATCCTCCCGGCAACGGTTGGCGGCCCCGTGGATCGGCGTGGTGAGCAGGGCCCGCTCGTCCACGTAGAGCAGCGACAGCGGATCGGCGACCCCGAGGGCGGCGAGCTGCCTGGCCTCGGTCGCCAACGCCAGCGGTTCGACGAGCATGTATTTCGACAGCAGGGTCGGCACTCCCGAGAGCGTGCCGGACCCGAACTGGCGGAAGGTGTGGTGGCGGCGGTCGGCGACCACATTGTGGGCGGCCTGCGCCCCGCCGTTGAACCGCACCACCGCGGCCACGTCGAGCCCGGCCGCCGCGGAGCACAGCCAGTCGACGGTGGCGCCTTTACCGGCATCGCCGAAGCCGAGGTCTACCACGATGAGGTGGCGGTCGCCGAACATGAGCTGTCCCTTCGCTTCTGGTGGATGTTCAGAGATCGACGTCGTCGTCCCCGACGGTGGCGGGCAGCGCGCCGACGCTGCGGCCGCGCCGGGTGCCGCCCAGCGGTGCCAGTGCCTTGCCGACCGCGTCGGCCTCGCTGGTCGAGCCGATATCACGCAGGTCGGCCAGCCCGGCCCCGAGATCGACCCGGTCCTCGCCGATGCCGATGGTCAGCGCGATGAGCTCGCACACCGCCGCCGGATCATCCAGGCGCAGGAACCGCTCGCCCAGCAGCCCCTGCCAGTGCTCGGCGATCTCCGGATCCCGGTAGTAGCTGGACTGATTGGGCAGGATGTAGTGCACGTGCCAGCGGTCGGCCAGCTCCCGATAGACGGAGTCGACCGCGATATCGCTGGGCACGTCGTCACCGATCACGTCGCGAATGTGCTTGGCGGTCAACCGCTTCTTGTTCAGCTCGTCGCCGACGATGAACAGGTAGCCCTTCTGTCCGCGCTTCTCCCAGGCATCGGTGGCGGTGTGGCGGGCGATGAAATACGCGGCCAGTTCATAGCTTTCGGACTTCTGCCCGCCCCCACCGCCCTCCAGCAGGATCAGCCGCAGCTGCTCGTCCATCCGATTGTCGGATTCGAACTGCCCGACCTGCAACGGCACCCGGTCGCTGTCGGCGTCGCCGATGGCCCCGAACAGGATCTGCGGATCATCGGCATAGCCCTTGCGCTGCAACAGTCCGTGCAGCTTGGCCAGCTTCTCCTGCATGATGCGCGGCACGCTGCCCATCGATCCGGTGACGTCGAACAGCACCGCGATCGGCAGCGAATTCCCGTGGTCGGCCGAGTCTCTCGACTCTCGCACGCCCACACCCAGCGGATCCAGCGTCGGGTGCGCCTTCCACTTGTCCCACGGCACCGACCGCATATCCGCGGTGTAGCCGAAGTCGTCGAGTCCCTTGGCGGCGCGGAAGGTCCGCGCCGCGTCGTACGCCCGGTCGTCCCAGCTTCCGTAACCCATTGCTATCACTTACCTTTCGTGAGCTCGAAGGGCCGGAAGCGGCGCTTCCCGTAGAGCCGGTCGAGCAGGTCGTCGAATTCGCCGAGCAGGTCCGCGGCGTCGGGCCGCAGCCTGGGATCGGTTTGCAGGCAGCCCGCGGCGTAGGCGCGCAGGGGTGCCGGGGCGCGATCGCCGAGCATGGTGAGCATCAGGCGATGCGCGAGGTAGACGTCGGTGGCGGGGGAGACCCGGTCGCGGATCTCGGGCGGGTAGTCCAACGATTTGAGGGTCGCGGCCGCAGGTTGACCGGTCCGGGTGGCGAAAGACCAGCCCACCAGCACGATTCCGTGCAACCGCGGATGCACCAGCACGTTGGCCGGAGTGATCGCGGTGTGCACCCAACCCGACAGTTCCGCTCCGGCGAGACACCGCAGCAGGCGGCGATGCATCCACGCGTAGTCGCGGGGATCGAGCCCGCCAGGGTAGGCGGCGTGGATGTCCTCGAGGGAGAGGAACTCGTCGGTCAGGGCGCCGAGCACGTTCACCGTCCGGTGTTCGCCGGTGGCGGAGTCGAGATGGTCGACCGTGTCCACGAGTTCGGGGAAGTACGGCCGCAACCACCCGTGGCGCTCGGTCACCGTCGCGATGTCGCGCAAAGCGTTTCGTTCCCCGGCCAGCAGCCGGTTGGCCGCCGTGCGGCGCGGGATCTTCACGACCCGGTCCGAACCGCTGCGGTACACATCGGCGATCGATCCGCGGGCGTGTAGCGCCCCGACCGGGTAGCGGCCGCGCGTGCCGGTCACCTCGAAGTCCGCCTCGTCCAGCTCCAGCCACTGCCGGTATAGCTCGGCCAGCCGAGTGAACGCGGCACCCGCGATGCTCGCGTCCACGGCTTCGACGCGGTCGGGATGGACGAGTGCGGCCAGCCGGTGATAGTGCCGCCGGGCGGCGGTGCGGGCGGTGGAATCGGTTGCGGCGGAACCGAAGAGATCCTCCGGACGCTCTGCCGCCCGGATGGTCTCGGCGGTCTCTCGCGCTGTCGTCATGCGTTTTAGGCTAGACGACTAAAACATCGAGCGCCAGGGAAATTGCGCATCTTTTTGTGGATTCGACAAAAAGCCTGACCGGCGCTGTTGGAGATCTACGGCATCGACATATTCGGCCAGTCCGGCCGTCGGACTGTCACTCTGGCTCTAACGAGTCCACCGAATCCGGAACTAGGGTGAGAGAAATTGTGTCGTTGACTCTCATCGAGGAGATCATGATGGTTGCCGCCGACTCGGCGACGGACGGTCCCGCGCGACTGCGGGCACTGCTGGAGCACGGTGCCACGCCCGCGCAGGCCTGGGAGTTGTTCGACAGCCTGCCCGCGGTGCGGGTCGAGGAGATCACCACCGGTCGGTGGCGTGGCGACGAGGTCGCGACGGGACATCCGTGGGACGGGCTGCTCGTCGCAAGCGGGTGGTACGGCAAGCAATTCGACAGCGCCGACAGCGTGCAGCCGTTGCTGTTCGCCGGGCCGGGCGGGGACATCTTCCCCGTCGACCCCGGCCGGGCGCCACTGTCGCTGGCGGGCAAGGTGCCGGTGACGGCGCTGCGTCCCGTGCGGGGCGCACTCGATGTGTTGCGGCCGCTGCTGCGCACCCGGGTGCCGCGCGCGCGGCTGCGGAATCTCGAGTTCCGGGGAAAGACCAGCGCCGCAATGATCTACGACCAGTTGCCGATCATCGACATCTTCCGGCACGTCGACGAGGACACGCTGCTGGGCGTGATGGACAAGCGCGGGCTGACCGAACCGTACTTCTTCGTCCTCTACCGCGACCGCTAGCGGCTCCCGCGAAGCGCCTGTCCCCGAGCCGGATTCGGCCTACCATCGAATTCGACGGTAGTAAGTCATCGGCCGGGGAGGCCCCGATGGAACGCACGACCTGTCTGATCGCCGGTGGGGGACCGGCGGGAATGTTTCTGGGACTAATGCTGGCGCGCGCCGGTGTCGAGGTCACGGTGCTGGAGAAACACGGTGACTTCCTGCGCGACTTCCGCGGCGACACCGTGCACCCCACCACGCTGGAACTGATCGACGCGCTGGGGCTGCGCGAGGACTTCGCGAAGCTACCGCAGCGGCGGCTCAATGACATCCAGATCCCGATCGGTGGCCGCATGGTCCCGCTGGCCACGCTCGCGCACATCCCGGGCCGGCACAAGTACATCGCCATGGTGCCGCAGTGGGATCTGCTGGACCTGCTGGCGCGCGCCGGTGATGTCGAACCGGCATTCCGGCTACGGATGAACACCGAGGTGATCGACCTCGTTCACGAGGGCGGCACCGTCGCCGGGGTCCGCTATCGCGCGAAAGACGGTGCGACCGGCGAGATTCGCGCGGACCTCACGGTGGCCTGCGATGGCCGCGCCTCGGTGCTGCGCGCGGCGGCCGGGCTCGGCGTGCGCAGCTGGGCGACCCCGTTCGATTCCTGGTGGTTCCGGATTCCACGCCACGGCACCGATCCGTCCGGTCTGATCCCGGTGCTCAGTGCCGACCGGATGGTCATCATGTTCGACCGCGGCGACTACTTCCAGTGCGCCGCCCTCATCGCCAAGGGCAGCGACCCGGAACTGCGTGCGCGGCAACCGGTCGGCGTCATCATGAGCGGGGTGGCGGCGGTGGTGCCATGGCTGGCCGACCGCACCGGTGCGCTACAGACCTGGGACGAGGTGAAACTCCTCGACGTGAAACTCGATCGGCTCGATCGCTGGTATACCGACGGCCTGCTCTGCATCGGCGACGCCGCCCACGCCATGTCCCCGGTCGGTGGCGTCGGCATCAACCTCGCGGTCCAGGACGCGGTGGCCACGGCACGCATCCTCGGGCCGAAACTGGTGTCGCACACCGTCACTACCGCGGACCTGGCCCGCGTGCAACGTCAGCGCACCCTGCCCACCGCCGTCATCCAGGGCATGCAGCGCATCGCGCACGCCAGGCTCATCGGCCCGGCCGTCGCCGGAAGGTTGAACCTGTCGAACGCACCGCAGCCGCCAACGGCCCTGCGCATTTTCCGGCGCATCCCGGTGCTGCGCAGCGTGCCGGTGACGCTGGTGGCGCGCGGCGTCATTGCCGAGCGGGTACCGGATTTCGCCCGCCGCACCTGACCACCCCTCGCGCGGAACGCATCCCGTCCCGCGCGAGGAGTGTGCGCGGCGTCCGGACCCCTCGTCTGTACGACCGGACGCCGCGCCGGGTGGGCTCCGGCATCCGCCTACCGGACGCCGCGGGGGCGGAACTGAATGCTGATGCGCGGGCCGACCGGCCGTTTCGTCTTGGGAATGGCGTGCTCCCAGGTCCTTTGACAGGAGCCGCCCATCACGATGAGATCGCCGTGGCCGAGCGGATACCGCACGCTCGCACCGCCGCCGCGCGGCCGCAGCAGCAGGGCGCGCGCCGCACCGACGGAGACGATGGCCACCATGGTGTCGTCGGTGGCCCCGCGCCCGATCGTGTCCCCGTGCCAGGCGACACTGTCGTTCCCATCGCGGTAGTAGCACAGTCCCGAGGTGGTGAACGGCTCCCTGAGCTCCTCGGAGTAGTACGCGCTCAACGCTTCTCGCGCCTCGGTCAACGCCGGGTCCGGTAGCTCGCGCCCCTCGTCGTAGAAGCACAGCAGCCGTGGCACATCCACCATCCGGTCGTACATGGCCCGCCGATCCGCCCGCCACGGCACCCCGGCCGCGAGGCGTTCGAACAGTTCGTCGGCCCCGCTCAACCAGCCGGGCAGCACATCCACCCACGCGCCGTCCCCGAGCTCGGTGCGCCGGACCCCCTCCAGCGCACCGACCCCGACCTCCCCGAATCCATCGAGCAGCGATCCCTGCAATGGCGTCGACATGCGTTCGAACCTAACACAAGATCGAACATATGTTCGGATCTTGTCGAAATCCCGCGCATGCCGCGTCAGTGATCGCTCAGGCCCGCACCTGATCGTGCTGCTTCACGAACTCCAGGAACCGGGGAATCACCTGTTCCGGGATGGCCCACAGCATCTCGTGGCCCACACCGGGATAGATGTCGACGACCGCTCCCGCGATGTGCTCACGCGCCCGTTGCGCCCCGACTTCCGGATCGTTGGCGACCGTGGTGGCTCCGAACAACACCATCGTCGGCGCGGTGACGGCCGCCAGCTGCTCGTCGGTGAGGGGCCGCTCCCACGGCATGGCGATCCGGAACTTGATCGCGCTCAGGATCAAGGTCCAGGCTTCCTCGCGGTGCTGCAGGCCCGGCGTCAGCCACTCGACGAGCTTTTCCATCCGCTTGCGCGTCGGAATGATCCCGCCGACCAGGAATTTGAACAGCACGCTCCACTTGGGCTTGGCGAAGGTGGCCCCGCCCGGCTCGAACATGGTCAGGCTGGCCAGCCGTTCCGAGCGCTGCACGCCGACCAGCAGTGACAGCCACGAGCCGACCGAATAACCGGCCAGGTGCACACGATCCGCCCCGAGCCCGTCGAGCACCTCGATCAGCCAGGCGACGATGTCGGCCTCGTCGCGCAGGGGAGCGGTCTGCTCGCTGCGCCCGGCCCAGCCCAGCGGATCGATCGCGTACACCACGCGATCCCGCGACAGGTCCGCGATCACCGACTCCCAGAACAGGCTGTTGCCCGGCATGCCCGGCAGCAGCACGATCGGGATGTCGTACCCGGACCCGGATTCACGCACCCGGGTGGTCCCGTACGAGGTCTTGATATCGAGTTCGGTCGACGGTACCGGCCATTGCGCGGCGACGACGTCATAGGCGCTCAGATACTTCGCCTTGGCCTTCGCGCTGATGAAACGTCCGATCTTGTCGGCCATATCGGGCCTCCTCTTCCTCTTCGAAGCTGTGGTTCGGATCTAGTTGGCAGGGGACGTGTTTGCCGGATCGTGCAGGCTGGCGAAGCTCAGAATCCGATCGAGCACGGCGGTTTGGTGGGGTTCCTTCATCAGCAGCCCGTGATGCGCGCCCGGATAGATCTCCACCTCGCAGTCGGGCATCTGTGCCCGGGCGCGCGCGGCGGCACGTTCGGGATCGCACAGCACCGTCTCGGCCCCGTAGATGATCAGCGTCGGTGCCGTAACCGCCTGCAGCTCTTCGTCTGTCAGCCGCTGCGGCCACGGCGAACGGGTCTGGTATCCGAGTCCGGCTCGCGCACAGGCCATTTCCTCGGCGACGGGAACATTGCCCGGCATCAGCCACTCGGCCGCCTTGCGCATGTTCTTCTCCGACGGCGGAATGGCATAGCGAATCATCTTGAACAGCACGCCCCACGGCGTCTTGTCGACCGACCCGCCGGGTTCGACGAGCAGCAGGCTCGCGATGCGGTCGGAGCCGTCGACACCCGCCATGAAGGCTCGCCACGCGCCGTCGGAATAGCCCATGATGTGGGCGCGCGGCAGCTCGAGTGCCGCCAGTGTTTCGTCCAGCCAGGTGCGGTAGTCGGTCCTGCCCGTGATGGGTGCGGTCTGCACGCTGAGCCCCGCCGCGCCGATGGTGTCGAGCGCGTAGACCGTCCGTCCGGCGGTGAGTCGCCCGATGATCGGATGCCAGCCCGCACCATTGCCGTTCAAGGGCGGAAGCAATACCATCGGCGTCCCCTCGCCGCTACCGCACTTGCGGACATGTGTTGTCCCGTAAGAAGTTTCGACGTCGAGCTCGGTGAACGGAATCGTCCACATCGCCGACAGTGACGCATAGGCCTGCATGTAGGCGTCCTTGGCCGCCTCGCTCTTCCATTGCCCGATCTTGGCCATCGCGCCTCCCCTGTTCATCTCCGTTGATGATATGACCGTACCATAAAGATGGTATGGGCGTACCATCAAAAACTTCCCATCCCCGAGGAGTCACAGGAGAACGGTTCACATGCCACGTCTGGTCGATCACGAGCAGCGACGGCGGGAGATCACCACCGCCGCACGGAAGGTCATCGCCGCAGGTGGGCTGGATGCTGCCACCTTCCAGGCGGTGGCAGCCGAGGCGGGGATCTCGGTGCGGCTGATCCAGTACTACTTCGGCACCAAGCGCGATCTGATGCTGGCGACCCATCAGGCCGTGGTGGCCGACTGGGGCAAGGGGTTCGCGGAATCACTCGGAGCGCTCGGGCCGGATGCGTCGGCCCGGGAGGTGATCCGGGCGGTGTCGATCGGCCTGATTCCGTTGGACGAGGTGAAATTCCAGGACAATCTGGTGTTCGCGGCGTTCCATGCGGCCAATCTGACCGGCAACACCGTGACCTCGGAGGAGATGATGGGCGCGCCGCGGTATCTGATGACGAGTTTCACCGAGCAGTTGCGCCGGGAGCGATCCGATGAATCAGACGCGCTCACAACGGAACTCGATGCCGAGCTGATCGTGCTCGCGGTGACCGGTGTCAGTCAGGCGATCCTGGCGGGCGGGACCACCCGGGAGCGTGCGGTCCAGTTGCTCGACCACATGCTCGACCGGGTGTTCACGGCCGAATAAGGCTGGTTACTCCTGTGTGACGACCTGGGCGCGCACGAAATCTACGACCGCGTCGGTGAATTCGTCATTGGCGTCGCTGGCGGCGGTGTGCGCGGCGCTGTTGATCTCGGCGTAGTCGGCGTGCGGGACCAGCGCGCGGAAGGCGGCCACACCCTCGTCGCTGACCACGTCGGAGAGCGCGCCACGCACCAGCAGCACCGGGATGGTGAGTTGGCGGGCAGCGTTTTCCAGCAGTTCGGTCTGCACGTCGATCTCTTCGCCGCGCCCGTCGCCGCGCGGCGACAGCATGGCCGGATCCCAGTGCCAGTACCAGCGGCCGTCCTCGCGCTGACGCAGATTGCGTTGCAGCCCTTCGGGATTGCGCGGGCGGCGACGGTGGGGGAGGTACTCCGCGACGGCGTCGGCAGCCTCCTCGAGGCTCGCGAAGCCTTCCGGGTTGCTGCCCAGGAAGTTGATCACCCGCTCGACGCCCTTGCGTTCGGGGCGCGGCACCACGTCGACGAGTACCAGGCCCGTAATGCGTTCGCGCTCAGGGTGAGTGGTGGCGATGAGCCCGGTCAGTCCGCCCATGCTGGCCCCGACGACGAACGCGGGCTTGCCGAGTTCGCGCAGCACCGCCATCAGGTCCTCGACCATGGCGTCGCGGCGGTAGTTGCCCTCCGGGTCCCAGTCGCTGTCGCCGTGGCCGCGCGCGTCCAGCAGGACCGCGTGCATGCCGGCCTTGGCCAGCGCCAGCCCGGAGTCCTTCCAGGATCCGCGGGTCTGGCCGCCGCCGTGCAGGAACACCACCAGTGGCCCGTCCTGGGGTCCCCAGGAGTCGCCGGCGAGGGTGATGCCGCCGTGCCCACGGAAGCTCACCGGGGCCGGTTCGGAGAATTCAGCGTCGTTGCTCACCCTCCGAGCATCGCACACGTCGGTTTACGGTGTATGAAGACCGGCCGGTAGCAAAGATCGGGGATCGTTCTCCGGGGCGAAGGTGAGTGTCCGCATCGGGAACGGGATGGTGATACCTACTTCCCGGTAGCGGCGGTGCAGGGCCTTGATGAACTCGCTGACCAGCAGATATTGGTCCTCGTAGTGCCGCGTGCGCAGGACCACCCGGAACTCGACACCGGACTCGCCGAAGGTGTGGAACCGCACGCGCGGGTCCGCGCCCGCGAAACCCACATCGAGTCCCTTCATGACTTCGCGGGCCACTTCGAGGGTCACCGCCTCGACCTCGTCGAGATCGCTGTCGTAACTCGTGGACACCTCGACGGTGACCGCCATGTCCTGTTCGGGGCGGTGGAAGTTGGTGAGGATGCAGTCGGCGAACTTGCGATTGGGCACGATGATGAAGTTGCCGGGGATGTCCTGGATGGTGGTGGTTCGCCAGTTCACATCGCTGACCCAGCCCGTCTCGCCGGACTCGATCTTCACGAAGTCGCCGGGCTGGACCGTCTTGGAGGCCAGGATGTGCACGCCCGCAAAGAGATTGGCGAGGGTTCCTTCCAGGGCCAGGGCGATGGCCAGCGCGCCGATACCCAGTGCGCCCAGTAGCGGGGTGATCTGCACGCCCACTGAATCGAGGGTGATGAGCACGCCGAGCACGAACACGATCACGCGAGTGATGGTGGAGAACAGGCTGACCGACCCCGAAATGCCGGTGATCCGCCGGGCGACCGTGGTTACCACCTCCGCGGCCAGCCGCGCCAGCGCATAGGTAACCGCGATCATGAACGCGGCCTCGAGGATCCGGTGCACGGCCTGTGGTGAGAACGGCAGACCGTTGGGCAGCGACAGCGCGATGAGCAGGCCGGTCAGCGAACACAGCGGCATCGCCAGGTCGCGGGCGAGGCCGAAGCCCATGCGGTGCACGGCCAGTTCGCGCGCCGAGGTCTTGGCGGCGATCCGGTCCACCACCCGCCGGGCGAGGATCCCGAGTAATGGGCCGAGCAGGGCGATGACGACGGTCAGCGTCCAGATCAACGGCTTGTTCATCCGAGATTCCTCCCAGCATCAGTGGTGGGGTGGAACGGCTGCGCGCAACCTCCGGATCATAGCGAGCGATCGAACACCGACAGGCACAGGCACAGCGCGGCCGCTACCAGCATGAACGCCGCCAGATGATGCAGCCCGGCGGCGCCGGAGCCCGGGGTGAGGAACGCGCCGCTGACCGCCGCAGACCCGATCGCGCCGAAGTAGGCGAAGGTGCGCAGCAGCCCGGCCGAGGAACCGATGCGCTCGGGTTCGGCCTGGTGGTAGAGGGCATTCTGATTAGCCAGATTATTGAGGCCCTGAGGGATGCCGTTGAGGACGGCGGCGGCGACCAGTAACCACAGCGCCGCGCCCGCGTGCAACGTCAGCAGCAGGACGGTCATGAGCACCTGGCAGATGCCGCCGACGAGCAGTTTGCCGCGAATCGCGCTGCGGCGTCCGGTGATTGCGGAGATGCCGATGGCGGTCAACGACATGGGCAGCAGGATCAGCCCCGCCCCGGCGGCGGTGAGTCCGCGACCCTCTTCCAGCCATTGGGTGAAGCCGTAGAGAAAGCAGTAGCCGACGAGTGAGGTCAGCAGGGTGCGGGTGTAGGTGGCGAGCAGCGGCAGGTTGCCCGCGAGCAGCCGGACATCGAGAAATGGCCGCTCGACCCGCGTTTCGCGCCAGATCAGCGCAATCGCCGCCGCGACCGCGAGGGCGGGTAGATACCAGTGCGCCACTTGCGGTTTCATCAGGAAGAACAGAATGCTGATCAGCGTCAGCGTGAACCACGCGATGCCCGGCAGGTCGATATCCGTCCACCAGCGCGGCTTGGTGGCCGTCGTGTCACGCTGTGGCACGGCGGTTTTCGTTATCCGCCGCCATCCGATCGCGACGCAGAACAGCGCCAGCGGCAGGTTCACCGCGAAGGTGGTCCGCCAGCCGCCGAGGTGAATCAGCAGCCCGCCCAGCGTGGGTCCGATGACCGCGATGGTCTGGGTGGCGACCGCGAGCACGGCCAGCACCCCGGCCGGACTGTCCTTGCCGGTGCGCTGGGATTCGCTGCGAATCAGGTACATGGACGCGGGATAGCCCGCGCAGGTACCGAATCCGAGGATCACCCGGGCCAGCACCAGCACCCACAGGCTGGGCGCGAGCATGCCCAGCAGGCCCGCGAAACCGGTGAGCGCCGCACCGGTCAGATACAGCCGCCGCGGCCCGTAGAGGTCGATGAGCCGCCCGACCACCGGCTGTCCGATGGCGGTGGCCAGATACAGCGCCGACACCAGCCACGCGGTCTGCGCCGCCGGTGCGCCGAAGGCCACGCCGATCGGCACCAGCGAGACGGCCAGGATGGACGAATTGATCGGGTTCAGAATCGAACTGCTGATCATGGGCAGCAGCAGTCGCCGGTCGAACCCGTCGGGCGGCTGGGCCCGGGCTCGCCGGTGGAGCACGGAAATCATTGCGCCCCGAGTCTTTCCAGCAGCCGCAGGGCGTCCAGGAGGGTCTGTCGCTCGGCTTCGGTGTAGCCGTCCTGCAGGGCGGAGGTGAGCCATTCCTGTCCGGCCTGCGAGCGCCCGGCCATCAGTTCGCGCCCGGTGGCGGTGAGCGAAACCAGTTGCCGCCGACCGTCCTTCGGGTCGGGGCGGCGTTCCACATAGCCCTGCTCGGTCAGCATCGACAGGTGGGTGGCGATGGCTTGCGGGCGGACGCGTTCGGCGGCGGCGATCTCACTGGCAGTGGCGTCGCCGTGTTTCAACCGGCTCAGCACCGAGAGCTGCGAGGGTGTCAGCTCCCGATTGTCCGATGCCTCGAGGAAGCGGCGTCGCAGGCGGCTGACCAGCACGCGGAGTTCGCGTGCGGCCTGGATCGAGGAGTCGGACAGGACCGCCGGGGCATCGGGCATGCCCTCCACGGTAGATAGACAATCCAGATTGCGCAATTGTGATTGAACAATCTGGATTGTCTATCCCCTCATCGTGGGCCGGTCAGCTCGCGGGAGCGGCTTCGGTCTCCAGGTATTCCTCGTGGATCTGCTTGGGACCGAACGGCCAGATCTTCTCCAGTCGGGACCACCCGAGGAAGGCGACCAGGCCCAGCGCGGTCCAGGCCAGGGACCATTCGATCGGATGCACCCCGGGGTTGGCCTTGTCGGCGTAGCCGTAGATGACCGCCCAGCCGATGCCCGCCACGATCATGGGCAGGGGATACAGCAGCATCTTGTACGGCCGGGAGAGGTTCGGCTGGCGTCGCCGCAGCACCACGACCGCCGCGATCTGGGCAAACGCCTGCACGATCACCATGACCGTGGTCAGCAGTGAAATCAGTACCGCCAGTGGGGGATGCGTGGCCGAGGTGCCGACGTGGCGGGCGAAGACGAAGCCCGCCGCGGTGATCACACCCATGACGATCAGGCCGAGCACCGGGAATTGGTGGCGGGGATGCAGGCGGCCGAAGGATTTGAAGAACACGCCGTCGCGGGCCGCGTCGAAGGGCACGCGGGAGCCACCGAGCAGGCCGGTGAACACCGAGGCGAAGGCGGTGATCAGGATCAGCACGGTCACAACGTTCGCCGCGCCCTTGCCCATGGTCTTCTCCAGCACCGCCGATGCGACCGATTGTGAGGCAACGTTGTTCGAGTCGAGCATGTCGTGCCAGTCGATGACGCCGAGCACGCCGATCTGCATGCCCAGGTAGATCACCATGACCGCGAGCACGGCGTAGATGATCGAGCGCGGCAGCACCCGGCCCGGATCCTTCAGCTCGGCACCGATGTACGCGCTGGTGTTGTAGCCCAGGTAGTCGTAGATGCCGATGGTCAGCCCGGATGCGAAGCCCAGCCAGAAGCTGCCGTGCCCGAAATCGATCGCGTGCGCGGGCCAGGTGAAGGCCATGCTCGGATGGAAGTGCGTGAAAGCGGCCAGGATCACCGCCGCCACCGACACGATCATCACGCCCCACATCACCACGGTGATGCGGCCGATGGAATCGACCCGCCGCCACAGCAGGACGACCACCAGCGCCACCACGGCGAGGCCGACGATATCGCCCTGCCCGGTGGTCATCGACGGCCACAGATAGGTCAGGTACTGGACCAGTCCCTGCACGCCCGTCGACATGATCAGCGGAATGAAAAGGATTGCGGTCCAGACGAACAGGAACGGCATGAGTCGTCCGCTGCGGTACTGGAACGCCTCGCGCAGGTACACGTAGGTGCCGCCCGCGCCGGGCATACCCGCGCCGAGTTCGGCCCAGATCAGGCCGTCGGCCAGGGCCAGCACGGCGCCGGCGACGAAGCCGATGACGGCCTGCGGTCCGCCGAAGGCGGCGACCATGAGGGGGATGGTGACGAAGGGTCCGATGCCGACCATCTGGCTCATATTGATGGTCGTGGCCTGGAACAGGCCGATTCTTCGGGGCAGGGTGCGGGGGCCGGTCATGGCTGCCTCCGGGGCGCGCTGGGGGAGGGCGTAAGGATTTTGTAAAGTTAAATTCCTTTACTATCTGAGTCAAGGGGTCGGGCCGATTGTTTACAGTCGGCCCGGTGACGCATCAGGATCGGAGTGCGATGGACGAACTCCCGTGGAACAGGCAGCGTTTGCGCAGCAACAACGAATGGCTGCTGCTCGAACAGCTACGCACCGCCGGACCCAGCTCGCGCGCCCAGTTGGCCCGCGACACCGGGCTGTCCAAGCCGACCGTGTCCAGCGCCCTTGCCACCCTCCAGCAGCACGGCCTGGTCCGTGAGATGGGGACGCTCGCCCCCGAACGCGGTCGTACGGCCGTCGTCTACGAACCGGATCCGACCGCGGGCTACGTGCTGGGTCTGGATGTGGGCCGCGCCTTCCTTCGCATCGCTGTCGCGGATCTGTCCGGAAAAGTGCTGTCCCGCACCGACGTTCCCAACCGGGTCCGCACCGCCAGCGCGCTCTCGCAGCTGGCCGCCGACGCAGTCCGCGAAACCCTCTCCGACGCAGGCATTTCCGTCGCGGATGTGGTCCACACCGTGCTGGGCAGCCCCGGCGTCTTCGATCCGCAGGACGGCCGCATGCACTACGCGGTCAACCTCCCCGGCTGGGGCCGCGCGGGCCTGCTCGACGAACTCCGCGACGCCCTCGGCGTCACCGACCTGTCCGTCCACAACGACGCCAACCTCGCCGCCCTCGGCGAATACGCCCACGGCGGCGGCCGCGGCAGCCGCCTGTTCGTCTACGTCCTCATCGGCACCGGTCTCGGCGTCGGAATCGTCTCCCGCGGTGAACTTTTCACCGGAGCCCACGGCGCGGCCGGCGAAGTCGGCTTCCTCCCCGCCGCTTTCGGCGACCCTGCCGCCGGAGCCTCCCGCCGCGGCGCGCTCGAGGAGGCGGTAACCGCCGATGCCGTCGTGCGCGCGGCCCGTGACCGCGGCATGACCGGCCGCCTCACCGCCAAACGTGTCTTCGACGCCGCCCGTGCCGGAGACCCCCTCGCCACCGATGTCGTCCGCCAAGAGGGTGAGCGCATCGCCTTGGTCATTGCGGCCGTCACCGCCGTCCTCGACCCCGACGTCATCGTCGTCGGCGGCGGCCTCGGCCGCAGCGCCGACCTCCTCCTCGATCAGGTCCGCACCGCCCTGCAACGCACCACCCCACTGCGCCCCACCGTCCGCCCCAGCGAACTCGGCGACGACGCCGTCCTCCTCGGCGCGATAGCCACCGCCCTACGCACCGCCCGCCCCCAGGTCTTCGACCGCCGCACCCTCGGCGGCCGCTGAACGTCCGCCACTCGACATCGCCGCGGATCGCCAACTCCGCGGCCGATTCTCGCCAGCGTGGCGGGTTTGCGGTGGTGACGATGGTGATCATGACGACGGATGCGATGACAACACTGAAGGGCTTCTATGCGGCCGAGGCCGCCTACCTCACCGAGGGAGCCGGATTCGAGGAGATGGCCCGCTACCTCGCACCGGATGTCGTGATGCATCAGGCCGAGAGTCTGCCCTACGGCGGACTCTGGCACGGCCGTTGCGGATTCCGTGGCTTCCTGGAGGCGATGGCCGCCGCCTGGGATGGACTGTGGTTCGACGAGCAGCAATTTCTGACCGATGGGGATCGGGTCGTGGTCTTCAGTCGCGGCCGCCTGCGGGCGCGCGCCAGCGGGCGGATGGTGGAAACTTCGTTGCTGCAGTGGATCAGCTTCGAGGACGGTTTGATCACCGAATTCCGGCCCTACTACCAGGACACGTCGGTCGTGCTGGCCGCCCTGGCGGAGTAGCCGCGGCCGGTCGGCGTGAACCGCGCCACAACGCGCCGACGCTGGTATTGCTGCGGACTTGCTGGTGAGACGGGTTGTGTGGGGTTGGGGCAGGTCGGAGCCGGTGGGGGCGCGGCGCGCCGGGGTGGGTTGCGGAGGGGGTGCGGGGTGAAAGGGCCGGAAGGGCGCTGGTAGGGTTCGTCGGCGAAAGACATCCTTTAACGGACCGTCCCGTGAGGCGGGGAAGGAGGTCGGCATGGCTGTGCCCGAAGATAGGGCGGCCAAGTCGAGCGCTGCCGAGTTCTCGCAGCGGCACGACCCGGACAAGGTGGAGACGGGGCGCGAGCTGCTCTCGGATTCGGATGTCGGCCGGACGATCGCGCGCATGGCGCACCAGATCATCGAGAAGACGGCTCTGGACTCCGGCGACCCGACGCTTGCCCGCGTGGTGCTGATCGGTATTCCCACTCGCGGAACCACTCTCGCTCATCGTCTGGCGAACCGGATCGAGGAATTCTCCGGTGTGCGTCCCGCGATGGGTTCCCTGGATATCACCCTTTATCGGGATGATCTGCGCTCCAAGCCGCATCGTCCGCTCGAGCGCACCTCGGTGCCCGAGGGCGGGATCGAGGACGCGCTGGTGGTGCTGGTCGACGATGTCCTGTTCTCCGGCCGCACCGTCCGCTCCGCGCTGGACGGCCTGCGCGATCTGGGCCGCCCGCGCGCGGTGCAGCTCGCCGTACTCATCGATCGCGGCCATCGCGAACTCCCCATCCGCGCCGACTATGTCGGCAAGAACGTCCCCACCGCCCGCACCGAGGACATCTCCGTGCTGCTGCGCGAGCACGACGGGCGCGACGGTGTGTACCTGCGTCAGGAAGGTGGCAACGAGTGAAGCACCTGCTGTCGGTCACCGACCTGGATCGGGACGCGGCCACCGGTTTGCTGGACGAGGCGGAACGGTTCGAGCAGGCATTGCTGGGCCGCGAGGTCAAGAAGCTGCCGACGCTGCGCGGACGCACCGTCATGACCGCGTTCTTCGAGAACTCCACCCGCACCCGGGTCTCCTTCGAGGTCGCGGGCAAGTGGATGAGCGCCGACGTCATCAATGTCAGCGCGTCGAGTTCCTCTGTCGCCAAGGGTGAATCGCTGCGCGACACCGCGCTGACCCTGCACGCGGCGGGCGCGGACGCGCTCATCGTGCGGCACCCGGCCTCCGGCGCGGCGCATCAGATCGCGCGCTGGTTCGCCGAAATGGACCAGGACGCAAGCGGTTACGCCGGTCCCGGCCCCGCGATCATCAATGCCGGTGACGGCATGCACGAGCACCCGACCCAGGCGCTGTTGGACGCGCTGACCCTGCGTCAGCGCCTCGGCGACCTCGAGGGCAAGCGGGTCGTGCTGGTCGGCGACATCCTGCACAGCCGGGTCGCGCGCTCGAATGCCTTCCTGCTCAGCACCCTCGGTGCCGAGGTGGTGCTGGTCGCGCCGCGCACCCTGCTGCCGATCGGTGTCGAAGCCTGGCCGGTGCGGATCTCCGACGCCCTGGACGCCGAGCTGCCGGGCGCGGACGCGGTCATGATGCTGCGCGTGCAGGCCGAGCGCATGAACGGCGGGTTCTTCCCGTCGGCGCGCGAGTACTCGATCCGCTACGGGCTCAACGAGCGTCGCTTGAACATGCTCGACGACCACGCGGTCGTGCTGCATCCGGGTCCGATGCTGCGCGGCATGGAGATCGGTTTCACCGTGGCCGACTCCCCGAAAGCGGCGGTGCTGCAACAGGTCAACAACGGTGTCCATATGCGCATGGCGGTGCTGTTCCGCCTGCTGGTCGGAACCGACGAGGTGGTGGCATGAGCGTCCTGATCAAGAATGTCCGTCTGTACGGCGAAGGTGAAGCGGTCGACGTGCTGCTCGCCGACGGCGAGATCCGCGAGATCGGCGCGGGCCTGACGGCCGACGATGCCGAGATCGTCGACGGCACGGGGCAGTTCCTGCTTCCCGGCTTCATCGATATGCACACGCATCTGCGCGAGCCGGGTCGTGAAGACACCGAGACCATCGAAACCGGCTCTGCCGCAGCGGCTCTGGGCGGCTACACGGCGGTCTTCGCGATGGCGAACACCAGCCCGGTCGCCGACAACGCGGTCATCACCGACCACGTGTGGAAGCGCGGCCAGGAGGTCGGCCTGGTAGACGTGTACCCGGTGGGTGCGGTCACCGTCGGCCTCGAGGGCAAGCAGCTCGCCGAAATGGGCACCATGGCAGCCGGTCTCGGCCAGGTGCGCATGTTCTCCGACGACGGCATGTGCGTTTACGACCCGCTGATCATGCGCCGCGCACTGGAGTACGCGAACTCGCTCGGAGTGCTCATCGCGCAGCACGCCGAGGAGCCGCGCCTGACCAAGGGCGCTGTCGCGCACGAGGGTCCGAACGCCGCCCGCCTGGGCCTGGCCGGATGGCCGCGTGCCGCCGAGGAGTCCATCGTGGCGCGTGACGCGCTGCTGGCCCGCGATGCCGGTGCGCGCGTGCACATCTGCCACGCCTCCACCGCGGGCACCGTCGAACTGCTGAAATGGGCCAAGGCGCAAGGCATTTCGATCACCGCCGAGGTCACCCCGCACCACCTGCTGCTGGACGACTCGCGCCTGGAGACCTACGACGCGGTCAACAAGGTCAACCCGCCGCTGCGTGAGACCTCCGATGTGGCCGCGCTTCGTCAGGCGCTGGCCGACGGAGTTATCGACTGTGTCGCCACCGACCACGCCCCGCACGCCGATCAGGACAAGTGCTGCGAATTCGCGGCCGCGCGTCCCGGCATGCTCGGCCTGGAGACCGCGCTGTCGATCATCGTGGAGACCATGGTCAAGCCGGGCCTGCTCGATTGGCGCGGTGTCGCCAAGGTCATGAGCGAGAATCCGGCCGCGATCGTGGGCCTGGACGATCAGGGCCGACCCCTTGCGGTCGGCGAGCCCGCGAACGTGGTGCTGATCGACCCGGCCGCCGAATGGACGGTCGAAGCCAAGGAATTGGCTTCCATCGCCCGCAACACCCCGTTCCAGTCGATGACCCTGCCCGCGAAGGTGACCGCCACCTTCCTGCGCGGCAAGGCCACCGCCCGGGACGGCAAGATCGTCGCCGGTTAGCGGCGGGTGGGGTACCGAGGAGGACCGTAATGGAACGCACACTGCAAGTGGTGGGATTGCTGGTGCTGTTCGCGCTGTGCCTGGGGCTCATGTACTGGGCTTGGACCAGTAGGGCCCGCAAGCAGGCCGGTGCGATCGGCGAGCTGCCCCCTATCCCCGGCGACTGCGGTGCGCAGCTGCTGGAGCCGACCACCGGCCTCTACCTCGGCAGCACCCTGGCCCCCAGCTGGATTCAGCGAATCACGGTGGGCGATCTGGGTTTCCGCGCCACGGCGGAACTCACACGATTCGAGCGCGGCATCCTCCTCGAAAGGGATGGCGCGGCGACGATCTGGATTCCCCAGGAATCCATTACCGCGGTGCGCGCCGAGCGCGGGCACGCGGGCAAGGTTATGACCGAAGACGGTGTGCTGGTGATTCGCTGGACATTGCCGACCGGGACCGAGGTGGATACCGGTTTCCGCGGCGATGACAAGGCGGTGTACCCGGCATGGACCGCAGCAACGAAGACGGGAGACGAGGCATGAGCAGCGGCGATACCGCAGTGATGGTGCTCGAGGACGGCCGTGTATTCCGCGGATCGACCTTCGGCGCTGTCGGAGAAACCTTGGGCGAGGCGGTGTTCTGCACCGCCATGACCGGGTACCAGGAGACCCTGACCGACCCCAGCTACGACCGCCAGATCGTGGTGGCCACCGCGCCCCAGATCGGCAACACCGGCTGGAACGACGAGGACGACGAGTCCGGCAAGATCTGGGTCGCCGGTTACGCCGTGCGCGACCCCGCGCGCCGCGCCTCCAACTGGCGCAGCAACCGCACCCTGCAGACCGAGCTGGAGAACCAGAACGTCGTCGGCATCGCGGGCATCGACACCCGGGCCCTGGTGCGGCACTTGCGCACTCGCGGTTCGATGAAGGCGGGCATCTTCTCCGGTGCGTCGCTCACCGAGTACGAGGACATGCTGGCGCGGGTCAACGGCCAGGCCTCCATGCTGGGCGCGGACCTCGCCGCCGAGGTCTCCACCGATGAGATGTACACCGTCGACCCGGTCGGCGAGCACCGCTTCACCGTGGTCGCCGTCGACCTGGGCATCAAGTCCAACACCCCGCGCATGTTCGCCCAGCGCGGCATGCGGGTGCACGTGGTGCCGTCGAATGTCACCTTCGACCAGATCAAGGAACTCAACCCCAACGGGGTGTTCCTCTCCAACGGTCCCGGTGACCCGGCCACCCAGGACGCCATGGTGGCCCTGACCCAGCAGGTGCTGGGCGAGGACATCCCGCTGTTCGGCATCTGCTTCGGCAACCAGATCCTGGGCCGCGCCTTCGGACGCAACACCTACAAGATGAAGTTCGGCCACCGCGGCATCAATGTGCCGGTCATCGAACATCATTCGGGCCGCATCTCGATCACCGCGCAGAACCACGGCTTCGCCCTGGAAGGCGAGCGCGGCGAGGTGTTCGACACCCCGTTCGGCAAGGCCGAGGTCTCCCACGTGTGCGCCAACGACGGTGTCGTCGAAGGTGTTCAGCTGGTGAGCGGCCGCGCCTTCTCCGTGCAGTACCACCCCGAGGCCGCGGCCGGTCCCCACGACGCCGCCTACCTCTTCGACCGTTTCGCCATGCTGATGGAAGGTGCCTGATGCCACGCCGTACCGACCTCAACCACATCCTGGTGATCGGCTCGGGCCCGATCGTCATCGGCCAGGCTTGCGAGTTCGACTACTCGGGAACCCAGGCGTGTCGCGTCCTGCGGTCCGAGGGCCTGCGCGTGTCGCTGGTCAACTCCAACCCGGCGACCATCATGACCGACCCGGAGTTCGCCGACTCGACCTATGTCGAACCGATCACCTGGGAATTCGTCGAGAAGGTCATCGCCAAGGAGCGCCCCGACGCGATCCTCGCGACCCTGGGCGGGCAGACCGCGCTCAATTGCGCTGTCGCCCTGCACGAGAACGGCATCCTGGAGAAGTACAACGTCGAGCTGATCGGCGCGGACTTCGAGGCCATCCAGCGTGGTGAGGACCGTCAGAAGTTCAAGGACATCGTCGCCAAGGTCGGCGGGGAATCCGCGCGCTCCAAGGTCTGCTACACCATGGCCGAGGTCCGCGACACCGTTGCGGAACTGGGATTCCCGGTCGTCGTGCGCCCGTCGTTCACCATGGGCGGCCTGGGTTCCGGCATGGCCTACAACCACGAGGACCTCGATCGCATCGCCGGTGGCGGCCTGGCCGCCTCGCCGACCGCGAACGTGCTCATCGAGGAATCCATCCTGGGCTGGAAGGAATTCGAGCTCGAGCTCATGCGCGACCGCAACGACAATGTGGTCATCGTCTGCTCGATCGAGAACGTGGACCCGATGGGCGTGCACACCGGTGACTCGGTCACCGTCGCCCCGGCCATGACCCTCACCGACCGCGAATACCAGAAGATGCGCGATCTCGGCATCGCCATCCTGCGCGAGGTCGGCGTCGACACCGGCGGCTGCAACATCCAGTTCGCGGTGGACCCGGCCGACGGCCGCCTCATCGTCATCGAGATGAACCCGCGCGTCTCGCGCTCGTCCGCCTTGGCTTCCAAGGCAACGGGTTTCCCGATCGCCAAGATCGCCGCCAAGCTGGCCATCGGCTACACCTTGGACGAGATCGTCAACGACATCACCAAGGAAACCCCGGCCTGCTTCGAGCCGACCCTGGACTACGTGGTCGTCAAGGCCCCGCGGTTCGCGTTCGAGAAGTTCCCGGGCGCCGACCCGACGCTGACCACGACCATGAAGTCGGTGGGCGAGGCAATGTCGATGGGCCGCAACTTCTCCGAGGCACTCGGCAAGGTGCTGCGCTCGCTGGAGACCAAGGCCACCGGCTTCTGGACCCAGCCCGACGGCGAGTGGACCGACGTCGAGGCGATCCTCGAGGATCTGCGCACCCCGACCGAGGGCCGCATCTACCAGGTGGAGCGGGCGCTGCGCCTGGGCGCGAGCATCGAGGACACCGCCAAGGCGTCCGGCATCGACCCGTGGTTCGTGGCCGAGGTCGCCGCCCTGGTCGAGCTGCGTCAGGAGATCCTCGACGCCGCCGTGCTGGACGAGCCGCTGCTGCGCACCGCCAAGCATTACGGCCTGTCGGACCGCCAGATCGCTTCGCTGCGACCGGAACTCGCGGGCGAGGACGGGGTGCGCGCGCTGCGCCACCGCCTGCAGATCCGCCCGGTGTTCAAGACCGTCGACACCTGTGCCGCCGAGTTCGAGGCCAAGACCCCGTACCACTACTCGGCCTACGAGCTGGATCCCGGCGCCGAATCCGAGGTAGCCCCGCAGCGTGAGCGCGAGAAGGTGCTCATCCTGGGTTCGGGCCCCAACCGCATCGGGCAGGGCATCGAATTCGACTACTCGTGTGTGCATGCGGCGCAGACGCTTTCGGACGCGGGCTACGAGACCGTCATGGTCAACTGCAACCCGGAGACCGTCTCCACCGACTACGACACGGCCGATCGCCTCTACTTCGAGCCGCTCACCTTCGAGGACGTGCTCGAGGTGTACCACGCGGAGACCGAGTCGGGCACCGTCGTCGGCGTCATCTGCCAGCTCGGCGGTCAGACCCCGCTGGGCCTGGCGCAGAAGCTGACCGATGCGGGCGTGCCCGTGGTCGGCACCTCGGCCGCCGCCATCGACCTGGCCGAGGACCGCGCCGAATTCGGTGATGTCCTTGTCGCCGCGGGTCTTCCGGCTCCGAAGTACGGCACCGCCACCACCTTCACCGCGGCCAAGAAGATCGCTGCGGAGATCGGCTACCCGGTGCTGGTGCGCCCGTCCTACGTGCTGGGCGGACGCGGCATGGAGATCGTCTACGACGAGCAGACCCTCGAGGGCTACATCTCCCGCGCCACCGACATCAGCCCGGACCGCCCGGTGCTCATCGACCGGTTCCTGGAAGACGCCATCGAGATCGACGTCGACGCCCTGTGCGACGGCGAAGAGGTCTACCTGGGCGGAGTCATGGAGCACATCGAAGAAGCCGGTATCCACTCCGGTGACTCGGCGTGCGCCCTGCCCCCGATCACCCTGGGCCGCAGCGATATCGAGGCCGTGCGCCGCTCGACGACCGCGCTCGCCAAGGGCATCGGCGTCAAGGGCCTGCTCAACGTGCAGTACGCGCTCAAGGACGATGTGCTCTACGTCCTCGAGGCCAACCCGCGCGCCAGCCGCACCGTGCCGTTCGTCTCCAAGGCCACCGCGGTGCCGCTCGCCAAGGCGGCGGCGCGAATCGCGTTGGGCGCCACCATCGCCGAACTCCGCAAGGAGGGCCTGCTCCCGGCCGAGGGCGACGGCGGCACCGTGCCGATCGACGCCCCGGTCGCGGTCAAGGAAGCGGTGCTGCCGTTCCACCGCTTCAAGCGGCCCGACGGCAGCGGCATCGACTCGCTGCTCTCCCCGGAGATGAAGTCCACCGGTGAGGTTATGGGCATCGACGCCGACTTCGGCACCGCCTTCGCCAAGTCGCAGACCGCCTCCTACGGTTCGCTGCCGGTCGAGGGCGCCGCCTTCGTCTCGATCGCCAACCGCGACAAGCGCGCGATGGTGTTCCCGGTCAAGCGCCTGCACGACCTCGGTTTCCGCATCCTCGCCACCGAGGGCACCGCGGAAATGCTGCGTCGCAACGGTATTCCGTGCGAGCAGGTGCGCAAGCACTCCGACGAGGCCGCCGATCAGCCCAGCATCGTGGACATGATCAAGGACGGGGAGGTCGACATCGTCTTCAACACCCCGTACGGCAACAACGGTCCGCGCGTGGACGGTTACGAGATCCGCACCGCCGCCGTCGGCGCGAACATCCCGTGCATCACCACCGTGCAGGGTGCGGCCGCGGCCGTACAGGGCATCGAGGCCACCATTCGCGGCGGCATCGGCGTCCGGTCCCTGCAGGAACTGCACGCGGTGCTGCGCGGATGACCATCTCCGATGGTGCGCGGATGACCACCTTCGGTGTGCGGCTGCGGGAATCGATGCGCGAGCACGGCCCGCTGTGCGTCGGCATCGACCCGCATCCGCCGCTGCTGCGGGCCTGGGGCCTGACCGAGGACGCCGCGGGCGTGGCGAAGTTCGCCGACGCCTGCGTGCGCGCCTTCGCCGGCAAGGTGGCCCTGGTCAAACCGCAGGTCGCGTTCTTCGAGACCTACGGTTCGGCCGGAATCATGGTGCTGGAGGAGACGATTGCCGCACTGCGCGAGGCGGGCACCCTGGTGCTCGCCGACGCCAAGCGCGGCGACATCGGCTCCACCATGGACGCCTACGCCCACGCCTGGCTCGCCGACGGCCCGCTCGGCACCGACGCGGTCACCATCTCGCCGTACCTCGGATTCGGTTCCCTCGCACCGGCTCTCGACCTGGCCCAGGCCAACGGCCGAGGCGTGTTCGTGCTGGCCGCCACCTCCAACCCGGAGGCGGTGGAACTGCAGAACATCACCGGCCCCGACGGTCGCACCATCGCCCAGCGCATGGTCGACGACGCCGCCGCCGCGAACGCCGGAACCGAATTCGGTTCCGTCGGTGTGGTGATCGGCGCGACCCTGGACACGGCCCCGGACCTGAGCAAGCTCAACGGCCCCATCCTCATGCCCGGTGTGGGCGCGCAGGGCGGGGGAGCGGACTCCATCCGCAAGCTCGTCCCGGCGAGCGACCTCGGCGCAGTCCTGCCGAACGTCTCCCGCGAGGTCCTCAAGGCAGGCCCGACGGTGTCGGCACTGAAGGAGAAGGTGGCCGAACTGGCCGCGGAATTCGCCTTCCTGCAAAGCTGAATACAGTAGCGCTGCAATAAGCATCGCGCTGCGGAATCGCCTCGGTCGCCCCACTGCGACCGGGGCGATTCCCGTTCATCGGACACCGGGGACGGGTCATCGGGACCCTTGCTGGTCGCCCCTTCTGGCCGCTCGAAAGATCGAGCCACCCCGCCCCCGGAAGGAAAACCGATGCGCCTCACCGTCTTCGCCGCCACCCTGCTCGCTGCCGCCTGTCTCGGCATTGCCCCCGCCTCGCCCGCCTCCGCCGCCCCCGCCTGCGACGGCCCGAACGCCGAGACCCGCGCCCAGATCGACAACCTCTTCTCCGCCTACGGCCCCTACTTCGACTACGGCCAGTCCGACGCCTGGGCCGGATTGTTCACCGAGGACGGCGTTTTCAGCTTCCCCGGCACCGACGGCAACCGGCAGGTCATCCACGGCCGCACCGACCTGGCCGCCTTCGCCGCCAAGGCCCATCAGCCCGGCCAGGTGTTCGCGCACTACCCGGGCAAGACGCTGATGATCAAGGAGGGCGGCAAGATCCACGCCTTCACCCCGGTCGGCGTGGTCCAGGTGAACACCACCAAGCAGTTCGACGCCCAGTTCTCCGCCCTGGGCGCCTATGACGACATCATCGCCTTGACCCCGAAGGGCCCGCGCTTCGAGAGCCGCACCGCCGGAATCTACGGCGATGGCACGCTGCCGGGCGCTTTCACCAAGTGCCAGGTCTGAACCCGCGTTTCGGCGCTAGGGTGGTGGCATGTCTACCCCGGTGTCGCCCAATGGATTTCGCAATGCGCTCGTACTCGGTGGCGGAGGGGCCGTCGGTATCCGCTGGATGACGGGTCTGGCGGTCGGGTTGCAGGAGCTGGGGATCGACCTCTCGCTGGCCGATCGGTTCGTGGGTACGTCCGCCGGTGCGGTCGTCGCCGCCAACCTCGCCAACCGGGTCGATCTGGTGGAACTGGTCGCGGGCGCGCCCGCGCCGGATCCGGACGCACCGGCGATGAATACCTCCGGATTGATGGAAATCATCACCACGGTCAGCGCACTCGGGCTGAGCCCGAGCGAAAGTCGTCGCCGCATCGGCGAGCTCGCACTCGAGCGGAACGTCGGCGAGCCCGCCGCGCACATCGCCCGCATGTCGAATCTGCTCGGCTCGACCGGCTGGCCCGACCGGGATCTCGTCGTCACCGCCACCGACAGTGCCACCGGGGGACTGCACACCTGGTTCCCCGACGGCAAGGCCACCCTCGGCGAGGCCATCGCCTCGAGCACCGCGGTCCCGGGCGTCTTCCCACCCATCCCGGTGGACGGCCGGTACTACATCGACGGCGGTCTGATCTCGCCGATCAACGCCGGGCTCGCGGCGGGCGCGGAGCTGATCGTCGTGGTCGAACCGCTGGCGGGACTGTTCCCGCACGCGCCGTCGGACAGCGAATTGGGCGATGCCACCGTGATATTCGTGGTGCCCGACGACGAGGCGAAGGCGGCCTTCGGCCCCGACCCGCTCGACCTCGCCGCCATGCGTCCCGCCTACGACGCCGGATGGCGGCAGGCCGCCGAGGTCGCCACCCGCCTGCGCGACGTCTGGCCGACCGCCTGAGTCGGAGGAAAGATCTCCGCTTCGCCGTTTGCGCGGATACAGTGGCGCTATGTCTGCCGCAGTGCCGCTCAACGGAATTGGTCATGCCCTCGTGCTCGGAGGGGGTGGCGCGGTCGGCCTGAGCTGGATGGCGGGCGTCGTCATCGGCCTGCGCGAGGCGGGCATCGACACCGCCCTGGCGCAGCGCATCGTCGGCACCTCCGCCGGTGCCGTGGTCGGTGCGGCCCTGGCCGCCGAGGTCGACCTGACGCTGCTGCTGCGCCGCCCCGGCCCCGACTCCGACCTGGAGCCGATCGAGTTCGACCCGAACAGCTTCGGCGAGATCCTCGGCTTACTGGCCACGCCCGGACTGGATCCGGCCGAAGCCCGGCGTCGCGTCGGCGCACGCGCCCTCGAGATGAACGTCGGCGACCCGGCCGCGCACATCGCCCGCATCGGCGGCTTCGTCGGCAATGTGGCCTGGCCGCACCGCGATCTGCGGATCACCGCAGTCAGCGTCACGACCGGTGATCTTCAGGTGTGGACGCCCGACGGCAAGGCCACCCTGCCCGAGGCGCTGGCGTCGAGCACCTCGGTTCCCGGTGTCTTCCCGCCCATTCCGATCGACGGCGACTTCTACATCGACGGCGGTATGCGCTCACCCATCAACGCCGACCTGGCCGCGGGCGCCGAACGCATCCTGATCATCGAGCCCCTCGCGCACCTGTTCCCGCACGTGCCCTCCGATCGTGACCTGGGCGGCGCGGCAACGTCTTTCATCGTCCCCGACGCGAGCGCGATCGCGGCCTACGGCCCCGATCTGTTCAATGCTGCCGCCCTCGAGCCTGCCTACGAAGCGGGTCTGCGGCAGGGCGGGGAAGCCGCCCCGGGGCTGAAGGACTTCTGGCCCACCGCCTGAATCGAACCCCGAAACCGGTGTCCGGCCGCCGCGTAGGCTGGCCGGGTGCTGTCGCTCACCGAGATTCTCACGCTGGCCGGGGTGATCGTGCTCGGCTCCATGTCACCCGGACCGGATTTCCTGATCGTGCTGCGCAATTCGGTGGTCTCGGGCCGCCGCGCCGGCGTCGCGAGCGCGGGCGGCATCGCGGTCGGTGTGTTCGTGTGGGCGCTGGTGACCGCGGTCGGCGTGGCCGGGCTGCTGGCGGCCTCGGCCGAGGCGTACACGGCGGTGAAGCTCATCGGCGCGATCTACCTGGCGTTCATCGGGATTCGCGCCCTGTTGGCCGCCCGGCGCGGGGACTACCGGCCCGATCCGGAGGCCGCGGCGAATCGTCGCGCCACCCCGGTCGCCTTCCGGCAGGGCCTGCTCACCAACCTGTTGAACCCCAAGTGCGCCGTGTTCTTCATCGCCTTGGTCCCGCAGTTCCTGCCCGCGCATCCCTCCGCGCTCGGCACTCTGGAGTTGGCCGTGGTGTGCACGGTCGCCAATCTGCTGTGGTTCGTGACACTGGCCTTCGGGGTCGGCGCGCTGCGGCAGGTGTTCACCCGCCGCCGGGTGCGCCGCGCGCTCGATGCCGCCATGGGCACCTTCATGGTCGGCCTCGGGCTGCGAATCGCCATGGAGAGCAACTGATTCCACACCTCAACAGGTGACACTCGCCTTTCCGCCGCGCATTACGCTGAACCGGACCGCTCGGTAGAAAGGTGGGATTTCTCATGTCCGAAGCCGCCCTCGGCCTCGTCTCCTACGCCCAGACTCGCGTCCTGGTGGACGATTTCGCCCCCAGCTATCGCTTCTTTCGCGATGTGCTCGGTCTGGCCCTGAAGCACGAAACGCCCGGCGACGTACCGGAATCCGACGACGGCCCCTACGCCTGCTTCAGCCTCGACGGCCACGACCTCGCGCTGTTCACCCGCGCCTACCAGGACGCTGCCATCGGGGCCGAACACCGGCCCCGCGACGGCATCGACGGTGTCGTCGTGGTGTTGCGGGTCGCCGATGTCGACAAGGCGATCGAGGTGGTGCGCGAGCGCGGCGGGCACATCGTCGCCGAGCCCGTCGATCAGCCCGCCTGGGGCATGCGCGTCGCGCACCTGCGCGCCCCCGAAGGCACCCTCATCGAGTTCTGCCAGTACGAAGGCTGACCCTCGGGTGTTCGCCCAGCGCGAACAGATCGAACGCTTGTCCTGATCGCCTGTCTCACGGCCGCGGCCGCGCGGGTGGTGAGGATGGCCGTGGCGCTGGGTTTAGCTCGTGAGCGGGCGGCTCAGGGGGTGAAACAGGCCGTCCTGGCGGTGATCCCGAGCCGGTCACCGCCTCCCACCTGCATCGGAAGCATGTCGGAAATGTGTGTTTCATCGCGGTAGCGACTGCCTGTCATGAGGCGCGACACGCGGTACGGAATCGAACGACACGCCGAGAAATCCAAGAAAAATCCAGGTCGCGAGATTACAGCTCGGTCACGGTTTCATCGGGGGCCAGTCCGGCCCGTTCGGGTGCCTGTCAAGTTTCCGAAAAAGCCCTGGCTGCAAGGATATTCGCGACCGTCGCGAGCCCGGCTCGGCGGCCGGTTGCGGACGGCTCGCGCGAGCGTGCATCCGGCCCGGTCGCGCGCCGAATCACGCGCTGACCTGGGGGGTGGGTTCGCAATCGGCAAGCGTCGTGGGTACGGTCGCTGAGACCACCGGGTTACCGGAGGTAGATCAAGCAATGAACGATGAGACGGAGGAACCGTGGCCCTTCCCCAGCTGACTGACGAGCAGCGCGCCGCTGCTTTGGAGAAGGCGGCTGCCGCTCGCCGCGCTCGGGCGGAGCTCAAGGAGCGTCTGAAGCGTGGCGGTACCGATCTGAAGACGGTCCTGGCCGATGCCGAGAAGGACGAAGTTCTCGGCAAGATGAAGGTTTCGGCGCTGCTCGAGGCTCTGCCGAAGGTTGGCAAGGTCAAGGCGGCCGAAATCATGAGCGAGCTCGAGATCGCTCCCACCCGCCGCCTGCGCGGACTGGGCGACCGGCAGCGTAAGGCGCTGCTGGCCCGGTTCGACTTCAGCGCCGATTAATCCGAGGGTGGTCGAACACACTCGGAAGGGTCGACTGGTAGTTCTGGTCGGCCCCTCGGCCGTCGGTAAGTCCACCGTCGTGCGCTGCGTGCGCGAACGACTGCCCGAATTGGTATTCAGTGTGTCGGCCACCACCCGGGCTCCGCGGCCCGGGGAGGTCGACGGTCAGGACTACCGATTCGTCACCCGCGAAAAGTTCGACGTCATGATCGACGACGGCGAACTGCTCGAATGGGCCGATATCCACGGTGGACTGCAGCGGTCGGGCACCCCGGCCGCACCCGTGCGGGAAGCGCTCGCCACAGGGCATCACGTCCTGATCGAGGTAGACCTCGAGGGCGCGCGCTCGATCCGCAAAGCCATGCCGGAGGCCAAATTGGTCTTCCTGGCCCCGCCCAGCTGGGATGAGCTGGTGTCCCGCCTGACTTCACGCGGGACGGAATCGCCCGAGGTGATCGAGCGTCGTCTGCAGACGGCGCGCACCGAATTGGCGGCGTGTGACGAGTTCGACATCGTCATCGTGAACGACCACGTGACCACGGCCTGTGAGCAGTTGGTATCGTTGTTCGTTAGCACAAATTCGGGATCGTAGGTCGAAAAACCGACGAAACCGACCATCGGCCGGTCTCTGTCTCGATCGATCAGACAGCAGACCGGGCCGATAGCCCCCTTCCGAACAACCCCGCAGGAGCCTTCCTAGTGAGTACGGACATCAAGACCGTTCCCGCCTACGACACTCCGGTCGGCCTCACCAACCCGCCGATCGACGAACTGCTGGAGCGGACTTCGTCCAAGTACGCGCTGGTCATCTACGCGGCCAAGCGTGCCCGGCAGATCAACGATTACTACAACCAGCTCGGCGACGGCATTCTCGAATACGTCGGTCCGCTGGTCGAGCCGGGTCTGCAGGAGAAGCCGCTGTCGGTGGCCATGCGCGAGATCCACGCCGACCTGCTCGAGCACTCCGAAGGCGAGTAAAACCGCGGTGACCCGAGTCGTCGTCGGAGTCGGCGGCGGTATCGCCGCCTACAAGAGCTGCAACCTCGTGCGCCGGTTCACCGAAACCGGGCACGAGGTTCGTGTCATTCCCACCGAGTCGGCGTTGAACTTCGTCGGCGCGGCCACCTTCGAGGCGCTGTCCGGCCATCCCGTGCACACCGGTGTCTTCGCCGATGTGCCGCAGGTGCCGCACGTGCGCCTCGGCCAGGAGGCCGACCTGGTTGTCATCGCGCCCGCGACCGCGGACCTGATGGCCCGCGTCGCGCAGGGCCGCGCCGACGATCTGCTCACCGCAACGCTGTTGACCGCGCGGTGTCCGATCCTGTTCGCGCCGGCCATGCACACCGAGATGTGGGAGCACCCGGCCACCCGCGCGAACGTGGCGACGCTGCGCGCGCACGGCGCGATCGTGATGGAACCGGCTTCGGGCCGCCTCACCGGCACCGATACCGGCCCGGGCCGCCTGCCCGAGCCGGAGGAGATCTTCGGTCTGGCCCGGCTGCTGCTCGAACGCGCCGACGCCTTGCCGCGCGACCTCGAGGGTCGCCGCGTCATCGTCACGGCCGGCGGCACCCGCGAACCGCTGGATCCCGTTCGCTTCCTTGGCAATCGGAGTTCCGGTAAGCAGGGCTACGCGATCGCCCGGCTGGCCGCCCAGCGTGGCGCGCAGGTGACGCTGATCGCGGGCAATACCATCGGACTCGACGCTCCCGCGGCGGTCGAGGTGGTCCACGTGACCACCGCCGAACAGCTGAAGGTGGCCGTCGACAAGCACGCCCTCGGCGCGGACGCGGTCATCATGGCCGCGGCGGTGGCCGACTTCCGCCCCATCAACGTGGCGGCGGCTAAGATCAAAAAGGGTGCGGGAGAACCGGATTCGATCGCACTCGCCAAGACACCGGATATCCTGGCCGGGTTGGTACAAGCCCGTCGTGACGGGCACCTTCCGGGCACCGCGATCGTCGGCTTCGCCGCCGAGACCGGGGATGAGCACGCCGACGTGCTCACCCACGCCCGGGCCAAGCTCGCCCGCAAAGGCTGCGACCTGCTGGTCGTGAATGCCGTCGGGGAGGGCAAGGCCTTCGAGGTCGATACCAACGACGGCTGGTTGCTCGGTGCCGATGGCACCGAGATCGCCCTGGACCACGGGTCCAAGGCGCTATTGGCCAGCCGAGTGCTCGATGCACTCGGCCCCTTGCTCCGCTGAAGCCTCGGCACCGCAGGGTTCAGGCGGTTGACGCCCGCGTCTATAGGCAGACGCGGGTCGGCAACTGTCTGAGTCACAATGTGTTCGTCAGGGTGGCAGCCCGCCACCTGTGACGAACATATTGGAATAACCTGAGACAAAGGGTTGTGCGATGGCGCGGAGACGCTACTGTCGCACCCCGATACGAGAACCCGTTGAGGGAGAGGGAAGAACTGTGCGCACGTCTGGCAGCCGCCTATTCACCAGTGAGTCGGTCACCGAAGGTCACCCCGACAAAATCTGTGATGCCATCAGCGATTCCATCCTCGACGCGTTGCTCGCGGCCGATCCGCGCAGCCGGGTCGCGGTGGAAACCCTGGTGACCACCGGTCAGGTGCACGTGGCCGGTGAGGTCACCACTACCGCCTACGCCGATATCCCGACCATCGTTCGCGAGAAGGTCCTGGAGATCGGATACGACTCCTCGGCAAAGGGTTTCGACGGCGCCTCCTGTGGCGTGAACGTCGCCATCGGCGCGCAGTCGCCGGATATCGCTCAGGGCGTGGACACCTCGCACGAGGCCCGCGTCGGCGGCGAGGACGATGACATCGCGCGTCAGGGCGCGGGCGATCAGGGCCTGATGTTCGGTTACGCCACCATCGAGACCCCCGAGCTGATGCCGCTGCCGATCTCGCTGGCGCACAAGCTGTCCCGGCGTCTGACCGAGGTTCGCAAGTCCGGCGTGCTGCCGTACCTGCGTCCCGACGGCAAGACCCAGGTCACCATCGAATACGACGGCTCGATCCCCAAGCGCCTCGACACCGTGGTCATCTCGACCCAGCACGCGGCCGACATCGACCTCGACAACCTGCTCACCCCGGACATCCGCGAGAAGGTCGTCGACTCGGTGCTCGCCGAGCTGAAGCTGCCGAATCCGCTGGACACCTCGAACGTGCGCCTGCTGGTCAACCCGACCGGCAAGTTCGTGCTCGGTGGCCCGATGGGTGACGCGGGCCTGACCGGCCGCAAGATCATCGTCGACACTTACGGCGGCATGGCCCGTCACGGTGGCGGCGCCTTCTCCGGCAAGGACCCGTCGAAGGTCGACCGCTCGGCCGCCTACGCCATGCGCTGGGTCGCCAAGAACGTCGTCGCCGCCGGCCTGGCCGAGCGCGTCGAGGTCCAGGTCGCCTACGCCATCGGCAAGGCCGCCCCGGTCGGCCTGTTCGTGGAGACCTTCGGCACCGAGCTGATCGACCCGATCAAGATCTCCGACGCCATCGGTGAGGTCTTCGACCTGCGGCCCGGCGCGATCATTCGCGACCTGGACCTGCTGCGCCCGATCTACGCGCCGACCGCCGCCTACGGCCACTTCGGCCGCACGGATGTCGATCTGCCGTGGGAGCGCACCGACCGCGCGGAGAAGCTGCGCGCGGCCGCCGGGCTGTAATTGACCGGCACCCCACCCTTTCCGACGGGAGCGTCGGGCACGGAAAACCCTTCCGAGCCCGACGCTCCCGCCGTCGTTGGCGTCGCGCTGCCCATCGCGCGCGTCCTCCCACTCCTCGAACCCGCCCACCTGGACCGCGATTTCGACTACCTCGTCCCCCCGGAGCTGGACGAACTCGCCCAGCCCGGCGTCCGAGTCCGAGTCCGCTTCTCCGGCCGCCTCATCGACGGCTACCTGTTGGAGCGTCTCGAAAGGTCCGACCACACCGGCAAACTCGTCCGCCTCGAACGAGTCGTCTCCGGCGAACGAGTCCTCACCCCGGAGATCCTGAAGCTGGTCGCCGCGGTGGCCTCCCGCTACGCAGGCACGCGAGCCGATGTCCTGCGCCTGGCCATCCCGCCCCGCCACGCCAAGGTGGAAACCGAGGGCATCGAGAAGCCCGAAAAGCCCAAGCGCACTTCGAAGAAGGCCAAGGCGGCGGAGGTTGCCGAGGAACAGATCGTGGAGCTCGATCCGGTCGTCGAGAACGTCCCGGAAGAGCCGGTACCGGTCGCGGCCGACCCGGTGGAAGCGACACCCGAACCGCCTGTCGTGCAGCCGATCCCCGAGGAATTTCCGGGCTGGGGGCGGTATCTGCACGGGCACTCCTTCCTGGGCGCGCTGGCGGAGGGCCGGGGGCCGCGGGCCGGGTGGCAGGCGTTGCCGGGGGAGGAGTGGGCGAAACGGCTGGCGGAGTTGGCCGCCGTGACTGTGCGAAGCGGGCGCGGTGTGGTGATCATGGTGCCGGATCAGCGGGATTTGGATCGGGTGCTGGTGGAATGTGTTGCGCTGATCGGGGAGTCGGCGGTGGGGTTGGCGGCGGGGTTGGGGCCCTCGGCGCGGTATCGGCGGTGGTTGTCGGTGTTGCGGGGTCAGGCGAAGGTGGTGATCGGGACGCGGAGTGCGGTGTTTTCGCCGGTGAAAGACCTTGGGCTGATCGCTATCTGGGATGACGGGGACGATACGTTCGCGGAACCGCGGTCGCCGTATCCGCATGCGCGGGAAGTGGCCATGTTGCGGGCGCACGAGACCGGGGCGGCGTTTGTCGCGGGCGGGTTCTCTCGGACAGCCGAGGTGCAGGCGATCGTCGAATCCGGTTGGGCGCATGACCTGCTCGCGGATCGGGCGGTACTGCGGCAGGTCATGCCGCGCATCACCGCGCCCGGTGATACCGATGCGGCGTTGGAGCGGGATCCGATCGCGCAGGCCATTCGCATTCCGGCCGTGGCGTTCATGGAGGCTCGTAAGGCGCTCAAAGACGGTGGGGCGGTGCTGGTTCAGGTGCCGCGGCGGGGATACATTCCGGCGCTGTCGTGTGCCAAGTGCCGGACGCCCGCAAGGTGCCGACACTGCAATGGTCCGTTGGCACTGCCGGACGGCGCTCCCGCGTCACGTGGCGCTTTGCGCAGTGGGCGTGAGGGTGTCGCGGAAGCGCAGAGCCCGGCCTGTCGATGGTGTGGAATCACCGAGGCGGCGTTTCGCTGCGGTGCGTGTGGATCCCGCGCGCTGCGGGCCGTTGTCATCGGTGCGTCGCGGACCGCCGAGGAGTTGGGGCGGGCGTTTCCCGGTGTGCCCGTGCGTGGTTCGGGCGGGGCATCGATTCTGAACACGGTGCCGGAGGGTGCGCAGGTCGTGGTGTCGACCATCGGCGCGGAACCCCCGGTGCCGGGTGGCTACGCCGTCGCGATGCTGCTGGACGGCTGGGCGCTGCTGGGCCGTGCGGATCTGCGGGCCGCCGAGGATGCGTTGCGCCGCTGGATGTCCGCAGCCGCCCTGGTGCGCCCGGGTGGCCGGGTCATCGTCATGGCCGATGCTGGAATACCGACGGTGCAGGCCCTGGTCCGCTGGGATCCGGTGTGGCATGCCGGTTTCGAGCTCGAACAGCGCAGCGAGGTGCGTTTCCCGCCAGCCGTCCGCTTCGCCGCGATCGACGGCACCACGGAATCCATCGCCGAATTGCTCGGCGAGGCAAAACTTCCCGCCGACGTCGAGGTCCTCGGCCCGGTCCCGCTCCCACCCGGCGCGCGAAAGCCCTTCTCCTCCGGCGATTCCCCCGCCGAGGTCGAACGCATGATCCTCCGCGCCGACCGCAACGCAGGCGCGGCCCTGTCCCGCGCCCTGATCGCCGCCCAAGCCATCCGCAGCACCCACCGCTCCGACGCCCCCCTCCGCGTCCAAATCGACCCGATCGACATCGGCTAGCAAGTCTAGGGAGTACTCAGCGCGGAAATCTGTCCGAATCGCCGCGCTGAGTACTCCCTGATCTTGGTCACTCGCCGGTGATTTCGTCGCGGGGGAGGGCGGCCAGGGTGAGGAGGGCGTTGAGGAAGCCGCGGCGGTCGGCGGCGGGGAGCTTCGCGAGGAGGCGGTCCTCTTGGGCCTGGATTTGGGTCTGGGTCGCGTCGCGGAGTTCGCGGCCCTCAGGGGTGAGGGCGAGTAGGCGGGCGCGGCGGTCGGCCGGGTCGGGGCGGCGTTCGATGAGGCCGCGCTCCTGGAGGTCGTCGAGGACCGCGATGATGCGGGTCTTGTCGGCCCCGATCTCCTGGGCCAGCACGCCCTGACCACGCGTGGTGGTCTCGTCCAGACGCAGCAGCACGACGTACGCCCACATGGTGAGGCCGTGCGCGGCCAGCACGGGTTGCTCCGCCGCCATGAGGGCGCGGCCCAGGGGGACGATCATTGCTGCCAGGTCCGGACGGTCTGTCATGCGGACAAGATTAGGCGGCGTGCCGGTGTGGTCTTTCGATCGTGTCGCCCGCGCGGGTCAGAATCGCGTCGGCGTCGAAGGATTCGGCCTGCCAGGAGTCGACGCCGATGCCGACCCGGGTGCGCCAGGCGCGCACGATCGCGGTGTGTTTCGGCCACCGGACGAAGCGGCGCATATCCGCCTCCGCCTGCCACACCGAGACCGAGCCGCCGCGCAGCTCGCCCGGCCTGCCCCACAACCACAGTCCCACCGCGCCCTGCATGATCGGCCACGCCTGCGCCAATTCGTCTCCGGCTTGGTAGATCTCGACCCACTCCTCCTGCGACCGGGCCAGGAAGTCGGTGACGCTGACGAATACCGGGCCCGAAAGTTGGTGGTTCGGGCCCGGATTCCATGGCATCAGGATGGTTCCCTCGGAAAAAGATTTAGTGTGCATATGCGTACGATATGCGTGTGCACACCAAAACTTCAATGGTTGATTTCAGTGGAAGGCCGGCGCGACATGCTTCGTCCACTCGGCGTACGAGGTCGCCGGTCGGCCCAGCACGCGCTCGACATCGCCGCTGACCTGCTGCTCTTCCGGTGTCGGCGTACCGATGATGTCGAGGGTGTGGTCCGCGACCGACTCCGGCATGAACCGGAGCATGTTGGTCCGGGCCTCGTCGCGGGTGAGTTCGACGAAACTGATCGGCTCGCCGAGGGTCGCCTGGAGGGCGGCCGCCTGCTCCCGAGGCGTCACGGCGTCCGGGCCGGTGATCGTGTACGCCTGCCCGTGGTGGCCCTCCTCGGTGAGCGCCGCCGCGGCCACAGCCGCGATATCGGCCGGATCCACCTGCGGCAGCGCCACATCCGCGAACGGTGCGGGGATCATCCGCCCGGTCTTCACCGGCTCGATCCAGGCGAAGGTATTGCTGAAGAAGCCGCCCGGCCGCAGCACCGTCCACTCCAGGTCCGAGGCGTGCAGGGCCTGCTCGAACTCCAAGGTTCGGGCATAGCCGTCGCTGTCGGGGCGGGTCACCGCACCCTGCGAGGACACGAACACCACCCGCCGGACACCCGCGGCCGCAAGGGTTTCCAGCACCTCGGTGGGTGCCGGTCCCTCGACCAATTGCGGCCCGGTGATGAGCAGGAACAACGCCTCCGCACCCGCGGCGGCCTCGGCCAGCCCGGCCAGATCGCCGAGGTCCGCACGGCGGTGCTCGACGCCGACGGGCAGATCCACCGGCTTCTCGCCGCGCGACACCGCGACCACCTTCTCGCCCGCCGCGGCGAGCTCACGGACCAGGACACTGCCGACGTTTCCGGTTGCTCCGGTTACCACGATCATTTCGTTCACTCCCTGAGTTAGTTGGCTGACTAACGCGAACAGTAGAGCACTCCGACGCGGTTGTCTATAGTCAGTCGTATGACTAACTCAGTGGGTCGGACCGCAGCTCCGGCGGCAGGTAAGCGGGAGCGACTCGCGGACGCGGCGGCCAAGGTCTTCCACGAACAGGGCGTGGAGAAGACGACCATCGCCGACATCGCGCGCGCGGCCGAGGTTCCCGTCGGCAATGTGTACTACTACTTCAAGACCAAGGATCAGCTGGTCCAGGCCGCGATCGGCGCGCACGCGCGCACCGCGCAGGACATCATTGCGGCGCTGGAGCAATTCGACGCTCCCGCAGCCCGTTTGAAGGCGCTCGTCCGCGGCTGGGTCGACCAGCGCGACCTGGCCTCCCAATTCGGTTGCCCGTCGGGCACTCTCGCCACCGAACTCGACAAACGCGCCGACGGCCTCGACCGTGAACTCGCCGACGTCATGCGCGGCCTCCTGGACTGGATCGACGCACAATTCGCAGCCATGGGCCGCAGCGACTCCCGTGAACTGGCGGTCGCCCTCCTGGCCGCCTACCAGGGAATCTCCCTGCTCACCAACACCTTCCGCGACCCCGCGATGATGGAGGCCGAAGGCGCGCGCCTCGAACGATGGATCGATTCACTGACCCCGGCCACGTGACCCTCGGAGTGGTCGCGACCTCGGGCGCGCCCGGTCGCGCGCACGAGGGCATTGCGGCGGTGGAATGTGCTGGCGCATAGGGTTGCTCGGCAGTTGTCAGCGTCGGTGCGTGCCCGTCGAGCGGGGCTAGGTGAGCTGGCGTTGGGCGGGGCGGACGCTCCAGCGGCCCTCGTCGCGGAGGATACGGACGGGGTGGTCGAAGCAGGTGCTGATGTTGGGGGTGGTGATGACGTCGTCGACGGGGCCGGAGGCGATGGCGCGGGCCTCGCGCAGCAGCATGGCGTGGGTGGTGCCGGGTGGAAGGTCCTCGAGGTGGTGGGTGACCAGCACCGAGGCCAGATCGGGGTGGGTGCGCTGCAGGAGGTCGACGCGTTCCAGGAGTTGTTCGCGGCCTGCGAGATCCAGGCCGGTGGCGGGCTCGTCGAGCAGCAGCAGCCGCGGGTTGGGCATGAGGGCGCGGGCGATGAGGGTGCGGCCGCGCTGACCCTGGGACAGGATCGCCCAGTCGGCGTCGCGGCGGTGGGCCAGGCCGAGCAGGTCGATGAGGCGATCCGCGTCGGCGAGCTGGGCGGGGGTGGGCCGCCAGCGGGGGATGAGGGCGGCGGTATTGGTCGCGCCGGTGAGGACCACCTGCCGCACGGTCATCGGATCGCTGGGGGAGTGCCGCGGGTCGACGTGCCCGATGCCGGCGCGCAGGGCCCGCATATCGACCCGGCCCAGCCGGTGGCCCAACACCTCGACGCTACCCCGGGTCGGATGCTCGAAAGCGCCCAGCATGCGCAGCAGCGTGGTCTTGCCGGCCCCGTTCGGCCCGAGCAGCGCCCAATGCTCACCGGCGTGGACGGTCAGCGAAACCTCTTGCAGGATAGGGTTTCCGCTGCGCACGACCGTCACATTGTCCACGTTCAGCACCTGATCCATCATCCGTCCACCGTAGCAAAGTCCTCAGACAAGTTGAGGAGTGATCTGCGCTGCACGAAACCGGCCGCGACCCGCTGTGTAGGGTGGCGGGCATGGCGATCGACGCGGTGTTGTTCGATTTCTCCGGCACGGTCTTCCGGTTCGAGGAGGCCGCATTCCATGACGCGCGGCTCACCGACGCCGACGGCCGTCCGCTCGACACCCACGAGATCGCCGAGATCATGCGGCGGCTGACCGCGCCGGTCGAGCAGACCGTGAAGTTCGATGCCGAGGGCCAATACGCCTGGGAGAACCGGGATCTCGATCCGGCCCTGCATCGTCGGGCCTATCTGGAAGTGCTGGAGAAGACCGGAGTTCCGCACGCCCAGGCCCTGCAGGTCTACGAACTGCTGCTCGACCCCGACGGCTGGACCCCCTACCCGGACACCGGCGATGTGCTGCGCGCGTTGCGCGAGAGCGGCCTGCGGGTGGGCATCGTCAGCAACATCGCCTTCGACATTCGCCCGGCCTTCGTCGACCGCGGCTGGGATCGATATATCGACGATTACGCGTTGTCGTTCGAAGTCGGCGCGATCAAGCCCGATATCCGCATCTTCAAGTCGGCCCTCGACCATCTCGGCGTGGCTCCCGGCAATGCCCTCATGGTCGGCGACAGCGACGAGGCCGACGGCGGCGCGCGGGTGCTGGGCTGCGCGTTCGCCCTGGTGGATCCGCTGCCGACGGCCGATCGGCCGTCCGGGCTGTGGGATGCCGTGCGCGCGCACGGGCTCTTGACCAGCTAAAAGTACAAACCAATCGGTTTGTGTCCCGCCTCACCCTTGTCGTAGATAGACTGCCGATATATCGTTGATAGCAGCAAGAACAACGACGAGCCTTGAAGGAGGCACGACCATGGAACACATGGACAACACAGAACGGGGCCGCGGCCCCTGGCGGCGACTGCGCGCGGAAGAGCAGCAGGGCCCCGAACATCCGCGGATGCGACGTGGTGGACCTCGCGGTCCGCGTGGTGACTTCGGCGGGCGCGACGATTTCGGCCCGCGTCGGCACGGTCACGGCCGTGGCGGTTTCGGCCCGGACTTCGGTCCCGGTTTCGGCCCGGGCGGCTTCGGTCCCGGCGGTTTCGGCCCCGGTGGCTTCGGTCGCGGACGCGGTCGGGGTGGACGTGGCCGGCGCGGTGACGTGCGGGCCGCGGTCCTGCTCCTGCTGCAGGAACGCCCCATGCACGGCTACGAGCTGATCCAGCAGATCCGCGAGAAGAGCCAGGACGTCTGGCGGCCCAGCCCGGGTTCCATCTACCCCGCGCTCGCGCAGCTCGAGGACGAGGGCCTGGTCATCATCGAGAAGGTGGCGGGGCGAAAGACGGCCAAGCTCACCGAATCCGGTGTCGAGTACGTCGAGGCCAACAAGACCGAACTGGGCGATCCGTGGCAGGACGTCAAGGATGGTGTCGGCGATCAGGCGCTCGATCTGCGCGGTCTCGTCGGTCAGCTGATGGGCGCGGTCGCACAGGTCGCCGCCGTCGGCAACCCCGAGCAGGCGGCCAAGGCGGCCGAGGTGCTCACCGAGGCCCGCCGGTCTTTGTACCGGATCCTCGCCGAGGATGACACACCCGAAAAGTAATGGCTCCGAATCACCGGCCCCCGCTGGGACTTTCGCCCGGAAACCAGTCAAGATCGTGACATGGGACAACAGCGCCCCATGGATTCTTGTGACATGGGACAACAGAGGAGCCGGACGCGCGGATTCATGCGCCGCGTCGCACCGGCGGGGGTAATGGCGCTGGCGGCCGCCGTGATCGGTACGGCCGCCACACCGACGGGGACGATCGCCTCGGCCGCACCGGCCGTGACCTCGGTATTGAAGGTACCGACGCAACAGGGGCCGCCCCAGACGGGACATTTGGCGGCGGCCCGCTATCTCAAGGAGCATCCGGACTCGGCGCCCCAGGGCGCCAACGACTTCGGCTGCAAACCGTCCGCCGAGCATCCGCACCCGGTGGTGTTGGCGCACGGCACCGACTCCTCGGCCTACTCCGACTGGTCGGGCATCGGGCCGCTGCTGGCGCAGGCCGGGATCTGTGTGTTCGCGCTGAATTACGGTGGCGCGGCGGGCAAGGACACCTACGGCACCGAGGATGTGTACGAGAGCTCCGCGCAGATCGGCACTTTCGTCGATCAGGTGCTCGCCGCCACCGGGGCCACCCAGGTGGACCTGGTCGGTTTCTCCCAGGGCGCGAGCGTGACCCGCTACTGGATCAACAAGCTCGGGGGAGCACCCAAGGTCGGGCAGTGGATCGGGCTGGCCTCACCCAGCTACGGCGGCGTCATGTACGGCCTGGTGCCGATCGCCGACGCGGTGCCGGGCATCTACAAACTCGTCGAGATGGGTTCCTCGCTCGCGGCGGTGCAGCAGGCGGCGGGCGCACCCTTCATCAAGGACCTCAATGCGGGCGGTGACACCGTGGCGGGCGTGAAGTACACGACCGTCGGCAGCCGCGTCGACGAGATGATCCAGCCCAACACCAATATCGCCCTGCGCGGCGACGGCGCGACCAACATCGTGCTGCAGAACCTGTGCGCCGACGACATGACCGGGCACTTCAACATGGTCTACGACCCGTACGTGCAACAGCTGGTGGTCAACCTGCTCGATCCCGCGCACGCCGTGACACCGGCCTGCGTACCGGTCGCGCTGGGCACCGGCATCAGCGACGTGGTGCTCGCGGCCCATTCCTGAACCGGATCGTGCGCGGTGTGCGTTGCACCACGATCGGTGGCCGGCCGACGGCCTCGGCCGACCGTTCCGGAATCGCGCGCCGCACGCACCGGGCACGACCGATCCCGTGCTGCGGGATCGGTCGCGGGTCAACCTGACCGGGCATTTCCATCCGGGCAGCGACCGGTTCGACACTGAATACTCGAAAGCTACGGCCCGGCGCACCCCATCGCGCCGGGCCGCGTTCGAGTCGCGCCGGGCACCAGGATCGGCGCAACGCTCCGCGCGGGTGCGGGATCGGCGCAATAGCACGCCGGGACGTCCGTAAAATGAGACGACCCGCAATCGTGAGCTATCGGAGCTGCCCGTGACCATCCAGCCTGTCCGCCTGTTCGGCGATCCCGTTCTGCGCGCCCGCGCAGCGGAGATCGAGACATTCGATCGGGAGGTGCGCCAGCTGGTGAACGACCTCATCGACACCATGTACGAGAGCGGTGGTGTCGGTATGGCGGCACCGCAGATCGGGGTCGGGCTACGGGTTTTCGTCTACGACACCGGTGACGCGCAGGGGCATCTGATCAACCCCAGCTACGAGGTGATCGGCGAGGAGAACCAGGTCGGGCCCGAGGGCTGCCTGTCGATTCCCGGGGTGCGTTTCGATGTCACCCGGCCGCTGACCGTGCAGGCGCGCGGTGTCGACATGGACGGCAAGCCGGTCGAGTTCCGGGCCGAGGGGCTGCTGGCGCGCTGCGTGCAGCACGAGACCGACCATCTCGACGGCGTGTTGTTCCTGCAGCGGCTGGACTCGGCCTCGCGCAAGGAAGCCATGCGTACGATTCGCGAATCATCCTGGTTCACACAGGGAATCACAGTGCTGCCCGCCGCCGAGATCGGTGGCGGACGCAGCCGGGAACGGAGCCGCTGATATGCGTCTGGTCTTCGCGGGAACACCCGAACCGGCGGTGCCGTCGCTGCGGCGACTGCTCGCCTCCACCAGGCACGAGGTGGTCGGGGTGGTGACCCGGCCGGACGCGGTGGCCGGACGTGGCCGCAAGGTCACCCGTTCGCCGATCGGGCGGCTGGCCGATGAGCACGGGATTCCCGTGTTCACGCCCAAGCGGCCCTCGGAACCCGAATTCATCGAGCAGCTCACGGCTTTGGCGCCGGACTGCTGCCCGGTGGTCGCCTACGGTGCACTGCTGCCCGAACCGGTGCTCGAGATTCCGGTGCACGGCTGGATCAATCTGCACTTCTCGCTGCTGCCCGCCTGGCGTGGCGCGGCTCCGGTACAGGCGGCCTTGCTGGCCGGGGACGAATACACCGGTGCGTCGACCTTCCGGATCGAGAAGGGGCTCGACACCGGTCCGGTGTTCGGCACCATGACCGAGAAGATCTCCGTCACCGACACCGCGGGCACGCTGCTGGATCGGCTCGCCGAAGCCGGTGCGCACCTGCTGGAATCCACCCTCGAAGGCGTGGAGGACGGCATCGTGCAGGCGGTTCCGCAGTCCCTCGACGGCATCTCCTACGCCCCCAAGATCGATGCCGACGCCGGACACATCCGCTTCGACCAGCCCGCCCTCGCCATCGGCCGCCGCATCCGCGCGGTCACCCCGGCCCCGGGCGCCTGGACCGAAATCGACGGCAAACGCCTCAAACTCGGACGTGTGGACCTGGTGGAGGAGGACCTCCCACCCCGAACCATCGACATCCGCAAGTCCGGCGTCTACATCGGCACCGCCACCACGGCTGTCCGCCTCACCGAGGTGCAGCCGCAGGGCAAGCGCATGATGCCCGCCCTCGACTGGGCCCGCGGCGCGCGCCTCGAGCCCGGCGCGGTGGTCGAGTGACCCGCCCCGAAGGCCCGAACGACTCGGGCACCGGCGACAACACACCCCCACGCCGCGGCTTCCGCCGCTCGGCTCCTCCGGCGAACGACTCGGGCAACGACCGACGCGGCGGTTCCAACGGCACAGACCGCAATTCGAGCTCGAATCGCTCCAGCGGTGGCGACCGCAACGGCAGCTGGACCCGCCGTGATGACAGTGGGCGCGGCGGATCTGCTGCGGGACAACGTAACTCGGGGTCGGGTGATCGACGCGACCGCGAGGGTGGTCGCGCGGGCGGATCCGGGGACAACCGCAATGGTCGGGGCGGGTCGGGTGCCGGTCGTGGCTTCGATGACCGGCGTGGTGAAGGCGCGGGTACGCGCGGTAGGGGCGCGGAGCGCCGTGGCGGACCCTCCGGCGATCGGGATCGGCGCGATGCGGGGGCGGGGCGTGTGAGTTCCGGCGGCCGCAACGATGATCGCGGTGCGGCGGGTTCGCGTGGAGATGCTGGTTCCGGCGGGCAGCGCTCGGCCGGTGCTCGGGGCGGCGCGGGGAACCGCGCGTCCGATCGAACCGGGGCGGGTAATCGTTCGTCTGATCGCGGTGGAGCGGGCAAGCGCTCGTCGGATCAGGTTGGGGCGCGCGGGGATTCGCGGTCGAAGGCGGCGGGGGAGGCGCGGGAGGACAACGGGGCTGCGGCGGCGCGGCGGGCGGAGAAGGCCGGGGCCGATCCGGTGCGGATTGTGGCGCGGGATGTGCTGCGGGCCGTGCGGGAGCGGGACGCTTACGCGAATTTGGTGCTGCCGGGGTTGTTGCGGGAGCGGAAGATCAGTGGGCGGGATGCTGCGCTGGCTACCGAATTGGCTTATGGGGCTTCGCGATCGCTGGGTCTGCTGGATGCGGTGATCGCGGATTGCGCGGGGCGGAGCGTCGAAGAGATCGACGGGCCGTTGCTGGATGCGTTGCGGCTGGGCACCTATCAGCTGTTGCGCACTCGGATCGGGGCGCATGCCGCCGTGGATACCTCGGTGGCGTTGGCTCGGGTGGAGTACGGGCAGGGGCGGGCCGGGTTCGTGAATGCGGTGCTGCGCCGGGTCGCCGAGCGCACGCCCGAAGAGTGGGTGGAGCGGCTCGCGCCGTCGGATCCGCTGGGGCACTTGGCGTTCGAGTACGCGCATCCGGTGTGGATCGCGCAGGCGTTCGCGGACGCGCTCGGGGCGCGGGCCGGGGAGCTACGCGAGGTGCTCGAGGCCGACGACGCGCGGCCCGCCGTCCACCTGGTGGCGCGGCCGGGTGAGATCACCGCCGAGGAGCTGGCGCTGATCACCGGTGGCGAGGAAGGCCGCTGGTCGCCGTACGCGGTGTACCTCGACGGCGGTGACCCGGGCAAGCTGGAACCGGTCCGCGAGGGCATGGCCGCGGTGCAGGACGAAGGCAGCCAGCTGGTGGCGCTTGCCGTGACGAAGGCGCCGCTGCAAGGTCCGGACAACGGGCGCTGGCTGGATCTGTGTGCCGGTCCGGGCGGAAAGACCGCGCTGCTGGCCGCGATCGCCGACATCGACGGCTTCCGCGTCGACGCCGTCGAACCCGCCGAGCATCGCGCGGAACTGGTCCGCCAGACCACCCGCGGCATGCCGGTCGACATCCACGTCGCCGACGGCCGCGACAGCGGTCTGGAACCGGGTTTCGACCGCATCCTGGTCGACGCCCCCTGCACCGGCCTGGGCGCATTGCGCCGCCGCCCGGAGGCCCGCTGGCGCCGCCAGCCCTCCGACGTCCGTGAACTGGTCGCCCTGCAGCGCGAACTGCTCACGGCCGCCTGGGATCTGGTGCGCCCGGGTGGTGTGGTGATCTATTCCACCTGCTCCCCGCACCTACCGGAGACCGTCTCGGTGGTGTCCGATGTAGTCCGTCGCACGGGCGCCGAGCAACTCGACACCCGCGAATTGCTCCCGGGCGTCCCGGAACTCGGCGACGGCCCCGGCGCGCAACTGTGGCCCCACCGCCACGGCACCGACGCCATGTTCCTGGCCGCACTGCGAAAGCCGCTCGCCGCGGACTAGGTTCGGGTACCGCGTGGGCGGTTTGGTCTGATTCGATAATCGCTTGTGCTACAAGATATTTCGCTCGGAACCGCCCACGCGGAAGGTGGAACAGGGGGACGATGGAGCCGGGTGGCCGATGGTTGTCCACCCCTCATTCGCCGACCCTGTCGGCCGCTCCGACGGGCCGAGGGCCGGTGTCCTCACAAGGCAAGGAGGGCCGGATATGGCTCTGCCGACAGCAGGAGAAATCGCTCCGATCGTCGCCTGGACCGGACAGCACCAGGGACAGACCGTCGATAGCAACCACAGTTACGCCACCACCCAGTGCGACGATTCCCGAACCCTGTTCGTGAGCGGGCACCTGTTCAGGACCGATCTGCCCAATCAGCAGTTCCACGTCTACTTCAAACTCGATGGCGGCGCTCCGGTTTCGACGCCGAGCACGTTCACGACCGGCGCGGACGGCACGGGAGACTTCGCCTTCTCCCTCGAAGGGATGGCTTCGGGCACGCACGCGGTGGCCGTCGAGATCAACCATGTCACCGACAATTTGACGTACTTCATGGATGCCGGCACCGCCACCGGCGGTAAGGGCATCCCGTTCACCTGCCCCTAGTCAGTCGGGGACATTGCGGGACAGTTCGTCGAGCCAAGCGGCGGCTGACGCGTCACTCGGGGCGCGCCAGTCGCCGCGCGGCGAAAGCGAGCCGCCCGAGCCGACTTTCGGAGCGTTGGGCAGTGTCGAGCGCTTGAACTGGCTGGTCTGGATGAAGCGGCGCAGGAACTCCGCCAGCCAGTGCTTGATGGTGGGGAGGTCGTAGTCGTGGCGTTGGTCGGCGGGGACCAGGTCGGGCCAGCGGCCTCGGGTGGGGTCGGACCAGGCGTGATGGGCGAGATACGCGATGCGGCTGGGGAGGTCGCCGAAGCGCAGCAGGTGGTAGAGGTGGAAGTCCTGGAGTTCGTAGGGGCCGACGGTGGCCTCGGAGCTCTGGGCGGGGGCGTCGCCGTCGCCGGGGATGAGTTCGGGGGAGATCTCGGTGGTGAGAATGGATTTCAGGACCTCGCCCGCTTCGGGGCCGAGGCCGTCGGTGTCGATGGTCCAGGCGACCAGGTATTTGATCAGGGTCTTGGGGACCGAGGCGTTCACGCTGTAGTGGGCCATGTGGTCGCCGACGCCGAAGGTGCACCAGCCCAGCGCCAGTTCGCTCAGGTCGCCGGTGCCGATGACCAGGGCGTTGTGCATATTGGCCAGCCGGAACAGGTGTGAGGTGCGCTCCCCGGCCTGCACGTTCTCGTAGGTGACGTCGTATTGCGGAACACCGTCGGCCGCAGGGTGATTCAGATCGCGCAGCATCTGCGTCGCGGACGGCCGGATATCGATCTCGTGGGCGCTCGCCCCGACCGCCCGCATCAGTCGCCGCGCGTCGTCGAGGGTGCGGCTGCTGGTGGCGAAGCCGGGCATGGTGTACGCCAGCACATTCGAGCGCGGCAGCCCGAGCCGGTCCATGGTCTTGGCGGCCACGATCAGCGCCACCGTGGAGTCGAGCCCGCCGGAAACCCCGATCACCACCCGCTGCGATCCCGTGGCCGTGAGCCGTGTGCTCAACCCCTCCACCTGGATGCGATGCACCTCCGCGCAGCGCTCGTTGCGCGACACCGGATCGGCGGGAACATAAGGGAAGCGCGGCATTTCCCGGTGCAACGTCACGGTCCCCGCGGGCACCGGCAATTCCACCTCGACACGCCGAAACCGCTCCAGCCGCTCCCGATGGTCGTGCACGGTGTCGGCGAAACTGGTCATGCGCAGCCGGTCGGCGGCCAGCCGCCGCAGATCCAGATCCGCGGTCACCACCTGCGAATGCGGCGCGAACCGTTCGCCTTCGGCGAGCACATTGCCGTTCTCGCACACCAGCGCCTGCCCGTCCCAGGCCAGATCGGTGGTCGACTCCCCGTGCCCGGCAGCCGAATACAGATAGGCGGCCACATACCGCGCCGAATGCGAGGTGCACAGGTCACGCCGATAGTCGGCCTTGCCGATGACGATATTGCTGGCCGACAGATTCACCAGCACGCTCGCCCCGGCCAGTGCGGCGAAACCGCTGGGCGGCAACGGCACCCAGCCGTCCTCGCAGATCTCGAGATGAAACACGAAGTCCGCCACATTGGTCGCGGTGAACAGTAGATCGGCCCCGAACGGCACCCGCTGCCCGGCGATCTCGATGTGATCGTCGAGGGCTTCCCGTGCGGCCGCGAACTGCCGCTTCTCGTAGAACTCGCGATAGTTCGGCAGATAGCTCTTGGGCGCGGCCCCCAGCACCCGTCCGTCGTGGATCACGATGCCGCAGTTGAACAGCCGTCCCTGCGCCCGCACCGGCGCACCGACCACCAGCACCGTGTCGATGCCCGTGCTCTCGGCGACGATCCGCTCGATGCCCGCCGCTACGGCCGCGTCGAGCGCGTCCTGGTGGAACAGGTCATCGGCGGTATAGCTGGACAAGCCCAGTTCGGGAAAGACCGTCAGCACCGCGTGCTCGGCCGCGGCCCGCCGCGCCAGCAGCAGGGTCTGCTCGGTATTGAAGCCCGGATCGGCGACCCGCACCGGCGGCACCGCCACCGCGACGCGCGCGAATCCGTGCCGATACAGCGAATCGAACGGTAGCTGCTGTGACAACACCGACCCCTTTGCGTCCGGCCGAGGTGATCATGGTCCGTCCGCAAATCTACCGGGTCACTCCCGGGCGGATTGCTCGCGCAGCCGGGCAAGGGTTTTCGACAGGATGCGCGAGACGTGCATCTGCGAGATGCCCATCTGCTGCGCGATCTGGGTCTGCGTCATGGATTCGAAGAATCGCATGGTCAGAATGCGGCGTTCGCGTTCGGGCAGCCCGGCCAGCAGCGGCCGGATTGCCACGTACTCCTCGACGCGGTCGAACTGGGATTCCTCCTCACCCAGCGTGTCGAGCAGGGAAGCCTCGGTATCGCGGCCCACCGAGACGGCGTCGATGCTGCTGGGCTGGTAGGCGTTTCCGGCGATGACCGCCTGGGTGACCTCGTCGGCGTCGATGCCGAGATGGGCGGCGATCTCCTTGGCGGTGGGGGAGCGGCCCAACTGCTGCGCCAGCGCGTCGATGGCGGAGCCGATGCGCAGATGGGTTTCCTTGACCCGGCGCGGCACCCGCATCGCCCAGGTGTTGTCACGGAAATAGCGGCGAACCTCGCCCATGATGGTGGGTACCGCGAACGACAGGAAGTTGGAGCCGCGCGATATGTCGAAGCGGTCCACCGCGTGCACCAGACCGACCCGGGCGACCTGGGTGAGATCGTCGAAAGGCTCACCGCGACCGCTGAATTTGCGGGCGATGTGATCGGCCAGGGGAATACAGCGGTTGATCAACTGGGAGCGCAACGCGGCACGCCGCCCGGATCCCGGCGCGGCCGCGGCCAATTCCTCGAACAGCGTGGCGACATCGTCGTAGCCGGAGACACTGCGCGCGACCTCCTCGGCGACCTCTTCGGCCTCTTCGGGGTCGACCTGCTCCTCGGCGGTCTCCTCAGCTTCGGAGTCCTCGGCGGCACCGTTGACCGCGCCGCCACCGTCCTCCGGCGCGGTGTCCGGACGCGGATCGGATTCGGGCTGTTCAGGATCGGGGGTCGAGTCTGGATCGGGTTTAGCGGCGAACACGTCTGCTCCGTCGGTCACTACGCCTTCCCCCGGACCCGCCGGAACTCCACGGCCGTCGGGTATCCGGAGCGGGCAGCATCGAAGGGTTCCTGGCCGGCGGTGATCTCGTCGGAGAGGGTGCGCAGCACATGCCAGCCGAAGCTGTGCTGATCCGGCAGCCCCTCGGCGGCGGCGATTCCGCTGACCCGCACGATCAAATCGGTGTCGCCGACGGTGAACCGGCACGACAGGGTGGAGCCGGGCACGGCGAGCGCAATGAGGGTGGACGCGGCCTCGTCCACGGCCAGTCGGATGTCGGCCACCTCGTCGAGGGTGAAATCGCTGAGTAGCACCAGGGTTTCGGCGAGTCCGCGCACGATGGGCAACTGGGAGACGGAGGCGGCGACGCCGATCTCGACCGGTGTGCCGCGCAATCCTGGTTCCGCCGAAATGTTGATCACCCTGTTAAGGCTACCCATTCCGGCGCGCGGCAATCAGCCATTCGGCCCGGCCGATAGACTGCGCGCTGTGTGCACCTCATCCTCCCCGTTCCAGCGGCCCGCGCCGATGATCGCCCCGTCCATCCTGTCCGCCGACTTCGCGCGCCTGGCCGAGGAGTTGCAGGCCATCGAGGGCGCCGACTGGGTGCACGTCGACGTGATGGACAACCACTTCGTGCCGAATCTGACGCTGGGACTGCCGATCGTGCAGAGCCTGCTGAAGGTCACCGACATTCCGATGGACTGCCATCTGATGATCGCGAACCCGGAGCGCTGGGCGCCGGGCTACGCGGAGGCGGGCGCCTACAACGTCACCTTCCACGCCGAGGCGACCGACAATCCGATCGCGGTGGCCCGCGACATTCGCGCGGCGGGCGCGAAGGCGGGGCTCTCGGTCAAGCCGAACACCCCGATCGAGCCCTACCTGGAAATCCTGAAGGAGTTCGACACGCTGCTGGTGATGAGCGTCGAACCCGGTTTCGGCGGACAGTCTTTCATCGCCAGCGTCCTGGACAAGGCCAAGCAGGTGCGCCGTCTGGTCGATGCCGGTGAACTGCGCCTGGTGGTGGAGATCGACGGCGGCATCAATATGGACACCATCGAGCAGGCCGCCGAAGCCGGAGTGGACTGCTTCGTGGCCGGATCCGCGGTGTACGGCACCCCGGACCCGGCTGCGACGGTAGAAGCATTGCGGCAGAAGGCGATCGCCATCGAGGCCGCCTCCGCTTAGGCGCGCTCAGCCCTGGGCCCGCTCAGCGTTTCAAGAGCGCTTCGATCACCGATTCCAGCGGCGGCACACTGTCGATGGAATCGGGGGAGTGGATCCAGGTGCGATACCCCGTCCGCTCGTCATCGGCGGACGGGAGCACGACCTGCGCTCCCGAGCACGCGACCGTGGCGTAGAGCCGGAACAGGGCCGCGGCCACGGATTTACTGAGGGTGTCCGGGCGGGCCGGACCGGTGATGAAGGTCCAGCGTCGCGCCCGGGGGTGATGGACCACCGGCCCGGCCAGATCGGCCTGGGTGAGCCGCTGCTGGACGCGTTCGCCGAGCTCGGCGGGCATGGTGATGGCGCCGTAGCGCTGGCCTATCTCCAACAGGATGTGTCGTGACGTCTGATCGATCGATGCCGGCAGGTGATATTCGCGGCGATACTGCACGCAGCGAACTTCGAGTGTCGAATCGAGAAGCGTTGTCACGCCACACCCCCGTCTGTACCGAATTTGTTGTCTGCCACCTGGATCCGACCCGCGCGGGGTCCAACCTTCCTTCGGTTCGATTGCTTGCGATGACCGTCGGCGGCCGGGAGTGGCCGGGGACGCGTTGACCGTTCTGCACTGAACTGCTCGCGGAGAAGTTGAACTGTTGGAATCAGCTGCATAACAATCTTGCGACCATTTTCGCTCCCGCGCAAGATTCTGGTGTAAGCGAGTCGTGGATTGGGTACTACCTGCCGTTGGCCCAGGTCAGGCCATTCGTCAAACCGGGAAATTCGGGCTTTTCAATTGGCTTCCCCGGTTAATTCGGACAATTTCGAGATCGCAAGTTGGCTAATGCCCGATTTCGTCTGTCCATCGGTCTCCAACTCTCCAGTGAACAAGGCCGCATGTCGCCTACGACCCGGCGTCGTTAGGCTGAGGGGGAGGGCCGACCGCCGCGGGAATACCGCCCGTGTCGCAGGCTGTTGCCGCAAGCGGAGCCCGCACACGAGTAGGGAGAGACAGACATGTTCACAGGCATCGTCGAGGAGCTGGGCGAGATCGTCGGCACCGAACAGGTGGACGACTCGGCGCGCCTCACGATTCGCGGCCCCCTGGTGACCTCCGATGCCGGACACGGTGATTCGATCGCCGTGAACGGCGTCTGCCTGACCGTCGTGGACCGCGAGGTCACCGGCGATACCTTCACCGTCGACGTGATGGCCGAAACCCTGCACCGCTCCAGTATCGGCGCCCTGGCCGTCGGCTCGCGGGTCAACCTCGAGCGCGCCGCCGCCGTGAACAGCCGTCTGGGCGGCCACATCGTGCAGGGTCACGTCGACGGCACCGGCAGCATCGTCTCGCGCACCCCGTACGAGAACTGGGAGGTCGTGCGAATCTCCCTGCCCGACAACCTGGCTCGCTACGTCGTCGAGAAGGGCTCCATCACCCTCGACGGCATCTCGCTGACCGTCTCCGGCATCGGGATCGCCGCGGAGGCCTACGCCGACGGCGCGAAGGACTGGCTCGAGGTCTCCCTCATCCCCACCACCCGCGAGCTCACCACCCTCGGCACCGCCCCGGTCGGCACCGTCGTGAATCTCGAGGTCGACATCATCGCCAAGTACGTGGAGCGCCTCGTGCAGCGGGGCTGATCTCCCGGAGGCCGGGAGTCGGCGCAAATCGGGCGCGGCCGCTGGCCTACTGTAGGTGGGCACCTAATTCGAGATGGAGCACAACAGACGTGACCAGGTTCGACACCATCGAGCGCGCAGTCGCCGACATCGCCGCCGGTAAGGCCGTTGTCGTCGTCGACGACGAGGGCCGGGAGAACGAGGGCGACCTCATCTTCGCGGCGGAGAAGGCGACCCCCGAGCTCGTAGCCTTCATGATCCGCTACACCTCCGGTTACATCTGTGTGCCGCTCACCGGGGACGACTGCGATCGGCTGGGCCTGCCCCCGATGTATGCGGTCAACCAGGACAAGCACGGCACCGCCTACACCGTGGCCGTGGACGCCCGCGAGGGCATCAGCACCGGCATCTCGGCCGCGGACCGCGCCACCACCATGCGCGTGCTGGCCGACCGCAATGCCAAGTCCGACGAGCTGACCCGCCCGGGGCACGTGGTTCCGTTGCGCGCCAAGGACGGTGGCGTGCTGCGCCGCCCCGGCCACACCGAGGCCGCCGTGGATCTGGCGCGCATGGCCGGGCTCAGCCCCGCCGGTGTCATCTGCGAGATCGTGTCGCAGAAGAACGAGGGCGATATGGCGCGCACCGACGAGCTGCGCGTCTTCGCCGACGAACACGACCTGGCGCTGATCTCGATCGCCGACATGATCGCGTGGCGGCGGCGCAATGAGAAGCACGTCAAGCAGGTGGCGGAAGCCAAGCTGCCCACCGAGTTCGGTGATTTCCGGGCGATCGGCTACGAGAGCGAATACGACGACGCCGAGCATGTCGCCCTGGTGATGGGTGACATCGGCGACGGTGCGGACGTGCTGGTGCGGGTGCACTCGGAGTGCCTCACCGGTGACGCGTTCGGTTCGCTGCGCTGCGACTGCGGCCCGCAGCTGGATGCCGCGCTGGAGATGATCGCCGAGCAGGGGCGCGGTGTGCTGCTCTACATGCGCGGCCACGAGGGCCGTGGCATCGGGCTGCTGCACAAGCTGCAGGCGTACCAGTTGCAGGACGGCGGCGCGGACACCGTCGACGCCAACCTGGAGCTGGGTCTGCCCGCCGACGGCCGCGACTACGGCATCGGCGCACAGATTCTCGCCGATCTCGGCATCACCTCGATGCGGCTGCTGACCAACAACCCGGACAAGCGCGCGGGCATCGAGGGCTACGGCCTGAGCATCAGCGAGCGCGTCGCCATGCCGGTACGCGCCAACAAGCACAATCTGCGCTATCTACGCACCAAGCGGGACCGGATGGGGCACGACCTCGTCGGCCTGGAAGACTTGGATCTCGGCGAGACCGCGAACTGATCGCGGCTCCAACCGAACTGCTGCGCGAACTGACTACCGAGAGGGCGGAACAACGATGAGTGGTACGGGCGTACCGACGTTCGAGCTCGCCGATGCCAAGGACCTCAAGCTGGGGATCGTGGCGTCGCGCTGGCACACCACCATCTGCGACGCGCTGGTCGCGAACGCCGAAAAGACCGCCCGTGACGCGGGCGTCTCCGACATCACCGTGGTCCGCGTGGCCGGGGCGATGGAGCTGCCGGTGGTCGCGCAGGCGCTGGCCCGCACCCACGACGCCGTGGTCGCCCTCGGCGTCGTGATCCGCGGCGGCACACCGCATTTCGAGTACGTGTGCGATTCGGTCACCGCCGGTCTGACCCGGGTGTCCCTCGACGAGAGCACCCCGGTCACCAATGGGGTGCTCACCGTGAACACCGAGGAGCAGGCCCTCGACCGTGCGGGCCTGCCGGGCTCGGCCGAGAACAAGGGCGAACAGGCCGCGGCCGCCGCCCTCGACGCCGCACTGACCCTGCGCGAACTCACCCAGACGGTCTAGCCGTGGCCGAGTCGACAACCGAATGGGATCTCGAGGTGCGACCGCATCACGCGATCTTCACCGTGCGGATCGTGGCCGCGGTACTCGCGGCCATCTTCATCTTCGGCGGTTTCGTGCTGCGGCACGGTTCCACCGGCGTGAACTTCCGGGTCTCCGACCAGATCGGGTTGATGCTGTTCGGCCTGGTGCTCGCCGGTGGCGTCCTGACGCTGACCCGGCCTCGCGTCCGCGTCGGCAAGCGCGGCGTCGTGGTGCGGAACATCGTGGGCGACAATGAATTCCAGTGGAAGGACATTCGCGGGATCTCCTTCCCGGACAAGAAGTCCTGGGCCCGGCTGGAACTCGCGCACGACGAGTACGTGCCGATGATGGCCATCCGCTCCAATGACAAGATGCGCGCCGCCGCGGCCATGGACCGCTTCCGCGAACTCGGCGCGAAGTACAGCGCCGAGCAACACAGCTAGTTCTGGCCGCTCGCGAGGATGGTGTAGGCCTCGATCGCGGTGATGACGGTGACCGGGACGCCGAGGGCGAGCGTGCCGATGGCACCGCCCAGCCCGGCGCCGACGGCCGCGCCGGCAATGCATCCGCCGGGGGCGCCGACCAGGAAGGCCGGCGGCATGAGTGCGGTGCCGACGGCCACTCCGGCTACACAGCCGCCCACCAGACCGATTGCGGCACCGACCATTCCGCCGATCGCAGTGGCCAGGCCGATCTGTGAGCTCGCCATCGCGATGGCGTTGTTGAGCTCGTCCTGGGAGAAGACCGCCTTGGCGTTCGCCGGGGTTGCGGGGACGGCCTGGACGGGATCCGTACCGGGGTTGAGGGTGATGGTGCGGCCGTCGGCATCGATGCGTGCGGCGATCGGCCAGTCCTGCTCGTTCAACCGATAGGTCAAGGGCATGCCGAAGACGAGATTGTCACCGGCATCGAGGATTTCGAACTCGCTGCCACGCACGGTGATTCGACCCGCATCGGTGCGAAGCACGACAGATCGGTCCACGACACTCGCGGTGTAGTGGATGCCGGGCAGCACATCGGTGCTGAGGGTGGTGCCCGGGCGGTCGGGGGCCGCGGGCGCGTCCGCGGAGGCAGTGCCGCCGGTGATGCCCACGGCGAGTGAGGCGGCAACGACGACGGTGTGCAGTGACTTCATCAGGGCTTACTCCTTCTTCGCGAAGTCACCATAAACAGGTGAGATAGGGGCGGAGAACGCCACAAAGGAAGCATCCGAGGATGTATCGAAGGTGGCATTCGAAGTCGGGTCGCCGGCTGCGAGACTTCTGCCCGTGTGCTCGGCTCGGTCAGCTCAGCTCGCCGAGCGCCGCCAGTAGAGGGGTGAGTGCGGCGATATCGCCCTCGATCTGCACGCGGCCCTGGGCAATCGAATCCGGTAGGGACAGGCGGCCCGCGCCGATGGCGGCCAGGGTCGCGGCGTCGGTGTGGACAGTTGTTGCGGCGGAGACGGTTTCGGTGCCGGGGGCAATTTTGGCCTGGCCGTCGTGCACCCGCAAGTAGGCGTGGGTTCCGTCGACCTCGAAGGCGATGTCGATGTCGAGTCCCGCCAGTGCGGCCGGGTCGGCGAGATGCGTGAACGCGAGCAAGGCCCATTCCGCCTTCACCCGCATACCGTCGTCCGGCTGTTCGGGTACGGCATGGCGAACTCCCCACAGCGCCAACGGCATCAGCGCGCGCGCCAATTCCTCGCCACTCGGGGTCAGTTCGTAGACGGTGGAGGCGATGGGCGGCGCGAGATATTTGCGTTCGACCACTCCGTCGCTCTCCAGCTGTTTGAGCCGGGTCGCCAGCAGGCTGGTCCCGATGCCGGTCAGCGCCTCGGCCAGGTCCGAGTAGCGCTTCGGTCCGGTCATCAATTCCCGGACGACCAGCAGTGTCCAGCGCTCGCCCACGAGATCGAGAGCGCCTGCCAGGCCGCAGAACTGGTCGTATGAACGTCGCGTCACGATGCCCAGCCTACCCGCGTCACTCCATGATTGTCTCTCTCAACTTCTGAATCTTCCTTGTCCACTTCAAAATCTTATGTAACAGTGAAGTGGTCACCGAACATCGGAGAACGCCATGAGTCAGACCATCGAACTCAGCCACGGCACCCTGCGCTACCGCGACACCGGCACCGGCCCGGTCGTCGTGTTCGTGCACGGATTCCTGCTCAACTCGAACACCTGGCGGCACGTCATCCCGACCGTCGCCGCCGCCGGATACCGTTGTCTCGCACCGGATCTACCGGTCGGCGGTCATACCCTGCCCATGCCCGACGCGGATCTGACCGTTGCGGGGGTGGCCTCGATTCTCGAGGAATTCCTCGAACGCCTCGACCTGCGGGAGGTGACCCTGGTCGCCAACGACTCCGGCGGCGCGATCACCCAGGTGCTGCTGGTGCGCCGACCCGAGCGGGTCGCGCGGGCCGTCCTCGCGGGAGTCGACTGCTACGAGTACTTCCCGCCCCCGATCCTGCGCTGGGCCCCCTTGTTCGCGGCGCTGCCGGGTTCGACCCGGATGCTCACCGAGGCCATGCGCGTGCGCGCGCTGCATCGGCTGCCGTTCACCTTCGGCCGGATCACTGAGCGGCCGATTCCCCGCGACGTGATGGACGGCTACCTGACGCCGAGTCGGACCAGCGCCGCCATCCGCGCCGACGCACGCCGCTTTCTGCGGGATGCGAGCCCACAGCGAACTCTCGACGCGGCCCGCCTCCTGCACACCCTGACCATCCCCGTGCTCATCGTCTGGGGCAGTCGGGACCGGATGATTCCGGTGGCCTTCGCGCAGCGGCTGGCCACCGACATCCCCCATGCCACTCTGCATCTCATCGACGACGCGCAGATGCTCATCCAGGAGGATCAGCCGCACGCGCTCGCCGCGCGGATCGTCGAATTCCTGCACGACACGGCGGCGGCTCTCGAGTCGAGCGCCGCCGCGGTGCCGAACCCGAGCTAGCGGGGACCGCCCAGCACCGCGCCCTCGCGGCGCGGATCCGCGCCGCCGATCCAGCCGTTGCCGTCGCGGAGCAGCGCCGAGAGGCCGCTGGACTGCGGAGCGACGGAGACCTGGTCGCCGTCCTGACGCAATTGCTGGACGAGGGGGTCGTGGTCGCCGTTGTCGGTGGCGTTCACCACGGGGTGTTCGCCGCCGACATAGGTGGTAGGCGCGTTGGCCGCACCGAAGTCGATCATCGAGACCGCCTGCTGCGGGTCCATGCCCCAATCCAGCAGGCCGACCAGAGTTTTCACCACGAACTGGATGATGACCGCGCCACCGGGGGAGCCGGTGACCAGGTGTAGCTGGCCGCGGGTGCCGTCGGGGTTGCGGTCGAAGACCAGGGTCGGGGCCATGGAGCTACGCGGGCGCTTGCCCGGGTCGAGGCGGTTGGCGATGGGGACGCCGTCCTTGTCGACGGGTTCGGCCGAGAAGTCGGTGAGCTGGTTGTTGAGGATGAAGCCGTCGACGAAATGGAAGGAGCCGAAGGCGGATTCGACCGTGGTGGTCATGGACGCGGCATTGCCGTACTTGTCGACGATGGAGATATGGCTGGTGCCGTGCTCGGGCTGCTGCGGGCCCGCGCTGAGCGGAACCGGGCCGAAGTCACCGGGTTTGGCGGTGCCCAGGCTCTTGGTCGGGTCGATGAGCGCGGCACGCTGCTTCAGGTAGTTCGGGTCCAGCAGCTTCTGCGGTGAATTGCCCGGCAGCGGAACGAAATCCGAGTCGGCGATGTATTTGTCGCGGTCGGCGTAGGCCAGCCGCTCGGCCTCGGCGATCAGGTGCACGGCCGCGGCGGTGGGCTTGCCGCCGTCGCGGGCGACATCGCTGTCACCGGACAGGTCGGTCGGCTTCATCGACGCCAGATCGAAATTGGACAGAATGCCCAGCGCCGACTCCACCGTGATGCCGCCCGAGGACGGGTTGGGCATGCCGCAGATCTCGTGATCGCGATACGGCGAGCACACCGCGGTGCGCTTCTTGGCCTGGTAGGACTGCAGATCCGTGAGCGCGAGCAGGCCCGGGGTGCGCCCGCCGGAGGTGGTGGCGGTGGTGTCGACGATGTCGGCGGCGATCGCGCCGGTGTAGAAGGCGTTCGCGCCGTCGGTGGCGATGGCCCCGAGCGTCTTGGCGAAGGCCGGATTGGTGAGCGTGGTGCCGGAGGGCTTCGCGCTGCCGTCGGGCTTCAGGAAATACGCCTTAGCAGCGTCGTCGCGGGCCAGGTCGGCCTTGGAGTCGAAGATCTGACTCGCCATCCGGGGCGAGATCTTGAAGCCGCCGTCGGCGAGATTGATCGCCGGGGTGAACAGATCCTTCCATGGCTGCTTGCCGTGCTCGGTGTGGGCCAGCTCCAGCAGCCGCAGCACGCCGGGCGTGCCGATGGAACGGCCGCTGGCGCGCGCATTGGGTTGCGGCACAGTGTGATCGGCGGCGCTGATGTAACGCAGATAGTCCTCGGTGGCCGCCGCCGGTGCGGTCTCGCGGCCGTCGTAGGCGTCGAGGGTCTTGGCGGTGTTGTCGTAGTACATCAGGAACGCGCCGCCGCCGATGCCGGTGGCCTGGGGCTCCACCAGATTCAGCACGGTCTGCGCCACGATGAGCGCGTCCGCGGCGGTGCCGCCGTCGCGCAGCACCTTGCAGGCCGCCTCCGTCGCAACGGGATTGGCGGTCGAGACCGCGAAATCGGCGGTGCGCACCGGTTTCATGCCGGTGCGAAAACCGGTGGCCACCTCGGGGTTCAGGGAAAGATTGGTGCTGCTGGGTCCGGCGGGCACGCCCGAGGTGACGGGAGTTCCGTTGGGGGACACCGTGCATGATGCGGTCTGGTTCGTCGACGACGAACAGGCGGTGACCAATCCGAGCAGCAGGAGCAGGGCGGCAGCGCCGCTCCCGGTTCGTCGCAAGCGCCTCATGACCGGACTCTAGCGCCGCGTGCGCGCCGGGGCAGGGGTTTGACGGGCCGACATGGGTGGGTTGTCCGGATCGGCCGTCGTCGCAGGTCACCCTGAGATTCGCAGCGGTTTTGCGGCTAACCGCATAAACCGGACCAATTGGTCGCTCGACCGGCAGAATTCGCGGAAACTTAACCCCCTCGGAGCGCCGATGTGGCCTACAGCAAACGACGGGGTACCCTCGGCGTGCCTCACTTCACGATTGCGGAGGGTTAACCCGGCGAATGACCGAGATCCGGACAACTGCCACCAGCCTCAACGCCGAGGACAGCGGCTATCACAAAGCGCTGAAACCTCGCCAGTTGCAGATGATCGCCATTGGTGGTGCCATCGGCACCGGCCTGTTCCTCGGAGCGGGTGGACGACTGGCCAGCGCCGGTCCGTCGCTGTTCCTGGTGTATCTGATCTGTGGCATCTTCGTCTTCTTCATCCTGCGCGCACTGGGTGAACTGGTGCTGCACCGCCCGTCCTCGGGCTCGTTCGTCTCCTACGCCCGCGAATTCTTCGGCGAGAAGGCCGCATTCGTGGCCGGGTGGATGTACTTCCTGAACTGGTCCATGACCGGCATCGTCGACACCACCGCGGTCGCCACCTACCTGCACTACTGGGGGCCCTTCCAGCCGGTCGCGCAGTGGATTCTGGCGCTGGGTGCACTGGTGATCGTGCTCGGCATCAACCTCGCCTCGGTGAAGTGGTTCGGCGAGATGGAATTCTGGGCCGCCATGATCAAGGTGCTGGCCCTGGTCACCTTCCTGGTCGTCGGCACCGTCTTCTTCGCCGGGCGCTTCAAGGTAGACGGGCAGACCACCGGTTTCGGCATGGTCTCCGACGCGGGCGGCTGGTTCCCGACCGGCGTGCTGCCGCTGGTCACCGTCACCTCGGGTGTCGTGTTCGCCTACGCCGCAGTCGAAATGGTCGGCATCGCGGCGGGCGAGACGGAGAATCCGGCGAAGATCATGCCGCGCGCCATCAACTCGGTGATCATGCGAATCGCCTTGTTCTACTGCGGCTCGGTGATCCTGCTGGCGCTGCTGCTGCCCTACACCGATTACAAGGCGGGGGAGAGCCCGTTCGTCACCTTCTTCGGCAAACTCGGTGTCGCGCACATGGGCTCGATCATGAACTTCGTGGTGTTGACCGCCGCCTTGTCGAGTTTGAATGCCGGACTGTATTCGACCGGTCGCATTCTGCGGTCGATGTCGATGAACGGCAGCGCCCCGAAATTCACCTCGCGGATGTCGAAGGCCGGTGTGCCCTACGGCGGCATTCTGCTCACCAGTGCCATTGCGCTGTGCGGTATCTGGCTGAATTACCTGGTGCCGTCCAAGGCGTTCGAGATCGTGCTGAATGTGGCCTCGCTGGGCATTCTGGCGTCCTGGGCGACGATCGTGGCCTGCCAGTTGAAGCTGTACTACTGGTGGAAGAACGGCCGGGCCGAGCGGCCCGCGTTCCGCATGATCGGCGCGCCCTACACCGGCATCGCGACCCTGCTGTTCCTGGGATTGGTGCTGGTACTCATGGCATTCGACCGGCCGGTCGGTACGTGGACGGTGGCGAGCCTGCTGATCATCGTGCCCGCCCTGGCCGTCGGCTGGAAGGTCGCCAGCCCGCGGGTGCTGGCCATCGCCAAGATGCGCGAGGGTTACACCGGTGAATTCCCGGTGATTCCGCCGATCCCCATGGACGACAAGTAGTTTCCGGCTTCCGGGGTACACTGGGAAATCTGCTCCGGACCTGGGATTTCCACGGCCGCACGCGAATTCGCGTGCGGCCGTTATGTGTTCGAGATCACTGTGTAGGGCCCTTCGCTATCGGCTGTGGCCATGGTCATAACTTCGTGAACGAGATTGTCCGGCATCGAAACATTTGGTTAGCGTCAGGTTCAGCGCGTTCGCAGGGGGCGCGCGACCAGGGGTTACTCGATGAGGAGTGCTGTGAGTTCGCAATCGGCAGTTGCCGACGAGGTGGTTATGACACCGGCGGTCGCGGAGAATGGCGTTCCTGCCACGATTTTCGAGCGGATGCTCGCGGGGGTCCGGGGGACCCGGGCGGGTTCGGGGCTCTCGTTGCCCGTCAAGGTGCGTGAAGCGCGGTATGTCGCCCTGGGCGCCATGGGATTGGCGGTGCTGCACAGCCTGATCTCCACTATGGGCGGCGTGTCCTGCGTGATCGGCAGCATCGGCCACTTCTTCGCGGCCTGGGTGATCGGCGGTCTCGCACTGCTTTTCGGCCTGCGCTCGCGCTGGATCTGGATCGGCGCGCTCGGATTGGCCAGCCTGCAGGTGTTTCTGGGCATCTTCACGCTGGTATCGGCCGAAATGCCCACGGGCGTAGGACCGTTCACCGTGCTGTTCGGCGTGATGGTGTCCGGCGTCGTGCTCGCGCTGCTGCTGCGCAAGGACTGCTACAGCTGGTTCGCGGCGGCCTGATACGAAAGCCGCCCACCGTGAGCCGGTGGGCGGCAATCACTTTCGCTACGTCAGTTTTCGCTACTTCAGGCTGCGGCCCAGTGCGCGGCCGGCATTGCGGCCCGAGAAGATGCAGCCGCCCAGGAAGGTGCCCTCCAGGGCGTTGTAGCCGTGGACGCCGCCGCCACCGAAGCCGGCGACCTCACCTGCGGCGTACAGGCCCGGGAACGGGGTGCCGTCCGGGCGGATGACCTGCGAGTCCAGGTTGGTCTGCAGGCCGCCCAGGGTCTTGCGGGTCAGGATGTTCAGGCGTACACCGATGAGCGGGCCGTGCGCGGGATCCAGGATCCGGTGCGGGCTCGCCACCCGGACCTTGTCGCCCAGGAAGCGCCGCGCATTGTTGATCGCCATCAGTTGCGCGTCCTTGCTGAACTTGTTGGCGACATCCCGGTCCCGGGCCACGATCTGGCGTTCGATATCCGCGAGATCCAGGTGCGGGCCGCGCGCGATCTTGTTCATCCCGGCGATCAGCTCGGCCAGAGTGTCGGCGACCACGAAGTCGACGCCGTGCTGCTTGAACGCCTCCACCGGCCCCGGCGCGCCCTTGGCCACCCGGCTCTTGAGCGCCAATTTCAGGTCCTTGCCGGTGATATCGGGATTCTGCTCGGAGCCCGAGAGCGCGAACTCCTTCTCGATGATCGTCTGATCGAGGATGAACCACGAGTAGTCGTAGCCGGTCGAAAGAATCTGCTTCATCGTGGCATTGGTGTCGAAACCCGGGAAAGCCGGTGCGGTCATGCGCTTTCCGTTGGCGTCGAACCACAGCGACGACGGCCCGGGAATGATGCGAATGGCGTGATCGGGCCAGATGGAATCCCAGTTGTGGATGCCTTCGGTGTAGTGCCACATGCGATCCCGGTTCACGATGCGCCCGCCCGCGGCCTCGGTGATGCCGAGCATGCGCCCGTCGACGTGCGCGGGGACACCGGAGATCATGTGCTCGGGGCAGGGGCCCAGTCGATCGGTGGGCCAGTTGCGGCGGATGAGTTCATGATTGTGGCCGATACCGCCCGACGACACGATGACCGCCGCGGCGTGAAGTTCGAACTCGCTCTCGATGTTTCGTGACGACGCGACGCCACGGTCCTCGTTCGAGGGTTCGAGCACGCTGCCGCGCACCCCGGTCACCGTGCCGTCCTCGACCACCAGTTCGTCGACGCGATGGCGGAACGCGAAGCCGACCTGCCCGCGCTTCTCCGCCTCCAACACCGGCTCGAGGAACACCCGCACCACCTCGGGGCCGGTACCCCAGGTGAGGTGGAAGCGCGGCACCGAATTGCCGTGCCCGTCGGCGTGCACGCCGCCGCGCTCGGCCCACCCGACCACCGGCGTCACCCGCAGCCCGAGGTCGTAGAGGTACTGCCGCTTCTCGCCGGCCGCGAATTCCACGTAGGCGCGGGCCCACTGCCGAGCCCAGTGATCCTCGTCCTCGCGGTCGAAACCGGCCGACCCGAACCAGTCCTGCATGGCGAGTTCGAGGCTGTCCTTCACCCCGAGCCGCCGCTGTTCCGGGCTGTCGACGAAGAACAGCCCGCCCAGCGACCAGAACGCCTGCCCGCCGAGGTTGGCGCGGTTCTCCTGATCCAGCACGAGCACCCGCCGACCCGCCTTGACCAGCTCATAGGTGGCGACGAGACCGGCCAGACCGGCGCCGACGACGATGACATCCGGGTTCTCGATCATGCCTGATTCCTTGCCGTAGAAGTTCGATACACCAATGTATCCAACGAGGTTGCAGCTGTACAGGCACTCGATACACCGCTGTATCGAGCGTGGTTGTCGGTGGCACGTGGCATGGTTCGAGTGTGCCGACTTCCCTGCCCGGATCGATGTCACTCGCCGCGGCGCGCCGCACCGCTCTCGCGGCGCAGGGTTTCGCGACCGCGCGTCCCAGCGGGACGCCCACCCGGCGGACCGTCATGAAGGTGCTCGACAGCACGCGGTTACTCCAACTCGATTCGGTGTCCGCGGTGGTGCGGGCGCACTACGCGCCGGTGTTCAGCCGGATCGGGGCCTATGACCGGGAGTTCCTCGATGAGGCCGCGTGGGCCGATACGGCTCGTCGGCCGCGCCGATTGGTCGAGTACTGGGCGCACGAGGCGGCACTGATCCCGGTCGAGGATTGGTCGCTGATGCGGTGGCGGATGGTCGACTATCGGCTCGGTCGGTGGCGCGGCATGCGGGAGGTCTTCGAGCGCAATCCGATGCTGGCCGAGGACGTGCTCGGCGTGGTCAAGGAGTTCGGGCCGAGTACCGCGGGGGAGATCGAACGGCATCTCGAGCTCGATCGGCCTCGTAGCAAGGACAATTGGGGCTGGAACCACAGCGACACGAAGATCGTGTGCGAGGCGCTGTTCTCCGCGGGCGAGCTGACGGTGCCCAAACGCGTTGGCTTCCAGCGCTATTACGACCTCACCGGGAATGTCATCCCGGCCTCGGTCCTGGCCCACGAGCCGACCGAGCCCGAAGCGGTCTTGGAACTGGTCCGGCGGGCCGCCATCGCGCACGGGATCGGCACCGAGACCGATCTGCGTGACTACTACCGGCTCAAGCGAATCCAGACCGAACCGGCCATCGCGGATCTGCTGGATTCGGGTGAGCTGGAACAGGTCACGGTCGAGGGCTGGGACAAGCCCGCGTATCTGCATGCCGAGGCGCGCACGCCCCGCCGGGTCAGCGGCAGCGCGCTGCTGTGCCCGTTCGATCCGCTGATCTTCTTCCGCGACCGCACCGAGCGGCTCTTCGACTTCCACTACCGCATCGAGATCTACACGCCGGAACACAAACGCGTGCACGGGTATTACGTCTTCCCGTTCCTGCTCGACGGGGAGTTGGTGGGACGCGTCGATCTGCGGGCCGATCGCGCCAGTGGGCGGCTATTGGTGCCGGGGGCTTTCGCCGAACCCGGTCACGAGCACAAGCGGGTGGCGGGTGCGCTGGCCGTGGCGCTGCGGGAAATGGCCGACTGGCTCGAGCTGGATACCGTCGAGGTCGGCGAAAAAGGCGACCTCGCAGCGCAATTGCGTCGCGAGATCGCCTAGTTTCGGATCTGACGGGTCAGAACGGCCCGTCGGTCCAGGCGTTGAGCACGATGCCCTTCTTGCCGTCGCCGTTGCATTCGATGGTCATCGGCATCAGCGGCCGCGGCGAATCACCCACGATGTAGGTGGGGGACTGGTAGCCGTTGCCGACCTGGCGGGTGCCCACGCACTCCACCACCGCGGCGTACCAGGCGTTCTCGGGGCAGGTGAAGGTGGCGGTGTCGAGCGTCCGGTCGATACGGCAGACATTGTCGGCGTGCGCGGCCGGGGCCCCCGCCAGCGAAATCAGGCCTGCCGCGCCGATGCCGAGTGCGGAGCCGAACGCGAGCGAACGGCGACGCGGGTGGAGATGGTGATGATCAGTCATCGAACAAGCTCCCTCGTATACGGACAGATCAATCGAAACAGTTCGGACCATACTGACCGCGAGTGCGGCCGGACCGTCGAAACTCGCGAAGATCGATGCCCGGCGTGGCGCGGCGTCACCGTCAGAGCAGCACGCTCGCGCCGGGCCGGAAGTAGTCCCGGTGCAGGAAGATCGGCCCGCGCGCCGAGTCTGCGGGCATGGAGACCGCCACCAGCGCGGCGGCGGCCAGGCACAGGGCCCCGGCGATGGCGAGTGAGCGGCGGCGCGTGCGCAGACCGGTCATGACGTTCCCCTCTCTGAACTGATCTTGGGGATACTTCGTCGCCGCGCGGGCTACGGATGGCCGGGCGGCGCCCCGCATCGCCTGTCGGGGGTACTGACTACCCTGGACGGGTGGCAGATCCCGCGACCTACCGGCCCGCTCCGGGCACCATTCCCGTCGAACCCGGCGTCTACAAGTTCCGGGACAAGTTCGGGCAGGTCATCTATGTCGGCAAGGCGAAAAGCCTGCGCAGCCGCCTGAACTCGTACTTCGCGGACGTCGCCGGGCTGCATCCGCGCACCCGGCAGATGGTGACCACGGCGGCCGGCGTCGAGTGGACCGTGGTGTCCACCGAGGTGGAAGCGCTGCAGCTGGAATACAACTGGATCAAGGAATTCGATCCGCGCTTCAATGTGCGCTACCGCGACGACAAGTCGTACCCGGTGCTGGCGGTCAGCCTCGACGAGGAGTACCCGCGGGTGTTCGTCTACCGGGGCGCGCGCAAGAAGGGCGTGCGCTACTTCGGTCCTTACGCGCACGCCTGGGCCATTCGCGAGACTCTGGATCTGCTGCTGCGCGTGTTCCCGGTGCGAACCTGTTCGGCGGGAGTCTTCAAGCGGCACAGTCAGATCGGGCGTCCCTGCCTGCTCGGCTACATCGACAAGTGCTCCGCGCCCTGCATCGGCCGGGTGAGCGCGGCCGAGCACCGGGACATCGTGGACGACTTCTGCGACTTCCTCGCGGGCAAGACCGACCGCCTGGTCAAGCAGCTCGAGCGGCGCATGCACGAGGCCGCCGACGAACTCGACTTCGAGAACGCCGCCCGGCTGCGCGACGACGTGCAGGCGCTCAAGCGCGCGCTGGAGAAGCAGGCGGTGGTGCTGGGTACCGGCACCGACGCCGATGTCATCGACTTCGCCCTCGACGAACTCGAGGCGGCGGTGCAGATCTTCCACGTTCGCGACGGTCGGGTGCGCGGTCAGCGCGGCTGGGTGGTCGACAAGTCCGGTGACGCCATCGACGCCGTGGGGTCCGGTGGCGAGCTCCCGGTGCTGGTCGAGCAGTTCCTCACCCAGTTCTACGGCGAGCAGACCGCGGTCGCCGCGCAGAGCGGCGAGTCCCAGCCCGGTGCCGTGGTCCCGCGCGAGGTGCTCGTCCCGGCCCTGCCCGATGACCATGAGCAGGTACAGGATTGGCTCTCGGGCCTGCGCGGTTCGGCCGTGCAGTTGCGGGTGCCGCAGCGCGGGGACAAGAAGGCCCTGGCCGAGACCGTGCAGCGCAATGCCCAGGAAGCCCTCGCTCAGCACAAGCTCAAGCGGGCCGGGGACCTGACCGCGCGCTCGGCCGCGCTGCAGGAACTACAGGACGCCCTGGATCTCGACAGCGCCCCGCTGCGAATCGAATGTGTGGACATTTCGCACGTTCAGGGCACCGATGTGGTCGCCTCGCTGGTCGTCTTCGAGGACGGGCTGGCCCGCAAATCCGAGTATCGGCACTACGGCATCAAGGAGGCCGCCGGCGACGGCCGCTCCGACGATGTCGCCAGCATCGCGGAGGTGACCCGGCGGCGCTTCGGGAAACTCCGCCGCGATCTGGATGCCGCCGAGGCCGCGGAACTCCAATCCGATTCCGAGGCAACCGATTCCGACCTGCCTCCGGGCATCGACCCGAAGACCGGCAGGCCGCGCCGCTTCGCCTACCCGCCCAACCTCTATGTGGTCGACGGCGGCGCACCCCAGGTGAACGCCGCCGCCGAGGTGCTCGACGAACTGGGCATCACCGATGTCGCGGTCATCGGCCTGGCCAAACGCCTGGAGGAGGTGTGGGTGCCCAACGAGCCGGACCCGGTGATCATGCCGCGCACCAGCGAGGCCCTCTATCTTCTGCAGCGGGTTCGCGACGAGGCGCACCGCTTCGCCATCACCTTCCACCGGTCCAAACGCTCGCGTCGGATGACCGCATCGGTGCTGGATTCGGTGCCCGGTCTGGGCGCGACCCGAAAGACCGCACTGGTTCAGCACTTCGGATCGGTCGCCAAGCTCAAGCAGGCTACGGTGGAGCAGATCACCGAGGTCCCGGGCATCGGCGTGGCCACCGCGAAGGCGGTCCTGGCCGCGCTACAGGCCCAATAGAGATCGTTTGCGGAAGCCGATCCAAGGTCGAATGCGGTGTGGCGCGCTGTCCGCGCGCCGTGGCGCGTCGAATGGTGACGCACCGGGTAGAGTGCGACACGCCGATCGGGAAATTTGCGACACGCCGCGTGTGCTGGTCGGGAGCAGAAATCACAGCTAGGTCTCGCTCCCTTCGTGCGCCTGCCGCGTTTCGGGCCATCGGTGCAGGATGATCGAGGGAACCTCAGACACGAACCGGTAGGACATGACGCGCGTCGAAGCCAGTACCAATACGGCCGAAAACAGCAAGACATCCCAGACAGGTGAGACCCAGCCGACGGCCCGGCGCGGACGGTCGGCATCCGATTCGACACCGGTGGAGGTCGTGATCGTGACCGGCCTGTCCGGTGCGGGTCGCGGCACCGCCGCCAAGGTGCTCGAGGACCTCGGCTACTACGTGGCCGACAACCTCCCGCCCGAATTGATCGGGCGCATGGTCGAACTCGGCGGCAGCGCCGAACCGCCCATCCGCAAACTCGCGCTCGTCATGGACGTGCGCAACCGCTTCTTCACCGGAAACCTCGCGGCGGTGGGCGAACAGCTACGGAACGCAGGTGTGCGCACCCGCATCCTGTTCCTGGAAGCCTCCGACGATGTGCTGATCCGACGCTTCGGTTTCGCGCGGCGGCGGCATCCACTGCAGAGCGACAGCGCCGACGGCACCCTGACCGCCGGCATCGCCGCCGAACGGCGGCGACTATCCCCGGTGAAGACGGCAGCCGACGTGGTCATCGATACCACCGAGCTGTCGATCCACCAGCTGCACCGCAAGCTCGAGGAGGTCTACGGCGGCGACGCCGCCACCGTGCTGCAGCTGACCGTTCAATCGTTCGGTTTCAAATACGGGGTCCCGCTCGACGCCGACATGGTGTTCGATCTGCGATTCCTGCCGAATCCGCACTGGATTCCGGAACTCCGCGAAAAGACCGGACAGGACGCCCCGGTCAGTGAGTATGTGTTGTCGCGTCCGGGTGCCCAGGACTATCTGGGCACCGCGCGGCATCTCGTCGACCTGACCACCGAGGGCTACCGGCAAGAGGGGAAGCGATACATGACCGTGGCAGTGGGCTGCACCGGCGGTAAGCACCGCAGTGTGGCGATTTCGGAGGCGCTGGGAGACGCCCTGGCCGACAACGAGTCGGGTGACGTGGTGCGCGTGGTTCATCGGGATCTGGGGCGGGAATGAGTGAGAGCGATTCCGGCCGGACCACCAATCCGGCCATCGTGGCGCTCGGTGGCGGCCACGGCCTGTACTCGACGCTGACCGCCATCCGGCGGCTCACGCGCAAGATCACCGCGGTGGTGACCGTCGCCGATGACGGCGGCTCCTCGGGGCGGCTACGTTCCGAGCTCGGCATGCTGCCCCCCGGCGATCTGCGAATGGCCTTGGCGGCCTTGGCCGAAGAGGCCGACGGCATCTGGGCGCGAACCTTGCAACATCGCTTCGGCGGCACCGGTGCACTGGCCGGGCATTCGGTCGGCAATCTGATTCTGGCCGGTCTCACCGAGGAGTTGGGCGACCCGGTCGCCGCTCTGGACGAGGCCGGAAAGATTCTGCGGATCACCGGGCGGGTGCTACCCATGTCGCCCATCGCGCTCACCATCGAGGCGGATGTGTCCGGCCTGGAAGGTGATCCACGCGTGAGCCGCTGCATTCGCGGTCAGGTTGCGGTGGCGACCACGCCGGGCAAGGTGCGCCGGGTGCGGCTGATCCCGTCGGATCCGCCCGCCTGTCCCGAGGCGACCTCGGCCATCGAGCACGCCGATGTGGTGGTGCTGGGCCCAGGTAGCTGGTTCACGAGTGTCATCCCGCATGTGCTCGTGCCCGAATTGCACGAAGCGCTGTTGCATACGCGGGCGCGGAAAGTGCTGGTGCTCAACCTCGCTGCCGAACCGGGCGAAACGGCCGGATTCTCCGCGGAGCGGCACCTGCATGTATTGTCCCAGCACGCACCGGATTTCACAGTCGACCATGTTTTGGTGGACTCGGGTTCCGTACCCGAGGGTAGGGAACGCGAACATCTGGCAAGAGCTGCCGAACAGCTGCGTGCGCGAGTAACCTTCGCTGATGTCGCCGAGGCGGGGACGGACCGGCACCACCCCGGAAAGCTTGCCGCCGCACTGGATCAGGTGATCCGGCAACCTCGGCCGGAATTGGCAGGGCTTCGAATCGAAGGACGGCATATGGGCCAACGCGTGCGGTCCGGGTTGGGTGGAAAGGAGCGCGTCTCGTGGCGATGACAGCGGAAGTGAAGGACGAGCTGAGCCGACTCTCTGTATCACAGGTGAGTTCGCGCAAGGCGGAACTGTCCGCGCTACTGCGGTTCGCCGGTGGATTGCACATCGTCGGCGGTCGCGTGATCGTCGAGGCCGAGGTGGACATGGGTTCCATCGCGCGCCGGCTGCGCCGGGAAATCTTCGAGCTGTACGGCTATGGCTCGGACGTGCATGTCCTAGGCGCGGGCGGACTCCGGAAAACCTCCCGGTATGTGGTGCGGGTTTCCAAGGAGGGCGAGGCACTGGCGCGCCAGACCGGCTTACTCGATGTGCGTGGTCGGCCGGTGCGGGGTCTGCCCGCGCAGGTGGTCGGCGGCAGCATCGGTGATGCCGAAGCCGCTTGGCGCGGAGCGTTTCTCGCGCACGGCTCGCTCACCGAACCCGGTCGTTCCTCCGCGCTCGAGGTGAGCTGCCCGGGACCCGAGGCCGCACTGGCCCTCGTGGGTGCCGCCCGGCGCATGGGCATCTCGGCGAAGGCGCGCGAAGTGCGCGGCACCGATCGCGTGGTGGTACGCGACGGTGAGGCCATCGGGGCGCTGCTCACCCGCATGGGTGCGCAGGACACCCGGCTCACCTGGGAGGAGCGGCGCATGCGCCGCGAGGTCCGGGCGACGGCCAACCGGCTGGCCAACTTCGACGACGCGAACCTGCGTCGGTCGGCCCGCGCGGCCGTGGCCGCCGCGGCCCGCGTGGAGCGCGCCCTGGAAATACTGTCCGACGATGTACCCGACCACTTGGCGGCCGCGGGCAAGCTGCGCGTGCTGCACCGGCAGGCGTCACTGGAGGAGCTCGGCCAGCTGGCCGATCCGCCGATGACCAAAGACGCTGTGGCGGGCCGGATTCGGCGGCTGCTGTCGATGGCGGACCGCCGTGCCAAGGAACTCGGCGTGCCCGACACCGAAAGTGCCGTCACCGCAGAGCTGCTCGAAGAGGCGTGAATCACGCTCGTGGGTGAGTAAACTCGCTCACAACCGTCGAGTTATTCCGTTCGGAAGCGTCGCAACCGTTGTGGTTGCGGCGCTTCCGTCGTGTGTGACGAAAGTGAACGTTTCGTAGTTCACCGTGGCGGGGGTGTGTCCGTGATGTTTCCGTTACAGGTCTAGGGTTAGACGCGCAACGGAAACGATCCGCAAAGCTGAGGAGCGAAAACGTGACTGTCCGGGTAGGGATCAACGGCTTCGGCCGCATCGGGCGCAACTTCTTCCGCGCCGTCGAGGCGCAGAAGGCCCTCGGCACCACAGACATCGAGATCGTGGCGGTCAACGACCTGACCGACAACAAGACCCTTGCCACCCTGCTGAAGTACGACTCGATCCTCGGCCGTCTGCCGCAGGACGTCTCCCTGGACGGCGAGTACATCGTCGTCGGCGATCAGCGCATCCGCGCGCTCGAGATCAAGGAAGGCCCGTCGGCCCTGCCGTGGGGCGACCTGGGTGTCGACGTGGTCGTCGAGTCCACCGGTATCTTCACCGCCGCCGCCAAGGCGAAGGGCCACCTGGCCGCCGGCGCCAAGAAGGTCATCATCTCCGCGCCCGCCTCCGATGAGGACATCACCATCGTGATGGGCGTCAACGACGACAAGTACGACGGCTCGCAGAACATCATCTCCAACGCCTCGTGCACCACCAACTGCCTGGGCCCGATTGCCAAGGTGCTCAACGACTCCTTCGGCATCGAGCGTGGTCTGATGACCACGGTCCACGCCTACACCCAGGATCAGAACCTGCAGGACGCGCCGCATAAGGATCTGCGTCGCGCCCGCGCCGCCGCGCTGAACATCGTGCCCACCGGCACCGGTGCCGCCAAGGCCATCGGCCTGGTGCTGCCCGAGCTGCTCGGCAAGCTCAACGGTTACGCGCTGCGCGTGCCGGTCCCGACGGGTTCGCTCACCGACCTGACCGTGGACCTGCGCAAGGCCGCGTCCGTCGACGAGGTCAACGCCGCCATGAAGGCCGCCGCCGAGGGCCCGATGAAGGGCATCCTGAAGTACAACGTCGACCCGATCGTCTCCTCCGACATCGTGACCGACCCGCACTCCTCGATCTACGACGCGCCGCTGACCCAGGTCATCGACAACCAGGTCAAGGTCGCCTCCTGGTACGACAACGAGTGGGGCTACTCCAACCGCCTCGCCGACCTCATCGGCCTCGTCGGCAAGTCCCTCTAAGCGCCGATGACGATCAAGACACTCCAGGATCTGCTGAACGAGGGTGTCGAGGGCCGGGGCGTACTCGTGCGCTCCGACCTCAACGTGCCCCTCGACAACGGCGTCATCACCGACCCGGGCCGCATCATCGCGTCCGCGCCGACCATCAAGGCGCTGGCCGAGGCCGGCGCCAAGGTCGTCGTGACCGCGCATCTGGGTCGCCCCAAGGGTGAGCCGGACGCGAAGTTCTCGCTGGCTCCCGTCGCCGCGCGACTGGCCGAGGAGCTGGGCCGCAATGTCCAGCTGGCCGGTGACGTGGTGGGCTACGATGCGCTCTCGCGCTCGGAGGGCCTCACCGACGGCGACGTGATGCTGCTCGAGAACGTGCGCTTCGATCCGCGCGAGACCAGCAAGGACGAGGCCGAGCGGACCAAGCTCGCCAAGGCCCTGGTCGAACTCGTCGGCGACGACGGCGCTTTCGTGTCCGACGGCTTCGGTGTGGTGCACCGCAAGCAGGCGTCGGTCTACGACGTGGCCAAGCTGCTGCCGCATTACGCGGGCAACCTGGTCGCGGCCGAGACCGAGGTGCTGCGCAAGCTCACCACCGACACCGAGCGGCCGTACGCGGTCGTGCTGGGCGGTTCGAAGGTCTCCGACAAGCTGGCGGTCATCGAGGCGCTCGCGCCGAAGGTCGACACGCTGGTCATCGGCGGCGGCATGTGCTTCACCTTCCTTGCCGCACAGGGCCTTTCGGTGGGCACCTCGCTGCTGCAGGAGGAGATGGTCGCGACCTGCCAGGACCTGCTGGACAAGTACGCGGACGTCATCCACCTGCCGGTCGACTTCATCGTCGCGGACAAGTTCGCCGCGGACGCGGAGTCGAAGACGGTGGCGGCCAACGAGATTCCCGACGGTTGGATGGGTCTGGACATCGGTCCGGAGTCGACCAAGCGGTTCGCGGCGCTGCTGACCGAGGCCAAGACGGTGTTCTGGAACGGCCCCATGGGCGTGTTCGAGTTCGAGGCGTTCTCGGCCGGTACCCGCGGTGTCGCCGAGGCGATCGCCACGGCCACCGGTAAGGGCGCGTTCACGGTCGTCGGCGGCGGTGACTCGGCCGCGGCCGTGCGCACTCTCGGCCTGCCCGACGACGGTTTCTCGCACATCTCCACCGGCGGCGGTGCGTCGCTGGAATACCTGGAGGGCAAGGAACTTCCGGGCCTTTCGGTTCTGGAGGACTGAACCATGGCACGTAAGCCTTTGATCGCGGGCAACTGGAAGATGAATCTCAACCACCTCGAGGCCATCTCGCTGGTGCAGAAGATCGCCTTCGCGTTGCCGGAGAAGTACTTCGACAAGGTCGACGTCACGGTGATCCCGCCGTTCGTGGACCTGCGCAGCGTGCAGACGCTGGTCGAGGGTGACCGGCTGCTGCTCACCTACGGTGCGCAGGACGTGTCCACCCACGACGAGGGCGCCTACACCGGCGAGATCAGCGGTTCCATGCTCGCGAAGCTGGGCTGCTCGTTCGTCGTGGTCGGCCACTCCGAGCGGCGTCAGTACCATCTCGAGGACGACGCGACCGTGCTGGCCAAGACCAAGCAGGCGCTCAAGTACGGCATCACGCCGATCGTCTGCATCGGTGAGGGCCTGGGCGTGCGCGAGACCCAGACCCACGTGGCCTACAACCTCGAGCAGCTGCGCGGCTCGCTCAAGGGCCTGACCGCCGAGGAGATCTCCAAGGTCGTCATCGCTTACGAGCCGGTCTGGGCCATCGGCACCGGCAAGGTCGCCACCCCGGCCGACGCGCAGGAAGTCTGCGGCGCGATCCGCAAGGAACTCGCGGAGCTGGCGAATCCCGAAGTGGCCGCGGGTGTCCGCGTCCTCTACGGCGGTTCGGTCAATGCGAAGAACGTCGGCGAGCTGGTCGGTCAGACCGACATCGACGGTGCTCTGGTCGGCGGCGCGTCGCTCAAGGGCGACGAGTTCGCGACCCTCTCGGCGATCGCCGCGGGCGGTCCGCTGCCGTAACGGTCTCCGTTGCCAAGAATTAGGGCCGGGCATCCATCGGATGCCCGGCCCTTTTCGGCAGAATGGCGATCATGAGCGACGACTGGAACACCAACATCATCAACGAGTTCCGCGCCAACGAGGGCCGCGTCGGCGGACCTTTCGAGGGAGCTCCCATGATCCTGGTCCACCACCGCGGCCGTAAGTCGGGCAAACAGGGCGTGACGCCCCTGATGTATCAGGCCGATGAGAAGGACCCGAACCTGCTCTACATCTTCGCCTCGGCGGCGGGCGCACCGAACAACCCCGCCTGGTACTACAACCTCACCGACGCCGGAAAGACCGACGTCGAGGTCGGCACCGAAACCTTCCCGGTCGACATCTCCGAGGTCACCGGCTCGGACCGGGACCGCATCTACGACACCCAGGCCACCCGGTTCCCGGGTTTCGCGGGCTACGCGGAGAAGACCGCGGGCATCAGGACCATCCCGGTGCTGGCTTTGCGCCGGTCCTAGCGCAACTCACGGGCGGTCGTGGCCGGAGGATTTCCGGCCGCGACCGCCTTTTTCATGCCCTTGATCGTGACATTCCCTCGCTTCTTGACAGTAACTGTCATATCGGTAGACACTGGCAGTGGATGAAGGAGGACGAATGTCATTGCGGGAGCGGCAACGTCGGCAGGTCCGGGACGAGATCCAGCGGGCGGCCTACGTGTTGTTCGCCGAGAAGGGCTTCGCCGAGGTGACCACCGAGCAGATCGCCGCGGCGGCCGGGGTTTCGGCGAGTACCTACTTCCGGCACGTGCGCAGCAAGGAAGATCTGCTGCTGGATCCGGTGCGCGGAGGTGGGGCGGGAATCGCGCCGTTGCTCGAGGAGCAGGATGCCGATCAACCGGCGGATGTGGCTCTGGCGCAGGCGATTCTGGCTCGCTCCACCACGCTGGCGGCGTCCGAGCTCGAACAGTGGCGGGCCGCGTTCGCGACGGCTCCGCATCTGCTGGAGCGGGTGGCGCTGATCAGTGGCGAGCATCGGGCACGGTTGGTCGAGCTGATCGGAGAGCGGATGGGGCGGGACCCGGGGGCGGACAGTACGCCCGGACTGCTCGTGCATCTGATGCTCGCGGCGGCGGAATTCGGCTACCTGCAATGGCTTCGGAATTCCGAGCATCCGGAAATGTCGCTGGCGGTGTGCGTGGAGGGTGCCCTCGACGCCGTGGTCGGCGAACGCTGGCGGCACGAGGGCTGAAAGGCACTCGGGCACAGGGCGATACAACAGAATGCTGGAGATTGAGGAAACATGCGGGACGACAGGGAAACTGCCGGGACGTTCGATCTGATCGTCGTCGGGTCGGGGGCGGCAGGGATGGCCGCGGCGTTGACGGCCGCTCACCACGGACTGTCGGCGGTCATCGTCGAGAAGGCGCAGCACTGGGGCGGTTCCACCGCCAGATCCGGTGGCGGCGTGTGGATTCCGGGCAACTCGGTGCTGCGGCGGGAAGCGCCCACGGATGATCTCGAGGCGGCGCGGACGTATCTGAAGGGCATCATCGGGCCGGGCGTGGATTCGGCGCTGATCGACACCTATCTCGATCGAGGCCCGGAGGTCTTCGACTTCCTGGCCGAGCACTCTCCGCTTCGGATGCGGTGGGTGCCGGGCTATTCCGATTACTATCCGGAAGCACCCGGCGGGCGTGCGCACGGTCGGTCGATCGAACCCGTGCCCTACAACGCCAACGGGCTGGGCGCCGAATTGGCCGCGCTGGAACCGGATTACGTCAGAGCGCCCAGGAACGTGGTGATCACCCAGGCCGAATTCCGGCACCTGAACCTGGGATTGCGTACGGTGCGCGGCCCGCTCGCCGCGCTGGGGATCGCCGGGCGGTGGCTGGCGGCGACGGTGCTGCGGCGGCGGGTGCTCGTCCGTGGTCAAGCGCTCAGCGCCATGCTGCGGGCGGGTCTGCAATCGGCGAATGTGCCACTGTGGCTGGAGACTCCGCTGGTCGAGCTGTGCACCGAGGACGGCCGGGTGACGGGTGTCGTGGTGCAACGGGACGGTCGCGAGCAGGTGATCGCCGCCCGGCGCGGCGTGGTGATCGCCGCGGGCGGATTCGAGCACAACGAGGTGATGCGCAAGCAGTACCAGCGCGAGCCCATCGGCACCGCATGGACCGTCGGCGCGCGAGCCAACACCGGTGACGGCATCCGCGCGGGTCGAACCGCCGGTGGCGCGGTCGAATTCATGGACGACGCCTGGTGGGGCCCGTCGATCCCGCTACCCCGCACATCCTGGTTCTGCCTGGCCGAACGCAACCTGCCCGGCAGCATGGTGGTCAACGATCGTGGCGAACGCTTCATGAACGAATGCCTGCCCTACGTCGAGGCCGTCCACAGCATGTACGGCGGTGTGCACGGCCAGGGCGCGGGCCCCGGCGAAAACCTGCCCGCCTGGCTGATTTTCGACCAGCGCTACCGCAACCGCTACCAGTTCGCGGGCATCGCACCACGCCAGGCGCTACCGGGCCGGTGGTTCGAATCCGGCGCGCTGACCAAAGCAGACTCGCTCCCCGAACTTGCCGAGAAGCTCGGCCTCCCAGTCGAGAAACTCACTGCGACCGTGACCCGGTTCAACGAATTCGCCCACGACGGCAAGGATCCCGACTTCAGCCGCGGCGACAGCGCCTACGACAACTACTACGGCGACCCTCGCAACCACCCGAACCCGAACCTCGGTGCACTCGAGACGGGTCCGTTCTACGCCGCGAAAATGGTCCCCGGCGACCTGGGTACCAAGGGCGGTCTGACCACCGACGTCGACGCCCGCGTCCTGCGCACCGACGGCTCGGTGATCGAGGGCCTGTACGCCGCAGGCAATTCCGCCGCCCCCGTCATGGGCCACACCTACGCCGGTCCCGGCGCGACGATCGGCCCCGCGATCGTCTTCGGTTACCTGGCCGCCCGGCACGCCGCCCGCTAGGCGAGCACGCCGCCACCGTCGAGCGGGAGGATGGTGCCGGTGGCGTGCGGCTGGGTGAGGAAGAAGACGAAGGCGGCGGCGATGTCGTCGACCTCGGCGATGCGGTGCAGGGGAGTGGCTGCGGCAGTGTCGGCGTAGAACTGCTCGCGCAGGTCCTCCGGGAAGTTCCACAGCGGCGAGCGCACCACGCCGGGCATGACGGCGTTGACCCGGATCGGTGCAAGTTCCACCGCCAGTGCCCGGGTCAGCGCCTCCACCGCGCCGCACACGCTCGAGGTGACCGAGGAGCCGGGCACCGGTCGCGGACCGGCGGTGCCGGTGGTCAGCGTGATGGATCCGTTCGCACGCAGGTGGGGGGCCGCCGCCTGCACGGCCGCCAGCACGCTGAAGTAGCGCAGTTCGAAGAACTTCCGGGCCGCGTCGATGTCCACGTCGGCGACGGGGGAGAGCAGCAGTGGCTCGCCCGCGGTGTAGACGAGGTGGTCGATGGCCCCGAGTTCGTCGAACATCGAGCGAATCCGGTTGGTGTCGTTCAGGTCCGCGACCACGCCGGTGACGCCGGCGGGCAGATCGGCCACGGCCCGATCCACATTGGCCTGCCGACTCGAGACGACGGTGACCTTCGCGCCCTGGTTCGCGGTCGCGGCGGCGACGGCGTGGCCGATGCCGGAGGTGCCGCCGAGGATGACGATGCGCTGTCCGTCGAGAGACATTCGGGTGTTCCTTTCGGGGAATTGCTGTCTGCGTTTGCCTCTCTACCTTCGGGTTTGCGGGCGTCTCCCGTCCAAGACCTATCGCGCCGCCTGTAATACCCTGAGGGCATCATGAGCGATGTGGATCTGCGCAAGCTGCGCTATTTCGTGGCGGTGGCCGAACACCTGCACTTCGGTCGCGCGGCCGAGCAGCTGTACATCGCGCAACCGGTGCTGTCGCGGCAGATTCGCGCCCTCGAAGAGGAACTGGGTGCCCAACTGTTCGCGCGGGATCGGCGCGGGACCGCGTTGACGGCGGCGGGGGAGCAGCTGCTAATCGATGCCAAGCCGCTGCTGGCCGCCGCGGAAGGCTTGCGGCGCAGGGTGATTCGGGCCTCGACGGGTGTCGACATGTTCACCGTTGGTTTCATGCCGGGCCTCATCGTGACCGCGGCCGTGCGTGCGCTCACCGACCGGCATCCCGGCCTGACCGTGGAGTTGGTGCGCACCAGCTGGTATGACCAGGTCGAGGTGGTGCACGACGGTCGCGTGGACGTGAGTGTCGTGCGGCTGCCGATCGAGTCGCAGGGGCTGGCGGTGCGCCCGCTCTACACCGAGCCGCGGGTCGTGGTGCTGCCCGCCGATCACCCCCTGGCCGGCAAGGCCGAGCTCGCCCTCGCCGATCTCGCCCACGAACATTTGCTGCAGGGCCCCGATCTGGTGCCCGAATGGGCCGCGGTGGCAACCGAATCGCGCACCGACCGTCCCGCACCCCCGGTCTTCCGCAGCGTGGAGGAGAAGCTCGAGCACGTCGCGGCGGGCCACGGCATCATCTTCCTGCCCCTGTCGGTGATGACCTTCTACACCCGCCCGGACATCGCCTACGTCGCGGTCCCCGACCTCGCCCCGAACCAGGTCAGCCTCGCCTGGTCGGCCGAGCGCCCGGTCCCGCTGGCCGAGGAATTCGCAATCCTTGCCGCCCAGTGACTTTCGATCTACACCGTCCAGTCGTGTCTGATCTCGATTCCACGCGACGGATCCCGGAAGAGGGGTTACCGTCGATATTGTGTTCGGCATCATCCGACCCTGCCGTCATCGGCTGGGCGAGGAACTCGGGCGGGCTTGGCTGGCGCAACTGTGCGGGCTGTGTCTCGCACTGCGTGACGACCATGGTCAAAGCGCCCGCATGGTAACCAATTACGACGGGCTGATCGTCTCGGCCCTGGTGGAGGCGCAGTCGACCGCGCCGCCCACGCGCCGTGCGGCCGGGCCCTGCCCGCTGCGCGGTATGAAGCGCGCCGATGTCGCCACCGGCGACTGTGTGCGCCTGGCCGCGACGGTGTCGCTGGTGCTGGCCGCCGCGAAGGTCCGCGACCACGTCGAGGACGGCGACGGCATGGCGGGTTCGCCGGGGTTCCGCCCGGCTGCCCGCCGGATCGCCGAGCGCTGGGCCCGGCAGGGCGAATCCAGCGGTGCGGGACTGGGTTTCGACACCGACGTACTGGTGACTGCTGTCGACCGGCAGACCGAACTGGAGGCCGCGGCCGTGGTGGGCACACCGGTGCTGGAGGTCACCGAGCCCACCGAGACGGCGACGGCGGCCGCCTTCGGGCACACCGCCATTCTGGCCGGTCGACCGGGCAATCAGGCGGCGCTGACCGAGGTGGGCCGATTGTTCGGCCGCATAGCGCATCTCGTGGACGCCGTCGAGGATCTGGGCGACGATCTGGCACACGGCAAGTGGAATCCATTGACCGCCACGGGAACCGAGGTTGCCGAGGCGCACAGGCTGTGCACCGATGCCCTGCTGGGTATCGAATTGGCCTTGGCCGATGTGGAATTCACCGATGGCCGCTTGATTCACAAACTGCTGAAGCATGAGCTCGGCCGCTCGGTGACCCGCACCTTCGGCGTCGCTCACGGCCCCACATGTACCAATCACGTTGCGACCCAGCCGACAAGCCGTTGGCGTCGCCGTGGCCAGCAACCGTGGGGTCCGCCGCCGCCGGGCTACGGTCCGCCGCCCGGCTACGGTTACGGCCCGGGCCCCGGCTACTACGGCCCGGCCCCGCGTCGCCGCGGTGGCCTGTGCCTGCCGTGCTGCGAGGGGTGCGTCTGCTGCGGCGAAGGTTGCTGCTGTTGTGAGGAATCCTGTTGCTGCTGTGAGGAATCCTGCTGCGACTGCTGATCGGGGTTCGCACCGGCGAGGAGCGGGCAGGTGGTCTACCCGGCCCTCCCGGTGTCGAGGAACCGCCCCCTCCGGGTGGGCGGTTCGCGGCCTAGCTCGACAGCGTGCTGGAGCCGCCGCTGAGCAGTCCGCTACCCGCGTTGAGCAGGCCGCTGCCGCTGCCCAGGCCCGAGGAGCCGGAGGTGGTCGTGGTGGTCTGCAGGGTCCAGGTGCCGCAGCCGCTGGTGAAGAACGCGACGTCGGTGGACTTGATCTCGACGGTGACCGAGCCGTTGATCGCGCCGCCGGTCTGGATGGTGGCGCTGGCGTCGGGGGTGATGGCCGACAGTCGCGCCCACACGCAGACGGATGCCGCGGTGGTGGTCTTGTAGACACCGGGCTGGATGTCGATGCCGACCTTGAAGGTGGAGTCGCTGCCCATGCTGGTGGGGAGGGCGGCGTTGGCGGTGCCGGTGCTCGCCAGCACCGCGGCTGCGGTGAGTGCGAGGCCGTTGAGCACGATGGACTTTTTCACGGTGGATGCCCCTCCGTTGTGTGAAATGAGAGCGTTTCGGAGGGTAGTGGGTGGGACAGTTCGCCGGAGTGTTTTCGGCAAGCTGGTCGAAACCATCATGGCCAGAATCCGGACATCGGATGCCGGAATCGGCCGCGCCGACCATGATTGCCTGTGTGGCAGCGCAATTCGTCCCCATCCCGGATTGGTTCTCGCAGGACAACCAGGACTGCGGCATCGCCGTCGCCGACCTGAGCGGGAACGGCACCCTCGACATCGTTGTCCTCATGGTCGACAACCCACCCGGCCAGAACAGTGGAAACTACCGCGTCGGCCACGCCCTGGCCGCCGACGGCACGGTCGGGCAGTGGGGACCGTGGCTGCAGGTCCCCGACTGGTGGGGCTGGGAAAACCAGGGTGCGGGCATCGCCATCGGCGACCTGAGCGGCAACGGCCGCCCGGACCTGGTGGTCTTCCTGGTCGATCATCCGCAGGGCGGCGATCACGGCTACTTCCGGATCGGGCGCGACCTCGCCGCCGACGGCACGGTGACCGGCGGGTGGACGCCCTGGCAGGAGATTCCGGACTGGTACGGCTGGGAGAATCAGGGCGCGGACATCTGCCTGACCCACCTGGACGGGCAGCCGGTGCTGGTGGTCATGACCGTCGACAATCCGGTCGGCCAGAACAGCGGCCAGTTCCGGCTGGGCAAGGGCATTACTGCAGACGGCACCGTCGCGGAATGGACGCCGTGGGTGGCGATTCCGGACTGGTGGGGCTGGGAGAACCAGGGCGCGGGCATGACCATCGCGGATCTGGACGGCGACGGCCGGCCCGAGCTGATCGTGTTCACCATCGATCACCCGCAGAACGGGAACGCCGGGCTGTACACCATCGGCTGGGGCCTGGACGGGACCGGGCACTGCGTGGACGGGTGGAGTCGCTGGTCGCATGTGCCGGACTGGGGCTTCTGGGAGAACGAGGGCGCGGCGGTCGCGCTGCTGCCGGGTGGCGCGGGCGGACTGCCGCGACTCGTGGTGTGCGCCATCGATCATCCGCAGGGCGGCAATGCCGGGTACCTGCGGGTGCTCGACCTGGAAACCGATCTGGCGACCGCTCCCACCCAGGGCACCTGGCGCATCCTGGATTTCGGCACCGAGATCAATCCCGTGCACACCGCGCTGCTGCACACCGGCGATGTGCTGTTCTTCGCCGGTTCCGGCAACGATCCGGATCGGCTCAACGCCCACGACTTCCGCACGCGCGTCTGGCATTACCCGAATCCCGGCCTGGCCGCGCCGGCGACGCCGATCGACATGTTCTGTTCGGGCCAGGCCTACCTGCCCGACGGGCGGCTGCTGGCCGCGGGCGGCACCGGACAGTACGACCCGTTCTTCGGCCTGCGCGACGCGCTGCTGTTCGATCCGGCGACCCTGGCCTGGGAGACCCAACCCGATATGACCGCCGGGCGTTGGTATCCCACGCTGGCGGCCCTGAAAACCGGTGCGGTGGTGGCGGTCTCGGGCCTCGGCACGGACGGGTTCCTCTCCGAGACGCCGGAGCTGTTCGATCCGGCCACCCTCACGTGGTCGAAACTGCCTGTACCCGGACCGATTCCGACGTACGCGCACCTGATTCTGCTGGCCGACGGCCGGGTGTTCTATACCGGCGGCCAGTTCGGGACGAACAACGGTATGCACCCGTCGATCTGGGACACCGCCACCGGCGCCGTCACCGAGGTCGACGGCCTCTACGACCCGGAATCGCGCAGCCAGTCCACGAGTGTGCTGCTGCCCCCGGCGCAGGCGCAGCGGGTGATGCTGCTCGGTGGCGGCACCGTCGACCCGCACGGACCCGGGATGGCGTCGGCGGACACCCAGATCGTGGATCTGACCGCCGCCGCGCCCGCCTACAAGCCCGGCCCGCCCATGGCGTACCCGCGCATGCACGTGTGCGCGGTGATCCTGCCGGACCGTACGGTGCTGGCCTCGGGCGGCTCGGGCATGGAGGAGATGGCCGATGCGGTGCCGCCCAACGGCGAGCTCTACGACCCGGTCGCCGGAACCTGGTCGCCGACCGCACCGCAACGGGTGGCTCGGCTGTATCACTCGGTGGCCCTGGTGACCCCGGACGGCAAGGTGGTGACCGCCGGATCGAATCCGCTGCGCAAGACCGAGGAGCTGCGGATCGAAATGTTCTGGCCGCCCTACCTTTTCAAGGGTGCGCGGCCGGAGTTCGAGATGTCCGTGGGCACGGTCGAATACGGGGCACCGGTGAGCCTGACCACCACCGCGGCCGTGCGGGAGGTGAGTCTGATGCATCCGACCTCCTGCACCCACTCCTGCGACAACAATCAACGCCTGATCGATCTGCCGTTCACCACGACCGCGCCCGGCACGCTGAGCATGTCGATGCCCACGAATCCCGCACTGGCCCCGCCCGGCTGGTACCTCGTGGTGGTGGTGGACACCGACGGCATTCCGTCGACGGGGCATTGGCTGCAGTTGAATCCGGCTACACCCGGACCGGTCTGAGTCGGCCGGGCACGAAATGCGGCATCCGTCACCGGGTGCCGCACTACCGTGGACCCATGACCGCCGAATACCGCCACCTGCTCGTCAAGCGCGACGGCGACACCATCACCGTCACCATGAACCGCCCTGATCGCCGCAATGCGCTCTCCGCCGACCATCTCGCCGAGTTGCTGACCGCATTCCGCGCGGTCGGCGACACCGACGCGACCGGTCTCGTACTGGCCGCGGCCGGACCGGTTTTCAGCGCGGGCCACGATTTCGCCGATGTGGCCGCCCGCGACCTGCTCGGGGTGCGCGACCTGCTCGAGCTGTGCCAGCAGGTGATGACCACGCTGGAATCGATTCCCCAGGTGGTCATCGCCCGCGTGCACGGCCTGGCCACCGCGGCGGGCTGTCAGCTGGTCGCCTCCTGCGATCTGGCCGTCGCCGCCGAATCCGCGGGCTTCGCCCTGCCCGGTGGCAAGGGCGGATGGTTCTGCCACACCCCGGCGGTTCCCGTCGCCCGTTCGATCGGCCGCAAACGTCTGATGGAACTTGCCCTCACCGGCGATGTCGTGGACGCCCGCACGGCCGTGGACTGGGGCCTGATCAACTACGCCGTCCCCGACGCCGACCTCGACACCGCCGTCGCCGACCTGCTGGCCCGCGCCACCCGCGGCAGCCGAGCGAGCAAGGCCCTGGGCAAACGCACCCTCTACGCTCAGCTCGACCGCCCCGAGGCCGACGCCTACACCCTGGCCCGCGAGGTCATGGCCGCCGCCTCCCAATTGCCCGGCGCGCGTGAGGGAATGGCCGCCTTCCTGGAGAAACGCCACCCGAACTGGACCGACTGACTCCACCCGGCCGGGCCCGCAATCCACCCGGTCTCCACCCGCGGGTGGTGGGTTCGAGCCCGCCGAAACGCGACCGTAGAAGCATGAACTTGCAGAATGCGGTGGTCGAGGGTTTGGTCGCGGTGCTGGTGATCGGCTGGATCATGTACCGGCAGACGCAGTGGCAGGCCCTGGACCAGACGAGGCTGTGGCGGGGGCCGATCGTGCTCGGGCTGATCGGGTTCCTGCAGATGAAGTCCGTGCTCACCGGCGGCGGCCTCGGGGTGCTCGCGGTGGTGTTGCTCGCCCTCTCGGCGGTCCTGGGTCTGGCCTTCGGGCTGGTGATGGGCCAGCTGTCGCAGGTTCGCGTCGGCGCGGCCGGACTGGAAGCGCGCACCGGCTGGGTCGGCTCGCTGCTGTGGCTGGTGCTGCTGGCCGTGCGGATCGGCATCGATGTGGTGGCGCATGCGAACGGGGCCGCGGTGGTCACCTCGATCGGGGCGATCCTGCTGATGGTGGCGCTGAATCGGGCCGGACGCGCGGTGGTGCTGGCCCGGCGTGCCGAGCAGGCGCACGCGTTTGCGGCACACTGAGACCGATGATCCTCGATCCCAACTCGGGCCTGTCCAGGCTGCTGCGCCTGGTCGGGCTCGTCGCCGTGGTGTCGGCCTCGGCGAACGCCGCGCTGTGGCATCGGCCCTGGGTGGCCGTGCTGGTGGTGCTGTCGTGGCTGGGTTGGGCGGGCTGGGCGGCATCACCCCTCGGGTCGCCGATGGAGCGAATCTGCGTGGCCGCCATGGGCATCGGCGGGGGACTGACGGTCGCGCAGTCGGCGGGATCGGCGATCACCGCGCTGGCCACCGTGTTCGTCGCCCTGAGCTTGATGAGCGATCCGCTGCGGGTCGGACTGGTGATCGCGCTGGGCACCGCCGCGCTGATGTGCGTGTCGATCCTGCTGGACGGCGGCCGACCACGGGCCATGCTGGGTCTGATGGTCGGCGTGGTGGTGATCGGCCTGGGCGGCTGGAGTAGACGGCAGGCCAGAGTGGCCGCCGAACGCAATCGGCTACTGGTGGAACAGAATCGGATCATTCGCACCGAGCGGGACCGGGCGGCCGCCCTGGCCGAGCGCGGCCGCATCGCGCGCGATATCCACGACGTCCTGGCGCACACCCTGGGCGGTCTGGTGCTGCAGTTGGACGCCGCGGACGCACTGCTCGAGGCGGGGGAGGTGGACAAGGCCGCCGAACGGGTTCGGGCCTCACACGAATTGGCGGTATCCGGGCTGGCCGATGCCCGGCGGGTGGTCGGGACGCTACGGTCGGACCGCTTCGACACCGCGGTCGAGTTGCGCCGTGTCGTCGACGAACACCGCAGTGCCGGTGGAGAACTGGCCGAACGCCTGGATACCGCGGTGAACCCGGCGAGCGAGCAGACCGCGGTCGCGCTCATCCGCGCGGTGCAGGAGGCACTCACCAATGCCCGCAAACACGCTCCCGGGCAGCCGGTTACGCTCACCCTCCGGGACAATGCCGGGCGCATCGAGACGGTGATCTCGAATCCGATGGTTGCACCGGGATTTCTGCTCGGCGCCAGCGGCTCCGGTGCGGGTCTGCTCGGCATGCGGGAACGGGTCGAAGCGGTCGGCGGGAAGTTGACCGCGGGAAAGGAGGACGGTCGGTGGACGGTGCGAATCCTGCTGCCGCGGACGTGATCACGGTCGTCGTGGCCGATGATCAGACCACGGTGCGCGACGGGTTGACCACGGTGCTGTCGCTGCTGCCCGATATGCGGGTGGTGGGGGAGGCCCGCGACGGCGCGGAGGCGGTGGAGTTGGTCGCGCGCGTGAAACCCCGTGTGGTGCTGATGGATCTGCGGATGCCGGGCATCGACGGGGTGGCCGCCACGGCCGCGATCACCGCCCAGCATCCCGAGACCGTGGTGCTCGTGCTCACCACTTACGCCGATGACGCTTCGATCGCGGGTGCGCTGCGAGCGGGTGCGCGCGGCTACCTGACCAAGGACGCGGGTCGCGCCGAGATCGCGGCCGCCATTCGCTCGGTCGCCAGCGGCCACACCACGCTGGCCGCCGATGTGGGCCGACGTCTGCTTTCCGCGCTCGATGCGCCACCGGAATCGCCCGTGGACCTCACCGATCGTGAACGCGATGTGCTGCGCCTGATGGCGCAGGGGCGCAACAACACCGAGATCGCCAAGGAGTTGTTCATCGGCGTCAGCACGGTGAAAACGCACATCAATTCGCTGTTCGCGAAGCTCGGCGTGCGGGATCGCGGGCAGGCCATCGCGTACGCGCATCGCACCGGGCTGGCCCGGTGAATGCGGGGGAGGCACTCTCCCGGCCTCTGTCGACTATCTGAGTCTGTAGATATTGCAATCTGAGCATGGATTGCCGGGCGGGTTGCCGCTGCCGCAAAACCCAGCTCGGAGCAGAGCGGCAGCGGGTGTCAGGAGACGGAGGTCTTGCCGAAGCGGGCCTCGAAGGCGGCGCGGTTGGCCGACACGGGGGAGCGGTCCCAGACCGCGAAGACGACCTGTTCGAAGGCCGCGCCGTGCTTGCGCAGTGCCGCCTCGAACGCGGCCGCGACCTCGTGCGAATCATTGCGGAACACTCCGCATCCCCAGGCGCCGAGCACGAGTTCGCGCACCCCGTGACGGGCGGCGATGGCGAGTACTCGGACGGCGCGTTCGTTGAGAACGTCCGTCACCGCGACGGGTCGGCCCGAATGGTCGGCCAGCGCACCGGCATTGGGGGCGGGCGAGGTCAGGAACGACACCGGGAACGGCTGTGAGCTCAGCGCCCAATGGTCATCGCGGATGACCGGCACGCCGGGCGAGTAGATGACGCGATGGCTGTAGCGCAGATCGTCGGAGGCGCGGTGGGCCGCATAGTAATCGGGGGCTTCGCGCAGGCTGCGGTAGAGCAGCGCGCTGCGGCACAGGTCCTCTTCCTGGGCACGAGCGCCGCGCAGGTACCCGCCGCCGGGATTGCGTGCGGACGCGAAATTCAGGACGGCGACGCTCTTTCCGCCGTCGTCGTGCAGTCGCCGGGCGGCCTGGATGCTGCCTTCGGCGGTGATCTCGGGGACGCCGGTGAAGGGTCCACGCGGTCCGCCGCTGATGTCGTCCTCGGGTGTGTAGGAGATGGTTCCGGCGACGGCGGCGGCGAGTGTGGCGCCGATGTCGACGCTCCTCCCGTCGGCGGCGAGGTAGCTGCCGGTGTCGGCGATCTGCTCGTTCTCGGTGGCGATTTGTCTTGGGCTGGTACTCATTTCACAGACCCTACGGCCGATCATGTTCGCGGGCATCTTATTTTAGTGTTTGCGACTAATTCGAGATTTGGGGTGTCCGGGTGGCCGTGGCTGTCACCCGCCCCGCCTACGATGTCGGCATGACCGGTTCCCAGCGCTTGCGCGTCGTCCCCTCGCAGTTCGCGGTCGATCATCTACCGAATTCCACCTTCCCGGAGGATGACGAGTGGATCGCGCTGGTGCGTGCTCCGGAGGGGCTCACCGTGATTCGCGAGGCCCCGGCGTGGGCGGAGGGTGAGACCTGGAAGGGCTTCTACGGTGTGGACGCTGGCGGCCTGAACGCGTCGGGCACCCTGGCCGCCCTGATCGGTCCGCTGGCTGAGTCGGGGATTCCGGTGTTCGTCGCCTCGACGTTCCATGCCGATCTGATTCTGGTCCCGGCGCACCGATTGGACGAGGCGTCCTCGGCCTTGCGGGACGCCGGGCATCGCGTCGCGGACTAGTCCGCTCGGGCGTCCGGCCTGGTAAATCCGCACGGCGGTGTGTGATTGGGCCTGGGTTGCGTCGTGGTCTGCGCAGGATAATACTGTCTACGTACGTAGGACGTATATGGGCGCGTCCCGGCGCCCGACACGGCTCTCCGTGAGGTGAGGAGACGTCAGGCATGAGTTCGCGAGGCTTCGGCGACCTGGAAGCGGTCGTCATCGAACGCATCTGGGATCGGTCCGAGAAGACGGACGGGTCCGAGAGTGCGGAGGGTTCCCACAAAACAACGGTGCGTGAGCTGTTCGACGAGTTGGCGGGTGAGCGCGATATCGCGTACACGACCGTCATGTCGACGATGGACAACCTGCACCGCAAGGGCTGGCTGGAGCGCGAGCGCGTCGGCAAGGCATATCGCTACTGGCCCACCCTGAGTCGTGAGGAATACAGTGCGCGGCTCATGCGCGAGGCGCTGGGCAGCGGTGGCCGCTCGGAGTTGGTGCTGGCGCATTTCGTCGAGCAGATGAGCGCCGAGGAGTCCGAGGGTCTGCGCGCGGCGCTGCGCAAACTGACGCGCACCAAACCCCGTAGCTAGACCGCGCAGACCCGAACGCCGATGCCGGTCGCGATGACCGCGGCGACGGGAATGGCGACGGCGGTCAATGCGGCCGCGGCCGCCGCCACCCGGGTGTGCAGGCGCGGCGGATCGGCCGGTTCGGACAGTCGGCGCACGCGCGGAAGTAGTGCGGCCTCGGCGGTGGCGGGCGGTGTCGGCAGTGTGGCGAGGGTGAGCAGCGCCGCCAGAACGGTGGCGCGTCCGTGGATGCGGGCGGCGGCGTCGTCGGCGAGCATCTCGAGCAGGCGGGCTACCTCGGAGGCGCCGACGGTGAACAGGTCGATGCGCGGCAGCACGGTGGCCAGGCCGCGGGTGAGTGTCAGCAGCAGGTGATGGCGGCCCGCGAGGTGGGCGCGTTCGTGAGCGAGGACGGCATCGAGGTGGTGGTCGTCGAGCGCGGTGAGCACGCCGCGGCTGACGACGACGGTATGAGGTTTGCCCGCAACGCAATACGCGGCCGGATGGTCGACGTCGAGGACGACGGCGTCGAGGTCGGGGTGGTGGCGTCCGGCGACGCGGGCCATGCGCGCGTGTTCGAGGGTGCGCCGGCGTGAGCGCAGCAGGGTGGCGGTGAGCCGGTAGGCCACGAGAGTCGCTGCGAGCGAGGCGAATCCGGACAGCACCAGCAGCCCGGTCTGCAACGACCCGCCGTAGTCGCCGACGGCCGCGTCGTGCAGGTGCAGCAGGCAGCTGTCCATGAAGCGGGCGGGGAACAGGGAGATCCGGTGGGTGACGAGGTCGACGATGAGGATGGCGAGGGTTACCGTCCAGGCCAGCAGGGTGGAGATCATGGCGGCGATCCAGGCGGCGACGGCCATGCGTGGTGCGGCCCCGTCGACGCTGAAGCGGCGCAGCAGCCGGGGTGCGAGCACCGCGACGGCGAATCCGTAGAGCATGAGGCAGAGGGCGACGCTCATGGTCGCACCCGCGCTGCTCGCATTCGATGTTCCTCCCGTGACGTGCGCTCGAGTGTAGAGAAGAAAACTGAGGGCAGGCTTACCGTCGGTGGGGTCGTGGCGGAGGGCACGGTGGTGGGCGACTGTGATCTTGGTGTGGGAGCCGAACTCGTGCTCCGCCCTTGCGTCGGAGGCGGATCTGCGGTATCTACGTATCTACGTAGTTGTTACGTAGATAGACCGCGTGCCGCCCCTGGGCGACACAGGGACGCCGACCGGACCGGCGTCGATGGCGGGTGGGGCCGGGTGCTTCCGCGAGCAGGCCCGGCTCCACCCCTCATTACCGGGCCGCACCGATTACCGGGCCGAGCGGCTATTTCCGGGCCGCGGGCGCAGCCAGCAGCGTTCGAGCGGCGGCCTCGATGGCCGCCTCATCCAGCAGCACGGTCGCTGCCGCCGGACCCAGTGGCACGAAACTGTCGGCGCTGGTCACCCGCGCCAGCGGTCCATCGAATCCGGCATCCAGCAGGGCCGTGCACACCGCCTCGGAAACGCCACCGCTGCGGCGGGTTTCATCCGCGATGAGCACCCGCCCGGTCGCCCGCGCGTGGTCCAGGAGATCCTCCACCGGCAGCGGGGCCAGCCAGCGCAGATCCAGCACCCGGGCGTGAATACCGTGGCTCGCCAGCCTTCGCGCCACCCGCAGGCTCATGGGCACGCCGTTGGCGAAGCTGACGATGGTCAGATGCGCGCCGGTCCCGTGCACCCGGGCGCGGCCGATATCGGCATGGCGCACACCGGAAATCGGGGCCAGCCAGCCGCCGTCACCGGCGCGATACAGGTCGCGGGTGTGATACAGCGCGATCGGTTCGAGGAACACGCACACCCGCCCGTCCACGCGCGCGGCCGACACACAGGTGCGCAGCATGGCCGCGGCATCGTCGGCGCGAGACGGGACGGCGAGCACCACGCCGGGGATATCCCGCAGCGCGGCAACGGAATTGTCGTTATGGAAGTGCCCGCCGAAACCCTTCTGATAGGCGAGCCCGGCGATGCGCACCACCAGTGGGTTGCGGTAACGGCCCCCGGAGAAGAACGACAGCGTGGCCGCCTCCCCGCGCAACTGGTCCTCGGCATTGTGCACATACGCCAGGTACTGGATCTCCGGGATCGGCACGAACCCCGCGAGGGCCGCCCCGAGCGCGGTGCCCAGTACGCTCTGCTCGTCGAGCAGCGTGTCGAAAACCCTTCGGACACCGAAGCTTTGCTGCAAGCCCTTGGTGACGCCGTAGACGCCGCCCTTGCGGCCGACATCCTCGCCGAAGACCAGCACGTCCGGGTCGCGGGTCAGCAAGTGCGCCAGGGTCTGATTGAGCGCCTGCGCCAGTGTGAGTGCCTCGCCCGCCGGAACGGACTGTCCGGCAGTCGTATTCGTGGTCTCCGACGCGCCGTTACCGTTGCGTTCGCCGCGCAGCGTGTCGGTGCGCACCACGGTCGGCCGGGCCGGTGCCAGCGGTGCCAGGACCGCGGCGGTGGTCGTCAATTTCGGTTCGTTCCAGGCGCTTTCGGCGGCCGCGGCGACCTGCTCGCCGATCTCGTCGTAGCGTCGGCTCATCTCGGCGGGGGTGAGCACCCCGCTGGCGACGAGCAGCCGCGCGGTGGCGGTGACGGGATCGCGGCGCAGGTCGGCGGCGATCTCGGCCGGACGGCGGTAGGCCGATTCCACATCCGAGCCCGCGTGCCCGAGCAGGCGTACCGTGCGCAGGCGCAGGAAGGCCGGTTTGCGGTGTGTGCGTACGTATTCGGCGGCCTGGGTGGCCGTGGCGAGGGCGGCGGGCAGGTCGCTGCCGTCGGCGTCGAAGAACGCCAGGCCCGGTCGGGAGCCGTAGGCCTGGGCGATCCAGGTGCGCGGGGTGGGCACGCTGATGCCGATCCCGTTGTCCTCGCACACGAACAGGATCGGCATCGGCACGCCCTGATGCGCGGTGTGCACGGCGGTATTGATGGCCCCGGTCGCGGTGGAGTGGTTGGCCGAGGCGTCGCCGAAGCTGCACACCACCACCGCGTCGCCGGGCCATTCACAATCCAGGCGCAGGTGGGCGGCGCGTTCGATGGCGAAGGCGAGGCCGACCGCGCGCGGCAGATGCGAGGCGATGGTGGAGGTCTGCGGGATGATGTGGGCGGGTTTGCTGCCGAAAACCTTGTGTCGCCCACCGGAAATCGGGTCCGCGGCCGCGGCGGCGACCCCGAGCATGACATCGCGGATGGGGTCGAGGCCGGGGACCTGGCGGGTGCGGTGCACGAAGAACGCGCCCGAGCGGTAGTGCAGCAGCGCCGGATCGGTGACCCGCAGCGCCGCGGCCACCGCGACGTTGCCCTCGTGGCCGGAGGAGCCGATGCTGTAGTAGCCGTGGCCTTCCCGGGTCAGTCGCCGCGCGGCGAGATCGAGGTGGCGGGAGGCGGCCTGGGCGTCGAACAGTTCCAGGCAGCGGGTTCCGGTGAGGCCGGTGGCGTCGAGGGGTTCGTGTGCTGGGCGGGTGGGTCCCGGCGTCGTCGCGGCCACTTCCGCGCGAAACCACTGGTCCAGATCCGCTTCCCGGTCGTTGATGACGCCTCCCATATGTCCCATATGTCGCGTACGCCGGGGTGTCAGCGTAGTTGTGAAACGGCGCTATCCACGGCAACTTCCGATCCCTCGGCCAGTCCACCCGACCCGGCCGCGATCACCCCGGCCAGAGGTCCTTGTCCAGCATGTCGGCGATCAGGGCCGCGATGTTCCAGGCATCGTCCCCGCCGCGATGATGGGTGCCCTCCAACGGCAGCCCCGCCTCCCGCAACGCACCCGCCATCCCGAACCCGCGTCGCGATCCGCGCGCCTCGGAGAACACCCGCTTGGCATTGGTGTGGCGACTGCCGAACGGATACGCCGTCCCCGTGCCGGTGCACTGCGCCGCGAACTGTTTGCGGTCGTAGTCGCCCCAGCTCGCCCACGGCCGCGAATCCGCCCGGAACTCGCTGCGCAGCAACGCGCACGCCTCGGCGAACGTCACCCCGCCCGCCACCTGCTCGGGCGTCAATGTCGTCAACCGCGTACAGAACTCACTGACCTGTGAATGCTCGGGCCGCACCAAGATACTGTGCCTGCTCACCCGCTCCCGCGTCCGCAGATCGAGCACACACAGCCCGATCTCGATGATCTCGTTGGGCTGCCCCGGCGGATTGCGCCCCTCCCAGCAGGTGGCCTCCACATCCACCACATTCAGATAATTGCTTTCCATGAGGCGGCACGCTAGCGCGCGTGCGGCCCGACGCGACAACGATTTTCGCCCCGCCGCGCAGCGGTGCCGGGATGCGATCGGCGGAACCGGTATCGGTGGTGGCCACGGTGGGTCACAATCGAAGGCGCGGTACTTCATGTACTGTTTCCTGCCCACGGTGGGGGTACGCAATGAATTCGGCGAACTCGGTCTATCCGTTCAACCCGGTGCTCGCGTTACTGGCCTTGCTGGTGACAATCGTTGCCTCCCTGGCAGTTTGGTACATGTATCACGAGAAGTAGGCGGCGTGTCGCGGCAGCCGCGCCACAGGCGCGCGATGGTGGGTGCGCTCATCACCGCACGGTGGAATACGAACGGGCAGTGGACTGTTCAGCACAGACGGACCTGTTCGATCACTACCCCCACCGGGAGACGGTATGCCCAGTTCCTCGCTGCTCATCGATACCACCACCGATTTCGGCGTGCAGGTGGCCGACCGCCTGGAGCGGGAGCGGATCATCTGGTTGACCACGGTCACCCCGGCCGGAGTGCCGCAGCCCAACCCGGTGTGGTTCCTGTGGACGAAGGGTGAGTTCCTGCTCTTCACGCAGCCCGGGACGCCGAAGCTACGCAATATCGCCGCCGAACCCCACGTTTCGCTGAACTTCAACACCAACGCCACCGGCGGCGCGGTAGTCGTCCTCACCGGAACCGCGCGCATCGACCAGGGCGGTGCCGACGAGAGCGAGCTGGATGCATTCGTGGCGAAGTACACCGAGGGCCTGGTCGATATCGGCATGACCAGGGACCAGTTCTTCGCCGACTACGCGGCCACGGTCCGCATCACCCCCGACCGGCTGCGCGGGTTCTGAGGGTTCTGTGTGACCGTGCCAGGAGCGACTCAGTCGGCCGACCGGCTCACTCCGCGCGCAGTTTGAGACCGGTGTTGTTGCCGGTGTTGCGCAGCGTCAACTCGTCGGAGTCGATGGTGGCCTTGGTCTTTCCGTCGAGGGCTTGCAGGACCTGCGTTTCGACCTCCATGGCCGCCGGGTCGCAGGCCATACGGGTGGTGGCGATCTGGAAGGTGACCTCGTCGCCGTCGATGGCGGCGGTGCCGGTCATGCTGTTGCAGCCCGCGCTGCCGGAGATCTTGCCGTCGGGGGAGATGGTCAGCGCGGGGCGGACCTCGTCGAGGGCGGCGGAGCGGACCTCGGCGTCGGGGCGCAGCAGGGCGGTGACGATCCAGGTGGTGTCGGTCAGCGGCTTGTCCGGGTGGGCGGCCTTGCGGTCGAGCATGGTCACCGTCGAACCGTTGCCCTTCAAGGTCAGGGTGTCGCCGACCAGCGTCCAGGTGGGCTGCGAGCGCAGCAGCCCGTCCTGCCAGCCGTCCGCGCCCGCCGTATCGCCCGGGCACGCCATCAGGGTGGAGGCCAGCTCACCGACCTGCAACGTATTGCCTTGCAGGTCAACGGGTCCGGTCATGGTGTTGCATCCGGCGGTGGCGCTGATACGGCCGTCGGTGAAGCTCAGGGTGAGCGGACCGCCGCCGGGGATCGCGGTGCCCGACACCGCGGTCGAGACGAAGGAATGACCCATGAGCGCCGTCGACGGGGTCCCGGACTCACTGCCGGTGGCCGAGCATCCGGCGGCGAGCACGGAGAGTGCGAGCAGAACCCCTGCGCGAGTTGCTGGCATGACGCCGATCGTACGGCGACTACACCGGCATCCCGAGCGCCGACGCGAGCGTCTGCCCGATCGCAGTGACGAAGGTGCCGATCGCGCCCGGGTCCAGGAACTCCGAATACACGTCGCGGTTGTGGCAGCCCTCGGGGGCGGGGATGCCGTTGAGTCGGTCGTTGAGCCACATCGCCGCGCTGGCCGTGCCCGACACCGCGGCGATGCCATGCTCGGCGAACAGGTCGCGGGTGTACTGCACGCGCGCGTTGGGGTCCTTGCAGTAGATGTCGTAGGTGTTGTCGACCGCGTTGAGCGGCATCACCTCGTCGAAGGTGCCCTCGTAGATGTACAGCGGCGCGGTCGGCGTGCCTCGATGGCCCAGGCTGAGTTCGTCGAGGACGGGCTGCATTTCCGGCGCCTGCATCGGATCTCCCGGATAGTCGAACAAGCCCTTGATGTTCACGAACGGGAATGCCGCGAACTGCAAAGCCACGCACTGGTTTTCGTGCACCAGCCGCACCGCTTTGCCCAGCGGGTTCATGTGCTCGTCGATGAATTGGTTCACCTGCGGGTATTCCCGTGCCACCCCGAACAGGCCGCCCGTCACCGCGCCGCCGAAGGTGGAGGTGCCGTTGTTGTAGTCGATCGCGGTGCGGATATCGGCCATCAGCCCGCCGGACGCCGACCCGACCAGATTGATCTCCGGCGCGTAGCTCGGCTGGAGTTCGGCGGCGTGCGCGGTCGGGATCGCGCCGCCGGAATACCCCCACATAGTGACGCGGGTGTCGGTGCCGGGCAGCCCCGCCGGATCGAAGCCTTCGGCGGCACGGATCCCGTCGAGGGTGATGCGCCCGCCCAGTGGCCCGACCGCGTACGCCGCGTTCGGGCCCTCGTGATCGGGGATCACCACCGCGTGCCCGAGTTGCAGCATGGCCTGCACCTCGACGAACTCCGCCGGGATCACCGGATTGAGCGGATTGGGCAGCGACCCCATCTGCAGCGAATAGGACGGCGCGCAGTTGACCGAGAGCGAATCCTCGGCCATCTGGAACGACACCAGCCCGCGCTGCCCGCTCGGCGCGGCGCGATGCGGCACCACCAGCGTGGCCACCGCCGCGATCGGTTCCCCGCGGGTATTGGTGCTGCGGTAGGACAGTTGCCAGGCGTTCGCATTGAGCGGCAGCAGCCACACATTCGCCAGATTCACCTGCCGTGCCGCGAGGATCTCCCCGGGTGCCGCCGCGGCGACCCGCGCCGGATCGGGTTGGTAGAAGCCGGGATCCAGATACGGCGGCGCGGGCGGGGTCGGGAACGGCAGCGCCGGTTGCACCACGACCGGATCCGCTGCGGCCGACCCGGTCACCGCCGGGCACACCGCCACGGTCAGCCCGGTCACGACCGCCGCGCACGCCTGGGCGATCGTCCTGGTCCCGCCTGTCATATCGAACTCCTCCGGGCCGCTGCGGCGGCCGAGCACCCGCCCCTAAGTTAGGAAGCGATTGTTTTCTAAGTGACTGGCCCAGACAATATGGTCTGTGAATGCGGTGTGTCAACGGTCACGTCGGGCCGGATGTTTGCTGCCCGCCCCGCAGCGGGCAGGATGGTCGCTCGTGAGTGAAGTTTCCCGCCCGCGGCGCACCCAACAGGAGCGCCGGGCAGCCACCGTGGCCAAGCTGGTCGACGCGACCATCGCGGCCATCGGAGAGGTCGGCTATCAACGCACCACCGTGCAGGAGATCTGCGGACGCGCCGGACTGTCGGCCGGCGCCATGTTCCGCCAGTTCGACACCCGCCTCGACCTGATCGTGCGCACCGCCGAGGAGGTCTTCGACCGCCAGCTCATCGGCTACTCGGTGACCATGGAACACCTTGGTGCCCAAGACAATCCACTCGATGTCGCGCTGCGCTACCTGCGCCACGCCCAGCAGTCCAACCTCACCCACGCGCTGCGCGAGATCTTCCTGGCCGCCCGCTCCGACACCGAGCTACGCGAACGCATCGCCCCCATCGCGGAAAACTACTACCGCGAGATCGTGGCCACCCTCGAACGCACCGGCCTGCTCGCCGACTTCCCCGCCCACGTCCGCGAACCGTTGTTCTTCATGCTCCTGCACGTCTTCTCCGGCGAAGCCGTGGTCCGCGGCGTCTACGCCCGCCCCGACCTTGACGCGTCGGTCCTGCGCCTGGTCGAAGACATGCTCGCCGTCTACTCCGCCCACACCGCGACTCCCGCCCCGGAGAGTTGACCTTGCCGCTACGTCAACTCCTAGCGTCGAGGCCATGAGCGAGAACACGATCCCGGCCATCGACCGGACCATCTACCCCATGCCCATGTTCGCCAACTTCCGCGTGCGCGACATCGCGGCGGCCACCGCGTTCTACGAGGCGATCGGATTCATCGCCCTGGCCACCATCCCCGGCCCCGGCGGCACCCCCGCGGTCGTGCACCTGCGTCGCATGAAATACCAGGACCTGCTGCTGGTCCCCGGCGACGCCACACCCGGCACCACCGTCAGCTTCGCCGCGGGCGGCGAGGACCTGGCCGCACTCGCGAAAACCTTGCACGCCAGCGGCTTTGCCGACGCCACCATCGAAGGACCAACGGACACACCCTGGTTCACCAGCGATGTCACCATCGACGATCCCGACGGCAACCGCATCATCCTCACCGCGCCCCGCGAAGCCGACATGGAGCAGGCGAAACAATGGGCCGCAACCTTCGAAGGCGACTGGACCGGCAAGAACTGAACACCTCCGGGAGGGCTTCGTGGAGTGGACAATCGCGCAATTGGCCGACAGTGCCGGCATCACCAGCCGCACCCTGCGCCACTACGACGACATCGGCCTACTCCCACCCACCCGCATCGGTCACAACGGCTACCGCTACTACAACACCGCCTCCGTCACCCGCCTACAACGCATCCTCCTCCTGCGTGACCTGGGCCTGAGCCTCCCCGTCATCGCCGAAATCCTCGACCGCGCAAGCGATCCGAGTGACCGAGCCATCGATGGCGACGAAGTCGCCGAGCCCACCGAACCCCACGAAGACGAGGCCCTACGCGCACACCTGCGCCTACTCGAGGCCGAACGCGCCCGCCTCGACACCCGCATCCAAGCCCTACGCCACCGCCTCGACACCCCCGCCGCTTCCGAAGGCTCCCTGCAGATGATGCTCGAAGGCTTCAACGACCCCTACCGCGACGAGGTGATCGCCCGCTGGGGCGAAGCCGCCTACACCGCCAGCAACACCTGGTGGCACACCAAATCCCTTGCCGAACAACGCACCTGGAAACAAGACACCGACAACCTCATCGCCGCCTGGGTCGAGACGTGGAAACAAGGCCACACCCCCGACTCGGCCGCCGCCCAAGCCCTCGCCGCCCGCCACACCGACTGGCTCCGCGCCATCCCCGGCACCCCCCTCGCCGACGGCGACCGCGACCGCCCCCGCGCCATGCTCACCGGCCTAGCCCACCTCTACGCCGACGACCCCACCTACTCAGCCGCCTACGGCGGCCCCACCCCCGCCACCTTCGTCCGCGACGCCCTCCTGCACTACATCCACCACTCGTTCTGAACCCTGCCGGCTCGACCCGTCGAGCATGCCTTCATGCGGCAAACGTCGGGAAGGGCTCTGCGCCACAGCATTCTGGCGCGGTGGGGCCAGTTCGGGATGCCAACGATTGCTCAGAGGTTGGCAAGCCGAGCCCTTCCTCGGCGGTTGGCACCTATGTAGACTACGAGCTATGAGGACAACGCATTCGCTGGTGCAAGTCGCCGTGGCGTTGATGCGTGCCCCCTCGGAAAGGCATTGGGGCTATGCGCTATCGCAGGAATCCGGGGTTCGCTCGGGGGTCTTGTATCCAATTCTGCGCCGCATGCTCAATGATGGGTGGCTTGCCGATGGCTGGGAGGACGTCACTGAGACGGGTGGCGTGCGACCGGTGCGCCGGTATTACACGCTGACCGCCAAAGGTGGCGTGGAACTGGGCGCCATCCTTGCAGCGGCGCGATCCGAGCGGCGCTTCGTCGGCATTCCGAACCTCGCGGAGGGGCTGGCGTGAAGGAACTTCTGGATACTGTTACCGACTGGCGGGCTTTGGTTCTCGTTCTCTGTGTCTACGGCTTCGCACCGGGGTTTCTCCTGCGCGTCGTGGTCTTGCTGTATCCCCGTGAAGACGCTCGGCGGCGTGAGCTGATCGCAGAGCTGTACGTGGTGCCCCGCTGGAATCGACCGTTCTGGGTGTTCGAGCAGCTCGAAACAGCATTGTTCGAGGGCATCGCGCTGAGAGCGACAGCCACGGCCGCCTTTTTGAGGCGACGTCATGCCGGGCGCAAACGCACCGATTACTTCAGGCTGCCGCATGGGCCCACTATGACCGTCCCGAGAGAAGCTGCCATGCTGTCCATCCTCCGCGCGGCGGAACCCGGGCGGGTTGTACCGGTTGTGACCATCCAGGGCGTGGCCGGAGTCGGCAAGACTGCGTTCGCTGTGGAAGCTGCTCATCGCTTGGCCCCCAAATTTCCTGATGGGCAGTTTTATGTAAAGCTCCAGGGAAGCGGCCCCCACAGTAGGGCATCCGAGATCATGGATACGCTGGGTGGGCTTTTGAGCGGGCTCGGGGTCAAACAGCGTCGTGTACCGCGAACTCTGCAAGGGCGCCAGGAGCTTTGGCGGAAAATGCTGGTCGACAAGCGAATTCTGCTGGTGTTGGATGATTCGGGCGATGGGACATACCTTGATCCGCTCCTGCCTCATGAGGGCCATTGCATGGCGCTCGTAACCAGCCGCGCAAAAGCATTCGAAGAAGGCGCGGCGGTCGTCACACTGGAAGTCCTAACCAGAGCCTCGGCAATCGAGATGTTTTGCGCTCACGCTGGCCGAGCTATCGATCTCGAAGCCGCCCGCCCGACCGTTGCGAAGATCGTAGAGCTGTGCGGCGAAATACCATTAGCGATCAGCATTGCAGCCAGATGCCTCGCCGAGCATCCATCATGGACCCTCGATGAGTTGGCTGACTTGTTGGCAGCCGAGAGGTACCAGGCCGCCGGACATTCCAGCACTGCGGGGCCGGTGCGTGCCGCGTTCGACCTGAAGTACCGGCAATTGTCGCCACTACAGCAGATGATATTCCTTCGATTGAGCTTGTATTCCGCTTCCGTCATTGACGCCACTTTCGCTGCGCGCCTGGCGGATGTGTCGATAGACGAGGCAAAGCAGGAGCTGAAATCATTGCGCGCCTACGGCCTTCTGCAAGAACCCGACCCCAGCCGATACGCATTGCACGATCTAATTCGCATCTACGGCCACGAACTAGCTGCCATCGAACCTGGCATCTGACATTCATTCAGCTGCCAGACAGCTCGCCAGCCTGTGCTCGGTGGGCCCCGAGCTGGCAACCTGTGCAGACCTGTCAGCGATGGGAAGCGGACAAAATTCTGCAGCGAGAGCTCCCTGATCTTCGATAGTGCAGGCTTGGGCGGCTGCGCCCACACTGCCTCCGGAACTGACCGCTCAGCCCTGGCGGGTGGGGCGGATGGTGAGGTCTCCGATTTCGACGTCGTCGGGTTGGTCGATGGTGAAGGCGATTGCGCGAGCTACCGATAGGGGGTCGAGGCCGAGGGTGGCCATGTGCTGTTGGGCCTGGGCGCGCGCGGTTGGGTCGTCGACGGCGTTGTCGATCAGTTCGGTGCGGACGTAGCCGGGGGAGATCGATGTCGTTCGTAGGGTGCCGTCGGTGCTCTCCTGTCGTAGGCCCTCGAGCAGGGTGCGTACCGCGTTCTTGGTTCCCGCGTAAACCGCTTGGGTGGGAACGATTTTCAGGCCCGAGGTCGAGACGACGGTGACGAGGTGGCCACTGCCCTGACGGCGGAACACCGGCAGGGCCGCGGCGATCCCGTGCAGGATGCCCTTGAGATTCACGTCGATCATGGCCGACCAGCCCTTGGTGTCCAGGTCGGCGACGGGGCTGATGCTGCTGACCCCGGCGTTGCCCACCAAGACGTCCAGCCTGCCGAAACGCTCGACGGCGACGGTGACCAGCGATCGGAGGTCCTCGGGATCGGTGACGTCCACGCGGACCGCGGCCGCTTGCCCGCCCGCGGCTTCGATCTCGGTGACCAGCCGGTCCAGTCGATCGGTGCGACGCGCGCCGAGCACGACGACCGCGCCGAGGTCGGCGAGGTGGCGGGCGGTGGCTTCACCGATGCCGCTGCTGGCGCCGGTGATGGCGACGACTTTGCCTCGAATGGTCATGAGGGCCCTCCGGCTATAGTGGACACATGTCCGTTTACCCCGACGACCTTAGCGGACATGTGTCCGCTTCTGTCAAGAGTGGCGGAGCGCGCCGTGCCGACGCGCAACGCAACCGCGAATTGATCCTGCAAGCCGCCCGCGATCTCGTGCACGAGCCCGGCGAGCTGAAACTCAACGCGGTCGCCAAGGCCTGCGGTATCGGACAGGGCACGCTGTACCGGCACTTTCCGACCCGCGAGGACCTGCTCGCCGAGGTGTACCGCCACGAGGTGGACGAGCTGGTCACCGAGGCGCCGCGCCTGCTGGCAATGCACCCGCCACTCGATGCCCTGGCGGCATGGTTCGACCGAGTCGCCGCCTACGCGCGGGTCAAGCGCGACGTGTTCGCCGCCTTCGAAGCATCGACGTGGAGTGACCTCGCCGCCCACAGCCTCGGCCCGATCGGCGACGCGATCGAACTGCTGTTGGCCGCCGGTCGCGCCGACTACAGCATCCGCGCCGACGCCGAGGCCCGCGACGTTATCGTGCTGATCAGCTGGCTGTCGCGACTGGACGACGCCGAACTCGACGCACGTGGTCCACGGCTGCTCTCGATCCTCATCGACGGTCTCCGCGCCCCCGCCTGAGCCCGTTGTGACGGATGGGTAGTTAGAGTCGCACCAGCGAGCGGAACGATAGTTCGCATCGGTGTTCCCTCTACCGGGAGGCAGACCAGTATGCAGACACGAAGCGAAAACCGAAGCCGCGCAGTCCAACTCGATTCGTTCGGCGGATCGGACGTGTTGAATGTGCGCGAGGTTCCCATTCCGGAGGCGGGACCCGGGCAGTTGCGGGTGCGGGTCAGCGCCGCGGGGCTGAATCCGATGGATTGGGTCATTACCGCCGATGCGGACACCGCGGGGCGGTTCGGGTTGAGGCTGCCGGTTGGATTCGGGACCGATTACGCGGGACTCGTTGACCAGGTTGGTGCCGGGGTGAGCGGGTTCGCGCTGGGGGACCGCGTATTCGGGGGTGCCCTGTCGCGCGCGGTCGCGGACTATGTGGTGATCGATGCGAGCTCCGCTACCGCGGCCGATGAAGCCCACCACACGCCCGAAGGCGTCGATGACCGCACCGCCGCCACCCTCACCATCGCCGGACGAACGGCCTCGGCCGCTTTGGCCGTCGTCGACCCCGGACCGGGCGACACCGTGCTGATCGGCGGCGCTGGAGGTGGAGTCGGGGTATTCGCGGTCCAGCTGGCCCGGCTTGCCGGGGCGCGGGTGATCGGGACGGGATCGGCGGCATCTGCGGATTACCTGCGCGATCTGGGAGCCGAGCCGGTCGCCTATGGCGATGGCTTGGAAGAGCGGGTCCGGGACCTCGCCCCCGACGGCATCACCGCCGCGATCGATCTCTTCGGCACCGAAACAGTGCACGCCGCAAGGGCACTCGGCGTCGCCGACGCCCGCATCACCACCATCGCCACCCAGATCGACGGGATCACCCCGGCCAACGGCGCCAACGCCGCTCCCGGCGCGCTGGAAGAACTGGCCGATCTGGTTGCGGGCGGCCGACTTCGGGTCCCGATCGCCGCGAACTTTCCGATCGAACAGATCCGCGCCGCGGTAGAGCTGCAGGCCGGTCGCCGTGTGAAGGGCAAGGTTGTCGTCGATCTCTAGTCGTCGGGGGAGGCGCGGCGGTTGCGTTTGGTGATGCCGCGCCGCTTCTTCTCGGCGATGCGGCGTTCCTTCGCACCGCGGGAGGGCTTGGTGGCGCGGCGAACCGGGGGCGGGGCGGCTGCGGCGTCGCGCAGGAGGGCGGCCAGGCGGTCGCGGGCGGCGGCGCGGTTCTGCAGTTGAGCCCGCTGCTCCGAGGCCACGATGGTGAGGACCCCGTTGACCAGTCGGGTGGCGAGGCGGTCGAGCATGCGGGCGCGCAGCCACTCCGGCACGGACGGGGAGTTGGCGAGGTCGAAGGACAGTTCGACCCGGCTGTCGGTGGTGTTGACGTGCTGTCCGCCCGGACCCGACGAGCGGGAGAACCGCTCGCGCAACTCGGACGCGGGTATCACCAACGTCCGTGTCACCGTCAGGTCCTGTGCCATGATCCGCCGTTCTCTCTCATCCGCCGAGCCCCGTCGCTATCCCACATCGTGGCCTGATTCGGGTACTGCGGTACCAACCGCATACACTGTCGGCCATGCGGATGTTCCTGGATATCCTCCTCGTTATCACCAGCGTGCTGCTGGTGCTGCTGGTGCTGTTGCACCGCGCCAAGGGCGGAGGTCTGTCCAGCCTCTTCGGTGGTGGCGTGCAGTCGAGCCTGTCGGGATCGACGGTGGTGGAGAAGAATCTCGATCGAATCACCATCTTCCTCGGCCTGATCTGGCTCATCTCGATCCTCGGTATCGGCCTCGAGATCAAGTTCGCCTAAAGCTCCCACGTTCCTGTAATCGCCCGGGCACCCTTCAGGTGCCCGGGCGATTCGTCGTGTTCAGGCGGGGTTGCGGTGCAGCGGTGACAGATTGGCCAGGGCGGCACTGAGCGCGCGGCGGGCATCGGCGCGGCTGATGGGGGTGTCGTCGTCGAGGGCGGCCAGTTCGATGGTCAGGAAGTCCCGGATCAGATCCGACATGCTCACCCCGCGATGGTCGGCTTCGGCGCGAATGCGCTGATCCATGGCATACGGCAACCGCACGGTGCGCAACACGGTGACGGGGGTGTCGGGACCGGGGAGGTCGGGTTCGGGGCCGTCCTCGTCGAAGGTCAGATTCGCGAGGAAATCCCGGGCTTCGTCGGCCGTGTGCGGGTAGCCGTGGTCGGGATAGTCATTCATGGTCCGCCTCCCATTGTTCGAACTGGGCGAGGAGCCGGCCCGTCACCGGCGTGACGCCGACAACCTGCTGGTCCCACTGCGACAGCGGTCGTACCACCACCGCCAGCGGCTGCCCGCCGCCGGTGCGGCCGATGATCATGAGGGCGGGTAGTCCACCCGTCCCGCGCACCGACCGCGGCCAGCGTCGGCCCGGACCGGTCAGGACCCGCATGATCTCCTCGGGCGCAATGCCGAGTCGGTCCGCGACGTCCAGGGCCCACTCGGGAATCTCATATCCCACGGCCGCATAATACGATCGTAAAACAGCTGGTCGCCACCTGTCGACCAGGGTTTCTCGAAAACGCCGCCCGAGCGGGCGAAATGTGTGGATTCGGTGAAGGTGCGGGCGACCGCGTGACGGCGTGGCTATCGGTCTGCATCATGAACGAATGGACCCGGTGAAGACGGTCGCGCCGAGCCTCGCGGGAGTGCTGGACCGAGATTTGCTCTGGATGGTGTGGAACACCGTATTGGCTTGGATCCCGGTGGCTTTGGCACTGCTGGTGTTCCGCGGCGAACCCGAGGACGAACGCGGGCTGTCGCTGTCGCCCTTCCGCTGGGGCGGGGTGGCGCTGCTGCTGTTGTTTCTGCCGAACGCGCCGTACGTGGTGACCGATCTGGTGCACCTGCGCGACGACATCCGCGCCGCGGGCAACGGCCCGGTGGTGACGACGATTCTGCCCGTGTACGGGGCGTTCATCATCTCCGGCTTCGTGGCCTACTACCTGGTGCTAGCCGAGCTGGACCGGTTCCTGACCGCGCGCGGACTGGGCGTATGGCGCTTCCCGGCGCGACTGACAGTCCACTTGCTGTGCGCGATAGGCGTTTTCCTGGGCCGTTGGGTGCGCTTGAACAGCTGGGAGCCGGTGGTGCAGCCGCGTGGCACCCTCGATCGGATGATGCTGGCCTTGAGCTGGCACTGGGCGCCGGTGGTGATCACGGCCATGTTCGTGGCAACGGCGGTGGGGCACTTCGTGACCCGCGCGGTCATCGAATCCGGGGTGGACGCCTTCCGCAAGGGCGCTCAGCTACTGCGAACCCGCAAGTTCGCCTAACCGAGCGCCCTCGCGGTTATCAGGCCAGGCCGAGGCGCTCGGCGGCGAGCACCCGAATCGCCTTCTTGTCCGGCTTGCCCAGCCCGGTCAACGGCAGCTCCTCGATCACGAGGACATGCTTGGGCACCTGCACCGAACCCTTGCGCTGCTTGACCGCCGCCTGGATCTCGGCGGTGACCACCTCGATCGCGGCCGCGTCGGCGGCGGTATCGGCATCCAGCACCAGCACCGCGGTGACGGCCTCGCCCCAGTGCGCGTCCGGCACCCCGACCACCGCGACTGTGAGCACCTTCGGGTGTTCGGACACAACGTCTTCCACCTCGCGCGGGAACACATTGAACCCGCCGGTGACGACCATGTCCTTGGAACGGCCGACGATGAACAGGAACCCGTCCTCGTCCTGCCGGGCCAGATCGCCCGTGCGCAGCCACCCGTTCTTGAACGTGTCCGCGGTGACCTCGGGCAGATTCAGGTACCCGGCCGCCAACAGCGGTCCGGAGACACAGATCTCGCCGACCTCACCCTGGGCGACCTGATTGTCCTCGGGATCCAGCAGCGCCACGCGCACGGCCGTCGACGGCCGCCCGCAGGAGGTGAGCCGCTCCTTGTCGTGCTCGTCCTTGGCCAGGTAGCTGATCGCCATCGGCGCTTCGGACTGCCCGAAGTACTGCGCGAAGATCGGCCCGAAGCGATCGATGGCCTCCTGCAACCGATTCGGGTCGATCGCGGCCGCACCGTAGTAGACGGTCTCGAGCGAGGACAGATCCCGGGTGTGTGAATCCGGGTGATCCAGCAGCGCGTACAGCATGGACGGCACCAGCATGGTCGAGGAGATCTTGTGTTCCTCGATGGCGCGCAGCACTTCTGCGGCGTCGAAGCGCGGCAGCACCACGCACTGCCCGCCCAGCAGCACCGTCGGCAGGAAGAACGCCGCACCCGCGTGCGAGAGCGGCGTGCAGATCAGGAACTTCGGATGCCGCGGCCACTCCCACTCCGACAGCTGGATCTGCGTCATCGTGTTCATGGTCAGCGCGGTACCGACGACACCCTTGGGCTTGCCGGTGGTGCCGCCGGTGTAGCTGATCGAGATCACATCCGAAGGCAGCAGCTCGACCGCCTTCACCTCGCGCGGCTCGTACTTGTCGGCGGTGGCCAGAATATCGACGCCGCAATCGGCCAGCAGCTCGGGCACCGGACCCAGCACCAGGATCTTGGTCAGGCCCGGCACCATGTCGACCAGGTCACGGGCGCGCTGCACGAACGCGGGCACCGGATCCAGGATGAGCGTCGAAATGCCAGCGTCGGCAAGCACATACGCGTGATCGTCGAGGCCGCCGATCGGGTGCAGCGCGGTGCGCCGCGAGCCCACGATCTGCCCGGCGCCGATGGTGAACAGCACCTCGGGCCGGTTGAGCGCGAGCACCCCTACCGGCGTGCCGGTGGTGACGCCGTGCTCGGCGAAGGCGTCGATGTAGCGGCTCATCCCGTCCAAAACCTCACCGCCGGTGAGGATGTGGTCGCCCAGGGTCAGCACCGGACGGTTCTTGTGCCGCTTGAGACCCGCGACCAGCGCGTGCCCGTTGTGGACCGGCAGCCGCAGCATGGTGTCGGCGTCGAATGTGGTCATGGTTTCCTCCTCTATCCGGAGAGGGGTTCGAGGGCCGAGCCCCCGAACCCCCTTGTGTCACAGGGTGTTGGCGCCGTAGAGGGTGACGACGACCGCGCCGCCCAGGCCGAGGTTGTGCGCGAGGGCCGTGCGCGCGCCCGCGACCTGGCGTTCGCCCGCGAGTCCGCGCAGCTGCCAGCTCAATTCGGTGCACTGCGCCAGCCCGGTCGCGCCGAGCGGGTGGCCCTTGGAGATCAGGCCGCCCGACGGGTTGACCACCCAGGTGCCGCCGTAGGTCGTCGCACCCGACTCCACCAGCGCACCGGATTCGCCCTCGCCGCACAGGCCCAGCGCCTCGTAGGTGATGAGCTCGTTGATGGAGAAGCAGTCGTGCAACTCGATCACATCGACATCCGCGACGCCGATTCCCGCGCGCGAGAACACCTTCGAGGACGCGGCCCGCGTCATGGGCGCACCCACCACGTCGATCATGGACCCGGTGGAGAAGGAGTTGCCGTCATCGGTGGCCAGCTCCTGCGCCAGGATTTCGATGGCCTGCGCCTCGAGACCGTGCGCCTTCACGAACTCCTCGCTCACCACGACCGCCGCGGCCGCACCGTCGGACATGGGCGAGCACTGCGACCGCGTCAGCGGCCCGTGCACCGGCTTGTCACCCAGCACCTGCTCGAGAGTGTAGGCATCCTGGAACTGCGCGAGGGGGTTTCGCGTGGAGTGCTGGTGGTTCTTGACCGCCACCGCCGCCAACTGCTCGGGGGTGGTGCCGTAGCGCTGCATGTGCTCGATCGCCGCGTTGCCGAAGAACTGGGTGGTGATCGGGGCCGCGGAGAACTCGAAGTGCTCCCGGTTGACCTTCAGGTGCGCGTCCACGGTGGTGACCTTGGGCTTGGTGGCCGGACCGGCCATCGCCTCCTTGGTCATCTGCTCGAACCCGACCGCCAGGGCCACATCGGTGATGCCCGCCGCGACCCATTCGCGGGCGAACATGAGCGCGGTGGAACCGGTCGCGCAGTTGTTGTTCACGTTCACGATCGGGATACCGGTCAGGCCGATGTCGTAAAGCGCCCGCTGTCCGGCCGCGGAGGGCTGGAAGACGTAGCCGACGGCCGCGCGCTGCACCTGGTCGTAGGTGACACCCGCGTCCTTGAGCGCACCGTTGACCGCCTCGGCGACCATCTCCGGGTAGGTCCACTCGCGGGAACCGATCTTGACGAACGGCGTCATGTTCACGCCGACGACGAAAACGCGTCGCATAGGGTTGTCCACTCCTGTTCTTCGGGAACGTAATTCGATGTCTAGTCGGCGCGCGGGATGCGGCCGTCGAGGTCGGTGAAGCCGTAGGACTCGGCGAGGTCGGCGACCTTCCAGGCTTTTCCGGTGCGCGCCAGGCGATTCGGGTCCGTAGCCAGGGCGACCACGGCGCGGCCGGGGAAGCGCGGGGTCTCGGCCTGATCGAGGTCGTAGGTGCCCTCGCCGGGCAGGGTGACGAGGCGGCGGCCGTCCTTGTCGGGCGGAACCATCTGCAGCAGTTCGGTATTCACGATGCCCGGCCAGATCGAGACCGCCGTCGCACCGGTGCCGTCGAGATCGTGGGCCATATCGGCGGTGAGCCGGTCCACCGCCGCCTTGCCGACGCCGTAGACGGCGTTGTGCATCTGGCGGATCGCGCCCGGCGAGGACACGCTCACGATCAGGCCCTGCGACTCGATGATCAGCGGTGCGGCGTAAACGCTTGCCACGTAATGCGATCGCACCCCGATATCGAAGCCCGCGTCCCACGCTTTGGGTGGCACCTCCCAGAACTTGCGTCCGATCCAGCGTGCCGAGCCCGGCGCGTCGTAGACGTTGTTGACCAGCACGTCCAGGCGGCCCTGCTCGTCGCGGATCTGGGCGAAGAGTTTCTCCACCGCGGCGTCGTCGCGGTGATCGCACACCACCGCGATCCCGGTCCCGCCGAGTTCGTCGATCTCGGCGGCGGTCGCCGACACCGTGCCCGGTAGGTGTCCGGCCGTGACGGTGCGCCCGGTGACGTACACGGTCGCCCCGGCCGCGCCCAGCTCCAGGGCGATGCCCTTGCCGATGCCACGGCTGGCGCCGGTCACCACGGCGACTTTTCCGGCGAGAATCTTGGGTATTTCGCTCACGACCTCTGGACATTACCTTGAAATAGGAACGTGTTCTAGAAATTGGAGGCGGAGTGGAACTGACACATCGGACGATCGACACCGGAGAGGTCCGCATGCACGTCGCGGACACGGGGGAGGGCTACCCGGTCGTCTTCTGTCACGGGTTCCCGCACACCTGGTTCATGTGGCATCACCAGCTCGACGCCCTGGCCGCCGCCGGGTATCGCGCCCTGGCCCCCGACCTGCGCGGATACGGCCGCACCGACGCCCCCGAGGACCCCGCGGCCTACACCAACGAGGCCGTCATCGGCGACCTCATGGCGTTGCTCGACGACATCGGCGCGGCCAAAGCGGTCTTCGTCGGCCTCGATTTCGGTGCGCAACTCGTCTGGGAACTGAGCCTGCGCAAGCCCGAAAGAGTCGCCGCGGCCATGGTCCTGAACAACCCGTTCGCCCCCCGCCCACCCAAGGCCCCCTCCGCGTTCTGGACCCGCGCGGCCGAACGCCACTTCCTACACCTGTCCTACTTCCAGGAACCCGGCATCGCCGACGCCGAACTCGCCGCCGACCCCCGCGGCTTCCTCGCCCGCGTCTACTACTCCCTCTCCGGCGACTACCACTACCTCGACACCTGGAAGAACCCACCCGGCATCGGCTACCTCGACGCCCTCCCGCAAGCCCCCGCCCTGCCCTGGCCGTGGCTCACCCAGGCCGAATTCGACACCCTCGCCGCCGATTTCGAACGCACCGGCTTCACCGGCGGCCTCAACTGGTACCGCAACCTCGACCGCAACTGGGAACTCACCGCCCCCTACGCCGACGCCAAGGTGGAAGTCCCCACCTTCTTCCTCTACGGCGAAAACGACCCCGACATGGAAGGTTTCAGCGGCCGAGACCCCCTCGCCACCCTCCGAGCCAACGTCACCGACCTCCGCGACGTGGTGGAAATCCCCAAGGCCGGCCACCTCGTCCAACTCGAACGCCCCGACGCGGTCAACGCCTTCCTGCTGAACAACTTGAAGAGCCTCGGCCTGACCGCCTGAGCCCGCCCCTGATGTGATCGCGGCCGGGCGGCGGTATCGACCGTCCGGTCATGATCGCGGCCGTCGAATTCAGTTGGCTGTCCGGCAGTTCACACCCGGCGACACCGGCGCGATCGAGGTAGCGGGCGAGCCCAGGGGCGGCGCGGTCGGTGTCACGCTGGTCGTGGGTGGTTCCGCCGGCGGGGTGGCGCTCGCACACACCGGCAGCAACTCCGAGGCGACAAGGGTCCGCAACTGCTCGATGGCGCTGTCACGGCTGCCCGTAGGCAAGCCCGCGTTCACCCTGTTCTGGGCACCCGACTGCAGGTCCGACACCGTCAAGGTGAAGCAGCCGTCGGGAAATGAACTCGCCGAGTCCGACAACGTCAGCTCGCCACCGGTCGTGACGCACGCCCGCTGATCGACCTCGCGAATCGTCAATCCGAGAAAGGTGTCCGGCCGACCGCGCAGCACTACGACGTAAGCGTTGTCGGTGCCGACGAAGTAGCCGGAGCGAACGTTGTTGTAAGCCAGGAGGAATCCACCGACAGCCACCACCACGGCGGCAAGCGTGCCGAGCCCGATCCAGCGCTGGCGATGCGATCCGCCCCCGCTGGGCGCGGCGGAAGAAATCGGCGTCGCGCCCGAGCGGGTCGGTCGTGGCGTGAGATCGGCGGCCTGGTCGGTCGGGCTGGCGGGTGAGCGTGCGGGTTGGGTTGGCTGGGAACGGAAATCGGAGTGCGGTGCGCGTGGGGCGCGTGGGGGAGGAGGCGGGGCGGGGGTGTGGAATGCTGCTGCGGCGACGGCGTCGGCGAATTCACGGGCGGTGAGGTAGCGCTGGGAGGGGCTTTTGGCCAGGGCGCGGGTCAGGATCGGGGTGAGGGCGGCGGGGAGGTCCGGGCGTAGGTCGGCGACGGCGGGAATGGGGTCGTAGAGGTGGGCGTGCATCACGGCGGCGGGGGTGGCGCGGCGGTAGGGGACTGTGCCGGTGAGCATTTCGAAGAAGGTCACGCCCAGGGAGTAGAAGTCCCCGCGTGCGTCGACCGTATCGCCGGTGAAGGTTTCCGGCGCTGCGTAGGCGATCGTGGCGACGAAGGCGCCGGTGCTGGTCAGACCCGTGGATTCGTCGACGCTGCGGGCGATGCCGAAGTCCGAGAGCAAGACTCGGTCACGTTCGCCCGGATCACCGGCCGCCAGCAGGATATTGGCGGGTTTGATGTCGCGATGCAGCAGGCCCTGCCGGTGGGCGTGATCGAGACCGGCGGCCGCCTCGGCGAGAACGTAGACGGCCTGTTCGACCGGCAGGCCGGACCGGTTGCGCCGCAGCAGGGCCGACAGGTCGCTGCCGGGAACGTACTCCATACAGATCCACGGACGGCCGGACTCGATGCCGCGGTCGTAGACGGTGACGATATTGCGGTGGTTGGTGCGGGCCGCGAGATCGGCCTCACGGTCGAAGCGCTGCCGGAAGGACTCGTCCTGGGCGGCGATCTCGGTGAGCACCTTCACCGCCACCCGGCGCGGCAAGCGGGGATGGCGGGCACGGTAGACCTCGCCCATTCCGCCTCGGCCCAAGAGTTCTTCGATCGTGAACCCGGCGAAGTCCGCCCCCGGTACCAGCACCATGCGCACAGTTTCGCCGGTCACGGCGGCGGGCGCAGGGTTTCCTCCGGTCCGGTCCGGCCTGAACCGGTGGCCGCGGCCCGCCAATCCTTCTGTTCACTCGTCCAGTTTGTGTAGGGTCGGCAGCAGTCGGGGTGCACGCATTCGATGAGGAGGCCGGTCATGGCGATACGAGTTCACGCCTTCACCGATGATGCCCTCGGTGAGCACGACGGTGTCGCGATCGCCGAGCTGATCCGCCGGGGCGAGCTCGGCGTCGCCGAGGTCGCCAAGGCGGCACGGGAACGCGCCACCCGGGTGAACCCGGAGCTGAACGCGATTGTGACGGAACCGGATTCGCCTCGGATTCCGGTCGACCGGGACGCGTTGCTGTTCGGGGTGCCGACGTACGTCAAGGACAACACCGATCTGGCGGGCTTGCCGACCCAGCACGGTAGTGCTGCCTGGCGCGCGCGGGCCGCGAAAGCTGATGGGCCGTACACGAAACAACTGCTGAGTACCGGTTTGACCGTGATCGGCAAGTCGACCCTGCCCGAGTTCGGGTTGAACGCGACCACCGAATTCGTTGGGGCAGCGCCGACGCGGAATCCGTGGGATACCGGGTTTTCGTCGGGAGCTTCCTCGGGCGGGTCGGCGGCGTTGGTGGCGGCCGGGGTGGTGCCGATCGCGCACGGCAATGACGGTGGCGGGTCCATTCGTATTCCGGCCGCGTGCTGCGGGCTGGTCGGGTTGAAGCCGACGCGTGGCCGTCATATCGACGGGCCGCAGGCTCGGTCGATGCCGATCAACCTGGTCTCCGAAGGCGTGCTGACCCGTACTGTCCGCGATACCGCCACGTATTTCGCTGCGGCCGAACGGTTCTGGCGCAATCCAGACCTGCCGCCGGTCGGGCTTGTGGAGGGTGCTGCCAACCGCCGACTGCGCGTCGGTGTGCTCACCGAACCCATCACCGGCGCACCCCTGGATCCGCAGATCCGCGCCACTCTCGATGACACCGTCGCCCTGCTGGAAAGCCTCGGCCACGAGGTGCGGCCCATCGCCTATCCGGTGGACCGAGGTTTCGCCGACGACTTCGCGACCTACTGGGCCATGCTGGCGTTCCTGCTCGGCATTACCGGCAAGCTGAGCTTCGACCGCTCTTTCGATCCGTCGCGCCTGGACCCGTTCACTCGGGGACTGGGCGGTCGCTTCAAGGGTTCGGCGTTGCGCGCACCCGGTGTGCTGTATCGCCTTTCGCGCATCCGTCACGCCTACGCCGCCTCCTTCCGTGATGTCGAACTGGTGGTGTCCCCGGTGTTGGCGTCGCTGACCCCGCACCTGGGCTACCTGAGCCCCGAGCGGCCCTTCGACGAGGTCTTCGAACGCCTGCTGGCCTACGTCACCTACACCCCGTTGGCGAATGTGACCGGCGCACCGGCTCTTTCCCTGCCGATGGGTGCGTCCGCCACCGGAATGCCGATCGGCATGATGTTCTCCGCGGCCCACGGCGACGAACGCACCCTGCTGGAACTGGGCTACGCCCTGGAGGCGGCGCGCCCGTTCCGGCGTATCCAGGACTGATCGCTCAGGAGATGTTCTTCAGGAACGACACCGCATTCGCGTCACCCGCCACCGCGATGTCGAGTTTTCCGTCGCGGTTGTAATCGGCCAGCACCGGCGTCTGGGGCTGGCTGGTGACGTCGTATTCGCCTGTCTTGGTGAGGGTTCCGTCACCGTTGCCGGTGAAGATGACGATCTTGGAGTTGAGGACCGCCGACATGGCGGCGTCCATCTTGCCGTCATGGTTGAAGTCGCCGACCGCGATGCTGGTCGGACCCAGGCCCGACAGGTTGATGCGGTTGGTCTTCTTGAACCCGCCCTGCCCGTCGGAGATCAGCACGGTGGTGGAGAAGGAGAACGAGTCCGCGGTGATGATGTCGTCGATGCCGTCCCCGTCGAAATCGGCGGCCCGGATGTCCTCGGTGATCAGCCCGCTGGTGCTCGCCCCCTTGTGGGTGAAGCTGCCGTCCCCGTTGCCGAAGAACACCTCGACCTGTTGGGACACATCGTTGTTGATCGCCATGTCGATCTTGGACCCGGTGTGGAACTTACCCATGGTGAACGCGCCGGGCGTCCCGCCGAAGGTGGTGACCGGGCCCGCCTTCAAGGTCCCGTCGCCGGTGTTGAGCCAGGTCTGCACGCCGGTCGGCAGCAGGCTCAGCACATCGGGTTTACCGTCCCCGTTCACGTCGGCGACCAGCACCTCCTGCTGTGCGCCTTCGAGGGTGGTGTAGGTCTTGGCCGGGGCGAAGGTGCCGTCGCCCTTGTTCAGGAACACGGCGATCTGCGTCCACGACTGGGCGATGATATCGGGCTTGCCGTCACCGTTGAGGTCCGCGACCGCGATCGCGCCGAACCCGTTGCCCACCGACCCCACCCGGGTGCCGGGCGCGAAAGTGCCGTCGCCCTTGCCTTTCATGACGATCGGCCCGCTGCCCTGGAAGTCGGCGGCGACGATATCGGGGATGCCGTCCCCGTCGATATCGGCGGCGACCATGCCGATGGGGGCCGGGCCTGGACCCCAGGACGGGAACGAACCACCCGAGGGCGAGTTCACCGCCGGTGCGAAGGTGATGGCTCCGGCCGCCCAGGCCGCACTGGGCAGCGTGAGCACGGCGGCCGAGACGGCGGCGGCGGTGACGAGGAAACGGCGAAAAACGCGTGCGTGCATAGGTATTCCTGTGTCGCGGTGACACCACCGAACGGTGGTGGGCACGGACTCTAGGACACCGCGTAACAGGAAACCGTGTGCTTCAACGCTTTTCGGCCGATTGCCGCAGCGGGGCCGAGCTGTCTAGTGCACTTTGCCGAAAAACCGCTCCCACCACGGCATCGCGCTATTCGTCACTTTCTTCCTTATCCGCGCATGATGTGATCATGATGAGCCCGGGTGTACGTTCCGATTCATGTACAGGATTGCGATAGGGATTGTTCTCCTGATTTTGGCCGCGGGATGCAATAGATCCGACGATGCTCAGGTGCTGCCGACCACCACATCCCGTAAACCGATCAAACCAGCCATTCCTCGCATTACCGACCTAATGGACGGGCCCGCCGCGGAAGACCTGTACATATCCACCTTGCAGCAGGCCGGGGTCCGTTTTCAGGACAGAACGCAGACGATCGCGATGGGCCGCACGGTCTGTGCTTCCCTGCAGACGAATACCGTCCTGGGTTCGACCGCGGATTCGCGCCAGCTCGACCATATTTCGGATCGGATCACCAAGAGCGCGGAATTCACGGTCGACCAGTCGGGTGTCATTATCGGCGCGTCGATCGGCGCATTCTGTCCCGAATTCTCCTATTTGGGGAATTAGACCGAGACGCGGCGCAGTGCGTCGGGTGTCAGGTCCTTCAGCGTCGGGTAGCCGTCCACGGCCATGATCAGATCCGCCTCGGCGAGCAGGGTGCGCAGCACGTGCACGATGCCGTCCGCGCCGCCGAGCGCCAGCCCGTAGGCGTACGGCCGCCCGATCCCGACCGCGCTGGCACCCAACGCGAGGGCCTTGACGATGTCCGCGCCCGAACGGACCCCCGAATCGAACAGCACCGGCAGCCCGTCGGCCGCGGCCACCACCTCCGGCAGCACATCCAGGGCGGGCAGCCCCCCATTGGCTTGGCGGCCACCGTGATTGGAGCAGTAGATACCGTCCACGCCCAGATCCTTGGCGCGGCGCGCGTCCTCGGGATGGCAGATGCCCTTCACGATCAGGGGCAGCTTGGTCAGTGAGCGCAGCCATGGCAGGTCCGCCCAGGTCAGTGGATTGCCGAAGACCTGAATCCATTTCAGGATCGCCGACTGCGGATCCTGCTCCGGCGACTGGGCGAGGCTCGCCCGGAACACCGGATCGGTGAAGTAGTTGGCCAGGCAGTGCCCGCGCAACTGCGGGAAGTTGCCGGTCGACAGATCCCGCGGCCGCCACCCGGTCACCCAGGTATCGAGGGTAACCACGATGCCCTTGAACCCCGCCCGCTCGGCACGTTCGACCAGGCTCGCGGCCAGATCGCGATCGGTGGGGGTGTAAAGCTGGAAAAAGCCTGGCGTGTCACCGAATTCGGCCGCCACGTCCTCCATCGGATCCACCGTCAGCGTGGACGCCACCATCGGCACCCCGGTCCGCGCGGCCGCCTTCGCCGTCGCGAGATCCCCGTGCCCGTCCTGCGCACACAACCCGATCACCCCGACCGGCGCCATGAAAACCGGTGCGGGCCAGGTGGTTCCGAACAACTCCACCGACAGATCCCGCTGCTTGGCGCCGACGAACATGCGCGGCACCACACCCCACCGATCGAACGCCGCCACATTCGCGTTCTGGGTCCGCTCATCCCCGGCCCCGCCGGCCACATACGAGTACACCGACGGCGGCATCGCCGCCCGCGCCCGCTCCGCCAACTCCGCATAACTCACCGGATAAGCGGGCACCACCCCCCGCAGCCCGTTGAAGTAGATCTCGTTCTGAAAGTCACCGAATGCCACGTCGCACTCTCCTTGTTCGCGCACCCGCCCGGAGCGCCTCGTCATCCTGGAAGCAGACGTTACCGGCAAGTAAGGAATGCGGCGACGGGCCCGTGTGCTTGCGTCGAATCCCGGTAATGCTCGAGGCATTACCGATATGCTTGACGGCATGGCTGAGAACAAGACCACGATCACGACGCGTCCAGCAACCCGGGATGAACTGCAGACGCTAGCGAGGCCGAACGAGTCGCTGGACGGGGTGATCAACAGGCTGATCGCCCATTACAAGTCGGCACAGAGTCGCAATCGGTTGGCTTGGGAGACGCGTATCGCCGCTGACCGACAGGATGTGAAGGCGGTTGCCTGGGCCGAGCGGCAGGCGGACCGGCTCGAGGAACGATTGGCGCAACGTCAGGCGGCGAAAGGGTGAGCATTGGCTACGTTCTCGACGACACAGTCCTTCACGCCTACGCTTTCGGCGATACGAACGTCTCGAACCTGATCGCTGTCCTCGACGGTCGGGACATGCGCGTCGCAGTTCCGATCGTGGCGTTGTCGGCGAGCCTCGTAGGCTTGTCGGACGACCAGCGTGCGCAGGTCAACGGCGTGGTCGAGAATCTCGAGTCGATCCAGATCGCGGCACTGGCGACGACCACGGACGCCGACGAACTGGCCGATATCCTCGCCTCGGCCGCTGAACCGATCGACTTGCCCGCCGCGCATATCGTGGCTGTGGCGCGCTATCTGGATTGGGAGATCATCACGACGGATAGAGCGCGATGGACCGAAGTCGAACAGCGACTGCCGTTTCCAGTGAGCATCGTCGAGTTCACCGACGACTGAGCCAGTAGCGCGGCGCTGACCCATACTGGCCCCGGATACCGCGAACGGCCGCGCTATCGGAGTCCGTCCGCATCGGCGAGGGATGTCGCGCACCAATCGGTGCGGCAGTAAGTGGCAGCAATAATTCAGTTCTGCAGGCGGGCCTGCACTCGGTAGCCGAGGTGACCCGCTTCGAAAACCAACTCGCCACCACCCACCCCGACCTCACCATCACCGAACGCACCATCACCCTGCGCCACGAAAAACTCCTGGGCCGCATCCTCGACCGCCACGGGCGTTCGCGTGCCGTGGTGCCGCCGGATGTCTGGCGTGACACCGCGGCGGCACCGGCTGGGCCTCAGTAGGTCGCGTTCAGATAATCCGCCGCGTGGGTTGTCCACAGCACGTCGGTGCCCGGCATGTTGTGGCCGGAGTAGAGGACGTGCTGGCCGTCGGGCCAAGGGGTGAGGTAGCCCAGCAGGCCGCGGACGGCTGCGGAGTAACGGTCGAGATTGACTGCGGGGTTCAGCAAGAGGAAATCCAGCAGTTCGTGGAAGATCACCGGGGTCAGGTTGCCGATTCGTGCGCCTTCTACCAGGGAGAACGGTGAGATGGCGGTGTCGATGGCGCGGAGGGGGGAATCGTCGGGGGAGGAGGTGATGATGTCGTCGGGGTTGGCGTACTCCTGGACGTCCAGGCCCCACGGCCACTTTCCGCGACGGCCGTGCAGGCCGTAAGTCATTGGCGGGCACAGGTTTCCCACCGACTGACCTGCGCGACGCATCGGATTGGCGATATTGACCACGAACGCGATTTCCAAGGGTGAGTCATCGGTGTTGGTGTACACCCCGGCCCGTACCCCTCGAGGATCGTGCTCGCCACGATCCCGCCGAGCGAATAGCTCAGCAGCCCACAGGCATTCGGTGAATCCTGCAACGCCTTCACCCCCGCAGCGACCCCCAATCGCACCGAGGTGTCCAGTGATGGTCCCCACGTATTCGGATCCGGCCCGATGGACGCGGGCCAATCCGGCTCGAAACACGTGAACTTGTCGGTGTCGAGCAGCTTGGCAACGTCATGGAGCATCCCCGCCGGTGTCCCATTGTCATTGCGCGCCTCCCCGGTGCCCCGCAACGTGATGATGTCGATCATGGTCTTTCCCCTCCGCGCGCCGAACCTTTCGACGCCGATACCGACGCTAAGCCGATCCCGCCGGTGAATCGTGAGTAGTGAACTACCCGTTTACCTGCGGTGGATGCGTCATTCAGATCGGGGAAGGGGCAAAAACGAAGATGGGCCGCGATCGATTGTCGATCGCGGCCCATCCTGTGCGTATTTCAGCGGGGAAGATCCGCCGCTGCTGCTTCATCGAGCAGCCAGGTGGTGGACTCCGTGCCGATCGCGCCTGCTGCCGGGATGTCCAGCGGGGACGCGCCGTTGAGGGCTGCGGCCACCGCGGCGGCCTTGGCCTCGCCCGAGACGATGAGCAGCACGTGCCGGGACTTGCGGATCGCGGGCAGCGTCAAGGTGATCCGCACGGCCGGGGGCTTGGGGGAGTTGGTTTCGGCGACGACCAGTTCGTGTTCCTCACGGGTGGCGTCCGTGTGGGGGAACAGCGAATTGATGTGGCCTTCACCGCCCATGCCGAGCAGGTGCAGGTCGAACGCGCTGTGCTCGGCCAGATGCGCGTGCACGGTGGCCGAATACTCGCCTGCGGCCTCGAGCGGGTCGGGGTAGTCGCCGCTGGAGGTTTCGGTGGGGTGCACGCGGGCCGGGTTCACCGGGACGTGGTCGAGCAACGCCTGGCGGGCCTGCAGTTCGTTGCGGTCGGCGTCGCCGGTGGGGACGAAACGTTCGTCGCCCCAGAACACGTCGAGGTTGGCCCAGTCGATATCGCCGGGGGCCTTGCGGACCAACTCCAGCAATGCGATGCCGGTGCCGCCGCCGGTCAGCACCACCGACGCCGAGCCGCGCAGCCGCTGCGCCTCGACCACTTCGGAGACGAAACGCGCGGCCGCGGCCATCACGAGTTCGTCGGTGCCGGTGAAGGTTTCGACCGTCGGCTTACTCATAGGTCACCCTTTCGATGCCGGTGAGCGCCTCGGCGTAGATGTCGTCGGCATCGAGGTGCCGCAACTCCTCGGCCAGGCAGTCCTTGGTCTCGCGCCGGGCCAGCGCGAAACGCTGGTCGGGTTCGCCGGTCCGGGTGAGGGTCGCGGTGCGGCCGTGCTGCGGGCGGGAAATGGAGATCGCCACCGAGGATCGGTGCAACTCCACCTTCAGCTCGCCGGTGCGCCGCACCACCGGGCAGTCCAGCCGCGCGGCCAGCCAGCCGGCCAGCATGTCCAGTGCCGGTTCCTCTTTCAGCCCCGAGATCGTCACCGATTCGACGGCGTCGAAGGGGGCTTCGTCCAGCGCCGCCGCCAGCAGCGCCCGCCAATAGGTGACCCGGCTCCACGCCAGATCGGTGTCACCGGGCGCGTAGGACTGCCGCCGACCCTTGATGGTCGACTGCGGATCCGACGCGAAGGTGGCATCGGTGATGCGCCGGGTCGCCAGGCGGCCCACCGAATCCTTGGACGGGAACTCCGGGGCCCCGCGCGGCCACCACGCCACCACGGGGGTGTCGGGCAGCAGGAACGGGATCACCACACTGGACTCGTGGGGAACCAGATCCCCTTGCAGCCGAAGCACTATCACTTCGGCCGCCCCGGCATCGCCGCCGACGCGGATCTGGGCGTCCAGCCGGGTCGGAGCCATGCGGTCACCGCGCGCCAGCACTATCACACGGCAGGGGTGCTCCCGGCTGGCGTCGTTGGCGGCGTCGATGGCGTCCTCGGCCTCGGAGCTGTCCAGCGTGCACACCACCAGGGTGAGCACCCGGCCCATCGTCACCACGCCATTGGATTCCCGCAGCTGCACAAGACGTTTCGACACCTCGCGGGTGTCGGTGTCGGGCATGTCGATGATCACGGTCGCCGCCATTCCCGCCCGCTGCGCGCGAGCATCTCGTCCGCGGAGTCCGGGCCCCAGCCGCCGGCCTCGTACGGGTCGGGTTTACCGGTCTCGGCCCAGTGCGCCAGCGCGGGATCGAGGATGCGCCAGGACAATTCGACTTCCTCGTTGACCGGGAACAGCGACGGCACCCCGAGCAGCACATCCAGGATGAGCCGCTCGTAGGCTTCGGGGGAGTCCTCGGTGAACGCCTCGCCGTAGCTGAAGTCCATGTTCACATCGCGCACCTCCATCGACGACCCGGGCACCTTGGACCCGAATCGCATGGTGATGCCCTCGTCCGGCTGCACCCGCACGACCAGCGCGTTCTGTCCGAGCTCCTCGGTCATGGTCTGATCGAAGGGCAGATGCGGGGCACGTTTGAACACCACCGCGATCTCGGTGACGCGGCGGCCCAAGCGTTTTCCGGTGCGCAGATAGAACGGCACCCCCGCCCAGCGCCGCGTCTCCACCGCGAGGGTGATCGCGGCGTAGGTCTCGGTGCGGGAGTTGGGGTCGAAACCCTCCTCCTGCAACAGGCCCACCACCGACTCACTGCCCTGCCAGCCCGCGGTGTACTGCCCGCGCGCCGTCGTCTCGTCCAGTGGCGCAACGAGTTTGGTGGCCGAGAGCACCTTGATCTTCTCGATCTGCAACTGCTTGGGCTGGAAGCTGACCGGCTCTTCCATTGCCGTCAGCGCCAGCAGCTGCAGCAGGTGGTTCTGGATGACGTCGCGCGCGGCGCCGATGCCGTCGTAATAGCCTGCGCGCCCGCCCAATCCGATGTCCTCGGCCATGGTGATCTGGACATGGTCGACATAGTTGGCGTTCCAGATCGGATCCCACAGCTGGTTGGCGAAGCGCAGCGCCAGAATGTTCTGCACCGTCTCCTTGCCCAGGTAGTGGTCGATGCGGAACACCGACCGCTCCGGGAACACCGTGTTCACCAGCGAATTGAGCGCCTGCGCGCTCTCCAGGTCATGACCGAAGGGCTTCTCGATCACCACCCGCCGCCACGGATCCGGTTGCCCCGCAGGCGAATCCGTCGGCTTGGCCAGCCCGTTCTTGGACAGCTGCTCGAGCACGATCGGGAAGTCACTGGGCGGAATCGACAGGTAGAAGGCGGTATTGCCGCCCGTCCCGCGATCCCGGTCCAGATCCTTGAGCGTGGTGGCCAGCTTGTTGAAGGCCTCGTCGTCCTCGAACGTGCCGTGCACGAACCGCAGGCCCTCCTTGAGCTGCTGCCACACCTCCTCCCGGAAGGGAGTGCGCGAGGACGCCGTCACCGAGTCGTGCACCAGCTTGGCGAAGTCCTCGTCGGTCCAGTCCCGGCGTGCGAACCCGATCAGCGAGAAGCCCGGGGGCAACAGCCCCCGGTTCGCCAGGTCGTAGATGGCCGGCAGCACCTTGCGCCGCGACAGGTCACCGGTCACGCCGAATATCACCACGTTGCACGGTCCAGCGATGCGCGGAACCCGGCTGTCGCGCCCATCGCGCAACGGGTTCTGCGTCGCGACCGTTGTCGCTGCGCCTGCCACCGTCAGTTTCCTCCCGCCACCTGCAGCTTTTCGGTGGTGGCCACGAGCAGTTCGTCCCAGGAGGCGACGAATTTGTCGACACCCTCGGTCTCGAGGACACCGAATACGTCGGTCAGGTCGATCCCGGCCGCCACCAGATCATCGAACACCTGCTGCGCCTCGGCCGCGAGTCCGGCGAGGCGATTGCCTTCCAGCACACCGTGATCGGCGAAGGCCTCGAGGGTCTTCTCCGGCAGCGTGTTGACCGTGTTCGGGCCCACCAGCTGCGTGATGTACATGGTGTCGGGGTAATCCGGGTTCTTCACCCCGGTCGAGGCCCACAGCGGCCGCTGCAGATTGCCGCCGATCCCCGCCAGCTTGGCGTAGAGGTCGTTGTGCTTACCGGCGCCGGTGAAAATGTCCTCGTAGGCGGCATAGGCCAAGCGCGCGTTGGCGATTCCGGCCTTGCCGCGCAGCGCCAGCGCCTCCGGGGTGCCGATCGCGTCGAGGCGCTTGTCGATCTCGGAGTCCACGCGGGAGACGAAGAACGAAGCGACGGAATGGATCTTGGCGATGTCGTGCCCGGCGGTGTGCGCGTTGCGCAGGCCATCGAGGTAGGCGCCCATCACCGAGACGTAGCGCTGCACCGAGAAGATCAGCGTCACGTTCACGCTGATGCCCTCGGAGATCACCCGGGTGATGGCGGGCAGGCCCGCCTCGGTCGCGGGGATCTTGATCAGCAGGTTGGGCCGGTCCACGATCTTCCACAGCTCGATGGCCTGGGCCACGGTGCCGTCGGTGTCGAAGGCCAGACGCGGATCCACCTCGATGGAGACGCGGCCGTCGACGCCCTTGGAGGCGGCGAACACGTCGGCGAAGATGTCGCAGGCGGCGCGCACGTCATCGGTGGTGATGGTGCGGATGGCCGAATCGACATCCGCGCCGCGGGCGGCGAGCTCGGTGACCTGCTCGTCGTAGGCGTGGCCCTTGGACAGCGCGCCCTGGAAGATGGTCGGGTTGGTGGTGACGCCGACGACATTGCGGGAATCGATCAGGCCCTGGAGATTTCCGGACTTGATGCGATCACGCGACAGATCGTCCAGCCACACCGAAACCCCGGCGGCCGACAGGGCCGCGGTGTTCGTGTTCTGGGTCATGAAACTTATCCCTTCACCTTGGCAAGCGAGCGGGTGGCAGCGGCGACGACGGCGTCGGCGGTGATGCCGAACTCACGGAACAGCGTCTTGAAATCGGCCGAGGCACCGAAGTGCTCGATCGACACGTTCTCACCGGCGTCACCGGTGAAACGGTGCCACGGCATGGCGATACCGGCCTCGACGGTGACTCGCGCCCGCACCGACGGCGGCAGCACCTCGTCGCGGTAGGACTGCTCCTGCGCGTCGAACCACTCCACACACGGCATGGACACCACGCGGGTGCCGACGCCCTGTGCCTCGAGGGTAGCGCGCGCGTCCACCGCGAGCTGCAGTTCCGAACCGGTCGCGATCAGGATTACCTGCGGTGTGCCGGTGGAGGATTCGGCCAGGATGTAACCGCCCTTGCGGACACCCTCGTAGCTGGTGCCCTCCTGGATCGGCAGATCCTGACGGGTCAGCGCCAGCGCGGACGGGCCGTCCTGGTGCGGGGCCTCCGAGACCAGGAAGTGCGAATGCCGTTCGGCGCTATCGCGTTCCAGGATGGTGCGCCAGGCGTAGGTGGTCTCGTTGGCGTCGCCGGGGCGGACGACATTGAGGCCCGGGATGGCGCGCAGCGCGGCCAGGTGCTCGATCGGCTGGTGCGTCGGGCCGTCCTCGCCCAGGCCGATGGAGTCATGCGTCCACACGTAGGTGACCGGGGTGCGCATGAGCGCGGCCAGACGCACGGCCGGGCGCATGTAGTCGGAGAACACCAGGAACGTGCCGCCGTACGGACGGGTCGGTCCGTGCAGGGCGATGCCGTTGAGGATCGAGCCCATCGCGTGCTCACGCACACCGAAGTGCAGGGTCCGCCCGTACGGGTTGGCCTTCCACGCACCGGTGGAGATGTCCTCCGGGCCGAAGGACGCCGCGCCCGGCATGGTGGTGTTGTTGGATTCCGCGAGGTCGGCCGAACCGCCCCACAGCTCCGGCAGCACCGGGGCCAGCGCGGCCAGGACCTGACCGGAGGCCTTACGGGTGGCCATCGCCTTACCGGCCTCGTGCACCGGGAGGGTCTCGGTCCAGCCCTCGGGCAGCGCCCGGGTCTGCAGGCGATCGAACAGCGCCTTGTTGTCCGGGTTGGCCGCGGCCCACGCGTCGAACTGCTCCTGCCAGGAGGCACGGGCGGCCTTGGCGCGGTCGGCGGCATTGCCGCGCGAGTGCGCCAGCACCGCACCGTCCACGTCGAAGCTCTTCTCCGGGTCGAAGCCCAGGATCTTCTTGGTGGCCGCGACCTCGTCCTTGCCCAGCGCCGCGCCGTGCGCGCCACCGGTGTTCATCTTGGTGGGTGCCGGGTAGCCGATGATGGTGCGCAGCAGGATGATCGACGGCTTGTCGGTCACGGCCTGCGCGGCGGCCACGGCGGCCTCGATGGCCGTCACGTTCTCGCCACCCTCGACCGTCTGCACGTGCCAGCCGTAGGCGGCGTAACGCGCGGCGACGTCCTCGGTGAAGGCGATGCGGGTGTCGTCCTCGATGGAGATCTTGTTGTCGTCGTAGAAGACGACCAGGTTGCCCAGCTGCTGGGTGCCCGCCAGCGACGACGCCTCGGAGGTGACGCCCTCTTCCATGTCGCCGTCGGAGGCGATCACGTAGATGAAGTGGTCGAACGCGCTGTCACCCTGCGCCGCAGCGGGATCGAAGAGGCCACGCTCACGCCGCGACGCCATCGCCATGCCGACCGCGGAGGCCAGACCCTGACCCAGCGGGCCGGTGGTGATCTCGACGTGGTCGGTGTGGCGGTACTCCGGGTGGCCCGGGGTCAGCGCGCCCCAGGTGCGCAGCGCCTCGAGGTCGGTGAGCTCGAGACCCATGCCCGCCAGGTACAGCTGCACGTAGAGGGTCAGGCTGGAGTGACCGCAAGACAGGACGAATCGATCGCGACCCACCCACTCCGGATCGGTCGGGTCGTGGCGCATGACCCGCTGAAACAGCGTGTACGCCAACGGCGCCAAGCTCATCGCGGTGCCAGGGTGGCCGTTGCCGACCTTCTGCACCGCATCGGCGGCGAGGATCCGGGCCGTGTCGACGGCTCTGGTATCCAGATCGGTCCAGTCGGTGGGGTGGTTCGGCTGAGTGAGCGCGCGGATGTCGTCTGTGACTGACACGACCGAGGTTCTCCTGACCTGTTCGTCAACGATGCGGTTGTGGGCGGCGGGGTGATTCGCTGCGATGGATCCGTGATGCGCCGCGTTCGAGTGAGGGCACGTGGCGCACCGATCTACGTCCACCCTAAAGGGCGGCGTTTCCTCGACCTACGGGAACCCGGATTCACCGGCGGATGTGTCACTGGATAGCAGCCGCATACCAACCTCTTCGTGACTACCCGGTGTACGCGTCGCGAACCGGTCTCGCCGCGCGCCACGGGTGGACCTGGTCGGGAGCATGGTCGCCGTGGGTCTACCATGCTCTGTAGTAGTCACGGCGTGCGAGGAGAAACAGTGCGGATTGGGCAACAGCCGGGTGGCGCTCACGGCTCCTCCGGGGCAGTGCTCGCCGACCGTGTCACGGGCAGCGGCCCGCTCTCGGCGGCAGTCAGGCGGGTACTCGCCTACATCGCGCTCACCAAGCCGCGTGTCATCGAGTTGTTGCTCGTCGCAACGATTCCCACGATGCTGCTGGCCGACCGCGGCCACGTCGACATCCGCCTCATCCTGGCCACGCTGTTCGGCGGCTGGATGGGTGCGGCGAGCGCGAACACGCTGAACTGTGTCGCGGACGCGGACATCGACAAGGTGATGAAGCGGACCTCCAAGCGTCCGCTCGCCCGCGAGGCGGTGCCCACGCGCAACGCCTTCGTCTTCGGCGTCACCCTCGGGCTGGCGTCGTTCGCGTGGCTGTGGTGGCAGGCGAATCTGCTCTCGGGCGCGCTGGTGGTGGCGACCATCCTGTTCTACGTCTTCGTCTACACCCTCGGCCTCAAGCGCCGCACTTCGCAGAACGTGGTGTGGGGCGGCGCGGCGGGCTGCATGCCGGTGCTGGTCGGCTGGTCCGCGGTGACCGGCACCATCGGCTGGCCGTCGATCGCGCTGTTCCTGGTCATCTTCTTCTGGACGCCCCCGCACACCTGGGCGCTGGCCATGCGCTACAAGGAGGACTACAAGGCCGCGGGCGTCCCCATGCTCCCGGTCGTAGCCACCGAAGAGGTCGTCACCAAGCAGATCGTCCTCTACACCTGGGCCACCGTCCTGGCCACCTTCGCCCTGGCCCCCGCGGCCGGCGTCATCTACTCCGCCGTCGCCCTGGTCGCAGGCGCCTGGTTCCTCCTCATGGCTCACCAGCTGTACTCCGGTGTCCGCAAGGGCGAATCCGTCAAGCCCCTGCGCCTCTTCCTGCAGTCCAACAACTACCTAGCCGTAGTCTTCTGCGGCCTCGCCGTCGACTCCGTCCTCGGCTACCACACCCTCGGCCACACCCTCTTCGGCTGGGTCTGACCCGCGCCGCACCGGCCCTGTCGATCCGGCGGCGCGCCGTTCGATGACAGAGTGAGGGCGGATCTGCCGCCCACTCGGTCGAGAGGAACGCGCCATGCCGAAACTCCGTGTCCACAATTTCGCTGTCTCACTAGATGGGTTCGGCGCCGGACCCGATCAAGCCGCCGACGCGCCGATGGGAGTCGGGGGACAAGCGCTGCACGAGTGGGTGTTCCGCACCCGCTACGGCAGCGCGATGCTGGGCGGCGACGGCGGCGAAATCGGCGCCGACAACGATCTACTCGCGGCCGGTGACCGCAATATCGGCGCGACCATCATGGGCCGCAACATGTTCGGCCCGATCCGCGGCGACTGGCCCGACCACGACTGGACCGGCTGGTGGGGTGAGATCCCTCCCTACCACCACGACACCTTCGTAATGACCCACCACCCCCGCCCCACCTTGACCATGAAGGGCGGCACCACCTTCCACTTCGTCGCCGACACCCCCGAAGCAGTACTGCAGCAAGCCTTCGAGGCTGCGGGCGGGCAAGACGTGCGGCTAGGCGGGGGAGTAGGCACCGTCCGCCGCTTCCTGGCCGCCGGCCTGATCGACGACCTACACCTGGCGATCGTCCCTCTCCTGCTGGGCTCCGGCGAACGACTCTTCGACAACCTCGGCACCCTCCCCGGCTACCGCGTCGTGGAGATGCAGAGCACCAACACCGTCACCCACGTCTGGATGGCCAGGCAGTAACGGTTCGTCCGCGAAATCCGCAGTGGTGTGGTCGAGTATGCAGAAGCCCTGGTCGCGGTTGACGCGGAAGCGAGCAGCCTCGCCGTAGAGGTAACGGGCGTAGCCGGGGACGCTGTTGTACGTCCACACCGACGAGGCCACACCGAGAATGCTTGGCGTATCGAGAAAGAACGGCATCTCGATGGCCAGGTACTCCAAGCCGTGGTCGATATCGCGGGCACCCGGCGCATCGTTCTTGCGGTGATGGCAGATCACTGCCCGCACCATCTCGACACAGGCGTCATAGAAATCCGGATCCGCGAGCATCTCCTCGAAATACTGCCGAGCACTTCGGTAGGCCGGATACTCGGCAAACTCGGTCATATAGGACACCGGTGCGAGTGCCGGGTCGATGCCGGTAACGGCGATGGCCCGGCCGATCCGGTTGCGGAACTGGGCAACATCCCGCGCCGACCGAGCAGTGGCATGCGCGGTGCCGTAACCACGTCCCAGATACGTCAAACTCCCCTGGATCACATCGGTGGTCAGCAACGTGAAACGTTCGGCACGCCCTCGCGCCCAGTCGATCATCGCTGCGATAGCGTCCTGCGAGAACCAGGAATTACAGGGCGACACAACGAGCATCACATGCTCGCCGCGCTGCAAGATCTCGCCACAATCCGCCGAAAACGGGGTTGCTCGAATTTTGCCCACAGTGTCGTCAGGATAGCCATCCCGGACCCGCGCGTTGATGCCACCTCCCGCGTCCCCCGCGCTGTGAGAAATCCCGCAGCGCGAGGGACGGTTCCGAGTGGTCTCGGTCAGATGCCGAATGGTGGTGCGTAGCTGACGGTTCCGGTCGGCAGTGGTTCATCGGTGAGGGACAGGGCCATCAAGGCCTCGTCGGGGACCTCGATGGTGAGGCGGATGCCGTTGGTGCTGGCGCGGTCGAAACCGAAGCGGGGGTAGTACTTCGGGTGGCCGAGGACCACCACGAAAGACTCGCCCTGCGCGCGGGCTGCTTGCAAGACCGCGTGGATGGCGGCGGAACCGGCTCCGGTGCGCTGGTATTCGGGGAGGACCGAGCACGGTGCCAGGCATAGGGCCGGGGTGGTGTCGATGTGGCAGCGGGTGAGGAGGGCGTGGCCGATGGGGGTGCCGTCGGCGTCGGTGCTGAGCATCGAGAGGCCGTGCAGCCAGGCGGAATCCTTGCGGAGTGCGTCGACGAGGTTTGCTTCCTCGGCGGTGTCGAAGGCTGCGAGGGTGATCGCGCGGATGTCGGCGTGATCGGAGTCGGTTTCCGGGCGGGTCAGCCAGGTGTGGTTGATGGACATGGTCGGAACTCCTGGATTGTCATGTGGGACAAAGGGGATGCAGGAGTGACCGCTGTCGCGGGTGTGCGTCAGTTGGCGACGCGAAGGGTGAGGAGACCCTGGATGCCACCGGCAACAGCGGTCTTCGGCGCGGTCATCAACTCACCTCCGGTCATGTAATACGGCTGAACAAGAACCCCCGCAGCCTATCGAACTGGACATTCGACCGGCAAGCGGGGGTTGCTCGCGTCACTACTTGTCGTCGGCGTCGAGGACCTCACGCAGCGTGTGGGCGAAGGGCTCGGGCTGGCCCGGGTAGCCGGAGTCGGGGCCGGTGAAACCGCCGTGGTGGCTGGGGAATACGACGGGGTCGGTACCGAGCAGGGCGGCGGTGGCGTCCGAAGTGCGGGCGGTCAGGAAACCCGTGGATTCCTCGCCGATGCCGATCACGATCCGGGTCGGTGCGGCCTGCAAGGCGGCGATATCGGGGGAGTAGTCGGTGATGGCCCACGAGCTGTCCGACAGCAGCGGGTCGTCGCGGGTGCCGTCGTCCTCGGTCGGCATGCCGAACATCGCGGGGTCGGCAGGCAGCTGCGCGAACAGGGCGTCGGTGAATTCGCCCTGCCACGACGACCAGGCGATGAAGCTGGCCATTCCGGCGAACGAGCCCTTGGCCTCGTAGGCGTCGCGGACCGCGGCACGAGCGCGGAAGGCGGCCTCGGCATCCGGCAGCACCGGCAGGATGGGCGGTTCGTGGGCGACAAGGGTGACCAGGTCGTTCGGGTGCGCGGCGACCAGGGCCAACGCGGTGACCGCCCCGCCGCTGCTGGCGAACATGTCGACCGGCCCGAGACCCAGACTGGTGATCAGCGTGTGAATGTCCTCGGCCTGCACGGTCGGCGAGTTGTCGGTCCGCCCGTCCTTGCGGACACTGCGGCCCAGCCCGCGCGGGTCGTAGGTGATAACCGTGCGATCCGGGAAATAGGAAGCCAGCGCGGCGAATCCGGCCGCGGTCATGGGCTGGCCGATCATCAGCAGCGGCCGCTGGGCGCTGTCGGCGGGCGCGGGACCCAGCACGTCATAGGCGAGGTCGACGTCGGCGGTTTCGAGGATGTGTTCGCTCATATCCATACAGACGGTACGGCCCAGCCGAATTCATCGGTGCATTTGTGACAGCATGTCGGGGAAGCGCCCAACCGGCAGGTGGACAGCCATGAGGACACACGCGATTCGCAACCTCTCGACGGTGATCATCTGCGCCGTCGTGCTCGCCGCCTGCGCCGGGACCTCCAGCGCGCCCCCGGCGCCGACCGGAGCACCCGCGAGCGGGACGGTCACCCTGGATGGAGCCGTGTACGGTCGCCCGATTCCCGTGGGCGACACCGTGATCGCCGCGACCGAGAACGATTCGGTGTACGCCGTCGCCGGTGACACGGTCCGCTGGCGCACCCATCTTGGCGACCCGATGTCCGGCAAGGACCTGCCGTGCGGCGATATCGATCCGGTCGGCATCACCGGCGCACCTGCCTACGATGCGGACGCGCACCGCGTCTACGTGGTCGCCGAATCGAGCGGCGCACACAAGACCCTCTACGGACTCGACGCGGCAACCGGCGCGATCACCCTGCGCGTCCCCGTCGACCCACCCTTCGGTACGGCACCCTCCTACCTGCAACGCCCCGCTCTGACCGTCCGCGACGGCCGCGTCTACGCCGCTTTCGGTGGCAACTACGGTGACTGTGGCACCTACACGGGAGCCGTTGCCGCCGTGGATATTTCGACCTCCGCCGTCGCCTGGTACCGGGCCTCGACCGGCGGCCGCGGCGGCATCTGGGCGCCCGGCCCACCCGCGCAGGCAGACGGCCTGCTCTATTACTCCGTCGGCAACGGCGACGCCGAGGCGGGCGCGGCCTACGACGACACCGACGCCGTTATCGCCCTCACCCCGGACCTGCAGCGCCGCGACTTCTTCGCGCCCGCCACCTGGGCACAGGACAATGCCGCCGACCGCGATCTGGGCACCATGAATCCCACCCTGGTCAACGGGCACCTCCTTATAGCGGGCAAGTCCGGCGACGGTTACGTCCTCGATCCCGCGCATCTTGGCGGAATCTCCTCCACAGCACCCGGTTTCACCGGCTGCAAGGCTTTCGGCGCGGCCGCGGTCGACGGCGATGTGGCCTATCTACCCTGCACCCAAGGCACCTGGGCGGTCCGCGTCACCGCCACGGGCGCGGCCACCGTGCTGTGGCGCGCCAGCGCGCACACCAACGGCCCACCGCTGGTGGCGGCCGGTCGGGTCTGGGCCACCGACTGGCACGCCGCGACGCTCTACGCCCTGGACCCGGCGACCGGAAATGTCCTCGCCCAGTATGCAACCGGCCCACTCCCGCACTTCGCCACACCCGCTCTCGCCGGGGACGAATTGGTGCTCGGCACCCTCGCAGGGCTCGAGTACTTCCGCCTGCCCTGACCCGCCCACGTCATACAGCCCGGACCTCAGCTCATGTGCGCCCCTGACCTGGTTGCGGCCCAACGGATCCCACGAGTGCGGCGGCGATCACGACGACAGCAGCGATCACGACAACAGCGGCCATCATGACTACAGCGACGACCGCAGGCACTGCTGCCGCCGTGGCTGCGGCGGCTGCCATGCGCCCCCAGCGATCACGGACACGGCGCGAGCGGGAAGCAGGCGGGTGCGTCGCTGGTGCGCGGGATGGTCGGGTCGGTGGTGTGCGTCGTCGTGGTTGCGTCGACCACCGCCGATTGCTTCTGCTGCGGCTGCTTGCTCGGCGTCGAGGTGGTCTTCCCCGTGCACGCGATCGCGATCACCAGGATGATCACCGCCAAAACCAGCCCGGCGATGATCGGCAGATCCTTGCGCCGCCGCTTGGGTTCGCCGCCGCGAGTGGCGCGCTGCTCCGACCACAGCGGAAACCCGGTCTGCTGCTGCGGCGGTTGCTGCTGTTGCGGTGCTTGCGCGAAAGTGCCCGGCGGCCGACCGGATTGCGGGCCCGATCCTGGTCCGGGCGCGGGTGGCCGCTGCGGCTGCCCCATCTGCGCGGGCAGCGGCTGTGTCGGCCGGGCTCCCGGCATGGGTGTCGGCGGGGGCGGATTGCCCCGGCCCGACGGCGTTGCAGCCGGGGATGATTGCGGCTGCATGCCGGTGACCGCCGCGTAGGCCGCGGCCGCCGCTGCCGCCGAGGTCGCGGCGGGAATCGCCGCCTTGGCCGCCGACCCCGCCCCACGAGCAGGAACGGCTGGCTCCTGCTGCACGACCGGCCGCGTCTCGTCATCCGGCCCACCCGGACGGCCGGTACTCCCGGCGCCGGGTCCGCTCGGCGCGCTCAGCGGTTCGGTCGGATACGCGGTCGGCACCGACAGCACCTCGGTGGTCCGGCTCGAGAACGGCAGCGGTGCGTCCCGCGCCGAATCCGGCACCGGGAACCCCTCGGTGACCAGATCGGAATAGCTTGCGGCCGCGGCGAATCCGAGCGCCCCGAGCGCCTGCCCGACCTGCGCGGCATCCCAGGACGCCGGAGCGCCCTCGGCAAGCTTGGTGAAATACGCGCGCAGCGAGGAGGGCCCGTCCCCGATGAGCACATCGATACCGACCGGCAGCTCACCCTTTTCGAGCTTCACCCGGCTACCCAACTGCGGTACCAGCAACACCAGCCCGCTCACCGGCACCTGTTCACGCCCCGGCGCGGCGCGCAACTGCCCAGCCAGATCGACGGTCTGGCGACGCACCCGTTCCAGCGGATCCGCGTCCCCGTCGATCGGCGCGGGTTTGCCGTCGACGGTCCAGGGCTGATCCTGTGCGCAGGTCAGGGTTCCGGTGACGCGATCGGTGAAGCCGTGCACGCCCACCACCACGCAGGTCTGCGGAGTCCACACCACCACGTCGGCGTCCTGGCACTGCACCACCGCGATACCGGGCACCGCCTGCGGACCGCTCCACGATTTGAGCCAGTTCACCACCGTGCGCTCGGTGTTCGACAGCCGCGACGGGTCGTCGTTACGGACCTTCACCAACATCCCAGACCACCTCTGACCGCTGCGCCTCTACCTGCCGGCCGCCCGAACCCTTCGCCGCGACCACCTTACGGGGTCGCGGCGTCCTCGCGTGGCCGAAAATGTTCGGTCAGGGTGAATCGTCTTGCGCGGCAGCATGATCATTCTGCACGGTTGGGGCAACTCTCGGGCTCTCAGGGGCTTACCCCGAAACCACATCGCGAATCAGCCCCCGGAAAGCCCCCTCCCAGCGCAGCGTTCAGCTACCGATGAATCCGACATATCCGTCAGGGCGGACGAGTACGCGGCTGCCGTCGGCCGCTGAGTAGGCGTGTAGGGCGTGGCCGTCGGCATCGGAATATTCACCCGAAGCGGACTCGGATCCGGGCACGAGGATCCGAACCACCTTGGTGTCGACCGCGATCGACGGCACGGAGTCGTCGGTGTCCGGACCGAACAGCAGCAGGGTGGCGTGCGGTCCGGCGAAGAGTTCGAACAACCGGACGGTCTTGCCGTTCGCGTCGATGAGCGGAGCATCGGGGGCGCGATCTCCCACCCGCAGGCCGGGTCCCGGCTCGGTGCGGTAGCTGATGTCGAGCTGGTGGGTGCCCTCGCGATCCATGGCGTCGGGATCGCCCTTGACGGTGCGGTCCAGTAGTTCGCTGCTCAACCCCAGCACCCGGGCGGCGGTGGTGCGGCGCTCGGTCTCGTAGCTGTCCAGCAGCGCCTCGCTCGCCGCGCCCGGATCCCGCAGTGCGGCTTCGAGTTTCCAGCCCAGGTTGTGAGCGTCCTGCACGCCGGTATTGAGCCCCTGCCCGCCGGTCGGCGGGTGCACGTGGGCAGCGTCCCCGGCCAGCAACACCCGGCCGACCCGATACCGCTGCGCCAGTCGCACATTCGGCCGCCACACCGTCGACCAGGTCAATTCGGATAGAACGATGTCGTCGCGGTGTGAGCGCCGGGTGATGTGCTCCTGCAACACGGCGAGCTCGGTGCCGGAATCCGCGTCCAGCCCGGTGGCGAACTGGAACTTGCGCCCACCCGGCAGCGGCATCAGAGCGATGCCGTCCATCGGCGCGCTCGAATCGGAGAACCAGTACCCGACGGAATGGTCCAGCACGTCCGCGCGGACATCGCCCAGCAGCATGCGGATCGACTCGTCCGTGCTGCCCTCGAAGGCAATGCCGAGGGCCTTGCGCACCGTGCTGCGCCCGCCGTCCGCACCGACGAGGTAGTCCACCCGCACGGTCTCACGCACCCCGGCGTGTTCGAGGGTCGCCGTCACTGCGTCCTCGTCACCACTGAATTCCACCAGCGCCGTGCCGGATTCGACCCGCACCCCGAATTCGGCGAGCCGCTCGCGCAGCACCCGCTCGGTGTCGGCCTGGGCGAGCACCCACGGATTCGGGTGCGGCACTTCGGCGCTGGGCTCGCGCCACTGGCTCATTCGTCGTTCCATCACGAACTGCCCGTCCACGTGGAGCAGCAGCGGCGCTTGCGGCGCGCCCTGCGCCAGCACCGCGTCGAGCACGCCGAGGTCTTCGAACACCTCGAGGGTGCGCGGCTGGATCCCGTCGCCGCGCGAGCCCGCGAAGAATTCCTCGGCCTGATCGACGATGCGTACCCCGATGCCGCGTCGGGCCAGATCGATGGCGAGGGTGAGCCCGGTCGGCCCGGCTCCCGCGACGAGGACCTGCGTGTTCATGGCGACTCCCAAAACTGAATCGATATTCACTGAATGTGGATTCAGTATTGAGGGTGGTACCTTCCGCTGTCAAGGAGGTGGATGGTGGCAGCCCGCCGCAGTGAGAAATCGGCCGAGACCGAACAGGCGCTCAAGCACGCCGCCCGGCAGCTGTTCGCCGAGCGCGGCTACCTCAACACCAAGATCACCGACATCACCGCGGCCGCCGGACGGGCCGCGGGCTCGTTCTACAACCACTTCGCCAGCAAGGAAGAGTTGCTGCAGGCATTGCTGAAAGACCTTGCCGACGAAAGCGACAACTCCGCCGAAGACCCCGCGCACACCGCCGACTTCACCGACCCGGAATCGGTGCGCTACCACGTCGCGGCCTACTGGAACTTCGCCCGCCGCAACTGGCCCGTCCTGCGCGCCGTCGGCCAGGCGGCCCTGGTCAACGACGAATTCGCCGGTATCGCAGCACGATTCGCGACCGAACAACGCGAAGAAGTGTCCGACCACCTCGACGGCTTCGCCGCCGCCGGCCTACACCTCCCCGGCCCCGCCGACGCCAGCCTGGCCATGATGTTCCTGTCCGCAACCGGCCTGCTGCAAGCGGTCGAGGAGGGTGGCCTGGACCTCACCGACGACCAGGCCATCGACGCCCTGTCCCGCTTCGTCTACCGCGGCCTCACCGGCCGCGACATCGACTAGCGCAGCGAAAAGCCCTGGGCGCGAACGCGATCGCACCCAGGGCTGAGATTCGTCGGCCGTGCGGTCCTCAGGGCACCAGCACGATCGAGCCGGTGGTCTTGCGACTCTCGAGGTCGCGGTGGGCCTGTTCGGCGTCGGCGAGCGGGTAGCTGCCGCCGATGCGGATGTGCAAGGTGGCGTCGGCGATGGCGTTCATGATGTCGCCTGCGCGCCACAGCAATTCGGCCCGGTCGCGGGTGTAGTGCGCCAGCGTCGGGCGGGTCACGAACAGTGAGCCCAGCGGGTTGAGCCGCTGCAGATCGAACGGCGGTACCGGTCCGCTCGCGCCGCCGAACAACGCCACCATGCCGCGCACGCGGGTCGCGGCCAGACTCGCCTCGAAGGTGCTCGCGCCGACACCGTCGTAGGCCGCCGCGACGCCCACGCCACCGGTGAGTTCCCGGACCCGCGTGGCGATTTCGTCGTCGTAGCGCAGCACCTCGGCCGCACCGGCATCCCGCGACAGCTTCTCCTTGTCGTCGGTCGACACCGTCGTGATCACCCGCACCCCGCGCGAGGACAGCAGCTGGGTCAGGATCAGCCCGACACCGCCCGCGCCCGCGTGCACCAGCACCGCCTCGCCGGGCTGCGGTTTGTAGATCGACTCGATGAGGTAGTGCGCCGTCATGCCCTGCAACAGCGCCGACGCCGCGACCTCCGGATTGACCCCCTCGGGCACCGGAATCGCTACGGCGGCAGACACGATCACCTGTTCGGCGTAGCTACCGGGAGCCGCGGCCCACGCCACGTGGTCGCCGACGCTGAAATCGGTGACATCGGGCCCGACGGCGATGACCTCGCCGCTACCTTCCGACCCCGGAATGTAGGGGACCGGCGTCGGGTAGCGCCCGGTGCGAATGTAGGTGTCGATAAAGTTGATTCCGGCGGCCTGCGTCTTGACCAGCAGTTGCCCGGCCCCGACCTGCGGGTTGGGCACCTCCACGTACCGCAGGACCTCGGGACCGCCGTGCTCGGAAACCTGGATGGCGCGCATGGTTCCAGTTCTACAGTATTCGGAACTTTGGAAGGGTTGTTCCTAGGTTGCGATTGACTTCGCCGGGGGCGGAGCAGCGGTACTGCGACCGCGTGGTGTGGGACGCTCCCGCAACCGGGTCGGGTCATACCGCCACTGGGCGATGAAATCCCGATCCAACTGCACAAGTACCCGATTCCTGGACCACCACAACCAGCCACCCTGGACCCCGGAACGTCCGGCGATATTGCGGGCGGCGTTGATATCGGCCAGGAGTTTCTTGCCACAGAACCGGCATGCGAACCGCTGCTGTGATCTTCGGTTCCGTGCATCCACGTACTGGCATCCCGAACATGCACGGGAGGTGTGGGCGGAATTGACCTCGGTGACGGTGATTCCCGCGATTTCGGTCAACGACGCCAGTTTCGCAGTCACCGCCGCCCGACCCGCTCGCGTTAGGATCCGGTTCATCCGCTTACTCAACCCACCGTGTCGGAAATCCAGCTTCTCGACCACGATCTCCCGTACATCCTGTGCGGCAACCTGATTCAACAGGCGACCGACCTCGTTACGCACGTAGCCGCGGATACGCGCATTGAGTGCCCGATAGCGATTCGATGCCGCCGGCGTGATTCCCTGCCGCTGTAATGCCGCCGCCAACGCGGTCAACTCGCCGTCGCGCGCGACCAGCCAGGCATACATCTGTTGCCCCAGGATTTGGCCGGTGCTGGTGGTGAACATGCCCACCACGCCCCAGTCCAGCCCCAGCGATTTACCGCTGTGCCGCGCCGGCGCTTCCCGTGACTTCTTTACCAGAGCGAACGACACCTCGCCGTCGTCGGAAACGGTGACCTGGCAGAAATTTCGGATGCCGCCGGGGGCGGTCTCGAAATAGTCGTAGCCGTGCAACGGAATCCGTACCGGATGACCCGCGGTGCGGGTAGACAACCGGACCCAATAGTCGGCGCGGGTGGTCGTGGCGGCCTCGACGGTCGCGATGGGTCCGTCCATGGCCATCGTGCGGACCCGACTCAGGTTCGGGAACGGGTGGCGCCACAACCATGCCTCGATCAGCTCGCGGGCTATCCGCAACGCCTCCTGTCCCGCCTCGGCACCGGTTCGCGTATTCAGGATCAGCCAGTCACGCCACCAGCCTTTGCGGAGGTTGATGCGGTACAACGCGGCCCGCAGGTCATCGTCGACATCGCGCTGAGCGATCAGCTCTCGCACCCCGACCACGGCGGCGGCCCGCCACGATTCGAGGGCGGCGTTGGCCTGGTTGACCACCGACTTCCATTGCCGCTGCGACAGATACGGTGGCAACGCCTGCGCTACTGGGCCGCCGAGCCAGCCCAGGGTCGACTCCCCGGCCTTCAACCGCTGCACCTGCAGGTACTGCACGTGTACCAGGCCGCGCTGCCACCACGGCAGCAAATCGGCCACGGCCGCGAGCTTGCCCGGATTTGCAGTGGTCGGGAGCCGGTACGTGCGCATCATGCTGCCTTCCTCCCCTGCTCCTCGGCTTTCGTCGACTGCTTCCGCGCTTGCTCCCGGTGCACTCGCCGCCGGTGAGCTCACTTGGAGGCGATCGGTGATAAGAACGCTAGTGCGTCTGTCGAAACGATGTTCGATATTTAACAAGTGTGTCGGGAATCGCCCGAATCGGCCCGAAGTCGCTGTGCCGCAGCGAAAGCGGCAGTCGCTACCATCAACGCCTACGGCATGCCGCGGTGCCAGTGACTAGTAGCGACACCAGCCCAGATCGCCGAGCGCGGGACACCTCATCGGATGTGAGATGCGCGGCGCTTCATGGACGCTGAAATACCGGTGGGTAAACTCCAGGCCATGAGCGCTACTGCCGCCCCGGCATCCGAGAAAGTCTCGCCGTCCGTCGTGGATTCCGTGAAGGGATTCGTGGCCGAGCACGGGGGTTCCGCGACCGCGGTGCTGCAGCCCATCGGTCGCATCGGCGTCCGTGTCACGCTGGTCGGCGCCGACGGCATCATGGGTGACCGCGTCGTCGGTTCGCTGGACGCCGCCAAGACGCTCGTCGAGACCGTCGACGGCCTGACCGAGGCCGGCGAGTGGGACCGCGAGCTCATCTCGAAGGTCACCCCCGCGAAGGGCCACTGGGCCAAGATGGCAGGCTGGGTGGCCAAGCAGAAGCGATTCCCCAAGGCGCGCAACGAGAAGTGACCGCGGCCGCAGGGGGCGGAGAGGACCGGATCGACGTGTCAGGGCGCGTGACCAAACAAGCGCAGCTCCGTTCGGCGCTGACCACCCTGTGCGCGAATCTGCGTCCCGGCGAGATGCTGCCCAGCGAACGGCAGCTCTGCGACGACTACCGGGTCAGCCGCATGACGGTGCGCGAGGTGCTGGGCCAGCTCGAATCCGAGGGCACCATCACTCGCATCCCGGGCAAGGGCACCTTCGTGGCCGAGCGGGTGGCCCGCTCCCGACTGCACATGGCGTCGTTCTCCGATGACATGCGCCGGTTGGGCCGCACCCCCAGCACGGTGGTGCTGCACACCGACCACGCCGTGCCGCCTCCGCCCTCGGCGACCGCGCTCGGTCTGGCCGCGAATGTGAAGGCGTTCCACCTGGTTCGGCTGCGGCTGGCCGACGGGCTGCCGATGTCCATCGACGACGGCTGGTACCGCGAGGACCTGCTGCCGGATCTGCTGGATCACGAGCTGACGCAGTCGCTCTACGCGCTGTTCGCCCGGGAGTACGACTGTCCCATCGACCGTGCCGAGCAGAGCGTGCGCGCGGTGGCCGCCGACGAGCGGCATGCGGGTTGGCTGGGCACCGAAACCGGTTCTCCGCTACTGGCTTTCGACCGGATCTCGTATTCGCGGGACCGCGCTGTCGAGCACGCGCAGTCGTGGTACCGGGCCGACCGCTACCAGGTCTACATGACGGTCTCGGCCGCCGACAGCTGAGCACCTCCCGAAACGATTGAGCCGCCGCCCGATTGGGCGGCGGCTCGTTTCGTCTCAGGTGCGAGCGGTCACATCGAGAACAGCACCGATCCCGTGGTGACGGGCCCGGTGGCCGTGTTCTGCGCCGAACCCGGCGCGGTGTCCATGACCACGACGGGCACGGCCGCACTCAGCCCCAGCCGCCGAACGGCGTTGGGGGAGAAGGTGATCAGCGGATCGCCCTCGGTGACGTGCATGCCCTCGGCGGCCACGATGGTGAACAGGTCGGGCTTGCCGACGGTGTCGATGCCGACGTGCAGGAGCACCCCGGTGCCGTCCGCGGTGACGATGACCGCGGCATGCGGGTGCAGCTTCACGATGTCACCCGTGACCGGGGCGACCACGGTGGTGGCGTCGTCGGTGTCGAGGGGCTCGATGGCCACGCCCGCCCCGACCATCTCGGCGGAGAAGACCGGATCCGGAACCTCGGACAGGGGCATGGCGCGGCCGGCCAGCGGCGCGGTGATCTGAATACCCATGGCGATCAGAGCATGTCGTTGATGTCGTCGGCCAGGGCGTCGGCGGTCGGCCCGACGACGACCTGAACCGCGGCACCCGCCTTGACAACGCCGTGCGCGCCCGCGGCCTTCAAAGCCTTCTCGTCGACCTTGGATGCGTCCTTGATCTCACAGCGCAGGCGGGTGATACAGCCTTCCACCTCGATGATGTTGTCCAGGCCGCCGAGGCCCGCGACGATCTGATTCGCTTTCGACATGATTTCCTCCGCGCGTGTCGAGTAGACAAAACTGGTTATAACCAGTATATGTCTGGTTATAACCAGTCACGGTAACTGACGCTGAACAGTTCGCGTGACTCCATTCACAGACTGAGGACCACCATGGCCGATGCCGTCGAGAGCTCTCGCAAGAAGCTCGATCTATCGGGACTGCAGAAGCTCGGCCGCAGCTTGATGCTGCCGATCGCCACGCTACCCGCTGCCGGACTGTTGCTGCGACTGGGACAGGACGACATGCTCGGCCGCTGGTCGGCACTCAAGACCGTCGCCGACGTGCTCGCCGCCGCCGGCGGCGCACTCATCGACAACCTGCCCCTACTCTTCGCCGTCGGCATCGCCATCGGCTGGGCCAAGAAGGCCGACGGCTCGACCGCACTCGCGGCCGTCGTCGGCTATCTCGCCTTCAACGGTGTCCTCAAGGCCATGTCACCGGTCGTGCTATCAGGCAAGGTCGACGCGAAAGGCGCTCAGGCACTGGTGAATTTCGGTGTCCTCGGTGGCATCGTGATCGGCCTGACCGCCGCGTACCTGTGGCAGCGCTTCCATCGCACCCAGTTGCCCGACTACCTCGGCTTCTTCTCGGGTCGCCGCCTGGTGCCGATCCTGACCGCCTGCGCGGCCGTCGTCATCGGCGTGGCCATGTCGTTCATCTATCCGGCCTTCAACTCCGGACTGACGTCGCTGGGCAATTTCGTCGCCGACAACTCGGTCGTCGGTGGCGGCATCTTCGGGTTTGCCAACCGGATGCTGTTGCCCCTGGGCCTGCACCACATCATCAACTCGGTGGTCTGGTTCGTGCTCGGCGACTACACCACCGGCGGTCAGACCTACCACGGCGACATCGCCATGTTCCTGCACGGTGATCCGCATGCGGGCACCTTCATGACCGGCTTCTTCCCGATCATGATGTTCGGCCTCCCGGCCGCGGCGCTGGCCATCTGGCGGCACGCCAAGCCGGAGAACCGCAAGATGATCGGCGGTATCATGCTGTCGACCGGTCTGACCGCGTTCCTGACCGGTATCACCGAGCCGCTGGAGTTCTCGTTCATCTTCGTGGCTTGGCCGCTGCTGCTGATCCACGCGATTTTCACGGGCACGTCGCTGGCGCTGACCAATGCGCTGGGTATCCATGACGGATTCACCTTCTCGGCAGGCGCCATCGACTACCTACTCAACTTCGGCAAGGCGACGCATCCGCTGCTGCTCATCCCGATCGGTCTCGGCTACGCCGCCCTGTATTACGTCACCTTCAGCTTCATCATCAAGCGCTGGAACCTGAAGACTCCGGGTCGTGAAGACGATGAGGCGGAAACCGAAAAGGAGAATGTCGCCGCATGATCACTCGCACCGCCGTCGTTGCGTCCAAGACCGGGTTGCACGCCCGCCCCGCCGCATTGTTCGCCAAGGCCGCCGGGGAAGCCGGTGTCCCGGTGAAGATCTCGGTCGAGGGCAAGGATCCGATCGCCGCCAACAGCCTGCTGCAGGTGATGACCCTCGGCGCCAAGCAGGGTGACACCGTCACCCTGCATGCCGAGGACGGGGCCGATGCGGCCCTGGAGAAGCTGGTCGCGATGCTGGAGACCGATCTTGACGCGTGAGGTGCGTGGCGTCGCCGCCGCTCCCGGGATCGCGGTCGGTGTGGTGAAGTGGCTGGCGCCCGCGCCGGTCACCAGCCGCACCGACGCCCCCGGGAGTGACGTCGAGGCCGAAATCGCTCGCGCGCAGACCGCTTTCGAGACGGTCGCCGCCCGCTACTCGGCCCAGGCGCTGGACGCCAAGGGTCCGGCCGCGGACATTCTGTTCATGACCTCGGCACTCGCCGCCGATCCGGCGCTGCTGGATCAGGTGCGCACCGAGATCCGGGGCAGGACGCCGACCGCGCACGCGGTCACCGAGGCGGTCGCGCACTTCGGTGCGCAACTGGCCGCCCTCGGGGGCATGATGGCCGAGCGCGCCACGGATCTCAAAGACGTGGGCCAGCGCGTGGTGGCCGAACTGCTGGGGGTGGAGCCGCCCGGAATCCCGGACAGTGCAACGCCTTTCGTGCTTGCCGCGCACGATCTGGCACCGGCCGATACCGCCACGTTGGATCCGGAGAAGGTCGTCGGGCTGATCACCGTGGCGGGCGGTCCGACCTCGCATACCGCGATTCTGGCCAAGGCCCTGGGGATTCCGGCCGTGGTGGCCGCCCCGGACGCGGTGCAGATCGCCGAGAACACCGAAGTCGTCCTCGACGGCACCTCCGGTGTGGTCGAACTCGACCCCACCGCCGCGCGTCGCGAGGAAGTGCTCGCCCTGCGGGCGCGGCAGGCCGACGCGCCGACCGGTCCGGGCCGCACCGCCGACGGGCACGCCGTGCCACTGCTGGCGAATGTGGGCTCGGTGACTGACGCACAGCTCGCCGTCGAACTCGGGGCCGAGGGCGTCGGCCTGTTCCGGACCGAATTCCTGTTCCTGGACCGGCAATCCGCGCCCACGGTGGCCGAGCAGACGGAACAGTACGCCGAAATCTTCCGGGTCATGGGCGACCGTCCCGTCACGGTCCGCACCCTGGACGCCGGATCCGACAAGCCGCTGCCGTTCCTGAACCTGCCGACGGAAGAGAATCCGGCGCTGGGAGTGCGCGGCCTGCGGTTGAGCAGCGTCGATGAGGGGGCGCTGCTCGACCAGCTCACGGCGATCGAGGCCGCGGCCAAGGAGGCCGGGACACCGGTCAAGGTCATGGCCCCGATGGTCGCCACCGCCGAGGAGGCGAACTACTTCGCCGCCCGCGCCGCCGACGCCGGGCTCGCCACCCGCGGCGTCATGGTCGAAATCCCGGCCGCCGCAATCCGTTCCGAGCAGTTGGGCGCGGAGGTGGACTTCTTCTCGATCGGCACCAACGATCTGTCGCAGTACCTGTTCGGTGCGGACCGCATGTCCTCCACGCTGGCGGCACTGCACAATCCGTGGCAGCCCGCCCTCGCGGCGGCCATCGCCATGGTGGTGTCGGGGGCGAACAAGCACGAGGTGAAGGTGGGGGTGTGCGGCGAATCGGCCTCCAACCCCGAATTCGCCTGTGTGCTGGTCGGTCTCGGCGTGGAGACGCTGTCGATGGCGCCACGCTCGATCGCCGGAGTGCGCGCGCAACTTGCCGACGTGACGCTCGATCAGTGCCGGGCCGCGGCGACGGCGGTGCTGTCTGCACGGACAGCCGACGATGCCCTGCGGGCCGCCCGGCAAGCATTGGGGCGAGATAAGTGACGATCACCCTGCGCGGCCGGGTCGTCACCCTCACCGAGGCGGGCGAACTCGCCGACGGGGTGGTCTCCTTCACCGGCCCGCGACTGGACTATGTCGGCCCCGCAACGGGATTCGACGGTGAACTGCCCGCGCTGACCGGGCGGCCACCGATCATCCTGCCGGGCCTCATCGATGTGCACTGCCACGGAGGCGGCGGATTCGGTTTCCCCGAAACCGATCCCGAGGGTGTCGCCGTCGCCGCGAACTTCCATCGTGCGCGCGGCACCACCACCCTGGTCGCCTCCCTCGTCTCGGCCACCGAAGCCGAACTGCGCGAACGCATCGACGTACTCGGCAAGGCCATCGACGACGGCCTGCTGGCCGGTATCCACCTCGAGGGCCCGTTCATCAGCGAGCACCGGCGCGGAGCCCACGACCCGGAGCGCATCCTGCCCGGCGACCCGGCCCTGCTGGAGCGTCTCGTCGACTATGCGGGCGGGCGCATCGTGTCGGTGACCATCGCCCCGGAAACCGACAACTTCGATGCCCTCGCCGATGTGCTCGCCGACGCGAATGTGATTCTCTCCCTGGGACACACCGTCGCCGACTACGAACGGTCCGTGCACGCCATGCGCCGGGGTTGGCGTGTGTCGATCACGCATCTGTTCAACGCCATGCCCGAACTGGCCCACCGCGACGCCAACTTCCTCACCGCCGCCATGGCCGCGGCCGGGCGCGGCGATGTGGTGGCCGAGGTGATCGGTGACGGCGTGCATCTGGCCGACGGCACCGTGCGCATGGTCTTCGACACCATCGGCCCCGACAACCTGGCCCTCATCACCGACGCCATGGCCGCCGCAGGTCAGCCCGATGGCCGCTACCAGCTCGGTAGCCTGGATGTCGTGGTCGCCGACGGTATTTCCCGCATCTACGACCCGAACGGTGAGGGCCCCATCGCCGGTGGCACCGCGACCGCCTCGGACGTACTGCGCCGCACCGTCTTCGATGCGGGCGTCGACCTCACCGCGGCCGCCACCGCCGCCTGCGCCACGCCCGCCCGCCTGCTGGGCATGGCCGACCAGATCGGCGCGTTGCATTCCGGCATGCGCGCCGACGTGCTGGTCACCGACCACAATCTGAACCCGACGGATGTCTTCAAGGATGGAGTGCGATGGAACTCGTGATCACCGATACCGCGGCCGAGGCGGGTGTGCTGGCCGGACGCATCATGGCCGACCATGTGCGCCGGGGTGCCCGCGCCATCGGGCTGGCCACGGGGTCCTCGCCGCTGGGGGCCTACGGGGAACTGATCCGCCAGCACCGGGAAGAAAACCTGAGTTTCGCTGGCGTGCAGGCGTTTCTGCTCGACGAGTACATCGGACTGCCGCCGGGGCACCCGCAGTCCTATCGCCAGTTCATTCGTGACGAGTTCACCTCGCACGTGGACTTCGACGACACGAACGTCAACAGCCCCGACGGCAATGCCGCCGACATCCAGGCCGCCGCAGCCGATTACGAGAAGCGCATCGCCGCCAACGGCCCGGTGTCGGTGCAAATCCTCGGTATCGGCGCCAACGGCCACCTCGGTTTCAACGAGCCGGGTTCGTCGCTGCGTTCGCGCACCCGCGTCAAGACCCTGACCCCGAAGACCCGCGAGGACAACGCCCGCTTCTTCGAGGACGACCTGTCCCAGGTCCCCACCCATGTCCTCACCCAGGGCCTCGGAACCATCAGCGACGCCGACCATCTGCTCATGATCGCCACCGGCGCGGGCAAAGCCGAGGCCGTCGCCGCTGCGGTAGAGGGCCCGGTCTCCGCCTTCTGCCCGGCGTCCATCCTCCAGATGCACCCGCACGTCACGGTCATCGTCGACCCCGACGCGGCGGCGAACCTGAAGGCGGTGGACTACTACCGCTTCGCGGTGGAGAACAAGCCGGCCTGGCAGAGCTTCTAGGGTTTCAGCAGTGTGGCGATGAGAGTGGCCGCGAGCCACTCCTCGTAGCGCCGGGGCGACCAGCTCCGGCCGATGGTGAGCTGGGTGTAGAGTTGTGGCCCGGTCAGGGCCCAGAGCGCATCCGTCATGGTTTCCGGATCCGCGCCCCGAACCAGAACGTCGGCCTTACCCAGGTGTGCGACGAACGCGGTGACCGCGGTGAACCGTTCCCGCTCAGCGGTTTCGAGCACCTCGGCGATCTCCGACCCGGCCTGGGTGAGCACGGTCCACAGCTGCGCGACTCTTTCATGGATCCCGCGGACCAAGGCGGCGTAGAGCCGCAGCTTCTCGCGGGGATCCGTCGTGGATCGGATCTGTTGCGTCTGCGGGCGATCCGCCATCGGTACCGGTTCGTCGTCCCCGGCCAGCGTCACGTCCCACAGGGCCTTGACCATGCTCGTCTTGCTGCCGAATGTCTTGTACACCGTTTCGGCCGACACCCCCGCGCCCTCGGCGACGCCGCGGATGGTCATGGTGTGGAAGCCGTCGCGGAACAGCAGCTCTCGGCAGGCGAGCAGGACCGATGCGCGGGTGCGGAGCGCCGATTCGCGGCGGCGCTCCGAGTTGTACGTCCGGCGTGGTTGTTGCCCGCTCGTCATTTGATACAGTGTAGCTGTATCGAATTGAATAATCGCCGAAGGCGGGCTGAGCATGACGACAGTTGATGCGACAGACGCGGGGATGATCTCCCTCGCGGGAAAGACAGTGCCACGCATGGGATTCGGAGCCATGCAATTGCGAATGTCGACCGACCCCGAGGCCGCTGCGGCGGTGCTGCGCAGGTCGATCGAACTCGGTATCCGCGTGATCGACACCGCCTGGTATTACGGCAACGATGTCGTCAACCGGTTCATCGCCGAAGCCCTGCGGCCCTACCCGGCCGACCTGGTGCTGGCGACCAAAGCCGGTGCGCGCACGACCTATAACGGCCCGCTACCCCAACCGGACTACAGCCCCGAGCAACTGCGGGCGGGCAACGACCGCGACCGGACCGTGCTCGGCCTGGGCACCATTCCGCTCACGCACCTGCGGTGGATGAGCGAAGAGGACACCTGCGACGGCGTGAGCTTCGACAGCGCCTTCGACACCATGCTCGCCATGCAGGACGAAGGCCGGATCCAACACGTCGGACTGTCCAACGTCACGCTCGAGCAGGTCCGCCGCGCACACGCGCGCGGACCCATCGCCAGCGTGTCGAACCTGTTCAGCTACGGCAATCAGAAGGACACGCCCACACTGGAATTCTGCATCGAGCACGGCATTCCATATCTGCCCTGGGGCCCGCGCGGCTACGGCGCGACTGACGCCCCGCCGACCCCGAATGGCCTGACGGTAGATCAAGCCCGCCTCGCATGGCTGCTCGATCGCTCCCCGGTCATCGTCGTCATCGCGGGCACCAGCAGCGTCGCGCACCTCGAGGAGAACATCGCGGCGGGCGCGTGAGCGTGATCGCTCGGGCCGCGGCCGCCGCGATCGCGCTCAGCCCTGTTGCAGTGCCGTGAACGGGGCCATGTCGAAGTAGTCGCGCCAGGCCGAGATCAGGCCGTCGCGGACTTCGAATACCCCGGTCACCGGCAGTTCGATGTGCTTGTCGCCCAGGGTGAATCGGTCGGTGCGCTCGTTGAGCACCACGTTCCCCGTGACGGCCTGGTGGTGCACGGTGAAGTCGATGCCGCCGAAGGTGCCGATGAAGCCGCGCAGGAACTCCAGGATCGCGGGCTTGCCGACGAACGGCTCCATCGGGATGTTGTGGTAGACGGCGTCGTCGGTGAAGAACTCGGCAATGGATTCCGGTGTGCCGGTGCGCCATTCGGCGCACAGGGCGGACACGACCTCGGCGGGGGACAGGGTGGTGTGGTCGATACTCACTGCGGTGGGAGACCTTTCCTGTGATGGATATGCCCTGCCGAGCGAACTGTCCGAGTCAGTAGGTGTCAAGGCCGGTCTCGCCGTGAGATTTTCACCGGTGAGGGTCTCGCCAGGCCATTCCTTCGGTCCTCGTCGTCACGCCGTCAGCGTGCCGCCCAGCACCGTGGTCACCATGGCGTACACCGCCTCGGTCTCGGGGCGTGGCGAGGTCCGATCGGCGAACAGCAGGTGCGCCGAGCCGATCAGGGTGGGCGCCAGGATGGTGATGTCGACGGTGGCCACGACGCGCCCCGCCTCGACCTCGGCGGCCAGATAGTCCGTGATCATGGTGGTCGCCTCGCCGAGGATCGGAATCCCGACCGGGCGGGTCTGTCGCAGCCGGGCCCGCAGCTCGTCTCGGAACGTGACCAGGCTGACGATGGCCACCGCCACGGTCTCGAATACTCCGATCAGCGCCTCGGTGAGATTCCCGGCCACCGTGCCCGACCCGGCTCGCTCGCGCAGCGCCGTGCACAGCCGTTCGACCCGCACGATCCGGTCCTCGACCAGTTCGGCCAGGAACCCGTCGAAGTCGGTGAAATGCCGATGCAGCACGCCCTTCGCGCACCCCGCCTCGGTCGTGACCGACCGGCTGGTGAGCCCGCTGGGCCCATCCCGCAACAGAATTCGTTCGGCGGCATCGAAGAGCTGTTCGCGCACGTCCCGTATAGCGACCCCGGTGGGCACCGGCACTCCTTCGCATCGATCGAGCCCGAAACCGATTGCGGAGTGGGCGCATGCCCACTTAAAGTGGGCGCATGGTCACTCTACCGTCTTCGCGGCCCGAACCTGCCGATCAGAGCCCACATCAATACCGGGAAACCGCCGAATCGTTCGGTGTCGACGCCGCCCGCTACGACCACACCCGCCCGCCCTATCCCGCCGCCATGATCGAGCGGATCCTCTCGGCCACACCCGGCCGGACGCTCCTCGACGTCGGCTGCGGGACCGGTATCGAGGCCCGGCAGTTCCGTGACGCCGGTGCCACGGTGCTCGGCGTCGAACCGGACGCCCGGATGGCCGAATTCGCCCGCGCCACGGGTATCGAGGTCGAGACCGGCACCTTCGAAACCTGGGATCCCGCCGGGCGCGGCTTCGACGGGGTGATCTCGGGAACCGCCTGGCACTGGGTCGATCCCGTCGCGGGTGCCGCGCAGGCGGCGCGCGTGCTGCGGCCGGGTGGCCGGTTGGCCGCGTTCTGGCATGTGCCCCAGATGCCCTCGGAAGTGGTCGCCTCCTTCGCCGACGCCTACCGCCGGTGGCTGCCCGACTCACCCGCGTCGCTGATCGCGGACCGTCCGGCGCTCGAGTTGTACGAGACCATCCTCGCCAATGCGGAGCGCGGCATCCGCGACAGCGGCGGATTCGAACACCCCGAACGGTGGCAGTTCGATTGGCAGCGCACCTATTCCCGCGACGAATGGCTCGACCAGATCCCCACCCACGGCGCGCTCACCCAGGTCGATCCGGACACGCTCGCCGCAGTCTCGCACGCGGTCGGCGCAGCCATCGACGCCCTCGGCGGCAAGTTCACCGTCGCGTACGCCACCGTGGTGGTGACCGCCACCAGCACCCCAGCCTGACCCCGGACTCCCGGGCTGACCGCAGATTCCTTGGTGGAGCCGAGACTCCTCGGCGGACCCGAGACTCCTGTCGGACCCGAAAGCCTTGGCGGAGCCGCGGCGGTCTCGGATGCGGTCGGCGCGGCGATCGGCGCTCTCGGCGGCGAGTTCATCATCGCCTACGCCACCGTCGCGTAACTGCCACCCGCGCAGTCGCCTGACCCGGCACGCCTCGGCTGACCCTGGGAGTCCTGGACTGGGCCGCGACACCTTGGCTGAGCCGCGACAGTCTCAGCTGATCCGGGACAGCTTGTGCGGGTTGGTGATCGAATAGATCGTCTGGATCCGGCTGCCCGCGGCATCGAGGTCGACGACTACGGCGGCGATCGGACTGTTGTCGGAGAACACCAGCACGCACGGGTCCTCGGCCACCCAGCGGTAGCGGATGGCTAGGTCGCCGTCCGGCAGCTCGGCGGCCACCGCCATGAACACCGCGGCCACCTGCTCACGGCCGTGCACGGGCGCGGAACTCTGTGCCGGGCCGAGTCCACCACTGTCGGTCCACAGGGTGACATCGGGGGCGAGTATCTCCAGCATCGTGGTGAGATCGCCGCGCATGGTGGCCTCGGCCAGCCGTTCGCTCACGCCCGCTCGAAAGTTCTTGTCGCCCTGGCGGGGACGACGTGTCTCGAGATGTTTGCGCGCCCGGGAGGCGAGTTGGCGGACGGCGGCCGGGGAGCGGTCGAGCATGGCCGCGATCTCGGGGTGCCCGAAGCCGAAGACATCGTGCAGCACGAAGACCGCCCGCTCCAGCGGTGAGAGCGTCTCGAGCACCACCAGCACGGCCATCGACAGTGATTCCTTGCGCTCCACCAGCGCGGCGGCGTCCTCGGCGGCGAGGACGAGCGGTTCGGGAAGCCAAGGGCCGAGATAGGTTTCGCGGCGCCGCCCGATCTCGGTTCGCCGCGCGAGCGCCTGATTGGCCACCACACGAACCAAGTACGCCCGCGCATTGTCCACCGGCGGTGCGTGGGGATCGCGATGGCGGGCCGCCCACGCGAGCCACGCCTCCTGCAAGACGTCCTCGGTGTCGGCAACGGTGCCGAGCATGTTGTAACCGACCGCGAACAGCAGCTCACGGTAATCCAGAAAGCGTGCCGTGATCTCCGCGGACGGGGCGGCTGTGGCGGTCGCCTTTTCCGAGGTTGATGGTGATGTGGTCATGATCTGTCTCCCCTCTCTCACCACCGCAGAGCCCTCCGCTGCCGAAACTGTGACATGTCGGCCCGGATCGTGTTCCACGTCACCGAATTTCGCGCAGATGTCACCGTTCGCCGTCCTCATGCCTCTGTGGTGTCGGGCCGGGGAGAGTCCCCGGAGCAAGGAGCCCAGCCATGACCACCACGCCGTTCGACCCGGATCGCGCCCTGTTCATTCGCCACGATGAGGCCGAATACCTGCCCGGCCTGGGCGTGCACCTCTACGCCGACCACGATATGACCGGTGGAAAGCTCAGCGCCAACCGCGCGAGCCTGCCCGCCGGAACCGACGGGCCGCCACCACATTTCCACACCACCTCCGCCGAACTCTTCTATCTGCTCGACGGGACCTTGACCGTCCTGGCGGGCGAGGACATCCACACCTTGCACGGCGGCGACTTCCTGCTGGTCCCAGCCGGAATGGTGCATGCCTGGGCGGCGCCGGCCGACGCATCGGCCGAGGTGCTGATCGTGTTCACCCCCGGCATCGAACGCTTCGAGTACTTCCGCATGGGTGAACGCCTACGCCGCGGCGAGGGTGATCCGATGGAAATCCTGCGCACCCAGGAACGATTCGACAATCACTTCGTCGACAGCCCGCGCTGGCGGGAGGCGCGGATCGGCGCGGCGGGCGGGAGCGCGCCACAGCGTTGATAATGGCCGGGTGACCGAGCGTGCGGCGAGTCGGACGGCAATCCTGGTCTGTCAGGGGCGGGCGGTGGCGGACGGGCGATTGGGTGTCGGGCGCTTCGCCGATCCGATCGCTGTCGAACTGCTGCTCGACGCAGAGCGTGAGATTGTCGAGCGGGTGCGAGGCGGGCTGGTGCCCAAGCCGGTCGGCGCCCGCATCGAGTACGAATTGCTCACCGCCACTTCGGAAGTGCTCGCGGCCCGCACCGTCGCCATCGACGATGCCGTACGGGAGGCGGGAAATCCGCAACTGGTGATTCTGGGCGCGGGCCTCGATGCCCGTGCCTGGCGCATGCCCGAACTGGCGGATACCGCCGTGTTCGAGGTGGATCATCCGGCCTCACAGGCCGAGAAGCGGGAACGTCTGGGCGAGCGGAAAGCGTTGGCCGCCGTGCGATTCGTGCCCGTCGACTTCGGCACGGACTCGCTCGGTGCCGCGCTCACCGCGGCGGGTCACGACGAATCGCGGCCCACCACCTGGATCTGGGAGGGCGTCGTGCCCTACCTGACGCCTGCCGAGGTGGGGGAGACGGTCACGGAGGTGGCGAAACGCAGCGCCCCCGGGAGCCGGTTGATCACCACCTACCCGACGCCGAATCGCCTGTACCACTACGGACGTCGCGTCATGGAGCTACTGCTGTCACTGACCGGGCGGACCAATCCGATGGCACGCGAACCGCAGCGTTCGAGCTGGACTCCCGACACCATGGCCGCCGTCCTGACCGCACGCGGGTTCACCGTGACCGGCGACCGCGACATGATCGGCGTGGCCCTCGACTCCGGTGTCGCGGGGAAGCGGGAATCGTTCCTCAGCACCGGTCGGCTGCTGGTGGCCGACCGACACTGATCATCGTCATGGCCGAGCTCAGGCGTTGAGGGTGACGACCCAGGAGCCGTTGCAGCCCTTGTCGTGATCGCGGTTGCCCTCGTAGTTCCACACGGCCTGCAGGTCGGAGTCCTTCTGGATGTTGAAGTCACCGGTCGGGGACTTGATCGCGACACCGTTGTAGAGCAGCACGCTCAGATCACCGGGGTAGATGGTCCATTCGCCGTTGTAGCCGGCCGGGTAGTTCATGCTGACATTGGTGGTCCGGCCCGCGTGGTTCTGCACCACGAGGCAGGCACCGGCAGGAGCCTGAGCCTGGGCGGGTGCGGCCGCCAACACGACGGCCGACAGACCCACCGTGGCGGCGGCGAGCGGGACGCCGATCTTCGCGACGGTGGTGCGCTTGACGTTGGTGATATTCGACATGAGAGACAACCTCCAGTTGAATCCGGTTGCCCGGATCGGTGCTTCGATGTACTGAAGGTAGGCAGCCTCACCAGCGGGTTTCTTAAATTTTCCTTACAGCGGCAGCTCGCCGGTTGTCCTCGTCCTCCATCGCATCCCCGGCAATCCGAGCCAGCCCGTCCCGCGCCCGCGGATTCGAGAGATCGACGTTGGCGATCGCAATCGCCCGTATCCCGGACTCGGCGTCGGTGAGACACTCCAGTGCTCTCTCGGATGCGAAATCCGTTGCCAGGATGCTCAATCCGAGCGCGCACCGCTCTCGGAGATACGAGTACACCGTGGTGTCGAACAGTGCTTCGAACATCGGCACCGCCGGTGCGCACGCCAGCCGCGTCAGCCCGCTGACCAGCGTGCATTGAGCGTAGATGTCGTCATCGGACGCGGTCCGGGTCGCCGCGAGGTAGTCCGACAGCCGCGCGGCATCGCTGCCATCCCCGATCTCGCATAGCAGAGACATGGCCCGATAGGCGAAATCCGTCTCCATCCCCGCATTCGCCCTGGCCCACGCCAGTGCACGTGGTGATCGCAGTTGTTGCAAGTGCCTGCGGACTGCGATTCGCACGCGCAGCGGCGTGGTGGCCTCCTCCAGGAGGCTTGGCGCGATCGCTAATAGTGTTGCCTCCCATTGTGTCTCGGACACGTCGGTGGCGGTGACCGGCTGGATGAGTGCGGCGTCGACCGCAGCATCGAGAATCCGTTCAGGGTCTGCTGCCATCCGCGCCGCCCGTGTGGTCGGCTGCTGTTCGGGCGCCCGTCGGCGCCGCTCCTCGGCCACCAGCACTCTCTCGATTCGTGCGCTCTCGGATCGCCATTTCGGCCAGGGCATGGCCGCGCAGTCGTGGATCGCCCAGCGAAGGTCCTCGTCATCGGCCACCGCGAGCACCTCGTCGAGCAGGCCTTCCGCCTCGGGACGATCGTGGAACGGAAGCAGCGCATTCATTGCCAGGCAGGTGTCGCGTCCCGTCCGCAGATAGTGCCGCAATTCGCTGACACTGCCCTCGACCCCGGACCGGGCGAGGTCCTCGAGTACGCCGACGGCCAGCCAGGCATCCGAGTCGCCCGTCGGGTCCGCAGGCCCGGCATATGCCGCCCGTAACCGCTCCAGATCCACGCCCAATTCCGCAACGAGAGTCGCGTACAGCCAACTCCGGTGCTCGACCTGGTGATCCCAGCGTGGATCGTCGACGATGCAGTCCACCACGAACTCTCGCGCCTGATCACGGTGCGCCAAAGCCTGGTCGTAGCACGCGCCCCGCCCGCGCTGCATCAACCCGAGTAGCGAATCCGGTTCCGCCCACATCTGTTCCACGAGCACATCAGATCAGCCGGGTCACGGTGTGACCACCGCTTTTCCGTCGCGGCCGCCCCTACGTCAGACCGGAATGGTCCGTCGCGGTCGCAGCGGTATGCGGTCGCGGAACGCCTCGATCGCCGCGGCGACCTCGAATGGTGTTGCAGCATGGGCGATGTCGTCGCGGTATTGCACCCGCTGTGCGACCGCGTCGAGGTCGAAGGCCCAGACCATCGACATGAGGGGGTTGATGAACAGTTCGGATCCCTTGTCGCGGGTGCGGGCGAGGGAGCTTGACCGGCAGGTCGAGGGCGTGCGCGGCGAGCAGACTGGTCACGTCCTCGACCGGCGTCCCCAGGCCCGCCTCGTCGCCGGTCATGAGCAGATCGGTCCCGCCGTCGACGAGCACCAGCCCATCGATTTGTAACTCGTGTGCCAGCCACGCGTAGGCATTCCGCACCGCCGCGGTCCCGCCCTTGCGAATCAGGAACACGCGATCGGCAAACCCTTTGTCCCGCATCCACACCGCGAGATGCTTCTCCGGAAAATAGGTGGGCCCTTCGCTCTCGGCGTCGACGGCGAACACCCCGGGCCCGACCTGCTGCGCCGACGTCCGAGTCACCGCCGTGAAGGTGAGATTCCCCAGGAACACCGACGTGCCCCGCTCCAGCAGAGCCATCACGATCGGCAACCCGCTCAACACATCGAATCCACCCCCTGCCCCGACCACCAGCACCCGCTCACACTCTCGAAGCTGACGCAGCACCGGCGTCTCGAACAGCGAATCCCCACCCATCCCACCAGTATTCAGGACCTCGTCAGCGGAGGGTGGCGTCATCTCCCGTGTGCGGGGCGAAGGCCGAGCTGATGAAGGGCTGGACGAGGTCGAGGAATTCCGTCGGAGCGGAGGAGAACGGGAGGTGGCCGGTGGGCAGGACGTGCAGTTGTGAATGGGGGATCAGGCGGTGGGCCAGCTTGCCGTAGCGCAGCGGGAGGACCGGATCGCGGCCGCCCCACACGATGAGCGTCGGTGCGGTAATGGATGCGGCGCGGGTGGTGAGGTCGTAACCGGGGTCGTTGAAGCTGTGCCACAGAGACCGGTAGGTGGCGCGGCCCGCGGCGGTCGCGGCCACTCGCGTTGCGCGGTCGATGACGGCGTCGTCGGCGGGGGAGACCGGCTTCATGTAACTGCGCACGCTACGAGGGATGAGGTAGCGGGCCACCGCGGCCGAGCCGTAGAGGTTGCAGTAGGCGCGGGTCAATGGGGATTGGCGGACGAAGCCGCCGGTGTTCACCAGCACCAGCCCGGCGACGCGATCGGGGTGATCGATCGCCAGCCGGGCCGCGGCGTATCCGCCGACCGAATTGCCCAGGAAGACAGCGCGATCCAAATCGAGCGCGGTGACGAGTTCGAGGAGCGTATCGGCCAGGCCGACGGCGGTGACGCCCGGATTCGGTTCGGATGCACCGTGTCCCGGCCAATCCACTGCGATGACGCGATGCTCGGCGGCCAGTGCCGGGACGATCGGATCGAAGTCGTGATGGTCGTGCAGGTTCGCGTGCAGCGCGACGATGGCCGGGCCGGTCCCGGTGTCCTCGTAGGCCAATTGCCCGGCTGTAGTGCTCACGGTATGCATCCGCGATCTCCTGGAATCGGATCGAGTTGACCGGCCGGTCATTCACTGACCAGTCGGTCGGTCATATACTTTGACGATACGACCGGTCCGAAACGCACGCAAGGGGTTCGAATCCGATGAATCTGCGGGAGGATTCCGCCGCACGCACCCGCGCGGCCCTCGTCGACAGCGGCCTGCACCTGGCCGAACGACTCGGCCTGGCCGGCGTCAGCGTCAATGTCCTGGTGGCCGAACTCGGCGTCTCGAAGGGCACCTTCTTCCACCATTTCGGCAACCGCGCCAACTACCTGCTGGCCCTGCACCGCGAATTCCACGACCGCCTGCAACACGACATCGAATCCGCCATCGCGGGCCTACCGCCCGGCCGTGACCGCCTGCGCACCGCGTCCATCGCCTACCTCGACGCCTGCCTGCGCGACCGCGGCGTCAAGGCGCTGCTGTTGGAAGCCCGCGCCGACCCGCTGATCACCGACGAGGTGGTCACCCGCAACACCTACAACGCCACCCTCATCGAGCCCGACTTCACGGTCCTCGGCTGGACCCATCCCGCGGACGCCGCCCGGCTGTGGGTGGGTCTGGTCGCCGAGGCTGCACTGCTGGAACTGCATGCCGGGGAGGCTCAGCAGTCGGTGCGAGATGCCCTGTGGCAGTTCCTCGGGCGCGAAGGGGGATAGGCGATGAGTCCGGCTCGCTCGCGGCGCGGCGCGTTGGCCCTCCTGCTCGTGGTGGCCGTGGTGATGGCGGGAATCGCGGTCACCCTGCTGGTCAATGGAACCCGCGATCTGACCCAGCCGGTCACCTGCGGCGGCGTCGTGATGAAGGAACTCGACGGCTGCGAGGTGTCACCTCGAGGGCGGCGCGGCACGCACGTAGTGCAAACCTATTGGCCGGGCGGCATGACCGCGGGCGTCGCACACGCCACTCCCTCGGGTCGACCTTTGCAGAGCCGGGACCAGATGCACGACACGGCCCGCACCAACGGCATTATCGGGGTGCTTGTCGGTACGGCGATGCTGTTGGGCCTGATCGCAGTGTGGCGGAAGATCATTCGCAGGTGGCCGCGGAACGACGCTCACCGGATGTAATGCGAGGTGACCGCGTCCTGACCCGTGTAATTGGGACCCGAATGGGGATTCGCGCCGACATAGCGGTAGTTCCAATCGATCTCGGCGTGACCGTCGCGGGTCAGACGCCGAGTCCGAGCGTTGTACTGGAATCCGTTGTCGCGCAGCGCGGTCGTGAAGACACGGCCCAGGGGCACGTCATCGGGGCCGCGCACCGAGGTCGCCTCGAAGTTGGTCGCGAGGTGCCCGTCGACGGTGAGCCACGAGGCCATGCGGCTCAGCGCACCGAGTTTGTCGCCGACATAGTGCACGGCGTGCACGCTGGTGATCAGATCCACGGGTTCGGTCGGCTGCCACGCCAGCACCGACCCGGTGACCAGGTCGAGCCCGTCGCGAGCCGGGACACCGAAGTAGCCGACCAGATCCAGTCCGATGATCGTGGCATGACCAGCCAGTGGACCGGCCGCATCGGAAAGCGCTCGGGCACTGCCACATCCGATATCGAGCCAGCGCTGCGGTCCCGGCCGGGCCAGCAGCCACGCCACCGGATCGAAGCCGAGTTCACGCCGATACCCGGCCAGCCGCCGGTCCCGGTTCATGGCGGTATTCGCCACTACCGCAGTCTGTTCCAGGTGTGCGTCGTCGATCAGCTCGGTCACACCGTCCATCCTGCCCGGATCTGGTGTCAGGCGAGGATCTTCTTGTCGGCGGTCGGAGTCGCGTTGGCGGGCAGGGTCTCCCGGGTGCGCATCGCGGCCCAGAGCGCCGCGGTCGCGGCGACGCACGCGGCTGCGCCACCGACGTGGAAGGCGACCAGTGCGGCGGGCACATGGGTGAAGTACTGCACGATGCCGATCATTGCCTGCGCGCAGACCAGGGCGATGACCAGGATCAGCCGGGTCCGGATGGACTTGTTCATGCCGACCGCCGCCAGCCCGCAGGCCAATCCGACCAGCAGCGCGAGGTAGGCGACGAGCAGTTCGGCATGCAGATGCACCAGGGTGACGACCTCGATCTGCAGGCGTGCCACCGGCTTCTCGATGCTCTTGTCACCCGCGTGCGGTCCCGCGCCGGTGACCAGGGTGCCCGCGATGAGGGTCGCGGTGAGCGCGGCTCCGCTCAGGATGGTCAGCAGTCGCAGCGGCTTGGGCGCCTGCACGGTGTCGATGCCGTCGTCGGGTTCGCCGACCTTGGCCCACAGCAGCGTCGCGAGCCACACCATCAGCATGGAGGCCAGCAGGTGCACCGCGACCGTCCACCACAGCAGTCCGGTGCGCACGGTGATGCCGCCGATCACGGCCTGCAACACGGTGCCGCCGGGCATGAGCCAGGCGTAGACGAGGACTTCGCGTCGCCGCCGCGCCCGGGTCACCGCGAGCACGATCGCCGCCGCGACGATCACGACCACGAAAGTCAGCATGCGGTTGCTGAATTCGACGACCTGGTGCAGCACGGGCACTTCGGCGACGGTGGTCGGCGTGTAGCTGCCCGGGAAGCACTTCGGCCAGGTGGGGCAGCCCAGACCCGAGGCGGTGACGCGGACGACCGCACCGGTCACCGAGATTCCGGCCTGGGTCAGGACGACCACGAAGGCGATGAGACGCTGCACCCGCAATGACGGCATCGGGAACAGATCGGCAAGTCGCTGGAAGGCGCGATTCAGCACGCAGAAGATGGTAGCGGGGACGCATTTCGCCCCGTCACCCGCCCTACTACAACGTGTCGTTAAACACGTGGGCCGCTCGAACTTTCGAGGTCAGTCGAACTTGAAGAAGCGCGTGGCCAGCCATCCGGCCAGTCCGCCCCATCCGGCCAGCACCGCCAGCCCGTACCAGTCGACGCTGGTGCGCATCGCCTGCTCCAGGCATTCCGACAGCGCCCCGGACGGAATGATCCGCGCGATCAGGCTCACCGCGTGCGGCAGATCATCGGACATGAACACCAGGCTCGCGGTCCCGAGCATCACGAACCAGAGGATGTTGGCCAGCGCCAGCACCACCTCGGCCTTGAGCGTCCCGCCCAGCAGCAGACCCAATGCCGCGAACGTGGCCGTGCCCAGCGCGATCACCACCGCGCCCAGCAGCAGCCCGCTCAGTGACGGTCGCCAGCCGAGCGCGAACCCGATGGCCCCCAGCAGAATCGACTGCAGCACTACCACGATCAACACCGCCGAGCACTTGCCCGCGACAATGCCCCAGCGCGGCAGGGGTGTGGCCCCCAGTCGTTTCAACGCCCCGTAGCGCCGGTCGAACCCGACGGCGATGGCCTGCCCGGTGAACGCGGTGGACATGATCGCCACCATCATCACCGCGGGCACCACCCGGTTCACCCGGTGCTCGCCGAGGCCGCTCATCGGCAGCAGCGTCAACCCGATCAGCAGCGTGATCGGAATGAACATGGTCAGCAGCAGCTGTTCCCCGTTGCGCAGCAACAGGATCAGTTCCATGCGGGTCTGTGCCGCCAGCATCTTCGCTCGCGTGGTCGGCTGCGGTGCGGGGGAGAAGGTGCCCGCCGCGAATCGGTTCACGGTCTCGGTCACCCGCGCAACTCCCGTCCGGTCAGTTCCAGGAACACGTCTTCCAGCCGGCGCTGGTCGATGCGAATGTCGGTGGGCAGCACGTCGATTCGCGCGCACCAGGCGGTCATGGTGGCCAGCACCTGCGGGGTGATGTCGCCCTGCAGTAGGTAGGAGCCGGGCGCGGTCTCGCGCGGCGTGAACCCTTCCGGCAGTGCGGCTTCCAGCAGCGTCAGGTCGAGTTTGGGTGGCGCGGTGAACGCCAGTCGCCCCTCGGCTCCATGCGAGGTGACCTCGGCGGGCGTGCCCTGTGCGACGACCCGCCCGTGATCGATGATGACGAGCTGGTCGGCGAGCTGTTCGGCCTCGTCCATCATGTGGGTGGTGAGCAGCACGCTGACCCCGTCCCGGCGCAGCGCGTCGATGAGCTCCCACACCAGATGCCGTGCCTGCGCGTCCAATCCGGCGGTCGGCTCGTCGAGGAACACGATCTCGGGGCGGCCGACGAGTGCGCAGGCCAGTGCTAGTCGCTGCTGCTGCCCGCCCGACAGCCGCCGATAGGGCGTGCGCCGAGCATCTTTCAGCCCGAGCGTGTCCAGCAGCCAGGCCGGATCCAGCGGGTTGGCGGAGTAGGAGGCGACGAGATCGAGCATCTCCCCGGCCTTGGAACCGGGGTACGCGCCGCCGCCCTGCAGCATCACGCCGATGCGCGGCCGCAGCTGGTCGGAGTCGGCGATCGGGTCCAGGCCCAGCACCCGCACGCTGCCGGCGTCGGGGGTCACGAAACCCTCGCACATCTCGGTGGTGGTGGTCTTGCCCGCGCCGTTGGGCCCGAGCAGCGCCAGCACCTGCGCGCGTTCGATATCGAAGCTGATGCCGTCGACCGCGGTGGTCTCGCCGTAGCGTTTCACGACGCCGTCGACGCGTACGGCGGGTCCGGAGGCTGCGGTCACGATGAGACACCGTAGGGCGTGGGTCGCTGTGACGGAGCCGACACCCCCGGCTGATTGCGCCACGGCAGCACATTTCGGGTCAGGAAGATGAGCGTGAGGCCGACGATCACGGTGGCGATGGCGGATTCGACGATCTGGAAGACGTAGAAGTCCGCGCCGCGCGGCATGACGATCATGCTCACCACTACGGACAGCACCACCGCGGGAACCCGGAAGGCCGGTCGGTTGGCCCAGGCGGCCAGCGGCACGATCGCCCACAGCAGGTACCACGGCTGCACCACCGGGAAGAACAGCACGATCGCGCCGAGTGAAACCCCCAGCGCGCCGATCGGATTCAAGCGTCCGGTCCAGGTGGCGATGAGCATGCGCACGGTGATGAACGCCGCCACCAGCTCCGCGATCGGCCGGGTGATGTCCAGTAGTGCGGTGGTGTGATCGCCCAAGCCGAGCAGCACGCCGCCGAATCCGGTGATGATCCCGATCGCGGTGGGCAGCGACAGGTAGCTGCGGACCGAGGTGGCCGCGCCGAGCGTGTTCATCCATCCGAATCCGAGCCCGCTGGCACCGCTGATGAGCAAGGTGACGATCACGGCTATGCCGACGAGGACCGCCCCCGCTATCAGGACGTCTCGTAATCGTCCGCCCAGCTTTCTGGCCAGGGCCATGCCGACGAATCCCAGCGAGACCAGCGAAATGATCTTGATCGACGACGACAACGTGATCACCACCGCGCCGAATACCAGCAGCGCCCACGCTTTTCGATCGAACGGATGGATGTCGTCGAGCGCCCGCATACAGAATTCGACGCCCGCCACCATCAGCCCGAGCATGATCGCGTCATTGTGCACGCCGCCGACCAGGTGGAACAGCACCAGCGGATTGGCCGCCCCCAGCCACAGCGCACTCACCGGCGCGACCCCGCAGCGCCGCGACAACCGCGGCAGCGCCCACACGATCAGTGCCACGCCTGCCAGCGCGAGCAGCCGGTGCAGCCACACCCCGGCAATGATGTTGTCGCCCGCCACCGAGGAGATCCCGCGGCCCATCCACAGGAACAGCGGCCCGTAGGGCGCGGGGGTCTGCCGCCAGATATTGGGCACATTGTTGGTCAGCACATTGTCGAGCCCGAGCCCCTCGACCGGCCCGACCTTGTACGGGTCCAGCCCGCGCGCGGAGATCTCGCTCTGCGCCAGATACGAATACACGTCATTGCTGAACATGGGCGGCGCGACGCTGAGCGGAATGATCCACAGCAGCAGCGTGCGATCCATCTGCGAGCGGGTCAGCCGGTGGCGAGGATTGCCGCCCCAGCCGCCGATGGCGAAGCGGCCCAGCAGCAACCAGGCCATCACCACCAGCACGGTCCCGATCATGCACATGGCCAGCGTCGAAGTGCCCGCGCGCGCGAAGAATCCGAGCACCCGCAGTCCGGAGGTCGGATTCTGGTGCACCGGTTGCGCGCCCACGCCCAGCGCCGAAATCGCCATGATGACGGCCCCGGTCGCGCCCAGCAGCCGGATTCGCATCAGCTGCAGGGTTTCTCGCCGGTCCAGTCCCGGCACGTCGTGATCGGTGCTGTGCAGCACGGCGACGGTGTGATCGGCGGTGGGGACGTCCAGGCCCAGGGCCCGGCGTCCTATTTCGATGACTCTGCGCCGTGCGCCTTCCACTACCGCCACAGCTGCGAAGCCTAGTCCGGGGGCGGGGCCGCGACGCCGATCGCATGGCCGTAGCGCGGGTTCACCGGTATGCCCGACGGTTGCCGTGAGGTATTCCACATGGCTTCAGATACCCCTGGGGGTATAGCCTTCAGATACTCCAGGGGGTATCGAAAGGAAGTCAGATGCGAAGTACCACAGTCGGCGTCGCCGATGCCGCCGCGCATACGGCGGTGCCCGGTGGCCTGCTGGGCCGACTCGGGGCCCGGATGGCCGATCACGCCCGCTGGGTGTTCGGTTTCTGGTTGCTCCTGTCGGTCGCCCTGGGTGCGGCCGCGCCCGCCGTGTTCAACTCGCTCGCGGGGGCGGGCTGGCAGGCCGACGGTTCGGAATCCGTGCGGGTGCGCGAGCTCGCGCAACAGCACTTCGGTGGGAATTCCGCGGCGGCCGTGCAGGTGGTGATCCACTCCGATACCGCGACCATGGACAGTCCCGCCGCGCAACGCCTGGTCACCGATATCGACGCAATCCTGCGAGGTGACAGCCGATTCGGCGCGATCGTCGCACCCGTGCCGGGACAGTCGGTCAGCCGCGACGGGCACACCGGCATCGTGCTGGCGGGCGCAAACGTGAGCACCGACGACATGGTGGCGGCGGTGACCGACGTCGGCCCGAAACTCGAGGCCCTCGCAACGGGCGGGTTTCAGGTCTATCCGACCGGGGCCTCCGCGCTATGGAGCGACTTCAACAAGGCCAACCATGAGGCCATGATGCAGGCCGAGATGCTCTCCTGGCCGGTCACGCTGGCGATCATGGTGCTGGCCTTCGGTTCCCTGGTCGCGGCCGGACTGCCGCTGCTGCTGACGCTGACCGGTCTCGTCGCCTCGGCGGGCGGGCTGGTGCTGCTGAACCATGTCACGCCGATCTCGGTGTGGGCCATGAATTTCGCGATGATGTTCGCACTCGCGCTGGGCATCGACTACGCGCTGTTCCTGGTCTCGCGCTTCCGTGACGCCATTCGCGGGGACACCCCGCCCCGCACGGCGGTCGCGGTCACCATGGCCACGGCCGGGAAAGCGGTCCTGCTCTCCGGTCTGACCGTGCTGGTCAGTCTGTCCGCGGTCTTGGTGGTGCCCGCGCCCGCGGTCCGGACCATGGCCGTCGGCATCATGTTCGCGGTCGCGTTCGTCCTGTTGGCGACGCTGACCCTGCTGCCCGCGGTGCTCGGCGCACTCGGTACGCGGGTGAACAAGGGCGCGCTGCCGTATGCGGCTCGGCAGCAGCATCGTTCACCGGTGTTCGCTTCCTGGGGAAAGCTGCTGCACCGGCACCCGTGGCCATTTGCCATCGGTTCGCTGCTGATCCTCGTCGTGCTGGCCGCACCTATCGCGGGCCTCAAAGTCGCCATGCCATCGATTCAGGTCGTGCCCGCCGACGCCGCCGTGCGCCAAGGCTACGAACTGGTCCAGCGCGAATTCGGGCTCGGCGCGCCGGGCGCACTGCAGATCGTCGCCCCGGCCGCGCAGGCGCAGGATGCCGCGCGAATTGCGGCCTCGGACAGCCGAATCGCGGCGGTCTCGCCGCCACAGCCCGCCGCCGACGGCAGCGACCTGGTCATGATCCAGGCCACCCCGGCCGTTGATCCCTCCGATCCGGCGATGGGCGACATCGTCCATACGCTGCGGTCCGCGCTGCCGAGTGGTGCGCTCGTGGGTGGCGCGGTCGCCGAGAACCTCGATCTGCAACAGGCTTTGAACGACTACCTGCCCCTGGTCGTCGGCATCATCCTCGTGCTCGGCTTCCTGCTGTTGCTGGTGGCCCTGCGCGCACCGCTCATCGCCCTGCTCGGCGCGGGCGTGAGTCTGCTGTCCACCGCGGCCGCGTTCGGTGTCGCCAAGCTGATCTTTCAGGACGGTCACGGCGCGAGCCTGCTGGGCTTCACCCCGCAGGGCTTCCTGGACGGCTGGGGTCCGGTGTTCTTCTTCGCCATGATCTTCGCGATCGCCATGGACTACACGGTCTTCCTGCTGGCCACCGCGAAGGAACACTACGAGCGCTCCGGTGACCCGGCCGTCGCCCACATCGACGGCCTCGCCCACTCCGGCCGGGTGATCGCGGCCGCCGCGGCGGTCATGGTGGCGGTGTTCTTCACTTTCGCCCTGGCCGACCCGCTGCCGCCCAAGGAGATGGGCATCATCCTCGGCGTGGCCGTGCTGCTGGACGCGGTGCTGATCCGCCTGATCCTGCTGCCGGTGCTGCTGCGCCTGACCGGGCATGCCGCCTGGTGGTCGCCGCGCTGGCTGCGCAAGGTGCTGCCCGACATCACCTTCGCCCACTGAAATACCCCCAGGGGTATACTCGAGTCAACGAACCGAGGAAAGGAAGCCGCCATGATCGGTGACGAAGACAGCATCGCCCAGGTCCTCAACCGCCTGCGCCGCGCGCACGGCCAGCTGGCCGGGGTCATCTCCATGATCGAAGCGGGCCGCGACTGCAAGGACGTGGTCACCCAGCTCGCCGCCGTCTCGCGGGCCATCGACCGCGCCGGTTTCAAGATCGTCGCCACCGGCTTGCGCGACTGCCTCAGTGGCGAGCAGAGCGAGAACTCCGAACCGATGACCGTGGAGGAGCTCGAGAAGCTCTTCCTGGCCCTGGCCTGACCGAAAGGAACGCCATGACGATGGCCCTGTCCACCACCCTGCACACCGATTTCGCCGACGCGGTGGCGCGCACCCGGAAAGCCCTGTCCGAGCAGGGTTTCGGGGTGCTCACCGAAATCGACGTGACCGCGACCATGAAGACCAAGCTGGACGCGGACATGGAGGACTACCTCATCCTGGGCGCCTGCAATCCGCCGCTGGCGCATGCAGCGCTCGGCGTGGACCGCCAGATCGGGCTGCTGCTGCCGTGCAATGTCGTGGTGCGCAGTGATCCCGCGCAGGCGGGCACGGTCCGCGTCGAGGCGATGAATCCCGAGCTGATGGTGCAGGTCGCGGGCGATCCGGGCCTGCGTGAGGTCGCCGACGCGGCGGCCGCCAAGCTGCGCGCCGCGCTCGCGATGCTCGGTTGATCCACTGCGCGAACACGATTCGCGCTGCCGCTGTCGGACCCCGCTCATACTCTGGATGGATGGTGTCCGATTCGAAACGGCGAATCGAGGTCGCCGCTGCCGGGCTACTCGCCCGGCACGGCTATCACGGATTCGGGCTGAAGAAGCTGAGCGAGGCGGCCGGGCTGCCGTACGGGTCCATCTACCACCACTTTCCCGGTGGCAAGGAGGAGATCGCGGTCTCGGCCATCACCGGCACCGGGGTGCTGGTGGGTCGGATGATCCGGCAGGCCCCGGGGGACGTGTTCGGCACGGCGGCAACCCTGTTCGATTTCATGGCCGCCAAACTCGCCGACTCCGGTTGGACCGACGGCTGTCCGGTGGGCACGCCCGCCCTCGACGGCGGCAGTGATGTCGAATCCGTGCGCGTCGCCTGCGTTTCGGCGTTCGACGCGATGGCGCACGGGTTCGCGGAGATGCTCACCGAACTGGGCATGGAGCCGGGGGAAGCGCGGGGGCTGGCCACCACGGTGGTCGCGGCCTACGAGGGCGCGACGATTTTGGCCCGGGTACGGCGCAGTGACGAACCGCTGCACACGGTCGCGGCCGCCATGGCCCGGCTGATTCGCCTGAGCTTGGCGGAAGTCGGTGCCGCCGAGGCCAATTCACCCTAGGGTGGGTTGACTGGAAAGAACGTTCTAGCGAAGGATCGAGTGATGAAGCGACTCGTTCTCGACGGCCCGGGTGCTCTGCACTGGGAAGACACGGCCGAACCAGCCCTCGGCGCACCCGGCCAGGCGCTGGTTCGGCCGATCGCGGTGGCCACCTGCGATATCGACCCTGCGATCCTGGGCGGCCGCTTCCCGCTGCCGGGCCCGTATGCCTTCGGCCACGAGGGTGCGGCCGAGATCGTCGCGGTAGGGGATGAGGTGACTTCGGTGCGCCCGGGTGACCGCGTCGTGGTCCCCTTCCAAATCTCCTGTGGCACCTGCGATTCCTGCCGGCGTGGCCGCACCGGCAACTGCACCAGCCACCCCCTGATGTCCACCTACGGTCTGGGCGCGATGGGTGGCCTGGTGTGGGGCGGCTTCTGGTCCGACCTGGTTCTGGTCCCGCACGCGGACGCCATGCTCGTGCCGCTGCCCGCCGGCGTCGACCCGGCCACCGTGGCCAGTGCCAGCGACAATATCGCCGACGCGTACCGGACCGTGGCCCCGCACCTGGCGGACGACCCGGGCGCGGAGGTGCTCGTTCTCGGTGGCCAGGCCGCGGCCTCGATCGGCCTGTACGCGGCGGGCCTGGCGGTCGCGCTGGGTTCGGCGCGCGCCGTCTACCTCGATACCGATCCCGAAAGACTCGCCATCGCAGCGAAACTCGGTGCCGAACCGATCGAGGGCAAACCGACCGAACGCGTCGGCCGATTCCCCGTCACGGTGGAAGCCGCAGGCGGCGCGAAGGCGCTGGTCGCTGCGATTCGAGCCACCGCCAACGACGGCACGTGCACCAGCGTGAGCGTCCAAACCCAGGACGTCGCCCTCCCGATGCTCGAAATGTATTCCCGCTGCTGCACTTTCCACACCGGCCGCGCCCACGCCCGCCCCACCATCCCACCCATCCTCGATCTGGTAGCCACCGGCCGCTTCGACCCGAGCCTGGTCACCACCCGCACCGTGGCCTGGGATGACTCCATCGACGCGTTGCTCGAAAGCCCGGTGAAACTGGTCGCCACGCGCTGACACTGCTCGTTATTCGGTGAAGTCGGGGACCGTGAGAGGTAGTCGCGCAAGCACTTCCGGTTCGGCGAGTACCTCGATGCGGGTGATCCGTTCGCCGTCGATGGTGAATGCCATGACGGCGGGCGGTTCGTCGCGGGCGGTAACAAGTGCGCCGGGGTGTCCGTCCACGAGCATCATGACCGCGAACTCCGCGCGGGGCGCGAATCCGATGGCCAATCGACCGACCCGGTGCGGTCCCTCGACAGTGACGGAGACGCGGCCCGGCGCGGCCACGGCGTCGGCGGACACCGCGATGTCGGGGGCGAGCAGGGTCAGGACCGCGTCGAGGTCACCGGCTCGAACGGCTGCCAGGAAGAACCGCACAATCCGTTGCTCGCGCAGCGTATCCGGTTGGATGCCATCCGTTTCGCCGATCACCCGGTGCCGCCCACGGCTGGCGAGCAGCCGTGCGGCATTGGGTGATCGGCGCAGGATGTCGGCGATCTCGTAGAACGGCACCCCGAACATGTCGTGCAGGACGAAGGCGACACGCTCGGCGGGCGCGAGGCGATGCAGCAGAACCAGCACGGCGCGTTCCAGATCCGCGCCCAGGACCGCCTGCTCCTCGGGCCCGCCGATGGTCGGCCGGTAGGGAAGCTGTTCGAGCACAACGGTTCCCAACGGCATTTCCGGCCGGGCCCGCCGGGCGCGCAGCACGTCGAGGCAGATGCGCGACAGCGCCGTGATGAGCCACCCGTCCAGGTGGCGTATCGCGGTGAGGTCCGTGCGGCTCAGGCGCAGCCAGGTCTCCTGCACCGCATCCTCGGCCTCACCGGAGGCCCCGAGCATCCGGAAGGCCACGGCGGTGAGTCGCGCGCGCCGCTGTTCGAAATGTTCCGTTGCGGAATCCGAGTCGCTGTCAGACATATTTCGCGCCCGCCGAACGTCCCAGTGTCATGACTACTCACACCATCGTCACACGAATCGTTCCCGACCGCGCGGTCCTGTACTGGACCGCAACCCTGCTGGTCGTGGCCGAACTGGTGGTCGGCGGCTGGTGGGACCTCGCCCGCCTCCCGATCGCCCGCGACGTCATCGTGCACCTCGGCTACCCCACCTATTTCCTGGTCATCCTCGGCACCTGGAAGTGGCTCGGCGCACTCGCCCTGCTCATCCCGCGCTTCCCCCTGCTGAAGGAATGGGCCTACGCCGGAACATTCTTCGTCTACACCGGAGCCATCGCCTCCCACCTGACCACCGGCTACCTGCGCAGCGAGGTAGCGATCCTCACCGCCATGGCCCTGTTGACCGCGCTGTCTTGGGCCACCCGTCCGGCCGACCGCCGCACCGACTGACCCGCCGCCCAAACCGCTCGCCCGATCGTGTCGAATGTCTTGCGGACAGCTCAGCGTTTGCTCTCGACCCTCTCCGAAAGCGAGTGCCGCATGCCGGTGACGATCGCCCTGTTCACCCGTGACCTACGGGTGCACGACAACCCGATGCTGGCGGCAGCGGCCGCGGGCGGGGCCGTGGTGCCGCTGTTCGTGCTGGATCCGGGGATCATCGAGCGAACCCCGATCGCGCCCAATCGGCTTCGGTTCCTGACCGCAGCGCTCGCGGAGTTGGACGCCAAATTGCGTGAACTGGGCACGCCCCTGGTGATCCGCCGGGGGCCTGTTGTCGAGGAAGTCGCGCGGGTCATCACCGAAACCGGGGCGAGCGCCGTCCACCTCGCCGGAGACGTCAGCCACTACAGCCGCATCCGCGAACAGCAGCTGCGAGTTCGCGCCGGTGAGGCAGCTTGCCGGGTGGTCGTGCACCCGGCATCGGTCACCGTGGTCGACCCGTCGGAGCTACGTCCGGCGACCGGTCGTGACCATTTCTCGGTCTTCACACCGTATTTCCGCCGCTGGCTCGACACCCCGCTGCGGGCCGAGGCCCCGCGCCCACGAAAGCTCAGCGGTCCGACCGTCAAGGGCGAGGCGGTGCCCGAGTTCGCCGACCTGTGCCACTACCCGACCTCGCCGCAGTTGTCGATCGGCGGCGAGCGCACCGGCCGGAAACTGTTGCGGGAGTGGCTGTCCGGACCCGTGAACAGCTATCACACCGACAATGACAACCTGGCCGGATCGACCTCGGGCCTCTCGCCCTACCTGCATTTCGGCTGTCTGTCGGCGGGCGAAGTCGTACGGCGCACCGATCTGGCGACGCCGGGCGGCGAGGCGTTCGCCCGGCAGCTGGCCTGGCGCGACTTCCACCATCAACTCCTCGCCGCCCGACCGGACCTGGCGCACACCGACTTCCGCCCCCGCCCCACCCCACTGCGTGCCGACCCGCACGCCCTGGCCGCATGGGCCGCGGGCCGCACCGGTTACCCGGTCATCGACGCCGCCATGCGGCAACTGCGCGCCGAAGGCTGGATGCCCGGCCGCGCCCGCCTGCTGGCCGCGAGCTTCCTCACCAAATCCCTGGGCGTCGACTGGCGACTCGGCGCGGCCCATTTCCTGACCTGGCTGGTCGACGGCGATATCGCCAACAACCAGCTGAACTGGCAGTGGGCCGCGGGAACGGGCACCGACACCCGTCCCAATCGCGTCCTCAACCCGATCCGCCAGGCCGAACGCTTCGACCCGGACGGCGTGTATGTGCGGCGCTGGCTGCCCGAATTGGCGCACCTGCCGGGAGCTGCCGTCCATAAACCGTGGCGCGCAGACGTTCCCGACTATCCCGCACCGCTGGTCGAGTTCAACGGCATGTGAGGCGTCACCCTGTCCGGGCAGGGCTTACAGCCGCTTCGTGACGCTGTGGACCTTGGAGAGTTCGTTGCTACCGGGCACGGCCGTGCCGCGGACGCTGACCCGGTCACCCACCTCGATGTCACTGACCTTCAACAGGTCGCTCACCTTGATCGTCTTGCCCATGGTGCGCACGTAGATGGTGTTGAAGGAGAACTTGCGCGTCACGACGCCGGTGAAGGAGACGCTGCGCGCCTCGTCCTGCTCCCGATCCCGTTGCGGCGCTTCGGCGGAGCTGCCGGTGGCGATAGGGGCGGCCGAGGCCACGGCAGGGCCGGCCACGAGTGCACCGACCCCCAGGACCGCGAACGCGACCGGCTTGCTGGCTGTAAACATCAGGAGCTCAACTCATTCCGTTTCTCGGATCGGACCTCGATGTCCTCGAGGAGGGTCGTGCATACCCGACCAAAGGTAGGTACCGACCCGCACTGCGGCAATCAGTCAGCAATCTCAATGGGAGGTGCGGAAAGCTCTCCTCGCCGAATCGTGCGATCGAGAGGGGGTCCTAATGGCACACGACGCCCCGCGGTGCTGCCCTCTGTGGGTTCCTAGCCGCGCTGATACTGATCGGGCAGATCGCGAAGGCCGGGGGCGTCAGCCGGGCGACTCTGCATCGCCTCTTCGCGGGCCGTGATGCCCTGATTCGCGCCATCGAGCACCTAGGCATCCTGCAATTCGAACAGGCCCTCGACGCGGCACGACTCGATGCGGACTCGGCCCCGGAGGCCCTGCGCCGCTTGATCTCCGAGTCCGAGTCGATAGCCGACGTACTGACCTTCTTGTTCAGCGAGAACCAGCTCTTCGAGGGCGAGGACATCAATGCCGGTTGGTCGCGGCTCGACGCTCGCGTCACGGCCCTCTTCCGAAAGGGGCAGCAGGAAGGCGATTTCCGGTTGGACCTGTCGCCCGAATGGCTGGCAGAAGCCCTTTACGGCCTCATCGCGTCCTGGGCGTGGGCCGCCTTCGACGGCCGGGTGGCGCCGCGCTCCCGCACCCACATGGTCACCGAACTGCTGCTGTCCGGCGCGCAGCCGCCCCGCCCGATCTGACACCCGGCGGCAACCGTCCGGCACCCTTATGGCAAAAATAATGCATGGCAGTTCGACCGATCCTGATCGCCGGTGACTCCAGACTCTCCACACCGGCCGTGCCCGTGACCGTATTCGACGCGGAGCTGGCCGCTTTCGTCGAGGACCTGTTCGAGACGAACACGGCCGCCCGGGGTGCGGGCCTGGCGGCGAACCAGATCGGTGACCCGCGTGCGGTTTTCGTCTACGACCTGATGAATTCCGAAGGCCGCCAGCGCGGTTACGTCATCAACCCGATCCTGGAAACCTCCGAGATCCCCGAGACCATGCCCGACCCCGACGACGACACCGAGGGCTGTCTGTCGGTGCCGGGGGAGTGGTTCCCGACCGGGCGCGCCGATTGGGCCAAGGTCACCGGCGTCGACATCGACAATCAGCCCGTCTGCGTGGAAGGCACCGGCTACCTGGCCCGCTGCCTGCAGCACGAGACCGACCACCTGCACGGTCACCTCTACTTGGATCGCCTCATCGGCCGCAATCAGCGCGCGGCGAAGAAGGCGGTCAAGGCGCACGGCTGGACCGAGCCGGGTCGTACGTGGCTTCCGGGTAAGGATGTCGACCCCTTCCACGGCTGAGTCCGCACCCCGGCGGGATGTGAAACGCAAGCGCCTAAAATTCGGGGCACGCGGTCGCGGAGTCCCCTCACTACGGTGAGCCGGGCAACCGGAAACCCGGAGCTCGAGGGGTGCGTCATGCCGTTGCCGATGATCGACGAGGCGGCGGCCGCGAATCAGGAAGCGTCCCAACGACGCTCGATTCCGCTGGTCGTAGTGTGGCTGGTGGCGGTGGTCGGCACCCTCGCCGGGTTGCAGTGGCTGGGTCAGGCGGTGATGAACCCGCACGCCATGCTGCATCTGGAAGACCTCGATGCCTACCGGATCGCCGCCGATCGCGTGCGGCACGAGGTCTCGGTGTACGACACGCCGTTGCATCCGCAGTCGCGCACCGGCTGGGATTTCGTCTACACCCCGTTCGCCGCACTGCTTTTCGTGCCGCTGACCGTCCTGCACGGCACGGTGTTCACCTGGTTCGGCGGGCTCGCGAATTTCGCGCTGCTCGCCGGCTCGGTCTGGGCGGCACTGTCGATCCTCGGCTATCGCCACGACCGTCGAATGCTGATCGTGAGCCCGACCGCCGCCGGACTGCTGCTGTTGTGCGAGCCGATCCGTTCAACCATGGCCTTCGGCCAGATCAACATCCTGCTGCTACTGCTGGTCCTGGCCGATACGGCGCTGCCCGATTCCGCCCGGGGCAAAGGTGTATTGACCGGCATCGCGACCGGAATCAAACTGACCCCGGCATTCTTCATCCTGTATCTGCTGGTGACCCGCCGATTCCGCGCGGCCGCCACCGCGTCCGGCACCGTGCTGGTCACCATGATGATCGGACTGGCTGTCCTGCCGCGGGATTCGCTCAGATACTGGGGCGGAGCGTTCGCCGACTCCTCCCGGATCGGCCCACCCGCGACGCCGTTCAACGAATCCCTCCGCGGTCTGCTGGCCCGCGCGCTCGGCTCGGGCGTCGGTGTCCAATTCCTCTGGCTTGCCATGGCTCTCGCCGCCACCGTCGTCTGCCTACTGCTCGCCCGCCGCCTCTCGGGAACCGGGCGCGAACTGGCCGCCGTGGTGCTGTGCGGTCTGACCAGCACCGTTGTGTCACCGTTCAGTTGGATCCACCACTGGGTGTGGCTCGCACCGCTACTGATCTACCTGGCCCACTTGGTGAATCGCCACCGCTCCCTCGCGACCGCCGGGGCGCTGCTCACCGTCTTCGTCGTCTGTTCCGGCGGCCTGTTGCTGTTGTTGGGCGTGCCCCGCGAGAGCATCCTGGACTTCCCTGACCGCGGACCCGCCGCCCTGTTCGTCCACAACGTCTACGTCTGGCTCACCCTGGCGTTGTTCGCCGCCACCGCGTGGCGACTAAGCCTGCTTCGACCGATCGGGAATCGCCGCGGCGATGCGCAGGGCGACCCTGCGTAGTGCATCGCGGCCGGCGTCGAGTGCGGGAATCGGCAGTCTCTCGAAAAGGTATTCCGCGCCTTCGAATTCGGTGGCTCCCAACCGATCCTTGACGTGCTTGATACCGGTCACTCCGCCGGACTCGCCCATGATGAAGGTAGAACAGCCCAGCTTGCAGGCGTATTCGACCGAGCGGCACTGCAACAGTTCCTGGGTACGCAGCGAGGCGGTCAGGGAACGGTCGGCGTAGGCACGCCAGCCGACGGCGAGCTGTCCGTGCAACAGGACGATATTGGCGGCGATCGGAGTGCCGTCGAGGCACGCGATCCAGATCCGGCAGTCCGTGCCGAGGGCGTCGGCGACGGTGTGGAACCGGCGCAGCGGTTCGGGGCGGCTCCACCAACGCGCGGCCGGGCGCAGCGCACCCCATTGCAGCGAGCGGAGTTCGAGCCAGCGGAGGTAGACGCCATAGAAGTCGGCGACGAGATCGGGCGAGTTGCCGAGCCGAATGTCGACCCCGGCCGCCGCGGCTTTGCGTTCGGCATTGCGGATTCCACTGCGCGCCTTCGCCGTGAAGCGGTGGGACCAGACCTCCTCGAAGCCGCCCGATAGGTCGAGCACGTGGGTGTTGCGCGGCGCACGGCGAACCGGCTGGATGCGCGAGTGGGTGGCGGTCGCCGAATCCCAGGCGTCGGCGGCGATGTAGCCGGGGCGGATCAGGGTGCGCAAGGCGGGGTGGCGGGACAGGTCGGCACGGACGAGCGCGATGTCGGCGGCGCTCGCGCCGCCTGGCGCGAGCAGACCGCCGGTGCTCCAACCGTGCGGGAAGGACGCCTGGATTGCGGGCACCGGGCCGCGAAGTCCGGCGATCCGACGGCGGACCAACGGCAGGATCAGGGTGCGGCCGTGGGGAAGCCGATACAGGCGACTGGCATCGGTCCAGCCGTCACTGCGGCACACGCAGTCGAGCCAGGTCGGGGTTTGCGAGGGCGTCGCGGTCGGGTCGGCCTGCAGCACCTGTGACCAGTCGTCGCGGGGCGCGGGGCTGCAGATCTGTACCCTTCCCTCCTCACTCGCCAGCGACCACGAGGCGGTCCGGCCTCCGTGAGAGCCGAACAGCCGGGTCACGTCGCGCGCCCTTCTCGATGCGGGACACCGCGTTCGGTACTCGTTTGCGGTGGGAGGAACTCTCCACGGTAACGCGATTTCGCCTGCGCTGTGCGCGATATCGTTTGGTAGGGAGTGCTTTTGACCTGGGAGGCAGCGATCTGAACGACATCGGGGCAGCTCGGGGGGCGACGGCCGATCGCGCGATCGACCTGTTGCAGTCCGCCGACGCCCTGTATGGCCAGCTCCGCGACGCGGTGACGGGCGGAGATTCCCTGGACGCGTACCTGGTGGCAGGTGGATTGCTGCAGCTGGTCGAGGACCGATTGCACCCGGATCGCTTACAGCTCGGGCGTATCGCGTCAGCGCTGTCGCAGCCGAAGCGGTCCTTGCCGGGACGCTTGGTCGGCGGTGGTGCCGCGGTGTCGGCCGCGGTCGGCGACCTGCCGGTTCCCGGGCGACCGAGCCGCTTGCATCAGGCGCGATGCGCGCTCCTCGAACTGACCGTGCGCGCGGCCACCGCATTACTCGGGCCGACTGATGCCCGCCCCGCCGACGTGGCCCGAATTCCCGCGCCGCTACGCGAGATCGAGCCGGTGGTGTCGCTGCTCGGCGACGAGGTGATGCGCCTGCCCGCCTGCTTCCACGACTTCGATCAGCGACCCGACGACCTGCGGCGACTCGCCGAGAAGCTCACGGCCACGGTCGATATCCCGAACGATCGGCCGCTGATCGTGATCGGGATACGCACCTCGGGCTGCTATCTGGCCCCGCTGCTGGTGGCGGCACTGCGAGCGGGTGGCGTGGTCGGTGCCCGGGCGCTGACCTACCGTCCGGGCCGCACCTGGTTGCGTGTCGAGCGACAGGCATTGCGCGAATGTGCCCGTGCGGGTGGGCTGGTGGTGCTCATCGACGATCCGCCGGTATCGGGGCGTTCGATGGCGGCGGCGGCCGAAGCGGTGACGGCAACCGGCCTCGGCGCGGACCGGATCGTGCTCGCGCTCACGGATTGGGACGCCACTGACCGCAATGATGCGGGCCGGGCAAATTCGCAGGGTGTGCCGGATGCGTTGGGCCACTGGCCCGCGGCCCGCCTGCCGTGGCGGGAGTGGGCCATACACGAGCTGCTCGCCCCGGAAGCCGTTCGCGGCGCACTGACCGCTCTGGTCGATTCGTCCTGGCAGATCGGGGAACCGGTTGCGCACTCCACCGCGCGTGCACCATCGCGCGGGCATGTGCGCGCCCGCTACACGGTGCCCTTCCTCCACATCGAAACCGGCCGCCGTGAGTCGCGGGAACTCGTGATCGAAGGTGTCGGTCTGGGGCGGTTCGGTCGGCCCGCCGCCGTGATCGCCGAACGGCTGGGCGAGGTACTGCCCCGGATATATGGGGTGCGTGACGGGCTGCTGTATCGAGACTGGATTATCGAAGGGCCGCAGCCGAATCCGGAGATCCTTGCCGACTGTATCGCCGACTACACCGTGCGCCGACAACAGTGCCTCCCGGCCAGGCGGGATCCGACCGGTGCGATGCGTGGCCGCGGACCGATCTGGGAGGTCGCGGCGTACCTGCTCAGCGGCGAGTTCGGAAGCTTCGGTCCACCTGCGCGGCTGCTCCTGCTGGAACCGTTGACCCGCGCCTTGCTGCGGGTGGACCGCCCCAGCATTGCCGACGGCGCCACCGATCACCGTCACTGGATCGCCGACTCGAATGCGGTGCGCAAGATCGGTTTTCACCGGTCACCGTTCGGGAATCGCGAACTTGCCTGCTATGACGCGGTTTTCGGGCTGGCAGGTGCGGCCGCCGATGCTCCCGATATCGCCTTCGCCCGAGCCCTGCGAGCGGGTTTCGCAAGCCGGGACGGGCACGGTGTGGACGGCGAGCGCTGGCTGCTGTACCGCCTGGTGCAACTGTGGCGGCTCAGACGTGCCGATCGGGTATCGGCCGCCGAGTTCGAACGGCGATCAGCGGCGGTGGTGCACGACTATCTGGCGGAATGCATTCTCCCGCAGGAATATCCGGTCTCGGGACCGATCTGCGCAATCGACCTCGACGGCGTGCTGGAGACCGGCCCGCTCGGCTACCCGATCACCTCGCCCGCCGGAGCGCTGGCCCTGCGCGCGCTGCTTGCGCACGGCTACCGCCCGATCATCGCGACCGGTCGCAGCGTCGGTGACACCCGTGACCGTTGCCGCGTCTTCGGACTCGTGGGCGCGGTCGCCGAGTACGGTTCGGCCGTCTACGACGCCCCGACCGACAGCACGATCGACCTGCGCACCGATATGGAACGGTCGCTGCTGGAGGGCGTCCGCGCGAAGCTGAGCGCCGACCCGCGCATCGAGCTCGTGGCGGGCTATGACCACAGCATCCGCGCCCGCATCGACGGCGGTCCGTTGCCCCGCGAAATGATCGACGAGGTCCTGGCTTTCGAGCCCGGCGAGCTGCGCATCGTCGAGGGCGAAGGACAGACCGACATCGTGGCGGCCCGCATCGACAAGGCCACGGGACTGACCGCGCTGATCGAACGATTACCGGGCGCGGCGCATCGAATGACCGTCGGCGACAGCGGCGAGGATCTGCCCATCCTGCGGTCGGCCCCGCTGTCGTTCGCACCGCGCAATGCCGATACCCGGGTTCGCGCTGCGGGTATCACCACGACCCGGCATGCGTATCAGGCCGGACTCCTCGACGCGTGTACCGAACTGCTCGGCCATCGCCCGGGCGGGTGTGCCGAATGCCGACCGCCGGATTTCCCGCCCCGAACCCGTGCACTCTTGGCGGCGTTGGCGATTCGCGAGAACGGGCTGCCGGGGGTGCCGCTGCGTACGCTTCGGCTGGCAGCGCTGCGGCTCAGGTGGCTTCTGAATACACCCGGACATAGTCGACGAGCATGCGCGCGGGGAATTGTGTATCGCTCCCCGGCGAACCGGGCCAGTTGCCGCCGACCGCCAGATTGAGCAGCAGATAGAACGGGTGGTCGAAGTCCCAGCGGGCCCCCGCCTGCTGCTTGGTCAGCGTGCGCGTGGTGTTTCCGTCGACCTGCCAATCGATTTCGGTCGGCGTCCAGACGACGGCGTAGGTGTGCCAGTCGCTGCCGATCTGACCCGTCGGCAGGGTGGTGCCGGTGCCGTAGTCGATGCCCGGCGCGTGCACATGCTGTTCGACATCGCTCGTCTGATTGCCGAGCATCTCCACCACGTCGATCTCACCCGCCCGCGGATAGCCGACCTGCGGCAGATTGTCGCCGAGCAGCCAGAACGCGGACAACAGCCCCGACCCCTGCGGCAGCTTCATGCGCGCCTCGAAGCGGCCGTACTGCTGCGAGAACAGCACGCGTTCCCCGCTTCCGGTGGTGGTCAGCTTGCCGCTCGAATACCGGCAGCTGCCGTACCAGCAGGTTGGTCCGGCACCCGACTCCGCGCGTGCCTCGATCACGAGATGCCCCCGACCGTCGAGGAAGGTATTGCCGTCGGGGGTGTAGTACTGCAATTCCTGGTTGCCCCAACCGGTTCCACCCTTGTCCGGCTGCCAGCGGTCGGGATCGGGCGCGCTCCCGGCGGGCCCGTCGAATTCGTCATCGAAGGTCAACTGCCAACCGGGGTTTCCCGGGGCTGTCGAGGATGTCGGGGCGGGCGGCCCGGACGGGGACGAGCACCCGACCGCCACGATGAGCGCGGTGGCGATGGCCAGCGCGGCCGACAGCGTGGAACGAACGGACATGATGCGGATCCCGAGCGGTCAGCCCACGTCCGCCAGCGCGATACCGCTGGGCGCATTGCCGATGCGGCCCGATCTGGTGGCCGTGAGAGTGACGGTGTCGATCACGGTGATGTCGTCAGAGTACATGTCGGTGACATACACGAGGCGGCCATCGGGTGAGACTGTGAGCCCGCTGGGCGCCGCGCCGGTCGGAATCGGCGCGCCGACAACAGTATCGGTATGCGTATCGATGATGCGCAGGTCATTGGAGTTCTGATCGACGACATAGACCCGGCTGCCGTCGGGGCTCACGGCCAGGGCGACCGGATAGTCGCCCACCGGGATCGGCACGCCCGTCACTGTCCGTGCGGCGGTGTCGATCACGGAGACGGTGTTCGACAACAGATTGCCGACGTACGCGCGAGTGCCGTCCGGGCTCACGGCCACGCTCGCGGGCGCGGTGCCCAGCACGATCGCATTCCCGTCCACGAACAGTCCTTCGGCATTGATCACCCGCAGATCGTTCTGGTACTGACTGGTCGCGTAGAGCCAGATCCCGTCCCGGCTGATGGCCAATCCGCCCGGTGCGTCACCGATCCGGACGGATCTGCCGATCCGCCGCCCGGTGCGGGTGTCGTAGACGCGGACGTCGTCGGTCTCGCCGCCCGCCACATACAGTCGCAAACCATCCGGGCTGATGGCGATCCCGGAGGGAAAGCTGCCGACCTGGATCGGGTCACCGACGCGATGCCGGGCGGCAGTGTCGATGACGGTGACCGTGCTGGCCAGGGGACTGACCACGAAAGCGTGTTTCCCGTCGGGGCTGACGATGACATTGGAAGGGATCGCGCCCAGACCGATGGGAGTGCCGACGGCGGTCATGGTGGTGGCGTCGATGGTTTGCAGATCGCTGGTCCGTGCGTTGGCGACCAGCGCGTAATGCCCCGGCGGAGTCGGGGTCTGGGACTTCGGCGCACCCGCCGAACACGCGCCGCACACGAGTGCGACCACCGCGAGCAGCAGCCCGGCCCTACGCATCGCGGAATCCGATCACGCGTTTGACGCCGGTGCGGACCAGACGGTCGGCGCGGTAGACCGGCACCCGTTCGATCCAATAGCCCGCGTACTCCCGCGGCTGCGCGCCGAAGCGATTCTTGAACTGCGCCAATCGCGCCGACCCGCCGGTTTCTCCGAAGTGATAGGCCCGGCACCCGGCGGCGCAGGCGTCCTCGATGGCCGTCGCGTGCAACAGGCAGTTCACCTGGGCCCGGCCCGCCACCTCCTGATCCATCGCCCCGCGCGTGTAGTGGGCGTTGAATCCACCGCGCAGCACCACGATCGCCGCGGCCGGCCGGTCGTCGAGCCAGGCCACCGAGATTCGGCAGCGTTCGCCCATGCGCTCGGCGATCACCGCGAACTTGTCGATCGGGTCGCGGCGACGGCCACGCCACCGGGTCAGCCACAGGGGTTCGTGTTGTTGCTCGGCCCAGCGGTCGAAGGAACGCAGCAGCAGGTCGTAGAACACGGGCACCAGGCGGCCGGTGGTGTCGGTTTCGATGCGCACGCCGGACTTTCGAGCCTTCCGCACATCGGTGCGGGTGGCCGCCTTGAACCGTTCGTGCCACACCTGCTCGAAACCACCGGTGAGGTCGAGCACGTGAGCGCGCATCGGCACGGCGGTGACACCGGGTCGATCGGTCAGCGCGCCCGCCCATGCGTCGGCGTGTAATGGATTGGGGCGGACATAGATCCGCGCCGCCGGTGTCGTACACAGATCGTCGGCGACCGCCGACACCAGTTCGGCATCCACCCCGCCGGGCGCAACCAGTCCACCGAAACCCCAAGCCTCCGGCAAGGATCGCAGGATCCCCGGACCGGGCATCCGACGACGCACCAGCGGCAGGACCGCGCTGCGCCCGTCCGGCAGGTGGTAGAGCCGACTGGCGTCACGCCAACCGCCGAGCGAGGTCACACAGTCGAGCCATTCCGCGGCCTGGGTCGGGACGGCCTCGCGATCGTCTTCGTGCAGTCGCCGCCACAGCTCGCGCGGAGCCGGGCTCTCGACAGTGGTGCTCGACAAGATGCTGCGCGCCATTGTTTCTCCTCACACCGCCGGGCTGATGGTGAGCACGCTGCGCAGCCATTCGACGGTGCGGTCGATGCCATCGCGCAGCTCGACCCGGGGCGTCCAGTGCAGCGTCGCGGCAATGGCGGTGCTGTCCAGGGCGATCGCGCTGATCTCGCCCGCTCGCTCCGGCCGATGCGCCGGAGCCGCGCGCACCCCGACCGACCGCGCGATCATGTCGTGCAGGCGCGCCGTCGAGGTCTCCACGCCGGTGCCGACATTGAACATTCCGGTGACCTCGGCGGGTGCGTCGGCGGCGAGCACGAACGCGTCCACCACGTCGCCGACGTAGACGTAATCGCGGGTGGCGCTGCCGTCGCCGTAGATCGTGGTCGGATGCCCGGTCAGCAGCGCGCTGCCGAAAATCGCGACCACGCCCGCCTCGCCGTCCGGATTCTGGTGTGGTCCATAGACATTGGCGAGGGCCAGACTGATGCCGCGCAAACCGTAGAGTCCGGTGTAGGCCCGCAGATAGTACTCACCTGCGACCTTGGCCGCCGCATACGGGGAGATCGGGTCGGCGGGCGTTTCCCCTTGCACCGGAAGCGATTCCGGCCTTCCGTAGCGCGATCCGCCGGATGCCGCGAAGACGACCCGGCGCACCTGCGCACGGCGGCTGGCCTCCAGCAGATTGATCGTGCCCAGCACATTGACCCGCGCGTCGTACCACGGGTCGGCCACTGATTTGCGCACATCCGCCTGGGCCGCCAGATGAAAGACGGTCTCCGGGTGCACGGCCGCGACGATGTCGACCAGTTCGGGCGCGGTGATATCGCGTTCGATCAGGCCGAAGCGCGTACCCGCCCGCACCGCGTGGGCCAGATTCGCCGCCCGCCCGGTAGCGAAGTTATCGACGCCGACGACCTGATGGCCGTCCGCGAGAAGGCGATCCACCAGATTCGATCCGATGAATCCGGCTGCGCCGGTGACCAGGGCACGCATGAACTCTCCTGTGGAATGGACGGAATTGACCGTGGCTCAATCGATGCGGATCACCCCGCGGGCGGATCCGGGACCGCGCAGCCGCCGATAGGCGCGCCACGCCTTGGTCCGCAACGCCTCGGCGCGCGGCGCGACCGGCATGCCGCGGCCGTCGAGCCACCCGCGCAGGGTCGCCGCGGAGGTGGTGGCGCGGACGGTCAGCCGAGCCAGAGCGAACGGGTGGTCGGCACTCGAGCTGAGGGCCTCGCCGACCGCGCACGCCGAACCGAATCCGACGTCGCGGACGGCGGCACACAATGCAGCGGTGTGGAATCCGTGCGGATAGGCGAAGCTGTCTACCGCGATGCCGAGTGCATCCTCGAGCAGTCCCTTGCTCCGGCTCAGTTCGTCCCGGGCGGCGACGGGGGACAGGGTGTCGAGCTGCGGATGGGTGTGGGTGTGCGCACCGATCTCCACACCCTGGGCCGAGAGATCGGCGAGCTGAAACCAGTCGACCATGGGCGCGGGCGGGAGCCGCAGACCCTCGGCCGCGGGGCCACCGCGCAGCGCACCGGTCGTCACGTACAGCGTGCTCGCCAGCCCGGCGTCCGCGAGCATCCCTGCGGCGCAGACGAAATCGGCGAACCCGTCGTCGAAGGTCAGCACGACCGGCCGGGCCGGTAGTTCGACGCGACCGTCGAGCGCCGCACGGAGCCCGGACACCGTCAGTGCGGTGCGGCCGCTGTCGGCGATGTGCTTCAGGTGAGTGGCGAAGACGCGTGGCGTGACCGTGTACGGCGCGATCCAACCGGGCGGATCATCGTTCACGCTGTGATACAGCAGGATCGGGATGACGGTCACGGCGTACCCCCAGCCTCGGGCTCTCGCTCCCGCGCCCAAACGATATCGACGAGGGTGGCCATCGTCGTCACCGCCGCGAGTACCGCCAGCCGCTGATCGACGGAGCTGTCCCGGAGTTCGGTGAATCCGACCGTGACCAGCAGCCCGAGCGACAGACTCAGCGCAACCGTGAGTACCCAGCGTTCGAGCCGGTCGCCCGAACTCAGCAGGCCCGAGATCGCGAATCCGGGTCCCAGCAGCACGAATCCGAACACCGCCGCAATCCGCAGCGGCGTGTCCGCAGGCAGGTAGGCGACGGCCGCCAGCGCCAGCCAGCCGGAGGCGGCCACCATGAGGTGGCGTATTCGTAGGCGCCGCTGCGAGTTCCGTGTCGTACTCATCCCTGCGCCTGCTTCGGGAAGGGGAGATTCGCGGTGATCACCATGGCGTCCGCATTGCGATAGATGACCAGGAAGCGGGGCGAGGCGGTCAAGGCGTCGGTGATCTTGGTGAGCTCGCCACGCGGTAACACACCGCTCATATCGATATCGGCGGCCTGGCTGCGGGTCAGGATGGCATAGGCGTGGTGGTGGCGGGCCGGGCTCAGATAATCGGTGAACGCCGCCACCGGATCATCGAGCACGACCTGGCGATCCTTGGGTTCGAGCAGCGCGAACCACAGATAGTCGTAGAACTCGAAATTCTGGAAGGCCCAAGGGAAATCGCTGGTCGCGCCGACGATCAGCGAGCCGCGCGGGGCGATGCCGTAGACGAACCGGGCCGCGGCCACCTCGCCGGGACTGAAGTAGTTCGCCTGTTCCTTGCCGTAATAGCCGAACACGAAGCCCGGCACCAGCGCCAGCACCACCGCGAGCGCGCCGATCGCGGTGCGCCACGAGTGTCCCGATTCCGGGCGTGGGTAGCAGGCGGCCGCGGCAAAGAACGCCGCGAACGGCAACCCGAAAAGATAGACCCGGAAGATCATCTCGCCGCCGTAGTCATTGCTGACCAGCACCGGAATCGGGGCCAGGGCCAGCACCACGAGCGCGAGATCGCGTCGATAGCGGAAGCGGCGGGCCAGGCCGAGGAGCGCCAGCACCCAGACCGCGGCGCTGTGCAACCGGTCGACGCGGGCCACCACCGCCTGGCTGTGGCTGGCCGCGGCCAGACTGATGAACCCGGAATTCGCGTTGTGGCCGAGCAATCCGATGGTGGACCGGATGCTGTCGAAGTTCTCGCGTATCCAGCGTCCGGCGAACACCAGATCCCACACCGCGGCCAGCGCCACGGTGAGCACCGTGATCGTGACCAGGCGGTATCGGCACAGCAGGGCGAGCGCCACCAGGGCGGCCACCACCATGACCGGGGTGAGCTGATGGGTCACGATGATGGCCGCCGCGATCGGCAGCAACGCCAGCACGCCGAAGGCCACCCGCCGCCCGGTCCGCACGGCCGAGCGCCGCTGGAAATAGTGCAGGCACAACGCGATCAGGCTCAGGTACAGGAAGTAGTCGACCGCCTGCGGCGCGAAATAGTCCTGCCCGACCCACGCCCCGAGCACATAGATCGCCACGGCCGTCCAGATCAGCCGCCGATCGTCCGTAGCGGCGCGGAAGATCAGCACCAGCGGGCCGATCAGCAGGGCGTTGAAAACCGGTGGGGCCCAAGTGGCATAGCCGAGCGCCGAGTGCAGGCCGCTTGCCCGGACCAGCAGCGCGTTGAGATTGAAGAAGCCGGGCCAGTATTGATAGGCGGACAACTCGTGGATGGACGGGTCGGTGCCGTCGTGACGCAGGAAGTAGTCGACGACGCCGACGTGCTTCCACGCCCACGAATAGCGCAGCGTGCCGTAGACGAGGCACGGCGTGGCGTGCAGGAAGGCGATCAGGACGCCGATGTGTGCGGCGAGCAGGGCCGACGGCGTCCGCGGATTGTGCACCAGCACAGCGAATCCGGTCAGCAGTATCGCCAGTGCCGCCCAGTAGGTCACGGGTAGCAACGGGATCAGCCCGTAGTCGCCGATGCGACCGGTATCGACATGCCGCAGCGCCAGCAGCCACAACGCGAGCGCAACCGGTAGCGCAGCGAAGACGCTGCGCCGCAGTAGATATCGATGCAGGGGTCGTCGGTCGGGTGCGTAGGCCGGTCGGATCGTTCCTGCCATGAAGCCGAGCGCCGTCAACATCACCCCGGCGATCAGCGCGCAGGCGGCGGCGAGACCCGACAGCTGGCCGCGTGCGACCCGGCCGAGCTGATATAGCACTCCCCGCGGAATCGTGGACGTGACATACGTTCGCTCACTGGACAATCCGTCCGCCGCGCCCGCGAGCCTGCGCACCACCGCCTTGGATTGGCCCTCGGCCAGACAGCGCGACCGGAAGTACGACCACGTCGCCCGATCGCCGGGCACGGTGTGGTGCACGATCGCCGCGGGTTCGTAGACATGCACGCCGCCCGGATGCGCGCGTCGCACCCGGATACACAGCTCGGTCTCCTCGCAGCCCAGCGGCCGCCGCGCGACCCGGCCGAGCTGTTCGTCGAACCCACCGGATTCCACCAGCAACTCGCGGCGCATCGACATGTTCGCGCCGATGACATTGCGCACCGGGGCACGCCGGGTCGGCAGCCCCCGGTATCCGGAGCCCACCACCCAGCCGAACTCGTCGGGAAACCAGCGCGGGCGCGCGGCCCGCCAGTTCGGGCGCACCTGGCCGCCGACCCCGAGCACCGCCGGATCCGCGTACGGCGTGAGCAGCGCGGCGATCCAGTCCGGGGCCGCCACCGCGTCGTCGTCGAGGAAGGTCACGATATCGGCTGTGGTGGCGGCGATTCCGGTATTGCGTGCACCGGACAGGCCCTTGGTCTCGCGGTTGGGGACGACGGTGGTGCCGGGTAGTTCGTAGCGGGCCCGTTCGAGGAGCCCGGGGCAGTGGTCGATGACCACCACGAGCCGCCGTACCGGATAGGTCTGGCGGCGTACGGAGGCGACCGCATCGACCAGGTCCTGCCAACGCCGTTCGGTGTAGGCGCAGATGACCACGTCCACGGTCGGCGGGGGACCGGCCAGATACAACTCCAGGGTCGAATCCGGATCGTCGAGGTCCGAGGGTGTGTCACCACGCAGCTCGGCCGAGATCCGCGCCTGCTGCTCGAGCGCGGTCGCGACGGTCTCGAAGGCGCGCAGCACCGGCTCGACATTGACCGCCCACCAGATCGGCCGCTCCCGATAGGCATCGCATTTGGTCCACAGGCCGACCACATGGTGCAGCCAGGTCAGCAGGATCAGCACCCGTTCGTCGAGCCAGCCGTCGGAGGGCCCGGCTTGTGCTGTGCCCCAGGCATCGTCCAGCAGCGTGCGCTCGTCCGGGGTGAGACCGCCGGTGTGCAGCAGGCGTTCGCGCACGATGTCGCCGAGTTCGCGGTCCTCGAGCAGGCGGTTGGCGGTGAGCAGCAGCAGGCAGCCGTCGAGCGCGGTGAGTCGGCCGAAACCGGCACCGCCCCAATCGATGAGGCCGGTCACGGCGTCGTCCGAACCGCCCAGCCGGACGTTCCCGGGATGGAAGTCTCCGTGTGTCCAGCCGATCAACACTCGGCGGCGGGACAGGGCGGCCCGCAGCACCGTACCCAGCCGGTCCACGGTCGCGGTGGAGCGGGGTGACATGGTGGCGCACGCATGTGCCAGCTGCCGCAGTGGCCGGTCGACCCACTCGGCCAGTTCGCCCTCGCCGACATGATCGAAACTGCCGGTGCGCGTGTGTAATTCGCTGATCGCCGTGAGTGCCCGGGCGATCAGCGGCCGATACCGGTCGGGATGGCGCAGCAGCACGGTCGCCAAATCGCGCTCGGGCACGAAGGATTCCACCGAGACCACCGTGTCGCCATCGGTGCGCAGCTCCTCGATGCGCGGCAGCAGCGTCCGCCAGTCGCCGAGCTCGGTCATGTCCGCCAGTTCGGCCAGCACCCGGGCTTGGGTCTCGAGATCGTGCCCGGCCAGCGGCGTACGGGCGAACTTGAGGACCGCGGTCGGGTCGCCGCCGTCCGGGCTGAGCACCGCGACGCGAATATCGGTGACCGTGGGCAGTATTCGCGCGTGCGTGCCCGGCCGCTCCCGCACCATCGCCTGCAGCGCCGGATCGTCGCCCGGTGGGTCGGCGGCGACGAGCGCGCGGAGTCGCGGCAGCGCGGGCCGCAGTAGCACCCGGAGCCGGGTGGTCAGGGCCAGCCGCGCGACCGTTCCCTCGAGGTGCCACCACCAGCGTCGATGCGACTCGTCCGGCATCCACAGGTCACGCCGCACCAGCAGCACCGCCGCCAACCAGAGTTGGGTGGCCAGCCAGGCGATCGCCGCGCCGTAGAGACCGAGCTCGGGCAGCAGCAGCGCACCGAGCCCGAGCGCCGACACACAGGTGGCACTCTGAATCGCCAGCAGCAGCCGCAGTTTTCGCTGCGCCCGCGCCGAACTGGTGGCGGTCGAGACCAGCAGATGCGGCAGTGCCGCGAGCGCCAGCAGCCGCAGTGGTGTGCTGCCGGCTCGGTAACCGTCGCCGAAGACGCCGAGCAGATACGGTGCGAGCAGCGTGACCGCGAGCACCGCGGGGACCAGCAGCGTCGCGGTGCGGGTCAGCACCCGGCGCGCGTGGGCGGCCAATCGGGTTTGATCCGTGGCGGTTTCGACGACCAGGGATGTGCCCATGTTCAGATTGAGCAGGTGCAGGGCGTTCGCAATGGCCCACGCGATGGAGTAGAAGGCGTTCTGGGCCGCGCCGAGCAGGGCCACGACCAGCAGCGGCATCGCCGTCACCGCGGCGATCGAAAACACCGAGCCCACATAGTCGGCGGCCACGAAGCGGGCGATATCGCGGACCGGGGGCAACCGGTCGGTGTCCGTATTGTCGTGCTGCCGTGCCGGAATCGCGCGGGTGAACAGAAAGGTCCCGACGATCACCACCGCGCCGCCGACCGCGGCCATCCAGGACACCAGGATGCCGTGCACGGGCAGAGCGGACGCCAGCACGACCACCAACAGCAGTTTCGCGATCGAGAACAGGACCGCTTCGGCCAGCACGAGGGGAGCGCGGCGCAAGGCCGTCAGCACGCCGTCCTGCAGTACGAACAGCGTGTACGCGGTCACGGCAACCACGAACAACGCCTGTGCCGCGCCACTTTCCAGGTAGGTGACACCGGGCGCGAACAGGCCGATCGCCGCGACACACGCGACGCCGGCGACCACCGAGACCGCAACGCAGACCAGGTAAGCCCATGCGACGAGCCGCCCCGTCCGCGCACCCGCAGCCGGGATGAACCGCACCATGGCGCTGTTGAGGTTGAGCCGGGCGGCCATGGCGATCAGCAGGATCAGCGACAGCGCCGCGGCATTGCTGCCCACGGCTTCCGGGGAGTACCAACGCGCTGCCACCGTCCAGTACCCGAGCCCGACCAGCGCCGACAAGCCGGAGCCGAGGGTCAGCAGGATGCCGTTGCGCACCAGTGGGTTTCGGGTCTCTTCCGAATCGACCCCGGACCGTGGCACCTCCGGGGCGCCGGTCGCATCGGTCGGGGCGAAGGCCCTCACCTGCCCACTCCGGCCGCGCGACTGGTCTGCCATCGGCTGATGACGTAGGCCGCTGGACCGGACAGGACCCCCCGACGGCCCAGCCCGGCCAGCTCGGCGGGCAGACCCCACGCGGAATCGCCCGTCGTATCGTCCCCTTCACGTCGCGCCGAGGTCGCCGCGAGCGCGTAGGCGACGCCGCGGGGGAGTCGGCGCACGAACGCGCCCACCATCTTCGGGTCGTGCACGAGCGCGCTGGTCAGATACGCGCCGAGCCCGACACCGTAGCCGTACACCTGATTGCGCAACGCGGCCATCTCCCGGTGATGGTGATGCCACACCAGGGCGCTCGGCTGATAGACCAGCCGGTGGCCGCCGACCACGACGCGGAAGAAGGCGGCCAGATCGTCACCGCCGCGCGCCCGGGTGCCGATGCCGATCGCGGGATCGAAACCACCCAGCCCGCGCAGCACCGCGGTGTCGAAGGCCATGTTCGCGCCCGAGCCGAATCGTCCCGCGGTGAAGGGGAACAGCGGATCCTCGGGCCGGTGACCGTCCATGTCGAAGATGCGTGCGGTGAAGCCCTTGTCGAAGCCGCCGTGCTGTTCCAGCAGCAGTTGCGCGGGCGTCTCCAACTCGGCAGGCAGGATCAGGCCGGTCACGCACCCGACATCCGGTGTGGCGTCGAAACCTTCGGCGATGCCCGCAAGCCAGAGCCGGTCGACGATCACATCGTCGTCGGTGAAGGCCACGATGCGGCCGTCGGCGATCGCCAGCCCGTGATTGTGCGCCGCGGCCAGGCCGCGCACGTCCTCACGCACGTAGCGGACCCGGTCACCGAAGCGCTCCGCGATCATCGTGGCGGTGGCGTCGTCGGGCGGATCGTTGTCCACCACCACGATCTCGTAGCGCGGATAGTCCAGGCGCAGTAGCGCTTCCAGGCAACGCCGCAGGCTCTCGGGCCGGCCGCGCGTGGCCACGACCACGGTGATCGCCGGTGCGTGCGCCAGCATCCGCCGTCGGCGACGGACACAGGCGGGTCCGATCTCCGCCGCGGCGTCGGGGTTGTCGGACCGCAGATGTTCCGAGACCGCCTCGGCCACCGCGTTCCGTACCGTGGGCGCGCGCGTCTCCCAGTCGCGGCCGCGTTCCGCGTCCAGGACGACGACACCGACCGGGGCGGCGTGCCACCGCACCAGCGCCAGGATCTTGCGCGCCGTGCGTTGCTCGTCGGCGAGCACGAATTCGGGTGCGGGTGCGCTCAATTCGATCTCCGCGCGCGCGATCGGCAGATCGTCGGGCGTCAACTGCCGGACTGGCGAGCAGGATCGATCGGTATTTCGTGGCGCACCCGTCCGGGCGCTCACCGGCCCTCCGGGGTGGGGACCGGCGTGCTGGTGCGGTGCCCCGCGAGCACCGTGCCGAGTACCCGGAATCCGTCGCGGACGGCATGCAGATTCGATCTTCCGTCCCGGCGCGGCATTTCGAAACTGGGCACCTCGGCAATACGCAATCCCGCCCGCATCGCCCGGACCGTCATCTCGGCCTCGATCTCGAATCCCGTAGCCGCCAGGTCCAAATGATCGAGATAGCGGCGGTCGAAGGCACAGAATCCGTAACACAGGTCGGTGAGCCGCGTGTGATACAGCGTATTGAAGACTGCCAGCAGGAATCGATTGCCCGCCCGCCGCAGTCCGGTGATATCCAACGACCCGCCGCCGCCGACGAATCGCGAGCCTTTGACGAAGTCGTAGCCGTGGTCGAGGAAGTACAGGAAATGCGAGATCTCCTGCGGATTCATGCTGCCGTCGGCATCCATCATCACGATGGTGTCCCCGCTGGCGGCCACGAATCCGGCGCGCAGGGCATCACCCTTGCCGATGCCCTGCTGCGCGATGACCTTGATATCGGGGCGATACCGGCGCGCGGTGACCAGGGTGGCGTCGGTCGAGTTCCCGTCGACGAGGACCACCTCGGTGACTTCGTCGGGCAGCTGCTCCAAGACCCAGGCGATATTGCGGGCCTCGTTCTTGGCCGGGATAACCAGGCTCACAGCCTTTTTCGATGATCTTGGTGGCGGTCCGACCCGGGTGCGGGCGCCGGTCGGACGGAGACGGTTATTACCGGAGTGGGGGTTCAGTGAGGTCCGCTCGCTCATCGCGAAGTACGCTTCCGCTCGAATGCCGTGACAAAGACATTGATTCGGCACGAACGAATTCCGACCACTGAACCCGACCCAGGATCCTTGCCGCGCCTCAGCCGGTGTGTTGTCACCGACTACCCGACGGACCCCACAATACTGGAATTCACTCAAACACCCAGTGCTCGTTGTCGATTCGTCACCTGCGGCACCGGCCGTGATGAATACGAGACGATCGGGTTCGATGAATTACGCGCTGCCGGCCAATTCGGCGCTTCAACAGTTTCAAGCGCCGAACCGCCGATTGCCTTCAGTGCGTGATCGTTTCCTTCGCCAGCATCGCCCGGCCGGTGAGCTCGATCGAACGGACACGATCATCGACATTCTGGGCGTGGTGGGCGGTGATGAGCTCGTCGGCCTGGATCTCGGCGGCGAAATCCTCTAGGTACGCAACGACTTCCGCGGGTGTGCCCACCGCCGTGTACGTGGTCATCTTGGCCAGGTGGCGGCCGTTGGGAGAGCTCAGGAACGCGTCGATCTCCTCGTCGGAGAACTCCACGCCTTGCGTTCCGCGCTTGATGAACGCGCGCGTCCGCGCCCGATACGAGATCACCTTCTGCGCCTCGGCCGCGTCGTGGTCCTCGGCGGCGAACACATTCACCCCGGCGATCACATACGGCTGGGCCAGCTGCTCCGAAGGCTGAAACCGGTCGCGGTATTCGTGCACGGCCTCGCGCAGCGAGTCCGGCGCGAAATGCGAGGCGAACGCATACGGCAGTCCGAGATGCGCGGCCAGCTGCGCCCCGAACAGTGACGACCCCAGAATGTAGAGCGGCACAACGCCTTCCGCCCGCGGCACCGCCTTGATCCCCGGAATCCGCGAATTCCCGGTCAGATACCCCTGCAACTCCAGCACGTCCTGCGGGAACGTGTCCGCCGAGGACGGATTGCGCCGCAGCGCCCGCATCGTCTCCTGATCGCTGCCCGGCGCGCGACCCAGCCCCAGGTCGATGCGCCCCGGATACAGCGATTCCAGCGTCCCGAACTGCTCGGCGATCACCAGCGGCGAATGATTGGGCAGCATGATCCCGCCCGCACCCAGCCGGATCGACTCGGTGTGCCCGGCCACATACCCGATCAGCACGCTGGTCGCACTCGACGCGATCGACCCCATGTTGTGGTGCTCGGCGTACCAAACCCGCTCGTAGCCATTGCGTTCCGCCGCCTGCGCCAGCGCGACGCTGTTGTGGAAGCTGTCGCGCGCGGTCTGGCCGGGTGCGATCGCGGCGAGATCGAGAAGGGACAGGGCGACGGGCATGCTGACACCGGCTTTCCGTGGATCGGCTCTCGTGGTCTGCGGCGGGCGCTGTGACGCCCGCACCCCAGTTGTAATTCGATCGGCGTCGAACTTATGCCCCGCCCGGTCCCGTACTCGTCCTCGGCGACCGTCCGGCTATCGAAAATCCTCGACGTGCTCGGCGGACCACTCCCGGATATCGCGGGCCGGACGCCCGGTGAACTCGGCGACCGTGTCGGTGATCAGCTCCGAGCGCGGCCGGAATTCCGTCATCGATACCAGCGACTCGATCTGCGCCGCCGGCAGCCCAGCCGCCGTCATCATCTCCCGCGCCACGTCGACCGGCAGGGTCTCGAACCGCAGCGAACGGCCCAAAGCCGTCCCGATGGCCTCGACCCGCTCCGCACGCCCCACGACCCGCGGCCCGGTCGCGAGATAGGTACGCCCGACGTGGCCCGCCTCGGTCAGCAGCCTGACCGCCACCGCGGCGACATCACCCTCGTGCACTACCGCGCTGGGTGCGACCTCGGTCCCGCGCACCACGTCACCCGCGCGAACCTGCCGCGCCAAGCTCAGCGAATTGGAGGCGAGAGCGTCGGCCCGCAGCACCGTCCACTCCGTCGTGGCCGCCGTCACCAACGCCTCCATCTCCGCGTGCAGCAACGGAATCAGATCCGACTGCGGCCCATCGTCATTCACCGCCGTCGAGGACAGGTACACCACGCGCCGCCCCTGCGCCGCGAGCGCCGCCACCACCTCGGCCGCCCCTTCCGTGCTGTGGAACGGCCACACCAGAAACACGGAGTCGACCCCGTCGGCCGCGGCCACCAGCGACTCCGGCGCGCTCAAGTCCCCGCCCACGGCCTCGACCCCCGGCGGAAATACGGTGGTCTCCGGATCCCGAGCCAACGCCCGGGTCGGCACCCCCGCCGCGTCCAGCTGAGCCACTACCTGTCGTCCGACGTTTCCCGTCGCACCCACTACCAGTACCGTGTTCACCCCATCGGAAACCCGCTCCGAACTGGCGTAATTTCCGGAATTGTCCCAGATATATGGTGGCCCAGCTCACACCCGCCGCCATCGGCCCAGGTCGCGAAGATCAGGTCAGGGAACCCTTACTGGATCGCGGAATGGAATTCCGTCACACTTGTGTTGTGAAAACCGTGGGTTTGCGGAATGCGCAACAATCCGGGCACCAGAGTGAGGGTGCCCGGTCTGTTGCTGTGTCCGGACCGGCGGGCGACGGGCACACCCGGGAAGCCGTCATCAAGCTCCTGCTGGAGGAGGGCCCGATCACCGCGACCGCCATCGGCGAGCGGCTGGGCCTGAGCCCCGCGGGTGTGCGTCGACACCTGGATGCGCTCATCGAATCCGGGGAAGCGCGGGCCACCCGGTCCGCGTCCTGGCAGCAGAAGGGCCGCGGGCGTCCCGCCAAGCAGTTCCAGTTGACGGCCACCGGCCGGGGCAAGCTGGGACACGCCTACGATGACCTCGCCGGAGCCGCCATGCGGCAGATCCGGGAGCTCGGCGGCGACGCGGCCATCACCGATTTCGCACGCAAGCGGGTCCAGGCGATTGTCGCCGGGGTCGGTGAGCTCGCCGGACACACCCCGGCCGAGACAGAGGCCAAGGCGGAGGAGATCGCGGAAGCGTTCACCGACGCCGGATTCGCGGCCTCGACCCGGAAAGTCGGTGCGGGCGTACAGATCTGCCAGCATCACTGCCCGGTTTCGCATGTCGCCGAGGAATTCCCGGAGTTGTGCGCGGCCGAGCTCGAAGCCTTCCGAGAAATTCTCGGGACCCATGTGCAGCGCTTGGCGACCATCGCCAACGGCGACTGTGCTTGCACCACCCACGTTCCCCTTGTAGTACCGCCCGTTGCACAGCCCGCAACGACTTCTACACACGACTCCGGAAGGAGTGCCGAATGACGACGACCACCGACCAGGTGCAGCCGCTGACCCAGGAAGAGACCATCGCGTCCCTGGGTAAGTACGGGTACGGCTGGGCCGACAAGGATGTCGCCGGTGCCAGTGCCAAGCGCGGCCTGTCCGAGGAGGTCGTTCGCGACATCTCGGCCAAGAAGAGCGAGCCCGAATGGATGCTCGACTTCCGCCTGAAGGCACTGCGCATCTTCGACAAGAAGCCCATGCCGAACTGGGGCTCCAACCTCGAGGGCATCGACTTCGACAACATCAAGTACTTCGTGCGCTCCTCGGAGAAGCAGGCGGCCACCTGGGACGACCTGCCCGAGGACATCAAGAACACCTACGACAAGCTGGGCATCCCGGAAGCGGAGAAGCAGCGGCTGGTCTCGGGTGTCGCGGCACAGTACGAGTCCGAGGTCGTCTACCACTCGATCCGCGAGGATCTCGAGAAGCAGGGCGTCATCTTCCTGGACACCGACACGGCGCTCAAGGAGCACCCGGAGCTGTTCCAGCAGTACTTCGGCTCGGTCATCCCGTCGGGTGACAACAAGTTCTCCGCGCTGAATTCCGCGACCTGGTCGGGTGGTTCGTTCATCTACGTGCCGAAGGGCGTGCACGTGGACATCCCGCTGCAGGCGTACTTCCGCATCAACACCGAGAACATGGGTCAGTTCGAGCGGACGCTGATCATCGTCGACGAGGACGCCTACGTCCACTACGTCGAGGGTTGCACCGCGCCCATCTACTCCTCGGATTCGCTGCACTCCGCGGTGGTCGAGATCATCGTGAAGAAGGGCGGCCGCTGCCGCTACACCACGATCCAGAACTGGTCGAACAACGTCTACAACCTGGTGACCAAGCGCGCCAAGGCCGAGGCGGGCGCGACCATGGAATGGGTCGACGGCAATATCGGCTCCAAGGTCACCATGAAGTACCCGGCCGTGTGGATGACCGGCGAGCACGCCAAGGGCGAGGTGCTCTCCATCGCGTTCGCCGGTGAGGGTCAGCACCAGGACACCGGTGCGAAGATGCTGCACCTGGCGCCGCACACCTCCTCGAACATCATCTCCAAGTCGGTGGCGCGCGGCGGTGGCCGTGCCTCCTACCGTGGCCTGGTGCAGGTGAACAAGGGTGCGTACGGCTCGAAGTCGACCGTGAAGTGCGATGCGCTGCTGGTGGACAACATCTCTCGCTCCGACACCTACCCCTACGTCGACATCCGCGAGGACGACGTGACCATGGGTCACGAGGCCACGGTCTCGAAGGTGTCCGCGGACCAGCTGTTCTACCTCATGTCCCGCGGTCTGACCGAGGACGAGGCCATGGCGATGGTGGTGCGCGGCTTCGTGGAGCCGATCGCCAAGGAGCTCCCGATGGAGTACGCCCTGGAGCTGAACCGCCTGATCGAACTTCAGATGGAAGGAGCCGTCGGCTGATGGCCGTCGAGAACGTTGCCGAGGCCGCTGAGGCTCGTACCCCTGCGTTGAACAAGGGCGAGGTCTTCGCCTCGTTCGACGTCAACGCCTTCGAAATCCCTTCCGGGCGTGACGAAGTGTGGCGCTTCACCCCGATGCGTCGCCTGAACGGACTGCACGATGGCACCGCCGTGCGGGACGGGCAGGCGACCGTCGAGGTGACCGCGCCTGCCGGCGTCACCGCGGAAACCGTGGAGCGCACCGACTCTCGCCTCGGCGAGGGCGGCACCCCCACCGATCGTGTTTCCGCGCAGGCGTACTCCGGTTTCGAGCAGGCGACCGTCGTGTCGGTCGCGGCGGAAACCGAAGCGGCCGAGCCGGTTATCGTGACCATTACCGGTCCGGGCGAGGGCAAGGTCGCCTACGGGCACCTGCAGATCCGCCTCGGCAATTTCGCGCGTGCCACCGTGGTCATCGACCAGCGTGGCAGCGGAACCTATGCCGAGAACGTGGAATTCATCCTCGGTGACAGCGCCGCGCTGAATGTGATCGCCGTGCAGGACTGGGCGGATGACGCCGTGCACGTCACCGCGCACCACGCCAAGCTGGGCCGCGACGCCACCCTGCGCCACACCAATGTCACCCTCGGCGGCGACCTGGTGCGGCTCATCGGCAATATCCGCTACGCGGGTCCCGGCGGCGACGCCGAACTGCTGGGTGTGTACTTCGCCGATGACGGCCAGTTCTTCGAGCAGCGCCTGCTGATCGATCACTCGCAGCCCAACTGCAAGTCGAACGTGCAGTACAAGGGTGCGCTGCAGGGTGATCCGACCTCCAGCAAGCCGGACGCGCACACCGTGTGGGTCGGCGACGTGCTGATCCGCGCTGCCGCGGAGGGCACCGACACCTACGAGGTGAACCGCAACCTGGTGCTCACCGATGGCGCGCGCGCCGACTCGGTGCCGAACCTGGAGATCGAGACCGGCGAGATCGTCGGGGCCGGGCACGCCGCTGCCACCGGTCGTTTCGACGACGAGCAGCTGTTCTACCTGCGCTCGCGTGGCATTCCGGAGGAGGTCGCCCGCCGTCTCGTCGTGCGTGGCTTCTTCTTCGAGATCCTGCAGAAGATCACCGTCCCCGAGATCCGGGAGCGGCTCGAGGCGGCCATCGAGGCCGAGCTCGCCGCTGTCGGCGTCTGACCACCAAACTTCCCATCCCGCAAAGGAATCCGAATCCGATGACCACCCTGGAAATCAAGGACCTGCACGTCGAGGTCGCCAACCCGGACGAGACCGGCGAGCCCATCAAGATCCTCAAGGGCGTGAACCTGACCATCAAGTCGGGTGAGACCCACGCGATCATGGGCCCCAACGGTTCCGGCAAGTCGACCCTGTCCTACGCCATCGCCGGGCACCCCAAGTACACCGTCACCCAGGGCACGATCACCCTCGACGGTGAGGACGTGCTGGAGATGTCGGTCGACGAGCGCGCGCGTGCGGGCCTGTTCCTGGCCATGCAGTACCCGGTCGAGGTTCCGGGTGTCTCGGTTTCCAACTTCCTGCGCACCGCCGCCACCGCCATCCGCGGCGAGGCCCCCAAGCTGCGCACCTGGGTCAAGGAAGTCAAGGAGGCGATGGGCGAGCTGGAGATCGACTCCGCGTTCGGCGACCGCTCCGTCAACGAGGGTTTCTCCGGCGGTGAGAAGAAGCGCCAGGAGATCCTGCAGCTGGGCCTGCTCAAGCCGAAGATCGCCATCCTCGACGAGACCGACTCGGGCCTCGATGTCGACGCGCTGCGGATTGTTTCCGAGGGTGTGAATCGTTACAAGGAGCGGGAGAACGGCGGCATCCTGCTGATCACCCACTACACCCGCATCCTGCGCTACATCCAGCCTGACTTCGTCCACGTGTTCGTGAACGGCAAGATCGTCGCCGAAGGCGGCGCCGAACTCGCTGAAGAACTCGACTCGAATGGCTACGTGCGCTTCACCTCCGCATCTGTAGGAGCCTAAATGACCAGCACCCTGGGGACTCTCGACCTCGCCAGGATCAGGGCCGACTTCCCGATCCTGAGCCGGACGGTGCGCGACGGGAAACCGTTGGCGTACTTGGATTCCGGTGCGACGTCGCAACGTCCTTTGCAGGTGCTCGACGCCGAGCGGAATTTCCTGCTCGAACACAACGCGGCCGTGCATCGCAGCGCGCATCAGCTCGCCGAGGAAGCCAATGAGGCTTACGAGGCGGCGCGCGCGGCGATCGCGGCGTTCGTCGGGGTGGGCGCGGACGAGATCGTGTACACCAAGAACGCGACCGAGTCGCTGAACCTGGTTGCCTACGCCTTCTCCGACGACCGATTCCCGCACCGTGTCGGGCCCGGCGACGAGATCGTCATCACCGAGCTCGAACACCACGCGAATCTCGTTCCGTGGCAGGAACTCGCGCGCCGCACCGGTGCGCGCCTGAAGTGGTACGGGATCACCGACGACGGCCGCATCGATCTCGATTCGATCGAATTGTCCTCGGCCACCAAGGTTGTCGCCTTCACCCACCAGTCCAACGTGACCGGTGCGGTCGCGGATGTCGCCGAATTGGTGCGTCGCGCCAAGGAAGTCGGCGCGATCGTGGTGCTGGACGCCTGCCAGTCGGTGCCGCACATGCCGGTGAACTTCAGGGAGCTGGGCGTCGACTTCGCCGCCTTCTCCGGCCACAAGATGCTGGGCCCCTCGGGGATCGGCGTCCTGTACGGGCGGCGTGCGCTGCTCGAGGACACCCCGCCGTTCATCACCGGCGGCTCCATGATCGAGACGGTCTACATGGATCACTCGACCTTCGCCGCGCCGCCGCAGCGGTTCGAGGCGGGCTCGATGATGATCTCGCAGGCCATCGGCTTGGGTGCTGCCGTCGAGTATTTGAACAAGATCGGCATGGATGCCGTTGCGGCGCACGAGCATTCACTCGTCGGCGCGGCCCTGGACGGTCTCGGCGCGATCGACGGTGTGCGCATCGTCGGCCCGACCGAGAACGCGAATCGTGGTGGCGCGGTGTCGTTCGTGGTGGACGGGATCCACGCGCACGATGTCGGCCAGATCCTCGACGATCAGGGCGTCGCCATCCGCGTCGGCCACCACTGCGCGTGGCCGCTGCACCGGTACTTCGGTGTCGCCGCGACCGCGCGCGCCTCGTTCGCGGTGTACAACACCCTCGACGAGGTCGATCAGCTGGTTTCCGCGGTGCGGAAGGCCCAGAGCTTCTTCGGAGTTGCATAGACCATGCGCATGGAGCAGATGTACCAGGAAGTCATCCTGGACCACTACAAGCACCCGCACCACCGAGGGCTGCGCGAGCCCTTCGGCGCGGAAGTGCACCACGTCAACCCGACCTGCGGTGACGAGGTGACGCTGCGCGTACACATCAACGACAACGGCGATGTGGCCGACGTGTCCTACGACGGGCAGGGCTGCTCGATCAGCCAGGCGTCCACCTCGGTGCTGGCCGACCAGGTGATCGGCCTGCCGTTGCAGCAGGCGCTGAAGGTGGTCGAGTCGTTCGACGAGATGATCACCTCGCGCGGCACCGTCGAGGGTGACGAAGAGGTGATCGGCGACGGCATCGCGTTCGTCGGCGTCTCGAAGTATCCGGCCCGAGTGAAGTGCGCGCTGCTGGGCTGGATGGCGTTCAAGGACGCCGTGGTGCGGATAGCCTCGGCGGAGGAAGCCAAGAAGACGATGGGTAACGGGGAGTAGAGATGAGCGAATCCGAGCAGCAGGCCGTCGAAGCGGCCCCGGTCGAGTTGACCCCCGAGGAGATCCAGCACCTCGAGGACATGGAGGAGGCGATGCGCGACGTCGTCGACCCCGAACTCGGCATCAATGTCGTCGACCTCGGCCTGGTCTACGGCCTCAAGTTCGAGGACGGCATCGCCAAACTCGATATGACCCTGACCTCCCCGGCCTGCCCGCTGACCGACGTCATCGAGGACCAGTCCCGCAACGCCCTGGTGCGCTCCGGCCTGGCCGAGGACTTGCAGATCAACTGGGTCTGGATGCCCCCGTGGGGTCCGGACAAGATCACCGACGACGGCCGCGAACAGCTCCGCGCGCTGGGCTTCACGGTCTAACCAGAAACCCCGCAACACCTTTCGACGGTGGGGACCGATCCGACAACGGATCGGTCCCCACCGTCGTTCCAAGCGATTGTCGGATATCACATCCGCACCTACGCCTTGATCACCGACGAACTGACCGATGTCCGAGTCGGATTCACCCTGGCCGGCGCCCTCGACCCGGTCAACCTGACCCGACTGAGCGAACTCCGGAATTCGTGACGCCGTCGATCGAATCGTGGAGTGGTTAGAGTGCTGCCGGGTCGTCGGATCGGCCCGAGTGGGCATCGAGCGGTGGGAGACGGACCGGGTATGGGGTTGTTGGGTGGGGTTTTCGGGCTTTCCCGGGAGAAATTCGCGAAGCAGGCGTTGGCGGCGGTCCGGGGGAGCCGGGACATCGTCGACGCCGAGATTGTCGCCGACCATTTCGGCATCGTGTTCGACCATGCCGGAGGCGAATCCGCGCTGATCGAGCTGGAGCCGTACTACGCGCGTGCGGCCGCCGTCGATCGCGGAGGGCGTGAGCGGGTGCTCCGCAGTCTGACGGCGGCGTTGCGGCCCTTGGTTTCCCGGCCTCGGACCTGGTCGGAGGCCGCCCCTGCGCTGCGTACGGTGGTGCGGCGCATCGGCTATGGATGTCTGCCCGGCATTGATCCGGGGCAGTGGCCGGTGTCGCGGCCGCTGGTGCCGAATCTCGTGGAGATGCTGGTGCTGGACCGGCCGACGACCATGAGCTATGTCTCCGCCGATGTGCTGGCTGGATGGAGCATTTCGGCCACGGAGGCGTTTGCGGTGGCCCGGCAGAATCTGGCGGGGCAGGGCCGAGAGTTTCTCGTCGGCTTCACGCCGGAGACACCGGTGCTCGAGCAGATATTCGATGCGGCGGACGGGCTGAACTACGTCGGCTCGATGCCGCTGATCCCAGGCTGGATGACAGCGCTCGGCGACAGGCTCCCCGGTCGGCCGATCGTCTTCCTGCTCCAGCAGGCCGGCCTGGTCATCGCGGATAACACTGCGCCGCAGGGGCTTCCGTACCTCCTGGACATCTCGGAGGACGTCTACAGCCGTGCGGACCGGCCGATCTCGCCGCTGCCGTACACGATCGACGAGCGGGGCGAGCTGATCCCGTACGACGTCCCCGCCGATGCGCCCGGCTGGGATGAGTTGCGCTATGCCGAAAGACTTCTCGCGTTCGCCGTGTGTGAAGACCAAGCCGACCTGATTCGAGCGGCACAGACGAGTGCAAGCGACCTCGCCGAATACCCGGCACCGCTGCTGCATGCGGAACTGCCCGATGGCTCGATGTGCACCACGACAGCCTGGACGGACGGCGTGGAAACCCTACTCCCGAAGGCGGATCTGGTCTCCCTGCAAACCCGCGACCTGTCCACCATTCCCTGGTACACAGCGGATGTGGAGGACTCGATCACCGTCCCCTGGGACGTCCTCGACGAGGCGATCGGCCTGACACCCGCCGACGGCTTCGACCCGCCCCGCTATCGGGTCGGTCCCGGCCATCCCACCGCCGAGACTCTCACCCGCTTGCGCGCCGAGGACCTCGAGGACGAAAGACCCGGTCGCCCATCAGGCGTTGGCGGTGTCGAGGGGGTAGCGGTCGGTGAGGGTGGTGCGGTCGTTGTAGTGGAAGTTGAGGACCAGGTCGTCGGCGATTTGGAATAGTTCGTCGCGGCCCTCGATGGTGGCCACCCATTCCATGGGGAGGGCGTGCAGGCCGTGGAGTGCGCCGATGAGGTTGCCGGCGACCGCACCGGTGGAGTCGGAGTCGCCGGAGTGGTTGACCGCCAGCAGGAGTCCGGCGCGGATGTCGCCGGTGCGGTAGGTGTGCAGGGCGCAGTAGACGGCGATGGCCAGGCAGGTTTCGGCGGTGAAGCCCCGGCCCATGAGCTCCAGGCGCTCAGGGGTGGGGGCACCGAGCTGGGCGGTGGTCAGCGCCGAGGTCAAGGCGGTGACGGTCTCGGCGCTCGCGGGCATCGGGGCGAGTCGAGCGATGGTGTCCTGCAAGGCGTCCGGGAGTTCTCGCCCGGCCAGCACATTGTCGAGCAGGATCGCGAACGCACCGGCGGCGAGGTAAGCGGTCGGGTGGCCGTGGGTGAGCTGCGCGCAATGCATGGCGGTATGGAAGGCGCGATCGGCCCCGAATCCGGCCAGCCCGAACGGCGCGGACCGCATGACGGTCCCGCACCCCTTCGATTTCGGATTCACCGGCCCCGGCTCACCGAATTCCAGCGCGGGAAGGAACTCCTCGGCCTGCCGCCGCAATCCGGTCATGCACGCATTGCCGGGGGCGCGCATGGCATACAGAAACTGTTGCCGCGCAAGCCAGCCATCCGGCTCGGGCCCCGGCCGATCCTGCGTCTGCGTATCCCGCCACCGCAAATACGCCCGCCGCAACACCGGCGCGTAATTCCCACCCGTCGGACACCGCAACAACCCCTCGGCAGTGAACATGGTCATCTGCGTGTCATCGGTAATCTGCTGCGGCGCATCCGGATTGAACCCGGGCAGATACCCCGTCACCCCGGCCGCCCCATGCCGCCCCCGAATCTGCTCCAACGTCAGAAACTCGATCGGCCACCCCAGCGCGTCCCCGACCGCCCCGCCCAGCATCGCACCCCGAACCCGGTCGAACAGCCGCTCATGATCGTCCACCGCACCACCATATTCGGTGGAGTTCCACCGACTTCGATTGAGACACTGTCACCCGTGCGTGAGGTTCGCAGGGAGGTGATCCGGCTCGAGGGCGTGAAGTCCTTGGTCTGGATCGGGGGACGGCTGTTCGACATCGCGGCCGGATGGCGCTCGATTCCCTCGGACGGCGCGCCGGGCTCCACGTTGTACACCCGCTACGGCAGCCAATTCGATGCCGCCGCCATCTCACCCCGCGGCGACGTCGTCGCACTGACCGCGACGACCGGGACCAAGGCCCTGCTGATGACCGCGCGGGGCAAGCTGATCCGCGAGGTCAACCGCAGCTACTACTGCGCTCAGGCGTATCGATACCCGTTGGCGCTGTTCACCCTTCCGGATGGTCGCACCGGCCTGGCGCACTGCCCCGAGGACTACAACCAGCTCGAGCTCGAGATCGCCGCCACTGGTGAACGTCTCACCACCCGGTCCGACCGCGATCCCGACGACTTCTTCCACTCGCGGCTCGATGTCTCGCCCGACGGCCGCTTCCTGCTCAGCGCGGGGTGGATCTGGCATCCGGTGGACGCGTTGTCGGTCTTCGACCTGCATCGCGCGCTCACCGACCCCGCCGAGCTCGACACTGCCAGCGACCCGGAGCAATTCGGGGCAACCGATGTGGGCGGCGCGTGCTTCGCCGGCGATGACATTGTCATCGGGACTTCGTCGGAGGCGGGCGTGGAGGGAGAGTATGGATTCCTCGCGCCGAATACGCTTGCACGTTGGTCTTCGGCGACCCGATCCGTGACCTGGCAGCGGCAACTCGGCCATCCCGCCGGTGATCTGGTGCGGATGGGCACGAATGTCCTGTCGCTATACCAGCATCCGCGCCTGTTCGACGCCACCAGCGGTGAACTGATCGCGCAGTGGCCCGACCTGCCGACGGGCGAAGCGGAGAGTTCGATCGTCGGCACAGCCCATTTCTCGGGTCCCGCGCGGATCGCGGTCGACGAAGGGCGTCGCTGTTTCGCGGTCACCGATGGGGAGCAGGTCACCGTCGTCCATCTCGGCTAGCGGGCTACCGTGAGGCATGGCTTTGCGGACCGAGTTCACGGAGATGTTCGGTATCACGCATCCCATCGCGTGTGCGCCGATGGGTGGGGCGGCCGGTGGGGCGCTGGCGGCGGCGGTGTCGGAAGGCGGGGGATTCGGGTTGATCGGGGGCGGCAGCGGCAATCCGGAATGGGTCGAGCGCGAGTTGGCGATTGTCCGGGAGCGGACCGAGAAGCCTTGGGGGATAGGGTTTCTAGCCTGGGGTGCGAAGGTCGAGGTGGTGCGGCGGGCGTTGGAGTTCGGACCGCGCGCGGTACTGATCTCGTTCGGGGATCCGCGGCCGTACGTCGAGGTGATCCGGGCAGCCGGGGCGAGGCTCATCGTCCAGGTCACCGATATGGCCGAGGTCGATCAGGCGGTCGCGGTGGGTGCCGATGTGATTGTCGCGCAGGGCACCGAGAGCGGCGGGCACGGTGCCCGCCGGGGCCGGTCGACACTGTCCTTCGTGCCCGCGGTGATCGATCGTGTCGGCCCGACTCCGGTCCTGGCCGCCGGTGGCATCGCCGACGGACGTGGACTGGCAGCGGCGCTGGCGCTCGGCGCGGCGGGCGCCCTCGTCGGCACCCGCTTCCAAGCCAGTCTCGAAGTAGTCGGAGACCCCTTCGCAGGTAAGGCCATCGTCGAGGCCGAAGGCGAGAACACCGAGCGCAGCGCCCTACTCGACATCGTGCGCGATTCGGCCTGGCCGCCGGAGTACACCGCCCGCACTCTTTCGCACCCGATCCTCGACCGCTGGCGCGGCCGCGACGACGAACTGGCCCGCGACACCGAAGCCAAACGCGCCTACGCTCAAGCCGTCGCGAGCGGTGAGCTGCCCCAAACCGTGTGGGCGAGTGAGGCAGTCGATCTCATCGGCAGCCTGGAACCGGCAGCCGATCTGGTCGCCGCGCTGGCGGCGGATGCCGAGGCCGCGCTGCGCCGGGCGACGCGTCACTGACGACGGGAGCGTCCGGCCCGAGGTGCGCGCGAGTCCCCGGCCGGTCGTACTCGAGAACGGCCGGTACCTGCCCGTAGGATTCCCCGGTGACCTATGACGACTTCGACGGATTCGAGCATCTCGACACCACCACCTTGCCGGAGCGACAGCAGCGAATTCTGTGCACGATCCGGGATTGGGTGCAGCGGCACGGGTATTCGCCGAGCACCCGCGAGATCGGGGATGCGGTCGGACTGAAGTCTGGTTCTTCTGTTTCGCGGCATTTGCGCGAATTGGAGGAGCGCGGGTTCCTGAACCGTAGTGAATCGGTGACCCGGCCCATGGATGTGCGGATGTTCCTGAAGGCCTCCGCCCCGACGCGGCAGCACGACGAGAACTCGGTGCCGGTCCCCGTGGTCGGCGATATCGCGGCCGGTACACCCATCCTCGCCGAGCAGCACACCGACGACGTGCTGTCGCTGCCGCGCGAGCTGGTCGGCCGCGGCACCGTCTTCGGCCTGCGGGTACGCGGTGATTCGATGGTCGACGCCGCCATCTGCGACGGCGACATCGTGGTGGTGCGTCAGGAGCAGGAAGCGCACACCGGTGAGATCGTGGCCGCCATGATCGACGGCGAGGCCACGGTGAAGGTGTACCGCCGCAGCAATGGCCACGTGTACCTCGAACCACGCAATCCGGCTTATCCGGTCATCGATGGCGATCGCGCCCAGGTGCTCGGTAAGGTCGTCTCGGTCATGCGGCGAGTCTGACTGTCTGGCATGATGACGCCCGTTATCACCTTCCATCCCCGGGAGTATCGAATGTCGTTGCTGCGCAAGGCCGGTTTGGGCCTCGCCGTTACGTCGATGGCCGCGATGGGCACCGTGGCCGCAGGACCCGCCTCCGCGGCGGACGGCGATCCGGTCTTCACCGCTGCCTCCGGTGACCTGTACGGCGCGCTGGCGCTGTCCAAGAGCACCGGAAATGTCGCATATGCCGTGAATTACGGCAGCTGGGACGGCGCGGACGGCGCCGCGGTCGAAAAGTGCGGTGGCGGCGACTGTGCCGTCGTCGTGCATTTCGCCAATGCGTGTGGTGCCGTCGCTCAGGGCGCCGACACCCGGTTCGGCTGGGCCTGGGCCCCGTCCAAGTCGGAGGCCGAATCCTCGGCCATCAATGTGCTCGGCAAGAGTGCCCCGGGCTTCCCGGACACCGGTTCTTCTTCGCCGCGCCAGGCCAAGGTCATCCTGTCGGCTTGCACGGACAACGCGAGCTGACAATCGGCGAATCATCTCGGCGTCGCATCGGATCATTCCGGTGCGGCGCTGATTTGTTTGCCGGAGTCCGTTTTCCAGCAACACGCCCGACCGGCCGGGGATGATTTGCCGGTGGACGACATCACCTACGAGGACACCCGGTTCGCCCTGCACGCCGCAGCCGAACTGCTGATCGCCGGTCCGCAGTACCGCCGCTTCGGCAGCATTCGCATGCGCATCGTGCTGGGCGGCTTCGCCGGGGTCAAATGGCCGGTGTCGGTGACCGGCACCGATCTGGTGTGGCCGCAGGGCCGCATTCGCTTGCACGGCACCTACAGTGACCTCGCCCTGAGCGCCGGATACGAGGCCGACGCCCCACCCGCGGGCCTCTACTCCGACGGCACCCGGATGGATCCGGACGAACCCTTCACCCTGGACAACGACGCCGCCACCGCCGTGCACGACTGGTTCGCGGTGGGGGACACCGCTTTACGCCGATTTGCCGAAGAGCAGCCGGTGCTGTGGCCCGAGCACTTCGATCTGTCGGTCGCCGTGGACGAGGTGAATTACGGTGTGTCGCCAGGGGATTGGGACAATCCGCAACCCTATGCCTATGTCGGGCCGTGGACTCGGCGCCGTGGCGAATTCTGGAACGCGTCGTTCGGGGCGATGCGGCTGCGTTCGGAGGCGTCCACCGTTGAGAGCCTGCTGGAATTCTTCCGTGAGGGGAGAGCTCAAGCGGCACGCGACAATTGACGCCGCGCGGCTAGGCGGGCGGCACGTGTGCCTTCAGGACGTCGCCGTTCTCGGTGCCCAACAGCAGCAGCCGATTGTCGTTGGGGCTCACCGCCACCGAGGTCAGTGGCTCGATCGAGGCGAGGGTACAGCTGGTGTGCGAGACCGGATCCGCGCGCACCAGTTGGCCGCTTCCCGTTGCGACATAGAGGAATCCGCCCGGGCCGACCGCCATGTCATCGGGCAGCAGCGGCGGGGTGAGCGGTGCGGCCGCCAGGTCGACGGCCACGGACGCTTGTGCGGGATCGGCGATCGGCACGGTGACGATCCGCGCGGTCGGACTCTCCAGCAGGGTCACGTACAGCACATCGCCGACCGCGACGATCCCATCGGCCCCGGAACCCAGGGCCGACAGCGCCTTCCCGGCGCGCTCGGTCCACTCGGTGTCCAGGGTCCCGTCGCGGCGGATCCGTTCGACCGTGTTCGAGACGCTGTCGGCGACATAGAGATTCCCGTCGCTGTCGAACGCCGCCCCGTTCGCCTGACCCAGGCCCGACACGAATACCTCGGGTTGCGGGACGGCGGCATTGGGGTCGAATCGGAGCACGCCACCCTGCCTGGCGGCACCACTGATCGGGGAGTTGCCGAAGGTCACGTACAACAGACCGTCCGGGCCGAGTCGGACCGCGCCCGGGCTCGTCACCGGCACGCTCGTCACGACCTGGCCGCGATTGTCGTTGTCGTACTTCTCCACGACATTGCCGAAGTTCCGCGCCACCCAGAGGGCGCCGCTGGCATCGAATCCGAGATTCTCCGACCAGTCCAGCAGCGGCGTGCGGCTCGGCAGGCCCATGAGGAACTTGGCGGGGGAGCAGGAAACCGCTGGCGCGCCGGGGGTTTCGGGAGCGGCGGCCGCCGGAACGGCGAATGCCGCCGAGCCGAGCAGCAGTGCGATGACTCCCGTGATCCGCCCCCTGCGATCCGATTGCGGCACAGCGGCTTCCGGTCGCCGACGCGGCATCACGGTCTTCCCTTCGTTGGGCGATGATCAACCGGTAGCGTAAACCGCCTGGTCTGCTCCGGCAATGCGCCCGACCGGTCCCGGAACTAGCGGGCGGGCCGCCCGTGTCGCCCGTCTCCGGCAATGCGTCCGCGCCGGATCAGATCCCGCTTGGTGCCGGGCCCGAGCGTCACCTGCTCGTCCTCCCCGGCCAGCGCCTCGTCCGGATTGGGCCGCACGAACAAGGTGACCGTGGTGCCCTCGGTGAACCCGTTCTTGCGCATCATCCCCGCCGAGGCCGCATTGTGCAGCTCCACATCCGTGACGATGCGGCGCGCACCGTGCTTGAAAAGCAGGTCGCAGCAGGCCGTCATGAGCTTGCCCGCCACCCCGCGCCCCTGCATGTCCGGCGAGACGGCGATCCACTCCAGGTACGCCCAGTCCTCACGCAGCTCGAATTCCATGGAGGCCAGCACGAATCCGACGACCCGATCCGAATCCACCGCCACCCAGCAGGACTTGCCCGCACTGTCGAGATGCTCGGCGACCGAGGTCAGCGACCACGACGTGTAGGGCTTGGCGTGGGTGTCGAACACCTGGTAGCCCAGATCGATGACCTGACGCAGATGCCCGAGCCCCATGGGGACGATGGCGATATCGGATTGGATGGATATGTCGGATTCCATGCCCGACAGTTTGCCAGGTGAGTGCTGACTGACCTGGGACCCTCCGGGTACGGACACGGCGTGCGGGCCGTGCTATCACGCGCCCTTGCGCGCCTGCTTGGCCGGAGCCTTCTTCGCGGCCTTCTTGGCGGGTTCCTTCTTCGCGGTTGCCTTGGCGGGCGCCGCGGCCTTGGCGGCCTTCGCGGGCGCTGCGCCACCCGTCTTGCGTCCCGAAGCCTCCAGACTGCGCTGCAGCGCCGCGACCAGGTCGACGACCTCGGCATCCATCTCCGGCGCGGCCGCCTCGGGCGCCCGGGTGACCTTGCTGCTGCCGCTGGCGATCGCCTCGTCGAGCAGCTTCTTCAGCTCGATCTGGTATTCGTCCACGTAGAGCCCGGGATCGAAATCATCCGACAGCGTGTCGACCAGCGTCTCGGCCATCTGCAGTTCCTGCTTCTTGGGCTCGGACACATCCTCCAGCTTGTCGAACGCCACCGACCGCACCTCGTCCGGCCACAACAGCGTCTGTAACACCAGCACCCCGTCGCGCACCCGCAGCGCCCCCAACCGCGTCTTCTGCCGCAACGTGAAATGAACCAGCGCCACCCGATCCACCCGCTCCAGGGTCTTCGCCAGCAGCACATACGCTTTCGGCGTCGTCGAATCGGGTTCCAGATAGTAGCTCTTGTCGAACAGAATCGGATCGATCTGTTCCGACGGCACGAATTGCAACACTGGAATTTCGTGCTTCTCCGCGGCCGGCAGTTTGCTGAAGTCCTCGTCGGTGAGTATCACCCGATCCCCATCGGGCGACTCATAAGCCTTGTCGATATCCGAATACTGCACCGGCTGCCCATCCACCGTGCACACCCGCTCATACCGAATCCGCCCGCCATCAATGGCATGCACCTGGTGAAACTTGATGTCATGGTCCTCCGTGGCGGTGTAAACCTTCACGGGAACATTCACCAGCCCGAACGCGATGGAGCCCTTCCAAATGGACCGCATTGTCCGATCCTACGTCTGACGGCGTGTGCTGGTGGGCAACACACCGCCGACCTGTGGTTTCGGGTCGAGGAGAGGTAGCGGTCGCGCGTCGGCGTCAGAAGCCCAGTTTGTAGCGCCATTTCTGGGCTTGGGCGAAGGCGCGCTCACCGGCGCTGCCCCGCGGGGGCATGATGCCGAGTTGCTCGAGCATCTCGGCGAGATTCCAGATCGACCGGCACTGGGAGATCAGGCCGCCACGGAATTGCCAGATGTCCAGTACCAGTAGGTCGATGGACTTGCCCGTAGGAGCGAATCCGGGTGGTTCGATCGGTCCCCGGTTTGTTCCGGTCATTCGCCACGGCACGATCGCGATGTCCGCGTTGCCGGTGATGGCCGGTGGGAAGGGGCTGGCGTGCGAGAGATCGGGAAAGGTCCGCACGGTGTTGTCGACGAACTCGGCCAGCGCTCGGCGGCCCCGGGCGGGTTGAGAAATCGAGGGTTCACTCCAGATGACATCTTCCGCGGCGTATTCGGTGACCGCTTTTCCGTCCATGGACTTCCACGCGGCGGCGTAGTTTTCAACGAATTCGCTCAGCCATTGCTGACTCTCGATCCGATCGGATGTGGGATCGGCTTCGAACATACCGGTCGTTGCGTTTATTAGAGATTTCACAGATACTCCTTCTCCCTGGCTTATCCAGAAGCACACAGGGTGACGGTTACGAGTGGGTTATGTATCCCCGAGTGATAACGCGGGTACTCGGACGCGCGAAAAGGAGTCGAACACAAGACGAGTAGTCGACCTCTCACGACGCCACGCCTCCTGCTCCGCAGACTTGACGGCGTACCGTGAGAATCACGATGTTCGGCCCGAGACCGCACACTTCCGGGGGGAAATCGATGAAAGAACAGGCACGAATCGGACAAAGTACACCGCTCATTGTCAATACACTCGGCGTGCTCGATATACAACTGCACGGCAAGCCGGTCCTGCGATGGCCCGCGGGCCGTTCGCGCAGTTTGTTTCTGTACCTGCTGTTGCACCGGAATCAGCGGGTCACCACGGATCGGCTCTATGACGCGCTGTGGCCGGAGACCGCCCGGCGTCCGGGCGGCAGCTCGCTGAAAGTCGCTTGTCACGGGGTACGCCAGGCGCTCGGCGCGGTGCGTGACGAGTCGGGGCCGATCCGGTTGCGCTACCACGAATTCGGCTATGTGCTGGAGATCGACGAGGTCCGGTTCGATGCGGACGACTTCATCCGGCTGGTGCAATCCGGATCGCACGCGGCCAAGGCGGGCAACTGCTGGATCGCGCGCCGGGACCTGACGGGGGCCATGCAGCTCTACCGCGGCGACTATCTCGAGAGTGACACCGCGGATTGGGCCATAAGCTATCGCGAGTATTTGAAATCCATGGCCCTGTGCGCATTACAGGAATTGCAGCGGATCGCCGAGGATGAAGACGATATCGCGCAGGTGATTTCACTCTGTGTTCGAATCATCGATTTGGATCAGTACCATGAACCCAGCTATCAAAAGCTGATGGCGCTCCACGGTGAGCGTGGCGAATTGGAGCGAGCGTACAGCTGGTTTCGGCTGTGTGCGGAGCGCCTGCGCGAGAACCTCGGTGTGGAACCGTCGGTCGAGACGGTTTCCCTATTTCGCCGAATTTTTGCTACACCGGTGGATTTCCATGCTTGCGCGGAAGGAATTCAGCATGCTTACGACCGAGCATGCGCAAACCGCGGATCAATGTCGCTCGGGTATCGGCGGGATCGATGACATCGTCGACGAGACCCCGTTCGGCCGCGTAGTAGGGGTGCACGAGTTCGGCGCGGTACTGCTCGACCAACTGTTCCCGGACCGCGCCGGGGTCGTCCGCCGCCTCGATCCGACGGCGGAAGATGATGTTCGCCGCACCCTCGGCGCCCATGACCGCGATCTCATTGCTCGGCCACGCGTACGCGAGATCGGCTCCGACGCTTCGTGAATCCATCACGATGTACGCACCGCCGTACGCCTTCCGCAGCACCAGCGAGATCCGGGGAACCGTGGCATTGCAGTACGCGTACAGCAGTTTGGCCCCGTGCCGGATGATGCCGCCGTGTTCCTGGTCGATGCCGGGCAGGAAACCGGGTACGTCGACGAGAGTGACGAGCGGGATATTGAAGGCATCGCACAGCTGCACGAAACGCCCGGCCTTCTCACTGGCTCGGATATCGAGCGCCCCCGCCTGCAGCAGCGGCTGATTGGCGACGAATCCGGCCACGCCACCACCGAGCCGGGCGAAGCCCACGATGATGTTCCGCGCCCAGTGGGCGTGCACCTCCATGAACTGGCTGTCGTCGACGATCTCCTCGATAACCTCTCGCATGTCGTAGGGCCGGTTGCCCTCGACGGGCACCAGGTCCGACAGCGCTCCCCGTCGATCGACGGGGTCGTCGCACGGTTCCCGCGGCGGCATTTCGTGATTGTTCGACGGCAGCAGGGTCAGCAGGAAGCGCACGTCCTCGAGGCAGGAATGCTCGTCGTCGTAGACGAAATGGGCGACACCGGAGACGCCCGCGTGGACATCGGCTCCGCCGAGCTCATCATGGGTGATCCGCTCGCCGGTCACCGCGTGCACGACATCGGGTCCGGTAATGAACATCTGCGCGATACCGCGCACCATGAAGACGAAGTCGGTCAGTGCGGGTGCGTAGGCGGCCCCGCCCGCACACGGCCCGAGCATCACACTGATCTGCGGAATGACGCCCGATGCCTTGGTGATTCGCTGAAAGATGCCGCCGTATCCGGCCAGCGCGGTGACACCCTCCTGAATTCGCGCGCCCGCGCCGTCATTGAGCGAGACCAGGGGGCGCCCGGCCGCGATGGCCATATCCATGATCTTGTGAATCTTCTGCGCATGCGCCTCACCGAGTGCACCACCGAAGATTCTGAAGTCATGGGCGTAGACGAATACCGTTCGGCCGTACACGGTTCCCCACCCGGTGACGACGCCGTCGGTGTACGGCTTGTCGTCCTCGAGCCCGAATCCGGTCGCGCGGTGCCGGCGTAGTGATTCGATCTCGGTGAACGAATCCTCGTCCAGCAGTAGATCGATGCGCTCGCGCGCGGTCATTTTGCCCTTCCGATGCTGTCTTTCGGTGGCGCCGGTGCCCGGGCCGTTGCGGGCGAGTTCCTTCAGCTCGCGGAGTTCGTCGAGCTGATCGGCTTCCCGGATGGTTCGTTGGGCGTGCATGGATCTTCCTTCCCCCCGGAGTGATCGGTACGTCGCGCCCACGGCGGACGCGGCAACCACCAATTGGCAGTTCCCATGACCTTCACCAGCGCCGGCACCAGCAGCATGCGGACGACGGTGGCGTCGATGACGATGGCCAGTGCCATACCGAGCCCGGCCACCTTGATCAGGCTCACATCCGAGAACGCGACGGCCCCCGTGACGATGGTGAGCAGCAGCGCCGCCGCGGTGATGATCCGCCCGGTCCGCGAAACCCCGGTCCGCACAGCGTCTTCGATCGTGCCGCCCCGCCGGTGTTCCTCCATCATGCGGGACATGAGAAACACCTCGTAGTCGGTGGACAACCCGAACACCGCGCCGATCACCACCACCAGAGCGGGAAACGGCAGCGCCGCGGCACCCAGAAAACTAGCGCCGTGCCCCTCCTGAATGAGCCAGATCAGCCCGCCGATGGTCGCGCCCAGACTGATCATCGCCATGGCTACCGCCTTGAACGGCAAGATGATCGAGCGGAATGCCGCGAACATCACCACCAGCGTCGCACCGAGCATGACCGAGAGCATGAGCGGGAAGCTGTGCAGGACCGCCGCGTCGCTGTCGGTGCTGATCGCGTTCTGACCGCCTACCAGGACGGTGGTATCGGCCGGAGCCTCGACCCGACGCAGCGCCGTCACGGTGTCTCCCACCGCGGCGGTGAAGTCCGGTGTCGACAGCACCACGTGCAACAGCACCAGGTCCCCGCCCTGTGCCTGCCGGAGCACGAATTTCACGCCCTCGCACCGTTGTACGGCGGCCATTACCCGGCTGACGGCCTGTTGTGACGGCGCGGCTCCGCCGGTACCGCGAACGACCACCGTCACCCCGTCCGTGGCATTGGGGAACTCGTCGGTCAGGGTGGACTGTGCGACGCGGACGGCGCTGTCGCCCGGTAGGCCGTTGATGTCGATGCCGACCGGCCGGATGCCCAGCAGCGGAATGCTCAACAGCAGCAGGACCCCGGCCACCGCGGATGCGATCACCAGGGGGCGGCGCATGACTCGATCCGCCATACCGCCCCAGAACCGGATCGATCGTTGCTCACCACGCTGAACGGCACCGCGCCGCCAGGGCAGCGCGTCGACGCGGTCTCCGAGCAGCGCCAGCGCGGCCGGGACCGCGGTGAGCGAGAGCAGTGCGGCAATATCCACCGCGGCCATCGCGCCGAAGCCCAGCGACCGCAGCATGGAGATGGGTGCGGCCAGCGCACCCGAGAAAGCACAGGTCATCAGTAGCGCCGAGAAGGCGATCGAGCGGCCCGCCGTCCGGATGGTGTGCTGCGCCGCCTCGACGGGTGTGCGCCCGCGGCCGAGTTCCTCGCGGAACCGGCCGACCATGAGCAGCCCGTAGTCGATGGCGAGGCCCAGGCCCAGCACCGAGGCCACGTTCATGGCGAACGCGCTGACATCGGTGAAGTTCGAGATCAGTCGCAGCGCGCCCAGCGCACCGAAGATGGTGAGCCCGCCGACGATCACCGGAAACGATGCCGCGACAAGGCCGCCCAGGATGAACAGCAGCAGGATCAAGGTGAGCGGAATCGCCACCATCTCGGCGAGCGTGACATCGTGTGTCGACGCGGTGTTGTAGTCGTCGGTGAGCGCGCTGAAACCCGTGAATTGCGTGCGGATTCCGGGCACGGCCAATTTCGGGGCCCATTCCCGGTAGACCTTCAACTGCGCGGCATCGTCGCCCCGCAAGGTCAATACCGCCAGGCCTTTCGACCCGTCGGTCGAGATCAACGCCGAGCGCCGAATCGAATCCGTTGTCGTCCAATAGGACTCGATAGGCTTGGACAGCAGCTCGGCGGGAACGCTGTCGAGTCGCTCGAGCACCTGTGCCCGGATGTCCTCGAGCGACTTGCCGGAGGGCGCGGTGTAGATCACCACGACATCGGGCGTCTGACGGCCGACCTCGGCTTGGATCAGCGCATCCGCCCGCGCGGACTGACTGCCGGGATCGATCTGCCCGGCCAGATTCAGCCGGTCGAGCACCCCCAGCCCCCAGAATCCGCTGATCAGCACGGCAAGCACGGCCACCGCGACGGTCAGTCCCGGTCGTGCGGTCGTCAGACGGGCCCACAGCTCCATACCGTTATCCGCCTATCGCGTGAACCACTCTGGCGAGCGCGGCGACGCCGGCCTCCAGCTGGTCCGTGGTGTGCTCGCTGGTGGCGAAGAAGCGCAGTCGTTCCTCGCCGTCGGGCACCGCCGGGGCCACGATGGCACTGACATTGATGCCCTCCTCGATCAGCTTTGCGGAGATGAGCGGCGCACGTCCCCCACCGCCGAGCAGGACCGGGACGATGGGGGTGCCCTGCGCGATGCCGGTCTCGAACCCGCTGTCCGTCACCAGCTTCCAGAGCGTCTCCCCGTTCTCGCGCAGGCGCTGTACCCGTTGCGGCTCGGCCGCCAGCACATCGAGCGCGGCCAGTGCCGCGCCGATCGCGGCGGGGGCCGGGCCGCCGGTGAACATGCTCACTCCCGGTCCGGCGTATTTGAGCGCCATCATGAGATCGCGATTGCCGGCGAGGAATCCACCGCAGCTGCCCAGCGCCTTGGACAACGTGCCCATCCAGATATCCACGGCATCGCCCGGCAGCCCGTACAACTCGCGAACCCCATGTCCCAACGCGCCGAGGACACCGAAGGAGTGCGCTTCGTCGACCATGATGACGCAGTCGTATTTCCTTGCCACCTCGATGAGTTCGGGCAGCGGCGGAATATCGCCCTCCATGCTGTAGTGCCCTTCCAGCACCACCAGCGCCCGCCCGGCGGTGCGCCGCGACATGCGCAGCACCGCCTCGAGCGACGCCGGGTCATTGTGCCGGAAGTTGACCCGGCGGCAGCCCGCCCACCGGGTGCCCGCGATCAGGCTGTTGTGCGCCAGCGAATCACAGACCGCGATGTCCTTGGGGCCCAGCAGGAATCCGATGGTCGCGGCATTGGTGATGTATCCGCTCGTCGTCACGACGGCGTCGTCGACGTCGTAGATCTCGGCGAGGCGGCGCTCGATCGAGGCGTACAGCGGGATCTCCCCGGACACGACCCGGCTGGCCGACACCGAGGTGCCATAGGTGTCGATGGCCTGCTTCGCGGCCTCGCGAACTCGCGGCTCACCCGTCATGCCCAGATAGCTGTAGCTGCTGAAATTGAGCAGTTCACGGTCGTACTTGCGCACGGTCGTCGCATTGAGACCCTGGTGCGGTTCGAGATACGGATTGAGCAGTCCGATACTGGCCACGTGGGAACTGAATTCCATTCGGTGCCTGGCGATCACCACTTCCGGGTGGTCGCCGAACGATGCTCTCGACGATGTCAACGCGCTGCGGTCCATGTCGCTTTCGCCTCCTCTGTGTTGTCGAGCTGTGCTGCCAATGTGGCTGCGATGCCGGACAAACCGAGTCCGAGGCCACGAGCCATTTCCATGGGGGAGAGTTCGATTCCGATCGCTTTGCTGGTGCGGGCCGCGAACTCGACGGCCATCAGGGAATCCATGCCGAGCTCCAGCAGCGGCGTCTGCACGTCCACCGCGGCCACGTCGACGCCCAGGACCACCGCCATGACCTCGGCCAACGCCGCGGTCACCGCGGCTGGGCGCTGATCGGGTGGCAGGGCCAGCAGTTCGGCGCGCAGTGCGGCCGCTTCGTCCTGGTCCGCGCTGGAGCCGGTGGCGAAGTCGGTGAAGCGTGCCGTGTGCCGGACCGCGTAGGTGGTGGCGGCCGCCTTGGCCCAATCCATCTCGAGGATGGCGGTATGGGCGACGGGCAGGCGCAGGCATTCGGCCAGATAGTCGGTGGCGGTGTCCATGTCGATCGGATGCAGCCCGACCATCGCCAGGTATCTGACCGTTTCCTCATTCGCCTCGGCCATGCCGCCGCCGGCCATCGAGCCCCAGTCGACGCACAGTGCCGCTTCCCCGCGCGCCTGGCGGCGGTACGCGAGCGACTGCAGCGCCGCGTTGGCGGCGGCATAGGTGAGCTGTGCGAATCCGCCGATCAGCCCACTGATGGAGGACCACAGCACGAAGTGGTCCACGTTGATTCCGGCTTCGCGGACCGCGCGGTCGAGGTTGATCGCACCGTCCACCTTGGGCGCGAATACCGCCGCGACGGTAGCCGCGGTGATCCGGCCGATCGGTGAGTTGTCCACGATCCCGGCGGCATGGAAGACGCCACGCAAGGGAATTCCCTGGTCCGCGATGCGCTTTACGGCGGACGCCACCGCCGAGGGGTCGGAGATGTCGAGGCATTCCTCGATCACGGTGATTCCGGCTGCTCTGAACTCGCGCAGCTGTTGTGCCGCGACCTCACTCGCCGCGCCGCTGCGTCCCACCAGGACCAGATGGCGTGCCCCCTCGCGCACCAGCCACCGGGCCGTCGCCAGCCCGAAGGATCCGAATCCGCCCGAGACCAGATAGGTTGCGTCGGAGCGGATCCCGACCGCCGGGAGCAGTGGGCGCACCCGGGGTGCGGGTTCATCCAAATCGAGGACGATGCGCCCGATCTGCTTCGGCCGCACGATCGCTTCGAAGGCCGCGACCACATCGTTCATCGAGTACCGGTGATAGGCCAGATGGTGATACACGCCGGATTCGAGCTTGCTGATCAGACCGGACGTCTTGGCGCGCACGGCTTCCGGGCGGAACTTCATCATGCGGTCCAGATCCAGCGCGATGAACGTCAGATTGTGGTCGAAGGGCCGCAGGTCGATGACGCCGCCGCTGTAGATATCGATCTTGCCGATCTCGACGATTCGACCGAATTCCGCTGCCGCCCTGAGGTTCTGGCGCAATATCTCGCCGGGTGCGCTGTTCAGGATGACGTCGACGCCCTTGCCGTCGGTGAGGCGCAGGACATCGTCGACGAAGTTCATCGAGCGCGAATCGATGGCATGGTGCGCTCCGGCGTTCAGCACGTGCGTGCGGCGCTCGGCACTGCTCGCCGTGGCGATCACCCGCGCGCCCGCATTCCTGGCGACCTGGATCGCGGCCAGGCCGACACCACCCGCGCCGCCGTGCACGAGCACCGTGTCCGCCGCTGTGATCCGCGCGGCGTCGATGAGCGCCAGTTCGGCCGTCAGGAAGGGCACGATCGAACTGCAGGTGCCCGGGGCCCAGTGGGCCGGAGCCACCGTGACGCATTCGCGGTCCACGGTCAGGAAGCGGCGAACCATATCGGGCGCGGCCACGATCACCGTGTCCCCGACGGCCACGTCGGTGACGCCCGGTCCCACCCGCACCACGACGCCCCCGGCTTCCAGCCCGAGGTCCCGGCCGAAGAAGGTGTCCCGCATATCCTTGTCGCTCAGCACGCCGAGCACTTTGAAGGCGTCCTTGGGGTTCACTCCGACGGCTCGGATGCGCACCTCGACCTGGTCTGCCGTCGGATCGACGCGTTCGATCCGACGCCATGCCAAGTCCTGCAGCATGCGGGTGCTCGGCATCTCCAGTCGGAAGGATGCTTCCGGATCCGCGAGCGTGCCCACCTCTTGCCGGGGCGCGAGCTGGTCGGCGAGGTTCTTGCGCACCCGAAGGCCCCAGCGCGAACCCATCCGCAGGCAGATTTCATCCTCCTGAGTGTCGTCCCCGGCGGATCCGCCCCAGATCTCGGCGATGACGTCGGTGGCGGGAGCGCCCGGTTCGCTGTCGATCAGTCGCCATCCCGCGGTCCACTGTTCGTTCAGCAGTGCGCGCCGCGCCCCGACGAGTGCCGCATGGGCCATGTCCACGTCGGCATCGCTGCCGGGCAGGCAGAACGCGGATTCGGTGAGGATCACGGCGTTGATCGTGATCTGCTCTGCCGCAGCGGTTTCCGCGGCGGCGTCGTGCCGCTCCGCCAGCACCACGCCGATGGCGGCGGCGATACGGGCCACCGCGGTCACATTCGCCGCGGGGCCGAACCCCGCGCCCGCCGCGACGATGACGTCGGCCCGGGAGGATCCGCTCTTCGCGATACCGTCGCGCAATGCCGCGGCGATGTCGTCTTCCAGCCCCGGCTGCGACGGATCGGTGATCCGACGAATCGCTGCGCTGTCATAACTCTCGGCGATCGACGGAATATGGTGCGACGCATCAGCGCCCAGCGCGATCATCAGGCCGAATCGTTCGGGGATCTCGACATCCGCTGCCGCGGGCGCATCGTCGTACAGCTCCCAGCCGGGTTCGTAGAACACCTGCCCGAGCCGGTGCAGGACCGAGGCGGGTGGCGACACCGGCCGGAATTCCACACCCATCAGGGCCAGGATCTGCTCACCGTCGGGGCCGACGATCTCCACATCCGCGCGCAGCGGGCTGCTGCCGGTGCGGTGCACCAGCACGGTCGCCGTCTCCGGAATCGGCCGGAACCGGCGCACCGCACGCACTCCCGCGGGGACGATCGCGCCCTCGGGGGTGGCGGTCTCCGTGTGCATGAGCGCCGCGACACACTGCAGGGCGACGTCCACGACGGCCGGATGCGCCAGATGCGCGGAGTTCTTCGCCGTCGACGCGTCGATCGACGCGACCACGGTGTCCGAACCGACCCGGGCCCGCACAATGCCCTGGAATGCGGGACCGTAGTGCAATCCGTGTGCGGCGAGCACGGGGTACATGTCGTCGCCGCGGATGGTCGTGGCATCGGTCGCCGTGGGCAGTTCCAGGCGCTGCGCGCGCACCGGTCCTTCGACCAGGCGCCCGGTCGCATTGACCGTCCACGTGGAGCCGGTCGCGGGCCGCGACGCGATGGTGAATCGTTTGGTCGTCTCCTCGACCGACAATCGCAGCAGTGGCACATCGTGGGGGTCGATCACCAGCGGCGTGATGAATCGGACGTCCTCGAGTGCGAGATCCTCACGACCGGTGCGGATTGCGGCCGCGCTCAGCGCCGCGTCGAGATAGGCCGCACCCGGCAGCACCACGAGGCCTTCCACCACGTGGTCCGACAGCCACGGCAGGCTGGACAGTGCCAGTTCCGCAGTCCATTCCGGCCGCGACTCGCTGCGCTGGCCGAGCATCGGGAAACGGGTGTCCAGTGCCATGCGCTCACGCACGACGCTCTCGGGCTCGGCCCACACCCGAGTTTTCTGCCAGGGGTAGGCGGGCAGTGCGATATGCGGTGCGAGCCGCGAACTGCCCAGCGCCGCTTCGGAGTCGAACGCACCGGCCGCGTAGAGTCCGGCGATCGCGCGGCGCAGGCTCACGATATCGCCCTCTTTGCGGCTCAATGTGCCGATGGCGGTGCCGTTCTCCTCGGCGCGGACGAGGATCTCGCGAATATTGCCGCTCAGCACCGGATTCGGGCCGACTTCCAGGAACACTCGATGTCCGTCTGCGACCAGATTGGTCATGGTGGCGGCGAATCGGACCGGTTCCCGCACATTGCGGCACCAGTACTCCGCGTCCCATTCGGGGCCGGTGACCGGCCGCGTGTGCACGGTCGAATACAGCGGGATCCGCGGCGGCCGCGGGCGCACCCCGTCCAGCGCGGAACGGACTTCGTCCAGAATCGGATCCATGAGGGCGCTGTGGTAGCCGACCTCGACATTCAGGATCCGGGCGAAAGTCCCTGCCTCCGCAAGCTTCTCGTGCATGCGCTCGATCGCGCCCCGGTCACCGGCCAGTGTCACCCCGCTCGGGCTGTTGACGGCGGCGACCCACAGTTCGTCGCCCTCGGGCACCGCGGCGATCGCGGCCTCCTCCGACAGGCCGACCGCCAGCATCGCGCCGCGGGTGGTGGCCTGCAATCGCGACCGGTGATAGCTGACCAGCAGGGCGTCATGCAGGTCCAGCGCCCCAGAGACATAGGCGGCGCTGACCTCGCCGACGCTGTGCCCGACGACGGCGGCGGGGCGCACACCCATTTCCGCCAGTTCCGCGGCGAGCGCGACCTGCACGAGGAAGTTCGCGGGCTGCGCGATCGCGGTGGCGGTGACGCGCGAATCCTCTTCCGGCCGCAGCAATTCCGCGATGATGGACCAACCGGAGATCGATTCGAATTCTTTGTCGATGCCCCCTGCGACCCGCGCGAATTCGCCATCGGCCTGCAAGAGTTCACGACCCATGGCCCACCACTGCGGCCCCATCCCGCTGAAGACGAATACCGGGCGCGCGGCCGGGCCCGTCAGCGCCCGAACCGGTTTGGCACCCTCTCCCTTGGCGAATTCCTGGAGTTTCGCCAGTAATTCGTCGGTGTCCTCGAAGTCCAGCGCGGCCCGGAACTGATGGTGTGCGCGGCGCGTCCAGGCGGCGGCGACCACGGAATCGAGGTCGGCGCCCGCACCGAGCGATGCGGCGAATCCCCCCGCCAGCGCGCGCACCGCCTCCGGGCTCCGCGCGGACAGCGGCAGCACCGACAGACCGCGCCCGGCGCGTTCCGGCGGCGAGCTGGGTGGCGGTGATTGCAGCAGGGCATGGGCGTTCGTGCCGCCATATCCGAAACTGTTCACGGCCACAACGACATCGCCGTGCTCGGGCCCGAGTGGGCGGACCTCGGTGGGGATGTCGATATTCAACTCGTCGAAGGGAATGTCCGGGTTCGGCCGCTCCAGCCAGCCCTGCGGAACGATGGCGCGATGGTGGACGGTGAGCGCGGCCTTGATCACCCCCGCGATCCCCGCCGCCGCCTCGAGATGCCCGATCGAGGCCTTGACCGATCCCACCGCCAGCGGTTCCCGCCGCCCGGGCACCGCGCCGTACACCTTGCCGAGCGCCGACAGCTCGAGCGGATCGCCGACCGGCGTACCGGTGCCGTGCGCCTCGACATAGACGACATCACCGGGCGTGACACCGGCCGCCGCACACGTGCGCCGGGCCAGGCTCTCCTGCGCTTCCGGATTCGGCACCGGGATCGCCGCGGTCTTGCCGTCCTGATTGACGCCGGTGCCCCGCACCACCGCGTAGATCCGGTCCCCATCCCGCTGTGCGGCCGAAAGGTCCTTGAGCACAACGATTCCCGCGCCTTCACCGCGGCCATACCCGTCCGCGGACGCGTCGAACGCCTTGCTGCGGCCGTCGACCGCCAGGAATCTGCCCTTCGACATCGAAACAAAGGTCTCCGGCTGCAACATCGCGTTCACGCCGCCCGCGAGCGCCAGTTCGCAGTCGCCGTTCCGAATCGCCTGGACGGCCTGATGCAAGGCGACCAGCGAGGACGAGCAGGCGGTGTCGATCGTCATGCTCGGACCGCGCAGGTTCAGCACATACGAGATCCGGTTGGACAGCAGCGTGAAGGTATAGCTCATCGGCGTGTGGCCCGAAATATCCATCCGGGCGGCCATTCCGACTCGGCCGATGGCGCTGTCGCTGGTGAAGGCTCCGACGTAGACGCCGACGGAACGGCCGTTCACACTGCCCGCCAGACCGGCGTCGTCCAATGCCTCCCAGGAAACCTCCAGCAGCATCCGCTGTTGCGGATCCATGATCGATGCCTCACGGGGGGAGATTCCGAAGAAATCGGGATCGAAATCCCACAGCGATTGCGTGAGAAATCCCGCACGGCGGGTGTACATGCGCCCTGGGGCCTCGGGGTCGGGGTCGTAGTATTTCTCGACATTCCACCGATCCGATGGCATGTCCACGACGCCATCCCCCCGGTCGGACAGGAACGTCCAGAAGCTCGACGCGTCGTGCACGCCTCCGGGGAAACGACAGCCGATTCCGACGATCGCGATTTCAGTCATCAAGTCACCTCAGTCTTGGCGGGTCAGCGATGGCCAAGACGTTAGGAACGAGAAGTCATTCGGCGGTTACGAATTCAGCCACCCACCTTTACCGCTCGGTGGCAACAGCTTCGATCGGCCGATACGGTCATGCCACCATGGTCCGCGCCGGCACCCCATCACCGGGACGACCGGGCGGCTGAATTCGCTGTCCACCGAACGACGGACAGGCGGTCAGCGCTCGAGCAGTCCGAGCGCCATCGCGGAAGTCACCGCGGCCGTTCGATCCGAGACATCCAGCTTGTTGAACGCACGCAACAGATGAGTCTTGACGGTCGCCTCACCGATATGAAGCTCGCGCCCGATATCAGCGTTCGTCAGCCCTTTCGCCACCCAGCCGAGCACCTCGACTTCGCGCGCCGACAAATTCGCCCGCACCGGCCGCCGCAGCCGATCCACCAGCCGGTCGGTGACGGCGGGAGCCAGCACGGTCTCACCCCGGGCCGCCGCGCGGACCGCCGCCCCCAATTCCGCGCGCGAGGCATCCTTCAAGAGATATCCCGACGCCCCGGCCGACACCGCGCGCAGGATATCGGCATCGGTTTCGTAGGTGGTGACCACCAGAATTCTGGTTTCGGGCCGGGCCGCCAGAATCCGCTCGGTCGCGCCCACGCCATCCAAACCGGGCAGCCGCAGATCCATCAACACCACATCCGGCCGCAATGCCGCGGCCATGCCGACCGCCTCGAGACCATCGCCGGCCTCTCCCGCCACGGTCAGATCGGGCTCGGCGGCGAGGATGCTGCGCAATCCCTCGCGAACCATCGGATGGTCATCGACCAGCAGCACCGTGATCATCGCGGAACCTCCACCTCCACCATCGTGCCGCCCCCGGGCCGACTGGTCACCGACAGTGTCCCCCCGATCTGCTCTACCCGATCCCGCATCCCGCGCAGCCCGAACCCGGCCGACATCGATCCGCCCGAGAACCCGATCCCATTGTCGCCCACCGACAACCGGACACCCGAATCACCGGCAGCCACCGCGACCACTACCGCCGAGGCCCCGGAATGCCTGCGCACATTCGACAACGCCTCCTGCGCGGCCCGCAATAACGCGACTTCCCCCACGGTGCCGACAACCGGCAGTACCTGGTCCGCCCTGAACGTCACCGAGATCCCCGTCTCCGCGCTCAGCCGTTCCCCCTGCTGCCGCACCGAATCGACAAAAGAGGTGGCCGTCAATGCCGCGGGCGTCAATTCGACCACCATGGCCCGGGCCTCGGCCAAGTTCTCCCGAGCCGTCTCGCCGATCAGCCCGATATGCCGCCGAGCCGCCACCGGGTCCTTCTCGACCTCCATCTCGAGGGCCTGCACCAACGCCACGATGCTGGTGAACCCCTGCGCCAGCGTGTCATGAATCTCCCGAGCCAACCGCGCCCGCTCATCCGCCTGCCCCGCCTCCCGCGACAGCCGCTCGGCCTCGGCTCGGGTCCGCGCCAACTCCTCCACCAGCACCGCCTGCTGCTCCCCATACTCGACCGCCACCCGGATGGCCGCCCCGATAATCGGACTGAAAATCAACCCGATCACCGAAATCAAGACGGCCAGGGGCACATCACTCCCATGCACCCCCTCGGTCAGCAAGGCCATAGCCGTCGGAATCACACTGACCCCGGTCCCCGCCACGACCCCCGCCCGCAACGGAAACGCCAGATAAACAAGCGAATACAACACCGGCAACGCCGCCACCGCAGGCGCTGCGAACGAAACCGCCACGGCAAACAGCCCCACCACCACAACCACGAATCCCACGGTGCGCCAACTCAACCGACGCCACCGATACAGGTCCTCCGGCCCCCCGATCTGAGCCCGCACAAACACCAACGTCCACACCACAATCCCCACCAGCGCAGCCGTCGCCCCGAACTTATTGGCCGGAAACCGATCAGAAAGCAGAAAAACCGCCCCACCCGCAGCCCCACACCCCACGACCACAAACGCCGCCCACAACCGAAACCACACACTCGACCGCAAAAAAGACCTGGTCACGCGATCACCCCCGGGCGCGTCCTCCATCCGGCCGACGATACCCCCGTGCCAGCCCTGACGGCCCCGGTGCCGACGGCGGGCCGACGTGACGTGTGTCGACTGATCGGGGGTGGCCACAAAGTCGAGGGGTGTGGCACGGAACGGTTACCGCCCCGCGTCATCTGTCAGCAACTACGGTGCTGTCATGGCCGACGCCGAACCCAGTGAACACACCAAGGATCACCGTTCGCGCGTGCGTGTGTGGCTCGCGCCCGCGATAGTGGTCTCGCTCCTGATGGCCCTGCTGGCCACGATGTATCTGGCCTATGTGGTCGACCCTTCCCAACACCTGCACGGCTTTCCGATCGCCTTGGTCAACCAGGACGACGGCGATGTCATCGGTGGCAAGCCCGCCAATGTGGGCAAACAGATCAGTGATGCGCTCGTCGAGCAGATCCCCAGCGACAAGATCGATCTGCGGGTGCTGGGCATCAACGCGGCTCAACAACAGCTGACGTCCGGAAATGTGTACGGGGCCATCATCATTCCCAGCGACTTCACCAAGCGGCTCGGCATCTTCGCCACCGCCAGCGTGGTCGCGGGGGATGTCACCCAGCCCACCATCACCGTCAACACCAACCCGCGGACCGGGTCGTTCAATGCGCAAGTGGTCCAGTCGATCGCGGGAACCGCTCTCGCACAAGCCAACAAGACCGTCGGACAGCAGCTGACGCAAACCGTGCAGGCGCAGCTGCAACCCGCCCCGGGCGGACAGGCACCCGAGTTGGTCGGGCTGAGTCGCCTGATGCTGGCCAAGCCCATCGACGTGTCCGTTGTTCCGTTCCGTCCGCTGCCCAGCGGCACTGGCGGCGGGCTGACCGCGTTTTTCTACACCCTGATGGTTCTGCTCGCCGGATTCACCGGCGCCATGGTCATCAACGGCATGGTCGACTCGTCCCTCGGTTTCGCACCGACGGAGTTCGGTCCCTGGTACGTGCACTACCCGGCGACATCGATCTCCCGATTCCGGACACTACTGCTGAAATGGGGAGTCATCACCGGCACCGCACCGGTGGCCTCGGCGATCTTCATGGCTGTCGGGCACGCGCTGGGGATGCCGATCGACCGGCCACTGATGTTGTTCCTGTACAGCACCTTCGCCATCATCGCGGTCGGCGTCACCGCCCTGTCGATCGTCTCCGCGCTCGGCACCGCGGGCCTGCTGATCAACCTCATCCTGTTCATCGTCCTCGGCATGCCCTCCTCCGGCGGCACCATCCCGATCGAAGCCATCCCGAAATCCGTTGCCTGGCTTGCCCAATTCGAACCGATGCACCAGGTGTACCTCGGCATCCGCGCCATCCTCTACTTCAACGCCGACGGCTCGGCAGGCCTGAGCCGCGCAGTCTGGATGACCCTGCTCGGCCTGACCATCGGATTGGTGCTGGGTGGCACGGTCACCCGCTACTACGACCGAAAAGAACTAGTTCGCGCCCCCGCCGCATCACGGTAGGTGTGCAAAGAACCCGATCGCCGAATGGTGGAGGCCGTCAATCTTTGAGTGCGTACTGGTATCCGCCCTCGAGCCAGGCGGCGAGGAGTCGGCCGTAGTCGTCGGCGGCTTCCTCCCAGGCGGAATGGCCTGCGTCGAGGGCTTGGATTGCGTTGTGCGGGAGGGTGTCCGACAAGAATTGATTGTTCGACCACGGGACGAGGTCGTCGTTCTTGCCCGCCATGATGAAGGTCGGTGTGGACCTTCGGGACCTGAAACCAAGTGTGGCGGTTGGGTGTTCGTGGCCGAATGGTGTGAGCGCTCGAATCCGTATCAGCCGATGATCTGGATCTGGTTGCCGTCCGGGTCACGGACGCGGAACATCGGGGGCATGTGGTCGCCGAGTCGCAGGATGGTGTCGTCGACATCGATGCCGCGGGTGCGCAATCCGGCGTGAGTGGCGGTGATCTCGGTGCTGTGCAGGATGATTCGGGTGTCGCCCCCGACGCTGCCCCACATGCCGCCGCGCGGCTGCACGAGCGCGATGGTGGTGGCCGAACCCGCGGGTGCGACTTCGATCCAGCGGAATCCGGCCTCGGCCTGGACGTCGCGGCGGAGCTCGAGTCCGAGGGTGTCGCGGTAGAAGGCGAGGGCCTGTTGCTGGTCGGTGACCGGTACTACGACGGTCGCGATCGAGTCGAGCATGGTGGTGGTTTCGGTGGTCATTGGGATTCCTTCGGGTCGGTGTGTTCGCGGCGGGGTTCGATGAGCACCATCCAGTTGCCCGAGTTGTCGCGGCAGACCGCTTCGGTGCCGTAGGGGCGTTCGACGGGTTCCTGGACGAACTCCACCCCCTTGGCCGTGAGCTCGGTGTAGGTCTTGTGGCAGTCGTCGACAGTGAGGCCCAGGCCGCTGAGTCCGCCTGCCTTCTGCGCCAATTCGAGTTCGCGGGCCAGTTCGGCGGTCAGGGGCGGGCCGAAGCGCACCAGGCTCACCAGCAGTTCGGGCTGGGACGGATGCCCGACCGTGCACCAGCGGTAGCCCGGGCTGATCTGTACATCGTCGCGCTCCTCGAAGCCGAGCACATCGATGTAGAACCGCTTGGATTCCTCTTGATCGCCGACCAGAACATTCACGATTGCGACACCTGAGATCATGCCGAAACTCTATGTCGCGGCAGTGTCACCAGGCTTATCCTCGATTGCGGAAAACGGCCGCCGCTCGGCCAGTCCCCACATCAACACCACACACCCTGGAATGCGCGGCGGCCCGAGTTCGCGATAGCGGGCCTGAAACTCCGACGGCGATTCCCCGGTGACCGCGCGGAACCGTCGCGAAAACGTACCCAGTGAATCGAATCCGACCGCCAGCGACACCTCGGTCACCGACAGATTCGCTGCGCGAAGCAGATCTTGTGCGCGCTCGATCCGCCGCACCGCCAAATAAGCGCCAGGCGTCTGCCCATAGACGGCCCGAAACAGCCGCAGGAAATGGTATTTCGACACCCCGGCCACCGCCGCGACCCGATCGAGCGTCAATTCCTTCGAGCTGAACTCCCGATCGATCAGATCCCGAGCCCGCCGCAGATCCGCCAGCAACGCCTCGGGAACCCGCTGCTCGGTCACGGCATTCAGTTCGTCGTCGCGGCAAGCAGGGCGAGGTAGCGATTGGCGAAGAGATAGGCGTCGCCGGGCCAGCGCGCGGACACATAGTTGCCGTCGGAGACCGTGAAGGCAGGCGCGTCATCGGTGGCGGTGCCGCGCCGCACGAGTTCGGTTGGGCCACGCTGGAATTGGGCTTCCGGATCGGTGAGAGCAGCCCGGACCTCGTCCTCGACGTAGGCGGGGTAGGTGCGGTAGTAGCGGCCCAGCCGCCAGGCGGTCAACAGATAGGCACTGCGCTCCATGTACTTCGGCAGGCAGGTGGTGCGCCGATCGGCCAGCACGCTGCGCCCGGTAGCTGGGTCTTGCGCCCGGGCCAGGACGAGCACGCCGTGGCAGATCGCCCCGACCGGCCGCTCCAACGCCCAGAACCGTCCAATCTGCTCCTGCAGAACCTCGGACCCGAGATACTGCCGCATGCCGGGCGCGTGACCGCCGGGCAGCAGCAACCCGTCGAACTCCCCGACCTCGAGATCCGACCAGGCCACGGTGTCACGGAATTCGGCCGATTCGGTGAGCTGCCTGTAAAACTCTTTCGGCTCATCCTCGGCCCCGAGCTGCCCGAACAACACCCCGGTCAACAGCCGCGGATCCGCCTGCGGCACGGTCCCGGCGTATTCGGTGGCGAACACGACCTCATGCCCGGCGTCGGTGAGTATCCGCCAAGGCACGGCGACCTCGGTGACATCGAAATCCGCGTCGGGTACCGGCATCAGCACGCGCATAACAGCATCCTTGCAGGGTGCCGTCATCGATGCGAGCGATCACTCCGGTGGCCGCGGTTGCAATCTGATGCTCGGGTGGCGGGCGTGGAAATCGGCCAATGCCGCCGCGGTGACCTGGGTGCCGACGAGGTCGATGCCGCTGAGATCGAGGCGCTCGAGAGCCGGCAGGATCGCGTCGGTGACGGGCGTGTCGCGCAAGCTCAGTGTGCTGACAGTGATGCCGTCCAGCAATGCGGTGACGAGTTGGTCCGTGCCGCCGCTCACATGGATCCCCAGACTTTCGACACGATGCGGGAGCCGGGCCGAACCCACGACTCGCGTCGCCCTCAGCTGTAGATCGCGCAGCGCTGCCGGGAAGGATCCGTCGAGCTGGATGGCATCCCGGCCGCTGAGATTCAGAGCGGTGATCCGAGGCACGGCGTCGGGCAAAAACTCTTGGCCCCATGGATGATTCGGCAGATTGCTGATCTGGAGGTGGGTCAGCGCGTCGAGGTGGCTGCCGCTGCCGAGGTGGAAGCCGTCGTTGTCCGACAGGTGCAGGCGCAGGTGCCGGAGCTGCGGAAAGCGCGAGAAGGCTGCCAGCGCATCGCTGCCGAGCCGGCACCTCCGATGCTCGATGACTTCCACGGTGGGCAGGTCCGGTACCGGAGACAGCATGGCGTCGTCGAACTCGCCGGTCATGAGGGTCAATGCCCACACCTGTTCAGCCGCACCGGTCATCACGTTCAGGTCGTCGCCGTCCCAGCATTCACTGTGCCGGTGGATGCTGAACCGGGTGTCGTCGTGTAGTGGCGGCTGGGCGGGCCCCAGCACATGGAACGGCGGGGTGCCCTCGTGCCGGTGGTAGAGCCGGTCCGCGTCGGTGGTGAACCGGCCGCAGCACACGAGTTCGATGAGCGTTGCCGCCCCGGTCGTTCCGATCGCGGTGACGTTCACCCATTCGGGAACCCGCCCGTCGCGCCACAGTTCGCCGACCGCGGTCTCGAAGTCGCACCGGCGCAACGCCACAGCCCGCTCGTCGCTGCTGTCCTCCGGGAATCGGGCCTCTTGCGGCGCTGGGGGATGCCCGTCGAAGGACTGGTTGAGCCGGACCCGAAACACCAACGGTCCGGGCAGGTCCTCCAGGACGAACTTCCGGGCGAAATCCCGGGCCGACGCAGCGGCGACCGCGAGCCGCCCACGAAAGGTTTCACGCTCCACGCCTCAAACCTATTCGCGAGCACCGCTGCTCGTCTCACCCTGAAATCAAGGGCATGGACCGGTCATATCCATTGGCTATTCTGATGTTTCAGATGCTGTTCTGCACCGGGGGGTGTGGCCGATGATCGCAGGTATCCGGCAGTGTGCCGAACGTTGGCCGCGCTCATGATCATTCGCTCGCTCGGAACGGCCGATGCCGCCGCCCGCGCCGACTACCGAAGGCAACTCCGGCGCGAGGCATTGCCCTGGTCCATCGGAATGCTGTCGGTATCCTGGCCGATCCCGTTGCTCACCGCGCTGCTGCTGTATCGACTGGGTGATCTGATCGCGCCGTGGGCGGCGTATGCGGTGCCGGGTGTGTGGCTTTTGTCGGGATCCATCCTCCTGAAGCGGACTCGTTTCCCTGATGCGAGCGATCCTGTCCGCAACAGCCATCCTGAGCTACCCCGTCGACCGACCGCTGCGGAAGCCGAAGTGCTGGAACCCGTCTGGCACCGGAACATGCGCAACATCGGCCTGGCGGACGCGACCTATTCGGTGTGGGTGCGGGATTCGCCGGGACCGCTGGGGTGCGCGTACCCCGACGGTCTCGTCGTCGTGTCGGCCGAGGCGGTGCGTGACTTCTCATCGATGGAGCTGCGCGGACTGTTGGGCCACGAGATCGGCCATCTCGTAGGTGACGGCGGCGGACCGTGGTACCAGTTGTCCCGGTGGTACGGCGGGCTACTTCGGATCCTGTTCGGGGTGACCGGGCGCGCGGCCGGGTGGCTGACGCGCGGCCGCCGCCTGCTCCAGCCCATAGCCGTCCTTTCCGCCAATCTGGTTGTCCTGCTCGGCTTGTCGGTCCTGCTGCGTTCGCTGTTCGGGACGGTGGTCACCGCCTCGCTGTTGGCGGCGGCCGCGGTGCAGATGGTCGGGCAGCGTGCGGTCCGGCGCCGCAATCAACTCAACGCCGACCGGGTGGCGGTGGACCTCGGTGCCGGTCCGGGCGTGCGCTCGATTGTCCTACGCACGAACCGACCGGCGAGTTTGCGTCCACGCTGGACGAACAGCCTGCGGAGCCGGGTGGTTCTGGCGTGTTTGACCATGTGCTTTTCCGATCCATGGCCGGACCGGCGTTGGGAGGCTCTCGAGGCCCGGATGCTCGCCAATCACTCGGGCCAACCGAATCCACCCGGGCTCGGATGGCTGATACGGCTCGGCGGGGCCGTGCTTCGCCCGCTGCTGCGGCTGGGACTGTGGATCATGACGGCCCCGACGCTGAATCCCCTTGCGGCCAGGCGACGTCGGTAACCGGTGATCGTCGGCCGCTACCGCTGGCGGAACGGTCCGTCGAGAGCCGCCCATTGCAGGAGCATGATCGTCTTGGCATCGGCGATCTCGCCGGTGCGGATCATGGCTAGAGCTTGGGGGAAGGGGATTTCCACGGTGGTGATGTCCTCGCCTTCGGAGCGGACGCCGTGCGTGCCGGTGGGGGAGGCGGCGGGTTGGTAAGGGGCGGCGAAGAAGTGGAGGCGTTCGGTGACCGAGCCGGGGCTCATGAAGGCTTCGAAAACGGGTTGGACTTCGCCGATCAGGTGGCCGGTTTCCTCCTGCGCCTCGCGGCGGATCGCTTCGAGCGGACTGTCGCCGTCCAGCAGTCCGGCCGCGGTTTCCAGCAGCATGCCGTCCGGGTGGCCGTTGACATAGGCAGGTAGGCGGAATTGGCAGGTCAGCAGGACGGTTTCGCGGTCGGTGTCGTAGAGCAGGATGGTCGCGCCGTCGCCCCGGTCGTAGGTTTCGCGCTGCTCGCGGGTCCAGTGGCCGTCGCTGTGCCGGTAGTCGAAGGTGGTGTTGCGCAGGACATACCAGTTGCAGGACAGTACCTCGACATCGTGGATTCGCACGCGCGGGTTTCCGGTCAGGTCACGGCCGTGGAGGTGTAAGCCGGTGCGGCCGCGGCGATCCGGGGTGTCGACGCCATCGGTCATCGGGCGGCCTCGATCGCGGTGTGGCCGAACGCCTTCAGATTCTCCGACAGGAAGAACTCCAGGGTGCGCGGGGGTCGGCCGAGGATCTCGGCGACGGTGTCGGTCGGACGTTCCGGTCGGGTAATAGCCATCCGCTGAATCTCGGTGACGTGGTCGGCCAGCCAACCGGGCATGCCGGATCGCTCGACGAGCTGATCGCGAAAATCGGCGGGCGGAAGGTCGATATAGCGGATCCGGGCGTCGAGCATGGTGCTCAGTATGGCCGCGAGGCGAGGGTAGTCGTAGGTCTCCTGCCCGGTGAGAGTGTAAGTACCCCCGGCGATTTCGGGTCGCGTGAGGGCAGCCGCGGCGACATCGGCGATATCGCGGCAGTCGATGTAATTGCAGGCGGCCGCGCCCATGGTTCCGACGATGACGCCCTGCGCGGCGACCTGAGGCGCGAGCAGCAGCAGCTTCTGCATGAACGCGTACGGCCGCAGAATGGTGTGCGTCAGCCCGGTGTGTCGCAACACCTCCTCGATCGCGTATTGCCAGCGTGCGATGGCCACCGGAGACTCGGGCTCTGCCGCCGGTGCAGAAAGCTTGACGATGTGCTCGATGCCGCAGGCGGCGGCGATCTCGATGGCGCGAGTTTCGATTTCGACCTGATCCGGCCGGTTCACCATGGTCAGAAACAACTGGCTCGCACCCTCGAAGGCGGCGCGCAGCGATGCCGGGTCGGTGGCGTCGGCGTACCGAACGTCCACGCAGCCGGGCGTATTCACGCTGTCCCGCAGCCGATCCGGCTCCCGAGTCAACGCCCGGCACGGCACCTCCAGAGCAGCGAGGCGATCGACCAGAGCGTTGCCGGTCGCGCCGGTGGCTCCCATGACGACGATCATCTGTCTTCCTTCCGATGAATGGAGCTCCAACGCGCCGTGATGATCACGGCGGCGATCGCGGCCGCGATCGGGACATCGACGCGAATGCGGCCCGGCAGCGCCGGTACCACGGCGAGAAGTTGGGTGAGGGCTGTACCGATCACCGCGGCACCGGTGCCGGAGGCGACGGCGAGCCGAACGGGCGACATCCGTCGCAACCCGGGGTAGCGGATTCCGAAGTGCCGCAGCCACATTCCGACCGCCAGTGCGACCAGTGCAGAAGTGCCCGCGATCGATGTGAGCGCCGCAACCATGAGATCTGCACGGCCGGTGGCGAATCCACCTGCACCGGCACAGATTGCGGGTGCCAGATAGGCGATCAGTACCTCTCGCCACAACACGAACCTAGGGTCCGCAGTCGCTGTATCCATCTGATTAGGTACCTAACTATATGGGTATGACGCACTCCCGGCTTACAGGCCGTCGGAGTTCAATCGGTCAGTGCGGTGATGCCCTGGTTGATGCGTTCGAGCAGATCGAGGAACGTGGCCCGCTCCTCACGCGTGAGTCCACCCACCATCGACTGCAACCGGCTGAAATGCTCCGGCGCAACCTCGCGCAGCTTCTTCGCCCCCCGCGCGGTGAGCACCGCGACCACCGCCCGCCCATCCTCGGCCGAGGCGCGCCGAACAACCAGTCCCTGCTGCTCCAACCCGTCGATGAGCCCGGTCACCGTGGCCCGGGTGACACCGAGGATGGCCGCCAACCGCGACGGCGCGAGCTCACCATCACTGTCCTCGAGCGCGGCCAGCAACCGATACCGCCCGGTGGACAAGCCGAATCGAGCGAAGTGAGTCTCGGAAGCCTGCCCAAGCTTCGCTCCGGCAGCCAGCAGACGCACGGCGACCAGCACCGCCCGCGGATCGGCTTCCCCTTCCAGTCCGTAGCGCCCAATCTGCTTGCGCGCCTGCGCCAGGGTGGGGGAGTCGATACTCGACGGGCCGGTCTCCATGTAACTAATATGGCACCTAACTACATAACGGTCAAAGAACTGGGAGATAGATCTCCCCGCCGCATGATCTCGCCGTGATCGATCGATGATGACCGGCCTGAGACGCTCTGGGCATGCGCAACACATCCAGGCTTCGGGCCGCGGCGGCGGCGATTCTGCTCCTGGCGGTAGCGGGGTGCGGCTCCAGCCCGGCGGCAGCACCCAAGAGCACCGCCCCCGTGAAGGGCTCGTCCAACGGCGGGAGTCAGCCCGATTACACCCCCACCGGACGACTGGTGGCCGACTCCGGGTTCCGGCCCGCCGTCGATGGTTTCGGCTTCCAGAACTACGGCAACGATTCCGGCCCGATCAATCTGACGCCGAACACCATGCGCGCGATGTTCGGTGACGCGGTCTGCGCAAGCACCCAGGGCGACTGCGAGCTGATCCCGCAGGCCGAGACCTGGATGGCCGAACAGAACAAGGGCATGGCCAACGGTCACTGCTACGGCATGTCGGTGACCAGCCTGCTGGTGGCCATGCACAAAATCGATCCGGCCAAGTACGGCGCGGACAGCACCGTGAAACTCGATCTGGCGCAGAATCCCGCGCTGCAGGAGATGATCGCCCGGCAGTTCGTCGGTCAGTGGATGCCGAATGTCGTTGCGGGGCAGGTGAAGGGCAGCCCCAAGCAGATCGTCGACAAGCTGACCGAGGTGCTCAAACCCGGCGCGGCGGAGACGTACTCGGTCGGCTTCTACAAGCGGGACATGACCGGCGGCCACGAGGTGACGCCGTACGCGGTCGAGGACAAGGGCAACGGCCAGTCCTCGATTCTCATCTACGACAACAACTTTCCCGGCGTCACCAGCCACATCGACGTCGACCGCAACGCCGACACCTGGCGCTACCAGACCGCCTCGAACCCGGCCGATCCGAGCGAACCGTACGACGGCGACGCGGGCACCGCGACCCTGATGCTGGATCCCACCACGCCCGCGCAGCAGCAACAGACCTTCCCGTACCTCGCACACGACACCAAGGGCGCGAAGGGCAGCGGCCCCAAGGTCGGCGCCCCGGGTCTGACGGTGTTCCTCGACAGCGATCCCGTCGACCACGGCCACCTGCTGATCACCGCCGATAGCGGTAAGCGGATCGGCTACGTGAACGGTAAGCGGGTCAACGAGATTCCGGGCGCCCGCTTCGTCGACCTCAAGTCCAACAACTCCACCTACAAGTTCGAGCCGGAGTATCAAATCCCCGCCGGAACCCACTTCACCGTCACGGTGGACGGCACGGGGCTGAAGAAGACGCAGAAATCCGACGTCGTGATTCTCGGCGACGCCTTCGACGTCTCGGTCAGCGGCATCAACCTCGCGCCTGGCGCGACCTCCACCATCGATATGGGTATCGACGGCGACCGCGTGCGATACACCGCTACCGACGCCCAGGCTCCCGATATCGAAATCGGGGAGAGCTACGACCAAGCCGACTACGCGTTCGCGGTCAGCAAAGCGGCGGTCGGCCCGGGTGGTTTCGTCGACGTCACTCTCCCGTTGGACCGCAACGTCTTCACCGTTGATGCCATCAAGTCCCGTGCGCCCGCCACGCTGGGCGTCACCATGGAACGGATCGACGACCACGGCAAGCGCACCTTCAAACGTGACGGTGTCGCCGTGTCCGGAACCGCCACCGCCGCCTTCGATTTCGACGCCTGGGACGGCGGCGGCAAGTCCATCGCCCTGACAGTCACCGACCAGGGCAAGAAGACCACCACCCAACTGCCCGCGAGCTGAGGCCTCAGGCGACCCGGCGCTCGGGTTCGCTGCGATACCGGGACCGGTCCCCGTCGATATTGAGGAGTTTCCACAGTCGACGGGTGACCGGGTTCATCAGACCCAGATCGTCGGCGAGGGAACGCATATCGCCGAAGTATCCGGTCAGCGTCTTGGCCCCCTCCGGACCCCGCCAGAAGGCCTCCTTGATCACCTCGCGCGGGATGTCGAAGCGGCGGGCGAATTCCGGTGGGGGAGCCATGATCTCACCGGCCAGCCAACGCATGGCGAGCGGGAACGCGATACCGCAGACATTGCGATAGGCGATGTTCATCGCCGGGACGTGTTCCTTGAGGAACTCATTCGCGAACGAGATGTGCCGCGCTTCCTCGGCGATGTGGATCTCCATGCAGCGCACCACCGCCGGAGGCAGATGTGCGCCGTTGCGGATGACCGCCTTCTGATAATGGTCGATCGGTTCCTCACCGCCGAGAATGCCGATGAACAGAATCGCCCAGGCGTACCCGCCGGCCACGCCGATGAACGGCGACAGCCGCCGGAAGATGGGCCGCATCCCGGGCACGTCCACACCGATGCGGTTCACCAACTCCTGGAACATCTGAATGTGGTTGCACTCCTCGGTCATCTCGTGGAGGCAGTACCGGAATTCCGGGGAGCCGTTGGGCAACTGCATGATGTACTGCATCATGCCGCGGATCAGCACACTCTCGAAGGCCGCGCCGACCTTGATGGCATTGGCGATCCGCCACTTCCCGATCTCGATCTGCCGTTCCAGCGACTGCTGCTGATACCACTCGGTGGCCCCGAGCGGATCGATCTCCGGCGACAGCACCCAGCGCGGATCCTGCGGGTCGATCGCGAATTCCGGCGCGTCCCACGGGATATCGAGGTATGGATCGAACCGGCGTTGCACCGATCCCTCCGAGAGGGTGTGCAGCAGGTCCGTGTAGTCCCGTGCCGCAGGAACTTTGCCCGACATCGTCGTCAGAGCCATCATTGCCTCCTGTGTGGTGCGCCACACTCCAAGATAAGTGCTAACCAGGGTTACATACAACCCCGGATTTGCTCGGCGCACGGTAAATACCCAGCAGCCCGGGGCCGGTAGGATTTCGGCGGATCGGGTCCACACGGACGAGGGGGTAGGGCTGATGGTCGATATCGCGCCCGCGAACATGCCGCGAATCATCGGATTTCAGACTCCGGGGGTGAGTGCGAGTCCGGATCCCTGGTCGGGTGCGGAGCTCTCCGACGACCGGATTCGAGCGCTGGCCATCGGCGCGTACTACGCCGACAGTTGGGGTGCGTACAACGACACCGTCGTCTTCGCGCCGGAACTGCCCGGGCGGCCGGAAACCACGCGGGAGCGGACCATTGACGGTCTGCACGAGGCATGGGGCGTCGACAACGCGGAGGACGCGCGCGGCACCATCGGGCGATTGCTCGCGGGCATGCACGCACCGCTGTTCGCGCTGATTCATCCGCTGGCCTCGGAGGCGGCCCGGGAGTCGTATCGGCCCGACCGGTCCGGCATCGCCTCCGCGCATCGCGAGTTCCTGCATCTGCTCTCGCAATTCCGTGGCTACGAGGGCGCGGCCGGATTGGATCGCGACTACGACGCGTGGTTGCAGGCCATCAAACTCGGGATCGTCGCCGGACTGCCGCAGCCGTTGCAGACCGATGCGACAGCCTGGGATCTGGCCCGCGTGGTCTTCATCGCCCGCGCGGCGCATACCGCCGGGTATTTCAGCGAGGAGGAAGCGTGGGAACACATGCTGGCCGGACTCGCCATCGCCCAGGCGCATTACCGCAATTGGCAGCAATTCGGGTCGGGCTTCCTGACCGGAGCGATCTTCTGGGCGGCGACCCGCGACCTCGCGGCCGCCCGTGAGCAGGTCGGTGAGCGGCGGAAAGTGCTGCACGGCTTCCATACTCGGCCGTCGAGCCCGTGGCGGCGGGTCGCTCTGCACCCCGGATCGGCCGGGTAGACCCGGATCAGTTGGGCAGGGCCAGCATGATGCCGAGGGCCTGGCGCTGGAAGGGCTCGTCCTCGACCATGCCGAGACGGCGACGCTCGGTCAGCAACTGCCATTGCGCGAACAGCTCGACCGAGGACGGCCGGGCCGGGGCGATCGAGCCGTCGACCTGCTCGATCTCGCAGGCCAGCCGCAAGCCCTCGGCCAACCGTGCGAAATCCGTTGCATCCCAATCGATGAACTCATGGGTGGCGGGGAAGGCGTGGACCCGCAGCGTTGCGACGGCACCTGCGGCCGGCGGGGGCACCACCTCCGCGCGGTCGATGACGCCGATCGGTAGCTCGTGGATCGCCTCGGTGCCGAGGAACAACAGCCGCAGAGTCGTGACCACTAAAAGCCCCGGTATTCCGGAATAGGTGGCCTGCGCCAGCTCGAGCACGAACTCGTCGGGCCGCGCCAGTGTCTGCAACGCGGTGATGCGGTGGGTGACGTGCCCGGCGAACCGCATCCGCTGCGCCGCCGCCGTCACGTCGCGGCGCATCGGGCCGTGCGGTGTGGACTCCAGCGGCGGCGGGGTGAGATCCGGTCGCGGCGGCTGGATCCGCCGCGCGTCCAGCAGTTCCCGTTCGACGGCCCGGACCAGTTCGGTGGCCTGCGCGCGCAGCTCCGGCTCCAGGAACACCGGCACCGGATGGTGTTGCGTGGCAACACCGTTGACCACGAACTCGGGCGAGAGAAAGTAGAACAGGATCGCGATCTGCTCATCGTCCGTGCTGGCCACCCGCGTCCGGCGCAATGCGTCGACCGGCACATCGAAGGCCGTGTCGTCATCGGCCTGCAGTGGCTGCGTGACCAGCCGACCCTCCCCGAAGCGGATGACGGACCGCCGGCCCCACACCTCGAACATCACCCCAGCCCTCCCTACCCGGCCACCCCGGCCGTACCGAGTAGCAGATTACCGAAGCGGTCGGACTCCATCCGGTTCCGGGCATCCGGAGCGCTGAATTTCCCTGCCCGGAACCGTCATACGTGGTAGATGGCGCGACTACCGCGCCGGTGAACCCGATAGGAGGCCCGTCATGGCCGTTCCCCAGCGATTGCAGCGAGCTCGTCATCTGTCCCGGAAGCTGATGCAGGCGCATCGAGACCGTTCGGCCGAACTGGCTGTTCTGCATCATCGGCGGGTGACGCAGGACGCGTGGCGCGGCGCTCGTTGAGCACCAGAGCCAGAGTCGCGGCCCCGGCCAGCGCGAACAGCATCGTCCAGATCGATCCGACATGCATGGCGTGGATGAAGGCATTGTCGGCCGCGCGTGCCAGGTCCGGGTTGTCGAGGGCGGCCGCGACGTGACGAGCCTGTTCGGCCGAGACCTGAGCGGGCTCCCGGGCCGCGTCGGGGAGACCGGACACCGCACCTTGGATTCCGCTCCGATAGGTGATGGCCATGATCGTGCCGCCGACCGCGATGCCCAGGACACTGCCGGTCTGGCGGACCGTATTGGTGACCGCCGACCCGGCTCCAGCCCGCTCCAGCGGCAGGGTGCTCATCAGTGCGCTGGTGACCGAGCCGATCACCATGCCGATCGAGAAGCCCTGGGCGCCAGAGAGAATCACGTTCCAGAAGATCGGTGTGTGCAGCCCGAAGAACGCGATACTGCCCATGCACAGTGCCCCGATGGTGAGGGCGATCGCGCTGACCGAGCGCAGCGACCAGCGGCGCACGAGTCGAATCCCCAGCGGCCCGCCGATGATGACGCCCAGTGCGGCAGGGGAGTTGATCAATCCCGCGGCCAGCGGTGAGAAGCCGCGTGCGCCCTGCAGATAGAACGCCCCGTAGAAGCCACTGGCGGTCATGGCCAGAAACAGCAGGCCCAACGCCGCGTTGCCGCCGCCGAATACGCGTTGGGCAAGCAGTCGCGGATCGAAACTTGGCTGTGCGGCGCGCAATTCGATCACCACGAAAGTCGCCAGCAAGGTTAGGCCGACGGCGATCGGAGCCCACACCTGCACCGGCGTCCAGGCTGCGACCTGTCCGGCCCGGATCAGTCCGTAGGCGAGGGCGGTCAATCCGGTGATCGACAGCGCCAATCCGGTGAGATCCAGCGGCCGTGGCGTGGGGCTGCGGAAGTTCGGGACGAAGACGGCGATACCGATCAGGGCAATGACCACGACGGGAACGTTCACCAGAAACACCGAGCCCCACCAGAAGTGATCGAGCAGCACACCGGCCAGCAGCGGCCCTGCGGCGAGCCCCACACCCGCGGAGGTGGAGAACAGTCCGATCGCGGTCGCCCGGTCCGGGCCGGTGAACGTCCAGGTGACCGTGGCCATGGTCGCGGGCATGATGAGCGCGCTGCCCACACCCATCACCGCCCGCGCGGCGATGAGTTGTGCCGGGTCACCGGCGTAGGCGGCCCAGATCGAGGCGGCCGCGAAAATGACCAATCCCGTTGCCAGCACGGTCCGATGACCGAACCGGTCGCCGAGCGCCCCGGCGGTGAACATGAGCGCGGCGAACACCAGTGTGTAAGACCCCGAAGCCCATTGCAGCTGAGCGGGATTCGCGCCCAGGCCGCGCACCGGATCGGCGAGGGTCTCGAGCGCGGTGGCGAGGATGGTGTTGTCGATCCAGATCAACAACGAGGAGAGCAGGAGTACGGCGAGGATCAGCCGCTGCCGTGATTTCGGCAGCGTCACAGGCGCAGTCATGGAAACCTTCGATAAGATTGGTAGGAACCTGACGAACTCGAGTGTGCGTGATTGTCAGGAACCTGTCAATCTCTGGAGAAGGGTGGTGCCGTGAGCAAGGACGGCCCGGGTAAGTCCACACAGGTGGACCCGCTGATCGAGGAGTTCGGCTGCGGCAATGGCGGATCCCTGACCTTCATGGTCCGCAAGGTCTGGCTGAGCATGCGCGCCTCGATCGGTGAGGTGCTGGTGGAGTTCGGCCTCACCTCGTCGCAGTACGCCACCCTGATGATGATTCAAGGGGAAGCGGGAATGTCGGTCTCCGATATCGCCCGCAATGTCGGCAGCACCCGCCAGGCCGCCAATGAAATGCTCGGCACCCTCGAACGCGACGGCCTCGTCGAGCGCCACCCGCACCCGACCGACCGCCGCACCCACCAGATCCGGATCACCGACGCGGGCCTGGCGCTCTACCAACGCGCCCACGCCGCGGTGAGTCGCCGGGAGAACGAACTGGAGGCCGACATCGACCCGGCGCAGCGCGCGGCCGTCCGAGAATGGCTGCTCGGCATGGCCGAAGCCTGCCGCTGATCCGTACACCTCGAAGGGCAAGCTGGATTCCACGACGTGGAAAATTCCGCTCCCATCAGATCGGCGTGATCCGAACCCTTCGGCGGAATCGACCGGCCGCCTTACCGTTCCGGGCACCAACTCTCCCGTGAGGACGTGCCGATGAGCGAACCATGGCAGATCAACACCGATGTGCTGGTGATCGGCGGCGGACTCGCCGCCTGCTGGGCGGCCGTGCACGCTCGGGAGACAGGCGCGGACGTCGTGCTAGTGGACAAGGGCTACTGCGGAACCAGCGGCGCGACAGCGCCTTCGGGCACGGGGGTCTGGTACGTCGCCCCCGAAGCCGACGCCCGCGCCAACGCCAAGGCCAGTCGTGAAGCCCTCGGCGGGCATCTGGCCGACCACTATTGGATGGACCGCGTCCTCGACCAGACGTACGCCAACATGAACCGGCTCGCGGTGGAGGGCCGCTACCCCTTTCCGGTCGACCCCGCCACCGGTGCCCAGTTGCGCACCGGTGTGCAAGGACCGGAGTACATGCGGCGCATGCGGGCATGGGTCAAACGGCTGGGCGTGCGGATCCTGGATCATGCACCGGCCCTGGAACTTCTGGTCGATACCGACGGTGTGGTGCGAGGCGCGGCCGGATATCAGCGGCAGGCCGACGCCGACTACCGCGTGACCGCCGGCGCGGTGGTACTGGCGACCGGCGGCTGCGCCTTCCTGTCCCGCGCCCTGGGTACCAATGTCGACACCGGCGACGGCGCACTCATGGCCGCCGAAGTCGGAGCCCGCTTCTCCGGCATGGAATTCTCCAACGCCTACGCCATCGTCCCCAAGGGCTCGACCATCACCAAGACCGCCTACTACGGCTACGCCACCTTCTTTCACGAGGACGGTCGAGTCCTCGAGGGCGCGGGTTCCACCAAGGGCCGCTCGGTGATCGCCCGAACCTTGCTGTCGGAGAAGGTCTTCGCGCAACTCGATCGCGCCGACGCCGAAGTGCAGACCCGCATGCGTCTCGGCCAGCCCAACTTCTTCCTCCAGTTCGACCGCCGCGGCATCAACCCGTTCACCGACCGGTTCGAAGTGGATCTCCTGGCCGAAGGCACGGTGCGGGGCACCGGCGGCATCGATGTCGTCGACGACGACTGCGCGACAACCGTTCCCGGCCTCTACGCCGCAGGCGACGCCGCCACCCGCGAACGCATCTGCGGCGGCTTCACCGGCGGCGGCAGCCACAACTCGGCCTGGGCCATGTCCTCCGGCAGCTGGGCCGGACGCGGCGCGGCGGCCTTCGCCCTGCGAGCGGGCAGCATCGACCCCGCCGCCCTGCGCGGGGCAGGCCAGGTCGGATTGCGCCCCGACACAGGCGAATCGGTAACCGCCGACGAGGTGGTCACCGCCGCCCAGCAGGAGCTGATCCCCTTCGAGAAGAACTACCTACGCCACGGCGACCGCATCCAACCGGCCCTGACCCAACTCGACGCCCTCTGGGATCGCGCCGTCCGAGGCTTGCATGGCACAACCGGTGCCGACCGCGTGCGCGCCCGCCAGGCCGCAGCCATCACGGCCGTCGGCCGCCTCATGTACCGATCCACCCTGGCCCGCACCGAAACCCGCGGCATGAGCAAACGCGCCGACCACCCCACCCAGGACCCGGCCCAACACCACCACATCCTCTCCGTCGGCCTCGACCACGTTCGGGTCACCACCTCGGCGGCCTCCGGACTCGCGGTGGCGTCATGATCGAACTGGTTCGTGCGGACGACTGCATCTCCTGCGACAAATGCGTCGACGTCTGCCCCACCAACGTCTTCGACCGCTCGGAAACCGGAATTCCGCTGATAGCACGGCAATCCGACTGTCAAACCTGCTTCATGTGCGAGGCCTACTGCCCGACGGACGCCCTCTACGTAGCCCCAGACGCCATCCCACTCGCCGACCCGGCAACCATCCCCGAAGCCCAAATCGGCCGCTACCGAGAACAACTCGGCTGGGGGAGAGGCCGCCGCCCCGGCAGCCTCCTCGCCATCGGCCCGGAACTCCCACACGGCACCCCACCTCCCCGCCGACCGGAGCTCACGTCGCGCGCGTCGGCGCTCGCGCCCCAGGGGACACCGCCGCAGGAGTGACCGACCCGGCACACCCGCCCCGATCGTGGCTCAGGCCCGGCAGTCTCGTCGCGACCAGGCCCGCATATGTCCCTGGCGCGCGTCCAACGGCCGCCCGACCTGGATCCAGGCCACACACAGATCGACCTGCCGCTGAATTGAACTCGATCGAGGCGTTCGGGGCATGGCCTGTGTTGGTTCCCGCTCGGGCCCCACCGATAGCGGCGGTGCATCAGTCGGGCGATTGATTCGGCACTGAGGCGTTGATCAATTCACGCCGCGGTGTGATTGGGGTCCACCGCGGCGGGAGGGGGCGGTCAGCGCAGGGCGAGAGCCAGGAAGAAGTCGACGCGGTCTTCCAGACGGGAGAGGTCGCGGTTGGTGAGTTCCTCGATGCGCTGGATGCGGTAGCGCAGGGTGTTCACGTGCAGGTGAAGCAGATCCGCGCATTTGGTCCAGGAGCCGGAGACCTCGAGGAAGGTTTCCAGGGTGTGGACCAGGTCGGCTCGGTTGTCTTGGTCGTAGACGCGCAGGGGGTCCAGGAGGCGGATGCGGAACATGCGGCGGACCTCGTCGGGGACGCTGGCCAGCAGGAGCATGTGGGTGGCCAGTTCGTCGTGGCGGACCACGCTGGTGGGCTGCTGGCGTTCGGCGGCCATGCGGCGGGCGTAGCGGGCCTCCTCGACCGCGCCACGCAGGCCCTCACCGTCGACGGCGCCGCTGATGCCGACCGCCAAACGGCTTTGTTGCAGGCCGGGTTCCAGCGCCTCGATGGCCCGGTGGATGTGGTCGTCGAGGGCCTGCTCGTCGCCGAGCGCGACCAGCAGGATGACTTCGCCGTCGACCACGCCGATGGCCGGGCTGCGGCCGTGCAGGATCTCGCGCAGCACCGCGCGCAGCTCACCCGGGCGAACTGCGCCGGAGCTGGCAGTGGCCGCGACCGCGAGGTAGCGATCCGACAGTCCCAGTCCGGTGAGTTCCAGGCGGGAAATGATGTCGGCCGGCTTGGCCTCGGACAGGATCAGTTCGATCAGTTCCTGCGCGAGCCGCCCTTCGGCGCTCTGCCGATCGTCCTGCCGTGCCCGCTCGAGGGACACGACCGCGGCCAGTTCGCCGATCAGCGCACGCCGGTCCTCGGGCCAGTCCTTGTAGTCGCTCTCGAAGACCAGGAACCAGTCCGCGATCCGCGAGGTCCCGTCGGCGTCCACCGCGAACAGCGAGTACCGGATCTGGCTGTGGGAAAGCACATGCGGCAGCCGTTTCGCGCCCAGGAAGGCGCTGCGCACCTGATCGGGCAGGTCACGGGTGGGCCCGGCGACGACCCGGCCGAGCGAGGACACGACCCAGCAGCGCGTGCCGAGCGTGCGATGCACGAGATCGAGCACCGAATCCAGACCGCCGCCGGACACCAACTGCCGGTGCCGATCGAGGATCGCGCTCAGATCCGCGGCCCGCCCGGAGGACAGCTGCCGGTTGATCTGCTCGGTGATCGTGGCGAAGGCGATGTGCTCGCCGACCTCGAAAAGTGGGATTCGGTGTTTCTTACAAGCGTCGATGAGATCCTCGGGCGTTTCGCCGAACAGCGCGCTGCCTGCTACCAAGGCGGCCACCCGCGCGCCAGCTATTTTGCTGACGAATTGCTCGCTGTCCTCGGGTTTCTGACGCCACTGCAGGCCAGTCAGCACAAACTCGCCGCCGGACAGATACCGGCTCGGATCCAACATGTCGGTGGTTACGACCCAGCGAACGAACCTGTCCAGCTCGTCCTCTCCGGTGACGAGCCGTAGGCCCAGGTCGCTCATGGTCAGCAGGGAACGTAACCGCATGATTCCCGAGGCTAACAGCCAGTGACGGCCGGGTTACCGAACTTGGATGTAACTACAAACGAGTCCGTGTGTTGCAGGCCACAGATTCGGATGTCTCGTCCTTTCGAGCATGACCACCGACCGGGTTAGGTAGTGGAAACACGCCAATGACGGTTTGGAGGTCGGATGTCGAGTCGCCTGGAATGGCTCGGTTCGCTGTCCCTGGAAGAGGCCGAGGCGCAGCTGCTGACCTGCAATGCGTCCCGCTCTTGGGCACGGAAGATGGTTGCGAACCGCCCGTACGCCGACGAGTCGAATCTGATCGCCGCCGCGGTGACCGGGGTCACCGAATTGGCTTGGAGCGATATCGAGGAAGCGCTTTCGGCGCATCCGCGTATCGGTGAGCGTACTGCCGCCAAGCATCAGTCCGAGCAGGAAGCCAAGTGGTCTGCCGACGAGCAGTCCGGCGCCAGCGATGCCGATGCGCAGGTCAAGGCGGATTTGGCGGCCGGTAATGTGGCCTACGAAGATCATTTCGGTCATGTCTTCCTGATCCGCGCCGCGGGTCGTAGCGCCGCCGAGATGCTCGAGGAGCTCCAGATCCGCCTCGGCAACTCGGTGCCCGATGAGCAATTGGTTGTCCGTCGCGAACTCGCCGACATCACCGGGCTGCGCATCCGCAAGCTCCTGGATTGTCAGTAGAGGACTGGACGTGAGCAAGCTCGTTATCGAAAACGCTTATATCGCACCGGTTGTCGGTGACGAGATCCCCAACGGCTATCTGATCGTCGGTGACGACGGTCGGATCGAAGCTCTCGGCGCGGGACCTGCGCCGACGGTGGTGGGTGCTGACCGCCTCTCCGGCACCGGTTGCCTGGTAACCCCGGGCCTGGTGAATACCCACCACCACCTCTACCAATGGGCCACCCAGGGCCTGTTCCAAGACGCGACTCTGTTCGAGTGGCTGACCGGTCTTTACCGGCTGTGGGCGACCATGGACGCGGAGATCGTGCACGGCGCGGCCCAGGCCGGGCTCGGCTGGCTGGCGCTGACCGGCACCACCACCTCCACCGATCACCACTATCTGTTCCCGCAGGGCCGTGGCGATCTGTTCGAGGCGGAGGTGCGCGCGGCGCGCGAGATCGGCCTGCGCTTCCACCCGTGCCGCGGATCCATGGATCGCGGACAGTCCCAAGGTGGGTTGCCGCCGGACGAGGTGGTCGAAGACCGTGACGCGATCCTCGCCAATACCGAGGAGATCATCCGCACCTACCACGACCCGTCGTTCGATTCCATGCTGCGCGTGGCCGTCGCCCCCTGTTCACCGTTCTCGGTGTCGGAGGGGTTGATGGTGGAATCCGCCGCGCTGGCTCGCAAGCATGGAGTTCGCCTGCACACTCATCTCGCCGAGACACTCGACGAGGAAGAGCATTGCATCGAGCAGATGGGTTGCACGCCTGTCGAATACATGGAGAAGCTGGGTTGGCTCGGCGACGACGTGTGGTTCGCGCATGCGGTTCACCTGCACGACAAGGACATTGCCGCCTTCGCCAAGACCGGCACCGGCTCGGCGCACTGCCCGACCTCGAATGCCCGCCTGGGCGCGGGGATCGCGCGGGTCACCGACCTGCTCGCGGCCGGTGCCCCGGTCGGCCTCGGCGTCGACGGCGCTGCCTCGGCGGAACTGACCTCCATGGCCGGTGAGATGCGTCAGGCGCTGCTGTTTCAGCGTGCCGTGCGTGGTCCGCGGGCGATGACGGCGCGTCAGGCGCTCGAGGTCGGCACCTTGGGTGGTGCTCGAAACTTGGGGCGGCACAACGAGATCGGCTCGCTCGAGGTTGGGAAATTGGCCGATATCGCGGTCTGGCGGGTGGACGGCTTCCGGGCCGCGCTCGAGGATCCGGTGTGCGCGTTGGTTTTCGGGCCGCAGCCTCCACTGGCCCGGCTGCTCGTCGGTGGCAACACCGTCGTAGCGGACGACGAACTGCAAACCATGCCGCAGGATGCGGTCGGACGCGCAGGCGCCGACGCCCGCAGGCGAATCATGCGACAGGAGCACCGATGACGTTCAGATAGACCCCACCGACCTACCCTGACGATCCCCCGCAGTATCCGGAGAGCCACCCATGCTCTCCTAGACGCCTGCGATCGCCGCAGCGATTCGCGATGCCTGCCGCAGCGGGGCGGCACCGGGAACCCCACCACGGTTCCCGTGAGTCCGGAAAACAGCCTCCGGAAAAGTTGATTAACAGGGGCAAGTCCGTATCTAGCGGTAAAGACCCCACAACAAGCATCACCGAATCCGCGGCTCGGGACATCCCCAGCATCCGTGCCGCTGGTCGGCTACGCCCATAGGAGGGCAGCCATGACCCAGACTCAGTCCCCGATCACGACGTCGGAAACGCGGGTAAGCCCGCTCGACAAACTGTTTCGGTTCACCGAGCGCAAGACCACACTATCGCGTGAAATCCGCGGTGGCATCACGACATTCGTCGCTATGGCCTATGTCATATTGTTGGTGCCGCTGATCCTCGGCGGTGTCACCGATATTCACGGCGACAAGTTGAGCATCGCTCAGCTGACCACCACGACCGCCTTCTCGGCGGGTCTGACCACCGTCCTCATGGGCATCGTCGGCAATGTGCCCCTCGCATTGGCCGCCGGTCTCGGACTGGTCCCCGTCGTCGCCTTCCAGGCGGCACCGCACATGACCTGGCCGCAGGCCATGGGCCTGGTGGTGCTGATGGGCATCGTGATCGTCATCCTGGCCGCGACCGGCCTGCGAACCATGATCATCAATGCCATTCCGCTGGCCATGAAGAACGCCATCGGTGTCGGCATCGGCATGTTCATCGCCATGATCGGCCTGGCGTCCTCGGGCGTGGTCGGCAAGGGCGCCGGTACTCCGGTGACCCTGGGTGTCGACGGGCATCTGTCCGGTTGGCCCACCGTGATTTTCGCGGTCGGCCTGCTGCTCATGCTCGCTCTGTTCATCCGCAAGGTGCCGGGCGCGATCCTGATCAGCATCGCCATCTCCACCGTGCTCGCGATCGTCGTCAACTCGATGGCGAAGATCGACCCGAAGCAGTGGGGCACCGTCGTGCCCGAGAAGCCGAAGTCGCTGTTCGCCGCACCGGATTTCGGTCTGATCGGCCACATCGACCTGTTCGGTGGTTTCGCCACCGCCGGTGCGATGACCGCCACCGTGGTGCTGTTCACTCTGGTGCTGACCGGCTTCTTCGATGCCATGGGAACGGTTTTCGGCGTCTGTGACGAGGCCGGCCTGGTGGACGAGAAGGGTCAGGTGCCCGGCATGGGCAAGATCCTGACCGTCGACGGTGTCGCTCAGATCATCGGTGGCGTCACCGGCGGTGCGGGTTCCACGGTGTACGTCGAGTCCGCGACGGGCGTCGGTGAGGGTGCCCGTACCGGTCTGGCCAGCGTGGTGACCGGCGGATTGTTCTGTGCCGCAGTGTTCTTCACCCCGATCGCGGCCGTGGTGCCGATTCAGGCCGCCGCCCCCGCCCTGGTGCTGGTCGGCGCGCTCATGATGACCCAGGCCCGCAAGATCGACTGGAACGATCTCGAGATGGCCATCCCGGCCTTCCTCACCATCGTTCTCATGCCCTTCACCTACTCGATCACCAATGGTGTCGGCGCCGGTCTGATCGCCTTCACCGTGATCAAGCTCGCTCGCGGCAAGTTCCGTGAGATCCACTGGCTGGTGGCCCTGGTGAGCGTCGTGTTCGTCGCCTACTTCGGCATCAACGCCATCGAAATGGCCTTCTAGGGAGTCAGCAATGCGTGACATCGCGGCACAACTGCTCGAATGGCATGAGGCGGGCAAGGATTACGCCCTCGCCTCGGTCATCGGGATCGGTGGCTCCGCACCCCGACCGATCGGCGCGGCCCTGGCCGTGGATGCCGACGGCACCGTCATCGGAAGTGTTTCCGGTGGCTGTGTGGAGGGCGCGGTCTACGAGTTGTGTCGCGAGTCGCTGGCAACCGGCCGATCTTTTCGGGAAACGTTCGGCTACAGCGATTCCGACGCCTTCGCGGTGGGATTGACCTGTGGCGGAACCATTCAGGTGTTCGTCCAGTCGGTGACCGAGGCCAATCGCGATGCGGTGGACAAGGTCCTGCGAGCTGAGGGGGAGGCCGTCGCACTCGTGCGCGACCTCGACAGCGGCGCCATCATGGCGCTGGGCACCTGGTGGACCGCCGGAGCCGAATTCGACGAGCGGGTAGTAGCGCAAGCCCAGGCGCTGCTCGATACCGGCCAGACCGCGGTGAGGACCATCGGCTGTGAGGGCAGCCAGGTCACCGTTCTCGTCGAATCCCATGTGCCACCACCGCGGATGATCGTCTTCGGGGCGATCGACTTCGCGGCAGCGGTGGCAAAGATCGGCAAGTTCCTCGGCTACCACGTCACCGTGTGCGACGCGCGGGCGGTTTTCGCCACTCGCGCTCGTTTCCCGGAAGCCGACGAGGTGGTCGTGGAATGGCCCCACATGTATTTGGCGCGGACCCAGGTGGATGCCCGGACCGCGCTGTGTGTACTCACTCACGACGCCAAATTTGATGTGCCGCTACTGGAGGTGGCACTTCGCCTGCCGGTGGCGTACGTGGGTGCGATGGGTTCCCGGCGCACGCACGAAGATCGTCTCCAGCGACTTCGTGCGGTCGGGATGACGACAGCCGAACTGGCGCGGTTGAAGTCGCCCATCGGACTCGATCTGGGCGGGCATACGACGGAGGAGACAGCCGTCTCCATCGCCGCCGAGATCGTCGCGGTCCGCCGTGGGGGCTCCGGGATTCCCCTGGGCGCCTACGGCGGACCGATCCACCGCGACGCGATCGTGGTGCCGGAAGTGACCGTGCCGGATTCCCCGGACGGGCTGCTAGTGAAAGAGGAACCACGGTAATGCCTTTGATCTTCCTGAACGGGGGTGCCATGCGCGGCGGACCCCTCAACTACCTGCTCGAGGGCGCGCCCTTCGCCGGAGAGGTCAAGACTGCGCCGCAGTACCGGTTCTATTCCGTCGACGACCGTTTCCCGGGCCTGCACCCGGTGGCCTACGGTGGCGTGCCCATCGCGGGCGAGCTGTTCGATGTGCCCATGGAGGTGCTGCGTAACCGCCTGTTGCCCTCCAAGTCGCCGAAGCTCGAGCTGGGTGTGATTGCCTTGGACGACAACCGCTCCGTGTTGTCGATGATGTTGCGCCGCCCGACCCTGGCCGATCCGGAGATCGTCGACATCACCGATTTCGGGAGCTGGCAGAGCTACCGGGAGGAACTCGCGGGATGAAGTACACCGCCGACGGCGCGCTTCGGAAATTCGACGTGCACTGCTCGATCCTGTTCACCGACTCACCGCTGCTGGAGCGTCCTGCGGCGGCGAAGGCGGCGGGGTTCGACGCGGTCGAATTCTGGTGGCCGTTCGGCGAGAACCCGGTGCCCGGGGACAAGGAGGTCGACGCGTTCGTCGCCGCCGTCGCCGATGCCGGGGTGCAGCTCATCGGGCTGAACTTCATCGATCTGGTGCCCGTGGGACGGGGACTGGTGTCCGTACCCGGACGGGAGCAAGAATTCCGGGACAATATCGACGTGACCGTCGGAATCGCCGAGCGGCTGGGATGCCGCTCGTTGAATGCGTTGTACGGCAACCGGATTCCCGGTGTCGATCCGGCGCTCCAGGACGAGCTGGCGCTCGAGAATCTCGCGCTGGCCGCTCGCGCCGCCGAGCGCATCGATGCGCAGGTGGTGCTCGAAGCACTCAATTCCCTTGAATCGCCGGACTATCCGATCGTCTCGGCCGCGCACGCCGTCGAGGTGATCGACGCCGTCGGCGCACCCAATCTCCGATTCCTCTGCGACCTCTACCATCTCGCCCGCATGGGCGAGGACCTCCACCGCGTCATTGCGACCCATGCCCCGGTTATCGGGCATGTGCAGATCGCTGACGTGCCCGAGCGCAGCCGGCCCGGTACCGGCACGCTCGACTTCGAGAGCCTGTTCGCCGCACTCGACGCCGTCGGTTACGACGGCTGGATCGGCCTGGAATACAAGGACCCCGAACACGATTGGAGTTGGATCGAGTGAGCAGCATCGGATTCATCGGCCTGGGCATCATGGGCGGACCGATGGCCGGTCACCTGGTGGCCGCGGGCCACGAGGTGACCGGCTACAACCGTTCGACCGCCGCGGTCGAGAAGCTGGTCGCGGCCGGCGGGATCGCCGCCGGTAGCGTCGCCGAGGCCGTGGACGGCAAGGACATCGTGATCACGATGCTGCCGCAGGACGAGCAGGTCGTGGCGGTGTTCACCGAGATCCTCGAGCACGCGAAACCCGGTGCGCTCTATATCGATTTCTCCAGCATCACGCCGCAGACCTCCGAATGGACCGCGGCCGAGGGTGCGAAGCGGGGGCTGCGGGTGCTGGACGCGCCGGTCAGCGGCGGGGAGCCGGGGGCGGTGAATGCGGCGCTGTCGATCATGGTCGGTGGGTCCGAGGCCGACTTCGAGGAGGCGACACCGATCTTCGCTGCCGTCGGTAAAACATACGAACTAGTTGGGCCTAATGGGTCGGGTCAGGTCGTTAAGGCCGCCAACCAGCTGATCGTGGGCGGCACCTACGCCCTGGTCGCCGAGGCCATCGTGCTCATGGAGAGCCTGGGAGCGGACGCCGCCAAGGGCCTCGACGTGCTGGCCGGGGGACTGGCGGGCAGCAAGATCCTGGAGCTGAAGCGAAAGTCCATGCTGGCGCGCGACTTCCGGCCCGGGTTCCGCATCGATCTGCACCACAAGGACATGGGCATCGTGACCGACGCCGCACGTCAGGCCGAGGTGACCATCCCGATGGGCGCGCTCACCGCCCAGCTCATCGCCGCCGCCCGCGCCATGGGCCACGGCTCGCTCGACCATTCCGCGTTGCTGCTGGTCGCCGAAGCTCTCTCCGGTAAGGCGAATTCCGGTGAGGCCGACGCGTGAACGACGTGATGACCCGCCCGCCGCACTGGCTCGACCGGCATGGGCACGGTGAAATGGCCTGGCCCGCCGGTTGGGTGATCGAACGCTACACGGTGCAGGTGCCCGTCGTCGGCGCTGGCGAGCCGACCTGTGTGCCCAACGGAACGGGCACGGATGCCGTTGCGGCACAATCGGAATGCGAGTCGATCGGCTGCGGGCTGTGAGCCGTGAGGATTTCAGCGTGGCCAGCGAGATCGATCGGTCCGGCCGGGCTCGTGGCCTCGGCCGCGACGACTTCGGTTGGTTGCGGGTGAGCGGCCGTGCAGGCTGCGATCCGGTACGTGCCATCAGCCGTGACGAAGCGGCCCGAATCGAGGGCAGCACACGATGATTCGGTCATGTGACGAGATGCGCGGGCCGAGGCACTGCGGTAGCGCGGTGATCCAGCCACGAGGCGAGATGCGCGGGAGTCGACGCAGCGCGGTGGCGCGATGATTCACTCACGGGGCGAGATGCGCGGGAGCCAACGCGGCGGGGCGGAGCGATGATTCAGCCACGGGGCGGGGTGCGCCGGGGGTGGATGGAGGGGCACGTGATCGTGGCTCCCGACAAGTTCCGGGGTTCGCTCACCGCGCCCCAGGTCGCGGCGCATGTGGCGGCGGGGCTGCGGGCGGCGCGATCGGATGTGCCGGTGGTGACGGTGCCGGTCGCCGACGGCGGGGACGGGACGGTGGCCGCGCTGGTCGCGTCCGGGTACTCGGGCCTGCAGACGAATGTGACCGGGCCGGTGTGTAATCCGGTGGTGGCGTCGTTCGCGATGCGCGGTGACGAGGCCGTCATCGAGTTGGCGGAGGCGTCTGGACTGCGGCGGCTGCCGGGGCGGCCCACGGCCACCACCGCGTTGACCGCGACCAGCGCCGGGACCGGGGAACTCATCCGGACTGCGGTGCGGCGAGGCGCGCGCCGGGTGGTGCTGGGGCTGGGTGGCAGTGCGTGCACCGACGGGGGAGCGGGCATGCTTACCGCGCTCGGGGCCAAGCTGCTGGATGCCTCGGGACGTCCGATTCCGCCCGGCGGTGCGGCCCTGCGGCGACTGGCCCGCATCGATACCAGCGACCTGCTGCGGGTGCCGGTGATCGTGGCCTCCGATGTGGACAACCCGCTGCTCGGGCAGCGTGGTGCCGCACAGATTTTCGGCCCGCAGAAGGGCGCGGGGCCGCGTGAGATCGAGGCGCTGGAAGCCGGGCTGACCCGCTTCTCCGAGATCGCCCGGCGTGATCTGGGTGTGGACGAGGCCGATATGCGGGGTGCGGGCGCGGCGGGCGGTGTCGGGTTCGCGGCCCTGGCCTTCCTGGGCGCGACCATCCGGCCCGGGATCGAAATCATCCTGGAGCAGCTGGATTTCGCGCAGGTGCTGGCCGGGGCGCGGCTGGTGATCACCGGTGAGGGGTCCCTCGACGAGCAGACCCTCTACGGCAAGGCTCCGATCGGGGTCGCCCGCGAGGCGTGGCGCGCGGAGGTGCCGGTGGTCGCGGTGTCCGGGCGTTGCGAGATCGACCGGGACATGTTGCGCCGCTTCGGCATCGACGACGCCTACGCGCTGACCGATCTCGAACCCGATCCGCGCGTGTGTATCCGGCAGGCCGGAGCGCTGCTCGAGCAGCTGGCACGCGGTATCGCCGCCGATCACCTGGACCGCCAGTTGACCCGCAACCACCGGGGCTGACCACCCCATTGCCCGGCCGGGGGCCGCTGACCGATGAGGGGTCGGCGGCTCCCGCGCCTACCGGGTGAGGGCCCGCTCGACGACCGCGCTGTAAATCGCGGTCTCCCAGGGCTCACCCTCCCCGTCCAAGATGTCCTCCAGTAGCGGTGCCCGCGCGAGACTCCCCGACCCGTAATGCCCCGACGCCCCGGCACTGGCGATCACGGCATAGATGACGGTGGCATACACCTCGGACCGGGACGCCGTCACCACACCCCCATTCGATTCGTAACTGCGCAATCGAGCCTCCACAGCGTCGATCACGTCACGCAGCGCACGAATCTCGACATCCGGCCGCCCGTCCATCTCACCAACCCCCTCGTGCGCCTCGATGCCTCCCCGGCAACGATCTACCGGTCTTTCTGGATAGCGGAAGGTCGAACATTGTTGGAACCTCCCCGATTCGGGAACGCGAACACCAACAGCACACCATCAGCGACCCGACCGAGACAGCAGTTCGGCGATATCGTGCCGATGAATTTCAAACCCCCAGTACGCGTTCCGTTTTCACGTAAAATGCAGCGCGACTCGGTGAATGCCGTCTATTCCCCGGGGCGAAGCAGTTCCCGCTCCAACGCCTCGATCCACCAATCCTCCACGCGTTGCGGCGACCAGCCCCGCTCGATGGTCAGGGTGTTGTACACGTCGATATTGCACAGCGCGGCATAGACATCGACGGCGGTGGTCAGCTCCACACCGGATCGCAGGGTGCCCGCCGGCCATCCTCCGAACACCTGCGTGCGAGTCTGATCCGCGATGCGCCGGGCCTCGTCGTACACGTTGGTCAGATCGGGTTCGTGACGGCCCGCCTCGCGAATCACGACGATGAGATCCGCTGCGCTCTCGAATAGTCGGCGGTCGTAGCCCGCCATCGCCGCCAGCTGCCGGCGGGGGTCGGGCGCGGTGTCCAACTCGGCGATCATGCGGTCGGGGTCGGCCGAAAGATCGGCGGCATCGACGAGAGCCCGCACCAGTCCCACCTTGCTCGTGTACGCGGCATACACGGTGGGCACGGAAACACCCGCCTCCCTTGCGACCTCACGCACGGTCGTGGCAGCCCACCCCTTGGCGAGAAACAGTCGGCGCGCGGCGTCGGCGATATCGGCGTGCGTCTGCTTGGCCTGTGCCATCCGGCGCAGGGATTCGTAGGGCCGCCGGGGCGGCTGCGAGCTCGTCATTGTGCGCCCACCTTACCGCGCATATATTGACTAGAGTAGTGTTCAAGTGAATTAGGGGTGGTCTGAATGGCTTTCACTGTCTGGGCGGGTCTGGCCGGATTCGGGTTCGTGCTGCTGGCCGTCGGGATCAATGTCATCTACGTGCGCTACCAATTGCCATTTCCCTTGGCGGCCGGAGGATTCGACGTGGTCGCGGAATCGTTTGCCGCGGTCGGCCCGGCGTTGAAGCGGCCCTCGGTGGCGGCACCGGCGGCATGGGTGTGTACGACGGTGTTCGCCGCGGGCATGCTCTCGGTGCTCGGGGGCGGCGGAATCAGCGGGCAGCCTTGGGCGCTCGTCGGGTTCGCGGGCGTGCTTATGCAGAACGCGACCTTCGCGGTGGTGGAAGCGTTGCGGTTTGCGATGGCGGAAGGGGCCGTACGCGATCGCAACAGCATCGCTGGATTGTGGACTCTCAGCAATGTCTTGCTCGGCTTCAACCAGGTCTTTTTGGCTCTGGCATTACTCGGGTTCAGTGCCGCGGGAGCCGGGACGGGGTTCCTGGCCCCGTGGCAGGTGGTGCTCGGATATGTCAGTGCGGCGTTGCTTTTCGTCTCGGCATCGATCAGCCCCTATAACGCCACCGGCACCGCGAAGGGCGGCTTCATCGGTTTCGTCGGCTGGCTGGGTTGGGCGGCCTGGATCGTCGCCGCCGGTGTGACCCTGATTCGCCGCTAGCGGGCGGTGTGGTGGGCTCGATCCATCGGATCCTCACAGCGTCCTAACAGGTCGGGTGCGCACCATGATCGGATGCGAGTGCTGGTGGTCGAGGATGAGCAGTTGCTGGCCGACGCTATTGCGCGGGGGCTGCGGCGGCATGCGATGGCGGTGGATGTGGTGCTGGATGGGGCGGCGGCGTTGGAGCATGCCGGGGTCAATGACTATGACGTGGTGGTGCTGGATCGGGATTTGCCGGTGGTGTCGGGGGATCGGGTGTGTGCGGAGTTGACCGAGCGGGGAGCGGCGCGAATTCTCATGGTTACGGCGGCGACTGCGGTGGCGGAACGGGTGGCGGGGCTGGGGCTCGGGGCCGATGACTATTTGACCAAGCCGTTCGCGTTCGCTGAGCTGGTGGCGCGGGTGCAGGCGCTGGGTCGGCGGGCGCGGGTGGCCGTGCCGCCCGTGCTGGAGCGGGCGGGGATTCGGTTGGATGCGCATCGGTTCGAAGTCACTCGGGCCGGTGTGCCGGTGCCGTTGTCGCGCAAGGAGTTCGCGGTGTTGGCCGAATTGCTGCGGGCCGATGGTGGGGTGGTGTCGGCGGAGCAGCTGCTGGAGAAGGCGTGGGATGAGCACATCGACCCGTTCACGGGGGTGGTTCGGTACACCATCATGATGGTGCGGCGGAAGCTCGGGGATCCGCCGGTGATCGATACCGAGCCCGGCGTCGGGTATCGGCTGCGATGAGTATCCGGGCGCGACTGACCCTGCTGTACGCGGTGGCGTTTCTGCTGGCCGGGGCGCTGCTGATCGCGCTGATGTATTTGAACCTCTATCAGTTCATGGGTCGGCGGCCGGGTGCCAATGCGCAGGGGCTGGCGCGGCAGTATCTGGCCGCACGGCAGGTGACGATCCCGCACGAGGTGATTTCGGCGCTGGCGTCGCAGGCTGAACAGATGCGGCGGGAGACCTTGCGGACCATGCTGTTCCGGTCGCTGATGGCGCTGGGTCTGCTCGGTGTGGTGGCCGGTGGCTTCGGCTGGCTGGTGGCGGGGCGCGCGCTGCGGCCGTTGCAGCAGATCACTCTGACCGCACGGCGGGTGGCCGATCGCAGTCTGCACGAGCGCATCGCGCTGTCCGGTCCCGCCGATGAGATCAGGGATCTGGCCGATACTTTCGACGCGATGCTGGAGCGGCTGGATCGGGCGTTCGACGGGCAGCGGCGGTTCGTCGCCAATGCCTCGCACGAATTGAGGACGCCGCTCACTATCAATCGCACGCTGATCGAGGTGGCGCTGAGCGATCCGGAAGTGCCGGAGTCGACTCGGAAGCTGGGGGAGACGTTACTCGAGGTCAATCAGCGGCACGAGCGCCTGATCGACGGGCTGTTGGTGTTGGCGGGCAGTGAGCAGCAGCTCACCGAGTACAGCTCGGTCGATCTGAGCGAGCTGGCCGGGCGGTTGGTCACCGACAGTGCCGGGGAGGACGTCGAGATTCGAGGCGAGCCGGAAACCGCGGTAGTGCTCGGTGATTCGGTGCTGCTGGAGCGGCTCGTGCAGAACCTGCTGGACAATGCGATCCGCTACAACCGGCCCGGCGGCTGGGTACGAGTCGCGACTCGCACGGATGCGGCGAAAGCCGTTGTGGTCGTGGAGAACACGGGACCGGACATCCCTCCATCGGAGGTGGACGGGCTTTTCGAGCCGTTCCGGCGACTGGATTCGGCGCAACGGCTCGCGAGCGCGGGCCGCAATGTGGGGCTGGGACTGTCGATCGTGCGGTCGGTGGCGCACGCCCACGGCGGCGAGGTGCGGGCGGCGGCCCGGCCCGAAGGCGGGCTCACCGTCACCGTCACCCTGCCGCTCGCGGATCAGTAGTTGTGGCAACTGTCGACGACGGCCTGCATGGCCGCCTTCTTCTGCTGGAACTCCGGTGAGTTCTGCGCCTGCTGCATCTTGTCGCGCGCGTCCGGATGCGCGTTGATGAACTCCTGCACCTTGGCCTTGCGCTGATCGACCGGCAGGCTCAGCAGCTCCTGCAAGCGGGCCTGCTTGGCCGAGTCGGCGTCGAGCTTGGCGGCCGCGTCCGGGGCCTGCGCGTGGATCGCGGCATCGACCTGGGCGTAGGTGCAGGTGGTGTTGACCAATCCGGATCCGTTCGCGGGCTGCGCCGAGGCGAGGCCGGGAATCAGGAGCGATCCGGCCATCACCAGTCCGCTACCGGCGAGAACGATACGTGTGCTGATCCGTGTCATGTTCGGCTGACCCTTCGTTGGATGTGCGCGCCGCGCAGGTTGTTTCGCGACCGGGGAACAGTCCATCAATCGGGGTGTTTGCGGGGCGCTAGGGAATCGCGGGGAGCGTGACCGCGGCGGCGAGGCGGCGGCGCAATCGCCAGGGCAGGGCGAGAAAGAGTTTCGTCATTGCCGCCGTGGTGCCGGGCAGGTCGTCGCGGCCGGAGAGGTAGGCGCGCTGGGCGGCGGGCGGGAGGGCGAAGAAGGCGTCGAAGAAGACCGGGATATCGGTGGGCGGCAGGGCGAGCAGGGCGCGTAATCCTGCCTGGCGCAACAGATGTACGGCGCGGGTCGAACCCGGCCAGGTCGAATCACCGGCGACAACGGTGTCTGCCAGGCGCAACGATGTCGCGACGCTGTAGCCGGTGGCGGGGTGGGTGAGTGCGCCCGCCGCGCCGAACGCGGAAGTGGTGGCGCGGCCGCCTCGGAGCGGGAACCGCACCCGTTCGATGGGTTCCTCGCCCGTGAGAGTGATTCCACGGGAACGCAATCGGTGGTGCAGCCGGTCGCGCAGGTCGTCGGGGGAGAGGGCGGGCTTCCCGGCCAGGCACGTTTCTTCCAGCAGGATACGGTCCGCGCCGACGGGGACGGCATAGAGGAACGAGCGGGGCGCTTCGGGTGCCGCGCCGTTGTCATTGCGCCAGTCCATGAAGAAGGCGTCCGCCTCGGACCACTGTTCGCGGTCGACGATCACTCCGAAAGCGGTCTGCTCGGCGAGCTTCTCGGAGCGGCCGATCCCCCGGGCGTCGATGATGCGCGCCGCGGGCAGAATCCGGCCCGAGGCCAGCTGGACCGATGGCAGGTCGAGGCCGTGGGCGGCGTGGCGGGCAGCGCGGGTGATCCCCATGACGCGGTCCTCGATGAGCCGCGCGCCTGCCACATCCAGTGAGTCCTGAAGGGCGGCGGTATCGAAGACGACATAGCGTCGATCCAGTTCGACCCGCCGGTGCGTCCGGGCGACCGGTCGGTCCACGGTGGCGGCGATCGCCTCGGGCGCGAGCCACGCCGGCAACTCGTCCGCCCAGGCGGCATAGGTGGGCGTCCAGCGCCGCCCGGGCTTGGGATCGATCACCGTGACCGTGAGCCCGTGCGCGAGCGCACGGTGGGCGAGGGCACGCCCCGCGGGGCCCGCGCCGCAAATGAGCAGATCGTCGGTCACCCGGTGATTGGATCATGCCGCGCGGCCCGCATACGCTTCGGGAAGATGTGTGCCGGGCCGGGGAGGGTCCGGGTGGGCCGTGAAAGGTGAGCAGATGACGTATCCGCCCGGTGGCGATCCGAATGTTCCGGGGCAGGACCCGAATCCGGACTGGTGGGACCAGCCCGCGCAGCAGGCGGGCGGTGCGGGGCCGGTCGATCAGGGCTGGCAGCAGACGCAGGTCAATTGGACTGCGCAGCAAGGATATACGCCGGATGCAGGGTACGGGCAGCAGCCCGCGTATCAACCGGCGCCCGTGCCGCAGCCTGCGGGCTATGCGCAGCAGCCGGGATTCCCGCCCGGCGCGGGCTACGGGCAGCCGGGATTCCCGCCGCCCGGGCCGCCGAAATCGAAGACCGGGTTGATCGTCGGCGTGGTGGTCGGCGCGGTCGTGGTGTTGGCGATCGCCGTGGGCGGGATCGTGCTCGTCTCCAAGAAGGACAACGGCTCCCCGGCCGCCGCCCCGTCCACCGTCGAGACGACGCTGACCACCTCCGCACCTCTTACCACCCGAAGCGCGCCGACGACCAGCAAGGCCGCACCGGCTGGTAAGCGTTTCAGCTACACCGAGTACGGCCAGGACTGGAACTTCCAACTCGGTGCGGTCGCCTTGCAGGCCAGCTATGTTTCGGGCCGCGATTACGATTCGTGCGCGCAGATCGAGAAGGCGGGCAAGCTGACCGGACTCGGCTGCCGGGCCGCCTCGGAGATGGCGTGGAAGGCCGAGAACGGTGAGCTCATGCTGACCCAACTGGTGCTGACCATGTCCGACGCGGACAAGGCGGCCGCCGCGAGCGGCAACTACGACGACACCGATGTCGTGATGCCCGCGGGCAGCTACATCGCCGACTTCGAGACCGGCAAGTGGATCGACGGCGACCAGGGCACGTTCCTGGTCATCACCGAAGCCACCGCCACTGCCGCCGTGGACGAGGCGACGGTCAACAAGTACCTCAAGTACCGCAGCTCGGACACCCTCGGCGCGCTCGCCTTCCGCTGAGCCGCCCGCGGTGGAACGACGCGTGCCCGGCACCGGATTCCGGTGCCGGGCACGCACATTCGAGGTCGCTCAGATGCCGCCGGTGGCGAGCAGCCCGCCGTCCACGCGCACGGTGGTGCCGGTGATCCACGCCGACTCCTCGGAGGCGAGGAATCCGATCAGCGCGGCCACATCCTCGGGCGTGCCCAGGCGCTTCATCGGGTACACCCCGGCCGCGGCCTCCTCGTCCGCCGAGTACAGCGCATCGGCGAACTTCGTCTTGATCACGCCCGGAGCCACCGCATTGACGCGAATCTTCGGCCCCAGCTGCCAGGCGAGCTCCTCGGTGAGCCGAATAAGCGCCGCCTTGGAGGCACCGTAGGCGGCAATGACCCCGGTGGACCGCAGCCCCGCGACGCTGGCCACGTTCACCACCGCGCCGCCGTGCTCACCCATCCACACCTTGTACGCTTCCTGCACATAGCCCAGCGCCGCAACGACATTCACGTCGAAGATCTTGCGCACGGCCTCCAGATCAGCGTCCATCAGCGCCCCGTACACCGGATTGATCCCGGTGTTGTTGACGAGCACATCCAACGACCCGAACTGCTCCACCGCTGTCCGGACCTGCTCGGCCCGAGCCGCCGCATCCCCGGAATTCCCTGCGACCGCGACCACCTTCCCGGGATGCCCGAGCCCCCGCAGCCGCTCCGCCGCCTCCTCGAGCGCCTCCGGCTTCCGCGCCGAAATCACCACGTTCGCCCCGCGCCGCAGCAGCTCGGTAGCCACCCCGAACCCGATCCCACGGCTCGCCCCGGTCACCAACGCACTCTTGCCCACCAAGTCGTCACTCATGTGCAGGCACGTTACGTCAGTCATGTGAGCTGCGCGACGATCGGGCCACGCTCGCTTCATGTCGGACCGTCATCAGGAGAGCACCTCGAGCACCACCAGCGGCATGAACCATAGTTTCGTGAGCTCCCAGCGGGTCACCGCGGAGCGATCGGGATTCTCGAGTCGGACACCGAGAATGGCCTTGCCTAAGGTGGACCCGGTGGCGTGCTGGATGAACACGCGGTGGGCGAAGCAGACCGCCAGCATGGTCACGATGGCCGCCGCGAGGGCGGCATTGCGGGCGTCGGGAACGGTGTAGGCCGCCGCGAACGTGAGCAGCCCGATGCCGAGGTGGCCGACGGTGTCGATAACCCACGCGCCCACACCCAGCGCGAAGTGCTGCCATTCCGGTAGATCCGGCCTCCGGTGGCTGCGCACCCGCACGTCGCTCGCATTCTGTTGGGGCGGAACCGGCTGGGGCGCCGCACCTTTGCCCGGCCACTCGCTCGTGGCGCGCTGCCGATGCCTGCCCTCGTATGCGTTGGAAGTCCCGTTCACGATCACCATGACAACCCGGGGTTCTTGTGAAACCCTTTCGAGTCGGTTGGCGCGCCCGAGGGCAACCCCTGATCGGATGCTCAACCGCCAGTCAGGACTGCGCAGGACGGGCAGAGAACTACCCAAATATCCAGCTATGGGACCAACCCAGGAAGCGATAACCCGTGAACCTCTGGAACCAGCTAGTCGAACCCCAAACCGCGGTGGTGGACAGCCTCTCCCGTGCTGAGCGAGCCGAGCTTGCCACTCGCACGATCGAGAGCACTTCGACCCTGTTCGACCCATCGTTCACTGAGTACTTCCCGCCCGAGGTCGCACAACTGATCACCTCCGCCACCCAGGACTTCCGAGCCTCCGCACCGGAATGGCTTCTGCCCGAGGCGTATACAGCGCGGTTCACCACAGCATTCGACGCGATCCAGGACATTGCGATGCGTCCTGGTTGCGGTCCCCTCACCGTTGCCGTCCTGGATCTGGTTCACGGACTGACCGGGGAGTTGGAGACTGACACCGTCCAGGAGGTGCTGTTCTCGTGCTACGACGCAATCCTTGTGTCCCAGCTCACCGGTCTGGTCACGCTGGAGAAGGAGCAGAACAACGGTCAGTGCCAACGCGCTATCACCCTTCAGTTGGATCTCACTGCTGAGTGGCGATAGCAGCGCCCACACACCTCACCATCGGGGATTGGCGCTCCTATCGAAGCCGACATGACCACCGCTTCCCACTCCACTATGTCCGCATGCTGGATGGGGAGAGCAGCATGCGCGGCCAGCAGGGCCGACGGGTCGTGATGCGAGATACGTTCGCGCTCAGCGTGATCGTGGTCTGCCCGAATAAGTTGCTCAGGTCTCGCTCCTGATCGAACGCGAGGCGTGGGGCGTGGCAGCTTGTTCACGAGCACCTACTACTGGTCATGATGAACAGTGAGCAATCGCAGTCTCGTTCACCCGCGGCTTGGGATCGATTGCTGATGTCATTGAGTCATCGTCAGGTCTTGACCAGTGGAAACACCAATTCCGTTGCCTTCTCGGCAAGTTCTAACGACAGCGCCTGGGCTACGAGTGCATTCGTTGCTTGACCGCCCGCGCTGCGGTGTAGCGTGCGCCAGCTCACCACCCCGAAGGAGCTGCGCTGAGAACTCCCCTGGCAGTGCGTGTTGCGGCGGCCTGTTACAGCGGATCGCGTGATGGTCTTGCCTCTGTCGCTATACCGTCCGTGTACTCGGACAGGAGGCGCGACCGTGAACGTTCCAGCAGGCGCAAACCTGCCCGTCGAGCGCGAGCAAAACCTGGTGCCGCGCCGCACATTCTGGATCTCTATCGCTGCCGCCGCGACTGGGTCGGCGAGCGCCGGGTTCGTGGCGGGGGCGGTGCTCGGCGTCCATACTGGTTTGACTCAGCCCGTGGCGACTGTGCTGGCAGGCTCAGGCGCGCTAACTGCAGGCCTGCTCGCGTATATCAACGGGGAGCGCAGCCGCGGACTCACCGCAGCACACCATCGTGCGGACACTGCACGCGAACGGGAACGCCACAACGCTGATTCGTTGCGGGTGCGGGAAGCGGCACTGCGTGAACGGTACACGGCTGTTGCGGCGCAGATAGCGGACGACTCCGCCGCTATCCGGCAAGCCGGTGTGTACGCATTGGCAGCGCTCGCCGACGACTGGCATGCGTTCGGGGAAGACGAGGAACGACAGGTTTGCATCAACCTTCTGCAATGGTGTCTGCGGGTGCCGCTCGAGTTGAATCATCCGGCTGCCACGTCGGAAAGGGAAATTCGGCAGACTATCGTCGCGATGCTCGCATCACGCCGTCATCGACTCGACGACGATGCAAAATCGTGGCGGCGCGCAGACATCAATCTGCGGCAAGCGTCACTGAGCCGTTGCGTGCTGCGTAGCGGTGATCGCCAGCTCATCCACGGGTATGTCAGCGGCATCCGGCTCGAAGGGCTCGACCTGACAGAGATACAACTCGGAGACGCGGATCTGGTTTCCGCTGAGCTCGCGGTGGCGCTACTGCCGCGCGCAAACCTGGTAGGGGCCAACTTGACTCACGCCGATTTGACAGGCGCGAATCTGGAGTGGGCGAACATGACCTTGGCGACACTGCAGTCCGCGACGTTGACGGATGCGAAGCTGCAACACGCCACCCTGAGTGAGGCAAACCTGGTGTCCGCCAACCTGAACGGAGCCAGCGCGAAAGAAGCGACATTCAAGGATGCACGGATGATCAAAGTGTCTGCTTGCAGCGCAGACCTGGATGACGCCGATATGAGCGGTGCGAGGCTGTGCCGGGCGGACTTCCACGATTCGAGCCTGGCCGGTGTGGATCTGACCGGAGCAGATCTGACAGGCGCGGATCTGACCAGCGCGAACCTGATAGCGGCGAATCTGACCGGTACGAACCTAACCGGCGTCGACCTGTCCATGACCGGGCTGCTTGGCATCACCTTCGATGAGACGACAGTTTGGCCCGACGGCTACACGCCGCGGTGAGCATCCCGACACGCCGGCGGGTTGGTGCTCCAGGATTTGAACGTAGGGTGCCCGTGCGGTTGGCGGTCGACCTCTGAGGCGAATTCGCTCCAGATTCGGGACCGAACGCTAATTCAGTCACCTGATCTGCGCGGATTCGCCCCGTGCTGAGGTTCGTGCAGTCACCATGTCCCGACGCTGCAGTCGCATGGAAAGGGAGGGGGCGACTTCTGTTCTGTCACATAGGGATCAGGCGGAGGGGCGCTCGATGCGGGGGTTGGCGGGTTCGCGGGCGATGCGGCCGACACGGACCTTGGCGACGAAGTCGGCGGTTGCCTCTCCGATCAGGTCGGGGGTGTCCTCGGGTAGGAAGTGTGAGCCGGGGACGGTGAGGGTTTGCTGGTTGGGCCAGGTGCGGCAGAAGTCGCGTTGGGCGCCGATGAGGAAACCGGCGGGTTCGGCGTCGATGAACAACTTGGGAATGTCGCTGGTGGACAGCCATTGCGCATAGTCTTCGACGACTGCGGTCACATCGGTGGGCTCTCCGGCGATGGGCAGGTCCCGTGTCCAGGCCAGCATCGGCAGGCGGTCCGGGCCGGGGTTGCGGTAGTGCCGCCGGTAGATTTCCAGGACCGCGGGCGAGATATCGCGCAGGGGCAGCAGGTATTCGATGAACAGATTCTGGCGCAGGATCAGGTCCTCGCCCTCGGGGCCGCGTTGGCCCTGGAAGAATGCGCGGGTCGCGGCGGGCCATTCGTCCCAGGAACGGAATGGGCGCACGATCGACTCCATGTACACGATGGCCTTGACCCGCTCGGGATGTCGTCGTGCCCAGGAGAATCCGAGTGCCGAACCCCAGTCGTGGACGACCAGGATGACCTCGCGGTCGATGCGGAGCGCCTCGAACCAGGCGTCGAGATACCGCTGCTGATCGAAGAAGCGGTAGTTGCCGTTCGGTGCCGCACCCGAATTGCCCATGCCGACGTAATCCGGTGCCAGGCAACGCCCGAACGGCAGCAGATACGGAATGATCTTGCGCCACAGGTACGACGGTGTCGGGTTGCCGTGCAGGAAGACGATCGGATCACCGTTTCCCACATCCACATACGCCATATAGCTGTCCAGTACGGGCAGGTATTTGCGATAGGAGATGTCTTCGGTGGAGATTTCCGGTGCGGTCATGTCTCGCTCCTTCCGGCGGCTCCCTCCCAGTAAAGCTCCATTCGTCGGATGAATCCGGGCCGTGGCGACAGAGGGCGAAAACCCGCGGGCCCGTTCACCGCTCGGATCGGGGGTGATGCCGTGACGCGATAATGGCGAGATGACGGATGACGGTGGGGATACCGGTTCGGACGAGCAGGTTGTTCGTGAGCTGGAGCAGGTGGTCGCGGCCGGCTCGCCGCAGGGTGTCGGCTGGTTCCGGTTCTGCTTCGATGATCAGCGGTGGGAATGGTCCGACGACATGGCGCGCATGCACGGGTATGAGCCCGGCGAGGTCGAGCCGACGACCGAATTGCTGTTGTCGCACAAGCATCCCGAGGATCGCGATCGGGTCGAAGCCGAGTTCGTCTCGTCGGTCCGTGATCATGCGCCGTTCTCCAGCCGTCACCGCATTGTCGACACCGCAGGCGGTGAGCATCAGGTCGTCGTGGTCTCGGCCGCGATCACCGACGAGAGCAATGCTGTTGTCGGCACCGAGGGCTACTTCGTGGACATCACCGATGCCATCGTCGAGGAACGCGGCGAAGCCATCAGGGCGGTGATCCCCGATCTGATGCAGGACCGAGCCCTGATCGAGCAGGCGAAGGGTGCGCTCATGCTGGCCTACGGTGTCACCGCCGAGCAGGCATTCCGGGTGCTGCGCTGGCGTTCTCAGGAGACCAATACCAAATTGCGTGCTCTGGCCACGCAGATCGTGCGCGAGTTGCACGCCGTTCCCACGCCGGGCCTCCCGGTCAGAACCGCGTTCGACCACTTGATTCTCACTGTCCACCAGCGGATTCCCGCTCCCGAATAGGTGGTTATCCTCGGTCCGAGGCCCAGTCTCCCAATTTGGATTGCGACAGTGCGTTAGTCCCGCCCGCTATGGGTTAATCAGTGGGAAGTGAGAGTTGTGGGCTGCGCGCGTGGTAGGAGGGCAGGGCACGATGCAGGGAAGACCACGCGGAAACGCGGATGACCGGACCCCTGATCTCGGTCTCCCACGCAACGGTAAGGCCGACATCGCTCTCAACGGCGCGGATGAGGCGTCGCTCTCGGACACGGGAGCGATCGCGGTGACCGTCGCGGCCCGTGTGGAGATGCTGCCCATGTTGCGGTCGGTTGTCGAAACTGTTTTGTTGACAGCTGATTTCACGCTCGATGTGGTCACCGATGTCCGGGTGGCGATCGATGAGGTTGCGACCGCGTTGGTGGTGGCGGTCGAGGTCGGGGCCGAAGTGGCCTGCGCGCTGCACTACGACCGGCATCGGGTCGAGGTTCGGATGTCCGCACTCACCCGCTCCCGCGACGTCCTGCCGGAGAACGGTCTGAGCCGACATTTGCTGGAATCGATGGTTGACGCGTTCAGCGTCGACGCCGCCGACGAGCGCCTCGACGCATACCGGGTGGTTGTGCACTTCGGTCGCGGCCGAACCAGCATCCAGGGCTGGTAACTCGTCGATCGACCACGAGGGGTGTCCGCGTTGTTTCGGCGCGGGGGTTGCGGGCATCCGGCCGCTGAAACCGAGGAAAGGGAGTTGTCATGCTGATGCGTCGAATCGCACGCCCACTGCTGGCCGCACCGTTCGTGGTCGACGGGGTCTCTGCCTGCGTGGATCCGGGTCCGCGCCTGAAGGCGGCGGACGCGCTGCTGCAACGGGGGCGGGGCAGGTTGCCCGACACCGCCGCTGGCACGTTGAACGTCGACCCCGAGACAGTGGTGCGGGTCAACGGCGGTGCCCAGATACTGGCAGGCACCCTGTTGGCGTTCGGAAAGGCACCTCGATCGGCCGCCTTCGTACTCGCGGTGACCGTGATCCCTACGGCCGTGACCGAACAGGACTTCTGGGCGGAACCGGATCCGGATCGCAAGGCGGCCAAGCGGATTGCGTTCCTGAAGGATGTGGGCCTGCTCGGTGGTCTCCTCATCGCCAGCGGTGACACGGAGGGCCGACCGTCCCTGAGTTGGCGCGGCCGCCGCGCGGCGCGCGAGGCTCGGGCGACCGTTGCGGCGGCACTGCCGATCGGAGCTTCGGCGGGTTCGAGCGACGCGCTGCGCGAGCGGGCCCACGACGCGGTCGAGCAAGTGCGGGCGCTGTCGGCGACAGCGGCCACCAGAGGAGCCGAACTGGCCGCGACAGCGCAGGTCCGAGGCAGTGAAATCGCCGAAACAGCAAGAGAGCACGCGGCCGAGATCGCCGACACGGCAAAGGAACACACAGGGGACATCGCTGACACGGTCAAGCGAAGCGGCCGTGATTGGGCCGACCTGATTCGCCGTCGAGTGGCCGACAGGCTCGAGGAGCGGTAGGCAAGTGTCGGCCCGCTGTGTCCAGTAGCGACTGGACACAGCGGGCCGACGTCGATCAGCACAAGTCAGATGGTCAGCAATCGATCGAAGTAGTCGCGGTAGCCGCGCAGTGCTTGCCGCAGGTCCTCGGTGTCCCCGTCCTGACCGGGTGACCACTGGTCGACGAGCTGCTGTTTGCGCTGGGCGAAGGTGGTGGTGATCTGTTGGAGAGTCTCGGTGACCAGTGCATCGGCCCGCGTGACGGCCTCCTGCGGGCTGTCCACGAAGGCGCCCTGCAACTCCCGCCATTGCGCGCGCAACCGGTCGAGGTCGTTCGGGTCGAGCAGTGGTGGGGCGACCGTCGGGCGATCCTCCACCCCCATCGACGGCACGTCCGGATCATTCACCGGCACTTCGGCATTCACACCGCTTTGGGGTGCCTGGTCGTGTTCGATGCTCATGAGGTCTCGTCCTTACTTGTGCTGGTCGGGGGCGTTGCTGTCGAGCAATTCCCGGAAGAGCGTTCGATAGTGCACGAGGGCTGTGCGCCGGTCCTCGGTGGAAACGGCGGTGCCGCTCGGGCGGGTGGTGATGCGGTGGGCGGCGCGATAGTGACCGAGGGTTGCCGCGTGTTCCACGGACAGGTCGGCGATCCGTTGGTCGTAGTCGTCGATGGGGTAGCCGCGTTCGGCCATGATCGTCGTGATGAGCCCGTCCGCGGCCCGCGTGGCCTCGGCCGGATCGTCGACGAACTGCTCCTGTATTCCGGCCCACTGTGCGCGGTAGCGCTCGCGCCGACCGGGGGCTAGCTCACGCAAGCCGAGTTCGGCATGCCGGTGCTCACGGCCGGTCAGTTCCCGTTCGCCCGCTCGGCGGTCGCCGGATTCCTCGATAACGCGGTCGTATTCGGCGCCGAACCTCGCGCGCAGGCGACGCCTACGCAGCAACGGCTGCAGGAAAACGACGGCAGCCGCGATAAAAATCACCACTGCCGCAATAACAATCGTCCAACTCGCAGTAGACACCCGATCCTCCTTCGATGAGCCTGTCGGGTCATCTCGGTGATGCCTCGCCGACGGCGAGTCAAACCGGATCGAGCGGTGCGGGCTATCTTGCCTCGTGGACGACTTCCTTTCCCAGATACAAGTATCGCGCATCCTGTCGGGTCTCCCCGAGACACTGCGCGACAACGCTTTGCGGGACTGAGCGAGCTATTGTCGGTGGCCGGCGCTGTGCGGACGGTCGGTCAGTGCAGGATCGGCGACCAAGGCATCGGTGGTTCCGGTGTGGGTGTAGCGGGTGGGGGCATCCGGCTGCGGCGCTTCCGGCGGAATCGGCCTGGAGATAACGGGATTCGTGGCTGCTGCTCGAGAAGCTTGGAGTTCGCGGCGGGAGGCGTCGAGTTCGCGGCGGGCGGCGGCCCCACGCCGGGCGGCACCGCGGGCGCCGGCCAGCAGGATGAACAGTCCGGTCAGCCCGATACCGCCGACCACGATGCCGTAGAGGAACAGCAGGCCGGTCGACCCGGTCACGTGGTAGCCGAAGACGGCGAAATTGTCGGTCAATGCGTGGGTGCTGCCGCCGTTGGCGAGGACGCCGGCGAGGCCGACGAGCACCGCGGCGATCAGGATGACGAGTCCGATGATGACGATCATGACGTTCCTTCGTGTTGGCTCGGATAGCTCGTCTGCCGCTTACCCCGGCCCGCCTTGCTCACACCCTGTGATTTCCAGGTTGGTGAGTTTCATTGCGGCGCAAGGGGATATGCGGGAGATGGGTTGGCTGTATCCGACATGCCGGCCAGACAGGAAGGGATCGCTCATGAGCGCCACCGACAAGGCCAGGAACAAGGTCGACGAGATCGCCGGTAAGGCCAAGGAGAAGTACGGCCAGGCGACCGACAATCCGGAGAAGGAAACCGAAGGCAAGGTCGACCAGGTCAAGGCGAACGTCAAGGATGCCGCGGAAAAGGTGAAGGACGCCTTCCGCCACTGACACGATGCCGCATGCTCGTCCCGCCCCCACTCCCGCGAGTGGGGGCGGCGGCCGTGCGATGTTCGGTCGGAATGGTTAGGGGCGTGCGAAACGGGTATCCCATCGTTATCGGTCGGATATCGATCGCCGTCCCAGCGGACCGCGACCAGCGATAACCGTCACGTCTTGTCAAACAAGCGGCAGGGCCACGATTCGATCACCCCGGGCAATCATTGTGTGTCCGTGGGGAATTCACAATCGAGGGATGCCCGATGAGCATGACCACAGCTCGATCGACCAGCATGAAGCCCAAATCCACCACAGCCGACAGCTACGACGGCATCGAGCCGCGCTTCGGCGAACTCGCCACACTGGCGAGCGACGATCCGAGCAGGCCCGCGCTACGGAACGAGATTCTGCGGCTGTGTATGCCGCTGGCCGACCACATCGCGCGTCGTTTCGCCGGCCGCGGCCAGGAACTCGAAGACCTGCAGCAGGTCGCACGGCTCGGATTGATCCAGGCTGTCGACCGGTTCGACATCGACCGCGGCAGCACGTTCCTGGCCTTCGCGGTGCCGACCATCATGGGCGAGGTGCGCCGTCACTTCCGCGACCATGCGTGGGCGGTGCGAGTTCCCCGAGGTCTCAAGGAGATTCACGGGCAGATCGGTCCCGCCACCGAGGCGTTGGCTCAGCGCCTCGGGCGCCTGCCGACCGCGCGGGAGATCGCGGCGGAGCTGCAGGTGGATCCGAGCACGGTCACCCAGGCCCTGGTGGCGCGCAACGCCTTTCGTGCCGAATCGCTCGATCGACTCACTCAGGCGGAGGAACAGAGCACGCCGTCCTCGGTGCTGGACACCCTGGGGGCGGAGGAACACTGCTACCGGCTCACCGAAGATGCAATGGCGGTGCGGCCCTTGATCGCTCAGCTTCCCGACCGTGAGCGCAGGATCCTGGTGCTGCGGTACTTCGAATCGCGGACGCAGGCTCAGATCGCCGAGTACTTCGGGGTCTCGCAGATGCAGATATCCCGAATCCTGTCGAGAACCCTCGAGCGGTTGCGCGACCAAGCGCTCGGGTCGAAGTGCTCGAAGGCGCAGTGACGCGGAGGATTCGGATTGCAGCGTAATGCGGGTGCGGCCAGGTCGGCCGCACCCGCATCGAGGTGGATCAGTAGTAGTGATTGCGGCCGCCGACCGGCCGGCCCACCCGCCCCAGCACCATCAGGACCGCGCCCACGATGAGCAGGATCACCCCGATGGTGGTCAGGATGGGTATGCCGAGCAGGACTCCGGCAATGAGCAGGATGAGTCCGAAAATGATCATGTCGCTTCCTTGATCTGCTGTGTATGTAGTTCCGCAGTTCCCTGGATCCACGTACTCAAACAATGTGTGCCGAGCGTGCTTTGGACTCACCGGGGCGACTGCTCACTCCGCGATCGAGACGCCCTCGCGAACGATGAGAAAATCTCTTTCGAGATCATTCAGCGATACGACCCGACGTGGGCCGCCGCCGAGGGGTTGGATCTCGGCGTACGAAATCGGGTTGTGTCGAACCGCTTCGACGAGAATCGATGCGCCGACCGCGTTATCGTGGATGGGAACCAGACGTGTGCCTCGTTCGATATGCATGGCTGCCAACCTTCGGGCTCATGGTTCGTTACTGTCCTCCGCGCTACCCCGGTGGAGCATCGGCAAACCGGTTCGCGCACTGAGATCATCCAAATACCAGCTGCGACGATATTCGGGCGTGATCGGTTCGGGTGGTTCGATGGTCAACTCTTGGGTAGTACCAGAGCGTGATGATGTCCAGCAAACGCGGTATGCACGAAGCTCGTCCGGAAGTCGCCGAAATCTCTGCGGTGTGGCCGGATCCGAGTCCGCTGAGCGAGTGGTGGGATGAGGTCATGAACCAGGACGGGGAGACCGAGGGTGGGCCGATCGGGCCGGAGTGAATCTGCTAGCGCTTGGGGAGCATGTTCCGCACGACCGCCAGGCCGATCATGAGGATCGCGCCGGCGGCGGCGGATGCGACGACAGAATGCGTCAGGACGGCGATGCCGCCGATGAGGACCGCGCAGATCGAACCCGCTAAAAATGCAGTGCCGCGGTCTGTTCCGGCCAACTGGAAATGATGTTTCCGTGTTGTGTCCATGACCAGAGAGTTACCCATTCGCAGCGTTATCAAACCGTGATCAGCGTGGGTGGCTTCCAGGTCTGGCGTCGTCGGCGCGTTGAACGGCCAATTCGGCCTTGCGCACCGCCTCGTTTCGGAGCCGTCCGAGTACGGCATGTTCGGTCTCGGGACAGCGAATGTGGTCGAATTCGACCGACAATGCTCGCACCCGCCGCCGCAGGCGGTTCGCACTCTCCAGATTCAGCGGTCGTTCCGCGGTGGCGGCGGCGGACTTCAGGCGCAATCTCAGTTGTTGCATCTCATCGTCCTCTGGTTGTGTGTCCCGCAGTAGGGTTTCCAGCCTCGACGCCTCTAAACCGCCACCCGGCGCACGATTCGGGTTCTGCGACTCACGATTCGGGTTCCGTGGCGAGGAAATCCCATGGCGCCATGGGCCCGACGATCCGCATGATCACGCGATGCGGCCAGCCTTCGACGATCTTGTTCACGGCCTGTAGCAGCTCCGCTTCCTTGGCGAAGGGAATGAGCACGGCGATCTCCGCCATCTCGTCCTCGGCGGTTGGGGGCCGCAGGATCACATGCTCGGTCAGGGGCACGAGCGCGCGCACCAGCACTTCGCTGTCCACTCGTCGCTTGTCTTCCATTGCGGCATTGACGGTTTCGCCGAGGGCGATGCGGGCGTCGGTGCCTTCGTGTCGCGGCGTCGACAGGATGTCCTCGCGGAGGGAGGCGGCGCGAGGATCCTCCTCGAGGATCTCGTGCAGCACGGTGTCCGCGACGTACTTTCCCTTCACGAGATACTGGGCTTGCCCGGACAGTTCGGCCAGCGCCGCGCGGAAGTGCTCAGCATCGGGTTGCAGCAGCATGGTTTTGACGGCCTTGTCGTCGGCGACGGTGGCGCCGAACCGGACCGGGATGACCGGCATTCCGGTGATCAGTTCGTCAACCAGCTGGGCGAACGCCTGTACATCCTCGTCCCGGTCCAGCGGCTGTTCGGCGGGGACTTCGCTTACGAGCGCGGCGATCGAACCGTGCTGTACGGCGCGGACCGGCGTCGGAGAGCGTCCGATGCCTTTCATGTCCAGGTGGACCTCTGCGGGGACGATGGCGTAGATCAGCAGTGCCGTGGGCGGATCCGACTGTGTCCGTGTGGTTTCCGCGGGTGTATCCGGTGTCGTCATGGTGTGGTCCTCCGGTAGGGGATGGTGGCGGGCGCGGGTTGCGCTCTCGTTCCGCCTACCCCGTCCGCGGCCGTCCATGCACGGAATAGACATTGCGCGCCAGATCGATTGGTGCGGTCCAGAGCTCTTGCCTACCGGGTGTGACCCACTGCATACTCTCCAATCAACACGAGTTGATTGGATCTGAAAATGGTGACGCGGCGCGATGTGGCGCAGCTGGCGGGCACGTCAGAGGCCATGGTGAGCTATGTGCTCAACGATGGGCCGAGGGGGGTGGCGCCCGCTACTCGGGCGCGGATCCTCGCGGCCATCGAGGAATTGGGGTATCGGCCGAATGCGGTGGCGCGGTCGCTGAAGACGTCGCGGACGATGACGTTGGGGCTGGTGGTTCCGGACAACTCGAATCCCTTCTTCGCCGAACTCGCCAGGGCCATCGAGGAAGTCGCGTTCGAAGCCGGGTATTCGCTGCTGCTGGGCAATGCCATGGATGACGACGCGCGGGAGTCGGCCTATATCCGTACGCTGATCGACCGGCAGGTGGACGGGTTGATCGTGGCTCCGGCGCACGGGGCCAGCAGTTGGATCAGCGAGTTGTCGGGGACGGCGGTGCCGCGGTTGATTCTCGACCGGGAGATCGAGCTGCCGGGGGCCACGCATGTGCTGGTCGACAACGAGGGTGGTGCGTATCAGGCTACCGAACACTTACTTGCCCATGGGCTTACGCGGATCGGCTGCATAGCCGGCTCGGACGGTATCCATCCGACCGTGGATCGTGTGGCGGGATGGCGGCGGGCGCTCACCGAGGCGGGGCGGGTTCCGGCGGAGGAGATGCTGGTGCACACCGCTTTCGGGCGCGCGGAAGGGTATCGCGCGGGTCGCGCTCTGCTGGCACGGCCGGATCGACCCGAGGCGCTGTTCGTCACCAGTGACGAGCAGGCGCTGGGTGTGCTGCGGGCGGCCGCCGAGCTCGGTCTGAATATCCCTCGGGACATTGCGATCTGCGCCTTCGACGGTATCGAGGGCAGCGCCTACACGGTGCCCGCGCTCACTACGATGCGTCAGCCTTTCGAGAGCCTGGGGCGCTCGGCGGTCGAATGGCTGCTGGCCAAGATCGCCGATCGAGAACTGGCTCCCAGCCGGATCGTGCACGAGACCACACTGGTCGCACGCGGGTCCTGCGGCTGTCCGGACCCGCTCGGCGGCGATTCGGCCATCCAGGATCGCTCGGCTACCGCACCGCAGGATCGCGATGAGTGAGCCGGACATCGTCGTGATCGGTAGTGCGAACATGGATCTCACCGTCCGGGTGCCGGGCCTTCCCAAGCCCGGCGAAACCGTCTCCGGCACCGCACTCGAACGCGGCGCAGGCGGGAAGGGCGCCAATCAAGCGGTCGCGGCTCGAATGCTCGGAGCGCGAACCACCTTGATCGGCCTCATCGGTGCCGATGAGTTCGGCGCGGAGTTGCGGCGGTCGCTGCGTGCTGCCGGGGTGGACGATTCGGGACTGGGCGAGGTCGCGGCGGCCACCGGTTGCGCGTTGGTGGTCGTCGACGAACAAGGCGAGAACATGATCACGCTCGCGCCCGGAGCGAATGGCACCCTGCGGCCTGCCGACCTGGAACGGCATGCCGCGCTGATCGGGTCGGCGGATGTGGTGCTGCTGCAGTTGGAAGTGCCGCTCGCGACGGTCCTCGCGGCCGCGCGGCTGGCGCGGTCCGTGGGTGTGCCTGTCGTGCTCAATGCCGCGCCGTTGCCGCGAGAATGTGGGCCCGAGCTACGGGAATTGCTATCCCTCACTGACCTTTTGATCGTCAATCAGAGTGAAGCGGGCGGATTGCTCGACCTCTCGTCGGGCGTCACTCCGGCGCTGCCCCTCGACATCGTGAGTGCCCTGCGAAGTCTCGGCTCGAGTGAAGTGGTCGTTACCCTCGGTGCGGACGGCGCGGTATACGCGGACGCGACAGGGGAATTCGCGCATGTCCCTGCATTCCCTGTCGACGCGATCGACGCCGTCGGTGCGGGTGATGTCTTTTGTGCCGCTCTCGCGGTCGCCCTGGCCGCGCCCACCACCCGGCTCGGCTCGGCCGTCCGGCGTGCCTGTGCCGCGGCAGCCTTGGCCACCACTCGCCGTGGCGCGCAAACGGCCGCACCAACCGGTGATCGCGTAGAAGCGCTGCTCACAGCTCATCCCTGCGGGAGCAGCCATGCGTCCTGACGGTATCTGGCATCCGCGCCTGATGGCGATCCTGACTGGTCTGGGACACACCGATGCGATCGTGATCGCCGATGCCGGTCTGCCCGTCCCACCGGGTGTCGAACATATCGACTTGCTGTGGCGGCGTGGCGAACCGGGATTCCTGCCGGTCCTGGAGGCCGTGCTTGCCGAGGCCACCTTCGAAAAGGCTGTCTACGCAAGCGAAATCGCCGAACCAGAGACTCTGAGCGGCATGACGGCGGCGCTGGTTGGCCTGACGGTCGAGACGGTGCCGCACGAGGAGTTCAAGAAACGCACCGCCGCCGCCCGGGTGATCGTCCGGACGGGCGAGGCCACGCCCTACGCCAACCTCCTGCTCTACGCCGGAGTTCCCTTCTGAGCTGCGGCTTCGCCCGGTTCAACTCGTGTCACTCGACACCACGAACGCATCCATTTCCCGTTATTCGAGAGAGGTACACCCCACATGCGCACCAGGACAGCACTCGCCGCGGTGCTCGCGGCAGCCGCCACGGTCACGCTTGCCGCTTGCGGCCAGGAGCAGACGACATCCGCTCCGGCCACCGGAGCGGGCGGCAAGCCCACCGTCTGCCTGATCATGAAATCCCTGGCGAACGAGTACTTCCAGCAGATGCAGACCGGCGCGAAGGCGCACGTCGATCAGCTCGGGACGCTCACGTTGCAGGCCGCGGGGATTCAGAACGAGACCGATGTCGACGGCCAGATCGCCCTGGTCGACAAATGCATCACCCAGGGGGTGCAGGCCATCGTGATCGCGCCCGCGGATTCCAAGGCGTTGGTGCAGTCGGTGGTGAAGGCGAGCAAGGCCGGCATCAAGGTCGTCAATATCGATGTGGCGCTGGACCCTGACGCGTTGAAGGCCGCGGGCGTCGACGTGCCGCTGGTCGGGCCCGACAATCGCGCCGGGGCCAAGCAGGTCGGTGACGTGCTCGCCAAGGCCGTCGGGCCCGGTGGGAAAGTTGTGATCCTGGAAGGCAATCCGGGCGCCGACAACGCCCTGCAGCGCAAGAACGGATTCAACGACACCATCGCCGAGTCGAAGCTGAACCTGCTGGATTCCAAGACTGCCCACTGGGAGACGGACGAGGCGTACACGGTTTTCGGCAATATGCTCACCTCCCACCCCGAGATCCAGGGCGTGATGGCATCCAACGACTCCATGGCGCTGGGTGCGATCAAGGTGATTCAGGAACGCAAGGCCAACGTGAAAGTCGTGACTATCGACAATATTCCGGCCGTCAAGCCCTACCTGCAGTCCGGGCCGGTGTTGGCCACCCTCGACCAGTTCGGCTCGGAGCAGGCCGGTGACGGCATCGACGTGGCCATGAAACTCATCGGTGGCCAGAGCGTCACCGGCTGGCAGAAGACCCGGATGACCGTCGTGACTGCCGGGTCCTGACGGCTCCGAAACACGCTGGGGCGGAAGCGGTCTCGATAGTTCCGCCCCGGCGTGCCCCTCGAACTCTGTGGGAGCAGCAATGAACTCCGAATCCGATGCGCTGCTGCGCATCAGCGGGCTGATCAAGCGGTACCCGGGCGTGACGGCGCTGGACGGCGTCGACCTCGAGGTCACCGCCGGTGAGATCCACGTGTTGATCGGCGAGAACGGTGCGGGCAAGTCGACGCTCGTGAAATGCCTTGCGGGCGTGGAGCAACCGGATGCCGGGCAGATGACCCTGGACGGTGTCGAACACCGTCCGCAGGGGGCGGCGGCCGGATTGCGTGCCGGAATCCGGGTGGTGCACCAGGAGCTGGCGCTGCTGCCCGAGCTGACGGTGGCCGAGAACCTCTTCCTGCAACGGCTGCCACGCCGGTTCGGCGTGGTCGACCGGCGCGAAATGCGCAGGCGTGCAGCGGCTCTGCTCGCCCGGGTGGGTCTCGACGTGTCGCCGGATCTACAGGTGGGTCGCCTGGGTATCGCGCAGATGCAGCTGATCGAGATCGCGAAGGCGCTGTCGAGCGAATGTCGGCTGCTGATCATGGACGAGCCGACCGCGACGCTCACGCCGCGGGAGACCGCCACCCTGTTCACCGTGATGCGGCAGTTGAAGGCCGAGGGGGTGGCGATCATCTTCATCTCCCACCACCTCGACGAGATCTTCGAGATCGGCGACCGGGTCACGGTGCTGCGCAACGGAACCAGCGTCGCGGCTCGGGTCATCGCGGATATGACGATTCCCGAACTCGTGCGCATGATGGTGGGCCGCGACCTGGCCGCCGAGTACCCGCCGGTCACGGTCCGTCCTGCCGGGCAGGAACTGCTGCGGGTCGACGACCTTGTCGTCACCCCGCGAACGCCGCCGATCTCGCTGTCGGTGCATGCGGGTGAGGTCGTCGGTGTCGCAGGGCTCGTCGGTTCCGGGCGCACCGAAGCGATGCGGGCGATCTTCGGTGCCGACCGCCCGGCCGCGGGGTCGGTGCACCTTCGTGGCGCGGAGGTCCGCATCGGGAGCCCGCGCGACGCGGTCCGCCACGGCATCAGCTTCCTGACCGAAGACCGCAAGGCCCAAGGGCTGGTGCTGGATCTCTCGATCGCGGCCAACCTCAGCCTGGCCGGGCTGGACCGGGTCAGCGGGGCCGGCTTGATGCATCACACGGCCGAAATCGACAGCGCCAGAGCGTTATCGGAGACATTGCGGATCAAGTCCGCGGGTCCCGAACAGTCGGTGCGCTCGCTGTCGGGCGGCAATCAGCAGAAGGTGGTGCTCGGCCGCTGGCTGGCCGTCGACGCCGACCTGCTCATCGTCGACGAACCGACGCGCGGCATCGATGTCGGCGCGCGCTACGAGATCCATCAACTCCTGCTGGACCTGGCCGTAGCGGGCAAGGGCGTCCTCGTCGTCTCCTCCGACCTGCCCGAACTGCTCGGCATCTGTGATCGGATCCTGGTCTTCTCGGCCGGGCGGATCGCCGGTGAGGTGCCGCGCGCCGACTTCGACGCCGAACGCATTCTCGGCCTCGCCTACTCCGGATACTTGAAGAACGGTAGTGCAGCATGACTTCGATCAGCATGGCGCGGGCCAATACTCGCGCCGGACAGGCGCTGAGCCAGGTGCTCGGCGAGGCGGGCATCGGGGTGGCGCTGGTCGCGCTGGCGGGGTTCTTCCTTGCCGCCGCACCGCATTTCGCCACCACCGGGAATGTCCGCGACATCATGACCCAGATCACCCTCAACACCATCCTGGCCGTGGGGATGACGTTCGTGATTCTGGTGGGCGGCATCGACCTGTCGGTGGGATCGGTGATCGCGCTGTGCGCGGTAGTGGCGGGCAAGGCCATGGAAAACGGTGGCACGTCGGCGATTCCGCTGGCCATCGCGGTCAGCATCGCCATCGGCGCCGCCTGTGGCCTGATCAGCGGCTTCGTCACCGAACGCTGGAAGGTGCCGTCCTTCATCGTCACCCTCGGCATGCTCTACGTCGCCCGCGGCGCGGCGGAGCAGTACACCAACGCCCGCACCATCTACAGCCTGCCGAAGGCCCTCACCAACTTCGGCACCGCCACCGTCGCCGGTGTCCCCGCGGTCTTCGCCGCGGCCCTGCTGATCGTCGCCATCGCCTGGTTCGTCCTGTCCCGCACCGTCTTCGGCCGCCTGGTCTACGCAACCGGTAACAACGAGGAAGCAGTGCGCCTCTCCGGCCACCGAACCGGCCTGATCAAGGTGATCTGCTTCGTCATCGGCGGCCTCTGCGTAGGCGTCGCAGCAGTCGTCTACATGGCCCGCCTAGGCGTAGCCAGCCCCATCCTCGGCCAAGGCTACGAACTCAACGCCATCGCCGCCGTAGTAATCGGCGGCGCCAGCCTCTCCGGCGGCCGAGGCTCGGTAATAGGCACCCTCCTAGGCGCCTGCCTCCTGGGCGTCCTAACCAACGGCCTACTCCTGATGGGTGTCTCGGACTTCCAACGCATGATCGTCACCGGCGCCGTAATCATCGTCGCCGTAATCCTCGACGCCTACCGCAAACGCCTCATGACCCGCCTCTCCGGCACCCCCTAACCCCTGCGGTCGACGACCTGACCGTCGCTGAATAGATGGTCCAAGCGCTCCAATCCGGAGTCGCCGCCCTGCGCCATCAAGATCAGGGAGTACTCACTGCGGAAATTTGTCCGCTTTCCCTCCCTGACAACTCCCTGATCTTGTTGACCGACTGCGGATACGTCATGGCATGCACGTCTACTCGGGCGACGGTGCCAACGGCTTGACCCATCGCGACCATTCCGGTTGTGGTGCATAACCGTTCGTCTTCCATGCCTGTTGGCCGAGATTGTTCTCGTCGAGCACCATCGCATCGGCCCTGGTTCCGCCGAGACGCGCGAATCGCTGCTCGGCTGCTTGGATCAGACGTCCTCCGATGCCCTTGCGGCGGTGATCGGGCGCGACGGCAAGGCGGTAGATGTGGCAACGCCAGCCGTCCCAGCCCGCGATCACGGTGCCGACGAGTTCGGGATCCGCTGTGGTGTCTTCATCGACGGCAAGGATCAACGCCTCGGGGTCACATCGCTGTGCTCAGCGGCCCGAAGAACGATCTTGGACACGCCTCCAGACTAATCGGACTTGCACGTGCACTCGGCGCGGATCGCATCGTGCAGCTGTCTTCTGTATCGTTCTAGTAGATCGATACAGAAGGTATCTGGGGAGGAGCTCATCGGTGTCTTCGGGAGCGACCATGAAGTCGGTCGCCGCTGCGGTCGGCGTGTCGATGTCGACGGTTTCCAACGCTTACAACAGGCCGGATCAGCTCTCGGTCGAAGTCCGCGAACGGATCTTTGCGGCCGCGCGTGAGCTGGGGTACTCCGGCCCGCATGCTGCGGCCCGCACACTGCGCAGCCGCCGCGCTGGGGCGATCGGACTACTCCTCACCGAGCAGTTGTCGTACGCATTCTCCGACCCGTTCGCGGTCGGCCTACTCGCCGGGTTGAGCGAGGTCGCCGAGGGAACTCGCACAGGTTTGCTGCTCATCCCGCTGCCCCGTTACGAACCGGGTGCGGACGAGGAGACCATGCACGACGCGGTCGAGACCATGCGCAATGCCGTCGTCGACGGCGTGGTCGGCTACTGCGTCGACGCCGGACATCCTGCCCTCGAGGTGATCTCCCGCCGTGGATTGCCGTTCGCGCACACCGAAGACCACCTCAGTGCCGGACGGCGCGTGGTGATCGATGAGGTCGAGGCCATGCGTGGTCTCGGCGCGTACCTGGCCAGGCTCGGCCACAGCCACGTCGCGATGGTGGTCGACTCGGGGCGAGCGACGACGGCGCCACACGAGATCGCCGATGCCGCAACGCTGTACAACAACGCGCGGCTGCGGATGCAGGGCCTGCAAGAAGGGCTCGGAGCGAACGCCCGACTGACGGTCGTGTCCGGCGGTCACAACTCCGTCGAGTCCGGTATCGCCGCCGCCGCATTGGCCGTCGACCGCCGCGATCGCCCGACCGCGATCGCCGCCGGCGGTGACGTGCTCGCATTCGGCGTCATCGAGGCGATGCGGCAGCGGGGTCTGGAGCCGGGGCGCGACATCTCCGTCACCGGATTCGACGACATCCCTGCTGCGGACAGCGTCGGGCTCACCACTGTCCGCCAACCGATTCGAGACAAGGGGCGACTCCTCGGACGCATGCTCCTGGATCCGTCCTACACCGAAGACCGCGTCGTCCTACCCACCGAACTGGTGATCCGGGCCAGCACCGGTCCGGTGCACAGTTGAGACTTGCACGAGGAGATCGACATGCATCACATCGCCGGACACCTAGCCGTCAAGGCGGCACGGGCCCAGGCCAATTCGGCCCTGCCCGATGCTCCGGTCCTACCTGATCCGCCGTCACGCGAGGCGCGTCTACGCAAGCACGTCGCCGCATTCTTACGCGGCTCCGCCCAACGCCGGACCCGCCTGGCCGACCGGCTCGACCCCCGCCTGGCGAATCCGATGCCCTGCTGACTCCGGCGCCAGAATGTGCTGGTGCACACTGCTTCTCGACGTTTTCATGCCAGGATGCATGCTCGTCGAGCATCCGGGCTTGGGCAGGCGTTCTCCATTGGTGATTGGGGTCAGGGTGGGGTGCAGCCGGGGGAGAGGGGTTCTGCGGCGAAGCGGGATGAAAGGAAGTGCATTCCGGCGGGGGCTTCGGCTAGGGCGGTGGCGTTGTGGCCGGTGGTGGGGGAATGGTGGGCTTGGACAGTGGATTTCGGGGTGCAGTAGTGGGTTAGGAGGGTGTCGAAGCCGGATACGGGGACTACCTCGTCTGCGGTGCCGTGGTAGAGGTACAGGGGGATGTCGGGGAGGGTTTGGCCTAGTTCTTGGCGGTGGGCGGCGGCTAGGAAGGCGGGGTGGGAGAGTAGGGCGGGGGTGGTGGAGAAGTCGTCGGCGTGGGTGGTGGCGTAGCGGGTCATGAGGTCCAGGCCGCAGGCGGTGGATTCGGAAGACAGTGCGGCCCGGCCTCGTTCGTTGAGGAGGGTGGGGAGGTCGGAGTTGGGGGTGGTGCGGAGTAGGGCCAGGAGGATCAGCATTGTCAGGCCGGATTGGGGGCCGCCGTCGGCGTTGCGGGCGATGGTGGGGAGGTCGGTGGGGATGCCGCCGGCGGTGATACCTGCGATGGGGAGTTCGGGGGCGTAGGTGTGGTGGAGTTCGGCGGCCCAGAGGGTGGCGAAGGCGCCGCCGGAGTAGCCCCAGGCGCCGATCGGGCTTGCGGTGCTCAGGCCGGCGGGGGAGAAGCTGCGGGTGGCGCGGAGGGCGTCGAGTATCGCGCGGCCGGACATGATGCCGTCGAGGAAGCGGGATTCGGGGCCCTCGTAGTCGGGGACGACGACCGCCCAGCCGCGGCGCAGTGCGTCGACGAGGAAGGGGGTGTCGATGACCGTGCTCGTGATCGCGGAGTCGCGGCCACCGTGCAGCGCGAACGAGGGCGCGCAGTGGGTGCCGAGGCTGTCTTCGGCGACTTGATAGGACAGCAGTGGGCGCGCGCCCGGGCCGGGCCAGGGCGTCGGGGAAGCCAGCACGGTGGCGACCGCGGCGGCGGGGCGATTGTCGGGGCCGGTGGTCCGGTATTGCAGCTGCCAGGTCGACACCCGCAGTGGCAGACCGAACATCGAGATCTCGCGACGGTTCAGGATCGAGCCGGGTGCGTGATCGGCGATATCGGTGGGTGCGGCGTAGAACGGGTCGTCGGCGGGCTGGAGGGGTTGGGAGTGTGCGGTGGGCCCGCCCGCGCCCAGCGCCATCAGCAGCAGGGCGCTGGTCAGGAGGGCCCACCGCCCAGGCCGGTCGAAGGCTGCGGAGACATCAGAGAATTTGCCGTAGTACATCGCGCCCTCTCCGTAATGCAACGGGTGGTCGGTACTGGAAAGATTCACGAGTCCGGTTGAACATCGGTCGAATTGGACCGGACAGTAGAGTAGCGGAGCCGAACGCCCCGGCGACCAGGTCCCGATTTGCGTGTTTCGTACCGGTCAGTTGCGCAGCTCGTGCTTCGGGGAACGCCCGAAAGCCTGCTTGTAGAGCTGAGCGAACCGGCCGGGGTTGCTGAACCCCCAACGGGCAGCCACGACCGCCACCGAATAGCCGTCACTGGGCTCGGCGGCCTGCAGGTCCGCGCGGGCGCGATCCAGACGAACCAGACGCAGGTATTCCAGCGGTGTCATGTCGTGGTGATTGCGAAACGCGTTCTGCAAAGCCCGAACACTGGTCTCGGCCTGCGCGGCGAGTTCGGCGATGGTGATCGGGCGTGCGGGATTGGCCTGCATGTAGTCCACGGCCCGCTGCACCGCCGAGGTCGGCACCGTGCCCGGACCCGGTTGCAGGTGCAGGTCCATGGTGGTGTTGGGGAAGACTGCAAGGGCTGCGGCGGCGAGGGTGCGGGTGAGGTTCTGGACGACGAGTTCGGTGAGGACGGGGGAGTCGGGGTCGGTGAGTTCGTGGTGGGTGAGATCGAACAATCGGCCCCAGAAGCGTTCGCTGCGTGCGTCTCTGGGCTCGAGGGAGGTGAAACGGAAAGCGGTGGAGTCGATTCCCGACTGTGCGGCCAGGTCGGTGAGCATGGTGTGGGGGATGTGCAGGAGGTTGACATCGTGGCTGTCGCAGTCGGCGATGATCGGGACACCGTACGGGAACACGATGAGATCGTTGCGATGCTGTTGAAAGTCGTTGCCGCCGCCGCGCAATCGGGCCCGGCCGCGCAGCGACCGCTCGAAATAGACGTGGTCGTGCAGCGGGGCGATGTGGCAGCTGTAGCCGATCGTGCTGCGGATCTCGGTGGCAATGACGTCGTTCCAGATCGTGGCCCGGGTGCGAACTCGGCACTGCGGCGGCGCATTCCAGAACCGCAGGGCATTGTCGGAGTACATCTGGGTCACGAAGGCGACGGCCTCGTCGGCGTCGCGGGATGAAAGTTCTTCCCGGCGTGCCTCGATCATCCCCTGCTGTGTCATTGCCGAACCTCCTCATCATGATTCGTTCACGAAGGGGTGCCCAGACTGGTCGCATGTCCGATCGGCGTGCCAGATTCCGTTTAGCGATTGCCCGTTTGCTGCCCTGGATGATCGTGGCGACGTGCGCGGTACTCGCCCTGGGAACCGTCGGGGTCATCGTCGTGAAGCGCCTCGACCGCCACGAGACCCCGCGCGCCGCGGCGGCTCCGGCGGTGATGTATACCCGCGCGGGCATCGGCGACGCCTGTGCCCTACTCGATTTCGCGGCTCTGGAGCTGGTCATCGGCAAGCCCACCGCCCCGCCGACGAGCCACACGAGCGAGACGCCGACGGTTGCGGACTATGCCCGGTGCGGCCCCTCCCGCACCGCATCCGGTGTTTCGTTCGTGCACGTCGAGGTGGACCGTCAACCGATGTTCGCGCAGTTCACCTACGACGGTTACCGCTCGCACCCCCTGCATGGCAACGGTCCCGGGGTTGTCACCCGCGAACTGAGTGGTCTCGGGGAGTCCGCGTTTCTGATCGTGTACGGGTCGTACGAGGGGAACACCTCGCCGATCGGCTGCGAGCTCGATTTCGTGAAGGTGAACGTCTTCGTCGAGGTGAATGTGATGTTCGAGAAGGACAACGGCAGCAGCACCGACAAACTGACCGATGCGTGCCGGACCCAAGCCGAGAGCGTGCTCGGAAAACTGAAGTGACCGATCGCCGCCGACGCCGTCGATCCGGGTGCGCGTCGAGGGTGGCGGGCGTAGTTTTGGAGGGGTTCTTCTCGACGAGACGAGTTCGCTGTGCACGAGATGGCGATTACTCAGAGTGTTGTCGATGCCGTCGGCGAGGTTGCGGCCGGTCGCACCGTCCATAGTGTGACGCTCGACGTCGGCGCCCTGTGTGCGGTGGTGCCCGACGCGATGCAGTTCTGCTTCGAGCTCGCGACCGAGGGAACCGTCGCGGAAGGTGCGCGGCTCGAAATCCACGTTATTCCCGGCGCCGCGCGGTGCCGGTCCTGCGGCGTCACCTTCCCCCTGCCCGACCTGATCCTGCTGTGCGCCTGCGGCAGTGCCGATGTCGAGGTGGTCGCTGGGCAGGAGCTGCGAATCCGATCCATGGAGGTGAGCGAGCCATGTGTGCGACCTGCGGATGCGGTGGCGATTCGGCGGGACTGATCACCATCCCGCACGAACATCTCCCCGGTGCGGAGCACGATCACGGACACGATCATGCCCACCACGACCATGACCATGCGCACGGCGCCGACCACGTGCACCTGCCGGTCACCGAGACGATCTCGCTCGAGCAGAAGGTGCTGGCCAAGAATGATCTTCTGGCACAGAAGAACAGAGCCTGGTTCGAGGCCCGCGACATGCTCGCGATCAATATGACGAGCTCGCCGGGCGCGGGCAAGACGACCCTGCTGGTGCGGACGATCCAGGAGCTCGCCGGGGTACCGGTCGCGGTCATCGAGGGCGATCAGGAGACGCTGCTGGATGCCGAGCGGATCATGGCGACGGGTTGCACAGTGGCCCAGATCAATACCGGCGCCGGCTGCCATCTGGACGCGACCATGACCCGCCGCGCCCTCGACCTGCTCGATCCCGCACCCGGCACCCTGCTTTTCATCGAGAATGTCGGCAATCTGGTGTGCCCGGCGCTGTTCGACCTCGGCGAGTACGGCAAGGTCGTGGTGATCTCGGTGACCGAGGGCGCGGACAAGCCGCTGAAGTATCCGCACATGTTCTCGGTGGCGAGCCTGGTGCTGGTCAACAAGATCGACCTGCTGCCGTACGTCGATTTCGACCTCGATCGTTTCGGCGAATACGCCCGGAAGGTGAACCCGGCGGTGGAGATCCTGGCCGTCTCGGCAACCACCGGTGCTGGTGTGACGCAATGGTACGACTGGCTCTCGGCGCGCCGTTCGCACGCTGTGAAGCGCCCTTGAACGTGCTGTCGCCCCGGGCCTAGACTGACGTGATCAGGCTCACATTCAGTTCGGTTGTTTTCGAGGAAACGGCGATGACCGGCAAGCTGTGAACCGCTTCCGAAGGGTGGCATGTCCATGCCGACTAAAGAAGCAGTCAACGCCGAGCAAACGTTGATCCACGTCCTCTGGATCAACGCCGGACTCAGTTGCGATGGCGATTCGGTGGCCCTGACTGCCGCCACCCAACCCAGCATCGAAGAGATCGCTCTCGGATCCCTGCCTGGCTTGCCCAAAATCGCTGTGCATTGGCCGCTCATCGATTTCGAGTGCGGCCCGACCGGGGGAGCCGATGACTTCCTCGAATGGTTCTTCAAGGCCGACCGCGGTGAACTCGAGCCGTTCGTGCTGGTCGTGGAGGGTTCGATTCCGAACGAGTCGCTGCACGACGAAGGCTATTGGTGCGGTTTCGGCAACAACCCAGCAACCGGACAGCCGATGACCACCAGCGAGTGGCTGGATCGCTTGGCCCCCAAGGCGACCGCGGTCGTCGCGGTCGGCACCTGCGCGACCTACGGCGGCATGCACGCCATGGCGGGCAACCCGACCGGCGCCATGGGCGTCCCCGACTACCTGGGCTGGGAGTGGAAATCCAAGGCGGGCGTGCCGATCGTGTGCGTCCCGGGTTGCCCGATCCATCCCGACAATCTCTCCGAGACCCTGACCTATCTGCTCTACATGGCCACCGGCCAGGCCCCGATGATCCCCCTCGACGAGGCGCTGCGCCCCAAGTGGCTCTTCGGCGCGACCGTGCACGAGGGCTGCGATCGCGCGGGCTATTACGAGCAGGGCGATTTCGCCACCGAATACGGTTCGCCGAAGTGCATCGTGAAGCTGGGCTGCTGGGGCCCGGTCGTGAAATGCAATGTGCCCAAACGCGGTTGGATCAACGGCGTCGGCGGTTGCCCGAATGTCGGCGGCATCTGCATCGGCTGCACCATGCCCGGCTTCCCGGACAAGTTCATGCCGTTCATGGACGAGCCGCCCGGCGGCAAGCTCTCCTCGACGGCGTCGGGGTTGTACGGCTCGGTGATTCGCAGTCTGCGCCACATCACCGGTCGCACCGTGGACAAGGAGCCGAGCTGGCGGCACAAGGGCGACAAGCTCGACTCCGGCGCGGTCCGGACCTGGTAGGGAAGGCAATCCGATGACCGAGATCATTCCCCAACCGTCACACCGCAAGATCGAACCGGACGCCCTCGTCGAGATGGCGTGGGATCCGATCACCCGCATCGTCGGCAGTCTGGGCATCTACACCAAGATCGACTTCGAGAATCGGGAGGTGGTCGAGTGCCACAGCACCTCCTCGATCTTCCGCGGCTACTCGATCTTCATGCGCGGCAAGGATCCCCGCGACGCGCACTTCATCACCAGCCGCATCTGCGGCATCTGCGGCGACAACCACGCCACCTGTTCGTGCTACTGCCAGAATATGGCCTACGGGGTGAAGCCGCCGCACCTGGGCGAGTGGATCGTCAACCTCGGCGAGGCCGCCGAGTACATGTTCGACCACAACATCTTCCAGGAGAACCTGGTCGGGGTGGACTTCTGCGAGAAGATGGTCGCCGAGACCAACCCGAGCGTGCTGGCCATGGCCGAGAAGACCGAGGCCCCGCACATGCAGGCGCACGGCTATCGCACCATCGCCGACATCATGCGCGCGCTCAACCCCTTCACCGGCGAGTTCTATCGCGAGGCCCTGCAGGTCAGCCGGTACACGCGAGAGATGTTCTGCCTCATGGAGGGCAGGCACGTGCACCCGTCCACGCTGTACCCCGGCGGGGTGGGCACGGTGGCCACCATCCAGTTGATGACCGACTACATGTCGCGTCTCATGCGCTACGTCGAATTCATGAAGAAGGTCGTGCCGATGCACGACGACCTGTTCGACTTCTTCTACGAGGCGCTGCCGGGCTACGACAAGGTCGGATTGCGCCGCACCCTGCTGGGCTGCTGGGGCTCCTTCCAGGACCCGGAGGTGTGCAACTTCGCCTACAAGGACATGGAGAACTGGGGCAACGCGATGTTCGTGACCCCCGGCATCGTGGTGGACGGCAAGCTCGTCACCCACTCGCTGGTGGACATCAACCTCGGCATCCGAATCCTTTTGGGCAGTTCGTATTACGACGACTGGACCGACCAGGAAATGTTCGTCACGCACGATCCGCTGGGCAATCCGGTGGACCGTCGTCACCCCTGGAACCAGCACACCAACCCCAAGCCGCAGAAGCGCGACCTCGAGGACAAGTACAGCTGGGTGATGTCGCCACGCTGGTTCGACGGCAAGGACCATCTGGCCCTCGACACCGGCGGCGGACCCCTGGCAAGGCTGTGGTCGACGGCCCTGGCCGGGCTGGTCGACATCGGCTATGTGAAGTCCACCGGGCACAGCGTGCAGATCAACCTGCCCAAGACCGCCCTCAAGGGTCCGGTCGAATTCGAATGGAAGATACCGGCTTTCGGCAGCAACACCATCGAACGCAACCGGGCGCGCACCTACTTCCAGGCGTACGCGGCGGCGTGTGCGCTGCACTTCGCGGAGCAGGCGCTGGCGGAGATCCGGGCCGGGCGCACCAAGACCTGGGAGCCGTTCGAGGTGCCCGACGAGGGCATCGGGTGCGGTTTCACCGAGGCGGTACGCGGGGTGCTGTCGCATCACATGGTGATCCGCGACGGCAAGATCGCCAACTACCACCCGTATCCACCCACACCCTGGAATGCCAACCCACGCGACAGCTTCGGTACCCCGGGGCCGTACGAGGACGCGGTCCAGGGTCAGCCGATCTTCGAGGAGAACGATCGCGAACACTTCAAGGGCATCGACATCATGCGCACCGTGCGCAGCTTCGATCCCTGCCTGCCGTGCGGCGTGCACATGTATCTGGGCGGTGGAAAGTCCTTGCAATTGCTGCACTCACCCACCCAGGCATTGACCGCCGAATAGCGGCCGGGCCGGGATACGGGAGGCGAGCGCGGTGAACCAGCGACCCGACGACCACGAGGCTCCGGAGCCGGATCACTGGCGCGGCGCCGGTGAGCGGATCGACACCCTGCTGGGTGCCAGCTCCGCCTCCGGGGCTGCCGCGCGGGAGCGAGCCGAACAGCTGGTCGGTGAGGTGGTCGGTCTGTACGGCGCTGGGCTGGAACGGATTATGCGACTGCTCGACCCGGAGGCGGTCGAGCAGCTGGCCCACGACGAACTCGTGGCGAGCCTGCTGCTGGTGCACGGACTGCATCCCCACGACGCGGTCACCCGGGTGCGGACCGCCCTGGACGGGGTGCGCCCCTATCTGGGCTCGCACGGTGGTGACGTTGACGTGCTGGAGGTGACCGACGGCGTGGTGCGGCTGGCTTTCAGCGGCAGCTGCCGTACGTGTCCCTCCTCGTCGGTCACCCTCGAATTGGCGGTCGAGGATGCGGTGCGGGCCGCCGCGCCCGAGATCGAGACGATCGAAGTGGTTGCGACCGAGGCGGATTCGAGTCCCAAGCTGATCCCGGCCGACTCGCTACTGGCCCGCGTGCACGGCAATGGCGGTGGCAATGGCAACGGCCATCACGGCGGAACCTGGATCGGCGCACCGGAACTGGCGCAGCTCGGCACCGGCGAGGTGGGTGGTTTCGCCCTGGCCGGTACGGCGGTGCTGGCCTGCCGGGTCGGCGACGAACTGTTCGTCTACCGCGATCACTGTCCGTCCTGCGGGAATTCGATGGCCGGGGCGGTCCTGCACCGGCGACCCGGGCACGCGATCGGCGATGCCGTGCTGCGCTGCCCGACTTGCCGGGCGCATTTCGACGCGGTCCACGCGGGCGCGCGTCTCGACGGCGACGGGCACCTGGAGCCCCTGCCCGTGCTGATGCGTTCGGGCACACCCGAAGTCGCGGTGCCGGTGGAGGTCGCCGGATGAACCCGACCTTCGGCGTGCTGCGCAGGCTCGCGAACACCCGGCCCGCCCCGAGCCCGGCCGGTGAACGCTGCGAGATGTGCGCCGAACCCATCGCCGACGCGCACAGCCACGTCGTGAATATCGAAGGCCGACAGCTCATGTGCGTCTGCCGACCGTGCTATCTGCTGTTCACCGATCGCGACGCGGCATTGCGCTATCGCGCGGTGCCCGACCGCGTGCTGACCTTCCCCGACGTGCGGATCGGGCCGAGCGAATGGGATGCCCTGCAGATCCCGGTGGGCTTGGCGTTCTTCTTTCACAATTCGGCGCTCGAGCGCACGGTGGCCTTCTACCCCGGCCCGGCCGGAGCCACGGAATCCGAACTGCCGCTGCAACAGTGGAGCGAGATTCTGGAACGACACCCACAACTCGCGCAAGCCGCCCCCGACGTCGAGGCGTTGCTGTTCCGCATGCCCGAACGCGGCGGCGACCCTACCTGTCTGCTGCTGCCCATCGACGCCTGCTACGAGTTCGTCGGCCGCATGCGGCTGCTGTGGCGCGGCTTCGACGGCGGCCAGGACGCCCGGCGCTACATCGAGGAATTCCTCGCCGCCATGACCGCCCGCGCCCGTGCCTCCGGGAGCGCGCCGTGAGCCCGGCGTACTCGATCACCTTCGCGGTCATGGGCATCCGGCCCGAACCGTACGCGGTGACCCCGACCCTGACCGCGCGGGTCGGGATAGCGGCGCTGGTCGAGGAGCCGGTGCACGCCATCGCGCTGCGCGCCCAGGTGCGCATCGACCCGAACCGGCGCTCGTACACCGATGACGAAGGCGCGGGCCTGGCGGATCTGTTCGGCCCCCGCGAGCGCTGGTACGACACTCAGCGCTCATTCCTCTGGATGCATTGCACCACCCTGGTTCCCGGGTTCAACGGCGGCGGCACCGAGGTGGATCTGCCGATGCCGTGCACCTATGACCTCGAGGTCGCGGGCTCGAAGTATCTGCACGCCCTGCGCGACGGCACGGTGCCGTTGTCGTTCCTGTTCAGCGGCACCGTCTTCATCAGGGGCGAAACGGGTTTCGCGGTGCAGCAGGTGCCGTGGGACCGCGACGACAAATTCGACATGCCGGTGTCGGTGTGGCGTGACCTGATGGCCGCGCACTACCCGCACGCGGGCTGGGTGCGGCTCTCCCAGGAAACCCTGGACGCGTTGACCGCGTTCAAGACCGGCCGCGGGCTGCTCGACTACGACCAAGCCGTGCGCGACCTGCTGGCCACCGCTGACAAGGGGAGCCCGTGATGAGCGCCGACGCGGCCCGGGCAGCGGCGCGCGCGGTCGCCGACGCGGTGCTCTACGAGGGGTATCTGCTCTACCCGTACCGGGCCAGCGCGCGAAAGAACGTGTGCCGCTGGCAGTTCGGGGTGCTCGGCCCGCCGGGCGCGGCCACCTCCGGACTGGGCGAGGAGTCGACGCTGGTGACCGAATTCCCCGTGGACGCCCCGGCGACCGCGCGGATCAGCATCGCGATCCGGTTCCTGCACCTGCAGCGCCGCACGGTCGAGAATGCCGCCGGTGCTCCGGTCGCCGAGCTCCACGCCGCCGGAGGCTCCTGGCTGAGCTGGGACGAGGCCGCCGAATGCGAGATCGACACCGGTCCGATACCGCTGGCGCACACCGTCTTTCCCTTTGCCGTGGCTGGTTCTCGTGAGGTCGAGACACTCCATGACCAGACCGGCGGCCAGGTCGGACGGCTGGTGCGCACCCGGCGGTCGCTGAGCGGCGAGCTCGAAGTGTCGGTGCAGGAGATCGACGGCTACCGGCGGGTGAGCGTGGTGCTGCGCAACACCGGTCCGGTCGCCGTGAGCAAGGACGATGCGGTGGCGCGCTCGCTGCTGGGCGCGCATCTGATCGCCGAACTCGACGACGGCGACTTCCTCTCGCTCACCGATCCACCCCCGGACGCGATCCGGGTCGCCGACGGCTGTGTGCAGCACCGTTGTTTCCCCGTGCTCGCGGGCCCGCCCGATCAATCCGGCCTGCTGCTGGTCTCGCCGATCATCCTCTACGACCACCCGGAGATCGCCACCCAGAGCGAAGGCCCGTTGTTCGACTCGACCGAGATCGACGAGATCCTCGCGCTGCGCGTGCTGACCATGACCGACGAGGAGAAGCGCGAAGCCCGCGCCACCGATCCGCTGGCCGCCGAGATCATCGACCGCTGCGAGGGCTTGGATGCCGGTCGCTTGGACAGCCTGCACGGGGTGCTTCGCGAATCCGCGTCGCCGTCCCGCATCCTGCCCGCGGTGCCGGACGGTGTCGACTGGTGGGATCCGCTGGCCGACAACGCGGTTCGCCCCGACACCGACGGCGTGCTGGTCGCCGGGACGCTGGTCCGCAAGGGCAGCCGGGTGCGGTTGCGCCCCGCGCGTCGCGCCGACGCCCAGGATCTGTTCTACGCGGGCCGCACCGCCCACGTTGTCACCGTGCACGAGGACGTGGACGGCGATGTGCACATCGGGGTGGTCGCCGACGACGACCCCGCGGCCGAACTGCACGAATGGTATGGCCGCTACCTGTATTTCGCCCCCGACGAGATCGAGCCGCTGGACGGCTCACCCGAGTGAAAGGAAGGCCGGACATGGCCACGGTAGGAATCATCGCGACGGTGATCGTCGCTGTGATCGCGGCGTTCGCGGTCGTTGTCGGAATGCTGTCGATCCCGGATATCCGCAGGTACTTCCGCATCCGGCACATGTGAGCGGGTGATCGCACGACACGGGTGCTGGTCGCCGGGATCGGCAATATCTTCCTCGGCGACGACGGATTCGGACCGGAGGTGGTGCGGCGGCTGCCGCCCGCCCGGCCCGAGGGCGTGCGCGTCACCGACTACGGGATCCGCGGCATGCACCTGGCCTACGACCTGCTCGATGGCTGGGACGCCCTGGTGCTGGTGGACGCCATCCCCGATCGCGGCACACCGGGCCGGGTGGAGATCCTGCGCGCCGAACCCGACAGCGACGCGGCCGGATTCGACGGTCACGCCATGACCCCGGACGCCGTCTTCCGGACGGTCCGGGCACTGGGCGGGACGGTGCCGCCCACCGTCGTGGTGGGATGCCAGGTCGGATCCGTGGCCGAGGCCATGGGACTGACCGAACCGGTCGCCGCCGCCGTGCCCGCGGCGGTCGACGCCGTCGGCACCGTGCTGGCAGAGCTGCTTGCGCGGCAGGAGGGCTGAACGATGTGCCTCGGAATACCCGGCCAGGTCGTGGAGATCCTCGACGGATACCACGATCAGATCGCGCTGGTGGACGTGTCCGGTGAGCGCCGCAAGGTGAATGTCGGTCTGCTGGAACCGGATCGGGCGCGACCCGGTGACTGGGTGGTCATTCACATGGGCCTGGCCCTCGAGAAGACGGACGCGGCCGGTGCGGCCGCGGCCATGGACGGGTTGCGACTGTTGCGGCAGGGAGATGCGCCGTGAACGCCCGGGTAGCTGCGGCGGCCCGGCGTGAACGCCGCCGGGTGGTGGTGCGCGGTGTGGTGCAGGGCGTCGGGTTCCGGCCCTTCGTGTACACCACCGCGGCCGAGCTCTCGCTCACCGGTGCCGTCTCGAACGACAGCGGGGGCGTGATCATCGAAATCGAGGGCACGCCAGCCGATCTCGACGAGTTCGTGCGCCGGGTCGAGACCCGGCCGCCGCCGCTGGCGGTCGTCGAAGGCATCGAATGCGAGCCGCTGGCGGTGCGCGGCGGTACCGGCTTCCATATCGCCGCCACCACACGCGGCGGGGCGGGGCGCACCCTGGCTTCACCGGATGTGGCGATCTGTGCCGACTGCGTGGCGGATCTGTGCGATCCGGGCAACCGGCGTTACCGGCACCCGTTCGTGAACTGCACCAACTGCGGTCCCCGCTTCACCATCATCGCGAGCCTGCCCTACGACCGCGATCGCACCAGCATGGCGGGATTCCCGATGTGCGCGCGCTGCGCGGCCGAATACGCCGACCCGGCCGACCGCCGCTTCCACGCCCAACCCATCGCCTGCCCCGACTGTGGGCCGCGACTGTCGTATATCGGGCCGGGCGGCGGAGATCCGCTCGCGGCGGCCCGGGAACTGTTGCGCGCCGGAGGAATTCTCGCGGTCAAGGGCATCGGCGGCTATCACCTCGCCTGCGACGCCGCCGCCGAGTCCGCCGTCGCCGAACTGCGCCGCCGGAAACATCGCGGCGACAAGCCTTTCGCCGTCATGACCCCGGACCTGGCCACCGCCCGCCGGATCGCGGTCATCGATGAGACTGCGGCGACGCTACTGACCGGCCCCGCGCGCCCCATCGTGCTGCTTCCCCGCCTCGGTGCAGTGGCTCCACGTGGGTGGCCGTCGGAAGGGGACGGCCCGCAACCGCATGCGAGCAGGCCCCTCGTGTCCGGAACTCACTCGGGTGCGGCAGAACTCGGCATGTTGGCCGCGTCCGTCGCACCGGGCAATCCGGACCTGGGCGTCATGATCGCCTACACGCCGTTGCATCTGCTGCTGTTCGGGCTGACCGGCGACGAGCCGGGGCCGCAGGTGCTCGTCATGACGTCGGGCAATCTGGGCGGTGAACCGATCTGCTACGACGACGAGGACGCGCGGACGCGACTCACCGGGCTGGCAGACGCATGGCTGGCTCATGATCGGCCGATTCTCGTGCCCTGCGATGACTCCGTGGTCAGGGTGGTGGACGGAATCGAGTTGCCGCTGCGTCGCTCTCGCGGGTACGCGCCATTGCCGCTGGCGTTGCCGTGGCCGGTGCAGCCCACGCTCGCGGTGGGCGCGGACCTCAAGAACACCTGCGCGGTCGGGGATGGGCGGTACGCCTGGCTGAGCCAGCACATCGGTGATATGGACGATCTGGCGACCTTGCGGGCGTTCACCGATGCCGAGACCCACTTGGAGGAACTGACCGGGGTACGCCCGGTGGCCTTGGCCGCCGACGCGCATCCGCGCTACCGTTCCACCGCCTGGGCGCGCGAGCACGCGGGGGAGCGGCCGGTGCGCGCAGTGCAGCACCATCATGCGCATATCGCCGCCGTCATGGGTGAGCACGGGATTGATCCGGCCGTGACCGTCCTCGGAATCGCCTTCGACGGCACCGGATTCGGTCCCGACGGCGCGATCTGGGGCGGTGAGGTGCTCAGTGCCGGATACAAGGGCTACCGGCGGCTGGCGCACCTGCGGTACGTGCCGCTGGCGGGTGGCGATGTCAGTGTGCGCCGCCCGTACCGGATGGCGTTGGCGCACCTGCGTGCCGCCGGAATCGACTGGGCCGACGACATTCCGGCGGTACGGGCGTGCCCGCCCGCCGAACGCTCGGTGCTCGCGCACCAACTCGACACCGGCTTCGGCTGCGCGCCTACCTCGAGCATGGGACGGCTGTTCGACGCGGTCGCCGCGCTGGCGGGGGTGCGGTTCGAGGTCGACTACGAGGCGCAGGCGGCCATTGAACTGGAATGGCGGGCGCGCGGCGAGGATCCGGGTGATCGGCGCTATCGCTTCCCGGTACCGGCTCGGGGGTTCGACGGCGACGCACCGGGTGCGATCGACCCCCTTCCCGGTGGGATCGACCCCGCCCCGGTGGTCGCCGCCGTGATCTCCGATGTCCGCGACCACGTTCCGGTAGGTGTGATCGCCGCCCGCTTCCACGAGGCGGTGGCCCGGCTGGTGCTCGACCTGGCCGTCACCTACGCCGCACCGGCCACGCCGATCGTGCTCACCGGCGGCGTCTTCCAGAACGCGCTGCTGCTATCCGCAGCACGGGCGCTGCTGCTGGACAACGAGTTTCACGTCTTCACCGCACATCGGCTGCCGCCCAACGACGGCGGCCTGGCATTCGGGCAATTACTCGCCGCCGAGGCGGGTTGAGCGAAGGGAGCAGCGAATGTGCCTGGCAGTCCCGGGAAAGGTACTCAGCCTGCAGGAACGCAATGGCACGCTGATGTCGATCGTCGACTTCGGCGGCGTGCAGAAGGATGTCTGCCTGCAATACATCCCCGACGCGGCGGTCGGCGACTACGTCGTGGTCCACGTCGGTTTCGCCATTCAGCGCCTCGACGAGGAATCGGCCATGCGCACCCTCGCCGAGTTCGAACATCTCGGTGTGCTGAAGGAGGAATTCGGTGACGGATTCGCGATCGCAGCCAAACAGGCCGGACTGGCGAATCCCGAAGCAGCGCAACCGAGAACAGCGCAACAATCCGATCAACCGGAGGTGACGTCGTGAAGTACCTCGACGAATTCAGCAACCCGGAGCTGGCCGGGATACTTCTCGACCGCATCCGCGGCAGCGCCACCCGTCGCTGGTCGATCATGGAAGTCTGTGGCGGGCAGACGCATTCGATCATCCGGCACGGCATCGATCAACTGCTACCCGACACCATCGAGATGATCCACGGGCCCGGCTGCCCGGTCTGCGTCACCCCACTGGGGATGATCGACAAGGCGCTCGACATTGCCGCCCAGCCCGGCGTGATCTTCTGCTCCTTCGGTGACATGCTGCGGGTGCCGGGCAGCAGCAAGGACCTGTTCCGCGTCAAGAGCGAGGGCGGCGACGTCCGCGTGGTGTACTCGCCGCTGGACGCGCTGGAGCTGGCGCGGGCCAATCCGGATCGGCAGGTGGTGTTCTTCGGGATCGGCTTCGAGACCACCGCACCCGCCAATGCCATGACCGTCTACCAGGCGAAACGGCTCGGGGTGCACAACTTCTCGCTGCTGGTGTCGCATGTGCTGGTGCCGCCCGCCATCGCCGCCATCATGGAATCCCCGTCCTGCCGGGTACAGGCGTTCCTGGCCGCCGGGCACGTCTGCACGGTGATGGGAACCGGCGAATACCCGCCGCTGGCCGAGAAATACCGGGTTCCGGTGGTGGTCACCGGATTCGAGCCGCTCGACATCCTCGAAGGCATCCGGCGCACGGTGTTGCAGCTCGAGTCCGGACGCCACGAGGTCGAGAACGCCTACACCAGAGCGGTTGCCGCAGAAGGCAACCCGGTCGCCAAGACCATGCTGGAGGATGTTTTCGAGGTCACCGATCGGGCCTGGCGCGGCATCGGCGTCATCCCGCAGAGCGGATGGCAGCTCTCGCCGCGCTACCGCGAATTCGACGCCGAACACCGCTTCGCGGTCAAGGACATGCACACCGCCGAATCCTCGATCTGCCGCTCCGGCGAGGTCTTGCAGGGGCTGATCAAACCGCACGAGTGCGCGGCCTTCGGCAAGGAATGCACGCCCCGAAATCCGTTGGGCGCCACCATGGTGTCCTCGGAGGGCGCGTGCGCCGCCTACTACCTGTACCGGCGGCTGGACCTGCCCGCGGAGGTGGCTCATGCGTGAGGAGATCTCGGTCCCGGTGGACCTGGCGAACTGGGTGTGCCCCATGCCGTTGCGGGATTCCCCGAATATCGTCATGGGGCACGGCGGTGGCGGCGCCATGTCGGGGGAACTGGTCGAGCACCTGTTCCTGCCCGCCTTCGGCGCGGCCGGACAGGCGGGGATGGGCGACTCGGCGGTGCTCACCGTCGGCACGGCTCGACTCGCCTTCAGCACCGACTCGTTCGTGGTGAAGCCCATGGTGTTTCCGGGTGGCTCGATCGGTGACCTCGCCGTCAACGGCACGGTCAACGACCTGGCCATGTCCGGGGCGCGGCCGCTCGCGCTGTCCACCGCGTTCATCCTCGAGGAAGGCACGCCGCTGGCCGAGATCGCTCAGATCGCCGGGGCGATGGGCACCGCGGCGCTGGCGGCGGGCGTCAGCCTCGTCACCGGCGACACCAAGGTGGTCGACGCCGGGCACGGCGACCGGGTGTACATCAACACCGCCGGGATCGGCGTGATCGACGACGGCGTCGACATCCGGCCGCAGCGGGCGAGTGTCGGCGACGTGGTGATCGTCAGCGGGGATATCGGGCTGCACGGGGTGGCGGTGCTCAGTTGCCGCCAAGGACTCGAATTCGGGACCACCGTGTGCAGCGACACCGCGCCGCTGCACGGTTTGGTTGCCGCCATGATCGCCACCGGGGCCGACCTGCACGTGCTGCGCGACCCCACCCGCGGCGGCCTGGCCGCCTCCCTGAACGAGATCGCACACACCGCGAAAGTCGGTGTGGCACTGGATGAGAGGACCATTCCCATCCCGCCGGAGATCCGCGACGCATGCGGGCTGCTCGGGCTCGACCCGATGTATGTCGCCAACGAGGGCAAGCTGGTCGCCTTCGTCGCTCCCGAGGATGCCGAGCGGGTGCTGGCCGCCATGCACGCCCACCCGCTCGGGGCCCGCGCCGCCGTCATCGGTCACTGCGTGCCCGAGCATCCCGGCATGGTGGTGGCGCGCACCGCGCTCGGCGGCACCCGCGTGGTGGACCTGCCGGCCGGGGAACAGCTGCCCAGAATCTGCTGAGGTGGAAGGAGATTCGCGCGCCGCCGCGAGATCGGGAGGTGATGGCATAGTCGGGCTGGACCCGGTCCGCGTCGACGGGACCGAGATGTTCGCGCGCTACGCGTACGCGCCGAACGCGCTGGGCTACTGCGGACCGCACGACGACGCGCTGCGCTCGGGGTCGAGCGCGGCGGTGCGGGCGGCCGCGCCCCGATTCTCCGGGGCGTGGCCGTATCTGCGCGTCATGGCCACGCTCACCGGCATCGAGGATCCGCTCGACGGGCGGCTCGTCGAATCCTATTGGCTCGGTGGGGGAGTCGGGGCGGGCCTCGATCCGGCGGACTTCGCGACGGCTCTGCTGGGCCTCATCGGGCCGATCGCCGGACACTACTGGTCGCACCTGACCCCCGAACTGGCCGCCGAGGCCGCACCCAACCACAGCTTCCACGTCTTCGGCGTGTACCCGTGGACGCGGCTGCTCGGCGCGGCCAATGACGATCAGGCGCTGCGCATCCTCGACAGCTGCCGGATCACCCGGGCTGCGGTCGTCGATCGGACCGGGTCCGACATTGTGGTCCGCTGCCGCCGATTGACCTGGGACGGGCGGACTCTAGGGCTGTCCGGACCCGGGAACCGGCGCATCCCGATCCAGCACGACGGCTACTCCGCGCTGCCCGACGTGGCGGTCGGTGATGTTGTCGCCCTGCACTGGGATCGCCTGTGCGGGCGCCTGCTACCCGCCCAGGCCGCCGCGCTCACCGCCTCCACCGACCATCAGATCGCGGTCACGAACGAACGGCTGGCCGGCCCGTGAGCTCGACCATTCGCGACCCCCGACTCGACCCGCCGCGTGCCCCGCAGCGCGGTCGGCTCGCACACATCTCCGTGCTGGCAGCGGCCATCGTGCTTCTCCACGTCGTGGGTTGGGCGACACTGATCGTCGTCGTCGCACCACAGCACCTCGCCGTCGGGGATCGGGCCTTCGGCATCGGCCTCGGTCTGACCGCCTACACCCTGGGCCTGCGGCACGCCTTCGACGCCGATCACATCACCGCGATCGACAACACCACCCGCAAGCTGATGAACGACGGCCAGCGACCACTGTCGGTGGGATTCTTCTTCTCCCTGGGCCATTCGACCGTCGTCTTCGCGCTGGCCCTGGCCCTGTCGTTCGGCGTGCGTGCCCTGGTCGGCCCCGTCCAGAACGACTCCTCGGCCCTGCACCGCTACGCGGGTCCGATCGGCGCGGGCATCTCCGGCGGATTCCTGTTGCTCTTGGCGGCCATCAATCTCATTGTGCTGGTGGGCCTTGCGCGGGCCCGCCGCCGCGCGTCCACCGACGACACCGCGCTCGAACGTCAACTCGCCCGGCGGGGCGTGATCAACCGGATCCTCGCGCCGGTGATGACGTCGATCCGCCGCCCCTGGCAGATGTACCCCATCGGCCTGCTGTTCGGCCTGGGCTTCGATACCGCCACCGAGGTGGCCCTGCTGGTACTGGCCGGAGCCGGTGGCGCGGCGGGCCTGCCCTGGTACGCGATCCTCTGCCTGCCAGTCCTTTTCGCCGCAGGCATGACCCTCCTCGACACCCTCGACGGCGCACTCATGACCGTCGCCTACGGCTGGGCATTCACCGAACCCAACCGCAGGCTCAACTACAACATCACCGTCACCGCACTGTCGGTGGTGGTCGCCCTCCTCGTCGGCACCATCGAACTGCTCTCCCTGCTGGCCGCGCCCCTCGGCTGGTCGGGCTCCGGCTGGAACTGGCTCACCCACCCCGATTTCGGCCGTCTCGGGCTCGTCATCGCCGCCTTGCTGCTCGCGGCCTGGGTGACAGCAATGCTCGTCTGGCGCTTCGGTTCAGCTCGCGCCGGACGACGAGGATGACGAGGTGTAGAGGGCGGCGAGTTGGCGCTTGTAGATCTTGCCCGAGTCGTCGCGCGGGAGGTCGTTGACGATGCGGAGTAGGGCAGGGAGTTTGTAACCGGCGAGTCGGCCGGTGAGGTGGGTGCGGATTTCATCCTCGGTGAGGGTGGTGCCGGGGCGGGGGAGGACATGGGCAGCAACGCGTTCGCCGAGGTCGCCGTCGAAGTCTGGGATGCCGAAGACGGCGACGTCCTCGACGGCGGGGTGTTCGGCGAGGGCCGTCTCGATTTCGGCGGGGTAGATGTTGACGCCGCCGGAGATGATCACCTCGCTGCTGCGGCCGGTGAGATGGAGGTGTCCGTGCTCGTCGAGGTACCCGAGGTCTCCGACAGTGATCATGCCAGGGACCTGGCTCGATTGCGCTGCTGGGCGATTCAGGTAGGTGAAGGCGGGCCAGTAGTCCGCGCCCTTGATGTAGACGTGGCCGGTCTGGCCGGGGCGCAGTTCGATGCCGTCGGCGTCGGTGATGGTGACGGCGGAGCCATCACTCGGTCGGCCGACGCTGCCGGGGTTCTTCTCCCACTCGGCGGCGCTGATCCAGGTGATGGCCCCGGCCTCGCTGCAACCGTAGAACTCCCAGAGGGCATCGCCGAACCAGTCGATGGCGGCGCGTTTGACGGCCGGGGGACAGGGGGCGGCGGAGTGGATGAGGTGGGTGAGGCTCGAGATGTCGTAGCGGGCTTTGGTTTCCGCGGGCAGGGAGAGCAGGCGCGACAGCATGGTGGGGACGATCTTGGCGTGCTGGATGCGGTGCTCGGCGACGAGGCGGAGGAACTGTTCGGCGTTCCAGCGCGGCATGATGGTGATATTGGTGCCCATCCGCAGGGCCAGGACGGCCACCGCGTTCGGGCTGGTGTGATAGAGCGGGCCCGCGACCAGCATCCGACCGCCCGGGGTCAAACCCATCCGTTGGGCGGTGGCACCGGCGATCGACAGCAGCTGTTGCGGGGTCATTCGTTGCCGCAGTACGCCTTTCGGGCGACCGGTGGTGCCCGAGGTGTAGATGAGTCCCATGGAGTCGGCGATGGCGCCTTCGACGTGGCCGAGCGGATCGGGGGTGGCGGCGATCCAGTCGTCGAGTAGGGGATGGCGTCCGGTCGGGTGGCCGAGCGCCGGATCGAGTGCGGCGGCGTCGAGCAGGGACTGAGGCATGGCGATCTCGAGGATCGCGGGTGCGAGATCCGCTGTCGTGATGGCAGTTTCGATGACCGGCACGAACTCGGTATGGGCGACGACGAGCTTGACGCCCGCGTCGCCGAGTAGATGCGCTACCTCGGGTGCCTGCCAGCGAGTGTTGATCGGCACCGGGTTCGCGCCGCAGGTCGCCGCGGCCAGGGATGTCTCGAGGAACTCGATGTCGTTGCGCGCCATGACCGCGATGCGGTCGCCGGGGCGGATTCCGGCCGCGACGAGCGCGGCGGCGAGCCGACCGGCGCGTTGATGCGAATCGGCTTGCAGCCGTTGGCGGGAGCCGCAGGAGATGATCGGGGCCGGGGCTGTCTCGCTCATGGCGGCGAGTCTGCCAGAGTCAGATCGGGGCGGTGGGCCACCAGGTGTCGAGGAGTTCGCGCCCGGAACCGCCGCCCGCGACCGCCAACAGGCACGATGCCCGGGCCGGGTCGTCGAAACGGATCACCAACTGCCCAATGGGCTGCCCGTTCGGGGTGGCGGTACCGAATGCCAGCGAGCCGGAACCGGTGCCGCGGGTCCAGGTTTGCGCGGTCCAGGAGACGCCGGGATTGGTGCTGTCGGCGGAGGAGGGTGTGGAGCCGTCGAGTCGACAGCGGACCATCAGGGTCCCGACCGGGTGGTTGTCACCGGAGCAGGTGAGGACGGCGTCCGGGCCGAGCGGCTGGTTCGACGGCACGGTCTGCAATCCGACATCGGTTGCCGCGCAACGCAGACCCTCGAAGCCCGACGCATCGGGAGAGGTCGGCAGCAGCCGGGGGAACTTGGCCACGATCGGCGCGTAGGAACCCCAGGTCGGACTCGGCGGAGAAGCAGGAGGCGCAGTCGAGGTCGATGTCGCGCCGGGGTGCACCGCCAGCATCACAGCCGCGACGGCGAGGGTCGCGACCATCGCGAGAATGCCTGCGAGAGCGCCCTTCCGGTGGTACCAGGGCATGGCGGCAGCAGATTCGAGTGCGGCGGCTGCCGCCGCGGCGAGCGCACCGCAGCTGTCGTACCGGTCCTTCGGATCTTTGGCGAGCGCTCGTTCGATCACGGCGTCCATCGCCGCCGGGACCGAACGATTCCGCCGACTGGGCCGCGGCACCGGCGCGGCCAGATGGGCGTGAACGGTGGCGGCCGGCAGCTCTCGTGCATATGGCACCGAACCGGTGAGTAGCTGAAACAGGGTGCAGCCCAACGCATAAACATCGACGGGTGGTCCTGCTTGCTCGCCTCGGAACTGTTCGGGCGCGGTGTACGCCAAGGTGCCCAGCGCCGCTCCGGTGGCGCTCGTCTCGAGCGGTTCCTTTGCGCTGCGGGCGATTCCGAAATCCGAGACCAGGGTGTGCTCGTTCGCACCGGCTTCGATCAGCAGATTCGACGGCTTGACGTCGCGGTGGACGAGCCCGGCGCGATGGGCGGCGTCGAGACCCTGCGCGGCCTGCGTGATGATGCTCAGTGCCCGCTGTGGCGGTAAGCCATCGGGATGCTGCCGGATCAACTCCGCGGCATCGGAGCCGTCGACGAATCGCATGGCGATCCACAGCAATTCACCGTCGGCGCCGCAGTCGTAGACGGCGACGATATGCGGATGATCCAGTTGCGCCGCCAACCGGGCCTCCCGCAGGAACCGATCCTGCGGCATCGGACGCTCGTCACGGGCGGGGGCGAACACCTTGAGCGCGTCCTGCCGCGGCAGCCGCGGATGCTGGGCGAGGTAGACCGTGCCCCCGGCGCCGGAACCGAGCCTGCGTTCGATCCGGTACCCCGCCACCACGCTGCCGGGCAGCAGTTCGATCATGCGGCCCTACCTGCTGTTGACGAGCAATGCGTATTGCGCCGCGGCCTTCTGATGCACGGTGGTCTCGTCCGCGCCATGCACGTTCGCCACGTAGCGGCCGTCCAGCACGTAGCAGGTGTAGCGGAGTTCGCGCTGCGCTTCGGGGATCTGGGCGGGATTGCGGAAGCATCCGGCGTCGGGCACGCCGGGCGGCGCGGACACGCTCTCGAACTGCGCGGCGGCGAGCCGGGCCAGGAGTTTGTGCAGCGCCTTCGTGGCTGCGCCCGAGTCCGGCAGCCGGATCATGTCGTCCCGGTCGACGATGGCCAGCCGCTCCACCGGGATCGACTCGCCCTCGCCCGCCTGATTGAGCCAGGCATCGGCGATCGGCGGCCCGTAGACCAGCCCGGACGAGCGCCGGAAACCGCCCCACCCGGCGACCTTGCCCACCGCGTCTTGAACAGCGCTGGGGTACGGCCATTTTCGTGATGCGCTGGGCAGCGTGCGCGCCAGCATGCCGTCGCGGTCGAGGGACAGCGCGGTCAGCGTGGCCGCCGGAGTGGGTACGAAGATGTCGAGGTGGCCGAGCTGGGCCGTGAGGGCCGCCGCAGCGAGATCGGACATGGCCTGCGAATCGGGTGTCGGATGGGCGATGAACAGGGTGACGACGAAGTCGCCGTGCGCCACCGTCGCGGCCATCGTCGGTACCCCGGGCCGCCAATGTGCGTGTGCGTCGGGATGATTCGGCACCGGGAGGGATCGGTTGTCGGCGTTCACCGCGAAGTCGTCGGAGTCGATCTCCGCGGCGGCGGCGCGTGCGGCTGCGGCGTCACGCATCCGCAGCATGGTGATGCGCAGCGCCGTCGAGACACCGATCTGTGGATCGCCCTGGACATCCGGCCGGTCGAGTCCGCCGAAGCTGAACCCGGCCAGCAGGCCGTCCGCGGTGAGCGCGGGACGCACCGCGTCGGCGAGAATGCCGACGGTCTGGTTCGGGGACGGCACCAGCGCGAACGAAAAATCGGTGAGACCGGACTGCAGCGTGCCGGGATTGACCACCACATCCGACAGCCGGGCCGATTCGACCAATCTGCTGTAGCCGGTGTCGTCGTCGGCGGGCACGGACAGCGGGTGGGTGTCATACGCTCCGACATCGAGTGCGCCGAGCGCCGGGGCATGCGGCTCGGCCCGGCCAGAAATCGTGCCGCAACCCGCCACGAGTGCGGCGACGCAGGTCAACGCGCCCGCCCAGCCGAGCATCCGGTCAGATCGGGGCATGCTGCCACCAGTTGTCGTGCAGCTCCTGCGGGGATGACAGATCGCTGGTCGCTTGCAGCACACACGAGTTGCGCGCGGGATCATCGAAATTGATGATCAGATTGCCTTCCGGCCCGGTGTCGGTATTGATCAACCCCCACTTCACTTCTCCGGTGCCGGATGACCGTTGCCACTGCTCATCTCCGGAGGTGGTGGTCAGGTTGTAGGCGGCGCCCTGGCGCTGCATCGGCACGCCCTTGGCATTGCAGGAGACGTACAGCACCGACAGCGGGTCGCGGTCGCCCGAACATTTCAGCAGCGCGAACCCGCCCGGCAGCTGCGTCAGGGACGTCGTGAGAGCGTTCCCGGTGGTGGAATCCAGGATCAGGCAGCGGATGCCGCGGTAGCCGGTGTCGACGGGGCTGGGCGGCAACAGGTCCGGGAAACGATCCACCACGAAGCCGTACGCGCCCCAGGGGCCGGAGTCACCGCTGGTCGTCGGCGTCACCGTCGTGGGCGCAGCCGCCGTCGCGGCGGAGTGCGGCCGATTCCATTGCCACACGGCGACTCCGGTGACGGCCACGAGCGTGAGCGTCAAGGCCGCGACCACGGCCCACACCCATCGGCCACGGTGTCGTGTGCGTGGATCCACGCTGCCGCTGGGCATCCCGGCCGCCGCGGCGGCCAGCTCGCCGCAACTGGCGAACCGATCGGCCGGATCCTTGGCCATCGCCCGGGCCACGACGGCGTCGAGGTGATCGGGCAGATCGGCGTTCACGAGGCTGGGCCGCGGTGGCGGCTCGTGCAGATGCGCGTAGATCACCTCGGCGACCGTGCGGCGGGCGAACGGCACCGCGCCGGTCACCAGGTGAAACAGTGTGCACCCGAGGGCATAGACATCGGCGCGGGCATCGACCTTGCCACCGGAGAGCTGCTCGGGCGACGCGTAGTTGATCGTCGCCAGCACCTGGCCTTCGACGGTCAGCCCATCGGATTCCCCTGCCGCCCTGGCGATTCCGAAGTCGGTCACCAATACCCGCTCGACACCGTCGGTCTCGGTGCCGACCAGGATATTGGCGGGCTTCACATCGCGATGTAGCAGCCCCGCCGCATGCGCCGCGTCGAGCCCACGTGCCGCCTGGTCGATGATGCGTAGCGCGCGCTCCATCGGCATCGGCCCGCCGCCCTCGCGCAGCAGCTGCGCGGCGTCCTTACCCTCCACGTATTGCATGGCGATCCACAGCCGACCTTCGAACTCACCCCGGTCATAGATCGTCACCACATTGGGATGCCGCAGCCGCGACGCCAATTCGGCCTCGCGCAGGAACCGCCCCCGAAACTCGTCATCCACACCGCTCGCCGACAACACCTTCACGGCGTCCAGCCGGGGCAGCCGAGGATGCCGGGCGAGATACACCTCGCCCATCCCGCCCGTACCGAGTTCACCGACTATGCGATACCCGGCAAAGATCTCTCCCCGCCGCATGCACGCGAGTATGCGACCGCATACGGATTCCGTCAACGTCATCGAGGAAATGAAAAGCTTTGCACCCCGGCCTAATTCGTCGCTGCTCGGAAGTAGCCAGCCGGGACGCCCGGCCAGTGGTTCGCTTCTCAGCGTCGTCACAGCGATCGGTCGCTACCGTCGCGACCCGTGACGGAAATGGTGAATTCGGAGGTCGGTACCGGACGGCGCATGCTCAGCAAGGTGCCCGAGGTCACCCTGTGGTTCTGGGTGATCAAGGTGCTGTGCACGACGGTGGGGGAGACGTTCGCGGACTGGATCAACACCACCTTGGGTGTGGGGCTGGATGTCACGGCCGTGGTGTTCACCGTGGTGCTGGCCGTGGTGCTCGGGGTGCAGTTGCGGATGGACCGGTATGTGCCGTTCGTCTACTGGTTGACCGTGGTCGTGGTCAGCGTGGCCGGGACGCTGTACACCGACATCCTCACCGATGATCTCGGTGTGCCGCTGGCCGTGAGCACCTCGGTGTTCGCGCTCGCGCTGGCCGTGGTGTTCGGCGTGTGGTTCGCGCGGGAGCGGACGCTGTCGATTCACAGCATCGTGACGCTGCCCCGCGAACTGTGGTACTGGCTGGCCGTTCTGGTGACGTTCGCGCTCGGCACCGCGGTGGGTGACTGGACGCTGCAGGTGACCGGATGGGGTCCGGGCATCTCGGTGCTGCTGCCCGCCGGGCTGATTCTCGCGATCGCGCTGGGCTGGCGATTCGGTGCGAACGCGGTGCTGTCGTTCTGGCTGGCCTACATCCTCACCCGGCCGCTGGGTGCGAATCTCGGCGACTGGCTGGCGTCCCCGACCGCCGATCACGGACTCGGTCTGGGCACCGCGATCACCAGCGTCGTATTCCTGGTCGCCATCCTCGCCGTCGTCGTCTTCCTGACCCGCACCCGCAGCGATGTCATCGACGCCCAGCCGCAGCCCGCGGTCACCGACACCAAGCGGGAGCGAATCATGCTGGGCTACTACGTGATTGTCGCGGTGCTCGCCGGTTCACTGCTGGCCTGGGCGGCCGCGCAGCCGCATGCCGACCGCACCGGCGACGACGAATCCCCGACCGCGTCCGCCTCGGCGACGCCGGGCCATGTCACCGATCACTTCCCGGCCGCCGAGGTCGGCAAGTTCCGCACCATCACCCAGGACACCCTGGCGCAGGTGCAGGCCGGTGCGCAGGATGCGGCCAAGACGCGGATCAAGGACCTCGAAACCGCCTGGGATCAGGACGAATCCACCCTGAAGCCGCTCGACGGCGCATCGTGGACCGTGCTCGACGGCCAGATCGACGAGGCCCTGCACGCCGTGCGGGCGCGCAAGGTGGATCAGGCGACGGAAGTCCGCACCCTCACCACCCTGCTCGCCACGCTGGGCTGAGTCAGCGCGGCTGCTGCTCGGCGATCGAGGCCCAGTCGTCGGCGGCCCGGCCGTCGGCGATGGCCTGCGCGAAAACGCCCCTGAGCAATTCGCCGAACGGCAGGGGGATCGACTGGTCGGCTGCCGCATCCAGGGCGAGGTGCAGATCCTTGCGCCCCAGCGCGGTATTGAATCCGGCCGGTTGGTACTCCCGCTGTGCGATCATCGAGCCGTAGCCGGCATAGACCGGCCCGGGAAACAGCGTCGAACTCAGCAGCTCGACGAACTGACCCGGGTCGGTGCCCGCGGCGTCGGCGACACTGACCGCCTCGCTCAACGACTGGATCGCACAGGCGATCAGGTAGTTGCCCAGGATCTTGGCGGTATTGGCCTGCTCGGGCCGCTCGCCCAGCCGCCAAGTGCGCGAACCGATCACATCGAAGAACGGTTGCACCCGGTCGATGAGAGCAGGCTCGCCCGCGGCGAGGATGTTCAGCGCACCGGCCTCCGCGACGCTGACCCGGCCGAACACCGGGGCCGCGAGATAGCCGATTCCGTACTCGCCGTGCGCCTTTGCGGCCCGGCGGCACAGCTCGACGCTCACCGTGGCCACGTTGATGTGCACCTCGGGGCGAGCCTGGTCGAGGACACCGGAGTCGAGGAAGATCTCCGCGAAGGCGGCGTCGTCGGACAGCACCGAGAACACGACCGGGGAGCGCAGCGCCTCCGCGACGGTGTCGACGCGGCGGGCCCCGGCTTGCGCGAGTTCTTCCGCGGGCCCCGCCGAACGGTTCCACACGACCGTGTCATGGCCTGCCCGCACCAGATTGCGAGCGATCGCCCGCCCCATGCCGCCCAGACCGATGACCGCAACCTCGCCCATCGCACAACCTCCCGAGTGTGAACTGACTAAGACGGTTCACACTATGGCAAGAATCGACGCCGTTGTCGAACCGGTTAAGATGGTTCAGGTAGGTCGAAGTCGTTCATACGGAAGGGGGATGGCCATGGAGGCCCGTCGACTGTTCCGGCTGGACAACGAGGTGCTGGCGTTCCGCTACACCGCCACGGTGAGCGACCGTGCCGCCGCGGAACCCCTGGAGCGGCTCTCCGACCCCGGCCGACTCGAGCTCTGGTTGCAGGCCGTGGGACTCGGCGTACCCGGCGTCTCGCCGGCCGAGCTCGAGGACGCGCTGGCGCTTAGGGAGGCGATCTACCGTGCCGGGCTGGCAGTCGCCGCCGCCCAGCGCCCCGATCTGGGCGACGCGATGATCCTGAACCGGGCTGCGGCCGCGGGACGGCCGAAACTCGGCCTCGACAACGGGCTCGCCGTCTGGCATCTCGGCAAGAAAGCGCCGGTAACGGACGCGCTGGGAGTGCTTGCCGCTGATGCCATTCAAGTTCTGGGCGGCTCCGACCGCGGCCGGATCAAGGCCTGCGAGGGCCCAGGCTGCGCCGGATTGTTCCTCGACACCAGCCGTGGCACGAATCGCCGCTGGTGCTCGATGAACACCTGCGGCAACCGGGTCAAGAAGGCCCGGCTCGCCGACAAATAGTGACTACGGCGAAACCGGTCCCGCCCGCGCTGTGATATAGATGCTCGTTCGAACATCCGAACGAGAGGAGTCCACTGTGTGTCAACCTGTCCCCTGTGAGTCCTGCGGCAAGACCACCTGGTCCGGCTGCGGCGAGCACATCGCAGAAGTGAAGGCCGTGGTGCCCGCCGATCAGTGGTGCGAGGGGCCGGAGGCCCACGTCAAGCGATAGCCGCGCGACCCCGTAGCGAGGCGAGGGCACCGGCCACGAGCAGTGCGGTGCCCTCGACGGTGTGCACGATATTGCCGAAGGTGTCGACGGCCATCAGGTGCAGCACCTGGTCACCGCCGAGGAATCCGAGGATCGCGACCAACAGGTAGTAGGGCGCGAAGATCAGGCAGAACAATTCGGCGCGCGGTCGCCGCGTGGCCAGCACGAGCCCGGCGATCCCGCTGATCAGATGGAACAGCGCGTGCCAGCCGTTCACGGTGACGGGGATGAAGCCGAGGAACTGGATTGTGCAGGAACGCATCTCGCCGCCGAACGCCATGTCGGGGTAGATCCCGAAGGCGATCACGCCATTGATGGTGAACCACGCGCCCGCCAGGAACGCGAACAGCTGCAGCGGCGTCTCGAAGATCGCCGTGACATAGCGCAGCGTGTAGGTGCGGAGAGTGTCGAACAGCACGGCGGCGGGCTCCTGTCGATCGGATGCGAGTGGAGGCGGCTGCCCCCGCGGCTTCTAAGTCAGGTGTCCTAGAAATCGATGCGAGTATGTTCTAGGACTACTGTCTTAGTCAACCGGTGTGCTGGGAGGTTCGGTGGCGCGCGATACCCGCATGCGCATGATTCGCCAGGCCGCGCTGCTGTTTCGCGGCCGCGGCTACGCGGCGACCGGTTTCCGCGAGATCGTGGAGCAGGCGGGTACCCATCGCGGGGTGATCTATCACCACTTCCCGCGCGGCAAGACCGAGCTGGCCGAGGAAGTGGTGCGGCTCGTCGACGGCGCGGCCGGTCCCGCCATCGAGGCGGTGTGTGCGAACCAGGATCCGGTCTCGGCCATGCGTGCCATCCTGGCCGCGGCGAAGATGGTGATGACCGGTGGCGGCCACCCGGCCGGATGCCCGATCGCGGCGGTCGCGCTGGGGGCCGGACCCGAGGACGCCGAATTGGTCATTGCCGCACGGGATGTCTTCCGCCGCTGGCAGGGCTATTTCCGGGAGTGCCTGCACCGCAATGGAATACCGGAACCCGATGCGACCAACCTGGCCACCCTGCTGATCGCCGGGCTGGAAGGTGCGCTGGTTCTCTGCCGTACCGAGGACAGCACCGAACCCCTAGATCGGGTCGCAGACGGGCTCGAGCGAGCCTTGCGAACATAGCGCCGCCGCCTCGGCGTAATCGCTGGTATTCGCGAGGAAATCGTCCGTCCAGCGGGTGGTGAGTTGTTGCAGCGCCGACACATTGGCCGATTGAGGTATGCCGCAGGCCAATTCGCCGACCATGTCGGAACTGGCTCCTTCCGCGTCGGTGTGCTCGCCGAAGGGGAGGCGGACACCGAGGAACGGGCGGTGTAGCAGGGTCTGCACCGCGGTGGTGCCGCTGCCGAAGTTGTTGCACAGACCGGGCGGGCCGGACACGGTGAGGATCGGCAGTCCGCTCGGATCGAGGTCGGTGAGGGCCGCGTCGGTGTTGTTGCCCAGGAAGGACTTCACCGGGTCGAGCAGGATCAGGCCGCGCAGGTTCGGCCAGACGTCCGGATGGCTCGCGTGCAATCGGTGGGCGACGTACTCGACGGCTTCGGCCCCGGCGGAGTGTCCGATGAAGACGGCGGCTTGTGGGATGGCGGGCGCGCGGCGGCCGATCGCCGCCGCAGCCCGGGCCAGGCTCGTCGCCAAGGCACCGTTCGGATCGCCTGCCGTGGAGAACAATTCGGCGACATGATTCAGGAACGGCGTGTTGTCGCCGAGGTTCTGGAGTGTGCACCCCGAGAGATCGAGGAACGGCAGGCTGGGCGCGAAGACGAGATAGCCCGCGTCCGCGAGGGTTCGGGCGAGGTCGGCCACCTTGCTGCCGTCGCGGGCGAATCCGTGCTGCAACCAGATCAGGGCACGCGGTGAACCGTCGGGCAGGTACCAGTCGGCGGTCTGGTGCAGCGTGGATGCGGCGCAAGGGATGTCGATCGACCCGGTCAGGTGCACCGGGTCGGCCGTAGCGGCGGGGGCCGCCAGGACTGCGGGCATCGCGAGGGCGATCGGCAGTGCGATCAGGGCGGCCGCGCGGGCCGCCCACGTGGCGCTCAGGGGGAAGTGCATGCGCTAAGCCTGGCGGACGGACCGGGTTCGGGAGGGCCGAACAGCACAGCCTCCATGAGACGGATCACCCACTGACGCGGGCAGATTCGCTCGGTGTCGCCGAAGACGCGACCGTAGTCGACGACCAGGCCGAGAGCGGCGTGCACGAGGATATGCCCGGCGGCGGGCGTGAGGCCGGGCCGGACCTGGGCCAGCAGGGTGGCCCACTCGGCGACGACGAGGCGCTGGACCACGCGCAGAGTGGCCCGCTCGTCATCGGGAACATGGCCGAACTCGGCGAAGTAGACGTAGATCAGTTCGCGTTCGTCGAAGGCTCCGGCCACGTACATGTCGACCAGCTTCGCCAATGCCTCTGCCGGAGAGCCGGATTCGGCCACGGAGGGCCCGATGACGGCGGTCATCCGGTCGGCGGCACGGCGGAAGGCGGCATTGAGCAGGTCGCCCTTGCCCCGGTAGTAGCGGTAAACGGCCGACGCCGAAGGCAGTCCCGCGGCGGCGGCGATGTCCTCGACGCCGACATTCGGGTAGCCGCGCTCGTAGAACAGCCGGACCGCCCGCTGCAACAGCAGTTCGTGTTTGAGCGTATGCGGGATCTCCACCGCGCGCGGGGCGGGTGAGGGCCCTGTCGGGGCGGGCAGGTCGGTCTCGATCAGCGCCCAGCATGCCCGATTCAGCAGGACCGCAAGGGGTTTCGCGGCCAGGCCGACCCGATGGTCACCCAGGCAGCTGACCGCGCTGAAGACGCCGACGGCCCGCACCCGCAGCTCGTGCTCCGGCAGTTCCGGTCGCACCGCGCCGATCAATGCGCTCAGTTCGGTGAGGGCGGTGGCGAAATGCTCGTCCACCGTGCGCTTGTCGGGCTCGTCGAGGTAGCGATGCTCCCAGCGCGCCAGTCCGACGGTGGTCCGGTTGAAGATGGTTTCGGCGATGATGCCGTCGACGGCGTAGCCGAGCCGTCGCTGCGGAGACCACTCGGCGGCAATCTCCGGCAGGCTCACCGCAGCCACTGTCACCTCGCCCAGCCGCAGTAGTTCCCCGGCGAAGAGCGCGTACTTGCTCGGATAGTGCCGATACAGCGCGGTGGAGCTGATGCCGAGCCGGGTCGCGATGTCCTCCATGCTGACCCGGTGATAGCCCAATGCCGCGAACTCGGCCGCCGACACCGCGGCGATCTGTGCCCGCCGGTTCTTCGGGCGTCGGCGAACCGCCCGCGCACCCGGGTCGGGGGCGGGCATGGCGGCGGGCGTCACTGTTGCGGCTGCTGCGCCAGCGGCGAATTCACCTTGTTCACCAGCCAGCGGTCGCCGGAGCGCTCCAGTCGCATCACCATGGACAACTGCCCGGGCGCAGGCTTGCCCTGGGTACCCAGGCTGGTGATGGTCTGCCCGATCACCACGATCGCCTCCGCCGAATTCCGATCGGCATTGCGAACCGCACACTGCACATCGGTAGCCTTCGACACCACCTGCCCCTGACTCAGCACCTCCCGCAAATCCTTGCTGGTGGAATCGAATTGCTTCTTCCAATCACCGGTCGCACCGTCGAGCACCGAGGTGAAATAGGCGTCGAGATTCTTGGCGTCATAGGTCGCCAGCAGCGGAGCGTACTTGCAGGCCGCGGCCTGCGCCTGCTGCTGGGCGTCGAGCAACTCCTTGGAGTGGGCGTCGTGCTGATAGAACACGATGCTCGCGCCGATGGACGCCGCCAACGCCAGCACGGCCGCCGCACGCGCCACGATCCGGCCGCGCTTGCCGAGAGTGGGCAGCGAGCGGCGGACGGCGAACGACTTACGCACGCGTGTCGCAAGTTTTGGTGCTTCGGCGCGATCGGGGGTCTCGGCGTCGGTCTCGGATGTTGCCGTCTCGGTGTCCGTTGTCTCGGCCGGGTCGACGGTCTCGGCATCGTTCGGATCGAGCTGAATCATGTTGTCGCTCATGGGAAATCTCCTGGGGTGCTGCCGTGGGCTAGCGGGGGATGGGCTGGGACAGTTCGTTGCCGGTGACACCCGGCGGGGCGGTCGCGCCGTTGTCGGGGACGTCGGGGCGGGGTGCGTTGGCCGAACCGCGGATCTGCAGCGCCGGATTCGAGGTGACGCAGTAGTTGTAGAGACGAACCCTGTTGTCGGTTTGGATGTCGGTCGGGACTACCGGGATGGTGTCGTAGTCACAGCTGGGGCGCGGCCAGGGATCGACGAGGGTGTTGTAGGCCCCGTCATGGGCGGGCACGCCGAGCGCTTGGGAGCCGACACGCAGAGCCGGGAAGAGCGCGGCGATGGCGGGGGCGCGGAGCTTGGCGGCCTTGGTAACCGCGACGAAGTTCGTCACCAGATTGGTGATGGGGTCCTGGGTTTCGGTGATGAAGCCGTTGAGGGTGGCGAGTTGGCCGGGTCCCTGTTGCAGTAGTTTGCGCAGTTCCTGGTCGGCGGAGGCGAATTGGTCGAACAGCACGCTGCCCGCCTTGGTGAGGGTGCCCAGGTCGGGTTGCGCGTGCTGGGTGGTGTCGGCGATGACCTCGAGGTTCTCGATGAGCTGCCGAGTCTGCGGCAGCAGCCCGTCGAGGCCGGACATGGCGCGGCTGATGCCGGAGATCATGTTGCGCAGGCGATCCGGGCCCCCGGCGAGCGCCTTGTCCAGCTCGTCGATGATGACATTGAGCCGGTCGGGGTTCATGCCGCCGATGAGATCGCCGAGGTTGGCGAACACCGACTGGATCTGCACCGGGATGCTGGTGCGCGCCCGCTCCACCAGCGCGCCGTCGAGCAGGTACGGCCCGGTGTCGGAGTCGGGCCGGAAGTCCAGGTACTGCTCCCCGGCCGCCGACAGCCGCGCGACCGCCACGGTGCCGCCGACGGGAATGTGTGCGCTGTCATCGATTTCGGCGACGGCGGCGACCCCGTCCCCGGCGACGTGCACGTCACTGATCTTGCCGATCCGGCTGCCCCGGAAGGTGACGTCATTGCCGGGCAGCAGCCCGCCGGAGGAGGTGAGCTCGACGGTTACCCGGTAGGTGTGCGGAATCGGGTTGAACCGCAGCACCGCGCCGCCGATATAGCCCGCCCCAAGTATCAGCACCACGATCAGCCCGATATTGGCGATGGCGATGCGATGGCGCAGCACCCACTGCCACAGTGGCGGATTCATCGATCCCCTCCTTGCTGGCCGGGCTGGGTGTCGGGGGTTCGCGGTGGGCTGGTGAGCCGCCCGAACACCTTCTCCAGCACCTGAGCCAGACTGCCGATGAACTGCCCGGCATCCCCGAGCTCCGGCCAGCGGCTGCCACTCGGATCGGTGAGCGCACCGACGCTCAAATACGACACTGTGGCCGCGACGGCGAGGGCCGGACCGCGCAGGCTCGCCATCAGCGACGGATAGATCTGATGCAGCCCGTCGAGTGCGCCGGTGAGCTGATCACTCTGCGCGAACCCGGACATGAGCGCCTGAATGCTGTTGAACAGCCCCACGAAGTCCCCGCCGGTGGTGGTGGCGAAGTCGCCGAGCGCGTCGGTGGTGGTGGCGACCTTGGCCAGCAGGTCCACGATCTGCTGATTGTTCTCGGACAGCAGCCCGATGAGGGCGGGGAAGGTGTCGGCGGCCTGCCCGAGTTCGGTCTTGCGCCTGGCCAATTCACCCGAGAGCGAATTCATCCCGCCCAGCACCTGATCGAGATCCCCGGTGCGGGCATTGAGAGCGCCGATGGCCGCGGTCATCTCGGTGATGAGATGCGACAGTTCCGGCGCGCGCCCGGCGAACATGGAGTCCATCTGCCCGGTGATCTTGGCGGCCTGATTGATACCGCCGCCGTTGAGCAGCAGCGAGATCGACATCATGAGCTGTTCCACCGACGCCCCCGCCGCCGTGTGATCGACGCCGATGGTGTCGCCGTCCCGCAGCGGTTCCCCGGCCTCCTGCGCCGAGGGCAGCGTCATGGCCACGAACATGTCGCCGAGTGGCGTGCCCTGCCGCAGTTCGACGGTGGTGCCCTTGGGCAGCTGGATGTCCTGTCGGATGAGCATCTGCACATCGGCGAGGAAGTTCGTCGTCTTGATCTTGGTGACCACGCCGATATCGCTGCCGCCGATTTTGACGTGCGCGTGGTCGGGCAGGTTGAGGGCGTCGGCGAAGGCCGCGTGCACGGTGTAACCGGGCGCGCCCAGACCGGGTTTGGGCATGGGCAGCGTGTCCACGGTGACCGCGCAGCCGCAGGTGGCCAGCAGGGTCGTCGCGGTGAGCAGGCCGCCGAGAGCCGTTGTGCGTAGTCTCATTTCAGGTTCGCGATTCCCAGGAGTGCGGCGGTGAGCCCGAAGTCGGGGCCGAAGTCCTGCACCTTGCCGGTGCGGCAGCCGTCCAGGCGCATGGCGATGCGTTGGCAGAAGGTGGACAGGATCTCGCCGTCGAGCAGGGACTTGTCCAGCAGCCCGTGCAGTCGCAGCGCCTGGTGTTCGACGCTGGTGGCATTGGCCAGGTTCTGGAACATGAGCGGGCCGACGTCCACGATCTCGGTGAGTCCGCGGGCATTGGCGCGCATCTGGTCGGTGATGCCGACGAAGCGGGTCAGCGCCCCGGCGAGCTGATCCTTGTTCTGCCCCACCAGGGTCGAGGTATTGGTGACGAAGTCGTCGAGCTGCTTCAGCACCGCTTCGATGCCGGGGGCCTGTTCACCCAGCAGGTTCACCAGGTCGGTGAGCCGCCCGCTGAAATCGCGCACGGTCTGGTCATTGGACGCGATGACCTGGGTGATGTCATTGAGTTTGATGATGGTGTTGGAGATCTGGTCCTTGTTGGCGAAGGTCACCTCGAACGCCGACGAGAGCGCGTCGAGGGTGTCCCGCAGCTTGTCGCCATTGCCGTTGAGCAGGGGGAACAGCACGCGGCTGGCCATCGGCCCGGACTGGTTGTCGCCCTTGAGCGCCGCGCCGAGCTGGGAGAAGGTGGCCAGGATGCGGTCGAGCTCGACCGGAACCCTGGTGTGCTCCAACGGAATATAGGCCCCGTCCGTCAGGGTCGGGCCGTCGCCGGTATAGGCCGGAGCCAACTCCACGTGACGATTCGTGATGAGTTGTGGATTCACCAGCGCCGCAACGGCATCGACGGGAATCTTGACATCGCTGTCCAGGGACATGGTGACCTGGACGTAACTGCCCTTGGGGGTGACGGTTTCGACCGTGCCGACCGGAACACCGAGCACCGCAACGTCATTGCCCGCGTACAGTCCTGCGACATTCTCGAAATCCGCGGTGATCTTCATCCGCGCCCCGAGGTACTCCTTGGGCAGCGAGGTCAGCGCATTGGGCAGCATCCCGCACGCCGAGGTGAGCAGCAGCGCGCCGCACACCGCCGCCAGTTTCAGTCTCCGAAGTCTCATCACTTGCACCCCTGCACGGCCTGCGCGAAGCACAGCCAGTTGTCCGGGAACAGCCACGGCGCGTACACGTTTCCGTACGGGCCGTCGCCGAGCACATTGTTGAACTGCCGCAAGGTCACCGGCATGATCTGATACAGCTGGTCGAGGTTGCCCTTGTTCTTCTCCAGGCCCTGCGACATGGTGTTCAGATCGGTGATCAGCGGTCCGAGCTGGTTGTTGTTCTCCAGCCCCATCTGCTGCAGCAGGCTCGACAGTGACGCGACATTGTCGAGCAACTGCTTCAAAAGCGTCTGGCGTTGCTGGACCGCGTTGCCGATCGCCTCACCGCGAGTCAGCAACAGCAGCACGCTGTTCTGGTTGTCGGACGCCAACTGCGAGACGGTGTCCATGCTTTTCAGCAGCGTGTCCACCTCGTCACGGCGATCATTGATCACCTTGGCCAGCGCGCCCACGCTGTCGAGGGCCTGCACGGTCAGCTCGGGTGAGTTGCCCATCTGCTGATCGACGAGATCCAGGGCCTGCCGCAGCTTTTGCGGATCCAGCTGCTCCACGCGCTCGAAGGAGTTCTTGTACTGCGGATCCTGCACGACCTTGCCCAGGTTGTAGGGCACCGAGGTGTGATCGAGCTTGATGCGGTTCCCGGCCAGCGACTTGCCCTTGCCCGGTGTCAGATCCACGTGCAGCCGACCGAGAATGGTCGACATCTTGATCGCCGCGCGCGCCTCGTCGCTCAGCTTCACGTCGTCGTGCACCCGCATATCGACCAGCACCTTGCCGTTGTCCAGCTTGACGGCGCTGACCTGCCCGACCTCGATGCCCGACACATCCACCGTCGCGCCCGGCCGCAGCCCGGCGGCCTGGGCGAACTCGGCGTGAATCGTCTTGTCGCCCAGCTGAGCTCGTTCCAGCACGCTGGAGCCGACCAGCAGCGCCACCACGAATCCGGCCGCGTACAGGCCGAGTCGCAGATACCGGTTGCGCAGGAAACCGGGATAGCGCAGTCGCCGCGTCATCGGCACACCTCCGAATGGGATTGGCCGCCGATCTGATTGAACAGACCGGGCGGGAGCAGCACGCCCCACAGCGAGACGTCGAGGCTGCACAGGTAGGCATTGCCGTACGCGCCGTAGCTGCTGAACCGCGCGACGCCGTTGAGGACGTCGGGCAGTTCGACGGCAGCCTTGTCCAGGGACGCGCCGTTGAGCAGCAGCAACGCGACACCGGCGGAGGCGTCGGTTTGTGCCTTGGCGGCACCGGGTTTCACCGCGGCGATAATGTTCACCAGCGAATCCGTCGCCGTCGCAACGCGTTCCACCGAGGACTTCAGGGTGGTGCCCTGCGAATACAGCGCCTCGGTGAGCGCCCGCGCCTGGGTAATCAGCGTCTCCAGGTCATTGCTGCGATGAGCCAGCCCGGAGATCACGCTGGAGAGATTGCCGACCACCTGACCGAGGATCTCGTCGCGCTGCCCGAAGGTGGAGGCCAGCTGCGCGGCCTGCGTCACCAGCGCGCTGAGTGACACCCCATTGCCCTGCAACGCTTGAATCAGCGTCTCCGACAGCGAGTTCACCTGATCCGGTTGCAGCACACTGAACAGCGGTTCGAAACCCGACAGCAGTGCGGAGACGTCGAAGGACGGCTCGGTGCGCTCGATCGGGATCTGATCGCCCGCGGCCATCGGCGCACCGGCGTCCTTGCCCGGCATGAGCGCGATATAGCGCTGCCCGATGAGGTTCTGGTAGCGCACCAGCGCCTTGGTCGTGGTGGTGGGATGTTGATCGTCCTGGATGCGGAAGTCCACCCTTGCCTGGTAATCGTCGGCGAAGGCGATCTTGTCCACCCGCCCGACCCGGACCCCGGCCATGCGGATGTCGTCGCCGACACGCAGGCCGAGCACATCGGAGAACACGGCCGAATAGCTGTGGGTGCCGCCGGGCACCGAACGCTGCAATGTGGACCAGATGGTGTAGGTCAGCACCACCGCGACCACGGCGAAAAGGCTGAAGCCCGCCAAGGCTTTTCCGGATTTCACGAGGCGCCTCCGTCGGCGGGAACCAGCGATCCGCCCGCCAGGATGGGTGTGAGCAGCAGGACCTGCGCGGCGTTCGGCTGGCCGCCGACCAGTGCTGCGATGGCATCGGTGCCACGCAGTCCGGCCGGAGTCGCGGTCGTCGCGGGCGGGGTCGTTCCGGTCGATGCCGGTGCGGTGAGGCCCGGAATCGCGGGTAGCCCCGGAATCGACGGAAGGGCGGGAAGCGCAGGAAGATTCGGCGTGGCGGCGACGGGCGCGGGACCGGCGGAATCGAGCCACTTCGGCGTCAGCTGTTGCGGAAACTCCTGCGCGGGAGCGCTTTCCGGCACCGTCGATCCACCGCAACGCGGCCCGGCCAGATCGCCGTAGTGCGGGCAATCCTGCGCCGTGTACTGCTGGAAAGGTGTGAAGGTCACGTCCATCTTCCACACCATCTGCTTCTTGGGCCCGAAGGTGAACGTGCCCTGCAATCTTTGCAGCGCGGTATTGAGGTTGGCGATGGCGTACGGGATGGCCTGCGGATCCTGAGCCAGGCTGCCGAAGAGCTGGTTGAGCCCGGAGACCAGGAACTTGCCGGAGTCGGGATTGCGGGAGAACAGGCCGTTGACCGTGTCCACCGCGCTGCCGCCGCTGGTCAGCAGGCTCATCAGCGCGGCCCGCTGCTCGGTCAGCGTGCGGGCGGTGGTCACCGACTTCGCCAGTGTCCCCACCAGATCCGGGGCCGACTCGCTCAAGGCGGAGGCCGCGCGGCCGAGATTGCCGAGCAGGTCGCCGATGCCGTCGATGCCGCGCACCTCGGTGATCCAGTGGTCGAGGCGCTCGATCGTCGAACCCGGCACCCGCGCGGACGGATCCAGGGCGGCCGACAGTGTCGACAGCACGCGCCCGAGCTTCTCGGGCTGAATGTTGTTCAGCACGGTGCGCAGCACATTGAGGGTGGTCTGCAACTGCACGGTGGCGGCGCTGGTGTCCTCGGGGATGGTCGCACCGGCGTGCAGCCGGTCACCGGTGGGTGTGGTGTCGACCAGTTCGATCGCGGTCACGCCGAAGATGTTGTTGGGAATCACCCGCGCCGCCACCGTGGCCGGAATCGTCCCCGCCACTTGCGGTTTCAACGCGAGCGCGGCCCGCTGCCGTTCGCCCTTGGCCACCACCGTCACGTCCTCGACGCGGCCGACTACCATGCCGCGGAACTTCACATCGGCATGCGCGGGCAACCCGTCGCCGGTGCTGGTGAGTTCCGCGACCACCGCCACCTTGTCCTCGAAGCGGCCGTTGTAGCGCAGCGTCAGCAGATACACCAGCAGTGTCACCGTGGCGATCAGGGCGAGTCCGGCCAGCGTGAGCTGCCGGGCCGTGGGGCCCCGCCCGCTGGGATCGAGAATCATTCCAAACACCTATCCCGAGATGCGGAAGCCGGGGTCGATACCCCAGATCGCGAGGGTCAGAAAGAGATTGACGAAGACCATGACGACGATGACCATCTTGATGGCCCGCCCGGCCGCCACCCCGACGCCTTCGGGCCCGCCGGTCGCGACGTAGCCGTAGTAGCACTGGATGAATGTCGAGATCATCACGAACACCATGACCTTGAGCAGCGACCAGAACACGTCCGGCCCCAGCAGGAACTGGAAGAAGTAATGGTCGTAGGTGCCGGCGGTGGTGCCGCCCTGCAGCAGCACCGAGAGTTTGGTCGCCAGGTACGCCGTCGCCAGGCCCACGCTGTAGAGCGGGATGATGGTCAGCGTCGAGGCGATCATGCGGGTGCTGATCAGATACGGAAGCGGCCGGATGGCGATGGATTCCAGCGCGTCGATCTCCTCGGAGATGCGCATGGATCCGAGCTGCGCGGTGAACCGGCAGCCCGCCTGAATCGCGAACGCCAGCGTGGCGATGATGGGCGCGAGCTCACGCGTCGTCGCGAAGCCGGAGATGGCCCCGGTGAGCGGACTCATGGTGAGCAGGTTCAACGCCCGGTAGGACTCCATGCCGACGGTGATGCCGCCGAACCCGCACAGCGCGATCACCACGCCGATGGTGCCGCCGCCCACCACCAGCGAACCGTTGCCCCAACCGACATCGGCGGTCAGGCGCAGCACTTCCTTGCGATAGTGCTTCAGCACGAACGGAATCGCGGTCAGCGCCTGGAGGAATGTGATGACCTGATGTCCCAGCCGCTGATTCGCCTGCGCCGGCAGCGCCGCCGCGTTCGCCGCCATCCGCACCGGCCGGAGCGCCGGTGGAGTGTAGGTGCTGCCCATCTCAGACCACCTTCGTCGGCAGCAGGGTGTTATAGAGCTGGGTGAGTGCGATATTGACGGCGAAGAGCATCAGCGCCGAGCTCACCACCGCCGAGTTCACCGCGTTGGCGACCCCGCCGGGGCCGCCGTGCGCGTGCAGGCCGGTGTCGCAGGCGATGACCGCGGTCAGCAGCCCGAAGATGGCGGCCTTGACGATCGCGAGCACCAGGTCGTTCGCCACCGCGAAGGAGGCGAAGGACGCGATGAACGAGCCCGGCGTCCCCGACTGGGCGTAGACATTGAACAGGTAAGCCGTTGCGAAGCCGACGAATACGATGAATCCGCACAGCAGCATGCTCACCAGCACCGCGGCCGCGATCCGCGGGGCGACCAGCCGTCGCACCGGGTCCACGCCCATCACCATCATCGCGTCGATCTCCTCCCGAATGGTCCGGGAGCCGAGATCGGCGGTGATGGCCGACCCGACCGCGCCCGCGATCATGAGTGAGGTGACCAGCGGTGCGCCCTGGCGGATGATGCCGAGCCCCGCCACCGCGCCGATGAACGTGGTCGCACCAACCTGATTGACCAGTGCGCCGATCTGGATCGACACCACCACCGCGATGGGGATGGCGACCAGCACCGTCGGTGCGGCCGACACGCTCGTCATGAACGCGCACTGCTTGATGAACTCCCGATACGGGAAGCGCCGCCGCAGGATCGAGACGACCAGCTGCCGCAGGGCGTCGCGGCCCAGATCGACCTGGCGCCCAAGGGTTTCCAGTGAGCGTTGCGGATGCCGCTGCCACAGCCCGCGCACGCTGTTGCCGATCCGATCCAGTTCGGACGGCTCGGCTCGCGGTGCGGGGGAGGGTTTATCGAATGTCGTCATCAGGCCGTCTCCACGAGATAGTGCTGCAGTGCGACCAGGCCGGCCCCGACCGCCGCGAGTCCGGCGACCACGCCGCACAGCACGGCCACCCACAGGCCCACGCGCAGTACGGGATTGACTTCCATACGCCCACCGAGGATCTTGATGCCGATCACCAGGATGTCGATGAGCCAGACCAGCGCCATCATCTAGGTCATGCACACATTCGAGAAGGTGAGCACCGGCCAGCACACGATGGATCCCAGGAACGAGATGACCACGTCGATGCCGTGCAGCTGCTTCAGATGCGAGGTGTGCGTGAGGGTCCACACCACCCCGACCAATCCGTAGGGAAAGCCGAGAATGATCAAGGTCCCGAGGAACTCGGACACCTTCATCTCGTAGCTGAGTATGCGATCCAAGCGTTTCAGCATGCCGCGAACGTCCTTTCGGTCCCTGCCCGTGCCCCTGTGCACGAACGGCCGCAGCAGCGTATGTTACTGACTATTCTTTGATTGGGAAGCGGTTCCGGCGATCTTTTTCGGACGTAGATTCGGTGATACATCACCAGAGACGGCAGATTCTGGTGCGAGCCGCAGAACCTAAGTTAGTATCCGTTCATCGTGAAATCACCCGGAAGGGGAACCATGACACTCGCGGCAGTGCCGCCGTCCGGCGAGTCGGCCCTCACCCTCGAACAGACCCGCATCCACATACCCGGCGTGCATCGGCCCGACGGCAAGCGGCCGCCGAAACTCGAAGACGCACTGGACTTCTGGCAGTTCTCCGGCGCGGCCGCCAATGTCGCCATGCAGATGGCGCGGCCCGGCGTCGGGCACGGGGTGGCCGACAGCAAGGTGGAATCCGGTGCGCTCATGGTGCATCCGTGGAAACGGTTGCGCACCACCGCCTCCTACCTGGCGGTCGCCATCCTGGGCACGGCGGAGGAGAAGATCGCCATGCGGGAGGCGATCAATGTGGCGCATCGGCAGGTGAAGTCCGAACCCGGAGCGGCGGTGCGCTACAACGCCTTCGACCGCAATCTGCAGATGTGGGTGGCCGCCTGCCTCTACATCGGGTTCGAGGACTCCTACCAGCTGCTCAACGGCAAGATGAATGCCGAACAGGCCGAGGCGTTCTACTCCACCTCCGCGCCGCTGGGGACCACGCTGCAGGTCACCGACGAGATGTGGCCCAAGACCCGCGCCGAATTCGACGACTACTGGGTGGTGGCCTGCGAACAGGTGGCCGCCGACGAGAAGATCCGCGCCTTCATCGACGATCTACTGCACCTGCGCATGATCCACTGGTATCTGCGCGTGCTGTTCGGCGGTCTGCTGCGCTTCCTCACCGTCGGCTACCTGCCGCCCTACTTCCGTGAGCAGCTCGGCGTCGAGTGGTCGGCCGCCGATCAACGCCGCTTCGAACACCTCTTCCTGTTCGTGGGGTTCGTGAATCGGTTCATTCCCAAGTTCATTCGCACCATGGGCACTCGCACCATGATGTCGAACGTGCGGCACCGGCTGAAGCGGCACAAGGAACTGATCTAGTTCCGATCAGGGGCGGCGCGAGATGAACATGAGGTACTCGCAGGGGGTGTTCGTTCGGTTGTCGAAACCGTGGTCCACGTCGGCCAGGAAGAACAGGGAGTCACCGGCGTCCAGGGTCTCGGTGATGCCGCCGATCAGGACGGTGACGGTGCCCTGCAGGACCACGACCTGCTTCTCCGTACCCGGCGGCAGCGCGGGCAGCAGGCCCATGGAGACCTGCGCGGGGAGGTAGTGGGCGACCATCTCGGCGCCGCCCGCGCCCGGTGCCGCCGACACCAGGTGCCGCTCGAAACCGGTTTCCGGGTCACGGAATACGGGACGCTCGCTCTTGCGCAGGACGACGGCGACGCCGGGATCGGCGGCGGCGGGCCCGCCGATCAGGTCCGAGAGCGAGACTTCGAGCGCCTGCGCGATCTTGGACGCGACACCGATCGTCGGGCTCTTCTCGCCGCGCTCGACCTTCGACAGCATGGCGCGGCTGACCGCGGACTGTGTCGAAAGTTGTTCCAGCGTAAGGCCCGCCTCCTCGCGGCGTCGCCGCACATTCGCGCCGAATGTGCCGCCGTCTTGTTCGATCACCGTGCTCCTCGATCGATGGGTGTCTCGCTGCCCGAGTGTACGTTTCTTCTAAAGAAGATAGAGTCTACTATCGGAGACGCGCGAGAGGCGCGCCCGAAACGATGGAGGCTCCATGCGTTTGATCTCGAGTGGCCGGCACCACGCCACCTTCGAATTCGGTGAGCTGCAGGTGATCTCGTTGCGAGACGGGTACATCGACATGCCACCCACCCGGCTGCGCGACGAACAGGGGCGTACGCTCCCACAGCTGCCGGTTGCCGTGCCGCTGGTCGGTGACAATCTGCGGCTGGCGGTCAACGCCTTCTATGTCACCGACGGCACCCGGTCGGTGCTCGTCGACACCGGCGCGTCGAATGTCTGGCACGACCCCACCATGGGATTGATCTACGAGGCGCTCGACGAGGCGGGCGTCGACCCCGGGCAGATCACCGATGTGGCCATTACGCATCGACACGAAGATCACGTCAGCGGGCTGGTCAAGCCGGACGGTTCGGAGGCGTTCGGCAAGCTCGAGCGCGTGTGGATCGGTGCGGCGGATGCCTCGGTATTCACCGGACGGCTCGAGCCGCTGCGCGATCGGGTCGTCCCGGTCTCGGAGCGGATCGCGATCAACGACTGGGCCACCGCGATCCCGACACCGGGACACACACCGGGCCACACCGTCTACGACATCGGCGGCAGCGCCGGGCATCTGCTCGTCTGGGGCGACACCGTGCACGTCCCCACGCTGCAATTCGAGCAGCCCGCGGTGTCCTGGGAGCTCGACGGCGACCACTCCCAGGCTCGTGCCGCACGAGCGATCCTCCTCGAACAGCTCGTGCGGCCGGACCATTTCGTGGCGGGCGCCCATCTCGACTCACCCGGCATCGCCCTCGTCACGCCCTCCGGCGCGGGCTATGCGCTGGAGTACCTCGCACCACCGATCGGCTGATCACGCGGTTCGGGTCCACCGTTCGACGATGCCTCGCATGGTGCGGGCCGAGGCATCCAGCAGGTGCACGACATCGGCGGTCTCGGTGCTGATGTCGTGCAGGGCGGCGGTGCCGGCGGGGCAATCCGTCCCGAGGTGGCGGGCGTAGAGCTTGCGCAGGGTGTGATCCGCCTCGTCCGAAATGCGGTGCAGATCCAGCCAATACGGCGGCATGACCTCGGGGGAGCGGACCCGGGCGATGCCCTGCGCGGTGCTCCAGGCCGCGTCGGCGGCCAGGCGGATCAGGTGCAGGAGCTCGTCGGGAAAGACGGTGAGGCAGTGGATCTCGATCATCCGGCCCACCGATTCGAGGTGGTCGACGGCGTAGTCGAGGCGGCTGCCCACCCGGTAGAGCTCGGCGCGATCGGGGACGGCGAACTGTTCGGCCACCAGCAGCCGTACCAGTTGCTCGGTGAGTTGGTGGCTGACCCGTTCGAATGCCGAGAGCCGCAGGCGCACGGCGCGCGGGTCGGCACCCTCGAGGCGGATCTCCTCGAGGGTGCGGGCCGCGGCCACGAGATTGTTTGCGGCGGAGGTGAAATAGAGGTCCACCGCCGGACCCGGCCGCAGGCCGCGCAAATGCTCGGCCCTCATGCGGTGTGCGGCTGGGACAGGTCGTAGACGGTGGTGCCGCCGACCGTTTGGGCGGTGAAGTTCGCCTTGACCCAGGCGGTGATCTGGGAGGAGCTCGAATCGGTGCCGCCCATGCCGGGACCACCCATGCCGGAGGTGCTTTCGAGGAAGTAGCGGACCTGGCCGGTGGAGACGTAGTACTGGAACTGCGCCAGAGTGGGGGAGTTATCGCTGCCCGTGAATCCACCGATCGCCATGACCGACTTGCCGGAGTCCAGGGCCAGTGTCGCGGAACTGCCCGCACCGACGCTCGCGGCCGCCCAGCGGTCGCTGGTCTGCTCGAGGAGCTTCACCACGTCGGTGGTGTCGGACGAGGCTGCGGGGCCGTGGCCGCCGCCGGGCCCGAAGCCCTGGCTGGTGGTCGGGCCGGAGGTCGGGTTGCCGCCGTTGTGCGACTGGCTCGCGGTCGCTACCGCCCAGGCGCTGGCACCGCCGAGGCCGAACAGCACACCGGCCATGGCCAGCGTGGCCGCGTAGCGGCGCGACTGCCGGGTACCGGCGATCACGGCCAGTGCCACCAGGATCGAGCCGATCAGCACCGTCCAGCGCAGCCAGGGGAACCAGTCCGGGGTGCGGTTCAGCAGCACGAACGACCATGCGCCGGTGACCGTTGCCATTGCGGCCAGGGTCAGGCGGGCCGCCGGATGCGTCCTGCGCGACCACAATTCACGCACGGCCAGCGCCAGCACCGCGCCGATCGCCGGGGCCAGGGCCACGGTGTAGTACGGGTGCACGGTGCCGCTCATGTAGGAGAACGTCAGTCCGGTGACCAGCAGCCAACCGCCCCAGAGGATGAAGGCGGCGCGGGTCCGGTCGGTGCGCGGCGCACGGCGGGTGAGCCACAGTCCGGCGGCCAGGCCGATCAGTGCGGCGGGGAGCAGCCACGAGATTTCCGCGCCCATCTCGGTGTTGAAAAGGCGTGTGATGCCGGAGGTTCCGCTGAATCCGGCGAAGCCGTGCATGGACTCGGGCACGTCGGCACCGCTCGGAGCGCTGCCACCCATATTGCCGCTGCCGCCGAAGATGCGACCCAGGCCGTTGTAGCCGATCGCCAACTGCCAGAGGCTGTTGTCGGTCGATCCGCCGATGTACGGCCGCGAATCCGCGGGCCACAGCTCCACCAAGGCGATGAACCACCCGGCCGACACCACGACCGCGACACTCGCCAGAATCAACGCCGAGATGCGTTGCCGCAGTGGCCCGTTCGCGGCGATCAGGAACGCAAGTCCCAGACCCGGCAGGATCAGAAACGCCTGCATCATCTTTGTCAGGAACCCGAACCCGACCGCGACCCCGGCCAGCACCAGCCATCCGGTCGACGCGGACAACACCCGGTCACCGGCAGCCTGAATGGCGCGAACCGTGCAATAGGCGGCCGCGACGAGCAGCAGCACCAACAGCGCGTCCGGATTGTCGAACCGGAAGATCAACACCGCCACCGGCGTCAGCGCGGCGACGGCCCCGGCCAGCAGCCCGGCCCCCGGCCCGCTCATTCGCCGCACCGTCGCGGCCAGCAGCCCCACCGACGCGATACCCATCAGCGCCTGCGGCAGCAGAACCGACCACTGGCTGAACCCGAACACCTTGCCGGACAGCCCCATCACCCACAAGGCGGCGGGCGGCTTGTCGACGGTGATGGCATTCCCGGCGTCGAAAGACCCGAACAGCAACGCTTTCCAGCTCTGCGACCCGGCCTGTGCGGCCGCCGAATAGTACTCGTTCGCCCACCCGGAGGCGCTCAGATCCCACACGTACAACACGGCGGTGAGCGCGAGCAGCACGAGCAGTCCCGGTCGCGCCCAGCGCGGTTGGTCCGTGGGCCCGAGCAACAGCCGGGCCACGGCGGTCCGGCGGTCCGCGGTGTCCGCGGCGGGTCGTCGGTGCGCGCCGGTCACCTCCGGCCGCGGCACAGTCGATGTCATAACCTCGTCCTTCCGTCACCGCGCGAGTCGTCCCGGCGGTCGTCGAAGGCGATCCTGGTAGCCACGCCTCGGGGGAATGTGGTGCCAACCTGTGAGCCCGCTGGCAATAGTGGGTGGGGCAGCTCACCGGATTCGATCAGCACGCCTCCGGCAAAAATGCGCAGATCAGGATCAACCGCGCGGTCGGCGGAGTCATCGGTTGCGGACGCGTGCCCGGCTGTTCTCGAGTTCGCCGGAGGTTGGCCGTTTACGCTCGGCGCGGTGGTCGAACAGCCGGGGTGTCGCGGTGGAGTATCAGCAGGTAGCGGCGGATTCGGTGCGCACCGGCGGTGCGCGCGCGTCCGCGGATCCGACACCGGGCTGTGTTTAGGTGGATCGGTGAGGCGGTGGATGGGTGAGTGAGGCGACGGGCGTCGCGCCGAACACCGAGGTGGCACGCGCGCCGCGGTTTCGGCGGCTGCGGCGGTGGACGTTGCGGACGCGGTTGCTCGTCACCGTGGTGGCGGTCACCGCGATCGGGTTGACGGCGTTCGGTTTGTTGAGCACGTCGATGCTGGCGCGCTCCGAGCTCGCGCGCATCGATGCGCAACTCAACGGTTCGGCCGCCGACGTGTCGACCTCGAATCACCCACCGCCGCCGCCGCCGAAACCGGACAACGAGGTGTCGGGGCTGCCATCCACGTTCCAGATTCTGTTCTTCGACACCACCGGCACCCAGGTCGGACGGATCGGTGTCGGGAACACGACCATCGACCTGCCGCCCATGGATACCGCCGCGGTCGCGGCGCGCGGCAGCCGGATCTTCGAGGTCGGCGAGATCGGCGGCAGTTCGCGCTGGCGGGTGCGCACGGTCGTGCAGCCCGCCACCGAGGTGCAGCCGCAGGGCGGGACGGCCGCCGTTGTGATGCCGCTGGACGGCTATTACGCGACCGCGAGTGAACTGCGCACCATCGAGATCGCGGCGGGTGTGGCGCTACTGCTCGTGTTGGGTGGGGTCGCGGCGTGGTTGGTGCGGGTGGGGTTGCGGCCGTTGTCGCGCATCGAGCACACGGCCGAGGCGATCACCGCCGGGGATCTGGATCGGCGGGTGCCCGATGCGGATGAGCACACCGAGGTCGGGCGGTTGGGGACCGCGTTCAATGTGATGCTGGAGCGGCTGTCGACCACCATGCGTCAGCTGGGGGAATCCGAGTCGCGGATGCGACTTTTCGTGGCGGACGCCTCGCACGAGTTGCGGACGCCGCTGACGTCCATTCGGGGATATGCCGAGTTGTACCGGCTCGGGGGCGGGGCGGATGCCGTGCAGCTGGCGACCATGATGCGCCGCATCGAGGACGAGGCGGCGCGGATGGGGTTGCTGGTCGACGATCTGTTGCTGCTGGCACGGCTCGACGAGCAGCGGCCGCTGGATCTCGCCGAGGTCGACGTGACCACGTTGGCCGACGAGGTGGTCCTGGACGCGCGGGTGCGGCATCCGGATCGCGTTGTGGAACTTGATCTTCCGGCCGAGGCGGTGCGGGTGGTGGGGGATGCGCACCGGCTGCGGCAGGTGCTGACGAATCTCGTGGGCAATGCCCTCATGCACACCGCCGCCACCGCCGAGATCGACGTGCGGGTGGCCGCCGGGCGGGTGCCGCCGGACACCGGGGTGGTGGCCATGGCCGGAGTGGAGTTGCCCGTCGGGGATCCCGCGGTGCTGATCGAGGTGTCCGACAACGGTCCGGGGATTCCGCTCGCCAAGGCCGAGCACGTGTTCGACCGGTTCTACCGGGTCGACGAATCCCGCTCGCGGGCGGGCGGTTTCGGTCTGGGCCTGGCCATTGTGGCGGCCGTCCTCACCGCGCACGGCGCGCGCGTCCAACTGCTCACCGCCCCGTGCGTCGGGACGACCTTCCGCATCGTCTTCCCGGCGGCCACCGACGGCCCTTCACAGCAACCGCACAGCTGACACCGAGGTTGCGCCGTGGTCGCCACGACCAGGATGCTCGGTATGGGCAATCAACGGTCGATGGCGTGCGCGCGCCTAGGGTGGCTGTCGTGACCGATCGCATCGCGGCGGACGCGGCGACCGTGCTGGTGGTCGACGATGAGCCCAATATCCTGGATCTGCTGTGCTCGGCGCTGCGGCTGAGCGGGTTCGACGTCACCGGGGCGGGCAGCGGCCGGGCCGCGCTCGAGGCCGCCACCCGGCGGCCGCCCGACGTCATCGTGCTCGACGTCATGCTGCCCGATCTCGACGGCTACACGGTGGCTCGGCGCTTGCGGGCGCAGGGCAGCGAAGTCCCGGTGCTGTTCCTGACCGCGCGCGACGCGGTGGAGGATCGGATCGAGGGACTGAGCGCGGGCGGTGACGACTACGTGAGCAAGCCGTTCAGCCTCGAAGAGGTAGTGCTCCGACTGCACGCCATCCTGCGCCGCACCAAACCCGGCGAGGACGACGCGCCCGCGCGGTTGCGTTTCGCCGACCTCGAACTCGACCCCGGCACGCACACCGTCTACCGCGCCGGCGCCCAGATCTGGTTGTCGGCCACCGAGTTCAAACTGCTGCACTATCTGATGCTCAACGCGGGCAAGGTGGTCAGCAAGCGGCAGATCCTCGACCGGGTGTGGCAGGCCGAGGAAGGCCGCGCCGACCGCGTCGTCGAGACCTTCGTCAGCCAGTTGCGGCGCAAGGTCGACACCGGCCATGCCCCGCTCATCCACACCGTCCGCGGTGTCGGCTACACCCTCCGCGAATCTCCCTGAGCCGCCCGGCCGATGGCCGAGGAGTCCAGGAACCCGTTGTTGTAGTCGATATTCCGGGTGTCGTCCAGCTCCGCGTCCGGGGTGAAGCGCACGGTGTCGGTGCGATCCCACAATTCCATTCCGGCCATGGCGGATTGGCAGTCGCGAATGCAGCGGCGGACACCGTTGCGGATTCGCGGCGGCAGATGCAAGGCATCCATTTCGGCCGTGATGGATTGCGCTGCGGCCTGACTGTCGGCAATTCTGACATCGATGAGACGGCGCACCTCCGCCACCGACTCCGACAAATCCATTCCCCGATGATCACGCAGTGTGGTCACCATATTGATGGTGTCCTCGGCATCGTATTCGACTGCCAGAGAATGCAGATCATTGGTCCAGCACATAATATCGGCGGTGGTGGCGATGATCTCCTGATACGAAGGCCCGAAGTAAAGCGCGTCGGGCAGTTCGATGTGCTCGATGATTTCCGCCAGATCGACGGTCTGCAATACCGTGGAAGCGTCACGGCGTAGTCGCGGATATTCCTCCGGACTCGGCGAGCGGCCCGCCTGACGGAACGAATTCTCCCGTGCGTGGCCGATGAGCCACAATTCCAGATTCAATTCGAAACGGCGTTGCCAGGCAGCGGAATTGCGCGGGAAGGTCCGTGTGCACAGATTCGACAGCGCCGCGATGACCGGTGGCACCTGTCCGGAGCAGCCACGTTCGTGCACGACCTGCAACGCGGTATGGCGCAGCCGGTCGTAGTCGTCGAGCCGGCCCGTGGTGATCGCCTGGTTCTGCAAATCATCGAAAATGAAGAACACGGTGATCCATTCGGCGACCAGGAGCATGTCGGCGAAAGATGCGGTGGGACACCAATATGCGGAGAAGCGCGCATATCCGAGAGAGTCGAACCGGCGTGCCGCGGCATCGTCGGCGAGTAATCCGAATCGCGTCGCCCAGATTTGAACTCTTTCCTGTGCTCGATCGCTCATGGAATGCCGTTGCGGCGCGAACGGAAGCGGGATCTCCAGTTGCCGCAGATCGTGTTCATTCATTTGACAACACTCGGGTTCACTCGGCCGGAGGCGGAATCCCTCCGCCGCCAGGATAACCGACAATTAGGACGGATATTACCGGATTCGCAAGATCTGCAGCGCGGCAAGCTATTTGGCTTTCGGTGGCGTCGGTCACGGGCCGGACGGCGGCGTATGGTGAAGGAGTTCCCGTCTCGTCCGCAACCCCTGCGAGCACCCGTGAACGAGGAATCCATCGGCGCGCTGCGCAGGCGTGCTCTGATGTCGTTGTGGCAGTTGATCAGGCTGGTCGACGAGGATCCCGACGGCATGTTGACCGGGTCGGCCTACGCCTCCGCCGGGGTGCTCGGGCGGGCCTGGCAAACCCCTCGGCTACTGCCCGATTCGCTGGCGCGGCTGGGGCTGAACGCCTTGGCGCGCAGTCAGAATCGGGACGGCAGCTGGGGCAGTCCGCATGCGCCGCGGCGGTATCGGGTGGTGCCGACGCTGGCGGTGGTGTGCGCGTTGCGGGCACTGCCCGCCGACGCGCCGATCGCCGCGGACCGGGTATGGGAGGCGGCGCGGCGCGGGACGGAGTTCCTGTTCTCGGACCCGGAAGTCTTTGCGCCGGACCGACTGCCCAGTCTGGAGGCGGTCGATTGCACGGTGCCGATCCTGCTGGAACGGCTTGTCGCCCAGCCCGGTTTCGACGGTGCGCGCTACGGCACGGCGGCGAGTCGCGCCCGAATCGCGCAGCGCAGCAATGCCGACGGGTGTGCGCGGCGGCAAGCCCGGGTGGTCGACGGGCGGCAGACGGCGTGGCGGGACTTTCCCTTGGAGCTGCTGGAACTCCCACCGCGCGGCTGGCGCGCCGAGGAACAGTTGCATGCCGGATCGGTGTGGTGCGCACCGGCCCTGACCGCCAGCGCGATTCGCTGGAGCGACGTCGAATTGGACGGCGCGCAACGGTATCTGCGCCGGGAAGCGGTCCGCCATCACGGATTGTGGCCGATTCTCGCGCCCGTCACCAACTTCGAACGGGTCGTGGCGGCAGCCCTTTTCGTGCGTCTCGGGTTCCCGCTGCCGACCGGATTCACCGCGTCGCTGAGCGCGTCGCTGCGGTCGGCCCTGCGCGCGGACGGGATGGCCGTCGCGCCCGGGCTGCCGCCGGACGCCGACGACACGGCGCTCGCGGTGTTCGTGCTGAACTCGTGGGACGATCCCGTGGATCCCCGCTGCCTGCTGCGCTTTCCGAGCCCGGCGGCGCTCGGGCCGAGGTCACAGGTGTTGCAGGCTTCGCATGTCCTGGAGGCGTTGACCACCGTCCCGCGCGTGCACCCGGTGCAGCGGGAGCGCGAATCCGCCACCGTGCGTGCGCTGGTCGAGGCGCAGCATTCGGACGGGCATTGGGACGACCGGTCGGTAGCCTCTCCGTATCCGCCGACCGCCGCCGCGGCCATGGCGCTCGCGCGCGCCATCGAATTCGACTTCTCCGCCGACGCTCTCCTCGCGGTGGCGCGCGCCCTCGCCTGGCTGCTCGCGACCCAGCGGCGCGACGGTTCCTGGGGCATCTGGCATTCCACCACCGAAGAGACGGCCTGCGCGGTGCACGCCCTGGGCAGTTGTACGAATCCCGCTGCGGAGCGGGTGGTGGCCGCCGCGTTGCGGCGGGCACACATTTTTCTTGCCGATTCCTTCGACAGTGCGGTGACCGATTCCGTGCGAACTCCACTGTGGCACTACAAAGATCTCGGATCGCCGCTCCGAATCGAGCGTCTGTATACATTGACAGCGCTGCTGATGAGCGGTTCGCCCGTTCCCTGAGGTCACGGTCGTGGCCTTCACCGCGAACCGAATGGAGATCTCGCGCGAAACGTGGTTGCTGAACGATTTGTGGTGGGAAGATTACCCGCGTGGAGCAAGCCGTATTCGGCGCTGTCGAGATCTCATCGTCCTCGACCCTTTCGCCACGTCAGGCGTTCGAGCAGTGGGAAGCCCTGATGTCGGACGCGGTCGCCCCGACGGTGATCGAGCCATTGCGCCAAGGTCACTGGCACGGACAAATCACCACCACCCAATTCGATGGATTCGCGGTGTCGCGCATGCAGGCCAGCGCGCAACGGGCATTGCGGACAAAGAAGATGGTGGCGCAGTCGAGCGGTGAGTTCCTGCTGGTGAATATCGTGCTGGAAGGGACGAATTGGACAGAGCAGGGTGGGCAGGTGGCCGAATGCAAGCCCGGCACCATCACCTTCTTCGACAGCGGGCTGCCGCTGGAGAGCCGGACCACCGACAATTGCCTGTCCACGCTGGTGCGCGCCCCATTGCAACTGGTGCTCGAGCACTCCGGCCTCACCCGTGAGCAGTTGCCCACCGCCACCTCGGTTCCCACCACCGGCGCGCTCGGCGTGGTCACCAACTTCTTCCGCGGCCTGGCCGACCTAGGACCCGACGATCTGGCCCAGGCGGTCACCGTCTTCGGCACCGACGCCGCGGGCATGATGGCCTCGGCGCTGCTGCTGGCCACCGGTGAAACCTCGCCCGCCCCCACCGATTCGCTCTACACCCGCCAACAGGTGCTGGCCTACATCCGCAAGAACTTCACCAACCCGGACCTCACGGTCGACGAGATCGCGCACGCCTGCTTGATTTCCCGCCGCACCCTGTATCGCGTGTGCGAGGGTTTCGGCGAACCGGGCGCGATCGTCCGACGCACGCGCATCGCCCACGCCCGCCGCCTGATCCGAGCCGACACCTCCCGCTCGCTGGCCGCGGTCGCCGCCGCCTCGGGCTTCGCGACCGACCGCCACTTCTACCGCGCCTTCCGCGAGGAAACCGGCGTCACCCCGGGCCAGTTCCGCGACCAACTCGGCCCCCGCACCCGATCACGCTGATTCGGTCGCGGAGTTGTCGTAGGTGTCGCGGGCGGTGAGAACGTCCTCGATGTGGGTTTCGGCCCAGGCCTTGATGGCCTGCATGACCGGAAGCAGGGTGCGGCCGAGCGTGGTCAGTTCGTAGTCGACGCGGACCGGTACCGCCGCGGTGACGGTCCGGCTGACCAATCCGTCGCGTTCCATGCTGCGCAGACTCTGGGTGAGCATCTTCTGGCTGACGCCCGTCACGATCCGGGACAGGTCGCTGTATCGGCGCGGACCATCGGCAAGTGCGTTGAGCAGCAGGCTGACCCATTTGTCGCTGATGCGGTCGAGCAGGTGACGGGTGGGGCACTCCTGGATGTAGGCGTCGTAGGCGCGGCGGGCCTCGGTGCGGCGTTGCTCGGCGGTCTTGGTCGCCATGGCTCTCCTTCGCGTACGGTACGCACTCGCAGGTACGTACTTCCCATTGGAGAGTAACACTCCGTAGGTTTGCCGAAGAGACAGGAAAACCTGCAGCAGAGGAGAATTCGCATGCGCGCCGTCGTGATTCGGTCGTTCGGTGGTCCCGAGGTCCTGGAGGTGGCCGAGGTTCCGGTGCCCTCGACGGGTGCGGGGCAGGTCAGGATTCGAGTGGCGGCTGCCGCGGTCAATCCGGTCGATATCCACACCCGCACAGGTGGTCTGGCGCAAGCGGGTCTGATGGTTCCGCGCGCGGTGATCGGCCTCGGATGGGATGTCGCGGGCACGATCGACGAGATCGGCCCCGGTGTCACGGATTTCGCGGTCGGCGACGGAGTATTCGGGCTGTCGGACCGCCTGGACATACCCCTGGGCACCCAAGCCGAATACGTCGTCCTGGATGCGACGGCCGTAGCCCGCTCGCCGCGTGGACTTTCCGCGGTCGAGGCGGCGACCGTGCCCCTGAACGCCCTGACCGCCGCACAGTCCCTGGACCTGCTCGATCTCCAACCCGGTCAAACCGTCCTGATCACCGGCGCCGCGGGCGCCGTCGGCGGCTACGCGGTGGAACTGGCCGTATCCCAAGGGCTTCGGGTGGTGGCCACGGCAGCAGCCGATGACGAGACCCTGGTGCGCAAGCTCGGCGCAGAGCACTTCGTCCCACGCGGCGCGCGATTGGGCGAGGCGGTGCGCACTCTGGTACCCGGCGGCGTCGACGGCGCGGTGGACGCCGCCGCCCTGGGCGCGGAAACACTCGACGCGGTGCGATCCGAAGGCGTCTTCGCAGCCGTAGTCGGCGGCGCGGAACCGCCGGGCCTGCGCGGAATCCGAGTCGCCAACACCTGGATTCGCGCCGACGGCCCCCGCCTCGCCGAACTCGCCACCTTGCTCGAACAGGGCCGCTTGACCCCACGCGTCGCCGACACCCTGCCTCTCGACCGCGTCGCGGACGCCCACACCCGCCTCACCACCGGCAGCCAACGCGGCCGCCTCGTCCTCATCCCCTGATCTTCGTCATCACTGACGCTTCCAGCACCGATAAGGAATAGGTCTTCGACTGTCGTCCCGTCGGCCGACACCATGGGACCATGATCAAGAAGACCGGCCGGGCAACCGGATTCGACGTGTGCGAAGGCACTCTCGCCCACGGGCTGCCCTATCTCGCATTCGGATCCGGACAGCCGCTGCTGTTCCTGCGATGGTTCACTCCCGACCACGCCAATCCGACCGGCTGGCTGCGCAGATCGGAGATCGAGACCCTTGCTCCGCTTGCCCGTCGCTTCCGGGTCTACGCGGTGGGGCGCGCACCGGGCATGCCGATGGGAACCACCATGGCCGAGATTGCCACTCAGCACGCCGAGGCGATCCGAGCCGAATTCGGCACCGCCGTCGACGTACTCGGTGTCTCGTCCGGCGGCTCGGTGGCCTTGCAACTCGCCGCCGATCACCCGGACGTGGTGCGGACACTGACCGTCGCTTCCTCGGGCGACACGCTCTCCGCGCCCGCCAGACGAGCGCAGATGAATTATGCGAACGCGGTCGCGGCCGGACGCCGCGGCCTGCACCATACCGCGCCGGTCATGGTCCGGTCGCGAACCGTGGTCCGGCTCATCACCGCAATCCTCTGGTTGGCCGACCCATTGGTGCGGCCCGAGAACCCGGCCGACACCGCGGCATTCCTGTACGCCGAAGACACATTCGATCTCGGCGAGCGTCTAGCCGAGATCACCGCGCCCACCCTCGTGATCGGTGGAGACCACGACGCTTCCTACCCCGTCGAGACCTTCCGCCGGACCGCGGCCGGTATTCCGAACGCGCGGTTGACCATCTATCACGGCATCGGTCACCAGGGCGTCGTCAAGCACGTGCGGTTCGCCGAGGACGTCATCACATTCATCGGCCAGGTGGCGGTTCGCTGATCGTGGTGGGAGGGTGGACGGCTACGCGGAGAGGAGTTTTGGGGTGGACGAAGGGCCGGAGTGGGCGCGGCAGGGTGGGGCCGGAGTGCGGTTCGAGTGGGGATTGACGGGGGCGCGGGTGCTCGGGCCCGAGTGTGTGGCGATCGTGGTGGTCGATGTGCTGTCGTTCACCACGGCGGTCTCGGTGGCCGTCGATCTGGGGACAACTGTGTTTCCTTATCCCGCAAGGGATCACACCGCCGGAGAGTTCGCGGTCGCGCGGGAGGCTCGGCTGGCCGTCGGGCGCAGGGCCATGACCGATGAGCATCCATGGTCGTTGTCGCCTGCGGCGTTGCGGAGCTCGCCGGTGCCGGAGCGGCTGGTGCTGCCGTCGCCGAACGGGTCGGCGATCTCGGCCGCGGTGGATGGGGTGACGGTGATCGCGGCTTGTCTGCGTAATGCGGGTGCGGTGGGCGAGTGGATTGTGAAGCAGGGGTGGGGGACTGCGGAGTTTCCGGTGGGAGTGATTGCGGCGGGGGAACATTGGCCGGGGCGGGAGGTGTTGCGGCCTGCGGTCGAGGATTTGTTCGGGGCGGCGGCAGTGATCGATGCGATGGTCGCGCTGGGCGCGGGGCCGCTGTCGGCCGAGGCCCGGAGCGCTCGGAATGCCTACGTCGGCGAACGGGATGTGGCCGGGACCGTCACCGATTGTGCGTCCGGTCGTGAACTCGCCGCGATCGGGTTCGGCGCCGATGTCGCGGTGGCGGTCGAGATCGATTCGAGTAGCGCCGTTCCTGTGCTTATCGACGGTGCCTTCGCCGCTGCGACGGCTTAGGTAGCTGGGTGGTGTCCGGGGCTGTTTAGGATGGTCTGCATGCTGGAGGTCAGACAGCTGAAGATCTTCCGGGCGGTCGCGCGGACCGGGTCGTATTCTGCCGCCGCCCGGCACCTCGGCTATACGCAACCCGCGATCAGTCAGCAGATCAAGGCGATGGAGCGGCAGCTCGGGACCGGGTTGATCACGCGGTCGGGGCATCAGTTGCAGCTCACCGAGGCGGGAGAGGCGCTGTGTCGACATGCGGCGACCGTGCTCGGGAGTCTCGATGCGGCCGAGGCGGAGATCCGGGCGCTGACCGAACTGCGGGCGGGGAAGGTACGGCTGGCGGCGTTTCCCAGCGCGTGCTCGCTGCTGGTGCCCAAGACCATCGCGCGCAGCCGGGCGGCGGAACCGAATCTGAAGATCGCGCTGCTCGAGGCCGAGCCGCCGGAGTCGGTGAGCATGCTGCGGGCGGGGGAGTGCGAGATCGCACTCGTCTTCGACTACCCGGAGGGCCGGGTGCCGGACTCTGAAAGCTCCTGTGACGCAGGCAGTCCGGATCTCTCCGAGTTGAGTGTGCGGCCGCTGTTCACCGACCGGCTGCGGGTGTTGCTGCCGCCGGGACACCGATTGGCGGGCAGCGGGCGGACGACGCCGTTGCAGCTGTCGGAGCTGGCGGAGGAGAAGTGGATCGCGGGCTGCCCGCAATGCCGGGGTCATCTCATCGATGTCTGCGCCGAGGCCGGATTCCATCCCGACATTGCGTTCGCGACCGAGAATCTCGGTGCGGTCGTTGGCCTGGTCGCCGAGGGGCTGGGCGTCGCGCTGGCCACCGAGCTCGCGCTGTCCGGTGTCCCGGCCACCGGCACGGTCCGCTCGATGCCGGTCGAGCCCGCCATGACCCGCCGCATCCTCGCGGTCACCCTGCCCAAACTCGAGACCGTGCCCGCGGTGCGCGCGGTCATCGACGAATTGCAGGCGACCGCCCCGCTGGTGGAGAGCGCCGTCACAGCCTGAATTCCGGTGTCGGCTGCGACACCCGATTCCGGGCCCGATCATTATTGAAAGTTTCACCCCCTATTACGAATGGTTGGGATTTATTCGCCCTGGTCAGTGCCTAAAAATGATTCGCTCGACTAGCGTCGTAGAGGTAATCAGGAACCGACAAAGAGGTTGGAGCCATGGCACTGGCAATCGGGTCGAGAACGTCGCAAGCCGTCGTCGCGGACGATGCTCCGCCGGGTGGCCGCTGGCGCGCCGCCCTCTCCGCCGCGGGTCCGGTCATGCTCGGATACCTGCCCGTCTCTTTCGCTTTCGGCGTGCTGGCTCCCACCTTCGGCGTGCCGGCCTGGGCCGCGATCGCCATGTCGGCCTTCGTCTTCGCGGGCTCCTCGCAATTCGCGGCACTCGGCCCGCTACAGACCGGCATTTCACCGTTGTCCATTGTTTTCACCACTTTTCTGGTGAATTTGCGGCACGCGCTGTACTCGCTCACCGAGGCGCCGAACCTGGCCGGGTGGACCCGCCACGACAAGATGGGTTTCGCCTGGCAGCTCACCGATGAGGCGTTCGCGGTGCATTCCACCGAATTCGCCAAACGGCAGCGTTCCGCCGCCGAATGCCGGATCTTCAATCTCCTCATCCACTTCGCCTGGGCGGGTTCCACCGCGTTGGGCTGCGTGGCCGCCGAACTCATCCCCGACAGCCGGGCCCTGGGCCTGGACTTCGCGCAGACCGCGATGTTCCTCGCGCTGCTGGTGATGATGGTCAAGGGCAGCCGCGAGCTGAAGGTCGCGCTGCTGGCCGGAATCCTGGCCGTCGCGCTGACCGCCGTCGGGCTGCCGCTGTGGGCGGTCGTACTGCCGACCGTCGTCGGGGCCACCGCCGGACTGCTGCTCGAACGCCGCGCCACCGCGCACACCACCGAGGCCACTGCCGAAGAGAGCCTGTCATGAGCACCACCACCCTGCTCGTCGTCCTGGTCGGCATGACCGCCGTCACCTACGGAATCCGTTCCCTGCCACTGCTTCTGGCCGACCGCTTCACCATCTCCGAGTCGGTGCTGCACTGGATGGCCTACATTCCGCCCGCCGTGCTGGCCGCCCTGATCGCGCCGTCGGTGTTCGTGCCGGACGCGCAATCCCACGCCCTGAACCTGGATGTGGCCAACCCCCTGCTGCTCTCCGCCCTGCCGACGCTGCTGGTCGCGTGGCGGACCAAGAACATGTACGCCACCGTCGGCACCGGTGTCGTCGTCCTCGCCCTGCTCCGGCTTGCCGGTCTCTAACCACCCGCCTCGCGGGCCTGTAATCGGGCCTCTACCAAAAGGAATCGTGATGACCACCGTGACCCCCGGCACCACCGCCGTCGAGGAAACCGACATCAACCGCTACGACATCGACTACCGCACCTGGCTGCGCGAGTCCGTGCGCAAGGTGCAGGCCGACGGCAACCGTTCCGCCGACACCCACCTGCTCACCATCCCGCTGCCCACCGAATGGGGCATCGACCTCTACCTCAAGGACGAATCCACCCATCCCACCGGCAGTCTCAAGCATCGGCTGGCGCGCTCGCTGTTCCTGTACGCGCTGTGCAACGGGTGGATGCGGCCGGGCGCTCCGGTGATCGAGGCGTCCAGCGGTTCGACCGCGGTGTCCGAGGCGTACTTCGCCAAGCTGATCGGCGTCCCGTTCATCGCCGTCATGGCGCGCTCCACCGTGCGCTCCAAGATCGACCTCATCGAATTCCACGGCGGCACCTGCCATCTCGTCGACAACCCGGGCGAGGTCTACGAGGTCGCGGCCCGGCTCGCCGAGGAGACCGGCGGGCACTACATGGACCAGTTCACCTACGCCGAACGCGCCACCGACTGGCGGGGCAACAACAATATCGCCGAGTCGATCTTCCGCCAGCTCGAACAGGAGCGGTACCCGGAGCCGAGCTGGATCGTGGCCACCGCGGGCACCGGCGGCACCTCGGCCACCCTGGCCCGCTACGTCCACTACACCCAGCGCGACACCGGCATCTGCGTCGCCGATCCGGAGAACTCCACCTTCCTCGAAGGCTGGCGCACCCTGGACCGGAATGTCACCTCCGACAAGGGATCCCGCATCGAGGGCATCGGCCGCCAGCGCGTCGAACCCAGCTTCATGCCGCACGCCATCGACCGCATGATGCGCGTCCCCGACGCCGCCAGCGTGGCCACCGTCCACCTGCTGGAACGCCTACTCGGCCGCCGCTGCGGCGGCTCCACCGGCACCGGCGTCTGGGCCTCGTTCCAGGTCATCTCCGACATGCTCGCCCGCGGTGAAAAGGGCAGCGTCGTCACCCTCCTCTGCGACCCGGGCGAACGCTACCTCGACAAGTACTACTCCGAGGCCTGGCTGGCCGAGCAGAACATCGTCACCGCTCCCTACACCGGCCGCCTCGAGCATTTCCTGCTGACCGGCAATCTCTCGGCATAGTTGTGAGAATCACTGCGGTGCAGGTTCTTCCGGCGCTGAGGAGGGTTGCGGTCGCGGGTTATCGAGAGTGATCATGACGTGGGGATCGCGGATGCGGTCCCCACGAATGTGGCGGCCGAACCGGTTGCCGTGGGGGGAGACGAAATGATCACCGGAGCTGTGCTGGTCGTCATCGCGGCGGTACTCGTGGCCTTGACCTGGCGAACCGTATCCGCAGCCAAATCCCAACAGCCACAACGACTCGGCCGCGAGGATGGCGCTACGACCACTCCGCGCACCTGGGTGTGGAGCTGGATACGCTGATCGGCTTCAGGGCGTGAGCGGTTTGCGGCGAGGGATGACTCGTCGCTCATCGATACGCCAGCCTGCGGGGGTGCGGATGACGGAGTCGTCGTAGGTGACGCTGCCGGTGGTGCCGTCGAGGTTGACCGCCAGTCCTTTCGACACGGCGCGGGCGGTGTCCGCGCCGGTGGGGGAGACGACGATATTGGTGACGTGGTGGGCGAGCGGGTTGTTGTCGCCGAGCTGAAGTGCCATGTCGCGCAAGGCGTCACGGCCGGTGACGATGCCCGCTCCATACGCGCTCAGGTCGTAGACGACATCGTCGGTGAAGACCTCGGCGAAGCGGTCGAAGTCGCCGCCATCGCTGAGATGTCCGTGCAGGGCCAGCAATTCGTGGATTTCCAGCCGGTCGGCTGTGGAGATCGACATGGGTCGCAGTGTCGCTCGGGTCCGGCCGGAAGGCCAGTTATTTTGCGGCGGGTCGGCTCAGGTGCAGTGCCGCGGCGGTGAGCCGCCAGAGGCGTTCGGCGGCAAGGTCGATCGAGGGGCGGGGGACGGCACGTAGTTGCTGGGCGATGCCGTCGCGGAGGCCGCCGATGACGAACGCGCCGGCACTGTCGGGGTCCAGGTCGGCGGGGATTTCCGCGGTGGACTGGCCGCGGCGAATATTGTCGGCGGCCGCGTCGGCGAGGTTGCGGATGTAGTTGGCCTCGATTTCGGTGAGGCCCGGATCGGGAGCCGCGCGGTTGAGCAGCAGGGCGGCCAGCGGGTGGTCGAAGTGGTACGCGACGAAACCGTGCGTGCGGGCCCGCTCACGGGTGGGCCAGTCGCCGTCCGTGGGGAGGCGGTCGTCGGCGATGGCGTGGCTGAGTCCCTCATAGAAATCGTCATAGATCGCAGCCAGCAGTCCGACCTTGGAACCGAAATGGTGATAGAGCGCGCCGGTGCTGAGGCCCGTGCGGCGGGTCAGTGCGCTGAGCTCCAAAGTGCCGTTCGCATGGACCAGTTCGTCGCGGGCGGCGTCGAGAAGTTGTTGACGTCCGATCGGTGCGCGTGCCACAGTCAGGAGGATAACAGAACTCAGTTATGTTAAGGATGGCGGCATGAGCGGGAAAGTGACGTCGCTGCGCGACCTCGACGGTGATCTGGCGGGCACCTACCAGCGCACCGCCAGCGGTGGTGCGGAGGTGGATGCGGCGGTCGCGGAGGCGGATCTGGCCGCGGTGGCGCGCGATGGGTACGTGATCCTGCCGGACCTGTTGTCGGCGGCCGAGCTGGACGAGATTCGGGAGAGCGTGGCGCCGCTGCTGGAGCTCAAGGGGCGCAACAACTTCGAGGGGCATTCGACGCAGCGCATCTACAGTGTGCTGAACAAGACGCGCTCGTGTGATCGGATCGCCGACCATCCGCGGGTGCTGGCGCTGCTGGATCGGCTGTTCCTGCCGAACTATCTGCTCTCGATGCTGCAGGTGATCAATATCCTGCCCGGGGAGCAGGCGCAGATGCTGCACACCGACGACGGTTTCTATCCGCTGCCGCGGCCGCGAAAGGCGTTGGGGGCGGCCACCATCTGGGCCATCGACGACTTCACCGCGGAGAACGGCGCCACCGATATCATTCCGGGCAGCCAGCTCTGGGGTGATCGTCTTCCGGGTGACGAGACGCGCGAGCCGGTCGTAATGCGGGCTGGTAGCTGCGTATTCTTCGTCGGAACTCTGTGGCACGGCGGCGGCGCGAATCGTTCGGAGAATTCGCGGCTGGCGCTCACCGCCCAATATTGCGAGCCGTGGCTGCGCCCGCAGGAGGCGTTCACGCTGTCGATGACTCGCGACACGGTCCGCGCGGTATCGGAGGACATTCGCCGAATGCTGGGCTACAGCATTCACCCGCCCTTTATCGGACAGGTCGACGGCATGCATCCGAAGCGGTTGCTGGAACCGGGTGCACAGTCCCTGTAGTGCTCAGTTGGCGAGTTCTTGGGCGAGCTCGACGGCCGCCTTCATATCCGGCGCATAACCGATGCGCCAGGCCAGCCGGTCGATCGGGGACACCGAGACCTTGTACCGGCCTTCGACTCGTTCGTACTTGACGATCGCCCGCTCGCTGAGTGGTGCATGAGTCTTCATGACTTCCTCTCTGGACCCTGCGTACGAGCGTCCGAGACCACTTGACAGATATTCGAATCACAAAGCGGGCAGCTGCTTGCTATCTGTTAACTGTATGAGCCGGAAAGTCAGGTAGATATGGGCAATTGTCCCATTTTCTGCCGACCCCCGCGCTCGGGCGCGCCGTTGTTCTGGAACGTCGCGAAAACCCCGGAAACGCCGACGGGCGCGCGGTGCGAACCGCGCGCCCGTGGACGTGGAAAAGGAAGTCGGATCGGCCGTTACGACTCAGCCGTTGCGACGGCGGCGCGGCGACGCCGCACCGGAGCGCGAGAACCCGGCGAGACCGCCGGTGCTGCCCGCAGCGGCCGCCGAGCCGCGGCCACCCTGGCGCGCGGAACCGGCATTGCCGCCCTCGGTGCGCTGACGGGCACGCGGATTGCCGTTGCCCGAACCCTCGCCGCGGGCCGGACGGCCGTTGCCGGAATCGGCTGCGCCACGGGCGGGCTGCCGTCCGCCGCTGCGGGCAGCGGCCATCGACTGATCGTTGTCACCGCGACCACCACGCGGCTCGGCCTTGGCCCCGCGCCGCGCGCCCGTGGCCGGATGGCCACCAGGACGACCGCCGCCGGCGGCCTCGGTCTTACGGGCCGGACGACCTGCCGCGGCATGCTCGCCCGCCTCGCGGACCGGACGACCCCGGCGACGACCACGCGGAGCGCCCATGTCGTCGTCGCGACGACCACCCGGACGCCGTTCGGAGCGCTGCGAATTCGCGGCCGGAGCGGGCCGCTCCGAGAACGCGACCAGCGGTGCGACATCGCCGACGAGCTCGGCGACGACGGGGGAGTCGGCGGTCACGCGCTGCGGGGTGACGTCGATCTTGGCCTTGCGCATCAGCGCCGCCAGGTCGCCGCGCTGATCCGGCATCACCAGGGTGATCACGTCACCGGCATTGCCGGCGCGCGCGGTGCGGCCGGATCGGTGCAGGTAGGCCTTGTGCTCGGCGGGCGGATCCACGTGCACGACCAGCTCGACGCCGTCCACGTGCACGCCGCGCGCGGCCACGTCGGTGGCGACGAGGACCTTGGCGTCTCCGGCGGCGAAGGTCGCCAGGTTGCGGTCGCGGGCGGGCTGGGACAGATTGCCGTGCAGGTCGACGGCCGGGATCCCGGCGACCGACAGCTGCTTGGCCAGCTTGCGGGCCTGATGCTTGGTGCGGGTGAACAGGATTCGACGCTCGGACCCCGAGGCCAGTCGCTGCACGACCAGTCGCTTGGTCTCGGCGCTCGACACCTCGAACACGTGGTGGGTCATGGCGGCGACCGGCGAATTCGCTTCGTCGACAGAGTGTTTCACCGCATCCGGCAGGAACCGGTTGACGAGCTTGTTCACCCCGTTGTCCAGGGTGGCCGAGAACAGCAGGCGCTGACCGGAATCGGGGGTGGCGGCCAGGATGCGAGTCACACCGGGCAGGAAGCCGAGGTCGGCCATGTGGTCGGCCTCGTCGATGATGGTGATCTCGACGGCATCGAGCTTGATCAGCCCCTGCTTCATGAGGTCTTCCAGGCGGCCCGGGCAGGCGATGACGATATCGACGCCGCGCTTCTGCGCCTGCACCTGACGATGCTGGGAGACGCCGCCGAAGATGGTGGTCACGGTCATCCGGTAGGCGGCGGCCAGGGGCTCCATGGCGGCCGCGATCTGGGTGGCCAGCTCCCGGGTGGGGGCCAGCACCAGGCCGCGCGGCCGGTGCGGCATGGGACGGCCGGCGTCCTTGCCGAGCCGGTCGACCATGGGAATGGAGAAGGCGAGGGTCTTGCCGCTGCCGGTCTTGCCGCGGCCGAGCACATTCCGGCCCGCCAGCGAATCGGGCAGGGTGTCGGCCTGGATCGGGAACGGTTCGGTGATGCCGGCCTCGGTGAGCGCGCGCACCAGGGGTGCGCGGACGCCGAGCGCGGCAAAGGAAGTCTGGGGGTTGTTCATCGGTGTTGCGGTGCCTTTCGGGCATCGGGTTGCCCGAGCCGTGCTGCGGAAGGAAACTCCGCGCCGGGGGCACTGGGGTGGCGAGATTGCCGATGGGCAAAATCGATCGCCGTAAGGAAAGCTTGCCGCGCAGTGGGGGCTGCTCAGGAATGGTAGCGATCTACGACGCTTGATGTGACCGTGTCACATCCATGATCAACTGCTGTGTTCGCTGGAAGTCTACCCGGTCGAGGACTGTGCTCCGTACCGGGGGAGGGTTGGCAGCTCGGGCAGTGACCTGGCATACAGCCAGGCGTCCCACAGCGATTGCAGCGGCAGCGGGTTGTAATGCCCGGCCAGATCGGTGAATTCGCCGGTGGTAATGGACGCGTGCCGATACCGGGTGGTCCAGGTGCGCAGCAGGTCGAAGAACGCGGCGTCGCCGACGGTGAGCCGCAAGGCGTGCAGCGTCAGCGCCCCACGCTTGTAGACCCGGTCGTCGAACATCAGCTCGGCCCCGGGATCGGCCAGCATCAGATCCTGCGGCAGCCGCGCCAGATTCCGGTGCGCGGTACGGGCGAGTTGGTCCGCGCTCGGTCCACCCGCCGCCTCGGACCAGATCCACTCGGCGTAGCAGGCGAATCCCTCGTGCAGCCAGATGTCGCGCCACTGCCGGATGGTGAGGCTGTTGCCGAACCACTGGTGCGCCAGCTCGTGTGCGACCAGTCGTTCCGAACCGCGGCGTCCGTCACAGTGATTCGCGCCGAACACCGAAATGCCCTGGGCCTCGATGGGGATCTCGAGCTCGTCGTCGGTGACGACGACCGTGTAGTTCTCGAACGGGTAGGGCCCGAACTTCTCGGTGAAGACCTCCATCATCCGCGCCTGCCGCGCGAAATCGTGCTCGAAGGCGGTGCGCAGCCGCAGCGGCAGCACGGCCTGCATGGGCACCGAGCCACGCGGGGCGTCGATGCGCTGCTTGCGGTACTGGCCGATCTGGATGGTGGCCAGGTAGCTGGCCATCGGTTCGGGCTGCTCGTAGACCCACGTGGTCTGGCTGGCCTTGGTCAGCTTGCGCATCAGCGTGCCGTTGGCCAGCGCGTAGTAGGGCGAGTCGGTGGTGATCGAAAACCGGTAGCTGGCTTTGGAACTGGGATGGTCGTCACACGGGAACCAGGAGGCCGCGCCATTGGGCTGACTGGCCACCAGGACACCGTCGGTGAGTTCTTCCCACCCGACCTCACCCCACGGTCCGCGCACCGGCTTGGGCGGTCCGGCGTAGTGCACGGTGAACATCAGCGCCCCGCCCGCCGGAATCTTCTGCCGCGGCGTGATCACCAATTTGCCGCGCTGGTGCACGTATTTGGCGGGCTTGGCCCCGTTCACGAACACCTTCGTGACCGCGAGCGATTGGGAGAGGTCCAGTGCGAACCGCTCCCGGACCCCGGTGGTCACCGTGGTGATCTCCGCGATCCCGGTCAGCCGGTTGCTGGACATCTTGTAGACCAGGTCCAGGTCGTAGCGCGAGACGCGGTAGCCGCGATTTCCGTTCTGCGGCAGGTAATCGTCGATGGGCTCGTCGAACTGCGGCGGCATCAGCGGCCGCTCCACGGTGCGATGGGGTTGCCCCACCACCGGCTCGACGGCGGCACGCTGTCCCCGCGCATGACCAGTGAGGCCGGTCCGATGGTCGCGCCCGCGCCGATCGCGGAGGCGGGCAACGCGACACAGTGCGGGCCGAGGGTCGCGCCCGCGCCCAGGGTGACGGTGTCCATGGCCATGATTCGATCGTGGAACAGGTGCGTCTGGACGACACAGCCCCGCTCCACCGTCGCACCATCACCGAGTGTCACCAGGTCAGCCTCCGGAAGCCAATAAGATTCGCACCATACCCCGCGGCCGATGGTCGCGCCGAGTCCGCGCAACCAGAGGTTCAGCACGGGCGTACCGGTCGCGGCGCGCGCGAACCAGGGTGCGGCCACGTGCTCGACGAAGGTGTCGGCGACCTCGTTGCGCCAGACGAAGGAACTCCACAGCGGGTGTTCGACGGCCCGAATACGGCCTACCAGCAGCCATTTCGCGATCACGGAGATCGTTCCGGCGACCGCACCGGCGGCGAGCAGCACCAGTCCGCTCAGCAGGGCGGCGGGCAGATGCCCGAGGCTGCGGGCCAGCCAGGCCAGCGCGAACAGCACCCCGAGACCGATGGCGAAAGTCACCAACACCGGGATCAGGCGGCAGGTCTCGACGACCGCGCGGGCGATGCGCAGGCGCAGCGGCGGATCGAAAGTGCGCGCGGTATCACCGGATTCGGCGGCGCGCCGCAGCCGGGTGGGCGGGCTGCCGAGCCACGACGAGCCCGCCTTGGACTTGGAGGGAGCCGCCGAGAGCACCGCAACCAACCCGTTCTTGGGCACGCGACGCCCCGGCGCGGTCATGCCGGAGTTGCCGAGGAAGGCGCGCTTGCCGACCTTGGATTCGCCGATGCGCAGCCAGCCGCCGCCCAATTCGTAACTGGCGACCATGGTGTCGTCGGCCAGGAATGCGCCGTCGGCGACCACGGTGAACTTCGGCAGCAGCAGCACCGTCGAGATCTCCACGCGCTTGCCGACTTTCGCCCCGAGCAGCCGCAGCCAGACCGGGGTGAGCAGGCTGGCGTAGAGCGGGAACAGGAAGGTGCGCGCGGAATCCAGTAGTCGTTCGGTGGCCCAGGCCTGCCAGCCTGCGCGGCTGCGTACGGGGTGATGGCCCTCGTGCAGGCCGATGGCCAGCAGGCGCACGGCCACCACGGTGATCACCGCGTAGACCGCGAGCACCAGCAGCATGGCGACCGGCAGGATGGCGAAGGCACGGCCGAAACCGGCTGCCAGCGTCTGGGTGTCGCGAATCCACCAGGCGATCAGCAGCCCGCCGCTGCCCAGCGCCGCGATCGGCACCGCGGCCAGCACCATGGAGGTGATGCCGAAGATGGCCACCCAGTGCGAGGCCCGCGCGGGCGTCTCATCGGGCCAGCGGTGTTGGGCCTTACCGACCTTCACCGCGGGCGAGCCCGCCCATTCCTGTTCGGCCTTCACCTTGCCCGAGACCGCCGAACCCGGGGCGATCTCGGCATTGCGGCCGATCTTGGTGCCCGGCAGCAGCATCGAGCGTGCGCCGACCACGGCGCCGGGACCGATCTGGATCGGGCCGATGTGCACCACGTCGCCGTCGATCCAGTAGCCCGACAGATCCACCTCGGGTTCGACACTGCAGCCGTCGCCGAGTTCGAGCATGCCGGTGACCGGCGGCAGCGTGTGCAGGTCGACGCCGCGGCCGACGCGCGCGCCCAGGGCCCGCGCGAACGGCACCATCCACGGTGCGCCCGAGAGGTTCTCCGCGCCGCTGGCCTCCGAGAGCCGCACGGTGGTCCACAGGCGTAGATGCGCCCAGCCGCCGCGCGGATAGGTGCCCGCGTCGATACCGCTCAGCAGCAGCCGGGAACCGGCCACGCACAAGGCCATTCGGCCCGGCGGCGAGATGAAGACCACGAATGCGGCCAGCGTCCACCACCATGACAGGTGCGGTAGCCACGGCAGCGAGCCCGACCAGGCCGCGACATTGCCGACGATGGCCAGCCAGGTCAGCCACTGCAACCCGGTCAGAGTGGTCAGCGGAATGGTGGCGAGCACCTGGAACAGCTGCGCGGGCAGCGGAACCGGCTGCACGTGCCGCACCTCGACCGCCGCGACCGGCGCGGACCCGTCGAGGTAGGCGGCCAGCGCGCCCAGGCGTGGCTGATCGTAGAGGTCGGCCACGGCGACGTGCGGGTAGCGTTCCCGCAGCGCCGCGACGAGTTGCGCGGCCGCCAGCGAGCCACCGCCCAGATCGAAGAAGTCGGCACTCGAATCGGCGACCTCCGCGCCCAGGATCGAATCCCACAGTCCCGCAACCCACTGCTCGGTCTCCGACAGTCCGGCCTCGACCGTGGCGGCGGTGGCCTTGGGCAGCGGCCACGGCAGCGCGTCCCGGTCCACCTTGCCCGAGGTGCGGGTGGGCAGTTCGGCGACGACCGCCAGGCGCGGCACCAGCGGGGCCGGAAGCTGATCGGCCAGCAGGGTTCTGGCGGCCTTCAGGTCGTAGTCCGCCTCCGGTCCGGTGAGGTAGCCGACCAGAATCTTGTTGCCCGCCTTGGTGGTCCGGATCGCGGCCGCCGCGCCGGTCACGCCCGGCAGGTGCTGCAGCGCGTTGTCGATCTCGCCGAGTTCGATGCGGCGGCCGCCCAGTTTGATCTGGTCGTCGGCACGGCCCAGGAACACCAGGCCCTCGCGGTCGTTGCGCACCAGATCGCCACTGCGGTAGGCGCGTTCCCAGCCGACCGACGGTAGCGGCGCGTACTTCTCGGCGTCCTTGGCCGGGTCCAGATAGCGGGCCAGGCCGACGCCGCCGATCACCAGCTCGCCGGATTCGCCCTCGCCCACCGGGTTTCCGGCCGCGTCCACGACGGTCAGGTCCCAGCCGTCCAGCGGCAGGCCGATGCGGATGGGGAAGCCGCCGTCGAGCAGGGCCGCGCACGCCACCACGGTGGCCTCGGTGGGGCCGTAGGTGTTCCACACCTCGCGCTCGGAATCCTGGTTGCCCGCAAGCCGTTCGGCCAGCTCCGGCGGCACCGCCTCGCCTCCGAAGATGAGCAGCCGCACCGGATCGAGGGCCTCGGCGGGCCAGGTGGCGGCCAGGGTGGGCACGGTGGAGACGATACTGATCTCGCGGCGCACCAGCCACGGACCGAGATCCGCGCCGGTGCGCACCAGGGCGCGCGGCGCGGGCACCAGGCAGGCCCCGTGCCGCCAGGCCAGCCACATCTCCTCGCAGGAGGCGTCGAAGGCGACCGACAGCCCGGCCAGCACCCGGTCGCCGGGGCCGATGGGCGCGTCCTGCAGGAACAGGCGGGCCTCGGCGTCGACGAACGCCGCGGCGTTGCGATGGGTCACCGCAACACCTTTCGGGGTGCCCGTGGAGCCGGAGGTGAAGATGATCCACGCGTCGTTGGTCGGCTCGGGTGCGCCGACCTTGTCCGGACGCGACGCGGATTCGCTTGCGGCCGAAGTCGTTTCGATGCCGGTACCGGTCACGATGGCCGACACCCGGGCCTCGCCGAACACCAGCTTGGCGCGCTCGTCGGGATCGTCGGCGTCCACCGGCACGTACGCCGCGCCGGCGTGCAGGACCGCGAGGATGGTGATGTAGAGGCCCCGTGTGCCCGAGGGCATTCGCACGCCGACCCGGTCACCGGCGCGCACCCCGGCCGCGGCCAGGCGCTCGACGGCGACGGCGATCTCCGCGCTGAGTTCGGCGTAGCTGAGTTCTTCCTCGCCGTCGTCGAGTGCGGGTGCGTCGGGGTGCGCCGCGGTGGTCGCGGCGAGAATATCCACCAGGGTGCGCGTCGGCGGCGCCGCCGCGGCCCGCAGCAGGGGGTCGGCGTCGATCTCGGTCTCGGCCTGTGGTTGCGGCATCAGTCCGTACTTACCTCTCGTGTCCCCATCCGGCGCTTGCGCGTTGGTTGTTTCATACGAGAGTTACCGGCAGGCAAACTCTATGGCGGGCATCCGCTCACGGTACCGGTTCGCCCTGGTTGTCCGGTGTTCGGCCAGGGCTAATTGCGGAACCGGGACATGAACTGCCAGATAACGTCGGTGGCGTCGAACTGGTGGCTGACCTTCCCGACCAGGGCCTGCGGCAGGTACTGGGGGCCGTCGGGCCAGGTGTGGCCGCCACCGGCAATCGAATACAGCTGGACCTGGGCGCCGCCGGAGCAGTCCGAGGAGGTGAGCGTCACGGTGGTGCCGTCGTCGGTGCGCTGCGGCTGCGGTGTGGTGGTGGCCGCAGTGCAGCCGTCCTGCTGCCGCCAGAACTGCTGGGTCGCGTCGACCGACAGCACCGGGCTCGAGCCCGGTCCGTGATGGCCGGAGGTGACCCGGACCACGCCGCCGTCATAGGGGACGATCGGGTCGGAGGTGCCGTGGATCTCCAGCACCGGCATGGGATGGCTTGGGGTGCAGGCGGATTGGTCGGCCTGGGGGAGCGGCCCCGCCACCGGTGCGATGGCGGCAAGTTTGCCGGACAGCCGGCAACCCAGATCCTCGGTGAACATGCCGCCGTTGGAGATGCCGGTGGCGTAAACCCGTGTGGGGTCCACATTGTCGCCGCCGATGATCCGATCGATCACCGCGCCAACGAAACCCACGTCGTCGATGTTGGCGGCGCTGGCATTGGTGTCGTCGCCGCGGCCGTCGTTCCAGGACTTCTGGTAGCCGTTCGGGTAGACGGCGATGAACCCGTCGGCGTCGGCGAGCTTGTCGAAACCGATGCCGGTCATGGTCTGTGCGTTGCCTCCGCCGCCGTGGAAGACGAGCACGGCGGGCAGTGGACCGGAGGGGTGGTTGGCGGGGTAGTGGATGAGGTATTGGCGTTGCAGTCCGCCGAAGTCGAAGGTGACGGTCGGATCCTCGGCGGCGCGGGCCAGCGGGTGCCCGCACCCGGCGGCCATCAGGGCGGTGGAGAGCAGGAGCGTGGCAGCGATTCTCGGTGCGTACACGCAGGTGAGCGTAGAGCGGCAGCCTGAAGCTGGGCTGAAGCTTCGAATCAGCTGTGAGCGCGGATGGCGGCCAGCGCCGCCGCGGCGACTTCGCTTGGCGGCGGGCCGATTTCGATGCCGACGATGTGCTCGTCGGGACCCGGGTTCTCGAGGGTTTCGAGTTGGGAGTCCAGCAGCCCGGGCGGCATGAAGTGGTCCATGCGGGCGGTGAGGCGGCGCTGCAGATCGTCGCGGGAGCCGGTCAGGTGCAGGAAGGTGAGCACCGCCTCGGGATGGCCGATCATGCTGCGGCGCAGGATGTCCCGGTAGGAGCGCTTGAGGGCCGAGCAGGTGACGATGGCGCTGCGGCCCGCCGTCACCTCCCTCGACATCCAGTCGGCGATGGCTTCCAGCCACGGTTCGCGATCGGCGTCGGTGAGGGCGTGGCCCGCCGCCATTTTCGCGATATTGGCCGGTGGGTGCAGGTCGTCGCCTTCGAGGAGATCCCAGCCCAGGGTGCTCACCAGCATGCCCGCGACGGTGGATTTCCCGGAGCCGGAGACGCCCATGAGGATCACGATGTGCGGCTGGTCGGTCGCCACGCTAGATCACCGCGCTCAGCGCGAGCACGCCCGCGAGACCCGACAGCGAGATCACGCATTCCATGACGCTCCAGGACTTCAGGGTCTGCACGACATTCAGTCCCAGGTACTCCTTGACCATCCAGAATCCGGCGTCGTTGACGTGCGAGAGGAACAGCGATCCGGAACCGATGGCCAGCACCATGAGCGAGACGTGAGAGTTGCTCAGCCCGGCCGCGACCGGGGCGAGAATGCCCGAGGCGGTCACGGTGGCGACCGTCGCCGAACCGGTGGCCACCCGGATGAGGGCGGCGACGAACCAGGCCAGCAGCAGCACCGGCAGGCTGGAGTCGCGGATGGCGTCGGCGATGGTGGCGGCGATGCCGGTGTCGACGAGGACCTGTTTGAAACCGCCGCCCGCCCCGACGATCAGCAGGATGCCCGCGATGGGTGGCAGCGCGCTGTTCATGGTGTCGGACAGGCGATCCCGGGTCATCCGCCCGCCGCGGCCGAGCACCAGCATGCCGACCAGCAGCGCGATGCCGAGCGCCACCACCGGGGTGCCGAGCACATCCAGGAGCTTCTTCACCGGGGAGCCGGACTTGGGGGACACCACGTCGAAGACGGCGCTGCCGAGCATGAGCACGACCGGCAGCAGGATCGTGGCCAGCGTCGCGGTGAAGCTCGGGCGCGGCCCGCGCTCCTCGTCTGCTTGCGGCTCGGTGGTGGAGAACAGTTCGGGCACCGGCACATTCACCCAGCGAGCGGCGAGCTTGCCGAACAGCGGACCGGCGAGGATCACCGTCGGCACCGCGACCAGCACGCCGAGGCCCAGGGTCAGTCCCAGATCCGCCTTCAAGGCCGACACCGCCACCAGCGGTCCCGGATGCGGCGGCACCAGCCCGTGCATGGCCGAAAGCCCGGCCAGCGCCGGAATCGCCACCGACAGCAGGGGTAGTCGCGACCGGGTGGCCACCAGCAGGATGACCGGCATCAGCAGCACCACGCCGATCTCGAAGAACATGGGCAGGCCGATGATCGCGCCGACCAGGCCCATCACCCACGGCAGTGCGCGCGGTCCGGCGCGGCGCACGAGGGTGTCCACGATCTGATCCGCGCCGCCGGAATCGGCGAGCAGTTTGCCGAACATCGCGCCGAAGCCGATCAGGATGCCGACGCTGCCCATGGTCGAGCCGAAGCCCTTCACGAACGAGTTCACCGTGTCGGCGGCACCGAGGCGGGCGAGCAGGCCGACGGCGATCGCGCCGATGGCCAGCGCCAGGAACGGATGCATCTTGAGCCAGGTGATCAGGCCGACGATGAGGGCGACACCGATGAGTGCGGCGGTGATGAGCTGCGCGCTTCCGGCGTGGTGGGTGGCCGCGTCGGCCAGGCTCGCGACGGCGAGCGGTTCAGGGTTGTGCATGACGCTTCTTCGAGTCGAGGTGGAGTGATCCAGGGCACAAGGGCCGAATATGGAGGACTATATCAAGACAGATCGCGAATAAGTACTACGTATTGCCTAGCCTTCGCCGATAGATATGCCTCGAATGTGTGAGACTGAAGCCATGGTCGACCGGTCGGAAGCACTGCCCCTGCACGACTCCGTGCTGGATCGGCTGGGTTCCGACATCGCCTCCGGAGCGATCGCCCCTGGTGCGCGCATCTCCTCCGACGAGATCGCCACCCGTTTCGACGTCTCCCGCACGGTCGCTCGCGAGGTGGTCCGCGTCCTGGAATCCCTCGGCATGGTCGACATCCGCCGCCGCGCGGGCATCACCGTCCTGGACCCGTCCGGCTGGCATGCCCTCGACCCCAAGCTGATTCGCTGGCAGCTCGCAGGTCCGCAGCGCTTCGCCCATCTGGCCTGGCTGGCCGAATTGCGTTCGGGCACCGAACCGCTCGCCGCCCGCCTGGCCGCGACCGCCGCCACCCCCGAGCAGTGTGCCGACCTGACGGCCGCCGTGATGGGCATGTCGGCGACCGCGCGCTCGGCCAATACCGACGCCTATCTGGCCCACGACGTCACCTTCCATGCCACGCTGCTGGCGGCGAGCGGCAATCCGCTGCTGGCGGTGTTCGCGCCGATCGTGCGCGAGGTGCTCACCGGCAGAACCGAACACGAACTCATGCCCACCCAGGCGAATCCGCAGGCGTTGCAGTTGCATGCCGCGGTCGCCGCGGCCGTCCAGTCCGGCGACGGGGCCGCCGCCGAGGCCGCCATGCGCGACATCGTGAACGAATCCGCTACCGCCATCGCCTGTCTGCGCCCGACGACCTAGCTCGAAACGGCTGACCTGGCCCGAAACGGCTACGGCACCAACAGGTACCACTCGGCCCACGGCCCCTGCAGCGGCCAGCTGTTGGCGAACAACTTGGCCAATCCCATTCCCACCCACAGATCCAGCGTCTGCGTCTGCCCGGGAGCGTCGCTGCGCACGTACACCTCTCGCGATCCGAGACCGGCGGATCCGACCCAGCCCAGCACGATGTGGGTGCCGCACGGCCCGCCGAGATAGCCGAGGGGCGTGACCCGAGCGGTGATGTGCCCGGGCATCCCCGGTGGCGATTCCAGGGCGACTGCGATCGCTCCCGCGCAGAAATTCGCGTCCCCGCCGGTGAGGACCACCGACCCGAAGGGGGCGAGCTGGGGGAGCCAATCCGCCCGCGCGGGCGGCGTTCCCACGCCCGTCAGTCCCGCCGCGATCCCCGTCACCGCGATAAACCCCGCCAGTACCCGCCGCATCGTCATCATTCGATGTCCTTCCGGCCGAACGAAACTCGCGAAAAGTTCCAGGCAGAAGCATAGCGAAGACCGGGGTATCGCGGCCAGGCCGCTTGACAGGCGGCGGTGTCGGTGCTGCGGTGTCGGCGATGCCCGGTATTGTCTGCGGTGCAGGTGGATCGGGAGGATTGGTTGGGTGAGCAGCTCCGGCAGGGAATGACCTTCGCCGGGTATCGGATCGAGCGCCTGCTGGGCGCCGGCGGAATGGGTGAGGTGTACCTCGCCCACGATCGGGATCTGCCCCGTTTCGTCGCATTGAAGCTGCTCAACCGCGTGGTCGGCGATGACGGCGAGGTGCGGCAGCGGTTCCTGCGCGAGGCCAACATCATTGCGCGGCTGTCGCATCCGAACATCGTCACGATCTTCGCGCGCGGCGAGGAGGACGGGCGGCTGTGGCTGTCGATGGCCTACGTCGACGGCTCGGACCTGGCCGCCGAACTGCTCGCCGGGCCGCTGGAACTCGCGCGCACCGCGGCCCTCACCGCGGATGTGGCCCGCGCCCTGGACTATGCGCACGATGTCGGCGTGCTGCACCGGGATGTGAAGCCCGCCAATATCCTGCTCACCGCGCAGCCGCGAGAATGGGCGCTGCTCACCGACTTCGGGATCGCCGAATCCAATCACGAGACCCGCGGCATCACCGCCAGCGGTGAGGTGATGGCCAGCTTCCAGTACACCGCGCCCGAGCGCTTCCACGGCGAGGCGCGGGTGGATCGCCGCGCCGACGTGTATTCGCTGGGCTGCACCCTGTTCCAAATGCTCACCGGTACCGCCCCGTTCGCCGACGGCGACCTGCCGCAACTGATCTACCGGCACGTCAGCGCCCCCGTGCCGTCGGTACGCGACATCAATCCGGCGCTGCCCGCCGCCCTGGATCCGGTGCTGGCTCGCGCGATGGCCAAGGACCCGGCCGACCGCTTCGGCACCTGCGCCGAACTGGCTGCCGCCTTGGCGGATGCGCTGGCCGAGCCGCCACCCCGGGCCTCGGCCGCGCGCTCGCGTGGCGCGATTCCGGCCTCGCACACCGCGACTGCCCGTCCGCGGGTATCGGCGACCCGGTCTCCGGCATCGAGTCCGGGTGCGCACGCATCGACATCCGATCCGCGTGGTTCGACGACCGGCCCACGCGGCTCGACCACTGGCCCGCGTGGCTCGACCACGGGTCCGCGTGGTTCGACGACCGGTCCGCGTGGTTCCGCAACCGGTCCGCGGGCGTCGGCGACAGGTCTGCGAGTTTCGGCGCCGCCCCAGCGAGAAGCCGGTCGCCACAGCGCGATCGAGGAGTCCGGTCCGTGGACGCGATCGCGCGCACTGCTGGTGGTCCTGACCGTCACCGTGCTCGCGGGCGCCGGTGCTGCCGCCGTCGGATTGCTGTCCTCCCTGCTTGGTTCGAGCCACGACTCGACCACCCCGGAGGTCCTGGCCCGTCCGTCCACCGTGCTCTCGACCAAGCCCACCGCGAGCTCGACGCCCACCTCGATCAGCACGTCCGTCGGTATCGCGGCCGACGGTTGCCCGTCGCGCCGCACCCCCGACGCGGTCTCCGGCATCGATTCCGGCAGCACCGCCAGCGGTCCCGACGCCATCCTCGGCTTCCAATACGCCTACTACGTCCTGCGTTCCGGCACTGTCGCCCGCCAGTTCGTCGCCGACGACGCGGCCAGCGTGGCCGATGCCGCCAAGATCCAATCCGGCATCGACTCGGTTCTGCAGGGCACCCGCTACTGCGTCCAGATCACTCGCCTCGCCCCCGCCGACGACGACCACTGGTCGGTCCGCATCACCCAACAGCCCCCCGGAGAACTCCCCGACGTCTTCACCCAAACCGTCACCACCCGCACCGCCGACGCCCACACCCTCATCACCTCCATCGTCGACAGCTAGCCCACGGGTTGGTGTTTCACGCGGTGGTGTTTCGCAAAAAGGGTGGGTGTGCTGACGGGCTGCTAGGGTGCGAAGCGTCGACTCGCCCCGGCCGTCCGGGCCGGGGTCGGTGAAAGCTGTTATTCGATAGGGAGTTTCGGGGTTGGACACAGCAGGATCAAGGGGCGGGTTCTCGGGGGCGTCGGGTGGTTGTCCGGTGACGGGCGGGGCGCACAGGGTGGCCGAGTCTCGGATCATGTTGGGCACAGAGGAATTCGTGGCCGATCCGCACGGCGCCTATCGGGACATGCGCAGTACGCACGGGTCGATGGTGCCGATCGAGCTGGCGCCGGGGGTGCCCGCGACGCTGGTGGTGAACTATCGCACCGCGCTGCGGATTCTCAATGATCCCGAACACTTTCCGGCCGATCCGCGCCCGTGGCAGGACAGCATTCCGGAGGATTCGCCGATCCGGCCGATGATGCAGTGGTACCCGAATGCGTTGCGCAATGCGGGGGCCGAGCACGCCCGGTATCGGCAGGCCTACACCGCGAGTATCGACGGTATCGATCTGCACGCCGTGCATGCCACCGTCGAGGAGATCGCGGGCCCGCTCATCGCCGCCATCGGGGCCGAGGGCAGCGCGGATCTGGTGTCGCAGTACGCACTACCGCTGGTGTTCGAGGTGCTCAACCGATTGGTGGGCTGCTCGGCGGATATCGGTCAGCGGGTGGCCACCGGCATGGCGGCCCTGTTCGACACGGTGAACGCCGCCTGGGGCATGCAGACCCTCGGTGAGGCGCTGCTGGAGTTGATCGCCATGCGCCGCAACGAACCCGGCGACGACGTGACCTCCCGCATGGCGCACAACTCCGCGAACCTCAATGACGAAGAGCTGCTGTATCAGCTGGTCAGCTTCTACGGCGCGGGCATCGAACCCATGCAGAACCTGATCAGTAACACGCTGCTGCTGATGCTCACCGACGACCGCTTCGGCGGCGACATGCTCGGCGGCAGTCTCTCCACGCGCGACGCGCTCGACGAGGTGTTGTTCAACGACCCGCCGATCGCGAACTTCGCCACCAGCTTTCCGCGCCAGCCGATCCTCATCGACACCACCTGGCTGCCCGCCAATCAGCCGGTGGTGATCAGTCACGCCGCCTGCAACAACGATCCCGAGATCGCGGGCGGCGACCGCACCGGCAACCGTTCGCACCTGGCCTGGAGCGCGGGCCCGCACGCCTGCCCCGCCCGCTCGGTCGCCTACCTGGTGGCGCAGACCGCCATCGACGAGTTGCTCGACGCGCTGCCGGACCTCCGGCTGGGCGTGCCGAGGCACGAAATCTCCTGGCGTCCCGGCCCGTTCCACCGCGCCATGGTGGCACTGCCGGTCGATTTCCCGATTAGCCCCGCGCTGCGCGCGGTGTAAGGAGCAGTCCATGTCCCAGAGCCCGATCGTGCTGGATGTCACCGGAACCGACATCCAAGGCGAATCCGCGCGGATTCGCGCACAGGGCCCCGTCACGCTGGTCGAGCTGCCCGGTGGCGTCCCGGCCTGGTCGGTCACCGATCAGGCGACGCTCAAGAGCCTGCTCGCCGATGCGCGCGTCTCCAAGGATCCGCGCCAGCACTGGGCGGCGTTCATGAACGGTGAGATCACCGCGGCGTGGCCGCTGATGCCGTGGGTGGCCGCGGAGAACATGTTCACCGCCTACGGTGTGGATCACCGCCGGCTGCGAAAGCTGGTGTCGCCGGCCTTCACCCACCGCCGCACCACCGCCATGCGCGAGCGCATCGAGGCCATCGTCACCGAACTGCTCGACGAGCTCGCCGCGCTGCCCGCGGGCGAAATCGTGGATCTGCGTTCGCTTTACGCCTACCCGGTGCCGATCCGCGTGATCAGCGGTCTGCTGGGCGTGCCCGAGCACCTCGACGCGGCCATCCACAAGTGCGTGGACGGGTTCTTCGACGGTTCGCTCACCGCCGAGGAGGCGATGGCCAACTTCGTCGAAATGTACGAGCGGGTGGGCGAACTCGTCGCGTACAAGCGTGAGCACCCGGGCGACGACATCACCTCCGCCATGATCGCCGAGCGCGACGAGGAGGACGGCTCGCAGCTCAACGACAAGGAGCTCGTCGAGACCCTCATGCTGGTGGTGAACGCCGGGCACGAGACCACCGTGAATCTGCTGGATCAGGCCGTGGTCGCGCTGCTCACGCATCCCGAGCAGCTGGCCGCGGTGGTCGCCGAGCAGGCGTCGTGGGCCGACGTCATCGAGGAGACGCTGCGCTACCAGTCGCCGGTCGCGCACCTGCCGCTGCGGTATGCGGTGGAGGACATCGAGATCGACGGGGTCACCATTCCCAAGGGCGAGGCGATTCTGGCCTCGTACGCGGGTGCCGGTCGCGATCCGAAGATCCACGGCGAGTCCGCCGACGCCTTCGACATCGCGCGCGAGACCAAGGATCAGCACCTGGCCTTCGGGCACGGCGCACACCACTGCCTGGGTGCGCCGCTGGCCCGCATGGAGGCGGCCATCGCACTGCCCGCGCTGTTCGAGCGGTTCCCGAACCTGCGGCTGGCCACGGACGCAACGGAATTGAAGCCGCTGGGCAGCTTCATCTCCAACGGGCACACCAGCCTGCCGGTGCTTCTCACCGCGGAGTAGGCGCCCCGCCGCGGGCCGGTCGATGATCGGTCCGCGGCAATCGGGTCAGCCCGCCGCGATCGGCGGGCGCACGGTGGCGAAGCCCGTCGCCTGTTCGAAGGCGTGACCCACCTCCAGGACCAATCGGTCGGCCCGGTGTGGTCCGACGATCTGCACACCCACCGGCAGCCATGCCGTGGTGAATCCGGCGGGCACCGACAAGGCCGGACATCCGGTGGCGCTCACCAGATACGACGATCGCATCCAATCGAGATAAGTGTGCATCGGTTCGCCCGCGATCTGCTCGGGATACTCGAGCTCCACCTCGAACGGCGGCACCTGGCTGACCGGCAGCAGCAGAATGTCGTAGCGCTCGAAGAACTCCCGTACCCGGTGGAACAGGAGCGTGTGCAGCACTTCGGCTTCGGCGAGGTCGCGGCCGGTCAGCGTCAGCCCCTGCTCGATATTCCAGACCAGGGCGGGTTTCAGCCGATCCCGTTGCGGCAAGAGTGGTCCCAGCCCGGTCGCGAACTGCCAGGCCCGCAGCGTCCGGAACACGTCCTCGGCACCGGAGAGATCCGGGCAGTCCTCGCTCACCACGGCACCCATATCCGCGAAGACCTGCACCGCGCGCTCGACCACATCGCGCACCGGTGGTTCCACGGGTACCGCGCCACCCAGGTCCGGGGACCACGCGACCCGTAGCCCACGCAGCTCCCGCTCCAGCGGGGGAGCGAAGAGCGAGCCTGGTTCCGCGATCGCGATCGGGCTGCGCGGATCCGGGCCCGCGAGCACCGAGAGCAGCAGGGCCGCGTCGGACACGCTGCGCGCCATCGGGCCCTGCACCGCCAGCGTCAGCCAGGCCATCGGATCCGGCCACGTAGGCACCCGGCCCGGCGACGGACGCAAGCCGACCACATTGCAGAACGACGCCGGATTACGCAGGGAGCCACCCATATCGCTGCCGTCGGCGAGCGGATGCATGCCGCAGGCCAGGGCCGCCGCCGCGCCGCCACTGCTGCCGCCCGCCGATCTACCCAGGTCGTAGGGGTTGAGGGTGGCACCGAACACCGGGTTCACCGTGTGCGAGCCCGCCGCGAACTCCGGCACATTGGTCTTGCCGAGGGTGATCACGCCCGCGGCCTTGAGTCGTTCGATGACCAGCTCGTCGCGCTCGGGCACATTGTCGGCCAGTAGCGGACTGCCATAGGTGGTGCGGATGCCCGCGGTGTCGTGAGTGTCCTTGTGGGCCATCGGAATCCCGTGCAGCGGGCCCGGTTCCTCGCCGGCGGCCAACCGCCGGTCGGCGTCGCGGGCCGCCGCGAGCGCTTGCTCGGGCACGAGGGTGACGATCGCATTGATCTTCGGATTCAGCCGTTCGATCCGGTCCAGATGGGCGCGGGTGACTTCCACCGCCGACAGCTTGCCCGCGCGCAGCCATCCGGCCAGCTCCCGCGCCGACGCATAACAGAGATCGGAATCCACAGGCGCTCCTCATCATTCGGACGCGCCTTCATGGTCCACCTTCGCAGGGGGTCCCGCGACCGCAATGGGTAACTTGATGATCTCGTAAAAGTGAGCGGACCTCACCAACCGGCTCCGATATCCGTTGCCGACCGGTTACGTCAATTCCATGTTCGCGCAGCTCATCCCGTCGATCTTCGAGCGAACGGTGGTCGCCGGGAAAGAGAGTAGAAGGTGAGTTCGAGATCACCTTAGAGTTCGAGATCCACCGCCGAGACGCGGTAGATCGGAAGGAAGTCGACGATGACAACCGACGGAACTCTCCGGGAGGGCCTGACCGTCTCGGGTCAGCCGATGTCCGCCCCACTGCAGGACGTGCGCACCGTATCCCGGCAGCTGGTAGGCCATTTCGTGGACCACGTCATCCCGTGCGCGACGCTGCCGGGTGACATCATCTCCGGCGACGTCACCGCCGTCACCCGGGTCTGCCTGGAATTCGCGGTCGGCATGCTCGACGGCCGCGACATCCCCGCCAAGACCGGCCGGGTGGCCGAGGCCGCGGCCGGGTGGGCCCGCGAGGGCGTGCCGATCGACACCGTCCTGCACTCCATCCACGAGGGCTTCCGGCTCGGCATGGACCGGGTGTTCTCCGGTGCCACCGCGCGGGACTACGACCATGTCGTCGACGGCGCGAAACTCGTGGTGAGCCTGCTCGATACGATCAGTGCGACGGTCGCGCGCGCCTATGTGCGCGAGTACCGGTCCGTGGTCGGTGAGCACCACACCGCCGTGCACACCCTCACCTCGGCGCTGCTGGGCGGGCACCCGACCTCGACCATGGCCCGCGAATGCGGCATCGAGATCGCCGACTCATATCACGTCCTGGCCCTGGCGATCCCGCGGCATCGGGACGAGGGGCATCCCATGCTCGACGGCAAGGTGGTCGCACGCCGCAAGCTGCGCAGGCTGCAGGCCGAGCTCGCGAACCGCTGCGGCGGAACGGCACTCGCGCTGCTGAGTGTGGACGGTGGCACCGTCCTGGTCCCGGCCGCCGCGCTGGACGACGCGACACTGGACGAGCTGGTCACCAGGCTCTCGGCGGCGGCACGGGTGGCGGTGACCGCGGCGCTCGTGGTCGCCGCACCACCCGAGATCCCGGCCGCCGCCGACCGGGCACACGAATTACTGGACATGGTGCAGCGACTGAATTGTGTGGCCGGACTGTACCGATTCACCGATATGGCGCTGGAATACCAGCTCACCCGCCCCGGTCCCGGCCGGGAAACGCTGGGTGCCCTGCTGGATCCGCTCGATGCGCATCCCGAACTGTTGCGGACCCTGCAATGCCATATCGGCAACAATCTGCATCGCCGCCAGACCGCGCGGGTCCTGCATATCCACACCAATACCGTCGACTATCGACTCAAACGCATAGGCCAGTTGACGGGTCTCGATCCCACGGTGACCGCCGATCTGTGGCAGTTGCGTTCGGCGCTCATCGCACGGACTTTCGCCGATCACAGCCAGACGGAGCGAAATATGTGAAGTGTCCGAAAAACACGGCCGCACAGTGGAACACGCGCCGCCGGCTCGTAGCCTGATGCCGAAATCAGGAGGGCACGTTGAACATACGAGAACTACCGGATTCCACCGCAGTCGACGACCGGGCCGCCGCGGGCCCGCCGAACTTTGCCGCGAAACTTGCCGAAATGTTCGCCGGTGACACCCAGGGGCTCGGGTCCGGCGATGTGGACGAACGGGCGCGCGCCTGCCTCGCCCGTGCCGCCGGCGCTGCCGCGCCTGCCGCTCACCGGTCCGGGTGGCTGGTCGAGGTCGCGGAATCGGCGGCCGGATTCGCCCGGGAGGGGATCGACCTCGACCGGATCCTGCTCGGCTATCACGAGGCCATCCGTGACGGCCTCGAGCTCGCGGTCACCGAATCGCCGGGGGCGGATGCCACCTCGGTGGGTCGCGCCGAACTGCTGCTGGGATTGCTGCGAGCGGTGACGATGGCGACCACTACCGCCTACGTCGACGAGTTCCGGTTCGTGGCGCGCGAGCACCAGACGGCCGCACAGACGCTGGTCGCGGCCCTGCTGAGCGGCCACAGCCGTTCGACGTTGGCCCGGCACACGGGCATCTGCATCGCGAATGCGTATCAGGTGGTGGCCGTGCGTATTCCGGCGTCGGACGCGGACGAGCACACGGTCACGGAGATGACCGCGCTGCGTCGCCTGCGCCGCGTGCAGGCGGCGCTGGGCGCGGTGCTCGGCTCGCGGGCGCTGTCGCTGCTGGCCGCCTCGGGCGGGATCGTGCTGGTGCCGCAGGACGACAGTGCCGGGTGGGGATTGGCGGGCGCGTTCGCCATGACGGCGCGGGCGCTGACGGCGCTGTCCGACACGGCGGGAGTGGAGCTGACTGCCGTGGTGCTGTCCGGGCCGACCGCGCAGATCCCCGATCTTGCGGCGCAAGCGCACGAACTGCTGGAAATGGCGCACGCCCAGGGCTATCCGCCCGGTCTGTACCACCCCGCCGATCTGGGGGTCGTGCCCGGACCCGACGACCCCGATTCCACCGCCGGGCAGGACGTGTCGGCGTGAAGCTCCGGGCGGGCCGCGGTCGGGGCGGCCCGCCCGGGTCACCCGGGTGACCTGCGGACCGTGGGTGCGAAGCCAACCTCCGCGCTGGCATAGCCGAAGATCTTGCGGCCCTGTGATTTCGCCTCGATCGCGACGGTCGCGGTGCGGCGGTGCTCATCGCGCGCGACCACCCGGCCGGTGAATTCGATATCGGCGTCCGCGAGGCGAGGCACCGTCAAATAGTGGACGTGATTGGCGAATTCGGCCCGGTACTTGATCACAGCGGCGGGATCCCGCGTCCAGGAGGTGACGTATCCGGCGGCGAGCGCCAGCACCAGCATGCCGGGCGCGACCAGCGTCGGCCCGTCAGCGTCGGCGTCGGGGGAGAGCATCCCGTCGGAGGACGAATTGCCCACGACGCGTGCGTAATCGGTGAGGTCACGCGCCTTCAGTGTGGCCCCGGCGGTCGGCAGCCGGGTATCCACCGCGAGCCGGTCGAAGTCGATGCGGGTGCGCGGCAGGCGGCTGTGGCGCACGCCGGTCGCCACCACCCGATCGTCGGTGCCGAAACAGGCGCTCGCGGCCCGCTCCGCTGCGCGCTCGTGATCACCGGTGCGGGCCAGCAGCGCGGTGGAGCCGCTCTGGACCGGCACACCGTGCTGGTCGGTGAGCACGGCGTTGACGGAGATTACGTCGAAAGACCGGAAATGCCGGAAGGATTCGAAGTAGACGTCGCAGGTCAGCACGTCACCGGCCAGCAGGGGGCGGCCGATGTCGAGGGTTTGGTCCACGTGGACCACGCGATCGGTGCGGTACCCGGTGATCAGCTTCTCGAGGATCTCGCGCCGCGCCTGCTGCCACACCACCGCGGCGAATGTGGGCGGCGCCACCAGCGCGTCGAATCCCAGTCGCGCCGCCGCCGATTCGTGCCAGTGGGCGGGATGGAAAGCCTGGACGGCACGGGCGAACTCGCGGATGCGGACGCGCTCCACGGGGAAGGTTCGCGAACACCGGTAGTGGCGGCCGACCAGTGCCAGCGCCTGTTCGGCCCCGGCGGTCGGAGTGCGGTGGTTCATGAATGTCATGAATTCATCCCGCGAAGGCCGCCGCGTGGAATCGGAAGGAACTTTGGATATTTCACCGAATTACCCGCTGGACGGTTGTGACGGCTCCTCTACCGGGCACTTTGTATCGCGTCACGGAGTAGCCGGATGGAAATTCGTGAGCTGGTCCAAGGTTTGGCGGTGACTCTTCTGGACACGTCGGACGGCGGCCTACCTTGAGCGCGGTTTCGATACGGGAAGGCATGAAATGAGAAGAAACACGCGCCGTAAGACGGTAAGGGCAGCGGTAATGGTGGGGGTCTCCCTACTGGCGGTCGGATTCCCCGGTCCGGGCGCGCATGCCGACTCCGGATCGGCCTGCACCTCCGGCAGCGGCGCCGGATCGGGCAATGGCTCCGGCAACTGCTTCGGCGGCAGTGGGTCCAGCTCCGGCTCCTCGGGCGGCTACGCGTCCGACACCAAAGGTTATGGGCCGTCCATGACTTCGTGGCTGGCGGCCTTCGGCTACGGGCTGCTGAACCCGGACGCGACTCCGCCCGGTGCCAACGACTGGAACTGCAAACCGTCCGCCGCGCATCCGCGGCCGGTGGTGCTCGTGCACGGGACCTGGATGAACGCCTACAACGGTTTCGCCTTCATGGGCCAGCCGATCAAAGACGCCGGTTACTGCACCTTCACGCTCAATTACGGTCGGTCCGATCTGGTGCAAGGCGGTGGGCTGGGCTCGGTGTTGCCCGGCACGATGGGCACCGGCTACATCCAGGACTCCGCGAAACAGTTGGCCGCCTTCGTGGATCGGGTGCTGGCGGCGACCGGTTCGTCCCAGGTCGATCTCGTCGCGCACTCGCAGGGCGGGCCGATGTCGGGCTGGTACACGAAGTTCGAGGGCGGGGCGGCGAAGGTGCACAATCTGATCACACTGGGCGCGACCAATCACGGCACCTCGCTCGACGGCATCGGCGCACTGGGGCGGGCCATCAACAATTTCGGCATCGACGTGCTCGGTCTCGTCGAGATCTTCGTGGGGCATGCCGGAATTCAGCAGACCATCGGCTCGGACTTCATCAATCAGCTCAATGCCAACGGTGACACGGTCCCCGGCATCGACTACACCGTCGTCGGCACCCGCTACGACGAGATCACCAATCCCTACGACCGCACCTTCCTGAAAGCCGGTCCGGGAGCACAGGTCTCGAACATCACCCTCCAGGACGGTTGCGAGCAGGACCTTTCCGATCACCTGACAATGATGTACTCGCCGCGGGCGCTGTCGATCGTGCTACGGGCGCTCGATCCCGGGCAGCACCCCAACCTGGACTGCACGTTCAACCCGTGGCTGCTGGGCGGTGGCGGGACGCTCTGAGCCACTACCGTGCGCCGGTTGCCGCGACTCGGCCTCGATCCAGGCGGAGAGCATCCGGGCGGTCATGGCGATGGCCTCCTGCCGTTCCTGGCTGCCGACCTCGAGTGCCGAGACCCGCAGCACCCCGGCGAATCCGGTGTTGATGAGTACGAAGGTCATCATGTCGTAGCGATGATCGTCGCCGGGGCCGAGAATCTGGATCAGCAACACCTTGACCAGCAGCCGCAGCCGGGGCTCGAACTCGGGCAGGCCGCTGCTGTAGAACTGCACGCCCGCCACCAGCGCGCGCACCAGCTTGGCGTTGGCGACCAGTTCCTCGGTGAACACCTCCAGCAGTTCGGTGATGAGTTGCTCACCGCGGCTGAACAAGGGCGTCAGCGGTTGGCGCGACAGTCCCGAAACCCATTGGGTGAAGCGGCGTTCGATGTTCTCGAGCAGTCGGCCGAGCAGTTCCTCCACGATGACGCTGCGATCGGAGAAGTACCGGTACAGCGTGCCGATGCTCACCCCGGCTTCGGCGGCGATCCGGTTGGTCGAGGTGTCGGCGATGCCGCGCTCGCCGAACAGGCGGGCAGCGGTATCGAGGATGTGTTCGCGGGTCGCCTTGGAGCGTTGCTGGGTCGGGCGGCGGCGATTGCCCACGGTCTTGGGCGGCATCGCGGCCTCCTTGCTGCGGTGAAAACCGGCACCGCGGTGAAAATGAGCGATGCTCAGCTTAGCCCTCGAAGATCGAAACCGGTCGGGTATGTTGTTGCGTCACAACGGCGTGGAGGATCGCATGGCCCACGAACTGCCCACGGGCCGCATCGCGCGCGGCGGCCGTCTCGGTCGGCTGGCAGCGGGGCAGGCCGCCCGCGGAATCGGGACCCGGCTGTCGATGATCGGGCGACCCGAGCAGGCCCGCCGGATCCTCGCGCAGCGTTCCTCGCTGCAGGCCGCGCAGCAACTGGTCACCGTGCTCGGCAGCATGAAGGGCGCAGCCATGAAGCTGGGGCAGATGCTGTCGGTGCTGGATCTGGACCTGGTACCGGAATCACATCGAGAACTGTTCCGCGACAAGCTCGCCGAACTGCGTGACCGCGCACCGGCGGTGCCGTTCAGCGCCATGCGCGCGGTGCTCGAGGACGAGCTCGGGCCGCTGTCGCGGGTGTTCGCCGAGTTCGACGAGACCCCGGTCGCGGCGGCGTCGATCGGGCAGGTGTACCGGGCGCGACTGCGGGATGGTCGCGCGGTCGCGGTGAAGGTGAAGTATCCGGGAGTCGACAAGGCCGTCCGGGCGGACATGCGCAATCTCCAAATGCTCAGCGGGCTTTTGAAGTCCGTGCTGCCCAGTGCTGGGGATGCCGCGGTTCTCGATGAGATCACCAGCAATATCGGGGGCGAACTCGACTACCTGCGTGAGGCCCGCACCCAGCACCAGGTTGCGGCTCGCTACCGGGATCACCCCTACATCGTGGTGCCGGACAGCGTCGAAAAGTACTGCACCCACCGTGTTCTCGTCACCGAATTCCTCGAGGGGGAGCCCTTCGAGGCGATGCGGGGCCTGCCGGACGCCGAGCGCGACCATATCGGTGAACTGGTCTACCGCTTCTACATCACCTCGCTGTTCACCGACTACGAGTTCTGCGGCGATCCCCATCCCGGCAATATCCTGCTGCACTCGAGCGGTCGGGTCGGCTTCGTGGATTTCGGCCTCTACCACCGGATGGACGCTGTCCATGTGGAATTCGAGCGCACCGGGTTGCGTGCGGCGTGCGAGGGGCGCGCCGATTTTCTGTACGAGCATTGGGCCGGGCGCGGCATCATCGATCCCGACGCGGGCGTCACCGCGCCGGACGTCCTGGAATACGTGTGGGCCGCTGCGGGCTGGCACCTGCTCGACGAGGAGATCGCGGTGACGCCGGAACTGGCCACCGCCGCCGTGGTGCTCGCAGTCGACCCGCGTGCCGCCGACTTCCGGGGTCTGCGCCGCCAGTCGCTGCCACCGGAACATGTCTTCTCCCGCCGGGCGGACCTGCTCACTTTCGCCGCTCTCGGTCAACTGCGGTGTACCAACAACTGGCATCGCATCGCGCGCGAATGGCTCTACGGAGAATCTCCGGCCACCGAGATCGGCCGGGCCGTCCGGCAGTGGCGGTCCGATCGCTCCTGACAAGCCCCCGGTGACGCGCCGGGTTGTGCGGGTCTCCCACATGATCGGGCCTGCTGGTTGGACCATGGTGATCAGCGGCGCAAACCAGCCCGCGCGTTTTTCCCGGTATGTCGGCTTTTCATATGTCCGAGGCTCAGGAGGAACGAAACTCATGGTCACCATTCGAAATCAGTGGCGTTCGGCGGGTGTGGTCACGGCCCTGGCGGTGTTGGGTGCGGTCGGATTATTCACCGCCCCAAGTGCTTTCGCCGTCAACTCGATCGCGGTGGATTCGGCGACGGCGTCGGCCGTCGCCATCGAGTACACCTGTGAATCGTCCGCGGGTGTCGCCGCCATCGACGCCATGGTCGGGGATCCGAACGCAGAAGGCCCCGCCGCGACCGGCACTCAGACGTCGGTCACCTGTGACGGCTCCCAGCACAATGCGACCATCGCGCTCACCGCCACGCCCGGGCAGCCCGCCCTGGCCTCCGGTGCGGGGGTGCAGGTGCGTGTCGCGCTGGTCGATCGCAGCGAGACCGTCGTTTCCGGCACGGCGAAACTGCTAACGCTGAGCTGAGTCGTCGGTGCGCGAGTTGCCCGCTGCGCGACAGCAAGTGGAAACCTCCCGTTAGCGGGCGACTGTCAGACTCGCCGCCGCGTGCCCGATGCGCACCAGGTCGGGGCGCGGCGGTTCAGGCCGTCGGAAGCACAGTCGCCGGGCCACGCGCGCCGGGCGGCACACGAGAACCAGGACCCCGGACGTGCGAATCCGCTCGATCATGTGCAGCGTGGCAGTGCTGGCGGCGGTGGTTCCGATGGCGCTGTCGGCCAGCCCGTTCGACCTCCCGGCCACCGCCCAACCGGATGTCGCGGAGGCCGACTATCCCGACGATTCACCGAGCTCGCCGGATGGGTCGACCATTGTGGCCGCCCACGTCGTCGACGGCCGCCACCTCGAGTTCACTGTCCACTCCGCCGCCATGAACTCGGACTTCCCGGTCGAGGTGCAGCGCCCGGCCGATAAATCCGTGCCTCGGCCCGTGCTCTACATGCTCAGCGGCGGCAGTGGCGGCACCGGTGCGGCGTCCTGGGCCCGGCGGACCGACGTGTTCGAGTTCCTGGCCGACAAGAACGTCAATGTGGTGCAGCCGATGGGCGGCGCGGCCTCGTACTACACCGACTGGCGGCAGCCCGATCCGCGCTTGGGTGTCATGAAATGGACCACCTATCTGACCGAGGAGCTACCCCCGCTCATCGACGCCGCACTCGGCACCTCCGGCGTGAACGGCCTTGCGGGAGTATCGATGTCGGGTACCTCGGTCCTGCAGCTCCCCATCGCCAAACCGGGTCTGTATCGCTCGGTGGCTGCCTACAGCGGTTGCGCCCGCATCGCGGATCCGATCGGCCAGGCGTTCGTCCGGATCACGGTGGCGTTCGGTGGTGGCGACGCCGCCAACATGTACGGCGCACCCGGCGACCCCATGTGGGCGGCCAACGACCCCTACCTGCACGCCGAAGCCCTGCGCGGCATGGACCTCTACCTCTCCAGCGGCAACGGCCTGCCCGGCCCGCACGACCGTGCGAGTGACCGCCATTTCGCCGGTGCCACAGACAGTCTCGTGAACCAGATCCTGGTGGGCGGCATCCTGGAGGCCGCCGTCGACCAGTGCACCCGCGACATGGCCGACCGCCTCACCTCGCTGGGCATCCCGGTCACGGTCGACCTGCATCCGTACGGCACTCATTCCTGGGGCTACTGGAACGACGAATTTCCCACCTCGTGGCCGGTATTGGCCCACGGTCTGGGGCTGTAGCGAACGGGTTTAGTCCGGTTTTATGAATCCATCCGGTCGGTTTGTGTAAGGCTGTGACCCGACGAGGCATGACTCCCACCACCAGGAGAGTGTCATGAACGCAGTCGCAGCATCCGCGGACACCGAGGTTCCCATTCGAGGCCGTCGCCGCACGATCGCCCTGATCGTGGTGCTCCTGGCCTACTTCCTCGACCTGCTGGACAACACCATCGTCAATGTGGCGCTCCCGCCGATCCAACGCGAGCTCGGCGCGCCGTTGTCGAGCGTGCAATGGGTGGCCGGCGGGTATGCGCTGACCTTTGCGATCGTCCTGATCACCGGTTCTCGGCTCGGTGACATCTTCGGTCGCCGACGGCTGTTCCTGATCGGCGTCGCGGGCTTCATCACCGCCTCCGCGCTGTGTGGCACTGCCGACGCCGCCAATCAGTTGATCGCCTACCGGCTGGTGCAAGGTGCCTTCGCAGCGCTCATGGTGCCGCAGGTGCTCGCCACCATCCAGGTGATGTATCCACCTGCCCAGCGCGGCAAGGCGATTGCGGCCTTCGGCGGTCTGGCGGGACTGGCGACCGTCGGCGGCCCCATCCTCGGCGCACTGCTGACCTCCGGCGACATCGGGGGACTGGGTTGGCGGTCGATCTTCTACGTCAACGTCCCGATCGGCCTGCTCGCCCTGGTGGCCGCGTTCTTCGCGCTCCCGGAATCGCATGCGCCGCAAGCCGAACGGCTCGACATACTCGGTGTGGTGTTGAGCAGCGTGGCGCTGTTCCTGCTGGTCTACCCGCTGATCCAGGGGCGCGAAGCGGGCTGGCCCCTGTGGACCTACGGGTGTATCGCGGCGTCGGTTGCGGTACTCGTGATCTTCTTCGCCTACCAGCGTCACCGCGCCGCGACCGTCGGGTCCCCGCTGATCGAGTTGCGGCTGTTCCGTTTACGCACCTTCAACGGTGGATTGCTCACCGCGGCACTGTTTTTCGGTGGCGTCATCGGCTTCTTCATGACCATGACCCTCTACTTCCAGATCGGCCTCGGCTACAGCGTGCTGCGAGCCGGTCTGACCGGTCTGCCCTGGGGGATGGCGGTTCCGATGTTCGCCGGTATCTCCGCCGGTGTGCTGGTACCCAAGATCGGGCGCTCGGCGCTACAAATCGGCTTGGTGTTGTACATGCTCGGTCTCATCGGATTGATCTGGACCGTAAGCCATTTCGGCCCGCACGTCACGTCAACCCAGTTCATTGTCCCGCTACTGATCGGTGGTGTCGGCATGGGCCTGGTGGTGGCCCCACTCGTCGATTTCTCCCTGACCGACGTCCCCGTCCAAGACGCAGGATCCGCCTCCGGCCTCTTCAACACCACCCAACAACTGGCCTCCGCCATCGGCATCGCCGCCTTGGGCACCGTCTTCTTCGGCCTACTCGGCACCCAAGCCGCACCCGCCCTCTCCCACATCCAATCCCAAGTCCATTCGGGACTCACTGCCGCCGACATCCCACCCGACGCCCAGGATCAAATCTTCGCCCAGTTCGGTGCCTGCTTCACCGACCGAGTCCGCGCCTCCGACCCCGAAACCGAACCCGTTTCCTGCCGCACCTCTGAGCAACAGGCAGCCCCGCCTTTACCTGCCGTCGAGCGCACGATGCGCTCTGCGGCCGGTACCGCTATGGCCGATGACTTCGGGCGGTCGTTCCAACGGACGCTCTGGGTCGTAGTCGCTACCGGATTTTTCGCTTTGCTCGCCAGCTTTTGGTTGCCACAGAACAAGAGCTGAAAAATCAAGGGCTGGAAGAGCAAAAGCTGGAAAGAGCAAGAGATAAAAGCGGCCTGGAGGAGGAGATAGGAGGTGGCTGGGTTCGGCTGGCCTGCTGCCGGTTCCAGCCACCTCACCGCTCGGCCGTTCATCGTCTCTGTGGAATTGTCAAAGACCAAAAGAGAAAACCTGCGGGAGTCTTTGGAGTTCTTGGCTTTTCGTTCTGTTGTTGTCGGTGGAGGTGATGCGTGCGGTCCGGGGGCTGGGATCGCCGGGTGGCGGCTCCCGGGTCGCGTCAGCTCAGGTCCGGTAGGGCAGGCGACGTGCCCACACTTCTTCTTTTCAGTTCTGCGCACGCCCGCGATGACGAGCAACTCGGTCTGCAAGCAACCCGAGGGGCCCCACCGGTGGTGAGGCTGCCACTCGAATTAGGGACGTAACCAGCGGCCGACCGCTAGTTCGCCGCCGTGATGGCGGTTGTTGATTCGCGGGGTCTGGGTCGGATCCAGGTGGCGGGGTGCGATCCAGCCGATCCGCCCCGCGTGTTCGGAATCCTCGGGCATCACCACGGTTTTCCAGTCTTGCGGGCCGTGTCCGATGAGGGAGTGGCAGGCATCGCACGCCAAGGTCAAGTTTTCGATGTCGGTCGCTCCGCCCTTGGCCCAGTCGGTCACGTGGTGGACTTGGGTGAGGGTGGCGGGCGCGTTGCAGCCCGGGCGCGTGCAGCCGCGTTCGGCCGCGATCAACGCCAAACGTTGTGCGGTGTTGGCGAGGCGGTTCTTCTTGCCGTGCCCGAGATGCAGTGGGCGGCTGTGGTGGTCGAAGACTGCCAGGAACGGCTTGGCCTTCTCCGCCAACGCGAGCGCCTCTTCCAGCGGCACCGTGCCACCCGAAGCGGTGGTGGCGACACCGGCGGCGGCTTCGACCTCGGCGAGGGTCATGGTGAAGATGGCCGAGACGGGCAGGCCGCGGTGCTGGCCGAGGTTGGTGGGCCCGAGTTCGGGGCGCAGGAACGCTACCAGGGCGTCGTGCTGACGCTGTGCGGCGGAGCGGTTGTCACGGTGCGCGGCGGCTTCGATCACGGCCGGGTCGATTCCCTCGGCACGCCAGGGGCTTTCGGGGTCGGCGGGGTTGCACATGCCGGGACGCGCCAAATCAGCGAAGATCGGGTCGAGCAGCGCGCGTGCGGTCGGGGTGAGTTCCCCGCTGATGGTGGACATGCCGTCGATGCCCTGCTTGCCCAGCGTCACGCCCCGGCGACGCTGACGGTCGGCGTCGGTGGTGGCGGTCCCGTCGGGGTCGAGGCGATCGAGGACACGCGCCGCGGCCGTGCGCAGATCATCCGGGGTGGTGCGGGTCGCCAGCTCGGCGAGCTCGGCTTCGGTCTTCTCACGCTGCGCCGCGTCGATCTTCTCCGGGATGCGGTCGACGAGCTTGGCGATCACCCGCGCGTGATCAGCGGAGATCTGTCCCTGCTCCTGCAGTTCCGCGGTCGACGCCAACACCGGCGGCAAGACTTCTCCGTCGTGCTGGTGGGCACCGAGCAGCGCGGCGGCCTTCACCCGCGAGACGGCGTCGGCGTGGCTGAGGTGAAGGGTGTCTTCGAGGTACTTGTCGGTGCGTGCCTTCCACCCGGCTTTCTGCGGCAGGCAACGGCTTTCGACCCCCTCGATCACCCGGTGCTCGAACCCCGCGAGGCGACGCTTGCTGGTCTCGTACTCGCGCATCACCGCCACGAACTCGCCATCGGAAAGATCCGTCAACGACTCGCGCAACAGCGCATCGGTGGCCCGCGCGAGCATCACGATCGCGTCTGCGATCGTGATGTCGTCGAGAACCGTTGCGCCGCTGGTCATGCCACTATTCTACCCCACTCGAACGCACATTCGAAGCGAATTCCATTGTGATATAACAGTTTTCAGATAAGCGCCTACAAATTGTCAACCTGCTCACGCCGCGGCGACGACCTCGATCTCGAGCAGCCAGCGCGGATCGAAGATCCCAGCGAGTACGACCGTCAGTGCGGGTTTGTGTCCACCGAGGACCTCGGTGCGGACAGCAGTGTTGACCGCGGCGAGGGAGCGGTCGCTGAGATAGGTGGTCACCTTGACGATGCTGGCGACAGTCAGCCCGGCATGTGTCAGTGTCGCGAGGATATTCGCCCAGATCAGTCGGCACTGGGCTGTGGCGTCGTCGGGGACGTTCCCGAGCCGGTCCTCCGGGATCTGACCGCTGATGAACAGCAAGCGTTGCGCCCCGATCACCTCGAGCCCGTTGGTGTATCCACCCACCGGCTCCGGAACCGAATCGGCGTCGTGCGCAACCATTTCCATGGTTCCTCAGCCTAGGCCGGTTGGTCCGGCTCTTCGGGGGGAAGCTGGTCCAGGGCCCATCGTGCCCATTCGCGGTTGGTGGCGGTGATGCGTTCGCCGTATTCGAGGGCGATGCGGCCGTAGCGGGAGAGGTTGCTGTTGGTCCAGTCGATGGCGTGTTCGAGTTCGACGAGTTCCTCGTGGGCGTGGTCGGAGCGTTCTTCCATGCCTTCGAGGTAGGCGCGGGCTTGGTCGCGGGGGATGACGCCGAGGAAGAAGATGCGCAGCAGGGCCTCGTTGCGGACGTTGCGTTTGGGGTTCGTGGTGGTGAGCCAGGTGCGCAGGTCGTCGAGGCCGGCGGGGGTGAGGGTGTATTCCTTGCGGCCGCGGGGGCCCTCGTCGCTGACCTCGATGAGGCCGGCGTCGGCGAGCTTGGTGAGCTCGGTGTACATCTGGCTCTGGGTGGCGGGCCAGACGTTGGCAAGCGACTCCTTGAAGGTGCGCAGCAGGTCGTAGCCGCTGGCGGGACCTTCCGACAGTAGTCCGAGCAGTGCGTACCGGAGACTCATAGCAATCACTCTACATTCCACTATTGACATGTCGACACTGGAGGCTCAATCTTGGACATGTCAGAAGTGGAATATCGTGTCGCCGAGGAGTTCTCGAAGTGTCGTACCTGCGCACATTCGCCCCGTGGATCGTCTACGCCGTGATCCCCTCGCAGTACTGGCAGTGGTCGGCGCTCATCGCGTTCGCCATTGCGGTCGCCGGGATCGTGCCGCAACTGCGGGCCGGGCGCAGCCTGGATTCGCTCATCATCGATATCGGGTCGGCGGTGTTCTTCGCCGTGGTCACGGTGCTGGCGTTCGCTGATCCGAACACCGCACTGCATGCCTATCTACCCGCCCTCTCCAGTGGAGTGCTTGCCCTCATCGCCGGATTCTCCCTGCTGATCCGGGTGCCGTTCACCCTGCCGATCGCCAAACAGACCACACCGCAGGAGTTCTGGGACCAGCCGCTGTTCATCCGGACGGCGTATGTGCTCACCTCGGTGTGGACGGCCAGCTTCGTGATCGGTGCCATTGCGCTGACTGCGCTCGCCCACGGTTCCTCCGGGCTCCGGACCACCGTGCAGGTGCTGGCCTTCGTCATCCCCGTCACCTTCACTCTCCGCTACGTCGCCCACGTCCAGGGCAAGGCGCGCGCCGCGCTCGGCGAGCTCGCGGACTGAGCCCGGAAGTCAGGAAACGATCATGACCGTCCCGTATCTCACCGGCAACTACGCACCCGTGACCGAAGAGGTCACCGCCTACGAACTCCCTTGCACCGGAAGCATTCCCGAGGAATTGACCGGCTGGTACCTGCGCAACGGCCCGAACCCGCACGCTGCCGCCTCCAAACACTGGTTCCTCGGTGACGGCATGGTGCACGGTGTCCGCATCGAGGGCGGCCGCGCCGTCTCCTTCCGCAACCGGTGGGTGCGCACCAGCACCTTCACCGACGGCGCGACCGGGATGGACGCCCAGGGTAACCGCGACTTCAGCGCCGGTGTCGCCAACACCCACATCATCCGCCACGCCGGGCGTACCCTCGCCCTCGTCGAATCCTCGTTCCCCTACGAATTGACCTGCGACCTGGACACTCTCGGCCCGCACGACTTCGACGGCAAGCTCACCACCGCCACGACCGCGCACCCCAAAACCTGCCCGGTGACCGGTGAGCTGCACTTCTTCGGCTACGACTTCCGCGAGCCGTACCTCACCTACCATCGCGCCGACGCCTCGGGCACGCTCGAATTCAGCCGCCCCATCGACGTTCCCGCGCCCACCATGGTTCACGATTTCCTGCTGACCGCGAACCACGTCATATTCCTCGACTTGCCGGTGGTTTTCGATCTGGAGATGGCGATGGCCGGTCCGACGATGCCGTTCCGGTGGAGCGACGACTACCAGGCGCGTATGGGCGTACTGCGCCGGGACGATCCGCACGGCGCGGTGCGCTGGTTCGATATCGAGCCCTGCTACATCTTCCACACCCTCAACGCACACGACGAGCAGGATCGAATCGTGGTGTACGCCATGCGGTATCCGAGCATGTGGCGCACCGACTCGCAGGGCTTCGACGAGGTCGCGACCCTGTGGCGCTGGACCATCGACCTGCGCACCGGAGTGGTGAGCGAGGAGCAGGTGGACGATCGGGTCGCGGAGTTCCCGCGCATCGACGACCGTCTCGCCGGGCTCGATGCCCGCTTCGGCCACGCCGCCGTCAACCACCGCGGTCAGGGCGCACTGCTGCGCTACGACCTGCACACCGGTGCCAGCGCGGCGCACGAGTTCGCCGATGGTCGCATCCCCGGCGAGGCCGCCTTCGCCCCGGCCGACGACAACCCCGGCGGCGACGGCTATCTCATGACCTACGTCTACGACCCGGCCACCGACCGCAGCGACCTGGTCATCCTCGATGCCACCGACCTCGCGGCCGACCCCGTCGCCACCATCCACCTGCCCCAGCGCGTCCCGTTCGGCTTCCACGGAAACTGGTTGCCCGACAACGGATAGGGCAAGGTGTCGAGTGGAGGGTGGTACCGCAAAGCGGTGCCACCCTCCACTGTCAGTCGATGGTCGTCGGAAGATCGAACAGTTCGAAGATTTCGGCTTGGAGGAATACGACGATCCGCGCGATGCCGCCTGGTGCGGGCGTGAGCACGTGCAGCGCGTGGACGCGGTAGGAACCATCGTCGTCCCGCATGTACAAGGCGACAGCGGGCTGGCCGTTGGCCGCGGCGGCGATCACGCGGAACAGGCCGGGTCCCGCGCCGAACGATCGGGCGAAGAAGTCGACGACGGTGACACGGCCGGAGAACCAGGCCGCCACGGGCGGCATCTCGAGGGATGCGTCGGCCAGCAGGATTCGCTGTAGGCGTGGAATGTCGGAGTTCGCGAACGCTGCCATGTACTCGTCGAGAGCGTGCTGCTGCTCGGGTTCGAGTGTCTCGCTGACGGTTTGCTCCGAGGGTGCGGCTTCCGCGAGTTTGTCCCGGGCGCGTTGCAGCAGCCCGTTGGCTGCGGCGAGGCTGATCTCGAGCAGTCCCGCGACCTCCGCCGCTCGAAACGCCAGCACGTCGCGCAGCAGCAACACCGCGCGTTGCCGGGGCGGCAGATGTTGCAGTGCTGCCACGAACGCCAGCCGGATGCGCTGCCGTTGCGCCACGGCGTCCGCCGGATCCTGCGGTTCCGACATCGAAGTCAGCAACGTGGTCGGAATCGGTTCCAACCACGCGATATCCCGCCCTTCGCGCATCTGATCGTCGGTGGGTTCCCCGATCGGATTGCCCAAACCGGATGGCAGCCAACGCCGATGGCCCTTCTCGAGCTCCCGCAACGCGACATTGGTGGCGATCCGGTAGAGCCAATGCCGAAGCTGGGACCGGCCCTCGAAGTCGTCGTACGAGCGCCAGGCCCGCAGCGACGTCTCCTGCACCGCGTCTTCCGCATCGTGCACCGAACCGAGCATCCGATAGCAATGCACAAGCAACTCCCGGCGATACGGCGCGAACAGGAGCGCGAACTCCTCGCTATCGATCGGCATGGCCACGCTCGCTTCCGGACAGGACTCCCCGCGGCTCGATTTCCGTGCCCGCGGTGAGTTTTCGGGATCGCTCGGATCACTACAGCGGACACCGTATCGAGCGTGTCAATGGCTACAACACCAACTGGAGACGACAATGCGCAAGATCATCGCGGCCTTCAAGATCTCGGCCGACGGGAAGTACGGCGGGCCGGACGGATACGCGGACTGGGTCGAGAGCTGGCCGGAGGACTTCGGTTCCTGGCTGACGACGCAGATCGACGCGTGTGTGCTCGGCGCGGAGTTCTATCCGCTGTACGAGCAGTACTGGTCACGGGTCGAGGCCGCGCCCAATGAGATTCACCCGTTCAGCGGGCGGGTGCCGACGGCGGCGGATGTCGAATGGTCCGGCTTCGCGGCGAAGACCACCCATTACGTGGTGTCGCGCACGCTGGATTCGGTGACGTGGCCGAACGCCCGGATCCTGACGGACCTGGACGCCGTCGCGGCGCTGAAACGCGAACAGGGCAAGGACATCTACCTGATCGGCGGTCCGACGCTCGCGGGCGCGGCCATTGACGCGGGTCTGGTGGACGAGCTGCACCTGATCGTCTATCCCCTGATCGTGGGGGAGGGCAAGGCGTTGTTCTCGTCCACGACGCGACATGCGTTGGAGCTCGACAAAATCGAGCAGCTGGCCGACGGCCGGTTCAGCCTGGTGTACGGAATCGGACGATGACGGAGTTCCCTCCCGACGCCGCCGCGGGCCTCAGCGGGTCCGGAGCGACAGCCCGGGATTCTCCTTCAACACGGTGTCGATCGGCTGGGAGGTGAGGATGTCGCTCGGCGTGCACTGATGGTTCTTGCTGGTGCCACCGCTGATCATGCCCAGCGCCTTGGTGCCGCTGAGCACCGACCCGCCGCTGTCGCCCTGCACACTGCAGGTGGTCACGGTGAAGAAGCCCTCGACCGTGACCGTGCGGTCGGTGTCGGGCAGCCCGCCCTCGTTGAAGGTCCGGTCGACCATATCGACTGCGCCACAGGTGTATCCGGTGATCGACCCGGACTTGCAGGCGGGCATGCCGGTGACGGGTACGGCGACGCCGTCGACGGCGATCGTCTCGGCGGCAGCGGTGGCGGTCAGCGCGGTCTGGAAGGCCGGGAGTCCACCGCTGCTACCGGACGCCAGACGGTCGGTGCTGTTGGACGAACCGCCGCCCGGCGTCGCCGCGGGGGAGGGCGCGGCGTGATCGGCGGGACCGCCGACGACCCGGTTGTTGCGGAAGCGGGCGGCCTGATCGTCGTTGATCCGCAGGATCGAGTAGTCGTGCGGCCCGAACACCGAGCTCGCGAAATACCCGAGCTCGTCGCCGAGCCCGTCGGAGCTGTAGTCGTAGATCTTGTGCGGCTCGGTGGTTTTCGCGGCCGGATCCACCAGATTGTTGGGATCGCAGTGCCCGGCCGTGATGGCGACATCGTGACCGTCGGCGTCGGTGGCGTTGAAACCCAGCGAGCATTTGCCGAACCTGGTCGCGTCGAAGGCGATCCGGAACGGCTGGCCGCCCAGATATGGCTCCCCGGGTGCTGCGATCGTCACCGGCACCTCGGGATCGTCCGTCCCCGGCGCGGTCCGGGGCTGATCCACCACGACCAATTCGACCGCGCCCAGTTCGGCGGGCGGCCGGGCGGTGCCGTTGGTGTAGAGCACGACCGTGTTGCGCCCGATATCGACGGCGTCGCCGAGAAAGGTGCGGGCGGCATCGCGCGGCTGGGTATCGATCCAGCGCCGGATCGCGCCCCGCCGCTGCTGTAGCGCCGCCACGCTGGTCCCCACCCGGACCACCTCGAATCCGGCGTCCAGGACCGCCTTCGTGGCGGCCTCGAGGCTGGTGCCGTCGGTCAGCGCCACCAGCGCCCGCGCCCCGTCCATCCGGACCCCGGCGAACACCATGGGATACGCGGCGCGCGCGACCTTCTCGAAGGCGGCCAGCCGTTGGGCGGTGGCGGCGCGGGCCAGGTATTCCGGCATGTCGATGTGCAGATCCCTGCGCACCGCGGTGGCCAGATCGGTCGGCGCCGCCTCCGGGCGACCGGGCGCCGGTTCCGAATCGCCGGGTGCCGCAGCCGATATCGGTACGGCGCTCAGCAGCGCCGCGCAGACGAGCACCGGAACGACAGTGGTCCGACCCATTCGCCACTCCCAGCCTGAGATGGTCCGCGGATACCGATTCCGAACTGGAGTTATACCGAATCGGAATGGTATGTCACATCGGTCCCCAACCGGATGAAACGGACCTCCGGCATGTCGCTGGGCCGCATCTCGTCAGGCGTCGATGACGCAGTCACCCGCGGCGGCGCAGACACAGGCTTGGACCTGTTCTCCGGCCTGATGCTCGAGGCCCGTGCGGAGATCGCGGACGTGGCCCTCGGTGACGGTGACGACGCAGGTCCGGCAGATGCCGACCCGGCAGCCCGCCGACATGGATGCGCCGACGCGCTCGGCGGCTTCCAAAACCGTTGTGGCACCGTCGGTGTCGATGCTCTGTCCGGTGCGAGCGAAGGTCATCAGCCCGCCCTCACCGATCTCCGACCGCTCGAGCTCGAATCGTTCGACATGCAATCTGTCGGCGAGACCGGCTGCCGACCAGTGTGTTTCGATGACGGCGAGCATGTCCAGGGGTCCGCAGGCCCAGACGTGACGCTCCCGCCAGTCGGGGTAGAGGTGATCGAGGCCGGTCAGGTCGAATCGCCCTCGCTCGCCGGTGAAGTGCAGGTGCGAGGTGAAGCCTGGGTGCTGCCGATCCAGCTCCCGCAGTTCCGCGGCGAAGAGCATGTCGTCGGCGGTGCGCGCCGAATGAATGTGTACGACATCGGAGATGGTGTCGCGACGGCGCAGGGTGCGCAGCATGCCCATGATCGGGGTGGCGCCGCTGCCCGCGGTCAGGAACAGCATCTTGGCGGGCGGCGGCTCCGGCAACACGAATCCGCCCTGGGGCGCGGCCAGCCGCACGATGGTCCCGGCGGGGACGCCGTTGACGAGGTGACCGGACAGGAAGCCCTCGGGCATGGCCTTGACCGTGACCGAGACCAGCCGTTCCCCGTGCCGGACCGGATCGATCCAGCCGGGCGGGCAGGTCAGCGAGTAGGACCGCCAGTGCCAGCGGCCGTCCACCCGAATCCCGATCCCGATGTACTGGCCGGGCGTGAACCCGAAGTCGAAACCCCAGCCCGGCTTGATGACCAGGGTGGCCGAGTCCGCGGTCTCCTTGCGCACCTCGACGATTCGGCCCCGCAGCTCCCGCGCCGACCACAGCGGATTCACCAGCTGCAGGTAGTCGTCGGGCAGCAGGGGAGTGGTGAAGCGCGCGGCGATGTCGCGCAGCGTGATCGGCCGGGTCCGCTCGGCAGCGGTGTGAACCATGCGAATGTTCCTTGTCTGTGGGCGGATTCGAGTCGGGGCCGATGGGCCCGGGTCAGCTGACCGCAACGAGGTGGCGATCGGCGATCCGGCGTCGCCCCTCCCGCAGTGCCGTGCGCAGCCCGCGCCGACGGCCCGTCATCGGGTCGATGGTGGTCCGGCCGCCGATGGCGCGCTCGGATCTGGTCTCCGGCGCATCATCGCTGTTGCGGCGGAGTAGGCGGTTGGGCAGCGAGAGCTTCATGATGGTCCGCCACGCCTTGCCGTATTGCACGGGCAGTGATCCGGTGGTGTACGGCAGGTCGTACTTCTCGCACAGCTTCCGAACCCGCACGGACGCTTCGGCATACCGGTTGCTCGGTAGGTCCGGGAATACGTGATGTTCGATGTGGTAGGACAGATTCCCGGTCATGAAATGCATGACCGGACCCCCACTGATATTGGCCCCGCCCAGAATCTGGCGCAGATACCACTCGCCCTGCGTCTCGTTGTCGGCATCGAACTTGGTGAACTTCTCGGCGCCGTCGGGGAAGTGGCCGCAGAAGATGACGGTATTGGTCCAGACATTGCGCACGACGTTCGCCGCGAAGTTCGCGGTCAGTGTGGAGAGGAATGCCGGTCCGGTCAACAGTGGGAAGAGGACATAGTCCTTCGCGATCTGCTTACCGGCCTTCTTCAGCACCTTGCGCTTGTCGCGATCGAACTGTTCGCGCTCGGGCCCGTTCTTCGGCAGCCGCCCGGTGAAGATCCGGCCGAGCTGCAGATGCTGTGTCGCGACACCCCATTCGAAGAGCAGCTGCAGCAGCAGGTTGTAGACGGGCTGGCCCAGGTGAAACGGCTTCCAGCGCTGATCGCGGGTTACTCGCAGCACGTCGTAGCCGATATCCCGGTCCATGCCGAGCACATTGGTGTACTTGTGGTGCAGGTAGTTGTGGGTGATTTTCCAGTGCTCGGCCGGATCTGCGATGTCCCATTCCCACTTGGTCGAGTGGATCTCGGGATCGTTCATCCAATCCCATTGCCCGTGCATGACATTGTGGCCGATCTCCATGTTCTCGATGATCTTCGCCGTCCCCAGCAACGCCACCCCAACCAACCACGCGGGCGGCAGGAAGCTCGCGAACAACACGGTGCGCCCGCTGATTTCGAGTGCCCGCTGCAGGCGGATCACCTTGCGAATGTAGGCCGCATCGCGTTCACCCAATGATTCGCGAATCTCCCGCGCAATCGCATCCAGTTCGACCCCGATCGCCACTACATCCGCATCGCTGAGATGCGCATATTCCTTGACATCCGATATCGCCATGGAGGTTACGGTACCGAAGGTTACGGTCCCGTAGGTCATGACAAATGTCCCATGCTGGTGGACGCGGTGTCGCAGCGGTGGATCCGGCGTCTTGTTTCGGGGTGATGCAGGGCGATGAAAACTGGGTTAACGGCCGAATCTGCGCCCGACCGTGTGGTTTCATGTGATGCAACAGCGATTCACGCAAGAAGACAGTCGAAGTTGAGGTACCGGCACGATGACCCACACCACGGAGTTCCTGATCATCGGAGGGGGACTGGAAGGGCTGGCCATCGCCTGGTCGCTGGCCGAGCGCGGGGCCACCGATGTGCTTGTGCTGGAACGCAATACCCTGTGCTCCGGCATGACCGGCAAGTCCAGCGGCGTGGTGCGCTGCCACTACGGCGTCCCCGTGCTGGCGGCCATGTCGTGGTGGTCGGTGCCGTTCTTCGAGAACGCCCGCGACATCCTCGGCGACGACCTGGGATTCCGGCAGTGCGGCTATGTCGTCGGCGTCGGCGCGGACAATGTGGACCCGCTGAAGGCCAATGTGGCCATGCAGCAGGAACTCGGGATCGCGGTCGAGTTCATCGGCGCGGCCGAGATGGCCGAACTGTGGCCGGGCCTGCGCCTTGACGACTTCGCGGCCTTCGCCTACGAGCCGCGGGGCGGGCGCGGCGAAGCCTACTTGACCGGTATGGCGTTTGGTGCGGCCGCGCGAGAGCTCGGGGTGCGCATCCGGCAGCAGACCGAGGTCGTCGCGCTGCTCGAGCGGTCGGGCCGGGTCGTCGGCGCGCGGCTCGCGGACGGCACGGAGGTGCATGCGGACACGGTGGTGGTCGCGGCCGGTCCGTGGACGCCCGCCCTCACCGCCCCAATCGGGGTCGAGGTGCCGGTGAAAGCCCAACGCGCCCAACTGATCCTGGTCGACCAAGGTGCCCCGCTGGCCCCGGTGCCGGTCTTGTCGGACCTAGCAAGCTTGCAGTACCTGTGCCGCGAACCCAATGGTGAATTGCTGGCGGGCAACAGCGATCATGCGCTCCCCGAGTACGTCGACCCGGACGACTTCGTCAACCGCGCAGACGATTCCGCGGTCGAGAAGGTGATCGCCCGGCTCGGTCACCGCCTGCCCGAGATGCCTGACCCGCGCGTCACCGGGAGTTACGTCGGCGCTTACGACGTCACCCCCGACTACAACCCGATCATCGGACCCGCTCCGATCCCGGGCCTGTTCCTGGCCACCGGCTTCTCCGGCCACGGCTTCAAGATCTCCCCGGCGGTCGGCCGCCTGGCCGCGGACCTACTGCTGGACGGCGGCACCGACCTCCCGCACGTGGACGCCGCCGACTTCCGCTACGAGCGGTTCGCCGAGGGCCGCCCGCTGCTGAGTCCGCACCCCTACGCCGGGGCGGGCGAAATGCGCTGACCCCGAACCACATCCGATCCACCCCTCGCAGTTCCAGGAGCCGAGATGGCGATAGACGCCCCCACCGCGACCGTTACCCCGATCACCACCCACCGGACCCTGGCCGAGCAGGCCCGGGCCACCGAGACAAGTTTCATCCTGGCCGTCTTCACCACCCTGTCCGGAAAGCCCTGCGCCAAGCTGGTTCCGGTGCAGGCCGTGGATCAGCTCGCCGAGGACGGCGTAGGGTTCGCCGGATACGCGGCCGGCATGATCGGCCAGCAGCCACGCGACCCGGACCTGATCGCGATCCCGGATCCGGAGACCTTCACCCCGATCCCGTTCGTGCGGCCCGGCCTCGCCATGGTGCACTGCACGCCCCACGTGGAGGGCAAGCCGTGGCCGTTCGCGCCGCGAGTCATCCTGCAGCGCACCCTGGCCCGCGCCGCGGACCGTGGCTACACCGTGAATGTCGGTGCGGAGGTCGAATACTTCCTGGTCGACCGCACACCCCAAGGGCTGGCCCCGGCCGACACCGCCGACGTGAGCCTGCAGCCCTGCTACGACGCCCGCGACGTGACCCGCATGTACGACCATCTCGCCGAGGTGTCGCGGGCGATGAACGCGCTGGGCTGGGGTAACTACGCCAGCGATCACGAAGACGGCAACGGCCAGTTCGAGCAGAACTTCGACTACTCCGACGCGCTCACCACCGCCGACCGGGTCATCACCGCCCGCTACCTGCTGTCGGTGATCGCCGAGAAGCGCGGCATGAAGGCGACTTTCATGCCCAAACCGTTCACCGATCGCACCGGCTCCGGCATGCATCTGCACCTGTCACTGTGGGCGGGGGACCGGCCGCTGTTCCCCGACGCGGCCGACCCGCGCGGGCTCGGACTCTCGCCGACCGCCTACGGCTTCCTGGCGGGCATGCTCGAGCACGCCTGCGGTCTGCAGGGGGTGATTGCGCCGACCGTCAACTCCTACAAGCGAACCGGCGCGACCAGCACCGCCAGCGGGGCAACCTGGTCGCCGCGCTATGCCACCTACGGCGGCAACGACCGCACCCACTATCTGCGGGTCCCGGACTCGCACCGGGTGGAGTTGCGCGGCGCGGACGGCTCGGCCAATCCGTACCTGGCCGTCGCCGGGGCGGTGGCGGCCGGGATCGACGGCATCGACCGCACCCTGGATCCGGGCGCGCCCGGGGAACGGAAGGGCGACATGCTGCCGATGACCCTGGTGCACGCCATGGATGCGCTGGCCGCCGATCCGGTCGTCAGCGCGGCGCTCGACATCGCCGGTCCCGGTGTCGCCGACTACTTCGTGGAACGCAAGCGCGAGGAGTTCTTCGCCTGGCACAACCAGGTTTCCGACTGGGAGATCCAGCACTACCTCACGGCCTTCTGAGCCACCCCCCCCCACGGCCTTCCGGGCCGTCCGACCCTCAGGATTGGAGGACACCATGTGCGGCATCGTCGGCCTGCACCTGCGCGACCCCGCCCTCTACCCGCGCCTGGGTGAACTGCTCACCGGCATGCTGGACCAGATGTGCGACCGCGGACCGGATTCGGCCGGGATGGCGGTCTACGGCGACCCGGTGTGGTCGCCGCCCGGCACCGCCACCGTCTCCGTGCTGGACTGTCCGCTGCCCGTGCCGGAACTCGCCGAAAGGCTCACCACCGCACTGGGAATCACGGTCACGGCGATGGATCTCGCACCGACCGTGGTGCTGAACGCGCCGGTGGCGACCGCGGAACTGATGGCCGCGGTACGCACCGTCGCCGCCACGGCACGGGTGATCGGCTTCGGCTCGGATCTGACCGTGCTCAAGGGCGTCGGCAACCCCACCGAGCTCGCGCACCGCTTCGGCCTGCCGGCCGCCCAGGGCTGGCAGGGCGTCGCCCACACCCGGATGGCCACCGAATCCGCCGTCACCGCGGAAGGGTCGCATCCCTTCTCGGTGGGCGAAGGCCAATGCCTGGTGCACAACGGCTCGTTCAGCAATCACATGAGCATCAAGCACGAATTGCAGCGGCACGGTGTCGAATTCGACAGCGAGAACGACACCGAGGTGGGCGCGCGCTTCGTCGCCGACCAGCTGGCCCGGGGCGCCGACCTCGAGAAGGCGCTGCTGCTGGTGAACGAGACCTTCGACGGCTTCTACACCCTGCTGGTCTCCACCGCCGACTCCTTCGCCGTGGTGCGCGACCCGATCGCCTGTAAACCGGCCGTCATTGCCGAGACCGACCGCTGGGTCGCCATGGCTTCGGAATACCGCGCCCTGGCGGGCCTGCCCGGCATCGCGACGGCCCGAATCTTCGAACCGGAACCGGAAGAGGTGTACCTATGGCGGCGATCGTGACCGAACGCGTCCAGCTCGACGCGGCGGCATCCGGCACTCGCGCGGTCAATGCCGCGCTCGGCGCATCCGATGCCCCGGCGGCGGTGACCATCACCGATCCGCGAGGCGCGCACGCGCTGGCGTGCGGACTGGACCGGGACCTGGACGTGGTCATCGAGGGGCACGTCGGCTACTACTGCGCGGGAATGAACCAGCACGCCACCGTCACCGTGCACGGCAATGCCGGAGTCGGCGTGGCGGAGAACATGATGTCGGGCACCGTGCGGGTGTGCGGTGACGCGTCGCAGTCCGCGGGCGCGACCGCGCACGGCGGGCTGCTGGTGATCGAGGGCAATGCCGGTGCGCGCTGCGGCATCTCGATGAAGGGCGTCGACATCGTCGTGGGCGGCAATATCGGCCACATGAGCGCCTTCATGGGGCAGGCCGGGCGGCTGGTGGTGCTCGGCGATGCCGGTGAGGCGCTGGGTGATTCGCTCTACGAGGCCCGCATCTACGTGCGCGGCACGGTGGCCTCGCTGGGTGCGGATTGTGTCCGCAAACCGATGCGCGAGGAGCATCTGGCGGAACTGCGAGAGCTGTTGTCGCTGGCCGGATTCGACGCCGACCCGGCGGATTTCACCCGGTACGGCTCGGCCCGGCAGCTCTACCACTTCCACGTCGACAATGCCGCCGCGTACTGACCGCAGGAGTCCTTCCATGACCGAGCTACCGATCCATCAACCGCCGCTGCGGGAATCGGCGACCTTCGACCGGCGCGTCATCGCCGAGATCCAGCGGGCCGCCGAGACCGGCATCTACGACATTCGTGGCTGGGGCGCGAAACGCCCGCTGCCACACTTCGACGACCTGCTGTTCCTGGGCGCGTCCATGTCGCGGTATCCACTCGAGGGCTACCGCGAACGCTGCGACACCGATGTGGTGCTCGGCGACCGGTACGCGAAACATCCACTGCACCTGGATATTCCGGTCACCATCGCGGGCATGAGCTTCGGGGCGCTTTCCGGTCAGGCCAAAGAGGCGCTGGGCCGGGGCGCGAGCGCCGTCGGCACGTCGACCACCACCGGTGACGGCGGCATGACGCCGGAGGAGCGCGGGCAGTCCAAACACCTGGTGTACCAGTATCTTCCGTCACGGTATGGGATGAACCCCGACGATCTGCGCCAGGCCGACGCCATCGAGATCGTGCTGGGCCAGGGTGCGAAACCCGGTGGCGGCGGCATGCTGCTCGGGCAGAAGATCAACGAGCGGGTGGCGGGCATGCGCACCCTGCCGCAGGGCATCGACCAGCGCAGCGCCTGCCGTCACCCGGACTGGACCGGGCCCGACGATCTGGCGATCAAAATCCTGGAACTGCGCGAGATCACCCACTGGGAGAAGCCGATCTACATCAAGGTCGGTGCCACCCGCACCTATTACGACGTGAAACTCGCCGTCAAGGCCGGCGCGGACGTCGTGGTGGTGGACGGTATGCAGGGCGGGACCGCCGCCACCCAGGACGTGTTCATCGAACACGTCGGCATCCCCACCCTGGCCGCGATCCCGCAGGCCGCACGGGCACTGCAGGAGCTGGGCGTGCACCGCAAGGTGCAGTTGATCGTGTCCGGCGGGATTCGCAGCGGGGCCGACGTGGCCAAGGCCATGGCACTCGGCGCGGACGCGGTGGCGATCGGCACCGCCGCGCTGATCGCGTTGGGCGACAACCACCCTCGCTACGCGGCGCAGTACGCGGCGCTGGGTTCGGAGGCCGGGTACTACGACGACTTCCAGGACGGCCGCGATCCGGCGGGCATCACCACCCAGGACCCGGAACTGGCCGCGCGCCTGGACCCCGTCGAGGGTGGCCGCCGCCTGGCCAACTATCTGCGAGTGCTCACGATGGAAGCGCAGACCCTGGCTCGCGCCTGCGGCAAGTCGCATCTGCGCAACCTCGAGCCCGAGGATCTGGTGGCGCTCACCGTGGAGGCGGCCGCGATGGCGCGTGTCCCGTTGGCGGGCACCGGTTGGATACCCGGAGCGGTCGCATGAGCGCCGAATCCGCGACGGCCGCAACGATATTCGATCCGCTGTGGGCCGAAATCGAGGCGGTCGGCCGGGACGGCGGTACCGGCGGCTACCGCCGCTACGCCTGGTCGGACGCGGATCTCACGTTGCGCGAATGGTTCCGGGGCTGCGCCGCCGCGCGCTCGATGGAGGTAGAAGAGGACCGCAACGGCAACCTGTGGGCCTGGTGGCTACCGCACGGCTGGGTCGGAGATCCCCAGGGCGCGTTCGTCACCGGATCGCATCTGGATTCGGTGCCCGACGGCGGGGCCTTCGACGGGCCGCTGGGCATCGTCTCGGCGTTCGTCGCGGTCGATCTGGTGCGCGCCCGCGGCGTGCGCCCGGCTATTCCCGTTGCGGTGGTGGCCTTCTCCGATGAGGAGGGCGCGCGCTTCGGCGTCGCGTGTATCGGGTCTCAGCTCAGCACCGGCGCGCTCGCGCCGGAGCGGGCGCTGGGGCTACGCGGCCAGGACGGAATTACGCTGGCCGAGGCGCTGATTCGCGCCGGACGCGATCCCGGCGCGCTCGGTCCCGATCTCACCCTGACCGACCGGGTCGGCGTCTTCGTGGAACTGCATGTCGAGCAAGGCCGCGCCCTGGACGTGGTGGATCGCCCACTGGCACTGGCCTCGGCGATCTGGCCGCACGGCCGCTGGGAATTCGATTTCACCGGTGAGGCCAATCATGCCGGGGCCACCCGCCTGGTAGACCGCCACGACCCGATGCTGCCGTTCGCGTCCACGGTGCACGCGGCGCGAGCCGAGGCCGCGGCGCTGGCAGCGGTCGCCACCTTCGGCAAGGTGCTGGTCTCGCCCAACGGCACCAATGCGATTCCGTCGCGGGTCCGCGCCTGGCTGGACGCGCGGGCCGCCGACCAACCGACCTTGGAGACGCTGGTCGACGCGATCACCGCGGCGGCCCGATCACACGCGGGAGCCGAAGGCGTCGATCTTGCCGTGCACACCGAATCCGTCACGCCCATCGTCGATTTCGCCCCGGAACCCCGCGCCCGGCTCGCCGCCGCGCTGGCCCACCTGGGAGACCTCCCGGTGCTCCCGACCCAGGCCGGTCACGACGCGGGCATCCTGTCGGATCTCGTCCCGACCGCAATGCTGTTCGTGCGCAACCCCACCGGGATCTCGCACTCACCCGCCGAGCACGCCGACGCCGCCGATTGTCACGCGGGCGCGGCCGCGCTCGCCGATGTCATGACCGCCTGGGTCACGACAACCTGACCCGCTTCACTCCTCGACGTGGTTGTCCGGGTAGGCGGTGATCGCCAGGAACCGGATCGGCAACCGCACCAACTCGCTGGGCCCGTGCGCGCCCTCACCGTCCAGCAGCAGCGAATCCCCCGGGCGCAGTGTGTATTCGGAGTCACCGTGACCGTAGACCATGACCCCCTCGAGCATGTACAGCAGCTCGGTGCCCGCGTGCTGGAACAGCGGGAACGTCTCGCTCGCCTCGGTGAGCGTGACCAGCACCGGCTCCAGCCGCTTGTGCTGACCGCGCAATGCGCCCAGCAGTTCGTAGTGGTGCCCGACCCGGGTGCCCCGGCCCACGATCACCGCACCGTGCCCGGCGGTGGTGAACACCGCCTCGCGGGTGCTGTCCGCGCCCCGGAACAGCGAGGTCACCGGGACATCCAGGCCCGCGGCCAGCCGGGCCAGCGTCGAGAGGCTGCACGAGGTCTGGGCGTTCTCGATCTTGGACAGCATGGCCTTGGAAATGCCCACCCGGGCGGCCATATCGCCGACCGACAGTCCGCTGGCCGCGCGCAGGGCACGCACCTGCTTGCCGATCACTCGCTCGAGCTCGACCCCGGTCGGGGCGTCGGGTGACACCTCCCGCTCCACGGGGGCCGGGTCACCGGTGTCGCGGTGTTCGGGTCGGTCGCTCATACACCACCTGCCATCCGTCGTAACCCCATCGCCTGTTTCCTCACATTAACCCACGTTTCTTCACACTAGAGAGCCGGAGTCCCCCATGGCCGAGTCAGCCACCCCCGACAGCACCGTCGTCACCCCGTTCCGGGTCACCACCGGATTCTGGAAGACGTTGCCGCCCATGCCCATCGAGCAGTATCCGGGCACCGACGCCTACATCGCCGACGTCTACGCCAACCCCGAGGGCTCACCCATGTGCTCGGGCTACTTCGAACTCCGCCACACCGAAGCCCCCCTGGACTACTTCTACGAATACGACGAGATGAAGATCATTCTGGAAGGTGAGTTCCGGCTGGAGAATCCGGACACCGGCCAGGTGCTGATCGCCAAGGCCCACGACGCGATCTTCTTTCCCAAGGGATCGCGCATCCTGTTCTCCACCCCGGACCGGGCGCTGGCGTTCTACGTCGGCTACCGCACCTTCGCGCCCTAGCCGCCATGCCGGTCAGTATGCCGCACACCAGCGTTCCGCGCTGGTCACCGGCCCTTCCCGTGCCCGCGCAGGCGACCCGCGTCGTGCTCGTCACCGACTCGGCCGAGACCTCCCCGCTCGCGGGCGAGTTCGACGGCGACATCCTGGCGGTGTCGCCGGAGGGACTCGGGCCGGTCCTGGAGAAAGCCTGTGTCGGATGGCATTTCGTGATCCACGGCACGGACGCCACGGTGTCCGCGGTGCGGGCGCGGCTGCTGGCGGCCGGCGCGATCGACGCCGAGATCACCACCCTGGTCGAGGATGCCGACCGGCGGCGCGTGTTCTGCACGCACTGCAGGACGGCGACCGCGGCACAGGTCGAGATCGGCGGCACCGTGCCGTGCTCCGGCTGCGGGTCGCCGTTGGTCGTCTATCACCACTTCTCGCGCCGGCTGGGCGCGTACATGGGCTATCGGGTCGATGCGGAGGAATTGCCATGATGCCGTTGAGGATCGCGGCCGCCACCATGCTCACCGCCACCGTACGGGAGCTGACGCTGGTGGACCCGGACGGGGGAGTGCTGCCGTCCTTCGCGCCGGGCAGTCATATCGCGGTCGAGATCGCGCCGGGTCGGCGGAATTCGTATTCGCTCACCGGTCCGTCCGTGCTGCCCGGGCATTACGCCATCTCGGTGCGGCGAGAAGCGGGCGGGCACGGCGGATCTCGTCGCCTGCACGAAGTGCCGGTGGGCGCTGCGCTGACGGTGTCCGCGCCGCGCAGCGACTTTCCGCCGGTGGCCGCCGCGCGCCATCACATGTTCGTGGCGGGCGGTATCGGGGTCACGCCCGTGCTGTCGCATGTCCGGGCGGCCGCCGCGTGGGGGCGCTCGTTCGCGGTGCACTACGTGAGCCGTCCGGGCGAGTTCGCTCACCTGGACGAACTGCGTGAGCTGTGTGGTGAGCGGCTCACCGTTCATGCCGATCGCGACGCCCTGTGGTCGGAACTCGCTCCGGCGCTGCGCAATCAGCCGATGGGCACGCATCTCTACACCTGCGGTCCCGCGACCATGATCGACGAGGTACAGGCGCGGGCCACCGCCGTCGGCTGGCCCGCACAGCGGCTGCATGCCGAACGTTTCGCCGCCGCGGCCGGCGAATCGGGTGCGCCGTTTGCCGCCAAGCTGGGGCGCAGTGGACTGCTGGTGCCGGTCGCGCCGGAGTCGACGCTGCTGGATGCCCTGCTGGCCAAGGGGATTCGGGTGCCGAACCTGTGCCGCCAGGGCGTCTGCGGGGAATGCCGACTCGGGGTGCGCGGCGGCGGCATCGAGCACCGCGACCACTACCTCACCGAGGACGAACGCGCCGCCGGCGACGCGCTCATGGCCTGTGTCTCCCGCGCCGCGGGTGACCTTCTGGAGCTGGAGCTATGACCACCATCGAATACTCGGAAGCTCTGCGGCGCTTCCCCTTTCCCTTCCTGAAGGACGAGTACCGCTACAGCACCAATGTGGAACCGGCGGGTCAGGCGGTGATCACCGCCGCCGGTTCCTGGGGTGCCCGGCAACTCGACATCGACGAGCACTACGAACACGAACTGGCCGAGCGCACCGCGATTCTCGACCGCGACCCCGGCCGCTACCAGTGCCTGCCGCACATGGCCGCCGCGGCCTGGGACGCGATGCTCACCCTCATGGGGCAGCTGGCCGCCGAGTATCCGGCGGAGATGGCGCTCACCCGCGACGGCGGCCGGTGGCGTTGGCGCAACGACCGGCTCGGGGTCGACATCACCTTCGCCTACGGCGACGAGCACACCCTGCCCGCACCGCCGTTGCGCTTCATCGCCGATCAGGTGCAGGAGGACATCGTGCTGCTCGACCAGCGCGAGGGTCGACTGTGGGGCGACGCCGGGGTGGTCACCTTCGCCGCCGACTGGTCCATGGGATTCGACTGCGGTATGAGCTTTCTGGAGATCCACGGCCCCGTCCCGCGCATCCACACCGAGCGCGTGATCACCCGCGCCCACGACTTCCTGCTGCGGCTACGCCCGGAACAGGCGTATCGGCGCACCAATTGGACGCTCACCGTCGACGGCAAGCTCGACACCTCCACCGAGGGATACCCGGAATGGGGACGCGATCGGCGCACGCTCGCCGAAGGGCCGCTGCGCGAGGTGGGGGACCGGCTGTACCTGCGGGTGGAAGTGCAGCATCTGATCCGGCTCGGCAACTCCGGGGCCGTCATGTTCCTTATCCGCACCTACCTGCGGTCCCTTCGCGATGTTGCGACCGTGCCCGAGTGGGGACGGCGGCTGCATCGGGTGCTGGCCGAATTGCCGCAGGACATGGCCGATTACAAGGGCCTCACCCGCACGCGGGAACCCGCGGTGGCGTGGCTGGCCTCGATCGGAATGGACGCGTAGATGATGTCCGCCGCTGTGCGCGCCGGGGCGGGGCCCGCCCACGAGCGCTACCGGGTCAATCCGGGCGCGGTGACGGCGGTGCGGGTCGCGCCGGGCGATCTGATCGACATCGTCGACCCGCACGGACGGCAGTTCGCCGAAGTGACCGTGCTCGGCACGGTTCCTGACGCCGTGCCCGACGCCACCGCCGACGCCCCGGCCACCGTGCTGCGCGGGCTGACCGCCGGGTCGGACGAGAACGGGTACGCGGCCGGGCGCATCCTCGCGCTGCTGGCCGCACACGGCATCGAGGCCGGACAGGTCAGGGCCGCAAGGCTTTTCGGCCCGCTGTCACCGGCGGGTGCCCGCGTCGTCCTACGCATCGACGCCCCGGCGACCGTTCTGGTCGCCTCCCCCATCGCCCACGGCCGCCTCGATCCCGCGGACCCGAATCCGGCCTCGGAACTTCTCCTCGAGATCCGCCGCGCCACCCCGCCGTTCTCCAACGTGCCGGAGCTGCCGCCCCCGCTGGTCGAACCCGTGCTGGACCTGCGCGTCGATGCGGCGACCGCGCGCGGCTACGAAGTCCGTGCGGGCCAATACATTCAGATCCTGGACGTGGCCGGGCGGCAGTGCTCGGACTTCCTGGCCTTCGACGCCCGCGCGCTCCAGGGCGGGCACGAGTACGGACTGGATCCCACCACCACCCGCACGATCGTCGGCGGTGCGTATCCGCGGCCGGGCCTGTTCGGCCGCTTCTTCGACCGCCGCACGCGGCCGCTGCTCGAGGTGGTGCGCGACACCGTCGGCCGCCACGACACCTTCGCACTGGCCTGCACTGCGAAGTACTACGCGGACATGGGCTATCCGGGGCACATCAACTGCACCGACAACTTCAATGCCGAACTCGCCCGCTACGGCATCGGCGCGCGGCGCGGGTGGGAGGCACTGAACCTCTTCTACAACACCGCCTTCGACGCCGACCATCAGCTGGTCGTGGACGAACCCTGGTCGCGGCCCGGCGATTACGTGCTGCTGCGGGCGGCCACCGACCTGGTGTGCGCCTCCTCGGCCTGCCCGGACGACATCGATCCCGCCAACGGCTGGCAGCCCACCGACGTGCACGTGCGCGTCTACGACAGGGAGAGGAAGTTCTCCGTGGCCATGGCCTCCCGCGTCACCCCCGACGCCCCCGCGGTCCTGACCCGCGACAGTGGATTCGCCACCCGCACCAGGTCGATTACGAAGCAGTTCACCGACTACCGCGGATTCTGGACGCCCACCGCCTTCGACAATCACGGGCCCCGGCAGGAGTACCTGGCCTGTCGCGAGCGCGCCGCCATCATGGATCTGTCGGCGCTGCGCAAATTCGAGATCCTCGGGCCGGATGCCGAGGCGCTGCTGCAGGCGACGCTCACCCGCGATATCGGCCGCCTCGCAGTCGGCCACGTCGTGTACTCGGCGATGTGCCACGAGACCGGTGGCATGATCGACGACTGCACCGTATTCCGGTTGGGCGAGCACAACTTCCGCTTCGTCGGCGGCGACCCCTACGACGGGGTGTGGCTGCGTGAGCAGGCCGACCGGCTCGGCCTGCAGCAGGTGTGGATCAAGGATTCCACTGAGCAGCTGCACAATATCGCCGTCCAGGGCCCGGCCAGCCGGGAGTTGCTCAGCGAGCTGATCTGGACGCCGACCACCCAGCCCGCGCTGCGTGACCTCGCCTGGTTCCGCTTCTTGATCGGCCGCCTTGGCGGACCCGACGGCCTCCCGCTGGTGGTGTCGCGCACCGGATATTCCGGCGAACTCGGCTACGAACTGTGGGCCCACCCCGACGACGCGCCCGAGCTGTGGGATGCGGTGTGGGAGGCAGGAATTCCGCACGGCCTCGCCCCACTCGGGTTGACCGCACTCGACATGGTCCGCATCGAATCCGGATTGGTCTTCGGCGGCTACGAATTCTGCGATCAGACCGACCCTTTCGAGGCCGGCATCGGATTCACGGTCCCGCTGAAATCCAAGACCGCCGACTTCGTGGGCCGCACCGCCCTGCTCGAACGCCGTGCCCATCCGCAGCGCACCCTCGTCGGTCTGCGCCTCGACGGCCCCGAGACGGCCGCCCACGGCGACGGCGTCCACGTCGGCCGGTCCCAGGTCGGCATCGTCACCTCCGCCGCGCGCACCCCGTCGTTCGGCTCGATCGCGTTGTGCCGCATGGCTGTTCAGTACGCCGAGCCCGGCACCGCCGTCGAGGTCGGCAAGCTCGACGGTCACCGCAAGCGCCTGACGGCCACCGTCGTCCCGATTCCCTTCTACGACCCCGACAAGACCCGTCCCCGCTCCTGAGGAGGAACCCATCATGACCCGCATCGCCATTATCGGCGCCGGACCGAGCGGGCTGGCCCAGCTACACGCGTTCGAAGCCGCCCGCCGCGACGGCGCCGACGTCGGCGAGATCGTCTGCTTCGAGAAGCAGAGCGACTGGGGCGGCCTGTGGAACTACACCTGGCGCACCGGACTCGACGAGCACGGTGACCCGGTGCACGGCAGCATGTACCGCTACCTGTGGTCCAACGGCCCCAAGGAATGCCTCGAATTCGCCGACTATCCATTCGACGAGCACTTCGGCGGACCCATCCCGTCGTTTCCGCCGCGCGCGGTGCTGTACGACTACATCACCGGGCGAGCCAAGAAATCCAATGTGCGCCAGTACATTCGGTTCGATACCGCGGTGCGGGAGCTGAGCTGGGACGGCGAGCAGTTCCGGATCACCGTTGAAGATCTCGCCGAGGGCGGCATACAGACCGAGGTCTTCGACCGCGTCATCGTCGCCACCGGACACTTCTCCACGCCGAACATGCCGGAATACCCTGGCTTCGAAGGCTTTCCAGGCCGCATCCTGCACTCGCACGACTTCCGCGACGCCGCCGAATTCGCCGGGCGGGACCTGCTGGTCCTGGGCAGCAGCTACTCGGCCGAGGACATCGCGCTGCAGACGCTGAAGTACGGGGCACGCTCGGTTACCATCGCCTATCGGCACGCGCCCATGGGATTCGCATGGCCCGACGGCATTTCGGAGGTCCCCGCGCTGGTGCGGTTGGAAGGCCGGACCGCGCACTTCGCGGACGGCAGCAGCCGCGAGGTGGATGCCATCGTGCTGTGCACCGGCTACCGGCACCACTTCCCGTTCATCGAGCCGGAACTGCGGTTGGCTACCAGCAACAACCTCTATCCCGAGGGTCTCTACCAGGGCGTGGTGTGGACGGCCAACCCGAAACTCCTGTACCTGTCGATGCAGGACCAGTACTACACGTTCACCATGTTCGACGCCCAGGCATGCTTCGCGCGCGACGTCGTGCTCGGCCGCATCACGCTGCCCGATGCGGATGCCATGGCGGCCGATATCGCGGCCTGGCGTGAACGGCTCGCCGCCTGCGCCGGTCCCGCCGACGATATCGACTTCCAGACCGACTACGTGCGTGAGCTGATGTCCCACACCGATTACCCGCCTTTCGATCTGGACCTGGTGCGCGAACACTTCAACACCTGGGAACACCACAAGGTCGAGACCATCACCGGCTATCGTGACCGCGCCTTCGCCTCCCCGGTCACCGGCACCGTCGCGCCGCTGCATCACACCCCGTGGTGGGACGAGCCCGACGACAGCCTCGCCACCTTCCTGGGCGGGTAGCCGTGGAGCGCTATGTGGTGACCCTGCGCTGCCGGGATCGGCCCGGCATCGTGCGCGCCCTGTCCGACGCGGTCTTCGAGCTCAAGGGCAATATCGTCGAAAGCCAGCAGTTCTACGACGATCGCGGCGGAACCTTCTGCCTGCGTATGACATTCGACAGTCCCGAGACGGACGTGACTGCCGCCCGCGGTGAAATCGAAGCCCGGCTGCGGGAATTCGATCCGGTGCTCAAGGTCCGGTGCGTCGCGGATCGGCCGCGCGTGCTGGTCATGGTGTCGCGGGAGGATCACTGCCTCGAGGATCTGCTCTACCGGCGGCGGATCGGGGAGCTGCCCATCGAGGTGCCGCTGGTGGTGTCCAACCACGAGACCGGGCGCGAAGCGGTGCAGCGGCACGGGATCGGCTTCGAATACCTTCCGGTGACCCGGGATTCGAAACCGGCGGCTGAGACGCGACTGCTGGAGCTGATCGCCGAACATCGCATCGACCTGGTGGTGCTCGCCCGGTACATGCAGGTGCTCAGCGACGATCTGTGTCGACGGCTCGACGGGCGGGCCATCAATATCCACCACTCGTTCTTGCCGGGGTTCAAGGGTGCGCGGCCCTACCATCAGGCGCACCTGCGGGGCGTCAAACTGATTGGGGCCACCGCGCATTACGTGACCGCTGAACTGGACGAAGGGCCGATCATCGAACAGGACGTGGTCCGGGTCGACCACCATCACAGCGCGGAGCAGTTGGTGGCCATGGGGCGGGATGTGGAGCGCATGGTGCTCGCCCGCGCCGTGCGACTGCACGCCGAGGACCGGGTACTGCGCAATGGTGATCGGACCGTGGTCTTCGCCTGACGGCACCGACGAAGAGAAAGGGTCCGGGACAATGTCCCGGACCCTTGTCTTGTGCAGTGGTTCAAGCGGTTTCGACCGTGGCCGCATCCCTGACCCGCCGGGCCAGCGCCCGAACCGGATCGCCCTCGACCAGGCGGCGCAGGCGACCCCCGAGCGGCTGTTCCATCAGCACCTGTCGTGCTCCGCGCCGCCGGACAATCCCGGCGATCGCCTTGGTGGCCTTGCGGGTGACCACGATCTGACCGTCGGCGTCCAGGCCGGCCTTGCGCAGCCCGGCCACGGTCGCGGCGACCGCCGCCTCGGCCCGGGATCGTTCCGAACGGGTCGGCAGCAGACCGGGATTGGGCAGCCCGAGGGCGAAGCCGTGCACCCGCAGAATCGCCACCACCGTCACCGGGCCACCGGCGCGGCGGGCCGCGCCCAGCAATGCGGGGGAAGCAGGGGTATCCGGGCGCAACACCACGACGGTGTCGCGCGGCGAACCCGGCGGCGGGCCACCCCGTCGCCGGGCCGCACCCGGGAGACCGGACGTCATGCGGCGGACTCCGCGGGCGTTGCGCTCAGCATCGCGGCCGCGGGCTGCCGCCGGTCACTGAAACGCCGCCAAAGATGCAGCGGCACATAGGCGGCCACAATGGCCACCCCGAGCAGGAACAGGTCGTGGCTGGGGGTGCCGACCACGATCGCGGGACTGTTCCAGCCGCCGAAGGCCCACAGGATCGCGCAGAAGACGCCCAGGGCCAACGACACCCAGCGCATGAAGCCCGGCAACCGAACCGGACGCACCGCATCCGGGCGGGTCTGGCGATGCACCGCGTAGCTGAAGAACGCCACCGTCACCGCGAACAGGTAACCCATATTGGAGAACACGTAGATCCGCAGCGGACTGCCGAACAGCACCACCGCGATCGAGCACACCACATTGAAGGCCATCGCCCGCGCGGGCACCCGGTGGGTATTGAGCTTGCCGAACCAGCGCGGCAGCATGCCGTCCTCGGCGGCCTGGTACAGCGAACGCGCACAACCCATCAGGGCATTGAGCACCGACAGCATGAGCGCCACGATCAGCGGGATGCCGATCAGATACTGCACCCAACTGCCCGACTGTCCGGTCACCTTGGAGATCAGGGTGGAGAAGATGGTCAGCGGATCCACATTCTCTGCGCCGCCGAGCACCGCCACCAGCACCACCGCGGTCAGCACGAAAACGGCGAAACCGTAGAGGCTTTCGGCGGTGGTGGCGATCTTCGCATCCCGCGCCGGATCACGGCATTCGGGCACGTAGCAGGCCACCGCCTCCATGCCCAGCACCGACCAGCTCATGACGAACATCCACGCCAGGATCAGCGTCGGGCTGCCGGTCACACCGGAAGCGAAATGGAAGCCGGACAGATTGCTCAGATGCATCGAACTCGGCCTGGTCAGCGGCAAGACGATCAGCAGGGTGAGCGGGGCCATCGACACGATGCCCATCACGGTGGCGAAACCCGCGCCCAGGCGGATACCCAGGTACGAGGGCACGAACATGACGAGGATCCCGGCGACGGAGATCACCAGTACCGCAAGGGAAATGGGGCTGCCGATGGACCCGAACGGCAGGAACGAGCGGCCTTGCGGGATATGGAACAGCTGGGTGATGTAGGCGGAGGCCAGGATCATGTTGATCGGCGCGACCGGAAACCAGCCCAGCCAGTACGCCCACGCCGAGACACCGCCCAGATGCCGGGCCGCGCCCGCGTGCAAGGGTTGCAGCGATTCCGATGCGTAGGACGGCAGGCCGCCGGTCCGATGCGGCATGGATGCCGCGAGTTCGGCCACGACCAGGCACAGCAGCACCCCGACCACCGTGGTGAGCGCCAGTAGTGGAATGGCGGCGGCCCCCAGCGCCTGAATGGCGGGCGGGTCGATCCCGGTCACCAGAATCGGTGCCGCCAACCCGATGACGAAGGCACCCCACCAGTTGGTGCCCTGATGCAATTTCGATTCCCCGGCAGCGGAATCCGCTGTGTCGCTGATTGTCATTGGTCTATCCATCTCACTCGGACCAGGCATCACGAGGACGGTGATCGCCTGGTAGGAAGTAGACGACTCAACTGTTTCAGCACAATAAATCGCGTGTAACCATATGAGACTGTGGGCGTTGTTCTGGGGCAAAGTTGCGACGCCCCAAGCCTGTTCGTCAGAGACCGGGCGTCTCGGTAATGGTCACCGGCCACCCACAGGAGCCGTCAGGCTTCCTGCGGGCGGCGCCGGAAATCGGTGGGGGACTGGCCGGTGTGGCGGTGGAAGGCGCGGCGGAACGAGCGCGGGTCCGTATAGCCCAGCCGGGCGGCGATCGACTGCAGCGGAAGGTCCGTCTCCCGCAACAGGTTCGTGGCCTGCTCGTGGCGGATGGCGGCGATCTCGTCGCGCCACGTGGTGCCCCGCTCGTGCAGCTGGCGTTGCAATGACCGCGGACTGACGATCAGGCGCCGGGCCACCGTGCCCAGATCGGCATCTCCGTCCCGCAGGGCGTCACGGATCGCGGCGCGCACCCGGTCATGCGGGGAGGGTGCGGGTTTGGCCGCGCCGAGCAGCAATTCGGCGTAGTGGCGGTGGATACGGCCCAGATGCGGGTCGCCCGCGATGGGCAGGGCGGCCACATCCAGGAACACGATCTCGGAGTAGGGCGCACCGAAATCGATACGGCCGGTACCGAATACGTCGACGAGATACCGGTGGTTGGTCGGCGCCCGATGCCGCAACCGCACCCGGACCGGCACCAGATGCTGCCCCGTCGCCAGGCGTGCGCGCTGCAGCATGAGCGAGAGCGTGAACTCCTCCACGATCCCCATGATCGGACCGGGATCGACCGCCGCGACATCGCGAACAGTCAGCAGCCCACCGCTTTCCAGCACCTCACCCCGCCCGTGCGGGTCGGCCAGCACCGCCCGCATGCCCACCACCGTGCGCAGACTCTCGCCCAGCGTCGCCCCGCTCGAGAACAGGTAATCCCACACATTCAGCCGACCGTGCGTCGCGATCGCCGCCGCCCGCACCCCCGCCACCGGCCCGGCCGAGGCATAGACCAACTCCCACACCCGCCACGCGGTCGCGGTCGGCACCCGGACCAGGTCGTCGGTGAGCGCGCTGCGGTCCATCGCCAGTGCGCTGGCAAGTTGCGCCGGTGCGACGCCGCTCTGGCTCGCGGTCTCCACGGCGAGAGCTGCCAGCCGCGAGGAGATCGTGTTCTCGAGCATCGCAGGAGCTTAACGGCTGTTCGATACTTCCATTCGGGCGTACCGACGTGGTTGTATCCGGTGGTAGCGGGATGTGTGCGGCGTCACCTCAGCGGGCGCGCTGCACACGCGACTCGTCCCAGACCGGCGAGTCGCTCTCGTAAACGACTCCGTCGGAACCGAAGACGAGGAAGCGGTCGAAATCGCGGGCGAACCAGCGGTCGTGGGTGACGGTGATGACGGTGCCCGCGAACTCGGCGATGGCCTGTTCCAGGGCTTCGGCGGAGGCGAGGTCCAGGTTGTCGGTGGGTTCGTCGAGCAACAGCATGGTGGCGCCGGACATTTCGAGCAGCAGGATCTGCACGCGGGCCTGCTGACCACCGGACAGGGTGTCGAAGCGTTGCTCGGCGGAGCGGGCGAGACCGTAGCGGTCCAGCACCCGGCTGGCCGCCTCGCGACCCATGCCGTCACGATGCTCGTCGCCGGTGTGCAGGATCTCGAGCAGGGTGCGGCCGTTCAGGTCCGGCCGGGAATGGGTCTGCGCGAAATAGCCGGGGCGCACCCGGGCGCCGAGCGCTGCGACGCCGGTGTGTGTCACCGGTTCCAGGCCGCGGTCGCCGACCGGGCGGTGCTCGATATCGGGATCGGTGCCGCCGGTGGCCAGCAACCGCAGGAAGTGCGACTTGCCGGATCCATTGGCGCCCAGCACCGCTACCCGGTCGCCGAACCAGATCTCGGTGTCGAACGGCCGCATCAAGCCGGTCAGCTCCACGCCGGTACATACCAGCGCTCGCTTGCCGGTCTGCCCGCCGCGCAGCCGCACGGAGATGTTCTGCCGCAACGGAATCGCCTCGGGCGGCCCGGCCTCCTCGAACTTGGCCAATCGGGTCTGGGCGGCGTGATAGCGCGCCGCGACACCGTCGTTGAACTTCGCCTTCTCCCGCAATCGCAGGACCAGCGCCCGCAGCTTGACGAGATCTTCGTCCCAGCGGCGACGCAGTTCGTCCAATCGTGCGTTGCGGTCCTCGCGGGCTTGCTGATAGCCCGCGAAGCCGCCGCCGTGAATCCAGGACGTGGCGCCGTTGATGCCGGGCTCGAGGGTGACGATCCGAGTAGCAGCGTTCGCGATCAGCTCCCGGTCGTGGCTGATGAACAGCACGGACTTGCTCGATCCGGCGATGGTGCGTTCGAGCCACTGCTTGCCCGGCACATCGAGGTAGTTGTCCGGTTCGTCGAGCAGCAGCACCTCATCGGGGCCCGCGAACAGGGCCTCGAGGACCAATCGTTTCTGTTCGCCGCCGCTGAGCGTGCGTACCGATCGCCACTTGGCGCGGTCGAATTCGACGCCGAGTGCCGCGGTGGTGACCTTGTCCCAGAACGTCTCGATCTCGTAGCCGCCGACGTCTCCCCACGTGGTGAGCGCGTGTGCGTACGCCAACTGGGTTGTCTCGTCGTCGGTTTCGATCATCGCGTCCTCGGCGGCGTCGAGCGCCCGCGCGGCCGCGCCGATCTCCGGTGCCGCCACCGATATCAACAGGTCGCGCACCGTCGACTCGTCATCGATCTGACCGATGAACTGCCGCATGATCCCGAGCGATCCGGAACGGGCCACCGCACCCTCGTCGGCGGTGAGGTCTCCGGCGACGATCTTCATCAACGTCGTCTTGCCCGTTCCGTTCGGGCCGATCAACGCCGCCTTCACACCCTCACCGATTCGAAAGCTCACTCCATTGAGCAGCTGTCGTCCATCCGCGAGGAAATACTCGACATCGGAAACGTTCACGTGGGCCACGGGACTACAGGCAACCGCACCGGTCCGCGTGATGCAACCGAGTAACCGTCCGGACGAGGGTGACGTAGTCGACCGTGCCCCTGACCTCGGGGTCTCGGGGAGTTGCGATAAAATCGGTGATTCTTGTGCGTTTCGATGTCGCACCTGCTCAGTTATCGACCCGCCACCGCTGCACCGAGGAGACGCTTGTGATCACCGCGACCGACCTGGAGGTCCGGGCCGGAGTCCGCACCCTGCTGACGGCGCCGGGGTCGGCGCTGCGGGTGCAGGCCGGTGATCGGATCGGGCTGGTGGGGCGCAACGGTGCCGGCAAGACCACCACCCTGCGCATCCTGGCCGGTGAGGGTGAACCTTACGCGGGCAAGGTCATTCGTTCGGGCGAAATCGGCTATTTGCCGCAGGATCCGAAGGAAGGCAACCTCGACATCCTCGCGAAGGACCGCGTGCTGTCCGCCCGCGGACTGGATTCGCTGCTGCGCGAGATGGAAAAGCAGCAGGCGCTGATGGCCGAGGTCGCCGACGAGAAGGAACGCGACAAGGCGATCCGCAAGTACGGCCGCCTCGAGGAGCGGTTCTCCGCGCTCGGCGGCTATGTGGCCGAGAGCGAAGCCGCGCGCATCTGCCACAGCCTGGCCCTGCCCGATCGCGTGCTCAACCAGCAGCTCAAGACACTCTCCGGTGGTCAGCGTCGTCGAATCGAGTTGGCGCGCATCCTGTTCAGCGCCTCCGACGGCAGCGGCGGCAAGTCCGACACCGTGCTGCTGCTCGACGAGCCCACCAACCACCTCGACGCCGACTCCATCAACTGGCTGCGCGGCTTCCTGCAGCAGCACGACGGCGGCGTCATCGTGATCTCCCACGATGTCGAACTGCTCGGTGACGTGGTCAACAAGGTGTGGTTCCTCGACGCCGTGCGCGGCGAGGCCGACATCTACAACATGGGCTGGAAGAAGTACCTCGACGCCCGCGCCACCGACGAACAGCGCCGCGTGCGCGAGCGCGCCAATGCGGAGAAGAAGGCGTCCGCGCTCAAGCAGCAGGCCGCCAAGCTCGGCGCGAAGGCGACCAAGGCCGCCGCAGCACATCAGATGGTCAAGCGCGCCGAGCGCATGCTCAACGAGGTCGACGACATTCGCGTGGCCGACAAGGTGGCGCGCATCAAGTTCCCCGAGCCCGCGCCCTGCGGCCGCACCCCGCTGATGGCCACCAATCTGACCAAACTCTACGGGTCGCTGGAGATCTTCACCGGCGTGAACCTGGCCATCGACAAGGGCAGTCGCGTGGTCATCCTCGGCCTCAACGGCGCCGGTAAGACCACGATGCTGCGACTGCTGGCGGGTGTCGAGACGCTGACCGCCGGGCAGATCGATCCGGGCCGTGGTCTGAAGATCGGCTACTTCGCGCAGGAACACGACACCCTCGACGACCGCGCCACGGTGTGGGAGAACATTCGTCACGCCGCCCCCGACGCGGGCGAGCAGGACCTGCGCAGCCTGCTCGGCGCGTTCATGTTCTCGGGCCCGCAACTCGACCAGCTTGCGGGCACGCTCTCCGGTGGTGAGAAGACCCGTCTGGCCCTGGCCGGTCTGGTCTCCTCGGCCGCGAACGTGCTGCTGCTCGACGAGCCCACCAACAACCTCGATCCGGTTTCCCGCGAACAGGTCCTCGACGCGCTGCGCAGCTACGCGGGCGCGGTCGTGCTGGTCACCCACGACCCGGGCGCGGCCGAGGCGCTGAACCCGGAGCGCGTCATCATGCTCCCCGACGGCACCGAGGACCACTGGTCGCAGGACTACCTGGAACTCATCTCGCTGGCCTGACCCCCGCGCGCAGCGGCGGGCGCACCTCGCCGTGGCGGGTGGCCTGTTCGAAGGCGTGGCCGACCTCGAGCACGAGGCGGTCCGCGCCGTGCGGGCCGACAATCTGCAGGCCGACCGGTAGTCCGTCCGGGGTGAATCCGGCCGGGACGGACAGGGCCGGGCAGCCCGTCGCGCTGATGAGATAGGCCGAACGCATCCACGCGAGGTAGTCGGCCACCGCTTCACCGTCGACCTCGGCGGGATATTCGAGGTCGATCGGGAACGGCGGCACCTGGCTGACCGGGAGCACGAAAATGTCGTAGCGGTCGAAGAATTCGCGCATCCGGTGGAACAGTGCGGTGTGCGCGAGTTCGGCCGCGGCGATATCGGGTCCGCGCAACGCGAGACCGATCTCGATGTTGCGGACCAGTGACGCCTTGAGCGAATCGTGTTGTGTCAGTAGCGGACCCAGGTTCGCCGCGAACTGCCAGGCCCGCAGGGTTCGGAACACTTGCTCCGCGTCGGACAGGTCGGGGCAGTCCGGGGACACGTAGGCCCCGAGTTCGTCGAAGACGTGCACGGCGGGCTCGATGACGTCCCGGACCGCACGTTCGACCGGGATTGTGCCGTCGAGATCCACCGACCAGGCAACCCGCAGCCCACGTAGCTCGCGACCGAGCGGGGGCGCGAAGCCAGCGCCCGGTTCGGAGCGGGCGATGGGACTGCGCGGGTCCGGACCGGCCATGACCGACAGCAGCAGTGCCACATCGCTGACCGTGCGGGCCATCGGACCTTGCACCGCCATCGTCGCCCAGGCCGTGGGATTGGGCCAGGTCGGCACCCTGCCGGGGGAAGGACGTAACCCGACCACATTGCAGAACGAGGCCGGATTGCGCAGTGACCCACCCATATCGCTGCCGTCGGCGAGGGCGTGCAGGCCGCAGGCGAGGGCGGCCGCCGCACCGCCACTGCTGCCACCGGCCGATCTGCCGAGATCGTAGGGATTGCGGGTCGCGCCGAACACGGTGTTGAAAGTGTGTGAGCCCGCGGCGAACTCGGGCACATTGGTCTTGCCGAGGGTGATCGCGCCTGCCGCCTTGATCCTTTCGATGATCAGCTCGTCGCGATCGGGGATGTGGTGGGCATACAGCGGACTGCCGTGCGTTGTCCGGATGCCCGCGGTCTCATGAGTGTCCTTGTGCGCCATCGGAATACCGTGCAGCGGTCCGATCGGGCCACCCGAGGTCAGTAGTGCGTCGGCGGCGCGGGCGCGATCCAAGGCTTGTTCGGCTGTCACGGTGACGATGGCGTTGACATGGGGATTGAGCATCTCGATTCGGTCGAGATGGGCCTGCGTGACCTCGACCGCCGAGAGTTCCCGTGCTCGCAGCAGCCGGGCCAGTTCGACGGCGGGCGTGTAGCAGATATCGGAGGGCATCGTCTCTCCTCAGTGCTCGGCAACGGTTTGGGGCGGCGCGGAATCCGGCTGGTGGGCAGGGGAATTCAGGGATCCCCGCGCGGACGACAGGGCTTGCGCTGTGCCGAAGACCGTCAGATTCACCAGCAGTCCGAGGATCCCGGAGTTGATGTTGTGCACGGCCGTGTAGTGCTTGCCCAGCTCCACCCACGCCACCACCGCGATCCCGGCGAGCATCCCCGCCATGGCCGCGGCCGGCTCGGGCCGTCGCCGTTCCGTCAGGGCGGCAAGGAAAGCGGGCGCGGTCTGGGCCAGCCCACTGAAGGTGAGCAACAGCAGATCGGCCAGCGCGGTGGGCCGGTGAATGGCCAGCAGCAGCGTCAGCGCCGCCGCCGCGATGACGGTGCCGTGGTTGAGTGCGAGCCGCGCGCGCTCGCGCCGCAGCGGAATCAGGTTGTGCGCCACCAGCGAGGAGATGCCAAGGCAGATGGCCGCCGCCGGGACCATCGCCGCCGCCGCGGCCGCCACCGCCACCACCCCGACCAGCCACTCCGGGAGGGTCTGACCGGTGAGCCACAGCAGTACCCCGCCGGGCGGGACGTGCCGCCCGTGCAGTTTCGCGAGTATCCCGGTGAACCCGATGACGATCGGCAGGATGATGACCACCTGATACAGCGGCAGCCAGGTGTTGTTGCTGCGGATGACGCGCTCGTCGCGGGAGGCCAGCAGCGGCGGCCACAGATGCGGCAGGGTGAAGAAGGCGCTGCCGATGGCGGAGATCAGCACGCTGGTCAGCCACCACGTCGATCCGGCGGGCCCATTATTGTGGCCGACGCTCAGCAATTGCGGTGCGCTGCGCTGGATCTCGTGGAACATGGCCGAGACGCCGCCGGAGAAATGCGCGGGCACCGCGATCACCAGCACCACCATCGCCAGGATCATGAGCGCGTCCTTGAGATACGCGGTGCCCGCGATGCCGCGGATCCCCGACCACAGCACGAATCCGACCATCAGCACCGTCGCGATGATCATGCTCGAGGTGCCGGAATCGTGGCTACCGGTGACCAATTCGACGATGGTGCCCAACCCGGTGATCTGCAATTGCAGATACGGCAGCAGGAACACCACCCCGATCAGCGCGACCAGCTTCCCGAACAGCGGGCTGCGGTAGCGGTCGGTGAAATAGTCGGCCTGCGTGAGGTATCCACGCTCGGTGCCCAGCCGCCACAGGCGCGGACCGAGAAAGTAGACGCCGATGTAGGACAGCGGAATGTAGGGGATCGCGTAGGTGGCGACCGCGCCGCCCGCGAAGGTCCGATTGGCGACGCCCAGGAAGGTGAAGGTGGTGAACCCCTCGCCCGCCTGCAGGAACCAGGTGGCCCCCTTGCCGAAATTGCGTCCGCCGACGGTCCATTCGGACAGATCCCGGGTCCCGCGCCGGGCCCGCAACCCGACCGCCGCGATCACGGCCATGCCCAGCAGGGCGACGGTGAGGATCATCGTGAGTCCGCCTTCGATGCACGACCGCGCTCGGCCAGCAGCAGGGCGGGGGTGATGAGCAGTACCCACGCCGACAGCCATACGAACAGCGCGGGCAGGCCGAACCACAGGTGCGGGGTGTTCACGAACGGGAGCCAGATCGCCGACAGCAGCGCCGCTGCGGGAAGTGCGGGGGAGAGGGTGAGGAGGGTGCGAGACATGTGTGCTCCGTGAGGTTGTCGGGGTCACCAGGTGATGTAGGAGTTCCAGAAGTCGCAGTGATGCTCGGCGGCGAACCCGGCGTACGACTGCGGGCCGGATTCGGTGAACCGCAGCATCTGTCCGGCGGCGGGATCGAATCGCGGCGGTGCGACGCGGCCGGGCACGGTGGGGTCGCCGGTGCGCGCGAACGCGGTCCAGTAGTCGATCATGGCTTCCGACAGTTGCTGCTGGGCGTCGGTGAAAGCCGGTGTCACACCGCTGGTTTCGTAGAGATACGGCAGGTCCGAGGCGTGCGCTGCGCCGAGTGGGTAACTGGGCGGCGGGATCCCGGGCAATCCGGGTGCGGTCTCGTCGGCGAACTCGGCCGCGAAGGTCGGCACCCGCCGCGACAGCAGGCCCGCGGTGGTGGGATCGCCGCAGAGATAGTCGAAGTCGCTGCGGGCCGCCGCGTACGCGAGCACCGGCTGGTCGTAGCCGGACAGCGGATAGTGCGCGATCACCTGGTCGGCGCGGTCGGCCCCGAAGAAGTCGCGCACCGCCTGCGGATAGGCGTCGGCGGTGAGCGCGGTCTGGTAGCCGTACTGCTGCAACACCATCAGACGCTCTTCGTCCCGGGTGCCGGTGATCATGGTCGGGACCTGGTTGAAGTGCCCGGACTCGAACGCTTCCCGGAACTGGGCGGTCAGCACCCGTCCGTCGACATCCGGAAACCATTGATAGGCGGCTTGCGCGGCGAGCAGGTCGGCGACCGGCTTGGTGCGCAGGCACAGTCCGGCGGTGACCGGATCCGGGCACCCGACCGCCGCCGCGAACGACTGCCCCTGCCGATCGGCCTGATCGCGAGTTTGCAACGGCCCGAACCCGTTTCCGGCGCACGGCGCGCTCTGCACGATCGCCCGCTGGAACAGCCCCGCCGCCAGCGGTGAGCCGAGCTGCGAGCATATCGACAGCGCCCCGGCCGACTGCCCGTCGATGGTGACCGTGCCCGGATCACCGCCGAAGGCAGCGATATTGCGCTGCACCCACCGCAAGGCCGCCTGCTGGTCCTGCACGCCGTAGTCCCCGGCGACATCCCCGCCCGGCAACGACAGCCCGCCCAAGGCGCCGAGGCGGTAGTTGACGGTCACGACCACCACATCGCCACGCGCCACCATGCGATGCGCCGAATAGTCACGGCCCGAACCGGACACCATGTAGCCGCCGTGGATGAAGACGACGACCGGCAGCCCGTGGGCGTCGGCGCTCGGGGTGAAGACATTCAGGTTCAGGCAATCCTCGGTGGTGGTGACCTCGCCACCGAAGCCCAGAGGTGTTTGGGGGCAGGCATTGCCGGGCCGGGTTGCATCGCGCACATCCGCCCAGGGCAGGGCCGGTGCGGGTGGCTGCCAGCGCAGTACGCCGACGGGCGGTGCCGCGAACGGGATGCCGAGGAAGGATCGGTCGGTGTCGCCGAGCAGGCCGCGGACCGCCCCGGCGTCGGTGCGCACCACCGCCGGACCCGTCGCGTCGTCGGCGAAGGCGGGTGCAGCGCAGCCGCTTCCGAGGACGAGGGCGGCGGCGAGCGCCAGCGACGCGTGGTACCGGTGCCGGTGAGCGGTTCGCCGCGACAGGCGGGGTGTCAGCCGGGTGAGCCGAAGTGTCAGCCGGGTGAGCCGAGATGTCATGGGACACACCGTGCCCGCTGAGCGAGATTTCGGACAAGATCACCGAGCAGACTGACGGAATCGGCCGGATACTTGGCCGATGTTGGACGAATTGGACCGCCGCATCGTGGGTGCGCTCCAGATCGACGGCCGCGCCTCCTGGAGCCGGATCGCCGCCGTCCTGGGCGAACCCGAGCGCACGGTGGCCCGGCATGGCAGTCGGCTGCTCGACAGCGGGACGGTGACCGTCACCGCGCTTGCCCCGCGTGGGGACGCGGTCCTGGTGCGGGTGCGCTGCGCGCCGGGGACTGCGGGTGTGTGCGGGCGGATGCTGGCCCAGCGGCCCGACGCCGTGTTCAGTTACGTGCTGACCGGCGCGGTCGACTGTGTCGCCGAAATCATCTGTCTCCCGGATCGAGTCGCCGACCTGGTGCTGCAACAGTTGCCCGGCATTCCGGGCCTGGTGGAGAGCAATACGCTGCCGGTGCTGCGCTACTTCCGGACCGTGCACGAGTGGCGGCCCGCCCTACTGGACGATGCCGAGGCCGCCGCGCTTGCCGAATTCCCGTCCCTCACCCCGTCCCCGACCGGTGCGGGCGCGGGCCGGTGGACGCGCGAGGAGGCGCTCATCGTGCGTTCGCTGGCCGAGGATGGACGCCGCACCTACGACGAGATCGCCCGCATCGCCGGCATTTCCGAGCCGACCGCCCGCCGCCGCGTGGAAGCGCTGCGCCGGGACGGGACCGTGCACGTGCGGGCGGTCGTTGCCCCGGCCGCGCTCGGGTTGGCCGTGGAGGCACTGCTGTGGATCAAGACCCGCCCGGACGCGGTGGACGCGGTCGGCGCGCTGCTGCTGGAATCGCCGTATGTGCGGTACGCGGCGGCCATCATGGGTGATCACCAAATCGTCGCGGATGTCGCGGTGCCGGACAAACGCAGCCTCTACGAGCTGGTGACCACCGCAGACTGGGTGACCCGCGCCGACTCGGTGGCCACCTCGCTGGTGGTGGACGTGCTCAAAACCAGTGGCGTGCAACGGCTCAGCGGCGGGCTCACCGGTCGCTGAACCGGGCCTGCAGCAGGTCGCGGCCGGGGGCGAGCAGACCCAACGCGGTATCCAGGTCGCGCAGGCGTGCGGCCGTGGTGGACAGGATCAGGCCCGCCACCAGGATGCCCTGGCGATCCCGCACCGGCACCGCCAGACAGCCGTGGTCGGGCCGCAATTCGTCGACCTGCACCGCGTATCCGCGATCCCGGGCGACGGCATCGGATTCGGCGAGCGCCAGGCGGCCGATCGCCGACACCGTGAGATCGCCGGTGATGAGCCGCTGATTCTCGATCGGGAAATCCGGATCGGCGTCGAGGATGCGGACTCGCGGCCGCGCGGTCTCGGTGCGGTGGTACCCGGCCAGATGAATGCCCGCCCGCAGGCCGCGGCGCAACTGATCGAGCACGTCGAGCGCGGGGGCGGGCAGCGCCGGGGGAGCGGCCATCCCGGCCAGCTCGGTCACCTTGCTGCCCAAGGCGAATCCGGTCAGATCGGGGGTGCGAACCAGGTATTCCTGCTGCACCAGCAGGTTCAACAGCCGGTAGGCGGTGGCGCGCGGCATCCCCAGATTGCGGCTGATCTCGCGCGCGGTCACCCCGGGACCGCAGGCCGCCACCTCCTCCAGCACGACCAGCGCGCTGAGTACCGCCTTCGGTTGCCGTCCGCCGATGCCGCCCGGATGGCTCACCGGCCCCTCCCGGCCGCCGCCTCGGCACCGCCCAGTACTTCGGAGCCGATCGGAATGTCGTGGGTGCCGATGTCGGGCAATCGACTTCGGCGTAACCGGGCGAACACGACCGTGCCCGTCGCGAGCGCGGCCAGGAACGCCCAGACCCCCGCGGCATGCGGACCGCTCCACTCGGTGGTCAGGAATACCGTCAGACAGCCGGACAGCCCGCCCGCGGCGGCGAGGGCCAGCGTGACCGGGCCGGGCGTGAGTTCGCCTATGCGCCAGAGGAACAGCGGCACCGCCAAGCACACCAGCAGGTAGGCCAGCACGTAACCGCCCGCCGACACCACCAGCAGCACACCCGCCGTCCGCTCGACACCGGTCCCGGCCGCCAGGATCAGCAGCGGTACCAGCACCACGATCGGCATCGACACTCCGATCGCCACATGCGGTGTGCGCCAGGCCGGATGGGTGCGGCTCAGCGCTTCGGGCAGCACCCCGTCGATGCCCATGCTCAGCAGTACCCGCACCAGCGCGGTGGCGGAGGCCAGCGCACAGGCGAAGAACGAGGCGGTGACCCCGCAGTCCAGGATCGGGGAGATCCAGCCGACCCGGTTGTACGCGGACAGTGCGTCCACGGGAACCGGGTCGGTGCCCGAGCCCAGCCCGGCGAGCCGGAAACCGGTGGCCTGCACGGAGGTCGCGGCCACCACCAGCACCCCGGTCGCGATGGGCGACCAGACCAGCACCCGCGGCACGGTCGCGAACGGCCGCCGCGCCTCCACCGACAGCGAGGCGGCGCTCTCGAATCCCACGAACGCGGTGATCGCGATAACCACGCCCACCACGAAACCCGTGAACGGGACGTGTGCGGGCGCGAGCAATTCCGGCGCGACCACTCGACCCTGCCCCCACCACAGCACCGAGATCAACGCGAGCAGCACCGCCACCGCGACGGACTCCACCAGCAGGCTCAATCGTGCCGACACCCGCACCCCGCGCACCATCACCACCGCGCACAGCAGCCCGGCCCCGAGCACGCACAGCGGCGGGAGCAGCGGACCGGCGGCCGCACCGAAACCCAGCGCCGCCAGCACATTCCCCACATGCGGGCCGATATTGGCCAGCGCGTACATCGCGATGAACGCGTACCCGAGGATCAGGCCGACACCTGACAGCAGCGCACCGCGCGGCCCGAGCCCCTTGGCGGTGAAGGTGTACAGCGATCCGGCCGTACTGACCCGCTTGGTGAACTGGTTCACCGCCGCCGCCACCGGAAGGGTCAGTGCCGCACCGGCGATGGCCGCCCAGAGCGCACCGTCCCCGGCCACGCCCACCAGCAGGCCCGGCGTGGTCGCGGCCGCTGCGCCCGGCGCGATGGCCGACACCGATTGCGCCAGCACATCGGCGAACCCGAGGCTGCGGCGGCGCAGACCCGACATGGGGGAGGTGTCGGATACCCCGAGGACCGAGGGCGGATCGGCGATCGCCCGATCCAGGGCGCTGGTTCTGCGGGTCATACGCTCGGAAAATACGAATCCCGTGTGTCGCACGGGTTTCGGTGAGGTCATCGCTGTGTGAGCCCGAATGGGACACCCTTGGTCGTGCCGCGTCTCATTCACCGCGGCTGCGACCTTTACCGCCGGGACACGACCGGGCAAAGCAGCGCGCCAACAGTGTTGAGGGTTCATCCAACCCGCTCCCGGAGGTGCTTCATGGCCCCCACATCCCCACTCGGCGGCACGTCCTCGTCCCCGCCGGGCAACCCGGCGACCGCCTCGGCTCGTGGCATCGCGCCCCCACTGACAGGCACGACGATCTCGTCATCCGGCGCTGCTGTTTCCAATTCGTTCGGCGCGTCGTCCCCTGGCGGCGCGGCCACTTCGCCCAAGCCCATGGTGGTCGCTCCGGTTGCCGGTGCTGGCATCTCATCGCCCGAGGGAATCGTGGCGGGGACAGCGAGCAGCGCCGATCAGCGGATCGGCTTGCAGGGCCGATTGGGTGCGGGGGCCATCGTGTTCATGGTGGTCGCGGCTGCCGCGCCGCTCACCGTGATCGGCGGTGCCGCGCCGATTGCCATCGTGATCGGCAACGGGGCCGGGTTTCCGGCCATGTTCGTCGTTTCCGCCGTTGTGCTGCTGTTGTTCTCGGTCGGACTGAGCGCCATGAGCCGCCATGTGCCCAAGGCGGGCGCGTTCTTCACCTACATCGGCTACGGCCTGGGCCGACCGGTCGGTCTGGGTGCGGCCTATCTGGCGCTGCTCACCTACACCATGGTGCAGGTCGCGGTGTACGGGTTCCTGGGGGCGGCGCTGCGGCGATCCGTGGCGAAAATCGGTGGGCCGCAGCTGCCCTGGTGGCTGTACGCCCTCGCGGCGGTGGCGATCGTGGGCGTGCTCGGCTACCGGCACATCGATTTCAGCGCCAAGGTGCTCGGATTGCTGCTCATCGCCGAGGTCGGCATCGTCCTGATCCTCGCGGTGGTGGTGATGGCCCGCGGCGGCGCGACCGGCCTGTCGCTGCAACCGTTCTCGCCCTCCACCGTCCTGTCCGGCTCACCCGGGCTGGGCTTGATGATGGCCATCGCGGGCTTCATCGGATTCGAGGCCACCGCCATCTTCCGCGACGAGGCCCGCGATCCGGCGCGCACCATTCCGCGCGCCACCTACGGCGCGGTGCTGGCCATCGGCGTGTTCTACACCTTCGGGTCGTGGGCGCTGGTGATGGCGTGGGGTCCCGGCGGCATCGTGGACGCCGCGTCGGCCGACCCGGCCGGCCTGATCGTGAATACTGCGCAACGGTATCTCGGCACCGTCGGCGCGGTCGCGGTCAATGTGCTGCTGTTGACGAGCCTGTTCGCCTGCGTCCTGTCGTTCCACAATGTGATTGCGCGCTATCAGCATTCGATGGGTGCGACCGGTGTGCTGCCGGGCGTGCTGGCGCGGGTGCACGGCACGCACGGTTCGCCGTCCTCCTCGTCGCTGGTGCAGACCGCCACGGCGGCGGTGCTGCTGATCGGGTTCGCCGCCGCGCGGCTGGACCCGGAATTGCAGGTGTTCACATGGTTCTCGGGTGTGGCCAGCCTCGGGGTGGCGCTGCTCATGGCGGGCACCTGCGCGGCCGTGATCGTCTACTTCGCGCGCACCCGTATCGACACCCGGGTCTGGCACACCCGGCTCGCGCCCGCGCTGGGCCTGGTCGGCCTGATCGCGGCCGCCGGGCTGATCGTGGCCAACTTCCCGACCCTGATCGGCGGATCCGGTACCACCGCGAGCGTGTTGCTGGCCGTGGTCGCGATCTTCCCGATCGCCGGGGTCGCCCAGGCCCTGCTGCTGCGGCGCGCCAACCGCGTCGTCTACGACGGCATCGCCACCGCGATCGCCGCCTGAATTCCCTTCTCACAGGAGTTGTTCTCATGTCGACTGTCGAAAAGTCCGTCACCGCCGCCGATCTCGGGACCCGGGTGCTCGAGAGCCTGTCCGCCGCCGAGATCGCGCTCGTGCGCGAGGTGCTGGTGGATGCCGGAATCATCGGGGCCACCACGCGATTCGTCTACGTCGGGCTCGACGAGCCGGACAAGACGCAGGTGCTCGCACACGCCGAGCGCAGTGCGCCGCCGCCGGAGCGTCTGGCACGGGTGCTGTTGCTGGATATCTCCTCCGGGGGTTCCCGGGACGTGCTGGTGTCGGTGTCGGCGCGGGAGATCCGCGCGGACACGCCCATCGATCCGGCCATGGGTCAGGTGCCGATCCTGGAGGAGGAATTCGCGGCGGTGGGCACCGCGCTCGCCGAGAACGAAACCTGGTGCGCCGCACTGCGCAAGCGCGGCGTGGACCCGGCACAGACCGTGTGCGTGCCGCTCTCGGCCGGGCACTACGACATGCCCGGTGAGGAGGGCCGGCGCATCATCCGGGTGTTCGCGTTCCGGCAAGACCATCCGCAGGATCACCCGTGGGCGCACCCGGTGGACGGCCTGTGCGCCTACGTCGACATCATCACCGGTGAACTGTTGCAGCTCGTCGACCATCGCGTCTACGACGTGCCCGACGAACACGGCAACTTCCAGGACCCGGCGCTGGCCCTGCCCGGCAACGAGACGCTGCGGCCCATCGAGATCACCCAGCCCGACGGGCCCAGCTTCACCGTCGACGGCGATCGCATCTCCTGGGCGAACTGGAAGCTGCGCATTGGTTTCGATGCCCGCGAAGGACTCATCCTGCGGCAGTTGAGCTTCCGCGACGGCGAACGTGACCGGCCGGTCCTCTATCGGGCGTCGATCGCGGAAATGGTGGTGCCCTACGCCGATCCGCAGCCCAGCCGGTTCTGGCAGAACTACTTCGACACCGGCGAATACCTCTTCGGCCGCTTCACCAACTCGCTGCGTCTGGACTGCGACTGCCTCGGCGAGATCCACTACTTCGACGCCGTGCTCAGCGATGAACTCGGGATGCCGCGCACCATCGAGAACGCCATCTGCCTGCACGAAGAGGATTACGGGACGCTCTGGAAGCACACCGACCTGTTCACCGGCGTCAGCGAGGTGCGACGGCAGCGGCGACTGGTGATCAGCTTCTTCACCACGGTCGGCAACTACGACTACGGCTTCTACTGGTACCTCTACCTGGACGGCACCATCGAATGCGAGGCCAAGCTGACGGGCATCGCGTTCAGCGCCGCCTACCCGCCGGAGGGCTCGCCGTATCAGAGCGAGGTCGCGCCCGGACTCGGACTGCCTTATCACCAGCATCATTTCAACGTGCGGCTGGACATGACGGTGGACGGCGTCGCCAATGCGGTGGACGAGGTCGAGGTGCGGCGCGTGCCGATCGGACCGGACAATCCGTACGGCAACGCGTTCGGCTCCAGTACAACCCGCCTGCACAGCGAGGCCGAGGCCGCCCGCGATGCCGACGCCGGTGCGGGCCGGGTGTGGCACGTGGTGAGCACCGAACACACCAACCGTATGGGGGCGCCCACCGGCTACGCGCTGTACCCGAATCAGCAGCCGCTGCTGCTGGCCGATCCGGCCTCCTCGATCGCGGCCCGCGCGGCCTTCACCACCCATCAGCTGTGGGTGACCCGCTACGCGCCCGAGGAACGGTATCCCGCAGGCGATCTCGTCAACCAGCATCCCGGTGGCGCGGGCCTGCCCGTCTATCAGGCGGCCGATCGCGGCATCGACGGCGAGGACATCGTGCTGTGGCACACCTTCGGGCTCACCCACTTTCCGCGCCTGGAGGACTGGCCGGTCATGCCCGTCGACTACACCGGTTTCACCCTCAAACCGGTCGGATTCTTCGACCGCAATCCCGCACTGGGCGTACCGGAAACCCGGGCCACGCACTGCTGCCACCCCGAGCCGCAGTGAGAGCAGGGCGTCTCGGTGCGGTAGTAGCGGTCACGACCGCGCTGCCGCACGCGGCGCTGTCCTCCGGTCACGACTGTGCGCCCGGGCCGTTGTTCGCCCTGATGAATGTCCTGACCTTGGCGTGTCTGGTCTGCGCCTGGCATCTGTGGACCCGCCCGACCGCCCGGGCCTGGTCGGCCGGGACCGCGATGAACTTCGCGATGCTGGCCGGGCACGCGGCGCTGATCGGCAGCGGTCGACACCCGACCGCATCGCCCGCGCTGCTGGCGTGGGCGGCACTGGGTTCCGGGGTGGAGCTGGTCGTCGCGATCGCGGCGATGCGATCGGCCCGGGCGGGCCGCTGACCCGTGTGCGTGGCTTGTGGCGTGGAAAAGGCTGTGTCTCAACAGAATCGATGCTGTTGCCGAGCCGTGTCCGAAACGGGCGCGGCCGGTGAGATCGTTACCTCGCACCTGGGTTTTTGGGACGGGACGGTTTGTTTGCGTGGATTGCGGTGATTCGGATCACAGCGTTTCGTTGATCACGGAAGAACAAGTCTCTAACCTGGAATGAGGCGCCCACGGCGACTCGGAGGATAGCCATGAGTGACAGGCCCGCACAGGGTAAAGCCGTATTGGGTAAAGGCACGCGCGTCACCGGGAAATCCCGCGATCGCTTGCAATCCCAGCTCAAGAAGCAGTACGAGGCCGGAGCGAGTATCCGGTCCCTGGCCCGGGAAACCGGGCGGTCGTACGGCTTCATCCACAACGTGCTGGTGGAGTCGCATGTGCAACTCCGCAGCCGGGGTGGCGCGAACCGCCGCAAGGCCGCCAAGGCCGGCAAGTAGCGTCCACCCGCTCCGGAAACGGAACGCGAGGTCCCGGCCGACGAAAGTCGGTCGCGGACTTGCGATCACGGACGGATCGCGATGACGCGTGTGCGTTTGCACGCGGAATCGTGCCGCCTAGGGGATCACGGTCCCATCGCCGAGTACCAGCAGGTTTGCGAGGCTCTGGAACATCGGCAGACCGGTCTTGATCTCCAGGTAGGCGAACTGCCCCTGAGGGTTCACCTCCAGGAAGTAGAACTCGCCGTCGATCCCCACGCGCAGATCCAGCACGCCGAATGCCAGCCCCAGCGCGCCCATCAGCGTGGTGAGTGACTTGCTCACCGAGGCGGGCAGCCGGTCGGCGGTGAAGGCCACCGAGGTGTCCAGGCGCGAATCCACCCGTCCCACACCGGATTGCGAATCGATGCGCACCACCCACTCGATGCCGTCCACCCAGACGATGCGCAGATCGCTCTCGGCGCGGATGTAGTCCTGGAAGATGGTGGGGGAGTTGCGGATCGTGGCCAGCCGATCGAAATCCGCCGGGGTGAACAGTCGAGTCTCGGTGAACGCGCCCCGACCCGTGCCCGTGCGCTTGTAAACGACTGCGCCGGGCCGGGATTCGATGAACGCGCGGGCCTCGTCGGGATCATTGGTCACCAGGGTCTCCGGGACCGCGAACCCCGCGCGATAGGCCGTCTCCAACTGCACGATCTTGCGCGAGGCGGTGCGGTCCGCCCCCGGATCGTTGACCCACAACGCGGGCACAGACCAGAGCAGACCCTGCAGGAAGCCATCGCATTCGGCCCGGCGGTAGGTGTCGTCCTCATCGCTCAGACCGGTCGGCACCTCGCAGGGGTGCGGTCGCCGCCACCAGACCGAGGTGACATCGTCGAGCCCGAAGATATGGGACAGGCTGCGATAGGAGCCGTCCGTGCCGAGCCGGAAAGTGCCGTTCTCGCGCGGGAAGTCACGCATGTCGAGGCGAATCGGGTTGTGCCCGTGGTGTTTGCGCAAGGTCGCGGCCAGGGCATCGCCGTGCAGGTCTTCGGCCTCGGTGACGATGAGCACCGAACCCATTGTGCGGGCGGGCATGTGCGCCCCTGTCAGTCCAGGCTGTCGCAGGCTATGCCGTCGTCGCTGCCGCGATGCGATCGAGTCTGACAGCAGGTCATGGTGGCCCCGCCGACCCCGGGACTCGTGGTCAGTTCCAGTCCGCGGGCCCAGATTTCGGTCTCGCGGAGCAATTCGTCGTCACCGCGCGCCGGGCTGAGATCCGGTGCCAGGGTGAGTGGGCGATCGGTGACCTGGACGCGGCGGCGTTGCGTGAAATCGGCAGTGGCGCCGGACCGTACGTGCACCAGCACCGGCCGGCCCTCACAGCCGGTCTGCGCCGCCGCAGTGTCCCACCGGGTGATGTCGAGGACATCGGTGCGGTGGAAGGTCCAGGTGCCGTCGCCGACCCGCACGCTGATACTTCGCTCGGTGGCTGCGACAAGGTAGCCAGGTAGCGGGGGCGAGGTGCTGACGGCGGCGGTTGATCCGGTTCGGTGCAGGGCGCCGGTCATGCTGAACTCCGATCTGCTCGGGATTTGCTGCGGGACCGAGCGTGATCTGAATCATATCCCGCAACGCACCGGAATCGGTCCGCAACGAAAGATTTCCGCCACCCCGGCAAACTCCGCCGAGGTTTTGGAAACCGCTCCCGCTGAAAGATTTTCGCTGATTAAACGAGGTGCGGTCGGTGCGAGAGCATTCGTTCAGAGACCCAGCACGTCCGGAGAGTCGGCAATGGCCCGCAGTGCCGCACCGGGATCCGCAACCAGTTTGCGGGCCTGCAGATCGAGAATGCCCGAGACCACCTCGAGCTGCGCCGAAACCGTGCCGTCCAACTTCACGATCTGCTGGTGCATCGTGAAGACCTTGCGCCCGGTCCATTCGAATTCGCAGGTCACGGCGACTTCATCGCCCAGATGCAGTTCCCGCTGATACTTGACGGTCTGCTCCAGCACCACCGGGCCGATGCCCGCGGCGACCATCTTCTCGCCCGGCAGACCGCTCGCCCGCAACAACTCCCAGCGCGCGTGCTCGGCATACTGCAGATACACCGCCTGATTCAGATGCCCGTTGATATCGAGTTCGTAGCCGCGAACGGTGATGGGAACAGAGAAGGCCATGTAACCGTCAACCCGGCTGTCCGCGCCGGGCATTCCGTATTTCCAGTGGTCTGCGGCACATCGGTCCGCGATCGCGGGGCTACCGGTAGGTTCGGAATCTCGCAATTGACCGAATAGTAGGTTGCCACGGCGTCGATGCTCACCGCGTCACCGTCAGATCGGCCATCATCGCCATATCCTCGTGCTCGAGATTATGACAGTGCACGAGGAAGCGGCCGGGGTAGTCGGTGAAACGGATGGCGATCTCGAGTTCCTGACTCGCGGGTAGGTGAACCGTGTCCTTCCAGCCACGATCGGCCGGTCGCGGGGCGCGACCGTTGCGTGAGAGCACCTGGAAGTGATTCAGGTGCACGTGGATCGGATGGTTGAAGTTCGCCGTGAGCCGCCAGATCTCCAGTTCGCCGAGCCGGGCGGTGAGATCCGTGCGATCCGGCTCGAAAGCGCGCTCGTCGATGAGCCACCCCTTCGCCCCGGAATCGCCGGACATTCCTTCCATTTGGGGCATATCGCCCATACGGAAGTGGAGGTCGCGGCGACGGACCGCAGTCTTCGGGTCGAGGCGCTCGAGTTCGGCCAGCCGGTCCGGAATTCTCGAGGTATCGGGCTCCGACCGGGTGACCCGCAGCCGGAGTACCTCCACCGTGCGCCCCGCACCGAGATCGTTGACCACGGTGAGCTCGTCACCCGGCCGATAGCCGGTCAGATCGGCGACGGTGTCGAGGCGTTCGCCGGGCGAGAGGTCGAGCGCGTCGAGATGCTGTGGCGCGTCGAGCAGCCCGCCGTCCGACCCGATCTGCACGAAGCCGGGTGCGGATCGGTGCGGGCCGTCGAGGTGCAGGCGGTACACCCGGGCATTGGACGCATTGAGCCACCGCAGCCGGTACCGCACTGAGGCGACTTCATAGCGCGGCCAAGGCACGCCGTTCACCAACACCACGTCGCCCTGCACGCCCTGCATGAAATCGCCGGTGACGCCGGGGGAGTGCAGCGAGCTGGGATCGACGGCCGGGTAGACGAACCGGCCATCGGCATCGAAGGCCCGATCGCACAACAACAATGGCAACTCCCGCTCACCCGACGGCAGCCCCAGACCGTCCTCGCCATCGTCGCCTATGAGATGGAACCCGGCGAGGCCGCGCCACACCGCGGGGCCGGTGAAGTCCATGCGGTGATCGTGGTACCAGAGCGTGGCCGCGGGCTGCTCATTCGGATAGACGTAGGTGCGTTCCGCCTGCGGCTGCACGTAATCGGTTGGGTAACCATCGGATTCGGCAGGTGTGTGACCGCCGTGCAGGTGCGCGACGGTCGGCACATCGAGTTCGTTGCGATGCACCACGATGGCCGGACGACCACGCCTGGCCCGGATCGTCGGACCCGGGAATTCGCCTTGGTAGCCCCAGATTTCGGTGCGATACCCCGGCAGGATCTCCCGCACCGCCCGTCGCTGCACGATCCGGTAGTGGTCGCCCGCGGCATCGACTCGTTCCGGGGCCAGCACCGACGGAACGACACCGGGCACGGTGAACGGCTCCGGCAGCCGCGCGGCACTGCGCAGCGTCGCGCCGAGAGTGCGAGTGCCGGACAACTGCCACGAGATCCCCGCGCCTGTCGCCGCGACGGCACCTGCCGCGATTCCAGCCGCGCGCAGTAACTGGCGGCGCGACGTGGCGATGCCCGGCCGGGCGACATCCACCAGCGAGCTCGAATTTGCGGGCCGTGTGCGAAACCGGAAGGGGCTCACCGGACGACGCCCCTGGCAGCCCAAGCCACTCCTGGAACAGACGGGGCCGCGCCCGGGTGCAACGGCGCCGCGTCTTGGACCTGCGAGGCTGTGCCGTGGGTGGTGGGAGCCGTGGCTTGGGCGGGCGAGGCCGTGCCGGGGGCGGACGGTGTGGTGCTTCGGGCGGATATGACCGTGCCCGAATTCGGTAGTTCGTCCGCTTCGCCTGTCGTCTGCCAGGCCCAAGCGGTGAGCAACCCCAGCGTCGCGATGATGCCGACGCCGAATGGCACGTGCAGTTCGAGGAGGTTGAGCTGCGCGAACCACACTTGTACACCTTCCGCCCCGACGAGCGCGAGCGCTGCGACGGCGGGCCACCACGGACCGCGCTCGGTGCGGCACCAGGCGATCACGATGCCGAGCAGTGTGATCGTCAGTGCCGCAAGCACGCTGGTGTTGGCGCCATGCATTCCGAGCGCGTCGAAGTTCCCGGCTAGGAATCGTCCCGCCAACAGTGCCTGGAGCAAGCCGTCGGCGACGGCCAGCGTGGCGGCTGTGCGCAGCGCCGCCCGTGGCCTGCCAGTGCGTCTACTCAACTCTCGCGGATTCGCCGGTGCCGGTGTGGTTTTCATGATCGTCCCCCGAGTGCGTGATCGACGCGGCGCTCAGGCGCGGTTGGCTTCGCGCTCGTTCCGCCACAGCGGCACGTCGGTGAAGTAGTTGTCGTAGTCCTCCTGCACCGCCTCGAACTCGGCGGGCGTGACCGCGCCGGTGGCCAGCCGCTCCAGGAACCGGAAGTACCCGTGCCGCTCCACCCCGGGCATGAGGGCGATGAGGATGCGGGCCGAGCTGTCGGGGGACGCGCCGAAGGCGTGCGGCATGAACTTCGGCACCACGATGGTGCCGCCCGCGCCGACGGTGACGATCTTGTCCCCGGCCAGCACCTGCAGTTCGCCGTCGGCGACATAGAACAGCTCATCGGACAGCGTGTGGTAGTGCGGCACCGCGCCGTCCGCGCCGCGGGACATGGTGACCTCGACCGTGCTGACCGACCCGCCCGCCTCGTTCGAGTCGATGAGCAGGCGCACCGAAGCATTCTCGTTGCCGAGGATCTCGGCGTCCTGGGCCTGGCGGATGGCGGCCGGACGGGTGGTGGTGGGGAGGGAAGCGGCGTTCATGACTAGCTCCGAACTATTAGGTCGTTGATAATTCGCTACCGAACTATATGGCATCGAATAGAGTGTTGTCCATGCCTGACAAGAAGATTGATCCGGTGGACGTCATCCAGCGGCAGTGGCAGCGCGAACGGCCGGACCTCGACGGCACGGCCATGGCCATCCTCGGCCGCCTCGGCCGACTCCTGGTGGTGGCGACCGCGCAGATCGAATCCGTCTTCACCGCACACGGATTGCAGAGCGGCGAGTTCGATGTGATTGCGGCGCTACGCCGGTCCGGCGAGCCCTATGAGCTCAACCCCTCCCACCTCGCCGACACCCTGATGATGTCGCGCGCGGGCATGACCGGCCGCCTGGACCGTCTGGAGAAGGCGGGCCTCGTCCGCCGCATCGCCGACGCGGGTGACCGCCGCGCCATCAAGGTGGCCCTCACCGACCGTGGCCTGGAGCTCATCGACATCGTCGTCACCGAGCACTTCCAGAACGAAACCCGCATCCTGTCGGCCCTCTCCGAAGCCGACCGCGCCAACCTCGACCGCATTGCCCGCCTACTACTGGCCGACCTCGAACCCGGCGCGTGATCGATAGCCGCGGGTTGTCAGTCCGCGGGATCGGGTTCGGGCCGCCCGTGTGCGATCTCATGGAAGGCGGACCGCAGCAGCGCGGTGATCCGTTCCGGCGGAGCATCTTTCAATCCATCCAGCTGCAGCAGATGGCGGCCGATCACCACCCCGAGGGTGACCGCACCGAGCAATCCGGCCCGCAGCCCGGCATCGTCGTCCGCGAGATGCGCGGCGGCCTGTCGCTGCTGCTCGGCCATGGCGGCCCGGACTGCCTCGGCGGCGTCGGCATGCGTCAACATCGACCGAATGGCGGCGAGCGCATTCACCGGCTCTTCCTGGAGCTTGGCCCCGAGCGTCGCCAGCAACAGCTCGGCGGCCTGCGTGGGCGTACCCGAGATCGGCTCCCCGGCCCCGACGGCTGCGGTCCGCGCGAACAACTCTTCCTTGGATCCGAAATAGCGCATCACCAGCCCGGGATCGGTGTGTGCGGCAGTCGCCACCGCGCGAATCGTGGTGCGGTCGTATCCGGATTCAGCGAACAGCCGGGCCGCCGCGCTCAGGATCCGAGTCTCGGTATTGCGTCGCTGCTGGGCGCGAGTGGTCGCGGGATGCATCGATTCAGTCTACGGATGTTGACCGGGATCGACCGATGGGCGTAGTTTCGGTCTACCGCTGTTGACTGAAACTGAAGAGGCTCCCCATGTGGTCCACGGTCGTATTCGCCACTCTCGCAGGCATCATGGGCACCAACGCCCTCCCACACTTCATCAAAGGCCTACTGGGAGAGGAGTTCCCGAATGTCCTGGGCAACTCACCCCTCCGCAACGCCCTCGCAGGCTGGCTCGGCCTCATCCTCGCCGCCCTCCTCGCCACCGCCGCGAACCTCCCCGATCACGCTTGGCCCGGCGCCGTCGCCCTCGGCGCAGGGGCACTTGTGATGACCGCGTTCCACGGTCGGCGCGGCGCATTTCGCCTGAATGACACACTGCGCCTACCTAATCCGTAGCGCCAGGGGCCGTCCTTGAATGCTCCGCACTATGACGGCAGCGGCCGTTTGAGAACGCACAGGACGCTCCATGCGGTGTGCGTGCCGCCGGTCGTGAGATGCGATTGAGTCGTGAAGTTGACCATCTCCCACCCCTGCTGCGACCATCGGTCGCCTGCCACCAAGCCGGACCGGGCGAGGGAGCGCTCATCTCGTCATCGTAGGTCGACCGGGTCGGCGCTTCGACGAGATCGAGGCGGGAACCGAAAATGGTTGGTGGACAGGGACACGGTGCGAATAGCGTGCTGGCGCGTGACCGGGACATTCGAGATCAGGGCTGATTACGACCGCGACAGCATCGTGGTCTACCAGGCGTACTCGGCGGGCATCGCCGACCCCGCGGTGGCAGCGCAACGGTTCGTGCCGCCGTTCTCGACCGGGCGGATGACGTGGATCAAGCCGTCGTTTCGCTGGCTGATGCAGCGCAGCAACTGGGGGCGCAAGGCCGGACAGGAGCGCATCCTGGCAATCCGCATCACCCGTGCGGGATGGGAGGAGGCGCTGGGCCAGGCGGTTCTGACCAGTCCCGAGCGACGTGTCTACGCCGGAAACGAGGAGTGGCGCAGCCTTTTCCGGCACGCCGTCGTCCATGTGCAGTGGGATCCGGAGTACTCGGTGCGCGGAGCGAAACTCGACCACCGCAGCATCCAGGTCGGGCTGTCCCGCCACATCATCGACCACTACGTCCAGGACTGGACGGTCGAGATCCGTGACCTGACTCCGTTGGTGCGCACCATCTCCGAGCACCTGCGCAGTGGCCGCGTCGACCGCGCACGCGCCTTGCTGCCCCCGGAAAGGATCTACCCGCTCGGTGATGATCTCGCGCGGGCCATCGGAGCCGACGGCGCCCGAGGGTAAGGCCCGAGTCTTCGGGACGGGTACGGTGTGGACTGCTCATCGACCAGGGGTGGAAGGCGATTCATGACGGCGATTCTGCGATCGGAGGATCGGCTACCCGAGGCATGGAAACGGCCGATGGGAAAGCTGGTTATCGGTACGGCGCTCGTGGGCGCCTTCGCGATCTTCACCGGGTTCGTCGCGGTCGCGTCCACGGTCGCCCGTGAATGGGTGAAGGCCGGATTGACGGCGGCGTTCGCGGTGAGCGCGGGACTGCTCGTCTACGGTGTGCTGACGTCATTCTTCTACCGCAGGCACGGGTTCGCGGGCGGGGTGGCGATCGATTCGACCGGACCCGACGGGCCGCGCACGGTGCTGCGCGCCGGGCGGCTCGGCGGTCTGCTCTTCGTGGCGATCCCCGCCATACCCATCGCGCTCGGCTGGTGGGGGATTCTCAAACTGCAGGATCGGCTGCCCTGGTCGGATGGTGGCCTGTTTCATCCGCGCGGGTTCGGCGTCATCGCACTGATATTCGCCGTATACCCGGTCTGGGTCGGCGTGGAATTCCTGCGGGGCGGGTTCCGGACGGTCCGGATCACCCTGACTCCCTCCGGATTGCGCTATCGCACAATGGCATTCGAAATGTTCATCCCGTGGACCCGGATCAGTGCCGTCGGGCCCACCGTCGCCGCCGCGCGCCCCGGGGCGAACAGGCCGTCGATCATGGTGGCGTTCACCGACGGACCGGACGTGTGCCGGTCGGAATCGAGTCGCCTGGGCCGCACACTCGACGGCTACCCCCAGCCGGATCCGACCGACGGTATCGCGGTGCTGCGCATCGCGGCCTTCGCTCTCGACATCGGCGGTATGCGCACCCTGTCGGCGCTGCAGTTCTACGCCGAGCACCCCGAGGCCCGGGACGAATTGGGTACCGCCGAAAGCATTTCCCGGATCACCGGCTAGCTACTGCTTGCGGCGCACCGAGGCTTCGACGAGGTCGAGGACCGCTTCGAGGTTGTCGTTGGCATGGCCGGAGGCGATGCGGGCGATGAGGCCGTCGAGGATGAGGTCGAGGTAGCCGAGGATGACCTCGGTCGGGACGTCGTCGCGCAGGGCGCCTGCGGCCTTGCGGCGTTCGAGGCGGGCCACGGTGGCCGCGGTGAGTTCGGTGGAGCGTTCTTCCCAGTTGGCGCGGAACTCGGGGTCGTTGCGCAGCCGGCGGGCGATTTCGAGGCGGGTGCCGAGCCAGTCGAAATCTTCGGGGCGGGCGAGCATGTCACGCATGACCTGGATGAGGCCCTGGGTGGCGGCGACTTCGGCCATGCGGCCCGCGTCCTCCTGGGCCAAGGCCAGGAATAACGCGTCCTTGTCGCGGAAGTGGTGGAAGATCGCGCCCCGTGACAGGCCGGTGGCTTCTTCGAGGCGACGCACGGTCGCGCCCTCGTAGCCGAACTCCGCGAAGCAGCTACGCGCTCCGTCGAGAATCTGGCTGCGCCGGGCGGCGAGGTGGTCGTCACTGACCTTGGGCACTGGACTCCTCCGAAACGTGTTGTGCGGGTTCTCCTTATCGATCTTGCGACCAAATCGGAGAACCCGCACGAGCGACGAGCGAAGCGACCCGCACTGCGGGTCGCGTGGCGAGCACCGGGGAACCGGTGCCCGCCACCACGACTCGGCTTCGAAACAGCCCTTCGAAGACCGAGGCGAATCGCGGTGGTTAGCCGCGAATCATGTTGCGCAGCACGAACTGCAGGATGCCGCCGTTGCGGTAGTAGTCCGCCTCACCGGGGGTGTCGATGCGAACGACCGCGTCGAAGACGACCTTTTCGCCGTTCTCCTTGGTGGCGGTGACCTTCATGGTCTTCGGAGTCACACCCTCGTTCAGCTTGGTGATGCCCTCGATGTCGAAGGTCTCGGTGCCGTCCAGGCCCAGCGATGCGGCCGACTGGCCGACCGGGAACTGCAGCGGCACAACGCCCATGCCGATCAGGTTCGAGCGGTGGATGCGCTCGAAGGACTCGACGATGACGGCCTTGACGCCCAGCAGGCTGGTGCCCTTGGCGGCCCAGTCACGCGAGGAACCCGAGCCGTACTCCTTGCCGCCCAGCACCACCAGCGGGATGCCCGCGGCGATGTAGTTCTGCGAGGCGTCGTAGATGAAGGCCTGCGGGCCACCCGGCTGGGTGAAGTCACGGGTGTAACCGCCCGAGACGTCGTCCAGCAGCTGGTTGCGCAGACGGATGTTGGCGAAGGTGCCGCGGATCATCACCTCGTGGTTACCACGACGCGAACCCAGCGAGTTGTAGTCCTTGCGCTCGACACCGTTGGCGTCCAGGTACTGCGCGGCCGGGGTGCCCGGCTTGATCGGACCGGCCGGGGAGATGTGGTCGGTGGTGACCGAATCGCCCAGCAGCGCCAGCACGCGCGCGCCCGTGATGTCCTGCACCGGAGCCGGATCCATCGACATGCCGTCGAAGTACGGGGCCTTGCGGACGTAGGTGGACTTCTCGTCCCACGCGAAGGTGTCGCCCTCGGGGGTGTTGAGACCCTGCCAGCGCGAGTCACCGTCGAACACGGTGGCGTAGGACTTGGTGAACATGTCCCGGCTGATCGCCGACTTGATGGTGTCGTCGATCTCCTGCGCCGACGGCCAGATGTCCTTCAGGAAGACATCGTTGCCGTTGGTGTCCTGACCCAGGGCGTCGACCTCGAAGTCGAAGTCCATGGTGCCCGCGAGCGCGTACGCGATGACCAGCGGCGGCGAGGCCAGGTAGTTCATCTTGACGTCGGGGGAGATACGGCCTTCGAAGTTACGGTTGCCCGAGAGCACCGCGGTGACCGAGAGGTCGTTGTCGTTGATCGCGGCCGAGATCTGCTCCGGCAGCGGACCGGTGTTGCCGATGCAGGTGGTGCAGCCGAAGCCACCGACGTAGAAGCCCAGCTTCTCCAGGTACGGCCACAGGCCGGCCTTCTCGTAGTAGTCGGCGACGACCTGCGAGCCCGGGGCCATGTTGGTCTTGACCCACGGCTTGGACGCGAGGCCCTTCTCGACGGCGTTGCGGGCCAGCAGGGCCGCGCCGATCATGACCGACGGGTTCGAGGTGTTGGTGCAGGAGGTGATGCCCGCGACCACGACGGCGCCGTGATCCAGCACGAAGTCACCGCGCTCCGGATCCGAAACCTTGATCGGCTTCGACGGACGACCGGCATTGCCGTTGGCGGCGTTGGGAACCCGGCTGTCGTCGTTGGCGGTGCCCGACGCGACCGGATCGCTGGCCGGGAAGGACTCCTCGATCGCCTCGTCCAGCGCGGTGTGCGGGACCGGATCGTTGGTGTAGGTGCGGATGTCCTTGCGGAACGCGTTCTTGCTGTCCGACAGCAGAATCCGGTCCTGCGGGCGCTTCGGGCCGGCGATGGACGGCACCACGGTGCCCAGGTCCAGCTCCAGGTACTCCGAGTACGCGGGCTCGTTGTCCGCGTTGTGCCACAGGCCCTGCTCCTTGGCGTACGCCTCGACGAGCGCGAGCTGCTCGTCGCTGCGGCCGGTCAGGCGCAGGTAGTTGATGGTCTCCTCGTCGATCGGGAAGATCGCCGCGGTGGAACCGAATTCGGGGGACATGTTGCCCAGGGTGGCGCGGTTGGCGAGCGGAACCTCGGCCACACCGGCGCCGTAGAACTCGACGAACTTGCCGACCACACCGTGCTTGCGCAGCATGTCGGTGACGGTGAGCACGACGTCGGTGGCGGTCACGCCCGGCTTGATCTCACCGGTCAGCTTGAAGCCGACGACGCGCGGGATCAGCATGGAGACCGGCTGGCCCAGCATGGCGGCCTCGGCCTCGATGCCGCCGACACCCCAGCCCAGCACACCCAGGCCGTTGACCATGGTGGTGTGCGAGTCGGTGCCGACGCAGGTGTCGGGGTAGGCCTGGCCGTTGCGGACCATGACGGTCGGGGCCAGGTACTCGATGTTGACCTGGTGCACGATGCCGACGCCCGGCGGGACGACCTTGAAGTCGTCGAACGCGCCCTGGCCCCAGCGCAGGAACTGGTAACGCTCGCCGTTGCGCTGGTACTCCAGGTCGACGTTGCGCTCGAGGGCGTCGGCGGTGCCGAACACGTCGAGGATGACCGAGTGGTCGATGACCATGTCGGCGGGGGAGAGCGGGTTGACCTTGCTCGGGTCGCCGCCGAGGGCGGTGACGGCCTCACGCATGGTGGCCAGGTCGACGATGCAGGGCACGCCGGTGAAGTCCTGCATGATCACGCGGGCGGGGGTGAACTGGATCTCGGTGTCCGGCTCGGCGGACGGATCCCAGTTGGCGATGGCACGGACGTGGTCCGCGGTGATGTTCGCGCCGTCCTCGGTGCGAAGCAGGTTCTCCGCGAGGACCTTCAGGGCGTAGGGCAGCTTCTCGGTGCCGGGCACGGCCGCGAGGCGGAAGATCTCATACGAGTTGCTTCCGACCTCGAGGGTGCCTTTGGCGCCGAAGGTATCGATACTCGTCACGTTCAGCTCCACTCGTCTGTGAATGGGAGGGCCACCGGCGGGGCTGTGCCGGTGACTCGTCGGGGCGCTCGGCCCCGTCCGTTTTCCGACATTAACAGTACGCTTGTCCTGTGAGCACATCGGGGGCGTGAATCGCGAGGCGTGGTGAGGTGATACGACAAGTCGTCCCGTACTCTGCGTTCGTGACCGTCTCGCACAACTCGGTTTTCACGCCCTTGCGGGCGGAACTACCGCCCAACACCGACCTGAAGTCCATCATCGCCGATCTCGCCGATGATCACGTCTCCGCCCCCACCGGGCGTGACCACGAGGCGTTGGCCGCCATCGCCGCTCAGGCGCGTGAGCAGGGCATTCCGCTGGACATCATTGTGGTGCAGGGCAATCCGGGCATCGAGGCGAACCTGCGGGATCTGGCCAACGAGGTCGGCAAGGTCGAGCACGGGACCGTGGTGGTGTTCAGCGACGACTGGGTCGGCACCTACAGCGATCAGTTCACGCGTGGGCATCTGGAGTGGGCCGAGGACAAGGCCAAGTACCGCGGGCCCGACCACACCACCGAGGCGGCGCGGGTGTTCGTGGATCGGCTCGAGCAGCCGGAGACGGTGTCGTGGACAGTGATCACGTTGATCGCGCTGGGTGTGCTGATCGCGTCGATCGGCGGGTTGTATGTGGTGAAGCTGCGGCGGGCGCAGTCGGAGGCGGGCTCGGATCCGCTGACTCCGGTGGCGTGAGCGGGTAGCTCGGAGACAGTGTCTCCGTCGAGGGTCCGGGGTACTCCCCGGGCCCTTTTTGTTGTCTCGGGTCATTTCCGCTCAGCGTGTCGCGCAATGTGTCGCAGGGTGTTTCGCGCTCTACCAGCGAATACATAGCTAATCACTAATTACATCGGTGTGATTGTGGCGTGGCTGAACGATCTCGTCCTCGACGTGCCGTACGGTTTCGCGATGGCACGGTTGGGGATGGTGTGCCGGATGGGACTCCAGGGAGGTGCGATGCGACGATCGGCGAAGCCACGCAGGCACTGGCTGCGGGTCGCTACGGAGTTGCTCGTAGCGCTGATTGTGCTGGCAATGGGGATTGCCAGCGGGCACGCCGTGCCCCCGCCACCCCCGAACCCCAGCGACAGTGACCTCAACTCGGCAGGCGCCCAGGTCGATGCCGGCGTCGGCGAGGTGGGTGCGCTGATCAATCAGGTGGCCTCCGCCGAACAGCAGTTGCAGCAGCTCGACGACGCGGTCGCCACCCGCCGCGAAGCCGTCAACAAGGCGCTGGTCGATCTGCAGGTCGCCCGCGATGCCGCCGACGCCGCGGCCCGCGCGGTCACCCAGTGCCAGGCGGACCTCACCGACGCGGGCACGAAAGTCGATGGGGCGCACCGCGACTTCGACAAGTATGTGGCTCAGGTCTACATGCGGCCCGGTTCCACCTCGCTGATCAACTATATGGCCGCGCCCACCCCGGAGATCGCGCTCAATCGCGCCCAGGTGCTGACCATCGCGTCCAAGAACCAGCAGCAGGTGGTCGACGGCCTGCGGCACGCCCAGATCGACCAGGCCAACAAGACCTCCACCGCCAAGCAGGCCCGCCAGGCCGCCGATGCCGCCGCGGCCGACGCCGACGCCAAGAAGGTCCAGGCCCAGAACGCGGTCACCGCCGCCCAGGCCGAACTCGACCAGCAGAACGTGCTCCGCAACGGCCTTGTCTCCCAGCGTGATTCGGCCCAGCAACGGCTGGACGCGGCCCGTGCGAACGTGGCCGGACTGCAGGGGCAGCGTGACGCTTACCTGGCCTGGGATCAGCGCCGCAAGTCCGAGGAGGCCGCCGCCCGCGCCGCCGCGGTTGCCGCCGCCGCCCGCGTGGCCGCCGATCGCGACTCCGCCGACCGCGCAGCGCAAGTCGGCCAGGGCCATCGCCCGCACGTCGTGCAGGACACCACCCCGCCACCGCGCCGATCCATCCAGCCCGTGCGCCCCAACGGTTCCAGCTCCCAACTCGTCGAAACCGTCGTCGACCGCGCCATGGCCCAGCTCGGCGTCGAATACGCCTGGGGCGGTGGCGACGAGGACGGCCCCACCCTCGGCATCCGCGACGGCGGCACCGCCGACCGCTACGGCGACTACAACAAGACCGGCTTCGACTGCTCCGGCCTGATGATCTACGCCTTCGCCGGCGTCGGCGTGTCCCTCCCGCACTACTCCGGCTACCAATACACCATGGGCACCCGAGTCCCCGTCTCCGACCGAGCCCGCGGCGACATGCTCTTCTGGGGTCCCGGCGGCAGCCAACACGTAGCCCTCTACCTCGGCAACGACAAAATGATCGAAGCCCCCCAATCCGGCGACGTAGTCCGCGTCTCGACCGTCCGAGAAGACGGCATCATGCCCTACGCCATCCGCATCATCTCCTGAGCGCTCTGCAAGTAGCAGAAGAGCCTTGTCTACCAGTGTGATTGGGACGATGCGCAGCTGATCGACGTCGCTGGGGAACCTCAGTTTTGGCCAAAGGCCGCCAATGGTCATTTGTCCACATAGACTGCGCTGGTTCGTCCAGTGTTAAGAGGGTTTGCAATGCGTGTACCAGCGGTTACCGGAGCTTCGGGTCAGGGTATCGGGCGTCGGGGGTTTCTGGTCGGTGCTGGTTTATTGGCGGGGCTTGGTGGGGTCGTACGGCTGGGTGATGCGCCGCGGGCGCGGGCGGCGTTGCCGATCGGGCAGCTGGAAGACGGTGTGGCAGTGCCGATTCTGGTGATCGGGGCCGGGTATGGGGGTGCGGTCGCGGCGTTGCGGCTCGCGCAGGCTGGGCACACCGTCACGATCGTCGAGCAGGGTATGGCCTGGAATACGCCAGGGTCCGACGGCAAGATCTTCTCTGGAACCCTGCCCCCTGATGGTCGGTCGTCGTGGTTGTCGACCATGACCGATCAGCCGACCGATCACCTGCTCGGCATCCCCATCGATATGCCGGTCGAGCGGTACACCGGGGTGCTCGCCGCTGAACATTTCGGGGGTATCCGGGTGTATCAGGGCCGTGGCGTGGGTGGGGGTTCGCTGGTCAATGGTGGAATGGCGGTGACACCGCGACGCGAGTTCTTCCCCGATATCCTGCCCTCGGTCAACCCCGACGAAATGTATGGAACGTACTATCCGCGCGCCAACTCCATGTTGCGGGTGAACCATATCGACGAAGAATGGTTCGAGACCGCGCAGTGTTATCAGTACGCGCGGGTCGGGCGGGAACTGGCTGCGCGCGCGGGTTTTTCGACCACGTTCGTGCCCAACGTGTATGACTTCGACTATATGAAGCAGGAACAGGCCGGCACGGTACCGCTGTCGGCACTGAACCGGGAATCGTTGTACGGCAATAACTTCGGCAAGCAGAGTTTGGATAAGACCTACCTCGCCGAGGCTGCCGCGACCGGTCGGGTGACCGTTGTTCCCCTGCACACTGTCACCAGGGTGGCCCCGGCGCCCGGCGGCTATAGCGTTCGGATGGATCAGATCGGCACCGACGGCCACGTCATCGCCACCAAAAACGTGGTCGCACAGCGTGTTTTCTTCGCCGCGGGCAGTGTCGGTACGAGCAAACTCTTGGTCACGCAGAAGGCGACCGGGGCGTTGCCGGACCTCCCGGACTCGGTGGGGTCGGGTTGGGGCAACAACGGTAATGTGATGGCCGCCAGGCAGAATCAACTCACCGATCCGACCGGGGCCAACCAGTCCACCATCACCGCTCTCGGCATCGACAACTGGGACGACACCGCGGGCCCCGCGTTCGCCGAAATCACCTCGTTCCCCATCGGCATCGAAACCTTCGCGAATTTGCACCTGGCCATCACCAAGAACCCGAATCGCGGAACCTTCAGCTTCAACGCGGCCACCGGCGGGGTGGACCTGGATTGGCAAACCGCGTGGAATCAGCCGAGCATCGACGCGGCCAAGCGCATCCTCGACCGGATCAATGCCAGCGCGGGCACCACCTACCGCACCGACCTGTTCGGTGGCGGCAAAATCTGGGGCGACGAATTCGCGTACCATCCGTTGGGGGGCTGCGTGCTGAACGAGTCGACCGACAATTACGGGCGTTTGACCCCGTACCCGGGCCTGTATGTCATTGACAGCTCACTCATTCCCGGCTCGACCACCGTGAATCCGTTCGTCACGGTGACCGCGCTGGCCGAACGCAATATCGTCGCCATTATCGCCAACGATATGGGGAATCGGTGACTCACTCGCGTTTCAACCCTTACGATCATCGGGTGAAAGCTGTTGCCTCGGTTCCTCTGGCCGCCATCGCCGCATTGTTCGCCACTGGAATCGCCTCGGCCGCACCGGATATGACGGCGGCGTCGGCACGCGACATCGCCTTGACCTACCTGCGGGCATTGCCTGGTCGCGATGACGACACCGTGCCTTTCGCGCCGGATTGCACCCGCGTCGAAAACGGCATCGTGACCGGACTTTCCGGCCCCGACCTGGCCAACTATATGGACACCGGCACCCAATCCCAGACCGTGCTGCGGATCTACAACCTCACCTTCGCCGACACCGACGACGGCGTCATCGCGCACTACAACGTCGACGGCGGCATCCTCGGTACCCGCATTGCCACCGACGACGTCACCGAGCGCTTCGTGATCGCGAACGGCCAGATCAAATACATCGAGGCGACCAACGTTCCAACTCTCGCCGCCCTCCCGGACCGCCCCGGCACAATCGTGCTCTACCACCGCTGACGATCAGGTCCATTCACGTCGTGATCAGCCGACCGCGGCTGAAGACGAACCCAAGGAAATTCGGGCTTCTCGGGATCGGGTTCGTCGATGAGGATTGCGGGTGTGAGGCGATTCGTCATGGCGTACTATCCCCGATTCGTGTTGCCGATGCTGGCGGTGCTCGGGGTGTGTGGCCTGATGGGCTGGGTTATGGTGCCGCAGAATAGTTTCCGGGCTCCTCGGGCGGCGGCTGCGCCCGAGTTGTTCGTGCATCCGGGTGTTTTGGTGTCTCGAGCGCAGTTGGATCTCATGAAGGTTCGGGTGGCTACCGGGATGCAGCCGTGGAAGTCGGCTTACGATGCCATGCTGGCCAATGAGTTCGCCTCGCTGAACCATGTGGTCAAGCCGCGGGCGGTGGTGGATTGCGGGCCGCGGGATGAGCCCAACAACGGGTGCAGTGATGAGCGGCGGGACGCCGACGCGGCGTATACCGATTCATTGGTTTGGTACGTGACCGGTGACGCACGGTATGCGCGGAAAGCGGTGGAGATCATGGACGCCTGGTCGGCTGTGTTGACCGATCACACCGGGTCCAATGCGACGTTGCAGAGTGGGTGGGCGGCGTCGGTGTGGACGCGGGCGGCCGAGATCGTGAAGTACGCCTACGGTGACTGGGCGCAGGCGGACAGGTTCGGGGATCTCCTGCGCACTGTCTATCTGCCGCAGGTGATCATCGGATCGCGCTCGAACGGGAACTGGGAGCTCACGCAGATCGAGGCGACCCTCGGCATCGCGGTCTTCCTCGAGGATCGCGACAGCTACGACAAAGCGATAGCCATGTACCTCGACCGAGTTCCGGCCTACATCTACCTCACCGCGGACGGCCCGCAACCCAGATCCACCGCCCACACCCCCGCCGATCTCACCAAATTCTGGTGGGGCCAAACAGCACTCGTCGACGGCCTCACCCAGGAAACCTGCCGCGACTTCGCCCACACCGGCTACGGCCTCTCCGCCATCGCCCACATCGCCGAAACCACCCGCATCCAACAACGCGACCTCTACCCCCAAATCGCCGACCGCCTCCGAGCCGCCCTCGAACTACACTCCAAATACCAACTGGGCGAACCCCTCCCGGACTGGCTCTGCAACGGCCACCTGGACCGCTCCCTCGGCCCGGTCACCGAAGTCGCCTACAACGCCCTCCACACCCGCCTGGGCATGGACCTCCCCGAAACCGCCCGCCTAACCCTCCAACAACGCCCAGCCGGCGCCGACATGTTCACCCTCTGGGAAACCCTCACCCACGCCGACACCCCCGTCTGAGGTACCGCCACGCCGGGGTTGTCGGTGGGAGTGTGTTGGATGGCGGCTATGGACGAATTGCTGCGGCGACTGCCTGATATCGAGACTCTTCGGCAGCGCTGCCGGGGGATGGCGATGCTCGAGGCGGTGCTCAGTCCGGAGTGGGATTCTCGCTATTACTCGTTCAACACCAGGTGGGGTGTGGGGGAGGAGATGGCGTCGATGCGGGATGGGTCCGGGAACGACTGGTTCATCGTGTTCTCCGGTCTGGGCGTCTATGGTCGGGGATTCGACCACGAAGTGCCCAATGCACCACAGGTATTGGATGCCGTGCCGGGGGTGTTCGCTACCCAGGTTCGAGAGCCCGCGTTCGCCGATCACGATGGTTCACCCCTTGCGACCGTGTGTTTCTGGCGTGAACCGCTCGACTCTGTTTGGGGTGTGTCGGCCGCTGAGAGTGGCGGGAATGGGTTGTTCGACTTGCTGGTCGAGGGCACGCCGGAAAGCTACCTGGAATGGGCTCGGGATTATTACGAGACCGAGGTGAGCCTGCCTGCCGTTCAGCACATGTACGCGCAGCGGCCGCTGACACCGGAGGTGGCAGCCGTGCTGAATCCTGAGATCGACCTCGACGCCCTGCAGCAAGACTTGGCCGAAATCGGTTATCCGCATCAAGGATTCGATGCCTGAATCGCGCGGTCCAGTTCCTCGGTGATCAAGCGGCGGAGGGTGTCGTGGTGGGGTCCCAGGGTGTGTCGGGGGTCGGTCCAGTTGTCGCGGGGGTAGAGCCAGACCGGGCCCTGGACGAATTCGGCGGGCTCCCAATCGAATCGGGGCCAGATGTGTGCGTGCAGGTACGGCTCGTAGTTGCCTAGGATCTCCAGGTTCACGCGGCGGAACGCGGAATCGGTTGCGCGGCACGCTCGTTCGACCGCCTCGGCCAGCGCGTCCATTTCGGTGAGGAACGCGATGCGTTTGCCTCGGGGCAGGTCCGAGAGGCGGTGCACGGCCGGATCGTCGGTGAGCAGCAGCGAGTACCCGGGGAGGAATTGGGTCTCACCGATCATCGCGAACCCGGATTCCAGTCGGCGAAGGACCGTGGGGTTCTCGCCGCGGTGGGCGCTGCCGATGCGATCGGCCCGAAAATCATCGGTCATCACTGGAATCTAGCGCGGCGGCAGGGCTCGCCTGCCGGCATGGAACCATCCGCCCACCCGTGACCGGTCGATCTTGTTGCGCACTGGGGTACGCGGCCGACTCGCGATGAATGCTTGCGCAAGCAAGGAAAGGGGTTTAGCGTCGGAGGGGGTTGGCGCGAGGGCTGATCGCGCCGGTTGTGAAGGAGGACATCATGTCCCAGCACGTCGAATCGCTTCGGTTGCCGGATTACGCACCCCTTCCGGAGTCTGCGCTCGGGCCCGCGGTGAACGAGCAGGGGTATTACGTCGAGCGGGTGGCGCGAAACCTGTTCTGGGTCACCGACAGTGTGTATCTGTCGGCGTTCCTGGCCACGGCCGACGGGGTTGTCGTGTTCGATGCGCCGCCGACGATCGGGCATAACCTGCGGCGTGCGATCGACGAGGTCACGGCGCGGGAGGGCACCACGAATCGGGTTACGCACCTTGTTTATTCGCATCACCACGCCGACCATGCGGGTGCCGCGAGCCTGTTTCCGGACGCGATCCTGATCGGCCACGAGGAGACCCGCCGCCGACTGCTCAGGGACGACGATCCGACCCGGCCCGCGCCCGAGGTCACCTTCAGCGACGCCTACACCCTCGAGGTCGGCGGGGAGCGCGTCGAGCTCGCCTTCCGCGGCCCGAACCACACGCCCGACAACATCTTCATCCATTTCCCGGATCACGACGCGTTGATGCTCGTCGACGTGATCAACCCGGGCTGGGTGCCGATCTTCAACTCGAACCTGAGCGAGGACATGCCGGGGTACATCGATGCACCCGGCCAGGCGCTCGAATACTCGTGGACCAAGCTGATCGGCGGGCATCTGGGTCGCCTCGGCACCCGGGCGGATGTCGAACTCCACCAGGCCTATATCGCCGATATCGTCGCCGCCTCCTACCAGGCGCTGGAATCCGTCGATCCGACGCCGTATCTGGCGAAGTATCCGCCGAACCATTGGGGTTGGGTGAACGGCTATCTGGAAGAGGTGACGCGCACGGCGAGCGAGTCCGTGGTGTCGAAGTACACCGGCGTGCTCGCCGCGGCGGATATCGAACCGCTCACCTACACAACCACATTCATGATCATGCAGTCGCTGCGCCTGGACAAGGGCGTCGGTTCCCAGATCCACCCCTGAAAGGCGCGCACATGAAGCTTCCCGACTATGCCGCCGTCCCGCGCTCCGCGTTCGGACCGGCGGTCAATGAACAGGGTTACCACGTCGGCTTGATCGAGCGGAATCTGTACTGGATCACCGACGGCGACTATCAGTCCGCGTTCCTGGCGACTCGCGACGGGGTCGTGCTCTTCGACGCGCCGCCGTCGCTCGGGCACAACATCCGACGGGCGGTCGACGAGGTCACCAGCGCTATCGGAACCCCGCGCGAGATCACCCATCTCGTGTACACCCATCATCATTCCGATCACGCGGGCGGATCCTCGATCTTCGGCAACGACATCACCCGGATCGGGCACGAAGAGACGCGCCGTCTGCTCCTGCGTGACAACGATCCGAAGAAGCCCCCGCCCGAGGAGACCTTCCAGGATCGCCGGATGCTGGAAATCGGGGGAGAGCGCTTCGAATTGTCCTGGCACGGCGGCAATCACACGCCGGACAACTCGTTCATCCACTTCCCGGACCATGACGCCTTGATGCTCGTCGACATCAACATGCCCGGGTGGGTGCCGTTCTACGGCATCAATATCAGCGAGGATATTCCGGGCTATATCGCCGCGCCGGACCTCGCATTCGGATACGAGTGGAAGACGATGATCACCGGTCACCTCGGCAGGTTGGGGACCCGGGAGGACCTCGGCATCCACCACCGCTATATCGCCGACATCGTCGACGAGGCGAAAAACTCACTGGCGGAGATGGATCCGACGCCCTTCTTCGCGAAATACGGCGAGAATGTCTGGGCGGGCGTGAAGGAATGGCTGTACGCCGTATCCGAGGTGGCCGCCACCCGGGTCGCCGAGAAGTACGTGGACACCCTCGGGGCGGCCGACGTCTTCACCTTCAGTAATACGATGGCCATTCTCGAATCCATGCGCCTGGACCTCGGCTACCGCATGGACGTTCATCCCTGACGCGGCACTCAGAGATCAGCGCTACCGGCGAGTCCTTCGGCGATAGCGCTGAGTCCGCGTCCCATGGCCTCGAGATCGCGGGGGTCGATGCGGTCGAACGCGCGGGCGCGAACACTGCGCAGGTGAGTCGGCCAGGCCTCGCGCACCTTGGTGAATCCCGCATCGGTCAGGACGGCCTCGTTGCCGCGCGCGTCGGCGCTGCTGGTCTCCTTCGAAACCAGTCCGCGCGCTTGCAATCCGTCGATCACCCGTGTCATGCGGCTGGGGGAGACCCCTGCCTCGCGGGACAGCGCGGCCATGCGTAGTCGCCGGTCGGGCGCTTCGGACAAGGCCATCAGGGTCATGTACTCGTTGACGAGCAGACCTGCCGCGCGGCTCATGTCGGCGTGCAGCTCGCGGGGGAGGATGCTGCACACCCGCATCAGGTTGCGCCAGACCAGGTCCTCGTCGGGGTTCAGTGGTTCAGGCTGCGGCACGGGCGAAGTCTAACGGTCGGGTGATTCGGCGATGGCCGTGAGGGCGGGGCATGCCGGAAGACTATCGAAAAGTACTTGCTTGGGCAAGCAACGTGTTCTAGCCTCGAATCAGGCAGCGGACACGGGAGGTGTCCGCCCGGCGACAAGGAGCATGTGATGACCGAGCAGCACGTGGCATTGGTAGTCGGCGGGGGGCCGCTGGGCCGTTCCGTGGCGGAGATGCTGGTGGCCCTGGGCTACACCGTGGCCGGAGCCGATCGGAAGCCCGAAGGGCTGGAACAGCTTCCGGCCGGGGTGACGCGGATCGTCGGGGACGCGACGGATCCCGAAGGGGCGCAACGGATCGTGGCGGATACGGTGGCGGCGGTCGGTGCGCCTTCGGTGCTGGTCAACACGATCGGCACGTACGGCACGGGCGACGCGCTGTCCACCACGCCCGACGACTTCCGTCATCAGATGGAGGTGAACGTCGGTCCCGCACTGTGGTTGACGCAGGCGGTCGTGCCGCACATGCAGTCGGGGGGTGGCGGGTCGATCGCGTTCGTCTCGTCACGGTTCGGCACCGATGCCGAGGCGGGTATCGCGGCCTACAGCCTCAGCAAGGCCGCGCTCAACCACCTCGTCGTGGTGTTGAACCACGAGCTGCGGGCCTCCGGGATCCGCGTGAACGCCGTTGCGCCGCAACTCATCGACAACGCCGTGAACCGGACCTTCCTGCCCGCGGAGATGCTCGATCACGCGACGAAGCCCGAGCAGATCGCCGACCAGCTGGTGAACCTGGTGACGGACGTGGGCGCCCCGGTCTCCGGCGCCATCCTGCCCGCCTACGGCTTCTGAAAACCCCGCAACCCGAACGGAATACGCGATGAGCGACAACACCCCCGCGGCCGTCTTCCAGCGCAGCCTCGACGCCTTCCTCGCCAAGGACATGCGGGCCTGGGCGGACCTGTGCGCCGAGGACGTCGTGGTCGAGTTCCCCTTCTCGCCCGACACGCTGCCGTCACGACTCGACGGCCGTGAGGCGATCTTCGAATACCTGCGGTACTACCCGCAGATCATCGACATCCACGAGATCGACTCGGTCACCGTCTATACGACCGACCGGCCCGACACCGTCATCGCCGAGTGGAGCGTCCGGGGCCAGGTCATCCCCAACGGCAACAAGTACGACATGGCCTACGCCACCGTCGTCACCGTTCGCGACGGCAGCATCACCAACTACCGCGAGTACTGGAACCCGCTCGCCTTCGGTCAGGCCCTCGAGGGCGTCGCCTTCGGCTAGATCCGACGGATCGCAGGAGCACGAAATGTCAGTCAGCAGTAGCCGGGTCGCGGTCGTCACCGGGGGAGCAGGGGCGATCGGCGGAGCGATCGTCGAACGCCTCGCCGCCGATCACACCGTCGTCGTGCTCGGGCTCGAGGGTGACGTCAAGGTCGACCTCGCCGACGCCGAGGCGGTACGGCACGCGGCGCGAGAAGTCCTGGCCGACTACGGCCGCGTCGATGTCCTCGTCCACGCCGCCGCCATGGTCGCGTTCACGCCCATCGACGAATTCGACCTCGACACCTGGCATCAAGTCCAGGCCGTCAATGTCGAATCCGCGCTACTGCTGACCCAGGCCTTCGTGCCCGGCATGCGCGAGCGCGGCTTCGGCCGCCTCATCTTCGTCGTCTCCAACACTTTCTGGCGCCCCGCCGGCGGCCACCAAATCGCGTACGTGGCCTCCAAAGGCGCCCTGATCGGCATGATGCGAACCATGGCGGTGGGCCTCGGCCCCGACGGCATCGCAGCGATGGCCGTCGCCCCGGGCCTCACCCGAACGCCCGCCACCACGGTCGTCCCCGCCACCGAATTCGCCGACGTAGCCGCCCATCAACCCCTCCCCAGACCGCTGACCCCCGACGACACCGCAGCCGTAGTGGCCATGCTCGCCCGCGACGAAGCCGCCGCCCTCACCGGCCAAACCCTCATAGCCGATGGCGGTTTGGTCCTCCACTAACGGGGTTGTCCTAGAACGGAGCCAACAGGACGTCGTCGATGAGGCGGATGAATTCGTCGTCGATGCGAGTGGGGTCTTCGGCTGTGAAGTAGCGGATCAGGAAGCCTTGCAGGGCGCTGAGGCCGAGGGCCGCTCGGGTAGCGGCGGTGGCGGGGGGCATGCCCACGGCCAGCAGGCGGGCTTCGAAATTGCGGATCAGGGTGGCGAGGGTCTCGCTGGTGTAGGCGGCGTAGGGGCTGTCCTGGGCGCAGGAAGCACCGAAGACCTGCAGCAGGATTCGGACGCCGATCCGGCGTTCGCCGCGGGTGATCGCTGACCAGTCGGCGAGGAGGTAGGCGCGCAGATCGGCGAGCGAGGACGAGATCTCGGGGTCGGGGGCGAAGCGGCGTTGCATGTGGGTCAGGACATCGAGGATCAGTTGTTCCTTCGAGCCGAAGTAGTAGATGAGCATGCGGCCGCTGGTACCCATCCGGGTGGCGAGGGAGCGCAGTGAGGTATCGACAACGCCACTGCGGGAGAGGATTTCGCAGGCCTGATCCAGCAGCGCCTCGCGCTTGGCGGAGTCGGCCCGGACTGTCACCCCTTGACTGTAACAAGTGTTTCAACTAGATCTTGCACGGTGACTCGTAGCCTGGAGCGTGTCCCCGTTCGTGTCTCGCAGGACCCCGCGGTCGACGGTGCCCGGTGGTGGCGTCGAATCGCGGTGGTGGCCGGGCTGATCGGTGCGTTCCTCGCGGTGCTGGTGCCGATCCTGCCGGTGAATCAGCAACAGGCGTCGGTGCAATGGCCGCAGGCGAACGCGAGCAGCGTGACCTTACCGCTGGTGTCGTATTCGCCGGTGAGCGTGACCGTCGACATCCCTTGTGCCGCAACGACCGGACTCGGTGCACACGGCGGGAACGTGGTGTCGACGGTGCCACCGGGCTCCGGACAGGCGTGGCACTACGGCTTGAATGTTCTTGTCGCACCGCAACAGAGCGGGAGCCGACTGCAGGTGGTGCTGCGGGACCGAACCCTGCTGGACACTCCGGTCGCCGATCTGCCGCCGGGATGTGTGGTGTCGATCGTGTCCGACGTGGACCACACCGTTGTGGCTGGCGGAATCGGCGAACCGGTCACGGTGCCAGGGGATTTCCGTCCCCAGGTGGTCGGGCTCTTCACCGATCTCACGGATCCGGCCAGTTCGGGCATGCGTGCCGATGTGCTGATCGATTCACGGTTCACGACCTCGCCGACGCTCTGGAAGCTCGCGGCAATCCTCGGAGCGTTGGTGGCGACGGCGCTGGCCCTGTGGGCGTTGCACCGCCTCGACGGTCTCGACGGCCGCCGCAATCGACGAGTCCTGCCCCGGCGCTGGTGGCGGCCCCGCCCGGTCGACGGCGTGATCATCGGCATCCTCGTGCTCTGGTACTTCATCGGCGCGGGCACCGCCGATGACGGCTATATCCTCGGCATGGCCCGAACCGCCGGTCACGCAGGCTATCTGGCCAACTACTTCGCCTACTTCGGTGTACCCGAGACGCCGATCGGCATTCCTTACGACTACCTGTTCGGCGCCATGGCTCAGCTCTGGCCCGCGAGCATCGCGGTGCGACTGCCGGGTCTGCTGATCGCGATCGTGTGCTGGCTGCTGATCAGCCGTGAGGTGATGCCCCGGCTGGGCATTGCCGCGCGGACCGAGCGGGCCGCGATCTGGGCGGGCGGGCTGCTGTTCCTGGCGTTCTGGCTGCCCTACGACAACGGTCTGCGCCCGGAACCGGCTGTTGCCCTGGGGGTTCTGCTGACCTGGGTGTCGATGGAACGCGCCCTGGCGACCCGCCGATTGACACCCGCTGTGCTCGCCTTGCTCCCGGCCGCGCTGGCGGTCGTCACCAACCCGTCGGGTCTGATCTGCATCGCCGCCCTGTTGGCCGGGGCCCGCCCCCTGGCGCAGATCGTCGTCGAGCGTGCCCGCAGCACCGGCTATTTCGCAGTGATCGCGCCCGCGTTGGCGACGGGCGCGGTGATCCTGACCGTCGTATTCGTCGGCCAGCCGATCTCCTCGGTCGCGCCGATGCTCGCGGCCCACCAGGCGGTCGGCCCGAAAATGCCGTGGTACGACGAGTATCTCGTGTACGAGAACCTTTTCCAGCCGATCCCCGACGGGTCGCTGGCCCGCCGATTCGCGATGCTCGCCCTGTTGCTGGCACTGAGCGTGGCGGTACTGGCACTGCTGCGCCACGGCGGCCGGATTCCGGGGCTCGCGGCGGGCCCGACCCGGCGGATCGTGGGCACCACGATGGCCGCGATTCCACTGATGACGTTCTCGCCCACCAAGTTCACCCATCACCTGGGTGTCTTCGCGGGACTCGCCGGAGCCGTCGCCGTGGTCGCGGGCGTCGCGGTCGGCCCGCGCGTCATCCGGTCGGCGCGCAACCGCGCCCTGGTGGCCGCCGCCGTGCTCGCCCTACTGGCGATGTCGTTCGCCAGCTCCAACAGCTGGTGGTATGTGGCGAGCTACGGGATCCCGTGGTGGGACAAGCCGATTTCGATCCACGGAATCTCCATCGGCACCGTGTTTCTCGCGCTCTCGCTGCTGGCCGTCGTGGTCGCGGGCTGGTGGCATGTGCGCGCACCGTTCCGCCGTACCGAGCACGCACCGCGCAGGCGGATCCCGATTTTCACGCTCGCCGTGGCGCTGGTCGTGGTCGTCGAGGTGGCCTCGTTCGTGAAGGCCGCCGTCGACCGATACCCGGCCTATTCGATCGCGAAGTCGAACTTCTCGTCTCTGGTCGGAAAGCCGTGCGGACTGGCCGACGATGTCCTGGTCGAGCCGGATCCGAACACCGGTATCCTGCAGCCGGTTTCGGGTGACACGTCCACCTCGTTGGGAGCCGGATCCAGCGACGGCTTCACAGCCGACGGCGTCAACCTCAACGACCTGGTCCCCGACTCCTCCGATGCCGCGGCCGCATCGGTCGGCCAGTCGCTGGGCAGCTCCGGCACGACGACGAAGTCCGCTACCGACAGTGTGAGCGGTCCCGGCGCAGGCCCCCGCACCGGCATCAACGGCAGCACCATCCCGCTGCCGTTCGGCCTGGACCCAGCCACCACGCCGATACTGGGCAGCTACGGAAGTCCCGGTGCCGCCAAGACATTGATCTCCGCCTGGTACCGCCTGCCCGCTGCGTCGACCGGAGTGGGTCGCAGCGAGATCATTTCCGTCGCCGCCGCGGGCCGCATCGCCTCCACCGACCTGGACAACCTGCCCGTGGCGGGCCAATCCGTGCAACTCGAATACGGTGTCACCGACGCCGACGCCATCACCCCGCTGGGCCGCATCACCCCCGACGATGTGAGCGTCCTGCAGCCCTCGTGGCGCAACCTCCGCATTCCCCTGAATCGGCTTCCGGCCCAAGCGAATGTCGTCCGCATCGTCGCCTCGGTCGACAGCACCGACCCCCAGCAATGGGTGGCCCTCACCCCGCCCCGCGTCCCGCGCCTGCACACCCTCGACGCCTTCGTGGGCCACTCCACCCCGGTCCTGATGGACTGGCTCGTCGGCCTGCAGTTCCCGTGCCAGCAGCCCATGCCGCACCGCAACGGTGTCGCCGACCTTCCGAAATACCGCATCACCCCGGAGTTCTCGGCCACCATCATGACCACGAACTGGGAGAGCCACACCTCGGGTGGCCCGCTGGGCTACACCGACCTCCTGACCGCCACACAGGCGATCCCGACGTACCTCCGCGACGACTGGAAACGCAATTGGGGTGACCTGCTCGCACTCACGCCCTACGTCGGCTCCGCCACTCCGGCGCAGATCGACACCACTACCGTCCAGCGCTCCGGCCTGTGGTCTCCGGGCCCACTCAACTTGCCGATCCGTTAGGAAGAACGCCTTGGCTCACTATCCGTCGTGAGTCGAGGTCAGCGCGGATGGTCGATGGCCCAGGCGCAGATGGCTGCCAGTGGGGTCTCCAGGGACTTGCCGAGTTCGGTGAGGGAGTATTCGACGTGTTGGGGGGCGGTTTGTTTGTAGACGTGGCGTTCGAGGAGGCCGTCGGATTCCATGCCGCGCAAGGTTTCTGTGAGGACCTTTTGGGTGATGCCGGGGAGGCGGTGGCGTAGGCGGGCGGGGCGTTGGGGGCCGTCGAGGAGGGCGTAGATGAGGAGGATGCGCCACTTGGCGGCCAGGCGTTCCAGGGCTTGGCGGGTCGCGCAGGATTCCTCGAGGACGTCCGGGATGACCAGGGACATCTCGCCTCCGTTCGGAAGGGCACCGCGAAGTGCCTTCTGTCGGTGGCGGCGGTGCGCGCCTACCGTCATGTTCACCGTAATCGGACGATAGCGAGACGAGAGAACGAGATGACAGTCAGCGCAGTGCCGTTCAGTTTCACCAGTGCGGGGGACCGGCTGGTGGGCAATCTGTATCTGCCGGAGGGTGAACCGCTGGGTGCGGTGGTGACGACCGGGCCCTTGACCTCGGTCAAGGAGCAGGCGGCGGGGGTGTATGCGGAGGCGTTGGCGCGGCGGGGGTTCGCGGCGCTGGCCTTCGATCACCGGACCTTCGGTGAAAGCGAGGGGGTGCCACGGCAGTTGGAGAATCCGCTGGGGAAGGCCGCCGACATCAGTGCGGCTGTCACGGCGTTGCAGGCCGATGCGCGGCTGGCCGGGAAGCCGGTGTTCGCGGTCGGTGTGTGCGCGGGCGGTGGGTACATGGCCCGTGCGGTTGCCGACGATCCACGCATTCGAGCCTTTGCCGGTGTTGCCGGGGTCTATCCGGATGCGGCTACCTCCCCGGCGGATCCGGCGGCGATCGAGCGGGGACGCCTGGCCCGCGAACGCCGCCTGGCCACCGGGGAGGTGGAAACCATCCCGGCGGTGGCCGCCGACAACGGTGATGTGGCCATGCCGTTGACCGAGGCGTTCGAGTACTACGGCACCTCGCGGGGCGCGGTGCCCAACTACACGAACGGATTCGCCGTCGAATCCTTCGAGCACACGGCCGGTTTCGATGCTCAGTCCGCGGCCGCGCGCCTGAGCATCCCGTTCCTGCTCGTGCACTCCGAGCACGCCCTGGTGCCGCCGTGGGCCCGCAAGTTCTATGCCGCGGTGGGCTCCCCGAAGTCGGAGCTGTGGCTGGACTCGGTCGGGCAGATCGACTTCTACGACGATCCCCGCCTGATCGAACCCGCCGCCGACGCAGCCGCGGCACTGTTCCGCAGCGTGCTCTGAGCCGGACACAGCCGGACTATCCCGCGAGTACCGCGGGGAAGTCCGGCATCAGCCGCCGTAGCGTCGGCTCCCACTCCGAAATCTGTTGCGGGAAGCAGCGATCCAACAGTTCGGCCATGATGGCGGGTGCCGTGGACGCGCCGGGGGAGGCACCGAGCAAGCCAGCGATGGTGCCGTCGGCGCCGGTGACGAGCTCGGTGCCCATGGTCAGCACACCGATGTGGTCGGGGTCGGGTTTGACGAGTTGAGCACGCTGCCCGGCGGGCACCAGGTACCAGTCGGCTGGGTCGGCGTCGGGGTAGAAGCGTTGCAGCTGAGCGAATTTGCGTCGCCGAGTGGCGAGCAGTTCACCGATTAGGTAGCGCACCAGCGCCAGATTCTGCAGACCCGCCGCCACCAGAACCAGAATATTCGTCCACCGCAGCGTGGTGAACAGGTCGGTGAGCCGCCCGTGCTTGAGCAGCCGGGTACTGAACGTGGCGTAGGGGCCGAACAGCACCGATTCCTGCCCGTCGACGACGCGCTTGTCCAAGTGCGGCACCGACATCGGCGGAGCGCCGACCGGGGCCTGGCTGTAGACCTTCACATCGTGCCGCGCCACCACCTCCGGATTGTCGGTGCGCAGGAACTGCGCGCCCACCGGCAGCACCCCGTAGCCGCGCACCTCAGGGATCCCCGCCCGCTGTAGCAGCCGCAACGCGTACCCGCCCGCCCCGACGAAAACGAACCGCGCGCGAATAACGAAGCGCTGCCCGGTGTTTCGATCACGCCCGGAGACCGTCCAGATCCCGTCGTCGCCGCGCCGCAGCCGCGTCACCTCGTGGCCCGTGCGCACCTGCGCGCCGCTCACGGTCATCGCATCCACCAAGGACTCTGTGAGCGCACCGAAGTCGACATCGGTGCCCGCCTCGTACCGGGTCGCCGCCACGGGCTCGGCGGAGTCGCGCCCGTCCATGAGCAAGGGAGCCCAGCCCGCGATGACCGCCCGATCCTCGCTGTACTCCATCGCCGCGAACGCGGGCAACCGGCGCAAGGTCTCGAACCGCTGCCGCAGGTAGGCGACATCCTGCTCGCCGAACACCACATCCATGTGCGGCGTCGGCGTCGCGAAGGCCGTATCGGTCAGCGCACCGCGCTCGGTGAGCCCGGCCCAGAACTGCCGCGACAACGCGAACATCGCGGCGATCTCGGCAGCCTTCCCCGGCTCGCCCGCATCCGGCATGTAGTTGAGCTCGCAATACCCCGAATGCCCGGTCCCCGCGTTGTGCCACGGCGCGGAACTCTCGGCGGCGACCCGGTCGAGTCGCTCCAGCAGCGCCATCGACCAATCCGGTTGCAGCGCAGCGATCATCGCACCCAGCGTGGCGGACATGATCCCGACAGTGGCCTGGTGCGCTTCGGATTCCCGTTCACCCTGGGTCCGGTCAGCATCCCGTCGCTGCTGGCCGACTTCCACGCGGGCGCACCCGGAATCCGGCTGCACCTGGTGCAGGCGCACGGCACCGCGCTGGTCGACATGGTGCGCGACGGCCGCCTCGATCTCGCCGTCACCATCCCGGCCCCCGACGATCTGCCGACCATCATCCTGGGGTTCCAACGCATCGACGTGTACGTCTCCGCACGCCACCGTCTCGCCGGGCGGGCCGAGATCGAGCTGGCAGAACTGGCCGACGAAGCCTTCATCGCCAATCCGCCCACCTACCACCTGCGCAGAGTCTTCGACTCCTGGTGCGCCGCAGCCGGATTCACCCCGCACGTCGGCGTCGAGATCACCGAATTCGACACCCTGCGTGCCCTGGTCGCCCAGAATCTCGGCATTGCGGTCCTGCCGGCGCCCGAACTGCCGTATCCGGGCTTGACCCGGGTCGCCCTGACCGGCGACCGTGACCGCAGCATCGGCCTGGTCGCGGGCAACCATCGCCCGACCCCGGCGGTGCAGCGGTTACGCGATCACATTGCGGCCCATGCCATGTCGTATCTGGACCGGGCCGGTCAGCACGACCGGTGACTGTTCGGCAGGCTAGCCGCGGACGACTTCGTAACGGGCGGCGGCGAATTCACCGTTGGGCGCGAGTTCGGTGAGCTTCAGTTCCAGTCGCCGGGGGAGTAGCGGCGCACCCGAGCCGAGGGTGACCGGTGCAATGGACACCACCACCTCGTCCAGCAGTCCTTGATCGGCGAACTGTCCGGCCAGGTCACCGCCGCCGACGATCCAGATGTCCTTGTCCGCGGCCGCTTCCGTCATCTGCTTGTGCACGACCTCCACCGGGTCCTGGATGAAGCGGATATCCGCGCCGTCGGTGCGGGCGGGGAAGACGCGGTGCGTGAACACCCAGGCGGGAAGGCTGTAGGGCCACGGGTCTTCGGGGGCGTTGTCGAGCAGCCACTGGTAGGTGCTCGCGCCCATGGCGAGCGCGCCGATGGTCGCGATGAACGGGTTGTAGCCCATCGGCCCGTCGGCATCGTTGTCGCGGGTCACCAGCCAGTCCAGCGAATGATCGGTGGTGGCGATGAACCCGTCGAGGGAAGAGCCGGTGTAGTACACGGTGCGGGTCATGGGTCAGCCTCTCTTGCGGAGCCACAGAATGGGATCTCCGCTGTCGATTTCCGTTGTGCGGTCGGATAATTCGGTGCGCAGCCAGCCTCGCGCCAGCTGTCGCCGGTGCGCCGAGAAGGTGAGTACGTGGGCGATCACGCTGCCGAGCACGAAGCTCTCGGGCGGCTCGCACAGGGCGTCGATGAGCGTGTCGCCCCATCCGCCGCGCCGGTCGATCTCCCGGATGGCGCCCAGCCAGCGCGGGGTCAGCTCGTCGAGCTGCCGCAGCAGCGTGGCCGGATCGTCGCCGTGTGGCGCGGGTGTGTCGTTGCCGCCGATGCAGGCCAGCCAGATCTCCTTGGACCACACCACGTGATGCAGCGCCGCCGCGATGGAGTCGTCCGGCCCGTCCCACGCCAAAACCGTGTGCGATTCGCGCGGCAGTCGATAGCGGTCCTCGTCGATCTCGGCCGCGAACCTCAGCAGCTCACGCGTGTCTTCCAGATCGTGGTGCAGCAGTAGGGATGTCGGGTCCATGTCGTGCCTGTCCTTCGGTTCGCTCTGCACCCACAACGCCATCGGCGGGTGGAAGTGGATGCCGTTTGCCGCCGGTAGCCACGTCGAGCGTGTGTCGGCGGGGGTGCGGCTGGGCGGATGCCCGTAGGCCCGTCCGAAGGCGCGGGTGAACCCTTCGAGCGAGTCGTACCCGGCCGCGAACGCCGCCTCGGTGACGGGTGTCCCGCGGCTCACCTGCCACGCCGCCCGTTCCAGCAGCACCCGCCGCCGCATGGCGACCGGTGACTCCCCGGTGCCGCGGGAGAACTGCCGGGCGAAGTGGAACGGGGAGGAGTGCACGCCCTGCGCCATCGCGTCGAGGGTGGCGTTGTCCTCGTCGAGGACGGCATCGAGGAAATCGCGCAGGCGGTCACGTCCGGTCGTCACGCTGACGAGTCTGCTACGCCCCGGACCCGAACTGCTTGACCGTTCTTGCGCAATGTCCGAGCGCGTCAGGAACGGGTGGCGTCCTCGGTGACGTCGAGAACCTTGCCGGGGTTGAACAGGCCCAGCGGGTCGAGGGCGCGTTTGACCGCGATCATGACATCCACGCCGGACCCGTGTTCCTCGCGCAGATACTTCTTCTTGGTCAAGCCGATGCCGTGTTCGCCGGTGGCGGTGCCGCCCACCTCCAGTGCGTGTCGCACTACCAGGTCCGAGAACACCTGCGCGGCAGCGTATTCGGCATCGGTGTAGGGCACGATGGTGTGCACGTTGCCATCGCCGATGTGCCCGGCCACGGTGATGTTCAAGCCCAGTTCGGTGCCGAGCCGAGTCGCGGTGTCGACCGCCCCGGCGATGCGCGAGTACGGCACCGCGGTATCGGTGATCAGGAACCGGCAGCCGGGATTGCTCGCCTTGACCGCGAAGTACAGATTGTGCCGGTCCTCCCACAGCGCATGCCGATCCCCGTGCGTCCGTGCCGTCGACACCTCGATCGCACTGTGCCCGTGCGCGATCCGCTGAATCTCGCTCTCGTTGGCGGTGACGGCGGCCGCCGAACTCGATTCGATATCCACGAACAGCGCGGGCGACTCGGCGTAGGCGGTACCGCGGAAGGCGTTGATGGCCGCCATGCTCGGCGCGTCCACCAACTCCAGGCGGCTCACCGGCAGCGCCAACCCCAGCATGTCGACGGCCGTATCAACTGCGTCGGTCACCGTGGGGAACGAAATGCGCAGCGAGTGAATCCATTCCGGAATCGGATGCAACCGTACGGTCAGTTCGGTGATGATCCCGAGCGTGCCCGCCGACCCGATCAGCAGATCCTTGAGGTCGTACCCGCTAGAGGACTTGCGCACCGCGCGCCCGAACCGGGTCACCGTGCCATCGGCCAGCACCGCTTGCAGCGCGAGCACATTGGCCCGCATCCCGCCGTAGCGCACCGTGGTGGTGCCACTGGCATTGGTGGCCGCCATCCCGCCCAGGGAGGCGTCCGCTCCGGGATCCACCGTGAACTGCAGCCCGTACTCGGCCGCCGCGGCGTTCAACCGGGTCCGCGTGACCCCGGGCTGCACGGTGGCGGTGAAGTCCTCCGGCGAGATGGCGAGAATCTTGTCGGCCTGCGAGAGATCCACGACCAACTCGTCCCCGCGAGCCAGCAGATGCCCCTCCAGACTGGTGCCCGCCCCGCGCGCGATGAGCGGCGTCGCATGCTCGCGCGCCCACTGCACCACGGTCACCACTTCATCGGCATCGACCGGGTACACCACACCCCGCGGCCGCTGTCCGGGCCGTCCGGTTTCATCGACCGTGAACTGATCGAGGACCACTGGGCGAGTATCGATCTCGAGCATGTCGTCCTCCGCGTTCCCGGTCGAGACCGGCACTACTCCTGGTAAGCCTCGAGGATACGGCGGACCGACTGGGTGACGGGCAGCTCGCCCGTCAGCGGCACCCAGCGGTAGTCGGCGTAGTTGGTCACCCGCACCGGTCCCGCGCTCGCCACCTCGGCGGCGAAATGCTCTCGGCGGACCGGTTTCCCGGCCGCGGAGAGGTATTCGAAGCTGCCCAGGTGCCGCACGATGTCGACCACCGCCAGCCCGGTCTCCTCGCGGACCGCGCGGACCACCGCGCTGGCCAGCGATTCTCCGGCCCGCACGACCGTGCCGGGTAGGTGCAGCGGACTGCGCCCCTCGCGGTGTTCCTCGTGCTCGAGCATCAGCACCGCGTCATTGTTCTCGACCACGACACCGACACGCAGCGCCACCTCGTCGGTGGTCGCTCGCCGCTGAAGTTCTTCCATCACCGTCTCGCCGACCGATTGCCTGGGCGAAACCTCGAAATCCCACACTGCACACCACATCCCGTATCACCGGACACCGTCGACCGATACCGACAACGCTACCGGCGGAGAAACGGTCGGCGGCAGAGACATTCGCAAGATTAGAAGCATATTCGCCGATCCGATCCCCAACCCGGAAACTTTCTGGGAGTGACGGGTGCGAAGCTTGACGCGGTGCCAGTCTACGAGAGGAGTCGCTCGTGAAGGTGTTCCAGATCGGTGCGGCCGGGGGGATCGGGCGGCCGCTGTCGGGGCTGTTGACCGCCCGGGGCGACGAGGTCAGCGGGATGCATCGCAATCCGGCGCAGGCCGATGTCATCGCCGCGAGCGGGGCGACACCGGTGTCGGGGGACCTGATCGCGGATTCGGTGGATGCGCTGGCCGCGAAATTTCACGGCCACGACGCGGTGGTGTTCTCGGCGGGCGCGCACGGCACCGGAATCGACCAGACGACGCTGATCGATGGCAGGGGACTGGAAAAGTGCGTCGATGCCGCCCGCTTTGCCGGTATTGCCCGATTCATTCTGGTTTCCGTGTTCCCCGAGGCGGGTCGTGACCGCGACACCAGCCCGGGTTTCGAGCACTACATGCGCGTGAAGAAGACCGCCGACGCCTATCTCGTCGCGACCGGTCTGGACTGGCTGATCGTGCGCCCCGGAACACTGCGCGACGAACCCGGAAAGGGTCTGGTCGCAGCCGGACTCGCGATCGAATACGGGGACATCCCACGCGCGGACGTCGCGGCCTTCATCGATGTCGCCCTGCACCGACCCGCCCTCAACCGCGTCATCGTCGAACTCACCGCCGGTCACACCCCGGTCGCCGACGCCGTCGAACTCGTGCTGGAACGCTCTACCACGGCCAGGGAATAGCCGAAAGCCACATTTCACGGCCGAAATTCGCGCGCGGATCGCAACCGGGTGCGGCAATTGCGCGAGATACCTGGAATAGTTGGGGCGGAACGCACAAGGACCGAGGCGAAAGCGGGGATGTTGGTGACTTCGACTGACGGTGTGAGCGGGGTAAGCACGGTGAAGGATGTGCCCTCGCCATCGAACACCCTCGAGCGCGATGTCCAGACCCTGGAAAAGGCGATCTACGAAGTCAAACGGGTGATCGTCGGTCAGGATCGCCTGGTCGAGCGGCTGTTGGTCGGAGTACTCGCCAAGGGACACGTCCTGCTGGAAGGTGTGCCGGGTATCGCGAAGACCCTGGCGGTGGAAACGTTCGCGACGGTGGTGGGCGGTAGCTTCTCCCGCGTCCAGTTCACGCCGGACCTGGTGCCCACCGACCTCGTCGGTACCCGCATCTACCGGCAGGGCCGCGAGGAATTCGATACCGAGTTGGGCCCGGTGGTCGCGAACTTCGTGCTTGCCGACGAGATCAACCGTGCACCCGCGAAGGTGCAGTCCGCGTTGCTCGAGGTGATGGCCGAACGGCACGTATCCATCGGTGGCAAGACCTACCCGATGCCGAACCCGTTCCTGGTCATGGCGACTCAGAACCCGATCGAATCGGAGGGTGTGTACCCGCTGCCCGAGGCGCAGCGCGACCGCTTCCTGTTCAAGGTCGTGGTGGACTACCCCTCCGTCGAGGAGGAGCGCGAGATCATCTACCGGATGGGTGTCACCCCGCCGGCCGCCAAGCGGGTGCTCGATCCGGAGGAGCTGGTGCGGCTGCAGGCCGTGGCCGCCAATACCTTCGTGCACCACGCGCTCGTCGACTACGTGGTCCGGGTGATCGCCGCGACCCGTAAGCCCGCCGAGTTCGGCATGCACGATGTGGCCGGGTGGATCTCCTACGGTGCCTCGCCGCGTGCCTCGCTGGGCATCATCGCCGCCGCTCGCGCGGTCGCGCTGATCCGCGGCCGCGACTATGTGGTGCCGCAGGACGTGGTCGAGGTGATCCCGGATGTGCTGCGCCACCGCCTGGTGCTGTCCTACGACGCACTCGCCGACGAGGTCAGCCCCGACGATGTGATCAAGCGCGTGCTGCAGACCGTCGGCCTGCCGCAGGTCGCCGCGCAGGCCAATGTGCCCGCCGGTGCCGCGCCCGCCGCCCCGATGCCCGCACCGGCCGCGCCGCCGGCGATGGGCCCGCACGGCGGTCAGTCCATGGCCCCGGTGGGTGGTATCCCGCAGCCGCCGCAGCAGGGCATTCCGCAGCCGCCCAACGGCCAGGTGGCCGGCGTTCCCGGTCAGCCGCAGGGTAAGTGAGGCCGGTCTCGGAATCGATTGCGCCCGTGACGATCTCACCCCCCAGCGGCTCCACGCACGCCCCGCCCTCGTTCCGGCAGGGGCAGTTGACCGACCCGCGGTTGACGGCGGCGCTGAAGACGCTCGAACTCACCGTGCGCCGCCGCCTCGACGGCGTGCTGCACGGTGACCACCTGGGCCTGATCCCGGGTCCCGGCTCCGATCCCGGCGACGCCCGCATGTATCAGCCGGGCGACGATGTGCGGCAGATGGATTGGTCGGTCACCGCCCGCACCACCCATCCGCACGTGCGGCAGATGATCGCCGACCGGGAGCTCGAGACCTGGCTGGTGATCGACCTGTCGGCCTCGTTGGATTTCGGTACCGCGCTGTGTGAGAAGCGGGATCTCGTGGTCGCCGCGGCGGCCGCGATCACGCATCTGACCAGCGGCGGCGGCAATCGCATCGGTGCGGTGATCACCAATGGCCAACGGCTGACCCGCATTCCGGCCCGCAGCGGCCGCGTGCACGCGCAGTCCATGCTGCGCACCATCGCGACCACCCCGCACGCCCCCGACGGCGTGCGCGGCGACCTGCAGGTCGCCATCGAGGCCCTGCGCCGACCGCAGCGCAAACGCGGGCTGGCCGTGGTGATCTCGGACTTCCTCGGGGACATCGACTGGCAGCGGTCGCTGCGCGCCATTTCCGGCCGCCACGATCTGCTGGGTGTCGAAGTCCTGGATCCGCGGGATCTGGAGCTGCCGGACGTGGGGGACGTGGTCCTGCACGATCCGGAGTCCGGCCGGACCCGTGAATTCACCGTGACCCACACGCTCCGTGCCGATTTCGCGCGCGCCGCACAGGCGCACCGGGAGCAGGTCGAGGGGGCGCTGCGCAGTTGCGGCGCGCCCGTGATGACCCTGCGCACCGACCGCGACTGGATTGCGGACGTGGTCAGATTCGTGTCGACCCGGCGCCACACCTTCGGCGCCCAGAACGCCGGGCGGGTGCCGCGACAGTGAGCATTGGCAACGTCACTTTGAGCCTTTCGCATTTCACGGCCCAGTACTGGCTGGCCTTCCTGGCCGTGCTGGCCGCGATCGCGATCCTCTACGTCCTCATCCAGCAGCGGCGGCGAAAGCACATGCTGCGCTTCACGAATATGGAGCTGCTGGAGAAGGTCGCACCGGCGCAACCCAAGCCGTGGCGGCACATCCCGGTCGCGCTGACCCTGGTCGGCCTGATCTTCCTGACCTTCGCCGCGGCCGGTCCGACCGCCGCCAAGAAGGTGCCGCGCAACCGGGCCACGGTCATCCTGGTCATCGACGTGTCGCTGTCCATGGAGGCGACCGACGTGCCGCCGAGCCGAATCCAGGTGGCCAAGAAGGCCGCCAAGGAATTCGCCGACGGTCTGACCCCGGGCATCAACCTGGGTCTGGTCACCTTCGCGGGCACCGCGTCGGTGCAGGTGTCGCCGACCACCAACCGGGAGGCGGTGAAGGCGGCCATCGACAATATGAAGCTGGCCGAGCGCACCGCGACGGGTGAGGGCATTCTGACCGCCCTGCAATCCATCGACACCTTGGCGTCGGTGCTCGGTGGTGCGGACAAGCCGCCGCCGGCCCGCATCGTCATGATGTCGGACGGTAAGCAGACCGTCCCGGACGACAAGGACACCGAGAATCCTCGCCACGGCTTCACCGCCGCGCGTCTGGCGAAGGAGAAAGGTGTTCCGGTGTCGACGATTTCGTTCGGTACCACCTGGGGCACCGTCGAGATCCCGGATCAGGACGGCAAGGGCTCGCAGCGGGTCCGCGTCCCGGTGGACGACGACGCGCTGCGTGAGATCGCGAAACTCTCCGGCGGTGACTTCTATACCGCCTCCACGTTGGAAGAACTTCGCGCCGTGTACGACACGCTCGATGAGCAGATCGGCTACGAGATGACGATGGGCGACGCGAGCCGCCCATGGCTGTTGCTCGGTTTGCTGGTGACCGCCGGTGGCATCATCACCGCGCTGCTCTATCGTCAGCGTCTGCCGTAAATCGGTACCGCGCGCCGAGTCCCGAACACGAACAGATAGGTTTGCGTCTATGTCGAACATCACATCCCGGTCGGTACTGGTGACCGGAGGTAACCGCGGGATCGGCCTCGCGGTCGCCCAGCGCCTGCTCGCCGACGGTCACAAGGTGGCCGTCACCCACCGCGGGTCCGGTGCGCCGGAGGGTCTTTTCGGCGTGAAATGCGATGTGACCGATAGCGAGTCGGTCGATCGCGCGTTCACCGAGGTGGAGGCGCACCAGGGTCCGGTCGAGGTCGTTGTCGCCAACGCGGGCATCGTGGACAACACGCTGCTGATGCGCATGACCGAGGATTCGTTCTCCAAGGTCATCGATGCCAACCTGACCGGTGCGTGGCGAGTTGCCCAGCGCGCCAACCGCAATATGCTCAAGAACCGCTTCGGCCGCATCGTCTTCCTCGGCTCGGTCGTCGGCCAGATGGGTTCGCCCGCGCAGGTCAGCTACGCGGCGTCGAAGTCGGGTCTGATCGGTATGGCGCGCGCCATCACCCGTGAGGTCGGCAAGCGCAATATCACCGCGAACGTGGTGGCGCCCGGCCTGATCGACACGGACATGACCCGTGAGGACATGACCGAGGAGATGCGCAAGAACGTCCTCGAGTTCATTCCGGCCGGTCGCATCGGCGAGGCCGAGGATGTCGCGGCGGCGATCAGCTTCCTGGTCTCCGACGACGCCTCCTACATCTCCGGCGCGATCATCCCCGTCGACGGCGGTATGGGCATGGGCCACTGAGCGTTTCGCTCCGTGTGTCACTGAGCTTCTCGCTCAGGCTCGACCCAGAAACCCTCAGCCCCCAGCATTCTTAGAACGAGGAGAACCGACCACCCCATGGCTGGATTGCTCGACGGCAAAACCGTCCTCATCACCGGAATCATCACCGATTCGTCCATCGCCTTCCACGCGGCCGCGGTCGCGCAGGAGCAGGGCGCCAAGGTGATCATCACCGGTATTCCGGAGCGCTTGCGGCTCATCGACCGCATCGCCAAGCGCCTCCCGCAGGAGGTCCCCCCGGCCATCGGCCTGGACGTGACCAATGAGGAGAACCTCGCCGAGCTGGCCGACAAGGTCCGCGAACTCGCCCCCGAGGGCATCGACGGCGTGCTGCATTCCATCGCGTTCGCGCCGCGCACCCTGATGGGCCCCGAGGCCCTGCCGTTCCTGGACGGTCCCGGTGCCGACGCCGCCAAGGCGTTCGAGATCTCCGCGTGGTCCTACGCCTCGCTGGCCCGCGCCGTACTGCCGGTCATGAACGAGGGCGGCTCGATCGTGGGCATGGACTTCGATCCGCGCACCGCGATGCCGTACTACAACTGGATGGGTGTGGCCAAGGCCGCGCTCGAGTCGGTGAACCGGTACGTGGCGCGAGAGGTGGGCGAGGCCAAGCGCGTTCGCTCCAACCTGATCGCCGCGGGCCCGATCAAGACCCTCGCCGCCAAGGCCATCGCGGGCACCGCCACCGATGACGCCAAGCAGCTCAACATGCTCAACACCTACTGGGACGGCGCGTCCCCGATCGGCTGGGACGTCGACGACCCGACGGTGGTCGCCAAGTCCGTGGTCACCCTGCTGTCGGATTGGCTGCCGGGCACCACCGGGTCGATCATCTACGTCGACGGCGGCGCCTCGCACAACACCTGGTTCCCGGCCGACGGCTTCGGCGCGAACTGATTCGGTAATTTCGGAGTAAGGAGGAGAGCAGTGGCTGCGGAGCCCACGGCTCATGAAGTGGACGCCCTGCTACTGCTGTCCTTCGGCGGTCCCGAGCGCCCCGAGGACGTGATGCCGTTCCTGGAGAACGTCACTCGCGGCCGGGGTATCCCGCCGGAGCGTCTCGCCGAAGTCGCACAGCATTATCTGCACTTCGGCGGGGTCTCGCCGATCAATGCGCTCAACCTCGACATCATCAAGGCGATCGAGGCCGAATTCGCGTCGCGCGGTATCGATCTGCCGGTGTATTTCGGCAATCGCAACTGGCATCCGATGGTCGAGGAGACCGTGGAGCGCATGCGCGCCGACGGAATCCGTTCCGCGCTGGTGTTTCCCACTTCGGCGTGGGGCGGGTATTCGGGCTGCCTGCAGTACCACGAGGACATCGCACGCGCCCGGACCGTGGTCGAGGATGCGCCCGATCTGGTGAAGCTACGCCAGTATTTCGACCATCCACTGTTCATCGCGGCCTTCGCGGATTCGATCCGCGCGGCCGTCGCGGAATTGCCCGCGGACAAACGCGATCGCGCGCGATTGGTGTTCACCGCGCATTCGGTGCCGAATTCCGCCGACGCCGCGTCCGGCCCGCCCAGCGAAACCAACCTCTACAGCCGGCAGGTCGCCGAGGCGGCCCGGTTGTGCGCCGCCGCAACCGGATTCGACGACTACGACCTGGTGTGGCAGTCGCGTTCCGGGCCGCCGCAGATCCCGTGGCTGGACCCCGACATCGTCGACCATATCGACGCCCTCGCCGAGCGTGGCGTGGACGCGGTCGTGGTGTGCCCGGTCGGCTTCGTCTCCGACCACCTCGAGGTGATCTGGGACCTCGACAACGAGGCGAAAGACCGTGCCGCCGAACTCGGTATGGCCTTCGCGCGCGCCGCCACTCCCGGCCCGGACCCGCGCTTCGCGCAGCTGGTCGCTGACCTGGTGGACGAACACCGCACCGCCGCAACCCCCGCCCGCCTGAGCGAAATGACCGGCCTGGGTTGCACCCTCAACGGTGCCCCGTGCGTGGTCGGCTGCTGCGCGTTGCCGCCACGCCGCCCCGCGGTCGCGCCAACGTCCGGCGAATTGTAGTCTCGCCCAGGTGACTACACCCGGACGCGGAACCACCCAGCAACGCCGCCAGCCCGCCTCGAGCGGCAGCGCCGCCCGCAAGCGCACTTTCGGCCCGCCGGACATGTTCGTCTGGGCCCCCGTACTGACCCTCTTCCTCACCGCCGGCATCGTCGGCACCATCGGTCAATCCATCGGCTTCGCCTCGATCTTCGTCGTCGTCGCCGTGATCATGGTCATCGCCGACATGTTCTTCAACCGCTGACCTGTACTTACCGGCATGCCGCAACCCGATCGGTCTGAAACCGGGGATAGCATCGCCGGGTGCAGACACCCAACGACGCGTCGCCGAGCCCGTTGCCGCACCACCAACCGCCACGCGCGGATTCCTCCTCGCGCTCGATCGTTCCGTGGGTGATCACGGGCGTGGTGGCGGCACTCGGCGTCGCCGGGACCGCCACCGGATTCGTCCTCTACGCGGGAGAGCGCAAGAGTCTCACCGACGAGCGGGCCACCTCGGATCAACTGCGCCAACAGGTTTCGACCGCGGGCGGGTCGGCCGAGGCCCGGCGGATGGCGGCACAGCAGGCGGCCTGTGACTTCGTGACGCTGGTCAGCACTTACAACCCGGCCACGATCGACCAGTACGTCACCGGAGTGCTGAACGCGTCGACCGGCGAGTTCCATCAGACCTTCGCCGCCACCGGCAACGACCTGCGCGACATCATGAAGGCGAATCACTCTGTCAGTAAGGTGGCCGAGATCCATTGTGGCGCGGCCACGATGCGAGACCATGCCGGGACGGTCGTGGTGGCCCTCAAACAGGAATCGTCGAATGACCAGAAACCGAACACGAACACGGCGGTCATCCCGATGCTCGTGACGGTCGGCGAACAAGGTGATGGGCGCTGGCTGGTCAGCGCGATGGACCCGATCGCGTGACGAGGCCGGTCCGGTCGGCGTCTACTTCAGGACGTTGACCGCGCGGGCGATGACGAGGCTGACGGTGAGCAGGGAGACTGCGGATTGGGCCATCATCAGCGTTTTCGCCCAGCGGGACATCGGCATGACGTCGGTCGGGCTGAATGCTGTTGCGTTGGTGAAGGATAGGTAGAGGTAGTCGGGGAACTGGGGTTCCCATTCGGGGTCGGTGAGGTCCGGGTTCTGCATTTGGACCCAGAGGAAGTCGGGATAGGGCTTGCGGGCGTGGGCGCGCGCGGCGGGGCCGCCGCGGTCGAATTCCCAGTACCAGAGGGCGAAGACGAGGACGTTCGTCAGCCAGATCGCGCCGCCCGAGGTCAGCAGGCCCGCGGCATTGTTGCTGACCGATCCGTTGATCAGGCCGCGGACCAGCTGGCCCACCGACCACAGCATGGAGAATCCGAGTAGCGCCATCAGCAGCAGGCTGAAGCGCCGCAGCCGCATCTCCTCGCGGTCGAGGCGCACGGGGCTGCCGATCACCAGCACGATCAGCAAGACCAGCCCGATCGCCGGGACCAGCCAGCGTGGCCCCGCCGTGAACTGCTCGGGCAGGAAGTACTGGACCACCAATATTCCGATGATCGCCGCGGTGGCTGCCCAGCGGGCTTCCCCGGCAGTGCGTCGCGCCCATGCGGGGACCGGGTTGTCGGTGCTGTTGTTCTCGGCCGTGCTCACGCGAGTGAGTATGCCTTCCGGTCGATTGGTGACAGAAGTATGACGCGGGGTTGAGCCCGGACTTTCCAACGGGCAGGGTGGGTTGTAGCTGAGGCCGATACAAGGAGGTCAAGTGACACGGGAGTACAACCGCAATCCGGCGGCCGTGGCCGCACTGTCGCCTGAGCAGTACCACGTCACCCAGGAGAACGGGACCGAGCGCGCGTTCACGGGGGAGTACTGGGACAACCACGAGCCCGGGATCTACGTGGATGTGGTATCCGGCGAGCCGTTGTTCGCCTCGACCGACAAGTTCGAGAGCGGATCGGGCTGGCCGAGTTTCACCAAGCCGATCGACGCGGACAATGTGGTCGAGAAGAAGGATCGCAGTCACTTCATGACGCGCACCGAGGTGCGGTCCAGCTTCGGTGACAGCCATCTCGGGCACGTGTTCACCGACGGTCCGCGGGATGCTGGCGGGCTGCGTTACTGCATCAATTCCGCGGCGCTGCGGTTCATTCGCCTCGATGACCTCGAGGCGCAGGGTTACGGACAGTACAAGTCTCTGTTCACGAAGGAGGAAGCGTGACCGACACACGGACCGCGATCTTGGCCGGCGGATGTTTCTGGGGCATGGAGGATCTGATCCGGCGGCAGCCGGGTGTCGTGTCGACGCGGGTGGGCTACACCGGCGGTCGCAACGACAACCCGAACTACCGCAATCATCCGGGGCATGCGGAGGCCGTGGAGATCGTCTACGACCCCGAGAAGACGGATTACCGTGCGCTGCTGGAGTTCTTCTTCCAGATTCACGATCCGAGCACCAAGGATCGGCAGGGCAATGACATCGGGACGAGTTACCGGTCGGCCATCTTCTACCTCGATGACGAGCAGAAGCGGGTCGCCGAGGACACCATCGCCGATGTGGACGCCTCGAAGCTGTGGCCGGGCAAGGTAGTCACCGAGGTGACGCCGGCGGTCACGTTCTGGGAGGCCGAGCCGGAGCATCAGGATTACCTGCTGCGCTATCCGGACGGGTACACCTGCCACTTCCCGCGGCCGGGCTGGAAGCTGCCCAAGCGCGCGACAGCGTAGCGATACCGCTCTGACGGCGGGTCTCACCGGGTTCGTCCCGGTGGGGCCCGCCGTTCTCGTTGGTAAGTCAGAAACTAGTTGCGTAGAAACTAGTTATATGGCTACTATTACTCTCGTGATCGCGAAGGCGGTCGAACGAAATCTTCGGAGGGTAGTAGTTGTGAGCGGCATCAAAACGGCGTTGATCATCGGTGGCGGTATCGCGGGACCGGTTGCGGCGCTGGCACTTCAGAGGGCGGGCATCGAAGCGACAGTGTTCGAGGCGTATGAGAACGCGGCCACGGATGCCGGGGCCATGCTCACCGTCGCGCCCAACGGGCTTGCGGCACTGGGCATTATCGGCGCGGACAAGCTGGTGATGGCGGCGGGCACCCCGCTGCACAGCATGATCATGGAAACCGGCGCGGGCCGTCAGCTCATGCGCGTCGACACCCTGCCGGGTCTGCCGCCGAGCTGCACCATGCTGCGCGCCGACCTCTTCCGGGTGCTGCACGAGCATGCCGTCGCCAACGGCATCGAATTCCGTTATGGCAAGCGGCTTGTCGACCTCGAACAGTCCGAGACCGGCGTGATCGCGCACTTCGACGACGGCACCACCGCGACCGGTGACATCCTGGTCGGCGCGGACGGCATCCACTCCACCGTGCGGACCCTCATCGACCCCGACGCGCCCGGCCCCGAATACACCGGTCTGATGAGCTTCGGCTTCGGCGAATTCACGCCGGAGGGAACGCTTTCCGGTGGTGGCGCGGGCGAGATCGAGGCCATGCACTTCGCCTTCGGCAAGCGCGCCTTCTACGGCTACTGGCGTCAGCCCGACGGCAAATCCGTCTTCTTCAGCAACTACCCGCAAGCCGAACCCATGACCCTCGCCGAGGCGAAGGCGATCCCGGCCGAACAGTGGCTGGCGAAGCTGCGTGCCGCCCACGTCGGCGACACCCCCGGCGAGCAACTCTTCACCGAAACCAGCGTCGACCAGATGATCATCACCGGCCCTATGGAACGAATGCCCCACGTCCCCACCTGGTTCCGTGGCCGCGTGGTCCTGCTGGGTGACGCGGTGCACACGCCGTCCTCCAGCTCCGGTCAGGGCGCGTCGCTGGCCATCGAATCGGCCGTCGAACTGGCCCGCTGCCTGCGCGACATCGCCGACCCCACAGCCGCTTTCGCGACCTACGAGCACCTGCGCCGTCCTCGCGTCGAGGACATCTCCGACAACGCCGCCAAAACCAACAACGGCAAAACCTCGGGCCCCGTGGCCAAGGCCCTCTTCGGCCTCGTCATGCCCCTCGCCACCCGCACCTTCCTCAAGCCGGAGAAGATGTTCGGCCCCGTCCACCGCTTCACCATCGACTGGGACCAGCCGGTCGCCTACTATTCATCGTAGTAGTTATTCGCTACGGACCGGGGGACGACATGAACGCAGCGCATACCGGCAAGCGGCAGACACCGATGACATTGCGGGCCAAGCCCTTCGACGCGACCGGTCGACCCCACTGGTTCATCCGCGCCTACGCCGCCCTCGCCACCGCCCGCCTATCGAGATTCGTCTCCCGCCACATCGCCTGGAAGCTCGATCCGATCCTGCTGCGGCTCACCCGAGGCCGCATCGCGACGACCGCAGTCTTCCCGACCGCGGTCCTCGAAACCAAGGGCGCCCGAACCGGCGCCCACCGCCGCAACGCCGTCATCTACTTCACCGACGGCACCGACGCCATCATCGCGGCCTCCCACGCCGGCAGCCCCACCAACCCCGCCTGGTACCACAACCTTCTCGCCAACCCCGACGTCGTTTTCGGCGGAACACCGATGCGAGCAACGGTCATCACCGACGAGTCCGAGCGCCAACGGCTCTGGCCCCTCGCCGACCACGTCTTCCCGGCCTACCGCCGCTACCGCGAGGAAGCAGCCCGCTCCGGCCGAACCATCCCCCTCATCCGCCTGACCCGTTAACGTTGGGGCCATGGGACTTTCGGCGGCGGAAGTGTTCGATGGGCTCGGCAAGGACTATGAGTCGGCGTTTGCGGGGCTGACCGCGCAGCGTGAGGAGATCGAATGGCTTCTCACGCAATTGCCGGACGGGGCGGAGGTGGTCGATGTCGGGTGTGGGACCGGGCGGCCGACGGCCGAGATGCTGGTGGCGGCGGGGCATGAGGTGACGGGATGCGATGTGTCGCCGGGGATGATCGAGATCGCTCGGGCGCAGGTGCCGGGGGCTCGGTTCGAGGTCGCCGATCTCAGGGCACTGTCGTATCCGTCCGAGTCCTGGGACGCGGTCGTGGCGTTCTTTCCGCTGCTGCAGCTCACGCGCGCGGAAATCGATGACGCCTTGCGGAAATTCGCGGACTGGCTGAGGCCGGGTGGGGTCTTCCTGTTCGCCACCGTGCCCGCCGATATCGAGGGTCTCGACATCGAGTTCATGGGGAAAGCCGTGACGGTCAGCAGTTATCCGGTGGCGGAGTATCGGAAGTTGCTGGCCGATGCGGGGTTGGCGATCGTTCGGGAGCGGGTGGTCGAGTTTCTGCCCGACCATCCGTCGGCGACCACGGAACACGATCTGTTCGTGGCCGCGCGTCGCTCAGCGGCGTAGCGACCGGTAGCCGGTCCACAGCAACACGGCAGCACCCACCACGACGAGAACACCGCCCAGATAACTCCATTGGGAGTGCCCGGTCATCGGGGATCCGTGCAGGGAACCGGCGCCCTGCGCGATCCAGATCACCCCGACCAGACACAGCAGCACGCCGACTACGGCGGAAACGATTCGCCCCATGACAACTCCTCGGTAGCGTGTTCCCAGCATAGGAGTTCGGGGTGTTCCCTGCGCGGTCCAGCGGGTTTAAGCTGGACGAAGACCGAGCATCGATCTTCCGGGCACCTGTCGGCAGCTGGTACCGGATCCCGTGCCACGGTCACGAATCCGCCGGTAGAGCGCAAACGTGGATGTCACGTCGGTCGAGGGTGCCCCTTCCTGACGCTCTTGTGGCCGTGCCGAAATGAGGTATGGCCATGAACCTTTCCGAGCAGACGCCCGTACGCCACCGATTGGCTCGGGCCTTCGTCCTGGGCTCGCTGGTCCTCCTACCCGTCGGCTTCGCGGCACCCGCCATCGCCGCCCCGCTGACCCTGGTGGACAACGACAACAACTGGCGCCAGGACTGCGACCACTCCGGCCAATACAGCTGGCAACAGGACCGCGGCCAACAACGCTGGAGCGACTGCGACCAGAACCGCGGCCACTGGGAATGGCGCGACAACGACTGGCGCTGGCACCACGACCGCGACGACACCCCCGCCCCCCAACCCCAACAGTGGAACCCCTTCGGCAGCCTGTGAATCAGTACCAGCACTAGTTGGGTAGGACGGCCGGACGGAGGATGGCCGGGTACACGACGGTGGCGGGTCCGCCGCGATAAAGCGCGGCGGGTCGGCCACCGGAGTGCACGGCTTGGCCGCCGGTGGGGATCAGCACTCCCTCCGCACCGGTGATCTTGCGGTGGAAATTTCGTTGGTCGAGTGCCTGTCCCCAGACGATCTCGTAAATTCGGCGTAGCTGGGTGATGGTGAATTCCGGCGGGCAGAACCGGATCGCGAGAGTCGTGTATTCCAGTTTGCTCCTTGCACGTTCGACCGCATCGGCGACGATGCGGGCATGGTCGAAAGCCAACTCGACGCTGGAGTCGAGCACCGCGGCGATCGGTGTCCAAGCTGTGGCCCGGGCATCGCCGCCAGCGGCCGGTGTCGGGAGGTCAGGCACGAAGGCCAGATAGCAGACGGTGACCACGCGACGTCGGGGGTCGCGGTCAGGTGTGCCGTAGGTGTGTAGTTGCTCGAGGTGCGCGTGGCTCAGGTCCAGGCCGGTCTCCTCGGTGAGTTCGCGTTCAGCGGCGGCGCGCAGGTCCTCGCGGCTGTCGTCCAGGAATCCCCCTGGCAGGGCCAGATGCCCCTGCCAGGGGTCGGTGCCGCGTTCTACCAGCAAGATCTGAAGATCGTTCTCGCGAACGGTCAGCACCGCCAGATCGACGGCGATAGCGACTTCGGTGCTGGGCCAATGGCGTTCGGCCATGGTGTGTCTCCTCTCCTCTTCCGATTTTACGTCACCTTGACGTAAAGGCCGTCCGGTGGTTAGCGTCACTATTCGGAGCCTTCGCGTGACGCTCCGTTCCGATCACGTTGGGGAGAAACAATGATCGTGATTCTGACTGCTCTGGATGTGGAGCAGAACGCCGTACTCGAGCATCTGGTCGATCTCGAGGTGCATGAACATGACAAGGGCACCTTGTTCGACATAGGCACGATTGCCGGGCATCCCGGCCATCGCGTCGCGGTAGGGATCACCGGCGCGGGCACCACCACCGCGGCGGCGCTGACCGAACGTGCTCGCGCCGAATTCTCGCCGACGGCAATGATGTTCGTCGGAGTTGCCGGGGGACTGCGGCAAAAGCTGGCTATCGGCGACGTTGTGGTGGCGACGAAGGTCTACTCATATCAGGGAGGACGCAGCGAGGACGACCGGTTCCTGGTGCGACCCCGTTCGTGGGAACTTTCCCACCGCGTCGACCAGGTTGCTCACCGACTCTGCCGGGGCCACCGATGGCGTGAATTCCTACCCGACTGCGCCGGTGCCACGCCACCGGACGTGCATTTCGGGGCGATCGCGGTGGGCGATGTGCTGCTGGACTCGACCCGCTCGGATTTGGCGCAGCGCCTGCACACTTTCTATAACGACGCCGTCGCTGTGGAGATGGAAGGTTCGGGTTTCGCGCATGCCGCCGCGTTGGGCGACCAGGTGCCAGCGGTCGTCATACGGGGGATCAGCGATCACGCCGACGGGCAGAAGACCAGCTCCGACCGCGCCGGGGGTCAGGTGCGCGCGGTCGCCAACGCCGCCGCGTTCGCCATTGCGCTGGCGGTGTCGCTGGAGCCCGAATCGTGTTCTGCCTCTGATAATCCCGGATCATCGGGTCCAACGCTGCCGACGATCACCAGTAAGCTCGTTGCACGCGATAACGCTCATGTCGGCGAACAGGTTGGCGTGCAGTTCAATTGGGGTCAACCATGAGTATGGGCCCCAGCTCGTCGGGGATGTCGTTCACCAACCATATGAGCGCCGCCGACGAGGCGGATGTCGGTCAGCAGGTCGGCGCGCAGTTCAATGATTCGGTCCTACACGGCACGACGATTTACAACACCACCTCTGGCGACTCGCCCGAGCGGCGGCAGGCGGTTGCCCGGGCCCACCTCGACGGTGGCAACCCGCGCCAGGCTGAAGAGATCCTGCGCGAGCTGCTCGATAACGGCCACCACACCAGCGAACGCTGCTATCTGTATGTGCTGGCAGTACTGAGCGAGCGGTCGTTCACCGAGATCACCGCAGAGCTGTCGGAGCGCATCCGCACCACGATGGCCATTGTCAACGACTGTGCCAAGGACGGCTGGCGCGCCGCGCTAGATGTGGTCGACAAGCTGTTGCGATACGCGCATGTCGGGTTCGTTCGCGGTGTGGCCGCTGAGGAGTTGACCATCGCGATGGCCATGTTCGCCAAGTTGGACAGCGACCGTCAAGACGAGATCGACCAGCACCTGGCACTCATCCTCAGTGGAACCGTGCAAGAGCGGCTCCATGGTGAACGCAAACAGCAGGTTGCCCAGGCGAGGGCGGAAAACCGGCGAGTCGACCGTGCGTGGATGTTCTTCGAAGCCGACCCGCTAGCCCCGATGCCGTGGTCGCCACCGCTGGGTATGACCGCTGCAGACTGGCCAGCCGCGTTTGTCGGGTTGGTGGCGCTGGTGATGGCTGTTGTGTTCATGCTCCGGAACGGACTCACCATCACCACTATGGGAGCGGCTGCGCTGATCGTCATCGGTTCCGGGCTGGCGCTGTGTTGTATGACGGTGTGGCAGACCCACACCCAGCATTCCCGGGCCACGCAGTCGCGCCGACCAACTCCACCGGATCAACAGCCGACACCGTTGGACACCATGGTCGATAGGTGCTTTCAGCGGGGTGATAGCAGCGGTCTTTGGGATCTTACGGCCTCCTACCGTCACCACCTCAAAACTCGTCTTGGCGAACAATATGGCAGCGACGTCACCGCCCCGGGCCGATTGAAATGGCTGATCGATTGGCATGCAACACGATTCGGTCGACTGCACTACTATCCCCTTCCGCAGACGTCGCCCGCGCGGCGGGCGGAGAACCTGCGCGGCATCGGTGCGCTGACCTGGGTGAGCGTGCTGATCATGGTGCTGATCTCCGGCCACGCCACCGCTGCATTGCTCACAGGGGTTGGCTGGTCAGCGATATACGGCGTGGGTCGCATTGCCTCCCTGCCACGCGCGCGGAAATTGCTCGATCACGACGCGCAGGTGCTGTTCTTAGAGGAACAAGTCCAGTTCGACCGTTGGTCTCGTATCCTCGATGATCGGCCGACCGATCAGCAGATGGCCCGCTGGCTGGCGTTGGACAAGACCTACCTCAAGGACGAGGCGCTCAGTCGTGCCAACCTGAGTGAGAGCGATTTGGTTACCTACGTTGTCCTCACGGAACGCGCGCCGTTCGCACGCAGTGGCAGAGTCGAAGGTGGCCCACCACGTTATGCGGCATACATGGTGTCGGTGCTGCTGCTGACCCGCTTCGGAATGCGAACCACCCGAACCTATCTGAACTTTGCCACCGGTGAACTGCACAACGAACAACGCCGCATGTGCAGTTACGACGCTGTCGCTTCAGCCTCGGTCACCGAGCGCCGCGTACAGGCTTTCTACAGCGACGGCCAGCCCCACCCCGACCCAGTCAAGGGCCGTGTCTTCCAACTCACCCTCCTCAACGGCACCTGCATCGCCGAAGTCGAAGAATACTTGCGTACGTCCGCCAATAGCTTCACTCCGAACGGCCACTTCCTGTCTGCCCCACAAACCTCGGGATTCGAGACAGCACTGCTCATTCTCGAGGCGGTGGCTACCGAGGGACGCGACTGGATCACCCGTGATCGCGAACGCAAGCAGCGGTGGGCCCGCAACTGGTGCACCGACTCGCCACCTCGGCGTCGTGCCGACCGCGCGACCCATGCGAAAGCTCGCTGACCGAGACGAGAGTTGCAGGTCTCGGAGGATCAGCCGTTCGCGAGGCTTCGGGCTATGACGAGGCGTTGGATTTGGTTGGTGCCTTCGAAGATTTGGGTGATTTTGGCTTCGCGCATGTAGCGCTCTACGGGGAAGTCTTGGGTGTAGCCGTAGCCGCCGAAGACTTGGACGGCGTCGGTGGTTACCTTCATGGCGGCGTCGGTGGCGGTTAGTTTGGCGACGCTGGCTTGGCGGGAGTAGGGGAGGCCCGCGTCGCGGCGGCGGGCGGCGTCGAGGTAGGTGGCGCGGGCGGTGTCGACGGCGGCGGCCATGTCGGCCAGGACGAAGCCGAGGCCCTGGTGGTCGATGATGGGGCGGCCGAAGGCTTCTCGCTGTTTGGCGTAGGCGACGGCGTCGTCGAGGGCGCGCTGGGCGATGCCGGTGGCCACGGCGGCGATGCCGAGGCGGCCGGAGTCGAGGGCGCTGAAGGCGATCGGGAGGCCCTGACCCGGTGCGCCGATGAGGCGTTCGGCGGGAAGGAGGACGTCGTCGTAGGCGGCGGTGGTGGTGGGGACCGCGCGCAGGCCCATCTTCTCCTCGGGCTTGCCGAAGGACAGGCCCTCGGCGTCGGCGGGCACCAGGAAGCAGGAGATGCCGCGTGAACCCTCGCCGGTGCGGGCGAACAGCGTGTAGTAATCGGCCTTGCCGCCGTTGGTGATCCACGCCTTGGTGCCGGTGATCCGGTATCCGTCCGCGGTCTCGGTGGCCCGGCAACGTAGCGCCGCCGCATCCGACCCGGCGTGCGCCTCCGAGAGGCTGTACGCGCCGATCAGATTGCCGGACAACATCTCCGGCAGCCACTGCTGCTTCTGCTCGTCGGTGCCGTAGGCGAACAGCGGATGGCACGACAGGCTGTGCACGCTCACCGCCACCGCGACCGCCGCCCACCGCGCGCCCAACTCCTCGAGCACCTGCAGGTACACCTCGTAGGGCTGCGCGCCACCGCCGAATTCCTCCGGGTACGGCAGGCTCAACAGCCCGGCCGCGCCGAGCGCGCGGAACGCCTCGGCCGGATAGCGCTCCTGCTTCTCGTACTCGACCACCGACGGCTCGAGCACCTTGTCGGCGATCTCGCGGGTGAGCTCGAGCAGGTCTCGGGCTTCGGGCGTGGGCAGCAGGCGATCGACGGGCATGCCGACACATTACGACCGACACCCAATTGCGTGCAAGGTAGCACGTAATATTTCCGAACGGCTACACTGACCTGGTGGTATCCGGTCTGCCCCCGAACAAGCATCAGGAGAAGAGCCTGCGCACGCGTGCGCTGCTACTGGATGCCGCCATCGACAGCCTGGCCGAGGTCGGCTACGCGAGCGCCTCGATCGCCGATATCACCGCCCGCGCGGGCGTGACCCGGGGCGCGCAGTTGCATCACTTCCACACCCGCCAGGAACTGATCGCCCAGACCATCGAGCATCTGACCCAACGCCAGCGCGAGGCGTTGCAGCGCCGGACACGCACGCTGCCGGGGGAGTCGGCACCCGGGGAGGTGCTGGTCGAGTTGGTGACCGCGCCGTTCGCGGGCAAGCTGGGCAAGGCCGCGGTCGAGTTGTATGTCGGCATCGCCAACGACAAGGAGCTGCGCCGCAACATGTTGCGCGTGCAGCACGACCTGACCGTCGAACTGCTCGACGCGTGCGGACGCTTCATCCAAGCCTCACCCGAGCGCCTGGAAGCCGCCTTCTGGCTCACCATCAACCTGGTCCGCGGCGCGACCCTCGACGAAATGGTCGGCCGGGATCGATTGCGCCGCAAGCAGGTTCTGGCTGATTGGGCCAGCCTGGCCGAGGGCATGCTGGCCTGAGCGAAACGCGAACGTTCCCGGTCGCGATAACCGACCGTTGAATGGTTCGTGTGCGCTCGGCAGACCGGAGGCTGCCGGGCGCACCCTTGGGGAGGGGCGCCACTATGGCGATCAATCGTCGAAATCTGCTGCGCGCGGCAGGAGTTGGCGTCGGCCTGGCCGCGTTGGGCGCGACGACCGGCTGCGATCCACAGGCACCGGCGGCACAGCCGACCACGGGCAAGCCCACGGTGGAACCGCCTGCGGTACAGGTGGACTGGAACAAGCTTCGGCAAATCACCACGGGGACTTTGAATATGCCGTCCGACTCGGGATATTCGACCGCGAAGATGGCCTACAACCCGGTCTTCGACACCCGTCAGCCCGCTGCGGTCTTGCAGTGCGCCAATGCCTCCGACGTGCAGGCGGGTGTAACCGCCGCAGCGGGTGCGCGCATTCCCGTGGCAGCACGCAGCGGTGGGCACAGCTACGCCGGATACTCGACACCCGACAACGGCCTGGTACTGGATCTGGGTGGGATGACGGGTGTGGAGGTGAAGTCCGACGGGACCGCGGTGATCGGCGCGGGCACCCGACTGATGGACGTCTACTCGGGCCTGGCGAAGGCGGGCCGCTGCCTGCCCGCCGGTTCCTGCCCGACGGTCGGCATCGCCGGACTGACCCTCGGCGGCGGTGTTGGCGTGCTGGCCGGAAAGTACGGATTGACCTGTGACAACCTGGTTTCCGCGCAGGTGGTCACGGCCGACGGCACGGTGCGGACCGCCTCGGCGACCTCGGAACCGGACCTGTTCTGGGCATTGCGTGGCGGCGGTGGCGGCAACTTCGGCATCGTCACCTCCTTCACCTTCAAGACCGTCGCGGCACCGCAACTGGCTGTGTTCCAGGTCCGCTTCCCGGCCGGATCCCTGACCGACGTACTGGGCGCCTGGCAGACCTTCACCGCCTCGGCCCCCGACGAATTCTGGTCCACCCTCGGCATGTCCGCGGGCAGCCCGCCGACCTGCCGGATCAACGGCTGCTACGTCGGATCGGAGAAGGAGATGAACGCCCTCCTGGACAAACTGGTGGCAGCCACCAAGACCCAACCGACAAACAGATATTCGCTGTCGAAGGACTATCTCTCGGCCATGATGTATTTCGGTGGGTGCGCGAACTATTCGGTCGAGCAATGCCGCCCGAACTGGAATGGCGGGGGAGCGCTCGGCCGCGAATCGTTCACGGCATCCTCACGAGTACTGGCCAAGCCGCTCTCGGATCCGAGCAAATTGACCGCATTGCTCACCGGACGGGATGGAATGGATATCCTGCTGGACAGCCTTTCCGGTGCGCCCTCGCGAATCGGCGCGAAGGACACGGCATTCGCGTATCGAGGCGCATTGGCGACCGCGCAGATCTACGTCGGCGCGACCACCACCGAGGCCCGGAATTCGGTGAACGAAGTACGCGACAAGCTCGGCGACCTGACCGGCAACACGGCCTTCGTCAACTACATCGACCCCGGCCTGTCGAACTGGGCCGCCGCCTACTATGGCGACAACGCCTCCCGACTACGCAGCGTCGCGAAGCATTACGACCCGAACGGCGTCTTCGCCTTCGACCAGTCGGCGTCGAAGGTCTGAGGGCTCAGAACGCAGCGGGCAGCCGCGCATAGACCCCGGGATACCCGGCCAAGGCGGTCCCACGGGCCCACGACGTGATGCCGACCAGCTTCCCGTCGACGAGCAGCGGCCCGCCACTGTCGAATTCGCCGGTATCGGCCTGAGTCGACCCGGCGCACACCATCTCCTGCGCGTCGAAGGCTCCCGGGTACGCGGCGGCGCAGTCGGCATCCGGCACCATCGGCACGGTCGCGCCGCGCAGCACCGTGTTGGTGAGATCCCCGTTGGATGTGCCACCCCAGCCCAGGACGCTGGCGGCGCTCCCCGAGGGTGCCGCGATCGGTACGGTCGGCCGCTGCTGCGGATGCGCGAGGGTGAGGATGGCCAGATCGTGATGATAGACATCGACGCCGTCGACGCTGTCGGTACGGAAGTCCGGGTGCAGCCGAACCGCGCTGACGCTCACGCTCGTTCCGTCGTGCGAGGTCAGATCGTCGCGATCGAAGGTGACCGTCAGCGCCTGCGGTAGCAGCTGCGCGAGCTCCACGCAGTGCGCGGCGGTGAGCACCTGATCCGGCGCGATCAGTTCGCCGCCGCAGAACTGGCCGGAGGCGCGGGGAAAGAACAGCGGGGTACCGACCGCGGCAAGCCAGGGGTACTGCGCGGTCGACGTTTCGGTGCCGCCGACGATGGCGTGCGCGGGAGCGGCGGGGAGCACGCAGCCCAGGAGCGCGGCGGTCGTCACCGCGATGCGACGGGAGATCGACATGCGGGCCATTCAAACAGAGATCGGCCGTTTTCGGCGTTCTCGAGTGTCGGTCCCCGGGAGTACGGTCGCCGGTATGACGTCCTGGACCGAGTTCGTCGTCGCCGCCCCACGCATCGCGAGCATCTTCACGCGCCGTCACACCGCCACCGGCAATCTGTGCATGCTCGCGACCCTGCGCAAGGACGGCTCTCCGCGCATCAGTCCCCTCGAACCCCGGATGTTCGAGGGCGAACTGTGGCTGGTCGGCATGCAAGGCACCACGAAGTTCGCCGACCTAGCCCGTGACCCGCGCTTCTGCCTGCACACGGCGACGGTCGACGGGCAGGTGACCGACGGTGACGTGAAATTGTTCGGCACCGTGCACGACGTGCAGGATCCGGAGCTGCACCAGCGCTGGGCCGAAGACCTATTCGCCGAGAGCGGCTTCGATCTACGCGGCCGCAAGTTCGCACCGTTCTACGCCGCCGATCTGACCGGGGCGTCGTCGGTGGAGATCGTGGACGGGCGCATGCACGTGCTGGCGTGGAAGCCGGGTATGCCGGAACATGTCGTCGAGGTGGCCGATCAAGAACAGCCCGCGGGGGCATAGCGTGCAACATTGCATTGAGTGCAAGCATGCACACCGTGCGTGTGCGCATGAGGTGCCGAACAGAGCTGTGTTTCAGCGCTTTTCGGGGTGAAGTGGGGAGCGATGGTCGATATTCATCCGCCACGAGGCTATCGGGAACAACCCTCGAGCGTCGGCGGCGCCACGCTGTGGACCCGTGCGGGAGTGTCGGATTCGGATCTGCCGGTGCTGCCCGACGGCAGCATGGATCTGCTGTGGATGGACGGACGACTCTCGGTGGCGGGCCCGGACACCCGCGCCTACCGCCCACCCTCCGGATTCGTCGCCCGCATCACCGGCATCCGCTTCTTCCCCGGTACCGCTCCGGCCCTGCTCGGCCTGCCCGCGCACGAGTTGCGCGACGCGCGAGCCGACCTCGCCGACCTCTGGTCACCCGCCGACGTCCGCCACGCGACCGAACTGATCGCCCGCGAGTCCGACCCGACCGCGGGCCTCGAAGCCATCGCACGCTGGCGGGCCGCCGAATCCGATCCCGTGGACCCGATGCTGCGTTTCATCGTGACGTCACTGCGCTCGGGAATGTCCGTCTCCGATACGGCCGACGAATTGGGCACCGGACCGAGGCGACTCCATCGAATATCGCTGCAAGCCTTCGGCTACGGCCCGAAGACACTCGGCCGGATACTGCGCATGCAGCACGCCTTGGCGCTGGCCCGTCGTGGAACGTCCCTCGCGGATGTTTCCGCACTGACCGGTTATGCGGATCAGGCCCACCTGACCCGCGATATCCGAGAGCTCACCGGAATGTCCCCGATGGGCCTGCTGAAAATGTGAATCACGCCGAGGCCGCGTACAGGTCGACGCCATTGCCGTCCGGATCCAGCACCTGTGCATATCGCTGGCCCCAGAACGCGTCGAAGGGTTTGAGTTCCGCCTGATACCCGGCCGCCACCAGCTCCTCGAATTTCGCGTCGACTCCGGCGGGAGTACCGCAGTCGCAGGCGAGTCCGAGTCGGCCGGTGCCGCCTCCGGCAATCCAGGACGGATGGAACGAGCGGATCGTGTCCTCGGTGTCGAGCATCAATTTCACGCCGCCGCCGAGATCCGCGTCGACGTGCGGCTCGTTCTCGACGCCGTCGGCGAACTCGACGCCGAGGCGGCGATAGAACTCCACGGAGGCGCCCATATCGGAAACTGCGATGCCGATCACGTTCAGTCGAATAGTCATAAGAGAACCCTAGGTACCGCAGGGCCCGCAGGTCTTGAAGAAATCGGACACCGGCGGGTCAGCGGGCGTGGATGGCCGCCAGCCGCGCATCCCGGATCGCGTTCCACAGCGGGCGCAGCAGCGCTTCCTGAGCGGCGACCGCGGTCGCGGAGGTCGGTGCGGAGGCCGGTTCTCGTTCGGCGACGGTCAGTATCGCGGCCACCTGATCGGCGGTATCGAGAATCCGCCGGGCGCGTAGTGGCATGGAATCGGGGTATTGGTGCCGGGTATGCCCGGCCAGTTCGGCCTCGACCAGTTCGCGAGGCCCGACGCCGCCGGACCCCAGCCGCGTGGTCTGCAGCTGTTGCAGCGCGTCGGCGGCATCGCGGACCGCCTCGCGCATGGTGTATTCGGCTTCCCCCAGGGGCATTTCGGGAGCGCCCGCGAGGGGGATCGGCGTGGAGTAGACACGCCACTGCAGCGCGTCGTCATCGGTCCAGACGGGAACCAGTCCGGTCCCGGTGGAACCGGGAGCGCCAACCAGAATTCCCTCACCGGCTTCGGTTGCGGCGGCGGCGAATTCGGTGCCGACCGGCATCCCGCGCACATCCCCGGGAATCGGCAGCACCAGTCGGACCTGAGCGTCGGGTGCGCCGACCGCCTCGCGAATGAGTTTGAGCAACACCATGATCCCGGCCCCGGCGACGGAATCCGACCCGTCGTCGGCCGCCCACGGCAGCCCGGTGTGTCCGCCGGTGACCGGATCGCCCGCGGCCACCGTCTGCCGGGCGGCCCAGGCGCGCAACGCGTCCAACACGTCGTCAGGGGCGCTGCGGCCGGCCAGCCAGGATCCGGCCCAAACCGTCAGCGATGCACTCGGGCTACTCATGCATTCGAGGATAACTGGCGGGCTACTCCTGCTCGGTGACGAAATCGATCAGTCGTTCGACGGCGCCGATGAGCGGGGTTTCCAGATCGCGGTAGGAGTTGACCGCGTTGTAGACGCGGCGCCAGCCGTCCTGCGGGGTGCCCCAGCGTAACCGCTGGCAGATACCGGTTTTCCAGTCTTCGCCGCGGGGTACCTCGGGCCAGGCGGTGATGCCGACGGCCTTGGGGCGGACGGCTTGCCACACGTCGATGTAGGGGTGGCCGGTGACGAGAACATAATCACCGAGGCCGCGGGTGAGGCCGGTCTCCTTGGATCCGGTGACGAGATGGTCGACGAGGACGCCGACGCGGCGGGTCGGTCCGGGCTCGAATTCGGTGAGTTTGGTGGCGACGTGATCGAGGCCCTCGAGCTGTTCGACCACCACTCCCTCGACGCGCAAATCGTGTCCCCACACTCGTTCGACGAGTGCCGCGTCGTGCACGCCTTCGACCCAGATCCGGCTGGCTCGCGCGACCCGCGCCTTGTGGCCTTCGACGCGGGTGGAGCCGGATGCCGTTCGGGTGGATTTCACGGGTGCGGTGGTGGTCGGCTTGACCAGCGTTACCGGTTGCCCGTCGATCAGAAACGCGGCCTCCCGCAACGCGAACAGCCGCACCCGCCCGCGCCCGTCCTCGAGTTTCACGAAGTCGCCGTCGTAGCTGCGATCGAAACCCACTACGGCGCCGCAGAATCCGGTGGCCGCGTCCTCGGCGACCAGGTCGCGTTCGGCGACCACGCGGGGCACCTCCCGCTTCTGCTTGCGTGTGTGTCCGGAGAAGATGTCGCCGTACCCTTGGTGCCCACTCACCGCGTCGAGGTTACCGGCGGCCTCGGGAAAGCCCCACGCGCCGCGCCCATTCCGGCCCGTGGCACCCGGGTGAGCACCCGAAACGTCCGGTTGCCGGGAGCAGAGTGATCACGAACAACGGCCGCAACCCGCCACAACGACTACTGTTGGTGGCGTGGCCGCAATAGTTTGGCTGGTCGCGGGGATCCTGCTCGCGGCGGCCGAGATGCTCACGGGCAGTCTCGTGCTGATCATGCTGGGGGTCGCCGCACTCATCACCGCGGGCGTGAGTGGGCTGACCGGTTCGTCGGTGCTCGTGGACGCCATCGTCTTCGGCGGTTCCTCGATCGCACTGCTGGCGCTGGTGCGCCCATTCCTGTTGCGGCGCTACGCGACTCCGCCTCCGCATGCGACGGGTGTGGACGCGCTGCCCGGAAAAACCGCCAAGGTGCTCGAAACGGTCGACGAGCACGGTGGCCGGGTGAAGCTGGGCGGCGAGGTGTGGAGCGCGCGTCCCTATGACGCGGCGGATTCCTATCCCGTCGGTTCGACCGTGTACATCATGAAGATCGACGGCGCCCATGCCGTCGTCATGAAAGGGCCGTGATGGCAGTACTCATAGTCGCCCTCGTCATCGTGCTCTTGGTCGTCGTGGTGGTGTTCAAGTCGGTGGCCCTGGTGCCGCAGGCGGAGGCCGCCGTCATCGAACGACTGGGTCGGTATTCGCGCACGGTGTCGGGGCAGTTGACGTTCCTGGTCCCGTTCGCGGACCGGGTGCGCGCGAAGGTGGACCTACGCGAGCGGGTGGTGTCCTTCCCGCCGCAACCGGTGATCACCCAGGACAACCTGACGGTGCAGATCGACTCGGTGGTCTACTTCCAGGTCACCAGTCCGCAGGCCGCGGTCTACGAGATCTCCAATTACATTGCCGCCGTGGAACAGTTGACGATCACGACGTTGCGTAACGTGGTCGGCGGCATGACGCTGGAGGAGACGCTGACCTCCCGCGATCAGATCAACCATCAGCTGCGCGGTGTCCTCGACGAGGCCACCGGCCGCTGGGGTCTGCGCGTTTCGCGCGTCGAGTTGAAGGCCATCGATCCGCCGCCGTCGATTCAGGAATCGATGGAGAAGCAGATGAAGGCCGACCGTGAGAAGCGCGCCATCATCCTGACCGCCGAGGGCCAGCGGGAGGCGTCGATCAAGACGGCCGAGGGCCAGAAGCAGGCGCAGATCCTCGCGGCCGAGGGCGGCAAGCAGGCACAGATCCTGTCGGCCGAAGGTGAACGCCAGTCCCGCATCCTGCGCGCGCAGGGTGAACGGGCCGCCGCCTACCTGCAGGCGCAAGGTCAGGCGAAGGCGATCGAGAAGGTGTTCGCCGCCATCAAGAACGGCAAGCCCACCCCGGAACTGCTGGCCTACCAGTACATGCAGACGCTGCCGCAGGTCGCCAAGGGCGACGCCAACAAGGTGTGGCTGGTGCCCAGCGATTTCGGCAAGGCCCTGGAGGGTTTCGCGCGCGGCTTCGGCAAGCAGGGTGAGGACGGCGTCTTCCGCTACGAGCCCTCCGAGGACGGGTCCGCGCCGGAGGCAGGAGATGATTCAGAGGAAGTGGCCGACTGGTTCGACACCGCCACCGACCCTGCCACTCAGCGGGCCGTGCGGGCAGCCGAGGCGGATGCCCGGACTCCGGTCGAGCCGCCGACGAGCGGCCTGCCGCCGACACCGGCGCGTCCGCCGCTGGAACAGCGTCTCCCGCAGCAGCCCGGCCAGCCGCAGTACCGCCAGGAACCGCCCGAGCAGCGCTGGCAGAATCCGCCGCCGCGGCCGCTGGGGAACCAGTGATGCGCTGAGAGTCGCACAGCACTGAGAATCGAATACCGAAGCGGGCGAGGCCCTCTCGACATTGTCGGGAGGGCCTCGCGTTGTTCGGCGCTGCTAGTTCTGGGTGCCGCCGAAGTGGTCACCGGCGATGGAGCGCGACGGCTCGCCGTCGATGCCCACCGGGACATCGCCTTCCAATGTCGTGCGATACAGCACCCGGGTCACGTCCAGGTGATTGAGATCGCCGGGGGCCAGATGCGCGGTGGCGCGGTTGTCCCAGAACGCGACACTGCCCTTCTCCCAACGGAATCGCACCGTGTAGGCAGGATCGGAGAGCTCGGCGTAGAGCAACTCCAGCAGGGCATCGCTCTGACGCGGGCTCAGCCCGACGATGCGCGTGGTGAAGCCCGGGTTCACGAACAACACCCGCTCACCGGTCACCGGATGCACCCGAACCACCGGATGTTCGGTGACCAGCGGTGCGGCCGCGACCCGCTTGGCGTAGTCGCTGTCGGCGTCCCAGGCGGGCAGTTTGCCGCCGAAGCGATGTTCGGCCCGCAGTCCGTCGAGGAACGACTTCAGCGAATCCGGCAGTCCCGCATACGCCGCGGCGAGGTTGGTCCACTGGGTGTCGCCACCGCGTTCGGGCGCGATCTCGGCCCGCAGCAGCGACGCGGCGGGCGGGTTGATCAGCGGCGACACATCGGTGTGCCAATGGTTGGTGTAGCTGAACTTCTTGCGCCCGAACCGCTTTTCGTACAGCCGACTGTCGACCGCGAGGATCTCGGGGAACTCGGTGGGTGCGTCATCGTCGTAGGGGTGCGAGGGCGTCACCGCGCCGAAGCGCCGGGAGAAGGTGATCTGCTCGGCGTGCCCGATGGTCTGGTCGCGGAAGAACAGCACCTTGTATTCGTGCAGCGCCGCGGTGAGCACCGCGATCTGCTCGTCGGTGAAGTCGCCGCCCAGATCGATGCCGCTGATTTCGGCCCCGATGTGACCGGCGACCGGTGCGATACGGAACGTGGTGACGGGGTTCTCGGTGGTGGTCATGACAGTTTCCTTTCTGAGCTCAGGCGCTGGCCTGGATACGAACGGGGGCGAACTGGCTCTCCACGGGCGCGAGCCCGTAGTGGCCGCGCAGGGTGGTGGCGGTGTAGTCGGTGCGGAACAGCCCGCGCTGCTGCAGGATCGGCACCACCCGGTCGACGAAGTCCTCGAGTCCGCCGGGCAGATACGGCGGCATGATGTTGAAGCCGTCGGCCGCGCCGCCCTCGTACCAGCTCTGCAGTTCGTCGGCGATCTGCTCGGGCGTCCCGGCGAAGGTGCGGTGCCCGCGGCCGCCGCCGAGCTTGCCGATGAGCTGGCGCACGGTCAGCTCCTCCTTCTCGGCGAGCTCCTTGACCAGGGTGAAGCGGCTCTTGCCACCCTCGATGGCGGTCACCGGCGGCAACGGTGGCAGCGGCGCGTCCAGGGCGTGCTCGGTGAGGTCGACGCCCAGCAGCGAAGACAGTTGCCGCAGTGCGTAATCCGGGGAGATGAGGTCGGTGAACTCCTGCTCGAGCGCGCGGGCCTCGTCCTCGGTGTCGGCGATGAACGGCACGAGCCCGGGCAGTACCTTCAGATCGTCGGCCGAGCGCCCGTACTTGGGCAGGCGCTCCTTGAGATCCTGGTAGAACGCCTGGCCCTCCTCGATGGTGCGCTGCGCGGTGAACACGGCCTCGGCGTATTTGGCCGCGAATTCCTTTCCGCTCTCCGAGGATCCGGCCTGCACCAGCAGCGGTCGCCCCTGTGGGCCGCGCGGCGAGTTGAGCGGGCCGCGCACCCCGAAGCGCTCGGTCCGGTAGTCGATGGTGTGCACCTTGTCCGGGTCGGCGAAGACGCCGGTCTCCGCGTCGAGCACGATCGCGTCGGATTCCCAGCTGTCCCACAGCTGTACGGCCAGGTCGACGAATTCGTCGGCGCGCTCGTAGCGGCGGGCGTGCTCGGGGATGGCGTCGAAGCCGAAGTTGAACGCCTCCTCCTCACTGCCGGAGGTGACGATGTTCCAGCCCGCCCGGCCGCCGCTGATGTGATCGAGCGAGGCAAATTTGCGGGCCAGGTTGAACGGTTCGTTGTAGCTGGTGGACGCGGTGGCGATGAGCCCGACGTGCTGGGTCACTGCGGCGATGGCCGCCAGCAGCGTGACGGGTTCGAACACCGCCAGCGCATTGCGCTTGATACGCGGTCCGACGGCCAGCCCGTCGGCGAAGAACACCGAGTCGAGCTTGCCGCGCTCGGCGATCTGCCCGAGCTCCTGGAAATGCGCGACGTCGAGGACCCGGCGCTCCTGGGTGCGCGGATGCCGCCAGGCGGCCTCGTGGTGGCCTACGCCCATCAGGAAGGCGTTGAGGTGGAAAGGCTTGCGTGCGTTGGTCATCGGTGAGGTCTCCTGGGGAAGGTCAGTTGGTGCGCCAGCGCGACAGCCGCCGCTCGATGGCCACCAGCACGCCGTTGTAGGCGAGCCCGACCAGGGCGATGGCGACGATCCCGGCGTACATGTCGGGGATCTGGAAGTTCTGCTGTGCGGCGGTGATCAGATAGCCCAGTCCGGCGCGCGCCCCGAACATCTCCGCGGCGATCAGCACCAGGATCGAGCCGGACGCGGCCATTCGGATGCCGGTGAAGATCGACGGTACCGCCGCCGGGAGGATCACCTTCTGAAACAGTCGCAGCGGTGAGAAGCCCAGCGACACCGCCGATTTCACCAGCAACGGGTCGACGGTCCGCACCCCGCTGATGGTGTTGAGCAGGATCGGGAAGAACCCGGCGTACACCACCAGGGCGATCTTGGAGGTCTCGCCGATGCCGAGGATCAGGATGAACACCGGCAGCAGTGCGAGCGCGGCAGTATTGCGGAACAGTTCCAGGACCGGGCTCAGGAAATCCGCGACCGGCCGGTACCAGGCGATGGCCACGCCCACCGGAATCGCGAGGATCAGCGCGATCGCGAACCCGATGAGCGAGCGCGTCAGGCTGGTCGAGACGTTGTCCCACATCTGGCCGTTGCGGATGAGTTCGATCCCGGCCTGCACGACCGTCGAGAACGGTGGCAGGAAGATCTCGTCCACCAGTCCCAGTCGTGGCGCTGCCTCCCACAATCCGAGGAAGGCCGCGATCACGATGCTCGGCTTGCCGATCCGCCACGCCACCCGGCCGATCGCGGCCGGTGACAGTGCCTGCAGCGCCGACCGTTTCGGGCGCGGCCCTGCCGAACTGGTGGTGGCCGCCGCATCGGCAACGGTAGCGATGCTGCCGCTGTCGGTGGCGATAGTGCCGGTCGTGTCGGAGGCCGCGCTGCCTGTGCTGAGGTCCGGGAATTCGAGGGCCGGGTGCGGCAATCGCAGGGCGCTAGACATGGGAAGTCCTCCTGTCGGCGGCGAGCGCGGCCTGTTCCAGGTCCTGGGCACGCGCCACCTCGTCGTGCAGCAGTGACCAGACGTGGTGGCGCAGGTCGCGGAACCGTTCGCTGGAGCGGATATCCGGATCGCCGTCCCGGTCGAGGTCGATGTCGACGATGGCCTTGACCCGGCCGGGCCGCGAGGTCAGCACCGCCACCCGCTGACCGAGATAGACGGCCTCGTCGATGCCGTGGGTGATGAACAGCACGGTCTTGCCGGTGGCCCGCCAGATCCGTAACAGCTCGTCCTGCAACGATTCCCGGGTCTGCGCGTCGAGCGCGGCGAACGGCTCGTCCATCAGCAGCACTTCCGGATCGAAGGCCAGGCTGCGGGCGATGGCGACCCGCTGTTTCATGCCGCCGGACAGTTCGTGCGGGTAGCGCTCCCCGAATCCGGCCAGGCCGACCAGTTCCAGATAGTGCTCGGCGATCCGCCGACGTTCGCGACGGCGAATGCCCTTGGCCTCCAACCCGAATTCGATATTGGCGCGAGCCGTGCGCCACGGCAGCAATGCATACTGCTGAAACACGATCCCGCGATCGAGCCCCGGACCGGTGACGGGTGCGCCGTCGATGAGGATCTGCCCGGTCGATGGCTTGCTCAGTCCGCCGAGCAGATCCAGCAGCGTCGATTTTCCGGACCCACTCGGCCCGACGAGGACCAGGAATTCCCCGTCGCGCACCTCGAGGGAGATGTCGGACAGTGCGGTGAGGTGCTCCGATTCACCGCGCACCGGGAATTCCTTGCCCACCCCGGCGAGTGCGAGTTTGACTGCGGTGGCGCTCATTTCGCGACCACCTCGCCGCTCGGACCGCCGTCTGCGGGATAGGTGCCGTTGGCGTAGGGGTTGTCCTTGTTGGTGTAGAGGTCCTTGGCCGCGATCTTGCCCGCGGGCAGTTCGCCGTTGCGCACCAGCCAATCGATCCAGATCTGAATCTCTCGATCGGCGATCACCGCGCCCGGGACGGGGACGCCGTAGGAGTGGTAGTACTGCAGCAGCGCGGTGTTCTCGTTGCGGCCGCGCTTGTTGATGATGTCGGTGAACTTGGCGACCACCTGATCGCGCGGGGTGACCTGCAGCCAGCGGGTGGCGCGGGCGGTGCCCTGCACGAAGTCGGCCACCGCCTCGGGGTGTGACTTCAGGTAATCGTTGCGGAAAACGTAAGTGCCGTAATCGAATTGCCCGAACAGGTCCTTGTCGGTGTAGAGCGTGTGCAGGCCGCCGCGTCCGACGGCGGTGTCGCGGAAGACGCCACCGAGCGCCGCGACGTCGATCTGCCCGTTGCGCAGCGCGTCCTCGGTATTGGCCGGTGGCAGCACCACGAGCTGGACCTGTTTGATCTCGGCGTCGCTGAGACCCTGATCGTGCAGCCACTGCCGCGTGACGAATTCGTGGTGCGCGCCGAGGGTATTGACGCCGACCTTCTTGCCGATGAGATCGCGGGCCGACTTGATGCCGGAGTCGTCGCGCACGAAGTAGCCGGTGAAGTTCTGCTCGTCCGCGCCGTAGGAGCTGAGCACGGCGGTCACGGGCGCACCGCCCGCGACGAGCTTGATGACCGCGCCGTTGAAGGCGCTGCCGAATTCGACCTGTTTCGTGGCGGCGGCCTGGATATTGGCGGGGCCGCTGGTGGTGTCGCCTTCCCAGTGCAGGTCGATCTTGGTGAAGTAGCCGAGGTCGGCGGCGAGTTCGAAGGCCTCGACCTGACCGGTGGTGCCCTGATAGCGGATGACGGTCTTACCGTCGGCGGTCGTACCGGCGTCGGTCTTGGCGCAACCGGTGAGCAGGACCACCGCGCTGGTGACGGCGACCGCGGCCGCGAGGGCGCGCCGCAGCCGAGGTCGGCGGAGCGGGAATGCCATGGGGGACTCTTTCGGTGAATAGATCTGTCGTACGGGCTGATTCGCGATCGGGGCGACAACAGAGCTGCATGGGAGTCTCTTTCGGGAGGTGGAGTGCACATATGCTGCGATGCCGCGACCGGCGCGGCAATCGCGATTTCACGATGTGGAAATCAGCGTGAGCGAAATTCGGCGGCGGAAAGCGCTGGGCCACCGGTGGTTTGGAACAGCGGCGCGATCCGCCCGGCTGCGATGCGCATGGCGGGCACCACGGCGCGGATGAGCTCGTCATCCAGCCGCGCGGAACGAGCCTGCACGGCCAGCGCGCCCTGCACCTGGCGGTGCGGGCCGACGATCGGCACCGCGAGCGACCGGATCGGATCCTCGGTCTCGATGAGCTCCGAGGCGAACCCGATGTGGCGGACGCGGTCGAGGTCGACGTCGGCGGTGGCGCGGGCAGGGGAGTAGGCCAGCAGGGCATGCCCGGTGGCACTGGTCCGCAGCGATTGCCGGGGTCGCGGCACCTGGTGATGGCAGAAATAGACCGGCGGTCGTGCCTGGAACACCGTGACGGCGTCGTGGTCGTCGGCCACGCTCACGCTGACCGTGATCCGGATGCCCGCCGCCAGCGCGTACAGATGGGGTGCGACCGAGTCCAGGCCCAGCCGGGTGAGGGCGGGCCGGGCCAGCGTGGCCAGCCCGTGACCGACGCGGTACCGGTCGGTCGCCGGGTCCTGTTCCAGCAGCCCGCCCCGGACCAGGGCCTGGGCCAGCCGGTGTGTGGTGCTGACGGGCAATCCAGCCAACTGGGCGAGTTCGCTGACCGACAGCTCCGGATCGTTACCTTCGAAGCAATTCAGCACCTGCACCGCGCGGTCGACCGCGCGTGCTCCGGACCGGGGTTCTTCGATGGCGGCCATGGTTCCTCCTGCGGTCCCGAAACGGTGTTGCAGGAACTATTGCGAGGGCTCTGACCTGGGGCAACGGTTGCGCGCAGCACGATCCGAGCCGGTCGCAGGGCTATTTTCGGTGGCCATCGTTTTGTAACGACTTTGTATTACGCGATCGGGGTCACCATTTCTCCGTGACCTCCGTCACAAATTCGGCCGTAAATTCCAGAAATGTGATTTCGCGACACTCCGATGCCAACTGCGCAAACACATTGAGTGCGTTGGATACCGTTCTGTCAACTGTCCGTGATCGATACGTGATTCGCCGTGATTGATCCGTTACCGTCGTTCTCGGCTCGGATACCTCCGGGCCCCCGCTCGAATCGACGAACGCCGGAACCCGTCCCGCGATTCGAGAGCAACCGATAACCCTGGGGACGGGGAACCGCAGCTTACAGCGCGGGACGGTGGGCGCAGGCAAGGGAAAAACTTATGCATCGCAACCGGAAGCTCACCACCCGCATGCTCGCCGCCACTGCGGCCATCGGCGCGCTCGTGTCCGTTCCGTTCGCGCTGTCCACCGCGACCGCGTCGGCCGCCGGGCACAACTGGGACGCCGTCGCCAACTGCGAGGCCAGCGGAAACTGGGGCGCCAACACCGGAAACGGCTTCTACGGCGGCCTGCAGTTCACCCAGAGCACCTGGAACGCCTACGGCGGCTCGGGCAATGCCTCCAACGCCAGCCGTGAAGAGCAGATCCGCGTCGCGGAGAACGTGCTCGCCGGTCAGGGCGCGGGCGCCTGGCCCGTGTGCGGCGCGTACCTGTAATCAGGTTTCGCGTTACTCGGAACTGAACAATGGCCCTCTCCGCAAATCTGCGGCGAGGGCCATTGTTGTATTCACTGACTTAACCGTGCGCCGCGTAGATCGCCGCCGCCAATTCCGTTTTGAGGGCCTGGAATTCGGGTGTGGCGGTGACCGCGAGGTCCCGGACGCTCGCACCGTCATCATCCGGTAATTCGATGCGGCGATCCACGATGATCCGGCCGGGCCGGGCGCTCATGACCAGTACCCGGGTGGACAGGAATACCGCTTCTGCCACCGAATGGGTCACGAACACAATGGTTTTGCCCGCCTCCCGCCACAGCCGCAGCAGCTCCACCTGCAGGCGCTCGCGGGTGAGCTGGTCGAGTGCGCCGAACGGTTCGTCCATGAGCACGATGCGCGGATCGTTGACCAGCACCCGCGCGATCTGCGCCCGCTGCTGCATGCCGCCGGAGAGTTCATAGGGCCGCTTGTCGCCGAAGTCGGCCAGACCCACCAGCTCGAGCATTCGCTCGACCGCCGCGCGCCGCGTCTTCTTGTCCACACCACGACATTTCGGGCCGAACTCGATATTGCCGCGCACCGACAGCCACGGGTACAGCGTGGGGGCCTGGAAGACCACGCCGCGTTCGGGGCTCGGTCCGTCGATCGCATCATGCCCGACCAGCAGGGTGCCGGCGCTGGGCGGCAGGAAGCCGCCGAGCAGTTGCAGCAGCGTGGTTTTGCCGCAGCCCGACGGCCCGACGATGCTCACGAACTCGCCCGGCTCGATGACCAGGTCGGTGGGCGAGAGCGCGACGGTGCTGCCCGTCGGGGTGTCGTAGGTCTTGGAGACGTCCGTCAGCACCACCCGGTCGCGCAGGTCGAGCGCGGTGGTCACTTCGCGCTCACGGTGGTGGCGGCCGTGGCGTACACCGCGCCCGCGTAGGCGTCCGGGGTCGCCACACCCTGGATCTCGCCCTGGCTCAACAGGAAATCGGCGGAGGACTTCAGATCCTGGCCGAGCTGCTTGCCGAGGTAGGCGGGTCCGGCTTGGGTGGCCGCGTCGAGGTAGCCGTATTCGCCGAGCTGCTTGCGGATGTCGGCGACCGGGACGCCCAGCTGCGCGGAGATCCGGGTGGCCGCGGCGTCGGGTGCGGTGTTGATCTGGTTGACGGCCCAGTTCTGCGCCGCGGTCCACACCTCGAGGAAGCGCGGATTGGCCGAAACGAAGTCGGCGCGTGCGCCTTCCAGGTCGTAGGTCGGTTTGCCCGCCTTGGCGGTGTCGGCGGCGGTGGTCACCACGTGCCCGTTCTTCTCCAGCTCCGAGAGGGTCGGTTCCCAGATGAAGGCCGCGTCGATATCGCCGCCCTTCCAGGCCGCGGCGATGGCGTCGGGCTGCAGGTTCACCAAGTGCACGTCGCGTTCGATGCCTGCGGCGGTGAGTGCCGCGAGCAGGCTGTAGTGCGAGGTGCTGGCGAAGGGCACCGCGATCCGCTTGCCGCGCAAGCCCGCAACGCTGGTGATCGCGGGATCCTTGACGACCAGGGATTCGGCGGCCCCGATCACGTCGTGGATCCACACCGCCTTCATCGGAATGTTCAGCGGCGCGGACACCGCGCGGGCGGCGGCCGCGCTGCCGAGCAGACCCAGGTCGAGGGAGTTCGACCCGAACGCCTGGATCACGGTGGCACCCGAGGCGAACTTGCTCCAGGTGATAGTCGCCTTCGGTAGGCAGGTCTCCAGCAGCCCGGCGTCCTTGACGACCAGATCGCCATTGGGAATGTCCTGGTAGCCGAGTCGTACGGTGCCGGTGAAGCTTTCGTCCACGGCCACCGGGCAAGCGGGCTTGTCGCCGGCGGCCCGCGACTGGTCGGTGCGCCCGGACTGCACGCACGCGGTCAGCGAGGCGGTGAGCAGTCCGGCGAGGGCCAGGGTGGTGAGAGTGCGCTTCACGCTTTGCCTTTCCACGGCACGACCAGCGCGCCGATCCAGCTGATGACCGCGTCCAGAGCGAGCGCGGTGAGTCCGATGACGAGAATGCAGGCCATGGTCAGCGGCGTATTGAGCTGCTGCCCGGCCAGGAATGCGAGGCCGCCGATGCCGGGGATGCCATTGTTGAGCTCGGCGGCGACCACGGTGGTCCAGGCGAACCCGATCGCCACCCGGATCCCGCCGATCACCTCCGGCAGCGTGGCGGGTAACAGCACCCGGGTCACGACCTGAACCCGCGACGCCCCCAGCGACCGCGCCGCATTGACCCGGTCGACCGAAACCCCGTGTACCCCTGCGATGGTGGCGATCACCACGGGCGGGAACGCAGCCAGGAACAACAGCCAGATCTTCGAGGTGTCGCCGATCCCGAACCACACGATGAGCAGACCGATATAACCCAACGGCGGCAGCGTGCGCAGGAAGTTGAGGTACGGGCCGACAATGGTGGCCAGCGTCTTCGAGGTGCCGAGCGCGAATCCCACGATCGGCCCGAGAATCACCGCGGCCCCCGCGCCGACGGCGATGCGCTGCAAGCTGGCCAGCAGATGCTCCCACAGGAAATAGTTCTGCTCGCCGGGCACCTCCCGCGGCACACCGGGCGCGAGCGGATGCCAACTATTGGCTCGCACGAACGCCTCCCAGACCGCCCGCGGCCCCGGCAAGAATTGCGGATCAACGAGTTTCGCGGCGGCGACCGCCCACCAGACCACCAGCAGCACGACCAGCGACAGCGCTCGCACGAGCAGCCCGCGAACCGGCCGGAGCAAGGTGAACCGGGCCTGATTCACCGTAGTATCAGCGGTTTTCGTCGCGCCGACACTGATCATGTGACGGTTCCGAGCACGCGGTGGGGACTCACGCGAAGCACCTTCCAGTTCGACAATGGACCTGGCGGTCGCGGAAACCCGCAACCGTCCGGCCAGATCCTGTCGTTACCGGGCGCGCTCGAACAGCGCCACGATCACCGTGATTCTGAAGGCGTTGTCAGGCCACCGGGTCCGGCTGAGCCTCCGCGGTCGCGTCGACCGCCATGCGGGCGTCGACCAGGAGACCGATGACGCCCAGCGCCAGACATGCTGCGGTGACGATCCATTGGGCGGGGGAGGTGCGGTTGGTGAGGGCGTCGCCGAGGAGGACCGTGCCGACCGTGCCGGGGATGATGCCGATCACCGTCGCCCAGAAGTACGGCATCAGCCGAATGGATGACAGTGCGGCGCAGTAGTTCACGATGGAGAACGGGGCGAACGCGATGAGGCGCAAGGATCCGATGGCCAGCCAGCCGCGGCGGGCCAGGCGGGCGTCGACGGCTTGCACGGTCGGGTGGGTGAGGTGGGGGCGGACGCGTTCGTGACCGATGGCGCGGACGAGCCACAGGGCCAGCAGGGCGCTCAGTGTTGTTGCCGTGATTGCCAGTGTCAGGCCCTCCGCCGAGCCGAACAGCATGCCCGCGCTGAGCGTGAAAATGGTGCGCGGGAACGGGACCACGCAGACCAGGGTGTGCACGAGGAAGAAGACCACCGGCAGCATCGGTCCCACCGAATCCGCCCACTGCCGGATCTGCTGCGGCCCGGGATGCGGGGCGAAGGCGGCTAGTGCGAACAGCACTCCGCAAGCGATCAGCAGGGCCAGATTCCGGGGTTGGCGGAGGCGGTTGAGCATCCCGGATACTCGCTCGAGCGGCGCGGGCACGGTTGTTGGCACCGCGCCAGGTTACCCGCTGGTAGTGAGACTCCGGAGACCGTTATCCCAGGGGTACCGCTAGCATCAGGGGAAAGACCATGAATGCTCGTTAACCAAAGTGGCCGTTGAGCTGGGCGGATGCCGGTTCAGCGGCCATCCGGTCAGGGAGTGGAAGAAGGAAACAGCAGCTATGCCGATTGCTTCCGACTCGGGTGCCGAAACGGTGCCCGAGTTTGCCGCCTGGCGTAAGGGTGTCGCCGGGGTGCTGGCCAAGGCCCGCAGGGTGGATGCGAGCGAACTGCCGGCCGAGCCGGAGCAGCTGCTCGCGGTCACGACCTATGACGGTCTGACGGTCAACCCGCTGTATACGCGACGTGACGAACTGCCCGAGCAGCCTTTGCCCGGGCAGTTCCCCTACGTGCGCGGCGGCGACGCCGCCCGCGACCCGCACCGCGGCTGGTTCGTGAGCCAGCGCTTCGGTGGCTCTGATGCCAAGGCCGTGAATGCGGACATCATGTTCGCGCTGGATAACGGCGTGAGCGCCGTGTGGCTGGGTGTCGCCGAGCGCGGTGTCCCGGTCGAGGGTCTCGCGACCGCGCTGCAGGGTTTCCTGTTCGAGCTCGCGCCTCTGACCCTCGATGCCGGTCCCGCCGCCGATGAGGCTGCCGCCGCACTGTTCTCGGTGCTGGACGCCTATGAGGCCCCGGACCGCAAGGACATTCGCGTCTCGCTGGGTGCCACCCCGCTGACGAGCCTCTTCGCGGGTTCCTCGGACATCGACCTGGACGGCGCGATCGCGCTCGCACAGCAGGCCGTGGCTCGCACCGAGACCGTGCGTGCGATCACCGTGTGCGGCGTGGCCTTCCACAACTCCGGTGCCTCCGACGCTCAGGAACTGGGTGCGGCGGTCGCGGCGGGCCTGGAATACCTGCGCTCGCTCACCGACGCCGGTGCCGATATCGCGGATGCACTGGGCCAGTTGGACTTCCGCTTCGCGGCCACCGACGATCAGTTCGAGACGGTCGCGAAGTTCCGTGCGGCCCGTCGGCTGTGGGCCCGGGTGGCGCAGGTGTGCGGTGCTCCGGCCTTCGGCAACGCGCCGCAGCAGGCGATCACCTCCGCGGCCATGATGAGCCAGCGGGACCCGTGGGTGAACATGCTGCGCACTACCCTCGCCGCGTTCGGCGCGGGCGTCGGCGGTGCGGACATCGTCACCGTGCTGCCGTTCGACGACGCGCTGCCCGCCGGGGAACTCGAAGTCTCCCAGGCGTTCTCGGAGCGCATGGCCCGCAACACCCAGCTGCTGCTGCTCGAGGAATCCCGCCTCGGCCACGTGCAGGACCCGGGTGCCGGATCCTGGTATGTGGAATCGCTCACCGATGAACTTGCCGCCAAGGCGTGGGAGTTCATGCAGGAGATCGAGGCTGCCGGTGGTTACCTGGCTGCGTTGCAGGCGGGCCTGCTCGCCGAACGCATCGGGGAGACCAAGGCCAAGCGCGATTCCGATGTGGCACACCGCAAGACGGCCGTGACCGGCGTCAACGAGTTCCCGAACCTCGGCGAGAAGCCGCTGTCGGAAGCCGCGCGGACGCAGTACGGTTCCGGACGCTACGGTTCCGCCTTCGAGGCGCTGCGCAACCGCTCCGACGCCTACGTGGCCGCTAACGGTACCCGTCCGCGGGTGCGCCTGGTTCCGCTGGGGCCGGTGTCGGAGAACAATGTTCGTGTCACCTTCACCACCAACCTGCTGGCCTCCGGCGGCATCGAGGCCGTCACCGAGGCCGGTCCGTCGATCGCGGTGCTGTGTGGTTCCGACACCCGCTACGGCACGGATGCCGCTGCGGCCGTGGCGGAATTGCGGGCGGCCGGTGTCACCACCGTGCTGCTGGCCGGACCGGAGAAGGCGGTCGCGGAGCTTTCCGGGGCGGATCGCCCGGATGGCTTCGTGACTGCTCGCATGGACGCGGTGGCGGCTCTGACCGGCCTGCTCGAAAAGCTGGGAGCGTAGAGATGAGCGATATCAAGCATCGCATCGGCAATTTCGCCGAGGTGCCGCTGACCGAGGGCGACGCCGCGCCCGCCGAGGTCAATGCCGCACAGGTCGAGGAGTTCGTCGCCGAGGCCGCGAGCGCCAACAACTATGCGCCCGAACAGCTCACCTGGTCGACGCCCGAAGGCATCGAGGTGCCGCCGGTGTTCACCAAGGCCGATCGGGACGCCATCGTCGCCGAGGGCTACCCCCTGGACAGCGTGCCGGGTGTGGTGCCGTTCCTGCGTGGTCCGTACCCGACCATGTATGTGAACCAGCCGTGGACGATTCGCCAGTACGCGGGCTTCTCCACCGCCGCGGACTCCAACGCCTTCTACCGTCGCAATCTGCAGTCGGGTCAGAAGGGTCTGTCGGTCGCCTTCGACCTCGCCACCCACCGTGGCTACGACTCCGATCACCCGCGCGTGACCGGTGACGTCGGTATGGCCGGTGTCGCCATCGACTCCATCCTCGACATGCGGGAACTGTTCGATCAGATTCCGCTGGACCAGGTTTCGGTGTCGATGACCATGAACGGCGCGGTGCTGCCGATCCTGGCCTTGTATGTCGTCGCCGCCGAAGAGCAGGGCGTCAAGCCCGAGCAGCTGGCCGGAACCATTCAGAACGACATTCTGAAAGAGTTCATGGTCCGCAACACCTACATCTACCCGCCCAAGCCCTCGATGCGGATCATCTCCGACATCTTCGCCTACACCTCCGCGAAGATGCCGAAGTTCAACTCGATCTCCATCTCCGGCTACCACATCCAGGAAGCCGGAGCCACCGCCGACCTGGAGTTGGCGTACACCCTCGCCGACGGCGTGGAGTACATCAAGGCCGGGCTGGACGCGGGCATGGAGGTCGACAAGTTCGCGCCGCGACTGTCGTTCTTCTGGGCCATCGGCATGAACTTCTTCATGGAGGTCGCGAAACTCCGTGCGGGACGGCTGCTCTGGAGCGAGCTGGTCGCCAAGTTCGAGCCCAAGAACACCAAGTCCCTTGCGCTGCGCACCCATTCGCAGACCTCGGGCTGGTCGTTGACCGCGCAGGACGTGTTCAACAATGTCGCGCGCACGTGTGTGGAGGCCATGGCCGCCACCCAGGGGCACACGCAGTCGCTGCACACCAACGCGCTCGACGAGGCGCTGGCGCTGCCGACCGACTTCTCCGCGCGCATCGCCCGCAACACCCAGCTGCTGATTCAGCAGGAGTCCAACACCACCCGTCCGGCCGACCCGTGGGGCGGCTCGTACTACGTGGAATGGCTGACCCACCAGCTGGCCGAGCGCGCCCGCGCCCACATCGCCGAGATCGAGGCGCACGGCGGTATGGCGCAGGCGATTTCGGAGGGCATCCCGAAGCTGCGCATCGAGGAAGCCGCCGCGCGCACCCAGGCGCGCATCGACACCGGGCAGCAGCCAGTGATCGGCGTCAACAAGTACCAGGTCGAGGAAGACACCCCGATCGAGGTCCTCAAGGTCGAGAACTCGCGGGTGCGTGCCGAGCAGAACGCCAAGCTGGAAAAGCTGCGCGCGGAACGCGATTCGGCCGAGGTCGCGGCGGCGCTGGCCGAATTGACCCGGGCCGCAGCGTCTTCCGAAGGCGGCATGGACAACAACCTGATGGCGCTGGCCATCAATGCCGCGCGCGCCAAGGCCACCGTCGGTGAGATCTCCGATGCGCTGGAGCAGGTGTACGGCCGCCACCAGGCCGAAATCCGTACGCTCTCCGGCGTTTACCGGGAGGAAGCGGGCAAGGTGACCAATATCAGCAAGGCCATCGAGCTGGTCGAGGCGTTCGCCGAGGCCGAGGGCCGTCGCCCGCGCATCCTGATCGCCAAGATGGGGCAGGACGGCCACGACCGCGGCCAGAAGGTGATCGCCACCGCGTTCGCCGACCTCGGCATGGACGTCGACGTGGGCCCGCTGTTCCAGACCCCCGAAGAGGTGGCGCAGCAGGCGGCCGACAACGACGTACACGTCGTCGGTGTGTCCTCGCTGGCGGCCGGCCACCTCACGCTGGTGCCCGCCCTGCGGCAGGCACTGGCCGATGTCGGACGCCCCGACATCATGGTCACCGTCGGCGGTGTGATCCCGCCCGGCGACTACGACGAGCTGTACGCGGCCGGTGCTGCAGGCATCTTCGGACCGGGCACCATCATCGCCGAGGCCGCCATCGATCTCATTCAGAAGCTGGCCGTGCAGCTGGGCCACGAGATCGGCACCGGCGCAACGGAATGAGCGACGCCGCACGCGCGACCGAGGGTGGCGAGCTGCACCCTCGGCTCGGCACCACCGCCGGCGTCGGACTGTCCGCTCCGGGCGCGGCACCCGCCGCGCCGGTGGCGGCCCGCCGTGTCATCGACGTCGACGCATTGGCCGCCCAGGTGCGGGCGGGGGAGCGGGCTGGACTGGCCCGCGCCATCACCCTCGTCGAATCCACCCGTAGCGACCATCGGGAACTGGCGCAGCAATTGCTGCTGCGCCTGACCCCCGAGGCGGGCGCGGTCGTCTCGAATCGGGTTGGTATCACCGGTGTTCCGGGCGTCGGCAAGTCGACATTCATCGACGCGCTGGGCATGTACTTGATCGGGCAGGGGCATCGGGTCGCGGTGCTGGCCGTGGACCCGTCCTCGACCCGCACCGGCGGTTCCATCTTGGGCGACAAGACTCGCATGGCTCGCTTGTCGGTGGAGAAGGACGCGTTCATTCGCCCCTCACCCACCGCGGGGACCCTCGGCGGCGTGGCGAAGGCAACCCGCGAAACCATCGTGCTGCTGGAGGCGGCAGGCTACGACGTCATCCTGGTGGAGACCGTCGGCGTCGGCCAATCCGAGGTCACCGTCGCCAATATGGTCGACGTGTTCTGCTTCCTCACTCTGGCGCGCACCGGTGATCAGTTGCAGGGCATCAAGAAAGGCGTCCTCGAACTCGCCGATCTGGTGGCCGTCAACAAAGCCGACGGCCGCCATGAACTGGAAGCCAAGGCCGCCGCTCGGGAACTGCAGGGCGCGATGCGCCTCATCCACCCGCGCGAATCCCTGTGGCGGCCACCGGTCCTCACCATGTCCGGCCTCAACGGCGTCGGCTTGGACAGCTTCTGGGACACGGTCCTCACCCACCGCCGCATCCTCACCGAGGCAGGCGAATTCGCCGAAAAGCGCCGCCGCCAGCAAGTCGACTGGACCTGGACCATGGTCCACGACAACCTGCTCCGCCGCCTCACCGAAAACCCCGCGGTCAAGTCCCTCCGCACCGAGGTCGAAAAACAAATCCGAGACGGTTCCCTGACCCCCGCCCTCGCCGCCGAAGAAATCCTCCGGGCCTTCGACGAACAAGGCTGAACGCCATGGACATCCGGATCCGCCCCGGCACCGCCGCCGACGCGAAAGCGGTCGCCACGCTGCACACCGCCAGCTGGCGCACCGCCTACGCGGGCATCATGCCCACGGCCTATTTGAACGGCCCGCTCGGAGGCGACCACCAGACCCTCTGGCTCAACCGCCTCACCGGCGATCCCACCGAGGGCGATCTGTTCATCGCTGAATCCTCCAGCGACCTGGCCGGATTCATCTACCTGGCACCCCAGCCCGACGGCCGCATCCTCATCGACAACCTGCACGTCCAGCCAACCCTGAAAGGCGGCGGCGTCGGCACCTTGCTCCTGCGCCACGGCTTCGATTGGGCCGCAGCCGAATACCCGGGTCGCGCCGTATACCTGGAAGTGCTGCGAGCGAACACACCCGCGATAGCCTTCTATCAACGCCACGGTGGCCACCTGGGCAAACCCCGAATCGCCCACTTCCCGGCGGGCTTCGACCTGCTCGACCTGGAAGTCACCTGGCCGTAGGAGCAACCGCCGAATCGGCAGCCAAGCGCTCGATCCTCCGCAGCCGCACCGCCATCTGCGCCGCGCACAATGCGATGAGCGCCATCGTCGCCAACCGGAACGGGTCGACTAGCTCATCGCTCCGCACCGCGACCGCGGCGTAAATCGCGAGCGCCCCAAGCTCGATCGCGATCGCCCGCTGATGCCCGCGTCGGCGCTCCGCCACGAACTCCGCCCACTCCACCGAATCAATCTCTACTGGTGCATGCCCCGTCGCAAGCGCCCGCTCGAACGGCCGCCACAACCGCCGATACTCTCCACTCCTCACCCGCTCCGCCCAGACACCGGCGACGAGCAGGAACGGCACGACCCCCAAGCCGACCACCAGCGTCCACACCGTCATCATGCCCTCCCGCATCAGATGCTCGAACCTCGTTGATCCGAGTGTGGATGCCACGGCACCCCGCCGATACACACCCCAGGGCTCACCCCACCCCACCTCCGCAGATTCCGCTCGACCACTGCGGCAAGGGATTCAGTTTCGCTCTTCTTGCGTGCGGTCGCGCGCGCCGAGCCCTCTATCATCGTTTCTATGGTCACAGTGGGGATGACCGTCGGATTGGCATTCGTCGGCTATATGGCCACATATCTGAACGGTCTTCGCCTGGGCCAGCGTCAGGCTCGGCTGGTGCGAGTCAACCAGCAACTGAGTGAGTTCTACGGTCCGTTGCTTGCGCTGATGGAGGCAAATCAGCGCACGTTCGATGCGTTTCACACGGACTTCGCGCTGGCCGATGGGCGTTGTCCGATCTGCGATGTCCCGGTGCCGTCCGCCCAGGACCTCGCCGAGTGGCGATCCTGGGCGACGACGGTCTTCATCCCGAACATCAGGGCGATGCGCGATATCGTCGTCACCAAAGCGGATCTACTCATCGAGTCCGAGATGCCGGCCGTCTTGCTCGAGTTGTGCGCTCACGTATCGGGTTACGAGGTCACGCTCGCCCGCTGGTCAGTGGGCGACCTCGGTGACTACGTCTCGATCATCAAATTCCCGGCACACGAGTTGCGTGCGTACACCCGTGACCGCTTCGCCGGTCTGAAGCTCGAGCAAACGAGACTTCTCGGCAGACAAAAGCTTTCCGTCAGGGCCCTTCGTGCGCGGGAAGCCGCTGCTGGCTCAGGGACTGGGTGGTAGGCCACCCGGCTTCCGTGCTGTGTGACGTCTGCTGAGCGAGCATCGAAGCCTGGTGGGCCAGCAAGCGGCGGATCTTCTCATCGGGGTACGGGGTGCTGCGGCTCTTCTGCTGGAACGTGAGCATGAACGTGGACATTTTTGAGGCGACAGGTGCGTGCCGGGTGAGGAGTGCGGCGACTCCGTCCGGGATGCCCTCCGGGGGCTTGCCTTCGGCGATGGCGTGCACCAGCGCGGCACGATTCTCCCGCCCCTCCACCTTGTACAGGGCAGTGAGCAGCCAGTTCACCAGATAGGTTGCGGTGAAGGCGCAGTCGTAGCTCTGGTTCCGGGCGAAGAACGCCGCCTCCCGGGGCGAGAGGTCGAATCTGGAGGAGAGTGCAAGGCCGTAATCGGCGAAGTAGAGGCGCCGGCCGTCGGTGAGAATGTTCCAGAAGTGTGCATCGATGTGCAGCAGCCCGCGGCCGTTCATGAACGCGGTGCCGGCGGCCAATTCCCGCTCGACCAGGGCGCACGCAAGTTCGGCGACCGCACCGCCCACCTCGATCTGGGTGTTCAACCACTCGTGCAGGGTCTGCGGGATGTACTCCAGAAACAGCGTGATGCTCGCCGAAGCGTCCCGCACAGCCTCGATTCGATCGCGTACCTCGGGCCGGTCCTCCCAATAGGCGACAACGCGGTCGATATCGACGAGTTCGGTCGGTAGCAGCGCCGAGTCCGGTAGCACCCGCCAGTGATACATCAGCGGGAAACCCTCGTATTCGCCGGCGATCACCCAATTCGTCGTCATGGTGTGCACGGCGAGCTCCCGCCAAGCCCCGAAGCCTGTCGCGCCAATGAGTCCGACGCCGTAATGCTGAAACATCGGCAAATCGAACAGATTCGCCGTGGACCGGACATGTTCCGGCCGCCGTTCCACATCGGTGAGGGGCACCCGTTTCACGAAGACCGGCCTGCCGGCCACTTCCAGCAGCCCCGACTTCCCACCGATCCCCGCACCGAGCGGTGTGGCCGCATCCACCGACTCGCGCAACGCATGATCGCTGTACAACGCCAGGGCCGTGGAGACCGCGCTGTGATCGTGGAGGCGCGCTGGGCGCGATGTCACCGGGCTACCGTTCGCGGCGGGTCGATCGGGTGATCCTGCCGAACCATGCCTTTGGGCGGACGCGCCAAGTGGGGCCCGCCCAAACCTTATTGTTTCCAGGGTGGCGGTCCTCGATGTACCAGGCGTGCTCTTGCGCTTCCCATGCGCGCATGTCCGGATAGTGGTCTCCGCAGTAGCGCCGCACGATGTGCGCAGCCAGCGCCTCACGCTCGGCATCGTCGGCCAGGACGATCGTTTGCTGGCCCGCATAGATCTCGTAGGTCCCGTCCGCCCGTCGCCGCCCGCTCGAGTCGGCGTAGTCGTGGCCGCTCTCGGCGGCCGAATACACGGAATAGATGGTGCGGTAGGCGAATTCGTCGTCCCAGGCATGAATCTGGTCGAGCCAGGCGTCGAACTTCTCCATGCCCACGATTAGACCATGGTCGGTGCGGGGGTTCGGTCCGTCGAGTGTCGTCTAGGATCCGGAAATGGCCGATATCGCAGGCACTTTGAGCACCTCGCAGGAAGCGCGGCTCCGGGAAAGTATCGGGCGGCAGACCCTGCTGACCACGCTTGGAATCGAGATCGGGAGCCTGGCGGCGGGGCGGGTGGTGTTGGAGATGCCGTTTCGTGAGGATTTGTGCCAGCAGAACGGGTTCGTGCACGCCGGGGCCATCACGACGCTCGCGGATTCGGCCTGTGGGTATGCCGCCATGTCATTGCAGCCGGTCGACCGGGACATCCTCACCGTGGAGTTCAAGGTCAATCTCATGAGTCCGGCTGTGGGGCAACGGTTTCTGGCCACGGCGACCGTCGTGCGATCCGGTCGCACGCTCACCGTCTGTACCGCGGAGGTCACCTCGGATACCAATGGTGGTGGGCCGATTGCGCTCATGCAAGCCACATTGATGGCGTTGCCGAGCGCTTGAGCGACCCCTGGGGCGGGTGGCGGTTGTAATTCGATTGAAAGAGCGTCGGGACAGCCTGATGCGATGACACATCGATCGATTTCGGCAGCGGCGCTGCTCCCCGTGCTGTGCACGGTGTTGGGTCTCGTCGCCGGTCCGGCCGCCGCCAAACCGAGCCCATCGGGGCAGTACCTGCACAACGTCTTCTACAACCAGTGTCTTACCGACCGTGGTGAGAACCTCAGCGTCCAGTTGCAGCCGTGCAGTTACGGCACGGACGGCTATATCGTGGCCGCCCAGCGGTGGAACCATGTTCCCGTGTCCCTCGGCGGCGACGACTACTACTTCGTTCAGTTGGTGAGCGGTCTCGGACACAGCCTGGAGTTTCTCGGCGGAGCCTACGCAACCCCCTTGTACGCCAAGCCCGTTCCGAGCGGTGGGCCACAGACCGTGTTCGTCGTCGGCGGCGGTTCCGGCACCGCGCTCCTGTCCGGCCATTGCGTGACGGGTCGCTGCTTCATAGACAGCCCGAACATCCCCATGTACCTGGAGCCGTATCAGCACAGCCAGCCCATGGGGGCCGCTATCGGCAGAACCGACCAGCTCGACAACTTCACCGACGACATGGTCCTCTGGACCCAGGGACCGGATGCACCGCCGTCGTGCGACGATTGCGGCGGGGGTTCTTAGACCGTCAGACGCCGAGGGCGGAGGCGAAGAGGGGCCAGGAATCGTGGACGTCGTCTTGCCAGTAGGGCCAGGCGTGAGTTCCGTTGCGGTAGGCGATTTGTGCGGGGATGCCGAGGGAAGCCAGGCGGCCGACAAGGGAATCCGTGCAGTTGCGGACTACCGATTCCATGACGCCGCCGACTGCCATGCGGTCGGTCAGGGCGCCGACATTTCCGGCGATGCTGGGGTCGGTGAGGGATTCGTGGATGCCGGGGGCGCCGTTGCCGGCGGAGATGTAGAGGGCTATGCCGCGTAGGCGGTCGGCGTTGAGGACCGGGTCGTGGGCGTCCCAGGCCGGGTTGTCGTCGCCACCCCACATGTTGGCGGCGTTCGCGCCGAAGATGCCGAGTTCGGAGCGGACGTAGGTGCGGGCGACGGCGTCGGTGGTGCGGGGGCAGCCGCTGTAGGAGCCGACGGCCTGGTACATGCCGGGGGCTTCGATGGCGAGGTCGAGGGCGGAGACGGCCGACATGGAGGCGCCCGCGACCGCGTTGCGGCCGGTCATCTGGAAGCGCGGCTCCAAGAGGGCGGGCAATTCGTGAATCAGGAAGGTGGACCATTTGTTTCGGCCCAGGGTCGGGTCGTCCGACATCCAGTCGGTGTAGAAGCTGGCGCGCCCGCCGATCGGGGTGATCACGTTCACCGGCTTGTCGGCGAAGAACTGGGCGGTGTCCGTGCGGTTGTACCAGGGGCCACCGGATTCGCCGCCGTCGACCGCGTTGAGCAGATACAGCGCCGGTGCGGAGAAGTCGGGGTGCGAAACCCAGACGGGGATGGTCCGGTTCATCGCCGCGGAATAAACCGTCACCTCGAATTGCCGACCGCCCAGCGGCTTGACGTCGACGATCGCGGCACCGCCGGGGTCCGCGGACGCCGTGATGGGCACCAGCGCAGCAAATGTGGCAATCAGAGCAACGAGGAAGCGCGACAGCCTGTGCATCATTGGATTATCGGGCCGTCGACATCGAATTCTGGTGATCACCGCGCGTGTTCGTCGGCGGAATGTGCGCGCAGCGCGGTGATCTCACCGGCCTCGGATTCGGTAACCCGCAGCCGCTCAGCTATCGACCGACGCAGGGTGCGCGGCAGATCCGGCGCGACCCGGGACAGATAGGCGTAGAGCCAGTCCGAGCGGGCGGCCAGAAAGGGGAAGTCGGTGCTCATCATCGAGCGCAGCACCAGCATCGGCAGCGGTGCATCCAGCGGATGGAAGTCGCGGTCCCACAGCCCCGGAACGCTGCAACCGGGATAGAACTGACCGAGCATCATGCCTCGGTCCACGACCTCGGTCTTTCGCTCCGCGTGCACGGCATCCACCAGCTCGAACCGGGTGAGCCCCGGAAACACCGTCACCAGCGTCAACCCGCGGGTCTCGGCCGGATCATCCTGCCGCAGTGCCTGATACAGCTCGAAGGCATCGTCCACGATCCGATGCATCCGTTCACCGGTCAACCCGTCACCGCCCTCGGCGAGCCCCGCCCAGAACAGCCGCCGGGTGACACTCTGCCGCACGAACGGGCACACCGGCCCGGGCCGCCCCAGCGCCGGATGCGGTCGCATGAGGTGCTCGCTCACCCACCGCGTGAGGGTTCCGGCGGCGGGTCCTGCACAGTCCCAGTCCGCCGCCTCGTCATAGACGTTGAACCAGCGCACGCCGGTCCGCGGACCGCTCCTCATCCGCAGCCCTCGAGATGCGCCGCGAGCAACGGCCCGATGACCGCGACAACATCGGCATTGGTGAGCTGGGCGTGCGTCGCCGCGACGGGATGCTCCACCAAGCTGCCCGTGACGTAGGGCCGCCACAAACTCGCGTCGAGCGATCCGGTCATCCCCTGTGTGGCAGAGAAATAAAGCAGATCCCCATCGAAGACGTCCGGCCGATACCGCGCCGACAGCAGCACCCCGTCGACATACCCGCGATGCAACCGCGACAGCTGCGCCGCCGTCAGCCCGCTCCCGAAAGAGGCCGCCGCCGAGGCCAATTCGGCCGCGGCCTGGTCGGCGGTAACTTCCGGTAGCGCATCCGCGTCCACGGGCTCGTCGCCGAGCAGATGCGTGAGCAGATCCCGCATGCGCGGCGTGGGCGGCGGCGGCATGTCCTCGGGAAACACGAGACTGTCCAGCATGGCCAGGGTTGCGACTTCCGCGCCCGCCCGCCGCAACCGCACCGCGACGGCATGCGCGATCTGCCCGCCCAGCGACCAGCCGAGCAGGTGATAAGGCCCGTCCGGTTGCACACGCAGGATCTCTTCGACATACCCGCTCGCGAGTTCCTCGATGCTGGCGAACGATCGGGGATCGCCGCTCGAGGTCAGCGCCTGCAAGCCGAGCACCGGACGGTCGTGGACCTGACGCGCCAGACCCGCATAACACCAGGCCAGCGGAACCGCCGAATGCACGCAGAACAGGGGAGTGCGAGAACCGTTGCGGCGCAACGTGAGGACCGTGCCGAGCGCGTCCTCGGTGGTGGTGCCGCCATCGTGGGTAGCCAATCGCTCCGCGAGCTCGGCGACGGTCGGCGCGGTATAGAGCCAGCGGACCGTCACCGGCAGCCCGGTGGCCGCGGACAATTCGGCCGACACCGCCACCCCCAACAGGGAATTGCCGCCCAGCTCGAAGAAGTCGTCGTCGAGTCCGATCCGCTCGGCGCCCACGGCGGCGAACTTCTCCGCGACCAGGCGCTGGAACTCGGTCTCGGGCGCACGGTACGGATGCTGCACGACAGGGGGAGGTGGCAGGGCCGCTCGATCGACCTTGCCGTGCGCGGTGATCGGCAGGCGTTCCAGCTCGACCAGCTGCGCGGGCACCAGCGGTGCGGGCAGGAGCGTCCGGAGTCGACGCACCAGTCCGGTCGGGTCGAGCCGGACCCCGGGCGCGGCGACGACATACCCGATCAGTCGCACGCCGGTGGGTGCATTCTCGGCGGTGACGACGGCCTGCGCGATCTCCGGCAGCGTCAGCAGGGCGGCCGCGACCTCACCCGCCTCGACTCGTCGTCCGCGCACCGTCAGCTGATCGTCGGCGCGGCCCAGAAAATCGAGGCTGCCGTCGATCTGCGCACGAACGAGATCGCCGGTGCGATAGAGCCTTTCGCCCGGCCGGAACGGATCGGCGAGGAACCGTTCGGCTGTCGCGCCCGCCCGGTGCAGATAGCCCCGCGCGACACCGGGACCGCCCAGATACAGCTCGCCGGGGCTGCCCGGCGGCACCGGCCGCAACCGGCCGTCGAGGACTAGCGCCCGCACCCCCGGCAATGCGGGACCGATCGTCACCGGTCCCGCCACGGTCAACGCCCTCGATTGTGTTGCCATGATGGTGGTTTCGGTCGGCCCGTACCCGTTGAACAGTCTCAGGGCCGGCGCCCATCGCCGCACCAGATCGGCGGGGCACGCCTCGCCACCTACCACCGCAACCCGCAGTCCGGGGACATCGGCGGGCGTCAGCGTCGCCAATACTGCGGGGGTCGTGAGGAAATGGGTGATTCGGGCCGAAGTCAGCAGCCGCGTCAGCTCGGTCCCGGCGACCACTCCCGGCGGCTCGACCACCAGGAGCGCGCCCGCCGCGAACGCGGCCAGCAGTTCGAGCAGGTGCGCGTCGAACGATGGTGCATGTGCGTGTAGCACCCGCGAATCCGCCTGGACGTCATAGTGTTCGACGAGGTAGTCAGCCAGCGTCCCCAGCCCGCGATGGGAGACCACTACGCCCTTCGGGACCCCCGTAGTGCCCGAGGTGTAGATCAGGTACGCCGGATGCTCGGCATGCAGCGGACGGATCCGGTCGCAGTCGCGCACCACCGTGCCGGATCGCTGAAGGACCTGCGCGCCCAACCCAGGGTCGTCCAGCTCCAGCCAGATCGGCTCCTCCGGCAGGTCGGCGTGCACCGCCGACACCGTAATCCCCACGCGCGCACCCGAATCCGCCGCGACGGTCCGCAGCCGCCGGATCGGATCGGTGGGATCGACCGGAACGAACGCGGCCCCCGACTTGGCGACGGCCCACACCGCCAGCACCGATTCGGCCGAACGCGGCACCGCCACCAGCACGAACGACCCCGGCCCGGCCCCGGATTCGATCAACACCCGGGCCCATCGTGAGGACAGCTCGTCGAGCTCGCGGTAGGTCCAGCGGCGGGTGCCGTCCTGGAGGGCGACAGCTGCTTCGGCGCGAGCGAGCGCGCCACGGAGCAGATCGGGTAGCAGCCGTGAACTGTTCGTGGACGTGGCGGGCGCAGCCTCGGCGTGCACAGTGGAGGCCGCGTGCACCGAGCCCTGTTGCGGGGCGGGGCTGTCCGCTGAGGTGGTCGGATCGCCGGGCACGGTGGTGGGCGTTGTGCAGTGAGCGGCAACCTCGACAACGGGGACCGGCAGCGAAGGATCGACGAGGAACCGCTCGAAGTAATCGAGGAATCGTGCGTGATGCCAGGCCAGGGTCTCGGGGCTGTACAGCGCTGGATTCGCTTGCATGTCAACGGTGATGGTGCGCTCGTCCGGCCCCAACTGATATGCGTTGACGAGTAGATCCTCCACCGGCCCCAGCGACAGCAGCCGCACCTCCGCGCTCAGCGGTCCGACCCGCGGCTGTTCGACGAACCGCAGCATGTTCACCACCGGACCGAAACTGCCGCGCACCATGTGGTTTTCGCCGCTGTCGCGCAGCATGTCCTCGTAGCGGTAGCGCTGATGCCGCAGCGCGCCCACCACCTTGGCGCGCACCTGCTCGACGACCTGAGTCCCCGTCGCGGCGCGAATTCCGGTCAGCCGCAACGGCACCACGTTCGACACCGTCCCCGCCGAGCGGCGCAGCGCCGCTGTCGGCCGCGCGGGCACGGGCAGCGACAGGACAATCTCATCGGACCCGGTCAGACCCGCTAGATAGCAGGCGAACGCCGCAATGGTGAGCTCGGGAAACGCGATTCCGGCGTCCTGCCGGACACTTCGCAGCCGGTCTGCGACGGATTCGGGTACCTCGGTGGTGATCCGATGCGGATGCGGCGCCGGGATGGCCGGCGACCCCGCCAGGCGCGCCGGCTCACCCATCCCCGCGAGTTCCCGTGCCCAGTAGTCGCGATCGGCGTCGGCGCGCGACGAGGTCAGATAGCGCTGCTCGTCCTCGAGCAGGTCGGCGACGGTCAGGAAATCGACCTCGGCACTTACCGAGGAGTCCGAATCGAGTGTGGCACTGTACAACTCGGTGGTCCGCCGCAGCAGCGCGGCCGCGCCCAACCCATCCAGCACGATGTGATGGCTGCGCAGGTACAACAGATGCCGTTGCGGAGCGATCCGATACACGGTGGCGACGGTCAGCGCGTCCCCGAGCAGATCCAGTGGCGTACACCGGTCACGGTCCATCAACGCCAGCGCACTCGCCATCGGATCCGGCTCACCGCTCAGATCCACGAATGGCGCGGCTGGAAACGCCTCGGCATCGGTGTACTGGCGCGGATACCCTTCGACCAGCCGAAACCGCAGCAACGGCGATTCCAGCTCCCGAGCCGCCCGGGCCCCGCACTCCTGCAGCAACTCCCGTTCCAGCGACCCGGTCAGCTCCAGGTACAGCGCCACCGTATTGGGCACCCCCGGAAACAGCTGTTGCGCCACCCACCACCGCAATTGGGCCGCGGACAAGGGCAGGTCGGTGCAGAGTGCCGTACCGCCCCCGCTTCCGGCCCGCGTCAACCGCGCCTCCTCGCCGCCCGAATCGCCCGTCAGGAACCGTTCGGTGGCAAACCTACGGCATCACCCACCGGGCAGGCCCGCAAGCCGGGCCGCGAGGCGCGGAAACGGTAGTCGGTCAGATCATGGCGCGCAGCGGCCCCTCGGGCTCGACGCCCATGATGGTCAACGCGGTCGAGTGGTACAGCGATCCGGGCGTGTGGATGGCGTGCTGCAAGCCGACATGGGCGTCACGCCAGAACCGCTGCATGACATTCTGCCGCCGCACCGCATTGCCGCCCGAGCGCGCGAAGATCTCGTCGACTGCCGACACCGCCCGCCACGCGCAACGAACTTGATTGCGCCGCACCAGGGATCGGTCCTCGAAGGTGATCTCCTGCCCGGCATCGGCCTTGTCGTAGAGGCGGCTGACCCCGTCGAGCAGCTGGGTGCGCGAGGCCGCGATATCGGCGGCCGCCTCCGAGATCGCCGAGAGCACGTACGGATCGTCCTTGATCCGGGTGCCCATGGCGGTCACTCGGTCGCGCTGATAATCCAGGTGCGCCGCGAGCGCGCCCTCCGCGATGCCGACCACCGCCGAGGTGATGCCCAGCGGGAACATGGCCCAGAACGGCAGCTTGTACACGGTCTCGGTGCGGCCCGCCCGCTCGGCAGCGACCTCACCGGCGGCCACGGCATCCATGCCGATGGTCCGGTAGCTCGGGATGAACGCCCCGTCGACGATGATGTCCTTGCTGCCGGTGCCCTGCAGCCCGATCACATCCCAGGAGTCGTCCACGATCGTGTAGTCGCGGCGCGGCAACACCACGTGCATGACGTTCGGCGGCATCACCGGCTTGCCGTCGGCGTCGCCGACCAACGCGCCCAGGAAGATCCAGTCGCAGTGATCGGTGCCCGAGGAGAACTGCCACCGGCCGCGCAGCGTGTACCCGCCCTCGACCGGCGTCGCCACACCCTGTGCCGCATAGGGAGACGCGATCCAGGTGTCCGGGTTCTCGCCCCACACCTCGGCCTGCAATCGCCGGTCCATCAGGGCCATCTCCCACGGATGCACCCCGCCGACCCCGCACACCCAGCCGGTCGACCCGCAGTGCTTGGCCACGGCCATGACCGCCTCGGCGAAGTCGCGCGGATGCGCGGCGTACCCACCGAAATCGGTCGGCTGCAGCAGCCGCATCACCCCGGCCTGGCGGATCAGCTTCACACTCTCGTCGGAGAGCTTCCCCAGTCGCTCGGTCTCGTCGGCGGTCGCGGCCAACTGCCCCGACAGCTCCTCGACCCGGGTCACTACCTCGTGCGTCATCCCAACTCCCACTACCTCGACGTGCCCCACTAGTAGAACGCGTTCTAGTGGAAGTTATCGCCGATCCGGCTGCTCGCGGGCGAAATTCCCGCTGATCGGCACCGGGTCTTGTTCTGGCGGCGACCGACTGTGACCCAGCAGACGGCAAGAAAGATTGTGCACAATTTAATTTGGGGCTACGTTGTTTAACGTGACCGATGAGCACTCGCTCGACAATCAACTGTGCTTCGCGCTGTACGCGGCGTCGCGGGCGATGACGGCCATGTACCGGCCGCAACTCGACGCGCTCGGCATCACCTATCCGCAGTACCTCGTCCTGCTGGCGCTCTGGCAGCGCGACGGGCGCACCGTGGGCGATCTGTGCTCGGCCCTCGAACTGGACTCGGGCACCCTCTCGCCCCTGCTCAAACGCCTCGAATCGGCGGGCTTCGTGCAACGCCGCCGATCGGTGTCCGACGAGCGGCGCGTGGAGATCACGCTGACCGACCGCGGACGCGAATTGCGCTCCGCCGCATGCCATATCCCGGAGCAGTCCGCCGAGATCACCGGCATGTCCCTGGCCGAACTGGCCGAACTCCGCGAAACCCTGCGCCGCCTGACCGCGGCGCTCACCACCCACACCCGATCGAAGGAGATCCCCGCATGAGCGTGCTCTACACCGCCGAAGCCCTGGCGACCGGTGACGGCCGCAACGGGCACGTCCGCACCGACGACGGCAAGGTCGAATTCGACCTGTCCATCCCGAAGGCGATGGGCGGCAACGGCGTCGGCACCAATCCCGAGCAGCTCTTCGCCGCCGGTTACGCCGCCTGCTTCCACTCGGCGCTGCGCACCGTGGCCCGCATGACCAAGCAGAATGTGGACGATTCGGCCGTCGGCGCGAAGGTCGGCATCGGCCCGAACGAGGCGGGCGGCTTCGGCCTGACCGTGACCCTGGAGATCTCGCTGCCGCACCTGCCGCTGGACGAGGCCAAGGAGCTGGCCGAGAAGGCGCACCAGGTGTGCCCGTATTCCAATGCCACGCGCGGCAATATCCCCGTCGACGTCATCGTCGTCGAAGACTGAGGAGGAGCGATCATGCGTGCAGTAGTCATCGAACAGTTCGGCGAGCCCAAGGACGTGCTGACCGCGGGGGAGCGGCCGACACCCGAACCCGGTCCGGGTGAGGTGCGTGTCGCCACCACCCTGGCCCCGATCCACAATCACGACCTGGCCATCATTCGCGGCGTCTACGGCTACCGGCCGGAACTGCCCGCCATCCCCGGCACCGAGGCCGTCGGCCGCATCGACGCCCTCGGCCCCGACGTCACCGGCCTGGAAATCGGTCAGCGCGTGACGGTTTCGGGCGTGCAGGGGGCGTGGGCGGAATACTTCGTCGCCAAGGCGGCCGGTGTGGTCCCGGTCCCGGACGCGGTGTCCGACGCGACCGCCAGCCAGCTGCTGGCCATGCCCTTGAGCGCTCTGATGCTGCTCGAGGACCTGAATGTCGAAGCCGGGCAATGGATCACGATCAACGCCGCCAACGGAGCGGTCGGGCGGCTGCTGAACCTGCTGGCCCGCTCGCGCGGCGTGCACGTGCTCAATCTCGTGCGCAGTGAGGCCGCCGCGAAGTCGTTGCGGGAGCTGGGTTTCGAGCCGATCCTCGACACCGAGTCCGACGGCTGGCGCAAGCAGGTCGCCGAGGTCACCGGCGGTGAGCCCATCGTGCGGGCCGTCGACCAGGTGAGCGGCAAGGCCGCCGACGATCTGCTGTCGGTGCTGGCGCCGCGCGGCGAGCTCATCACCTTCGGTGCGCTGTCGGGTCAGCCGATGGTGCTCAATCCCGGGCCGCTGATCTTCAAACAGGCCGTGGTGAAGGGCTTCTGGGGTTCCAAGCGCGCCGAGGAGATCGGCGGCGACGAACGCCGCCGTCTCATCACCGAGCTGGTCACCCTGGCCGCCCAGGGCGTGCTGGACCTGGCCGTCGAGGACACCTATCCGCTGGAGGGTGCGGCCGAGGCCGCGGCCGCCAGCGAACGTCCGGGCCGCAACGCCAAAATCGCCCTCAGCACCGCGGCCAAGTAGGTCCCTACCCGGCGATCAACACCGCTGCCAGGGTGATCGCACCCGGCAGCGCCTGGGCGAACAGGATCCGCCGACTGGCGGTGGCCGCGCCGTAGAGCCCGGCCACCACCACGCAGGCCGCGAAGAAGATCTTCGCGGCCTGCCCGACCGGATCGGACGCGATCAGACCCCAGATCAGGCCCGCCGCCAGGAAGCCGTTGTAGAGGCCCTGATTCGCGGCCAGCACCTTGGTCGCCTCGGCGAACTCCGCCGTGGACCCGAAGTTCGCGCGCACGCGCGGCGTGGTCCACAGGAACATCTCCATGACCATGATGTAGACGTGCAACGCGGCGAGCAATCCGACCAGGATCTCCGCGACCAACCGCATGACCGACCACCTTTCGTGAGGCGCTAGCCGATATCGAAGACGCGGGCCGCGTTATCGTGACAGACCGCGCGCAGCCAATCATCGCCGAGGTCGAGGCGTTCCAGCGCGAACAACGCGTGTCCGTACGGGTACGGAATGTTCGGGAAGTCGCTGCCGAACAGGATGCGGTCACCGAGATCGCGCACGCGGGGCAGTTCGGCGGCCGGGAAGACACCGGCGTCGAAGAAATCGGTGAAATTCATGGTGGTGTCGAGAAGGACGCCGTCGTAGGACTCGGCCAGATCGAGGAACTCGCTGTACTCGGGCGCGCCCATGTGCGCGATGATCGGGCGTAGTCGCGGAAAGCGTTGCAGCAGTGTCGTCATGGGCCCGGGACCGGTGAATTCCCCGGCGGCGGGCCCGGATCCGCAATGCATGACCACCGGGACACCGGCGTCCTGCACCATGCCCCACACCTCGTCGAGCCGGGGATCGGCGGGATGATAGTTGCCGACCTGGATGTGCAGCTTGAAGATCCGCGTCCCGCCCTCGAGCGCTGAGCGCACATAGTCGGGCGCGGAGGGTTCCGGGTAGAAGGTCGACGTGTGCAGGCAGTCCGGCGTGCGTGCGGCGAAATCGGCCGACCAGTCGTTGAGCCAGGCCGCCATGTCCGGCTTGTGCGGGTACACCATCGAGGTGAAGGCACGAACGCCGAAGCCGCGCAGCGTCTTCAACCGGACCTGTTCCTCGTCGCGGTAGGTGATCGGCCACTCGCGATGGCCGATCAGCGGTCCGGCCGTGTCGAAATATCCCCACACCTTGCGCAGCACCTGCTCGGGCATGAAATGCGTGTGGACGTCGATGATCGCGGGCAGACCGAGCCGGGCTCGGAAACCGCTCACTTCATCGATGTCCTGCTCGCCCGTCACAGCTGCGCGTCTCCCTCCGCGAACACCGTCCGCGCGTACTCGCCGACCCGGCCGATGAGCCGCTCGAAGAACAGTTCCGGATCGGTGGCAACGACGATGTCCGCATTGGGTTCCCGCCCCCACATGCCCGCCCAGTCGGCCACGGTGGTGGCCCGGGTGATCGTCCCGGCCAGCTCCACATCGACGGTCGCGGGCTTGGTGATCGCCAGGCTCGGATCCAGCGCGACCGCCGCCGCGAACGGATCGTGCATGTGAGCCAGATAGCCCTGGTCGTAGAGCTTGTGGAAGTCGAAGTAGAACCGCACCGCGTCGGTCAGATACCGCACCAGCGGATTGCTCGCCGCCGAACGCAATTCGGGCGGATCGGTCTCGCTGACCATTTCCACCGGGGTGCTCCCGGCCCGTTCGGCCAGCAGCGCCAGGTGTTTCGGCTTCATCTCGATGGTCTCGGTGATGTCGAGCGCGCACACGATGGGCCGACGGTCGGCGGGCGCGGCGGAGAAGGCGTCGAAGACCTCCTTGGCCGCCTCCGGGTCCACGTGCACATTCCACTCGTTGGTGGGGGTGGTGTTGCCGGGATGATTGAACGCGCCGCCCATGATGACCAGTCGCCGGAGCAGTTGCGGCAGTTGCGGTTCCATCCGCAGCGCCAGCGCGAGATTGGTGAGCGGGCCGGTGCACAGGCCCACGATCTCGCCGGGATGCTCGCGCGCGAGGTCCACCCACAGCTGTGCCGCCGACCGGTCGGACAGGGTCCGGGTGGTCGGCGGCAGCTCGGCGTAGCCCACGCCCTGGGGTCCGTGCGTGTCCTCGGTGGTCCGTAGCGGCACCGCCAGCGGGGTCAGCGCGCCCAGGGCCACCTCCAGGTCCGGGGCCCGGACCAGGTCGAGCAGCGCGAGGTTGTTGGCCGCCACCTGCGGCGCGGGCACATTGCCCGCGCTGGAGGCGATTCCGACGATCTCGGCCTCGGGGGAGGAGAGCAGGTAGAGCAGGCCGAGGGAGTCATCGATGCCGGTGTCGTTGTCCATCAGGATCTTCTGCCGCACGGGTTCGAGGGTAGCGGGCACGATGCGGGCGGCCTCGGACGGTCAGTAGTTGGGCAGCACGTAGTCGGCGGTGGCCGGGGCGAAGAGCTTCTTGGTGAGCGGCAGCATGACCTTGGAGGTCATCAGACGCCAGTTCATCCGGGCCGCAGCCGCACCGAACCGGGTGGTGGGCAGCATCATCTTGATGCCACCGCCCGGCAGCTCCTTGGCCTTGTCCAGGAACGGGGTCACCAGCTCCTGGTAGCGGGCCTGGGCGCGGCCCAGATCGCCCGGGGTGGAAGCGATCTCACCCGCGAGGATGTACGCGCCCACGATGGCCATGGCGGTGCCCATCCCGGTCAACGGCGACCCGCAATACCCGGCATCGCCCAGCAAGGTGACCCGGCCGGAGGACAGTTCCGGCACATCGATGCGGGCCAGCTGATCGAAGTAGAAGTCGGGCGTGGTGGTCATGGCCTCGAGGATGGTCGAGGCCTTCCAGCCCGCGCCGCCGATCATTTCGCGAATCCGCGCCTGCTGCGCCACCGGATCCCGGCGCAGCGTCGGGTCGTAGTCCTGGCGCAGGGTGATGATCCCCTTGGCGGTCGCCGGATCGCGGTCGGGGCGAATCGCGAAGGAGGCGCTGGGAATCGAGCACCCGGTCAGCCAGCCCTCTTCCGCGTCGTCGGGGGTCGGCATGGTGAAGAAGGCCATGTAGCCGCCGAGGTGGGTGGCGAACTGCTCCTCGGGTCCGAAGACCATGCGGCGGGCCGCGGAGTGCACGCCGTCGGCGGCGATGACGAGTTCGAAGCGTTCGGTGCCGCCGGAGGCGAAGGTGACGTCGACCCCGTCGGCGTCCTGGGCGATGTGCTCGACCCAGTCGCCGTAGCGGTAGTCCAGTGGTCCGTCGATCTCGGCAATCTGGTCCAGCAGTACCTGGTTGAGGTCGCCGCGGGAGATCTCGATCTCGGCGGCGGGGCCCTCGCCGTCGAACATGGCGACGTCGATGCGGGCGTAGGTCTTGCCGCTCTCGTCGACGTAGGCCCAGCCGTGCTCGTGGACCTGCAGCTTGCGGATGCCCGGCATCAGGCCCATGCGCTCGGCGACCTCGCGGCTGGCGGTGCGCAGATCGACGGCCTGCCCGCCCGGCCGGGGAGCGGTGGCCCGCTCGACGACGGTGGTGGTGATCCCGGCCCGAAGCAGTTGCAGCGCAACGGTGTTACCGGCGATGCCGCCGCCGAGGACCAGGATGCGAGGGGTGTTGGTGGTGGTCATTGCAAGCTCCCGAAGAGGTGGTGTACGTCTGTCTAAGACATATGTCTAACAGACTTTGACACGACTGTCTAGAACAAATGTCTAAGACGCTGGTAGGGTGGGGTCATGGGAAATCGAGAAGACCTCCTGGAAGGCGCCCGCCAGGCCGTTCTGGAGCGGGGCCTGGCCAAGGTGACCGCCCGCGACATCGCGAAAGCGGCCGGGGTGAGCCTGGCGGCCATCGGCTATCACTTCGGCTCGAAGGATCAACTGGTCACCGAGGCCATCACCATGGGCTTCGGCACCCGCATCGGTGACGACATGGACGCGGTGATCAAGAACGCGGGGGAGGGCCACACCCTGTGGGAGTCCTTGGCCGCGACCTGGAACGGCTTCGTCGAGGTCGTCGAGCGCAATCGGGACGGGCTGATGCTCAGCACCGAGAACGGCATTCAGATCGCCCGCGACCCCGAACAGCAGGTCTTCATGGCGCAGGCGAGCGCGGTGGCCAATAGTGATCTCGCGGAAATCCTTCGCAGCGTGCATCCGGAACTGTCCGAACAGCAGGCGGCCGCGGTCGGGCAGTTGATATTCCTGCTGTTCCAGGGCCTTGCCGTGCAGAAGATGATCGCGCCCACCGCCGAACTGCTGGACGGGGATTCGTTCGTGACCGCCGTCCAGGCCTTGCGCGGCAGCTGAAGCGGCTTAACCGGGCGGCACGTGCCGCAGCCGCGTCATGGCGATGACCGCCAGTAGCAGCGCGGCCCCCGCGGCAATCGCGGCGGTGAGATGCATGCCCGCCAGGAACGCGTGTTTGGCGGCGTCGGCGACCGCGCCGCCCACCTTGCCGGGCAGACCGGTCGCGACTTCCATTGCCGCTCCGAGCGTGTCGCGCGCGGCACGGGCGTCGTCGTCGGGCAGCCCGTAGGGCAGGTTGGCGTCGAGCTGACTGCGGTAGATGGCGATGCTGATGCTGCCCAGAATGGAAATCCCGAGCGCGCCCCCGAATTCCGCCCCGGTCTCCGAGAGCCCGGACGCCGCGCCCGCCTGCTCGGGCGGCGCGGTGCCCACGATGAGCTCGGTGGTGATCCCGAAAACCGGTGCCAGACCGAAGGACACCAGCAGCGAGGCCGCGATGGTCAACTCCACCCCGCCGGTCGCGGTGATCCGGGTGAGCAGCAGCAGCCCAGCCGCCGCCATCGCCATCCCGATCCCGATCATGTAGGCGGGCCGCATCACCCGCATGATGCGCGGCCCCAGCTGTGAGCCGATCATGAAGCCGAGCCCGGCCGGGATGGTCGCCAGTCCCGCCCGCAGCGGCGACATGCCCAGCACCAGTTGGAAATACTGGCCGACGAACAGCGCGTAGCCGAAGGTCACGAAGATCGAGACCATATTGATGGTGAGCGCGGTGCGGAAGCTGCCCAGCCGGAACAGCCGCAGATCCAGCATCGGTTCGGGGACGTTGAGCTGGCGGCGCACGAAGATCGCGCCTATTCCGAAGCCGACGGCGAGCGCGCCCAGTGCTGCCGGGCCGGGACCGTCCTGGGCCGCCTTCTTCATCCCGAATACCACCAGCAGCATCGCGGAGGTGCACAGCGCCGCGCTGATCAGGTCGAGGCGACCGGCGTCGGGATCGCGATACTCGGGCAGCACTCGGGGTGCGAGCACGATCAACAGCACCATGACCGGTACCGCGAGCAGGAAAACCGAACCCCACCAGAAGTGTTCGAGCATGATCCCGCCCGCCAGCGGTCCGATGGAACCGCCGACCGAGTAGGCGCCCACCCACACCCCCACGGCGACCGAGCGTTGGGCGGCATCGCGAAACATGGTGAAAATCAACGAGAGTGTGGACGGGGCGAGGGTGGCCCCGGCCACGCCGAGCAGCGCGCGACAGCCGATCAGGACCGGGGCCGAGGGCGCGAAGGCGGCGATGATCGACACGGCGGCGAAGGCGGCCGCGCCGATGATGAGTAGTCGGCGCCGGCCGATGCGGTCGCCGATGGTGCCCATGGTGAGCAGCAGCCCGGCCACCAGAAAGCCGTAAACGTCGATGATCCAGAGCAATTGGGAACTGGTGGGGCGCAGGATCTCACTGATCTGCGGTACCGCCAGATGCAGCACGGTGAGGTCCATCGAGTACACGAGACATGCCAGGGCCAGCACTGCCAATCCGGCCCATTCCCTTCTCCCGACCGAGGTCATGCCATCGGCGGCGGTGAGCAAGGGGGCGGGTGTGTCCACGGTGACGTCCTCCATACGCATGCCGACACACGGGTCGACAATATTGATGTCGGTTTCAGGGTCTCATTTATTAACGTCACGCGGGGGTCAAGCTCGGTGTGTCGAAAGACGTGAATTGCAAGGCGAATTCGCTTTATTTGCGGATGCACTTGCGGGTGTACGTGCAGCGCGTTGTATACAAACGCAAACGCTACGAACCGACCGGTAGGACTGCCCAGTTGGGGGCCGCCGAACCGTACTCCGGCGCGGGCCACGGGTAGTCCGCGTACGCGGTCAGGGCCGGTGCCGCGGACGTCACCGCGCCGTGAATGCGGGCGGCATCCGGATCGACCGCAGCGGGTGCGGCGTGAACCGGTGTCCGCCCCGGCGCCGTGATCAGCCAGGATGCCTTGCGGGCGAGGGCGACTCGGACATCGCGGCCGTGACCGTCGGTATGCCGGGCGCACAGTGCGTCCAGCACCCCGGCGGCGAGCAGGTAGCCGCTGGCATGGTCGAGGGCCTGGGCGGGCAGCGCGCCCACGAGTGGTTCACCGTGTGAATTATCGGGTGTGCCTTCGATGAGCGAAATTCCCGATGCGGCCTGCACGATGCTGTCGAAACCGCGCCGATGACCCCATGGTCCGGTTTCGCCCCATGCCGAAACTCGGCCCTGCACAATTCCCGGCCGCAATTGTGCGGGGCGCACTCCGAGGTGTTCCAATCTGCCCGGTCGGTAACCGGAGATGATTATGTCTGCATTGCTGATCAATTCGCGAAAAACGGGAAGACCGGTACGCAAATCGACTACAGTGGACCGCTTCCCCTGACAGGTGTCCAGGAACTGCCACTCGATTTCGGGCAGCTGCGGCGGGTCTATCCGCAGCACATCGGCTCCGAGCAGGGCCAATGCCCGGGTCGCCACCGGCCCGGCGATCACCCGCGTCAGATCCAGCACCCGGAGTCCCCGCAGCGGCTGCAGCCGCGTTGCGGCAGTGGGTGATTCGACCGTGGCCCGATCGGTACGCGTCTCCAGGTCGACCAGCGGGCCTGCCGCCGCTGCCTTGCCCTGCGGGCTGTCGGCCCATTCCGTTTCGTCGCGCACCCGCACGGCGATGGCCCCGTGCGTGTGCGCGCCGGTTTCGATGTCCGTGGCGGTGAGAGTGGCGACGCGGCGCGTGAAGTCGTCACGGCTCGCGTCGGCGGGCAAGTCGACCGCGGTGAGCAGCCGGGCCCGATGGTGCGGGTAGTTGGCGTGCGTACGCACCCATGCGTCCGCAGCCCTGAAGAATCCCGACAATTCTGCGAAGCCTTGCGGCCGTGCACCGTCGAGCAGGAACAGTCGCTCGCTGGAGAAGGCCGCGGTCACCCGCACGGGATCGACGGTCCCGCCGAGCGGCTCCAGGTCGCAGTTGACCCGCCAGCGGTCCGCGGCCATGGCAAACGCGGTCACCGCGCCTCCGGCCAGCGCCCAGACGGGCAGTGTCGCAGCCAGATTCGCGCCCGGCTCGGGGGATGGCGGCGGTGTGCCGTCGATGCCGATCCCGGTCTGATAGGCGCGGACCAGGTCGTCGGGGGTAGCCATCATCCGACTGTATCGCTGCCACCGCGCGCGACCTCCGTGGCAATTCTCACGGCATACTCGATCGAATGACCGTCACCGAACTGACCGCGACGCCCTGGTTGCGCGCTCTGCGACCCGATCCCGCCCCCGCCACCGTGCTGGTGTGTTTCCCGCCCGGCGGCGGCTCGGTGACCGCCTACCGTGCCTTGGCCCAGCGATTCGGCTCGGGCACCGCGGTATTCGGCGTCCAGTACCCGGGTCGCCAGGACCGGCTGGCCGATGCGCCGGTGCCGGTGCTCACCGAACTGGCCGAGCGGGCCGCCGCCGACCTGCTGACCTGGCCGAAGAGCGTGCGGCTGGCCATCTTCGGGCACAGCATGGGCGCGACGGTCGCCTACGAGGCGGCCCGGCGGGTGGAGGCCGGTGGCCGCGAGGTCGCGCACCTGTTCGTGTCCGGCCGTCCCGCACCGGCTTTCGCGGAGACCGCGCGACTGCATGCCGGTCCCGACACCGACCTCATCGCCGACCTGGAACGGCTGTCGAATGATCCCGCGTCGGTGCGCATCCTGCGCGAGGAGCCGGGCCTGGCCGAACTGGTGCTGCCCGCCGTGCGCAACGACTACCGGGCCGTGGAAACCTATCGGCACCAGCCGGGTACACCGCTGAGCACCCCGATCACCGCGCTGGTCAGCTCCGCCGATCCGACCACCACCGCCGAGCAGGCGGCCCAGTGGCGCGACTACACCACCGGCGGGTTCGATCAGGCCACCTTCGCGGGCGGCCACTTCTATCTGGACCTGCCCGAAAACCAGCCCGCCCTAGCGGATTTGATCACGCGCACCCTGCGCTCGAGTTGAGACGCGCACCCGCGGACGGGTAGCTTCCTGCAACGCGTTCTAGTTGCAGGAGGGGTCTTCGATGCCCAGAACACAATTCGTCGCCGCACCGCCGCCCGGCAGTGAGCTGAAGCGGATCAGCGGGCCCGCGACGAACTGGATCAGCCAGCTGCTGCGCCAGCGGCGCGATCCGACCGGGGCCGCGCTCGCGGACGAGGCCACCTACGGGCCGCTGTACGTGCTGAACATGTTCGGCGACAAGTGGATCATCGCGGGCGGACCCGACGCGGCGGCGCGCATCCTGATGAACAAGGAGCGGGTCTTCGCCAACGGTCCGGCCTGGACGCCGTTGCAGGGGCCGTTCTTCGATCGTGGCCTGGTGCGGCTGGATTTCGAGGAGCATCGCAGCCACCGCTCGATCATGCAGCAGGCGTTCGGGCGCGCGGCGCTGGTGTCGTATCTGAAGGGTATGCACGAGATCGCCGACCGGCATCTGCGGACCCTGCCCGAAGGCAGTGTGGCAGAGGGCAATCCGGTGCTCATGCATCAGCACCTGCAACGCCTGACGCTCGACATCGTGCTGGAGGTGTTCATGGGCGCGCGACTGCCGCGCGCGGAGGCCGAGCGCATCTGCGGGGCGACCATGGACATCCTGCAGGCCGGTGGCGCGATGGTGCGTGTGGCCGTCCCCGGCAATCGCTGGTGGCGGGGCATGCGTGCCCGCAAGACCATGGCGGCGTTCCTGGCCGAGCGCATCGTGGCCGCGCGCGAAAAGCCGGGCACCGACCTGCTTTCCATGCTGTGCCAGGCCGCCGGCGAGGATGGGGATCGGTTCACCGACGAGGACATCGTCAACCACATGATCTTCCTGCTGGCCGCCGCACACGACACCACCACGACCACGCTCTCCGGTGTCGTCTACAACCTGGCCAAGTACCCGGAGTGGCAGAAGCGCGCCAGGGAGCGCTCGCTGGAAATGCCGTTCGAACTCGGCTACGACGAGCTGGCCGAGCTGACCGAACTCGACTGGATCATCAAGGAGACCACCCGGCTGTGTACGCCGGTGCAGATCTTCCCGCGCGCGGTGCAGGAGGACACCGAGGTGTGCGGGTACTTCGTGCCCAAAGGTTCGTTCGTGGTCGTGCCGATCAGCGTCAACCACCGCCGCCCTGACATGTGGTCGCACCCCGAGGAATTCGATCCGGAGCGGTTCTCCGACGAACGTGCCGAGCACAAGGCACATCGGGTGAGCTGGGCCCCGTTCGGGGCGGGCGCGCACAAGTGCATCGGCCAGCACTTCGCGGGACTCGAGATCAAGACGATCGTGCACCAGTTGCTGCGCGGCTACGAGTGGGAGGTCCCGCAGGACTACGTCATGCCCCTCGATATGAGTGCGACGCCGCTGCCCAAGGACGATCTGCCCGTCACGCTGCGGCGTCGCTGACCCGATTGGGTTCTCAGCCCAGGTATTCCGATTCGAGTACCCGGTCCTTGAGCAGGGACTGGTACTCGATGTGGGTGTCGTGCTCGACGGTACGCCAGGTCGTGCCCTCGGCCTCGCGCATGTATTGCAGATAGTCCGGCGCGCCCGGGATGCGCATATTGTCGGCGACCACGAGCGTGCCCGGGTGCAGCCAGCCCGCCTCGAGGATCGTCTTCAGGTCGGCCAGATACGCCGACTTGTCGTGGTCGACGAACACGAAATCGACCGAACCCTCGGTGATTCCGTGCTCCTCGCCGAGCCGCTGCACGGTCTCGCCACCGTCGCCGATGGTGCCGACGACCACCGTCACCCGATCCGCCAGCCCGGCGTGCGCAATGATGTCGCGCGCGACTTCGGCATTGGCGGCGCTGAACTCGACCGAGATCAGCCGCGCGCCCTCCGGCATGGTGTGCGCGGTGCGGACCGCGCTGTAGCCGATGTAGGTGCCCAGCTCCAGCAGTAGCGTCGGATTCGCGCGCCGGACCGCGGCATCCAGCAGCAGCCCCTTCTCGTCGCCCACGTTCACCAGATTGCTGCGGGTGCGGGCGAACGTGTCGATCGCCTTCAGCACGCTCTCCGGATTGCCCGCTGCGGCGGTGGCGACCACGTGATCGCGCACCGCGGCCTCCCGGCCGTCACCGAATTGACCGGTGCGCGTGAAGTTTCCGAGCCCCCGCACGGTGCTGATGGCGGTGCGGACCGGATACACCACCCGCTTGCGCAGGACCGCCCCGATCGATGTGCCAGCCATGAATACCCCTTTGCTCACGTAGACAGCTACGCGATTATGCCGAACTGGAACAGGTTCCGCTTCCGGGAGCCGGTTCGTCCGGTAGCACGACGGTGCGCAACAGTCGCCGGGTGCGGTCCGGCGCGGGCGCGTTCGCCATCCGGGCGGCCACCACCCGGCCCAGATCGGCGGCGAATTCGGCGAATTCGGCATCGCTGAGCCAGAGCCCGAACATGCGGTAGCCGACACCGTCACGGACGTAGTCGATGTCGTCGCGGCCGAGGTAGCGGTCGAAGTCGCCCACGAGTCCGGCGACGAAGGCCATGAAGGCGCGATGCTGCTCCTCGGTGCTTGCCTGGGCGAGCGCGTCGGGGTCCACGTAGGTGGCGGCGGGGCGCAGCCGGTAGGTGCGTTCGACGGTGCCGCGCACGCGGCGCTCGGTGACCACCTCGAGCACCTGGGCGTCGACGAGCCGGGCGACATGGCGGTAGAGGCTGCCCGGAGGGACATCGCCGAGCTCGGTCCTGAGTTCGTTCGTGGTCAGGGTCCGATCGCCGAGGAAGGCCTGCACGATCCGCAATCGGACCGGGTGCAGCAGCAGTTCGACGGAATCCACGGTGTCGACCGTAGCATCTTTACTTTCATCCTTGGTAATGTTCACAATAGTGATAACAATCGCTGGGTCGTTCGTCGGAGAGGAACGCAGGTGTCGAACATTCCGGTCGCCGCGCTGGTGCCGCTGGTCGTGGTGGCAGTCGGGTTCGTCGGGTTCTGCTGGTACGACCTGTCCCGAACGCGGGTGAAGTACCTACCGAAGTGGGCGTGGGCGATCCTGTGCCTGATCAGCATTCCGCTGGGCGGGATCATCTACCTGGTGATCGGCCGCGACACCGGCGTCGTCCGTGAGTGAGCCGTCCCTGCTGGTCACCGGCGTTTCGGTGCGGTTCGGTGATTTCCTGGCGTTGGACGGGGTCGACTGGACCGTCGACGGCCGCGGCGTGATCGGATTGATCGGGCTCAACGGGGCGGGCAAGACCACGCTCATTCGGACAGTCCTGGGATTGCAGGCCGTCGGCGCGGGCGAGGTCCGGGTGCCGATCGGGCTGGCGGCGATCGGATATTGCCCGGACACACCGGGTTTCGAGCCGTGGCTCTCCGCGCGGGAGGTACTCGAGCAGTCCCGGGCGATCGGCCCGGCCCGCGGCCCCGGCAACTGGTCGGTCGATGCCGCGCTGGCCGCGGTCGATCTGGAACGGCATGCGCACCGCCGGGCGGGCGGCTTCTCCCGAGGCATGTTGCAGCGCTTGGGGATCGCGGCGGCCCTGGTCCGCGAGCCGGAGGTGCTGATCCTGGACGAACCCACCAGCGCCCTGGACCCCGAAGGGCGGGCCGCCGTGCTCGCACTCATCCGGGAGCTGGGGGAGCGGATGACGGTCGTGTTCTCGAGTCACCTGCTCGCCGATGTCGAGGACCTCGCCGATCGGCTGCTGGTCCTGCATCGCGGGCGCGCCGTGTTCGCCGGGGCAACAACCGGTTTCCTGGCCGAGCACACCACCGAGCGTGCGCTGCGGATCGCCCTGGCCGGGGGCCGGGTCATCGAAGCCGAACCGCCGGGGTGGGGCTCGGCGCTGGCCGAGGCATCCGCGCACAGCGGCGACATCGAGGACATCCGGATCACGCGGCCCACGCTCACGGACGCGTTCTTCGCAGCGATAGGGGAGCGGCCGTGAACCACATGGTGTTTCGTGTCGAGTGGTATCGGTGGCTGCGCACTCGGCGGCTGATCGCGCTGGTGGCGGCCTTCGTGCTGTTCGGGTTCGTCTCGCTGCTCGGTGCGAAGTATCTGCCGGACTTGATCGGGCAGTCGGCCGATATCAAGCTGCTGCGGGTCCCCGACTGGCGAGACGGGCTGCAGCAGTACGTGAAGAACACCGGACTGCTGGTCGCTGCCGTCGCCATGATCCTGGCCGCGCAGGCGTGCGCGGTGCGCGGCACCGAGCCGATCGGGATCTACTACCTCAGCCGGGAGGTCTCGCCGATGCGGCTCTACCTGCCGCGAATCCTGGTCGCCGCGAGCGTGATCGCGGCAGCGGCGGTGATCGGTGCCGTGGTCGCGCTGTACGAGTGCTGGGCGCTGTTCGGCTCGTATCCGCTCGCTCCGGCGCTGGGTTCGCTTGCCGTGCAAGCCGTCGCGGTGGTGCTGTTCGCGGTCTTCGCGGCGGCGCTGGCGGCCCGGATCGGTGCGGCGGGCATCGCGGCCGCGATCACCGCCGGGATCTACGTATGCTGCCTGCTGCTCTCGACCGTGCCCGCGGTGCAGCCGTACCTGCCGACCACCGCACTGCAACCCACCATTGCGGCAGCTGGATTCCCGGTGGCGGACGCGGCGAAATCTCTTCTGCCCCTGCTGGTGGCGATCGGTCTGGCGTTGGCCGTGGCCCTCACCTCGCCGATTCGGGCGATTCGAGCAGCCGCGTAGCCGCGCGACGCTTCGTGATGAGATACAGCCCCACCCAGGACACGACCACACAGATCACCACCAGCACCCGCACTTCCTCCAGCGCGCTGCGGGGGTAGAGCACCCCTGTTATGTAGTGATCTATGAACCCGCTAGACGGCAGGCCCGCCTGGCCCGCGCGGTGCCGGGCCCAGTTCTCCAGATCCGTCAGCGGGCACTCGAACTTGAACAACACCGTGCTGAAACCCCACCCGAACGCGGCCAGGTGCAACCAGATGGTGCGGGGCCAGCGCCAGGCGACGAAACCGCCGACCACGACGTAGGCCACGAACACGAAATGCACGATCGCGGTCGCGTCGGCCAGCAGCCGGAAGCCCATGAGCCCAGGATAGGCCGCTGTTTCAAACTTTTTCGGCGGCCGTGTCGATCTGTGTTCGGGCCGTTCGACCTTGATGTGAAAGGGTCGGACCGCGACCCGTGAACAGGAGGACCCCCATGAAGTACATGCTGATCTGGCGCGCCAGCGACGAAGGCAATGCGTCCATGGCCGAGGCGGATTTCGAGAAGGTGCTCGAATCGGTGGGCCGCTACAACGACGAGTTGATCCGCGCGGGCGTGCTGCTCGCGGCCGAGGGGCTCGACAGTGCGGAAGACGGTGTGGTCATCGACTTCACGGCCGAACCGCCGCTGGTCACCGACGGACCCTATGGCGAGACCAAGGAGCTCTTCGGCGGCTTCTACATCCTGAATGTCGCCTCCAAGGAGGAGGCCGTCGAATGGGCCAGGCGCGCACCGTCGTTCGGGCCGGGCTTCAAGACCGAGATCCGGCGCGTCACCACCATCGACGAATTCCCGCAGGACAACGAGTGGATTCAGAAGGAACGCGCTTGGCGCGAGGCCACCGGACAGCTCTGAGCCATGGCCGACCCCACCGGACGTGACGCCGTGGCCGCGGTGTGGCGCATCGAATCCGCGCGCATCGTCGGCGCGTTGGCGCGGTACACCGGCGACTTCGGACTGGCCGAGGACCTGGCGCAGGAGGCCCTGGCCGAGGCGCTGGTGGCCTGGCCGCGCGAAGGCGTGCCACACAATCCGGCGGGGTGGCTGCTCACGGTCGGGCGGCGGCGGGCCATCGACGCCTTCCGCCGCCGGGCCGTCCGGGACGACCGCTACCGTGCCCTCGCCCACGGACTGGGGGAGGGCACGGCGGCCACGGGTGCGCCGCCGACGGAAGCCGCAGGTACGGAACCACTCTGGGATCCGGATCAGATCGACGACGATGTGCTCGCGCTCATGTTCGTGGCCTGCCATCCCGTGCTGTCGCGGTCGGCGCAGGTGGCGTTGACATTGCGCGTAGTCGGCGGTCTGACCAGCGACGAGATCGCCAAGGCATTCCTGGAACCGACCGCCACCGTGCAGGCGCGGATTACTCGCGCCAAGAAGACCCTTGCGGCCGCGCAGGTTCCGTTCGCGATACCACCGGTCGACGAGCGCGGCGCACGGCTGAGCGCGGTGCTCAACGTCATCTACGTCATCTTCACCGAAGGCTCGTCGGCGTCTTCGGGGCAGCACTTGATCCGCCTCGACCTCGCCGCCGAGGCCCAGCGACTCGCACGGGTACTTGCTCGTCTGGTGCCGGACGAGCCCGAGGTGCACGGTCTGCTGGCCCTGCTCGAACTGACCTCGGCCCGCTTTCCCGCCCGCACGGACGCCAACGGGCAGCCGGTCCTGCTCGAACACCAGAACCGAATGCGCTGGGACCGCGCGGCAATTCGCCGCGGCAGAGCCGCACTGGACACGGCGGCGCGGGTCGGGCGAGGGCTCGGGGCGTACGGATTGCAAGCGGCGATCGCGGAGTGTCATGCGGTCGCGGCCTCCGTCGACACCACCGACTGGGATCGGATCGTGGTGCTCTATGAAGCGCTCGGGCGGCTCTCGCCGTCACCGGTCGTCGAGCTCAATCGCGCCGTGGCGGTGTCGATGGCCCAAGGCCCGGCGGCCGGGCTCGCCCTCGTCGATGAGCTGAAGGGTGCTGCGGCCATGCCGAATTCGCATCTACTGCCGAGCGTCCGCGCTGAACTGCTCGCGCGCCTGGGACGCACCGAGGAGGCGGGCGCCGAATTCGACCAGGCCATCGCACTGTGTGGCAACGTGCGCGAACGTGGTGTGCTGGAAGGCAAGCGCGCGGATCTCGCTCGCTGACGGTCAGCCCAGGTATTCCGATTCCAACACTAGATCCTTGAGCAGCGACTGATATTCGGTGTGGGTGTGATGCTCGGTGGTGCGCCAGCGGGTGCCCTCGGACTCCTGCATGTAGCGGCGATAATCCGGTGCACCGGGGATGGCGACATTGTCGGCGACCACGACGCTGCCCTGATGCAGCCAGCCCGCGTCCAGAATGGTCCTCAGATCCGGCAGGTAGGCGCTCTTCTCGTGATCGATGAAGATGAAATCGAGTGTGCCGGGACCGAATCTGTGCTCGGCGGCCAAGGTCTTGACGGTCTGTCCGCCGTCCCCGATGGTGCCGACGACCACGCTCACCCGCTCGGCCAGCCCGGCATGCTCAATCAATGTCCGGGCGATCTCGGCATTGTCGGCACTCATCTCGACCGACACCAGGCGGGCGTCCTCGCCGATCAGTCGTGCAGTGCGGATCGCGCTGTAGCCGCAGTAACCGCCGAGCTCGAGCAGTTGCCGCGGCGCGTACTTGCGCAGTGCCGCATCGAGAATCAAGCCCTTCTCGTCCCCGATGTTCACCAGCAGGCTGTGATTGCGGGCGAAGTCGTCGAATGCCGCCAGCACGGCGTCCGGATCGCCGGTGGGGGAGTGGGCCAGCACATAATCCCTGGCCGCACGCTCTCTGCCGTCGCCCACCTGCCCGGTTCGCACGAAAGTGGGCCCGCCCAGCATGAATCGGAGCACCGACCATCGCAGGAACGGCATCCGATCCCGCAGCGTCCCGACGATGGACCTACCAGCCATGGGCTCGATTATGGCCCTGCTCAGTGGCGGAAGCAGTGGTAACCGGAGAAACAAACATATCGTTACGGAAATATGCGCATCTAAACATGAATCACCTTTTTCGGGCAAAGTCACCTTCAGCGCCCCTCGCCTCAAAAGCTGCCTAGAGGAGAGGGGCCTGGTTCGTCCGGGGGTGGTTACCAGTTGGAGGGTTCGTAGTCCTTGAGGAAGCAGCCGAACAGATCCTCGCCGGCCTCGCCGCGCACGATCGGGTCGTACACTCGGGCCGCACCGTCGACGAGGTCCAAGGGGGCGTGGAAGCCTTCCTCGGCCAGTCGGATCTTGGTGTAGTGCGGGCGCTCGTCGGTGATCCAGCCGGTGTCGACGGCGGTCATGAGGATGCGGTCGGTCTCGAACATTTCGCGAGCGCTGGTGCGGGTCAACATGTTCAGCGCGGCCTTGGCCATATTGGTGTGCGGATGGCCGGGGCCCTTGTAGCCGCGGGCGAAGACGCCCTCCATGGCGGAGACGTTGACGACGTACTTGCGGTCGGCGGTCGCGGCCGCCATGGCCGGGCGCAGGCGCGAGATGAGGATGAACGGCGCGACCGAGTTGCACAGCTGCACTTCGAGGAGTTCGGTGGCGTCGACTTCGCCGACGGCCTGCACCCAGCTGTTGGTGTGGGCGAGGTCGGGGACCAGGCCGCCCGCGTCGATGGCGACGCCCTGCGAAATGCGTTCGGGGGTGGCCGATCCGGCGACCAGGGCCAGGTCGGTGATGTCGGCGGCGGTGAGGCCCGGGGTGAGTGAGGCGGTCAGCGCGGTCGGGTGGGCCTGCATGGTCTTGCCGAAGGTGATCACGTCGGGCAGTTCGCCCGCGGGCAGCGGCCCGTTCTCGGCTTCGACGAGGGCGCTGTAGGCGCCGACGCTGCGTCGCACGGTCTGCGCGGCATTGTTGATCAGGATGTCGAGCGGGCCTTGTGCCGCAACATCATCGGCGAGTGCGACCACCTGGGCGGGGTCGCGCAGGTCGATGCCGACGACGCGCAGCCGGTGCAGCCAGTCGGCGCTGTCGGGTTGGGCGGTGAAGCGGCGGATGGCGTCGTTGGGGAAGCGGGTGGTGATGGTGAGGTGCGCGCCGTCACGCAGCAGCCGCAGCGCGATGTACATGCCGATCTTGGCGCGGCCGCCGGTGAGCAGTGCGCGGCGTCCGTTGAGATCTGTGCCGGCGTCTCGCTTGGCATGGCTCTTGGCCGCGCATTCGGGGCAGAGTTGGTGGTAGAAGGCATCCACGCGTGTATAGCGCTGTTTGCATATGTAGCAAGGCCGCGCCTTCAGCAGCGTTCCAGCGCTGGCGCCACTGGTGGGCGAGCTGATCAGAATCCCGGCGGTCTCGTCGTCGATCCGGTTGGGCGAGCCGGTAGCGGTGGCGGCGACCACTTCCTTGTCGGCCGTCGCGACCGCGTCCCGGGCGGCGATCCGCTTGTTCTGCTTGAACTTCTTGAACATGTGCCCCACGGCCCGCTGCACGGCAACCGAATCCGGGTGCTCCTTGTCCAGCTGCCCCGCGATTTCGAGTACGCGCAGGCACGTGGCCAGCTCGTCGGGGTCGATGGCCGGTGCGTCGGTCGGTAGTGCCGTGGTCGTCTGGTCGGCCATCAGAGAGAGTGTCGATCCTTCGTGCGGGGGCAAATGACCGAGCCATTCTCCCATTCCGCCGCGCTCAGGGATTTCAGGGGTGAAGTCCCTGAGCGCTTCGTCGACTGTGGACCTGCTATCGAGTTGCCGCGGTCACAGGCTCGAGGTCGGCGGCGTCGGTGTCGCGGCCGAGTTCGCGCGCGCGTTCGGCGAGGAGGGTGAGCAGGTGTGCGGGGATCTCGTCGCGGACCTGAATGAGGGCCTGCCACACCGCGTCCGGGGTGTCGGGGGTGAGGGCGGAGAGGAATTCTTCGAGGTCGTCCATGGTGTCGAGGATTTCCAGGACGCGGGCGCGGCCGGCGGGGTCCTGGGCGAGGGCGATGGCGACGAGGGTGTGGATGTTCTCGCTGCGGGAGGCGGTGAGGACGGCGGTGTGGAGTTGCTCGCGGGTGAGGTCGCCGAGGAGGGAGGCGAGCAGGGGTTTGGTGGTGTCGGGGAGGGCGTCGACGAGCGGGAGGGCTTGGGACCAGAGGTCGTGGTCGGCGGTGGCTTGGATGACGGCGGTGAGGACGTCGGTGTCGGTCATGACCGGGAGTCCGGCGAAGCGGCGGCGGTTGTCGTCGGTGAGGGCGAGGGCGACGGGGATCATGGCGGCCCAGAGTTGCGCGGTGTGGGCTGCGCGGATGAGGTCGGTGAGCCGGTCGTCGTCCTGGTCGCCGACGCGGGCGGCGATGAAGGTGAGCTGGGCCGCGGGGAGGTGGGAAGCCAAGGGCAGCAGGTTGACCCATTGGCCGCCGTCGAGGGCGGCGTCCATGATGGCGGCGAGTGTCGTCTCGTCGTGGACGGTGGGGCGTTGGGCGAACAGGCGCAGGCTGTCGGGGCTCATGGCGCTGGTGATGGGCAGCAGGGTGGCCCAGGCGTCGAGTTCGGCGACGGCGGTGATGAGGGAGTCGAGGACGGCGTCGCCGAGTCCGGCGGTGATGTCGCCGATCCAGGCGCGGTTGTGGGGTGCGATGGAGTCGAGCAGGTCGATGCCTTCGGCCCACATGTTTTGTTCGTGGGCGGCTCGGATGACGCCGGCGACGCGGTCGGCGACGATGTGCAGGACGTTGTCGATGGCGGTTTTGTCTTCGAGCAGGAAGCCGATGCGTAGCAGGTCGGGGTCGCTCATGACGGGTGCGGCGGCGCGCAGGGCGGGTTCGGGGACGACGTGCACGAAGCGGCCCATGGTGATGTGGTCGCCGCGTGAAAGTAGTTCGCGTGCAACGTCGGTGACCATTTTCGGGGGTACGGCGGCGATGATGGCGGCGGTGCGGCGCGGGTCGAGTTGCACGGCGCATTCGGCGAGGAATGTCGGTGAGAGGTTTTTGGCGATGTCGACGGCGCGGGTGGGTTCGACGGCGCTGGCGACGGCGGCGCACAGGACGGGTCCGAAGGCGCGTTCGGCCATTTTGGAGCTGATGGCGACGGGCACGATCTTGCTGGCCTGTGCGATGCCCTTCATGCGTTTGGTGTCGCGGTCGAAGAGCAGGTCGGTGACGCGTTCGCGGTAGGCGCGGATGGCGGCGGGTGGCAGGTCGACGAGGTAGTCGAGTTCGGTGGGGTCGGTGATGCCCAGTACGCGTGCGAGTTTGGTGGTCTCGGCGACGGCGGCGAGGTGTTCGCTCATAGTCCCAGTGCTTTCTTGACGGCCGGGCGCATGAGGCGCGGAACGATGTCGAGGGAGTTGCCGATGGCGGTGTCGAGGTTGTCGCGGCGGCGGGTGATGGCGGCCTGCAGGTGGCGGTCGAGGTCGGCCAGGTCGGTGTCGGTGAGCTGGTCGAAGGCGTCGGGCAGGGGTGCCCGCAGGGTGTCGCTGAGTGTGCGTGCTGCGTCTGACATCGGCTGCTTTCCGGTTGTGCGTACTGCCGGTACGGTGATCGATACTGGCAGTACGGTTGGCTGGTATGCAAGATCAGGCTGGTGGGCGGTGTTGTGGGGTGTATCACCGGGGATCGGGCGTACTGGCGGTACGTGTATGCTTCGGCCGTGGTTCGTAGCAGCGCCGGAACGGTGACCCGGGAGGACATCGTGGACGCGGCGATCCGGGTGATCGATCGGGCCGGTCCGCGTCCGAGCATGGATGACATTGCGCGCGAGGCGCAGATCACCAAGCCGCGGTTGTATCGGCAGTTCGCGGACAAGGGTGATCTGTTCACCGAGATCGCGGCGCGCATGTCGCGGCGGGCGTTTTCGGCGGCGGGCGCGGATATGACGTTGATGCTGCAGCCGCCGCGTCCGGCGTTGCGGCGGGTGTTTTCCGAGTATGCCAACGGAATCCTGGAGCACCCCAACGTCTTCCGGTATCTCGGGCAGGCTCCGCTGCTGCAGCAGTCGGAATCGGGTGTGCTGCAGTTCGATCTGGGCCGGGATGCGGCGCGGCGCTTGGAGAAGCTGGCGCGCTCGGTCGCCGAGGCGGTGCCGCTGGAAACGGCGGGCCTGGATTATCTGTCGCGGGCGCTGGTGGGGGCGGTGGTGTCGATGACGGATCTGTGGCTGGGGGATTCGGCCACCCCGACGAGTGAGCAGACCGAAGAGTTCGTCACGCAGGCCACCGAGCTGGCGTGGGGTCTGATCGATGGCTTTCTGCGCCGTCAGGGCATTGCCGCGGAGGCGGACACGCCGATCTTCACCACTTTCGCCGAGGTGAATCAGTCGCGTTCCACCGACCGTTGACGCTTTGTTGACACCACGCCAATAGCCGTGCACGCTGAGGGGCGAGGCGCTGACGCGCACCCTGAAGGCAAGCGAAGGATCACACCATGGCACGCCCCGCATGGAGCGACGACGAGGTCGAGGCGGTACGAGGACTGGCCACCACCTTCTTCGAGAAGGAGGTGATCCCGCACGAGGAGAAGTTCATCGCCCAGGGCCATCCCGACCGTGCGCTCTACAACCGCGCCGGCGAACTCGGCCTGCTGTGCGCGTCCATCCCCACCGAATACGGTGGTGGCGGTGGCACTTTCGCGCACGAGGCGGCCATCATCGAAGCCCAGACCCACTGCGGCGACGGTGCGCTGGGGATGTCGGTGCACTCCTCGATCATCGCGCCCTACATTCACCATTTCGGCTCCGAAGAGCTCAAGGCGCGCGTGCTGCCGAAAGCGGCCAGCGGTGAGATGGTGCTGTCGATCGGCATGACCGAACCGGGCACCGGCTCGGATCTGCAGAACATCAAGACCCGCGCGGTGCGCGAGGGCGACGAGTACGTCATCACCGGCTCGAAGATCTTCATCTCCAACGGCTGGCTGTGCGACGGCATCATCATCGCCGCCAAGACCGACCCCACCCAGGGCGCCTCCGGTGTCTCGCTGATCTTCGCCGAGGTCGGCGATGACACGCCGGGCTTCACCCGCGGCCGCATCCTGTCCAAGATCGGTGGCAAGGGTCAGGACACCGCCGAGCTGTTCTTCGACGGCCTGCGCGTGCCCGCCTCGAACCTCCTCGGTGGCGCGGAGGGTCAGGGCTTCTATCAGATGATGCAGATGCTCGCCCAGGAACGCCTGGTCACCGCGATTCTCGCGGTCGCGATGACCGAGAAGGCCGTCGAGCTGACCATCGACTACACCAAGGGCCGTGAGGCTTTCGGCAAGCCGTTGTTCGCCATGCAGAACACGCGGTTCGAACTGGCGGAGTGCGCGACGATCGCCAAGGTCGGGCGCGTGTTCCTGGATGACTGCATCAGCAAGCATCTGCGCGGTGAGCTCGACATTCCCACCGCGGCCATGTCGAAATACTGGTTGACCGATCAACTCGGTAATGTGGTGGATCGCTGCCTGCAGTTCTTCGGCGGCTACGGATACATGACCGAATACCCGATTTCCCAGCTGTACACCGGCGCTCGGGTCCTGCGAATCCTCGCGGGAGCCAACGAGGTGATGAAGGATCTCATTGCCCGCTCACTCTGACACCGACATCGAGCCGACCGCGTCCGAGGACGCCTCGGACGCACCGTCGCGTCGCCGTCGGCTCGAACCCGACGAACGCCGCGCGCAGATCCTGTCCTGCGCCATCGACATGTTCGGCGAACGTCCCTACGCCGCTGTCTCCACCGCGGAGCTCGCGCAGCGCGCCGGCGTGGCCCGCGGGCTGATCAACCACTACTTCGGCAACAAGCGCGATCTGTATCTGGCGGTGGTGCGCCGCATGGTGACACTGCCGCGCCCGGAGAAGATGGCTGTGCCCGCCGGATCCACCCGTGACCGGGTCGACGCGAGTGTGGCGTGGCTGCTGGACACCATCAGCGAGCACGGCAGCACTTGGGTCAAGGTCACCGGTCACGAAGGCGTTGGCGACGACCCGGAGGTGCAACGCATCCTCGATGAGGCCGATTACGCCGCGGCTGATCGCATGGTCGCGATGATGGGCCTGTCGGATTCACTGCACTCGGGCGAATTGCGGGCGCTGGTGCGCTGTTACGGCGGACTGGTCAAGGCCGCCGGGCGCGAGTGGATCGTGCGCGGCAGCCTGACCCGCGAACAGGTGCACCACCTGCTCGCGGACGCCCTGCTCACCCTGGTCGTGGACACCTTCCCGAAGGTCGACGCGGGCAACTAGCTGCCGTCGAGCTCCTCGACCTGCCACTTGATCCCGGAGACGGTGAGCTGGTCGAGGAAGCTCGCCGCCTCGAAAGCCTGTGCCGGAGCCAGCGTTCCGGCGGGCGCACCATCGGCGGCCAGCCGCCGCGCCGCCTCCACGGCAATGACGGCGGTCGCACCGTAGGGGTCGAGGCCGGTGACCCAACCGCGGGCACGCCGGCCGTCGACCGCGGTGGCCTCGGCCAGCACCAACCAGCGCGAGGTCGCCAGCACGTCCGGGTCCGGGATCTCCGGGATCGTTTCGGCCACTTCACCACTGAGGCCGGCGAAGATCTCACCCATCTCGGTGCGGATCAACCCCTGCACGTGCGGGGTGTCGAGGTGGCGGGGGATGGTGTAGACGCCGGGCAGCGTCAGGGCGGTCACCGCGACCGGTTCGGTCTCTCCCGGTTCGGTCAGCGTGGTGGCGGACGCAGTGACCGGTTGCCAGGCGCGGTCGCGGTATTCGATCTGGTCGAGGACCACGATCGCGGCCATCGAGCGGGCCGTGCCGCGCGAAGCCGCGCCGGGGCGGCGCAGATCGGCCAGCCGGATCTGCGCGATCGGAGCATCCAGGCGGGCGGCGGTGAGCGCGGCGATCAGATCACCGGGCACGCCGTCGTCGGTGACGGCCGGAACGACCGCGATCCCAGCCTGTTTCGCGGGCTCGTCGTAGGTTTCCAAGATCTTCTGCAGGTAGGACGGTTCGCCGGTGGTGTCGATGTAGGGGCGGCGCGCGGCGATCGCGGCCTGCACCACCGGCTCACCCCACAGGGTGAACGGTCCGGCGGCATTGATGATCGCGTCGCAGTCGGCGAACGCGGCAGCGAGTGCATCGATGTCATCGAGTGCAGCCACCCGGATCTCGGCGTCGGGAATTCCGGACTGCTCGGCGATGCGCCGCAACCGCTGCGGGTCACGGCCGACGAGCACCGGGGTCAGCTCGCGGCGGAGCAGTTCGGCGACGATGAGCGAACCGGTGAAACCACTCGCACCGTGGACGGCAATACGCATGGGGACAACTCCATCGAGTCGGACTGTCGAGCCGGGAATCGGCTCGCAGACCACGCTATGAGCGGGCGTCCGGACGATCCATGCTCGTTACTCCGGTCCTGATATCCGATCGTCCGGACATGGTCGCGGCGCCGGTACGGTGACAACGTGGACATTCTCAGCGACGCCGTCGCCGCGATGCGGCTGGGTACACCGCATTCCAACCGCACGATCAAGCACGCGCCCTGGCAGACCTACTTCCCGGCGGCGGGCAACAGCGCGGGATTCCATGTGGTGCTGCAGGGGTCGTGCTGGCTGCTGCCCGACGGCGGTGACCCCGTCCATCTGCAGGTCGGTGACGTGGCGTTCATGCCGCGCAGCCGCGGACACGCCATCGCCGACGGTCCGGGCGGGGCGAGCGGCGGTGAATCCGGGACCGAGACCGTGTTGCTGTGTGGCGCCTACCAACTCGACGACTCGCGCCCGCACCCCGCGCTGGCCGAGTTGCCCGATGTCATCCATTTGCCCGCCCGCGTCGGCCAGCACAGTCCGCTGCGCGCCGCGATCGATCTGCTCGGCCACGAACTCGACACCCGCGACGGTTCCGGGGCGATCGCGCCGCTGCTGGAAGTGCTGCTGCTGTTCATGGTGCGCGCCTGGTACGAGGCGCATCCCAGCGACCGCGGATGGGTTGCAGCACTCAACGATCCGGCAGTACATGCCGCCTTGCAGGCCATGCACGCCGAACCAGCCACCGCGTGGACCGTGCAAACCCTTGCCGCCCGGGCGGGATTGTCCCGCTCGGTGTTCGCGCAACGCTTCACCGCCACCGTGGGCACCGGCCCGCTCAACTACCTGACCTGGTGGCGCATGACCAGCGCCGCCCGACTGCTCCGCGAATCCGATGTGCTGTTGCGGGTGGTCGCCGAAAAATCCGGGTACACCTCCGAATTCGCGTTCGCCAAGGCGTTCAAACGCGAATTCGGGGTGGCACCCGGACAGTTCCGCCATCGTGGCGAGGCTGCCTAGGGCAGCAGCACCAAGCGGCCGCGCAGCCCGCCCTTCTCGAAACGGGCATGCGCATCGGCGGCCTGATCGAGGGAATAGGTTTGAGCCACGCGCAGACTCAGCGTGCCCGCCTCGACCATATCCACCAGTTCGGCCAGCCGGCGGCCGTCGGGGGACTGCTGCACGGTGCTGACGGTGATTCCGCGCTCGGCGGGCGGCGCGACCGGGGGCAGTAGGGCGACGAACGCACCGCCGTCGCGCACCAGCGGCAGGATCGTCGCTCCGAGCAGTGCCGCGTCGATGACCGCATCGACACTGCCCGCGCCCAGCCGGGCCACCAGATCCTCACCCCGCGCGGCGAACTCGCTGGCACCCAGCGACCGCACCAACTGCTCGTCATCGGCCCCTGCCACCGCGATCACCGTCGCGCCCCGGGCGGCCGCCAACTGCACCGCGTACCCGCCGACCCCACCGGCCGCGCCCGTGACCAGCACCCGCTGCCCGGGCGCGGCCGCCACCGCCAGATCGGCGGTGATCGCGTTGAGCGGCAACGTCGCCGCCGCACTCAACTCCACACCCGTCGGCGCGACGGCCACCAGTTCGGCATCGACGACCACATAGTCGGCGTAACTGCCGTCGAAGGTGGACAGCCACGGCAACAACCCCACCACCGCCTGCCCGATCTCCGCGCGGCTGACATGGGAGCCGACATCCTCGATCCAGCCCGCGAATTCGACACCGGGCACATAATGAGCCCGCTCGGGCAGCATGGCCGCGAAGGCGCCCGCCCGCGCCGCGATATCGACCGGATTCACCGGCGCCGCAGCGACTTTCACCAACACTTCACCCGGACCTGGGACCGGCGTGGGCACCTCGAACACCTCGAGAACCTCCGGCCCGCCGAAACGGGAGAAACCAACAGCACGCATGGCGATACTCCTGTGAATTGCGAAGAAAGGGAAGGTCCACCGGTGGAACGCCACCGCTCGATATCGGATCGGTGCGGGGCGTGACTCAACGGTAGGACCGGCACGCGGCAGAGGGCCAGTAGGCACCCGAAAGTGCCCAGCTCACCGCCTGGAGTGGTCGGCATGGCCGAAATCCGCTGCCGTGAGCGGGAATGCGGCACACCGCGAGTCGGCTGTAAGTGGGCAGCGATTCGTCGACAGGGGAGCGACATGACGACCACCACCGCCAGCCAACGCCGCGAACAGGCCAAAACCGACTACAACGCCTTCCTCGCCGCCTGCCCAACCCACAACATGCTCGACACCATCGGCGACAAATGGGTCTGCCTGATCCTGGCCGCCCTGCGCCCCGGCCCCCTGCGCTACGGCGAAATCGGTGCCACCGTCGCCTCGGTCAGCAACAAAATGCTCACCCAAACCCTGCGCACCCTCGAACGCGACGGCCTCGTCACCCGCCGCATGACCGCCCAGGTCCCCGTCCGCGTCGACTACACCCTCACCCCTCTCGGTGAAAGCCTCGTCCTGGTCGTCTCCCAACTCCAACACTGGGCCGAAGGCCACATGGACGAAGTCCTCGCCGCCCGCGCCGAATTCGACACCACCAAAAGCTGATCACAGCCGTGCGGATGGCCACCGAAGCGCATTGCGTGACAAGGAATCTCGTCGCGTCGCCAACACGTCGGATGCGCCCGACATCGGCGCATTGCAGGCTCGTCGGTGTACCGGGAATGTGCCGTGGCCAGCTCTCGACGACCGGGCCGGTATGCCCGTGTCGATCAAGATCGAGGACGCGCAACGGAACCGAGGCGACAGCAGGCGCAACCGGGTGCACGGTGGCGATGACGTCACAGGTCCAGTGACGCCCGTAGCGCTTCCTCGACGTTGTGCATCGTCTCCTCGTCGGTGCTGCCGATCCGTTCGCCCACCCAGTGCCGATACAGCCGGTGGGTCGCGGCGGTGTTCACCCACCCATGCCCGGGGATCGTGACCGTCAGCAGGTCGCCGTCGCCTTCATCGAGGAGGTCCAACCCCATGAACCAGGCCCGCTCGCTATCGAGCACCGCCTGATTGGAAGCCAGCAGCACGATCTTCGTCAGCGCTGCACCTGGTTGGCCGTAGTAGTGAACATCGCCTCGCCTCACGCAGCTCCTCTGTGGCGGCGGGCGGCCTCGGCCGCGTCGGCTGCGGCTTGCTCGGCCTCATATGTCTCAGCGGCGGCCGCGTCGGCGACCGGGGTGTTCGTCGGCCGGAAGTCCCGGATCGCCTTGTCCCGGCAGGCCTTGGAGACCCAGGCCGAAGGGGACAACCCTGCCTTCGCGGCTTCCCTTTCGGCGATCTCCCAGGCGCTGGTCTCGAGGGATAGGGAAACTTTCGTGGTCCGTCGAGTCATACTCGCGATCCTACCGACAGTCCGATCGGCAGGCCTGAACATCGCCGAAATGCGCCGGGTTCGCAAGGATTGGACGTCCGGCAGCGCGGCTGAACTAGCCGTCAGCCCCGGGACGGCAAGCATCACACTGTCACCCGGAATCGGCCGGTTTCAGGCGGATTCGAGGGTTGCGAGGGTCTTGGATAGTCGCGAGGCGCGGGTTTTCGGGGCGATTGCGCGGTAGAGGTCGAGGACGATCGCGTATTGGCGGGTGCGGTCGAGGGCGTCGTAGGCGGCGCGGGCGTGGGGGCGGGCGGCGAGGGCGTCGACGAGGTCCGGGGGTGCGGTGAAGCTCGACTGCGGGGGATAGGCTGCCGCCCAGCGGCCGTCGGCCTGGGCGGCGGCCACTTCCGCGAGTCCTGGCGTGCGCATGCGTCCGGCTGCGGTCAGCGCCGCCACCTTGTCGACGTTGACCTGCGACCAGTGGCTGCTGCGGCGGCGGGGTACGTACTTCTGCAGGTAGTGATCGGTGTCGAAGCTCTTGCGCTGACCGGAGATCCAGCCCCAGCACAGGCCCACATCGACCGCCTCGTCCTCGGTCAGTGACGGGATGCCCGAGCCCTTCTTGGCCATGAGGATCCACACCCCTTGGGGGAGTGTGTGATTGGCGGTGAGCCAGGTGTCGAAGGCGGCCGCGTCGGCGAAGAGGACCGGATCCATGGTCCTACTGTCGCAGACCCCACCGACAGATTCTGTGGGCCGGATGACCGATCCCCCGTACGAGAATTGTCCCAGACACACCTTGTTTTCGGTGTCCTACCACCGCTACCGTGAATCGATGACGACCTCCAGCTCCGCCGCCGACGCCGGACTGCCCACCGGGGTGAGCGGCGCCGCCGACCCCCGATTCGCCTCCGCCGTACGAACTTTCGCCCGCGTCTTCGCCAACCGCCGCAGCAACGGCGGCGCGCTGGCGGTCTATCAGCACGGCGAACTCGTCGTCGATGTCTGGGCCGGTTCCTCCGACGCGCAGGGCACCCCCTGGACCGCCGATACCGGCGCGATGATCTACTCCGCGTCCAAGGGTGTCTCGGCCACCGTCCTGCACCGCCTCGCCGACCGCGGCATGCTCGACTACGCCGCCCCGGTCGCCGAATACTGGCCCGAATTCGCCGCGGGCGGCAAAGCCCGCATCACCGTCACCGAACTGCTCAGCCACCGCGCCGGGCTGTCCGCGCTCCCGGCCACCACCGCCGAGGAGGTCCTCGACCACGAACTCATGGAAGCCCGCCTCGCCGCCGCGAAACCCGATCACCTGCTGGGCAAACCGATCTACCACGCACTGACCATCGGCTGGCTCATGACCGGCCTCGCACGCGCGATCACCGGCCGCGACATGGCACAGCTCTACCGCAGCGAGGTCGCTGAACCCCTCGGCGTCGACGGCATCCACCTCGGCCGCCCACCTGTCGGCGCCCGCACTGTCGGCGCCGACCTGGTCGGTTCGGTGAAAACCCTTGCCGAACGCAGCATCCCGGCAGGCGTCGCCACCCTGGTCCCGCGCCTGCCCCGCCTCGTGCGCGACCCCCTGGCCTCCCTGTATGTCCCTGGCCTGGAATCCATCTTCCGCGGCGACGACCCCGCCATCCTCGCCACCTGCTTGCCCGCCGGCAACGCCGTGTGCACCGCACAGGCTCTCGCCCGCATGTACAGTGCCCTGGCCTGCGACGGCTACCTCGACGGCCGCCCCTACCTGTCGGCCAAAACCGTCCGCGAACTAGAACGCATCCGCACCTACCGCCTCGACCACAGCCTCCTGGTCCCCTTCTGGCACTTGGGCTACCACAGCCTCCCCGCCGCCCGCGCCCCCCGCGGCTACGGCCACATGGGCGCCTTCGGCTCCACCGGCTGGGCCGACCCCGCCTCCGGCATCTCCGTCGGCTTCGTCCACAACCGCATGTCCCTAGCCTGGAGCCCCCTCGACCAAACCTTCGCCGTCCCCCTGCTGCACCTCATCCTGCGCGCCGCCCGCCACCCCGCCGCTATCGCCGAACAACGCACCGCCGGGGCCGCCTGACCCCGAAGCGATACTGCGACAACACCATTCGTCAGCACCCGGCGGTGCTCGGCTGTCGGTGCCCGCCGCTAGCGTGCGGGCATGCTCGATGAGAACACCTGGAAGGTCCCGGCCCGCTGGCTGGCCAAGGCCGAACCCTTCCGCGACGTCATACCGGCTCGCCCCGTCGATATCGCGCCCGACGCGGCCGGGCGACTGGCAGATGTGCTGCACCGCAACCGAAACAGCCTCGCGGGCATCCTCGCCAACACCGAACGCGAGGGCACGGCCGAACTCGCCCGGGCGGGACTGGAATACCTGCACGCCGCCGAGGTCACTCCGCTGGGCGCGGCAGCGGTCGCGGTGATCGTGCGCGACGACGAACAAGCCTGCTGCGGCAGCGCGGTCGCCCACGGCAAACACCTGCGCACCGGCCTGACCCACACCGTCATCGACGGATGGGTTGCGACACAAGGATTGTCGTTCGCCGTCGATGCGGTCGCCGAGATGGGCAGGCTGCGGGTGTGGCGCCGCTTTCCCGCCGAGGGCCGTCCCGCGGGCTGGTCGCCATGGAACCGCTATGCCCGCTACAGCCCTCTGAACTGGTACGACGCGCTCGAGTACCGCCCCGGCGGCGACGAGTGGTGGCACAGCTACGACGGCGACCTGACCCGGCTGCGCGCCCACCTCGCCACCGCCGACCACGACACCTACGTCGCCGCGGCCGACCGGGTCGAGGCGCTGCGCCGCCACGGCTCGATCCACGCCCGCCTGCTCTCGTCGTATCTACTCCCCGAACGCCAGAACTGGCTCGACGCCGACCTTTCCGACCCGGACGCCGCCACCCCCGGCTGCGCCGCGCCCCTGCGCATGCTCGTCGCTTCCGCGACCACCGCCGACCAACTCGATCGCCTCGTCCACCTGGTCGGCGGTGCCCCCGTCCAGACGTTGTACTGGGGCAAAGAGCCGATCTACAGCATGCTCTGTCAGGCCGGACCGGACTGCCTGCCCTCCCTCACCGCACTGCTCGACTCCGGCCGCACCGGCAAAGACATCGCCTTCGTCGCGGGCCTGATCGCCCAAATCCCCACCGACGCCGCCTTCCTCGCCTTGGACAACCGCTCCTCGGATCACCGCGTTGCCACCGCCCTGGCGAAAGCCTCGGCCCGCTACCCTCAGCGCGCCCGGCGACTCACGCCCCTCGCCGTGTCCTGAAAGCGGCACAACGCCGTGGCCCAACACGCCCCGCGCCACGCCTCGCTGCGGCGGGTGCGGGTCGTCCGGTAACCGTAGCGAGGGGGTATCGAATCTCCACGGGGACGCGGTCTCACCCGCGGTTGCGTCTTCCTGCGGTAACACGTCGTCACGGCCACAGCGCCGCAACAGGATCATTCAATCCGGGCCGGGCCGCGGGACTCAGTCGCTGGTGTCCTTACGGGCCTTGCTCGGCTGCACGCGCGAAGGCTCGTTGGGCATCTTCGGGTAGACGGGGGGCCAGGGGGCGTCCATCAAGCCTGCGGCCATGTCCTTTTCGGACATTTCCAGCAGGGTGGCGAGGGATTGGGGAGTGCGGTCGGCCCAGGGGTCGCCGAACTCCGCGACGCGGGCCGGGACGGTGGCGATGGTCAACTCGTCGGGGACGATCGACTCCAGGGTGTCCCAGGAGATGGGGGTGGAGACTTGGGCGCCCACCTTGGGGCGGACGCACCAGGCGCCGAAAACTGTTTTGTGGGGGGCGTTTTGGTTGAAGTCGACGAAGACTCGGGAGCCGCGTTCTTCCTTCCACCAGGCGGCAGTGATGTCGTCGGGGTGGCGGCGTTCGAGTTCGCGGGCCAGGGCTACGGCGGCGGCGCGGACCTGGTAGCCGTCCCAGTTCGGTTGCAGCAGGGCATACAGGTGCAGGCCACGGGAGCCGGAGGTCTTCACACGCACATCGATGCCGAGTTCGGTGCACAGCGCGCGCACCGAGAACGCGGCGGCGCGCAGGTCTTCGAAGCCGATGCCGGGGGAGGGGTCGAGGTCGATGCGCAGTTCATCGGTGACACCGGTGGGCGGCAGCACGGTTCCGGCGGCGTCGTGCACGGGCGGGAAGGTGGAGGCGGCTTCGGCGCCCGCGTGGGTGGCCCAGACGTGAAAACCCAAGCAGCCCAAGTTCACTGCCCACAGGATGTGGGCCATGTCGACGGCGACCAGGGCGTCGCTCTCGGTGCCGTTGGGAGTCGAGACGACCGTGGTCTGCAGCCAGTCCGGCACCGATTTCGGTACCCGCTTCTGAAACCAGGACTTGCCCGACGCCCCGTCGGGGTAGCGTTCCAGCAGTACCGGCCGGCCGCCGATGGTGCGCATGATCGGTTCGGCCACCGCCAGGTAGTAATTCACCAGATCCAGCTTGGTGTCACCACGTTTGGTGAAGTAGATCTTGCCGGGATTGGAGATGGTGACGGTGTGCCCGGCCACCTCGATATCCACCGAATCACTCACTGCGGCTTCCCTTTCGCGGCCCTGGCCTCGGCGAAGATATCGGCCAGTTCGGCCGGGGCGACCTCGTCGAGCTGAGCGTAGGTGCACGATTCGGGGGTGCGGTCGCTGCGGAAACGCACCAGCCGCCCACCGTGACGCAATCGGCCCGCCATCACATGCTCGTAGCGCACCTCGGCCACCAACTCCGGCCGCAACGCCTCCCACGACAGATCCTTGCCGCCGGTCCAGCGACTCACCCCGCCGGGCATCTTGCCGTCGGCCTTGGCTTGGGCGGCCGCATCCGCCCACGAGCGCCACGGATGATTCTCGAGTGCGTTGTGCCGCAACGGTTCCAACTCCGTCACCAGCTCCTTGCGCCGGGCCGCGGTGAACGAGCTCGCCACCCCGACATGATGCAGCGCACCCTCGTCGTCGAACAGCCCCAGTAGCAGCGACCCGACCCCCTCGCCGTCCTTGTGCCAGCGGAAGCCCGCGATCACACAGTCGGCGGTCCGCTCATGCTTGATCTTGAGCATCACCCGCTTGTCCTGCAGATACGCCAGATCCGCCGCCTTGGCCATCACCCCGTCGAACCCCGCCCCCTCGAACCGGGTGAACCAGTCCGCCGCGGTATCCGCGTCGGTGGTGATCGGGGTCAGGTGCAGGCGCGAAAACTGGCCGTCGAGCACCGATTCCAGCACCCGGCGCCGTTCGGAGAAGGGCCGATCGGTCAGATCCTCATCGCCCAGAGCCAGCAGGTCGAAGCCCACGAAACTCGCCGGTGTCTCCACCGCCAGCTTGTTGACCCGTGACGCCGCGGGATGCAGCCGGTTCTGCAGCGTGTCGAAGTCCAGGCCGTTCTCGGTGACCACGACGATCTCCCCGTCGATCACGCACCGCGGCGGCAGCGCCTGACCCAGTAATTCCACCAGTTCGGGGAAATACCGGGTCAGGGGCCGATCGTTGCGCGAACCCAGTTCGATCTCGTCGCCGTCACGAAACACGATGCAGCGGAAGCCGTCCCACTTCGGCTCGTAGAGCAGCCCAGCCTCGCGGGGCAGCTCGGAGACCGATTTGGCCAGCATCGGTTTCACCGGTGGCATCACGGGCAGTTGCACACGGCCTCCTCGGTTCGCGGTGGACCCGCAACCGATCGTAATGCGAACCGGTCAGTTTTCCAGCCACCCGTGCTGATCCGCGAACGCCGTGAGCCGATCCCGGATCGTCACGATCTCCGCCGCCGTCAACTGCGGCGACGCATCCAACAGCAGCTCGGTGATCAACCGACGATGCTCGTTCGCGCTCATCGCCCCCGTCACGCGATGCTCCTTGCCCTTGTGCCGGGGCGGACTGACCTGCCCGGGCACCACCGCCAGGTTGATCGCTTTGGGTCCGCGATCACCCTCGGTCACATCGAATTCGAAAACCCGCCCCTGGCGCAGCTCGTCCTCATCCAGCCCGATGTCGTTGACGTGCACGAACACGTCCGGTCCGCCGTCCTCCGGCCGAATGAACCCGAAACCCCGAGAGCTGTCGAACGACACCAATTTCCCGATGGACACCTAAACACCCGCTCCTCGTCGCCGCGTCCCTCTCAGACGGCCACTCTAGTCCGCAGGCTGATCATTGTTGGAAGAAAGTGCCTTTTGCAACGAATTGAAGACGGTCAGGCCCTGGCCCACCATGCCGTTGACGATCTCGCTGACCCCGTCGGGACCGTTGAGCACCGTCAGATTCGCCTTCGACAACCCCAGCGACGCCTGCTTGACGATCTCGGGCAACTGCTCGATCAGCAACTGGTCCAACGCGATCCGATTGTTCGACGCCGCCGCCTCGGCCTGAATGCGCGTGCGATCGGCCTCGGCGACCGCCAGGATGCGCACCCGCTCGGCCTCGGCTTGGGCGGGCTTGACCACCTCGGTCTGCAGCTGCTGCTCGCGCAGCTCGGCCTCCTTGCGGGCCTGCTCGGCGCGCGCGGAGAGCACCTCCTGCAACGCGGTGGCCTGCGCGAGCGGACCCGCCTGCGCCGCTTCGGCATTGGCCTTGTCGATATCGCGCTGATACTGCGCCTTGAGGATCGCGGTCTCACGCTGGTATTCGGCCTGCTTGCGCTGCGACTCCTGCTCGGCCTGCGCGGCCAGCTGCGCGGCGGAGGCCTGCGCGATCGAGGCGTCGCGCTGGATGGCGGCATTGTGCGGGGCGGCCAGCGCGGCGATGTAGCCGAGGTTGCCGTCGTCGATGGACTGGATCTGGAAGGAATCCACCCACAACCCGATATTGCTCATCTCCACCTTCGAGGCGACGAGCACCTCGTCGGCGAGCTTCTGGCGCTCGCGGATGATCTCTTCCACCGTCATCGAGCCCACGATCGAGCGCAGATGCCCGGAGAAGATGCGCCCGGTCAGCACGCTCATCTCGCGCTCCTGCTCGGACAGGAACCGTTGCGCCGCATTGACGATCGACTGCGTGTCGTTGGCGACCTTGAATGCGATCACCGCGCGCACATCCAGCTGGATGGCCTGCTTGGTGACACAGCGTTCGCCGATCTCGGCCTCGAACATCGCCAGCGACAGGAACCGCACCTTGCGGAACATCGGGACCACGAACGTGCCGTGGCCGATGATCACCCGAAACGGCGTGGACCCGTCCTTGTTGCCGCGCGATCCGCTGACCAGCATGGCCTCGTCCGGATCGGGTACGTGGTAGCCCAGCATCGTTGTCTCCCTCTACTGGTGAATAAGTGATTGTCGATCTATCGATCGCCCGGAAGGGGAATCCACGCAACAACATCGACCAGCCGCCCCGGATGAACGGCCACCACGAGCACGGTGACACCGGCCGCGAGGGGTTCCTCGGCGCGTGCGATGTAGAGCTCGGTTCCCCCTCGGATGGCGACTCGCACCTCCCCGAGGTTTCCCTTACCCCGGATCGGCGAGGTCAGCGTACCGGTCAAGCCGACTACCGGGTCGGTCATCGCGTGTGAACTCCTCCACCAGGATCGCTGAGAACGCCCAGCGTACGCGCGGATCACGGATCGACCTGGGACGCCGCAACATTGCTCCACAATTGCTACCGCTCGGTATGATCGGTGGGCTCGGCGCCCCGGCCCTGTGCGTGTCGGGGTGATCCACCGTCCACGACGAGGACGACGGCCGCGCGCCGCCGTCGAAACGAGGTGGCTGCGCATGTGCCGACTCACGGCGATATCAAAAGGTGCTGGTTTCGTGACCGACCGGCTGGCAGGCTGAACCGGTGACCACTCCTCCGGATACGGCGGCGGCCGATTCCGCCGACGACAAACTGGACGCGGGCGTACTGAAAATCGCCGGCGTCGTGGTGCTCGGCGCCATCATGTCCATCCTGGACGTGACGGTCGTGACCGTCGCGATCCCCACCTTCCAGCACGACTTCAACACCACCACCGCCATCGCCGCCTGGTCGATGACCGGCTACACCCTCGCCCTGGCCAGCGTCATCCCGTTGACCGGTTGGGCCGCCGACCGATTCGGCACCAAACGCCTCTACATGATGGCGCTGGTGTTCTTCGTGCTCGGCTCGATCCTGTGCTCGACGGCCTGGAACATCGAGTCGCTCATCGCCTTCCGCGTCGTGCAGGGTCTCGGCGGCGGCATGCTGATGCCGCTGGGCATGACGATCATGACCCACGCCGCCGGCCCGCAGCGCATCGGACGCGTCATGGCCGTGCTGGGCGTGCCCATGCTGCTGGGCCCGATCATGGGACCCATCCTGGGCGGCTGGCTCATCGACTCCTTCTCCTGGCACTGGATCTTCCTGATCAACGTGCCCATCGGCGCGATCGCGCTGACGCTGGCGTTCATCGTCTTCCCGCGCGACAACCCCGAACCCTCGCAGACCTTCGACTTCGTCGGCATGCTGCTGGCCTCACCGGGTTTGGCGCTGTTCCTCTACGGTGTGTCCTCGATTCCCGGTGAGGGCACCGTCAAGTCGGGCAAGGTGCTCATCCCGGCGGTGATCGGGCTGATCCTGTTGGTGGCGTTCGTGTTCCACGCGTTGCGCACCGAACACCCGCTCATCGACCTGCACCTGTTCCAGAACCGGTCGCTGCGGTTCGCGGTGCTCACGATGGTGTGTTTCGCCATGGCGTTCTTCGGATCCGGTCTGCTGCTGCCCAGCTACCTGCAGCAGGTGCGCGGGGAATCCACGCTCATGGCCGGTCTGCTCATCGCGCCACAAGGCTTGGGCGCCATGCTCACCATGCCGATCGCCGGTCGGCTCGTCGACAAGATCGGCCCCGGCAAGATCGTGCTCACCGGCATCGTGGTGATGAGCCTGGGCATGGCGTTCCTGACCCAGGTCAGCGCCACCACCCCGTATGCGGCGCTGTGTGTGGCGCTGTTCGTGATGGGTCTGGGCATGGGCTGCACCATGATGCCGACCATGACCGCCGCCATCCAGACGCTCACCCACGCCCAGGTGGCGCGCGGCTCGACGTTGATGAACATCGTCAACCAGACCGCCGGATCCATCGGCACCGCAACCATTTCCGTGGTGCTGACCAGTCTGGAGAACCGCGGAGCGACACTCGCCGACCAGGGCATCCCGCTACCGCCGGGTGCCAAGAATCCGAGCCTGGCCAATGCCGCCATCGGGTCGCGCTACACCGATCAGCTCGCGCATCTGCCACAAACCCTGCTCAATGAGGGCTTCGATCTGGCCGCCAAGGCGTTCGCGCACACCTTCGTGGTGTCGCTGTGCATCTTGGTCGCCACGCTGATTCCGGCGTTCTTCCTGCCACGCAGTAAACCCGCGGTGCCCGCGGATGCGGCCGACGCGCCCATCGTGGTGCACTGACCGCAAGACCGCACCGCATGCCCGTGTGGCCCACCCGCAATCACGATTGCGGGTGGGCCACACCGTGTTTCAGGGCAGCTGCGAGCCCGTGGTCGAGAGATGCTCGCCGTAGAAGGCGATCAACCCGGTCGCCGACGCGATCGCCGACAACAGCCAGAACCGGATACTCACCGTCGTCTCCGGCCAGCCCGTCAGCTCGAAATGGTGATGAAACGGCGCCATCTTGAACAGCCGGGTCCGTGTGGTGCGGAACATGACGATCTGCAAAGCCACCGAACCGATCTCGGCCACGAACAACGCCCCCACCGCGATCATCAGCAACTCGGTGCGGCTGGTGATCGACAACCCGGCCAGCAACCCGCCCAACGCGAGCGACCCCGTATCACCCATGATGATCTTCGCCGGAGCCGCGTTCCACCACAGGAATCCGACACACGCCGAGGCCGCGGCCGCGCACACGATCGACAGATCCAGCGGATCACGCACCGTGTAGCAGCCCGGCACCGCGCGGGCCTGACACGAATGCGTGTACTGCCAGAACGTGATCAGCACATACGACCCCAACGCCAACCCCATCGACCCCGCGGCCAGCCCATCGAGGCCGTCGGTGACGTTCACCGCGTTCGACCACGCCACCACCAGCAGGCACGCCGCCGCCAGAAACCCGGTCACCCCGAGCGACACCGTGGAGATGTCGCGCACGATCGACACCTGCTTGCTGCCCGGCGTGAGCCCGCCACCGCCACGGAAATGCAATGCCAGCACCCCGAAAATGACGGCGGCACTGAGCTGCCCGACATATTTGCCCGACGCGGTCAATCCAAGACTGCGCTGTTTGGACAGCTTGATGTAGTCATCGAGGAACCCGACCCCGCCCAGCGCAGTGGCCAACCCCAGCACCAGCAGCCCCGACGCCGACGGGCCGACGCCGTCATAGTGCGAACCCACCAGGTGCGCGGCCCCGTATCCGGCCCACATACCGATCAGCAGCGCGATGCCGCCCATGGTCGGGGTGCCGCGCTTGGCCAGATGTGTCGCCGGACCGTCCTCGCGGATCTGCTGCCCCAACCGGCGGCGGGTGAACAGCCGAATCAGCAACGGCGTCACCGTAATCGACACCGCCAGCGCCACCATCGCCGCCACCAGAATCTGCCGCATCCGACCCCCTCGAGACCCAATTCGGACACATGCTAGCCGGGCGCGGGACGATCCGGGCAGGCGTCGTTGTTAGCGTGGGGCATGGCAAGTGGTGACGGGCGGCGAGAATTGTTGCGAGAGTTCCTGCGCGGCAGGCGCGCTCGCATCAGCCCCCAACAGGTCGGATTACCCGCCGCCGGCCGCCGCCGCACGCCGGGCCTGCGCCGCGAAGAAGTCGCCGTCGTCGCCGGGGTCGGTGTGAGCTGGTACACGTGGCTCGAACAAGGCCGCGACATCACCGTCTCGGCAGAAGTCTTGGACGCCGTCGCCGCCGCCCTGCTACTCGACGACGGCGAACGCGCACACCTCTACGTCCTGGCCGGCATGAACCCGCCGTGCCGGGCCGTCGACAGCGGGCCCACGCTGAGCCCCGAGCTGCGCAACCTGCTCGACGCCTGGGGCGACCGGCCCGCCGTGCTGCGCGACCGCTACTGGAACGTGCTGGCCTGCAACGACATCGCCCGCGCCGTCTTCGGCTACGACGGCCCCGGCCACAACTGCCTGATCACCTACTTCACCAACCCGCGCTACCTGGCCATGCGGGACGTGTGGTCCGACGCCGCCCCCGCCGTGGTGGCCGCCTACCGCGCCGACACCGCCCCCTGCCCCGACGATCCCGGCTTCACCACCGTCATCGGCGAACTCGCCACCCGCAGCACCGAATTCGCGACCCTGTGGTCACGCCACGACGTCGGCGCCGCGCAGCAAGCCGTCAACGCCCTGCACCACCCCGAGGTCGGCGACCTCTACTTCGACACCACCACCCTCACCCTCACCGACCAACCCGACCGCCACATCGTGCTCTACAACCCCCGCCCCGCCCACGACACCGCCGCCCGCCTGACCCGGCTGCCGCGGCTGCGCCTGGCCCCACCCGCCTGAGCGCGCGAGCAGCGAAAACCGGTGGCGGGCGCTGCGATACTGAGGTTTCTCGATCATTCCCGGGAAAGGAACCTCGAGATGGATGCCGCCCCCGTCGTGCCACTGCAAACCTCTGTCGCCACCACGGTGGCGCAGGCGATCGGGCGTGCCCGCCCCGACCTGGCAGGCGCCGACCCGGTGGTACGCCGCTCCGAGCACGCCGACTTCCAATCCAATGCCGCACTGCCGCTGGCCAAACGCTTCGCCATGACACCCCGGCTGCTGGCCGCTGACATTGCCGGTGGACTCGGTACCGACGGCGTCATCGCCGAGGTGAGCGTCTCCGGGCCCGGATTCCTCAACATCACCGTCACCGACACCGCGCTCTGGACGCAACTGGCCGCGCGGCTGCACGATCCGCGCCTCGGGGTGGGCGAGCCCGCCCGCGGGCAGCGCATCGTCATCGACTACTCCGCACCCAATGTGGCCAAGGAGATGCACGTCGGGCACTTGCGCACCACCATCATCGGCGACAGCCTCGCGCGGGTACTCGGGTTCCTCGGCGCGGATGTGGTGCGCGCCAACCACCTCGGCGACTGGGGCACCCAATTCGGGATGCTGATCCAATACATCGACGAACACCCCGAACAGCCCTGGCACGCCGACGATCTCACCACCGGCTCCACCGTCTCGGCGCTCGACGCCCTCTACAAGGCCGCCCGCGCCCGCTTCGACGCCGACCCCGCCTTCGCCGACCGTGCCCGCACCCGCGTGGTCGCCCTGCAATCCGGTGACGCCGCCACGGTGGCCCGCTGGCGGGAGATCGTCGCCGAATCGGAGAAAGCCTTCGCCGCCATCTACGACCGCCTGGGCGTGCTACTGACCGCGCACGACTATGCGGGGGAGTCGTTCTACAACCCGATGCTGGCCGCCACCACCGCCGAGCTGCTCGCCACCGGCGTCGCCATCCCCAGTGACGGCGCGATCGTCGTCGAGTCCGAGCACGTCGACGGCCCCGACGGCACCCCGGTCGTGCTCATGGTCCGCAAACGTGACGGCGGCTACGGCTACGACAGCACCGATCTGGCCACCATCCGCTACCGCATCACCACCCTGCACGCCGACCGACTGCTCTACGTCACCGACTCCCGCCAATCCCTGCACTTCGCGCTCATCTTCGAAACCGCCCGCCGCGCAGGCTGGCTCACCGACGCCGTCACCGCCGAACACGTCGCCTACGGCACCATCCTCGGCCCCGACGGCACCCCCTTCAAAACCCGCGCCGGCACCACCGTCCGCCTGATGGACCTCCTCGACGCCGCCGTAGCAGCCGCCCGCACGGTAGTAGCAGACAAAAACCCCGACCTACCTGCCGCCGAACTCGATTCGATCGCCGAACAAGCAGGCATCGGCGCAGTCAAATACGCCGACCTCTCCTCCAGCCGCATCAAGGACTACACCTTCGACCCCGCGCGCATGACCGCCTTCACCGGCAACACCGCCGTCTACCTGCAATACGCGCACGCCCGCATCCACTCGATCCTCCGCAAGACCGACGACCCCGCAATGTTGGAGATCGACACCACCGCGCCCGTCGCCCCGCCCGAACGCGCCCTGCTCCTCACCCTCGACGACTACGCGAGCGTCCTATCCGACGTCGCCACCACCCTCGAACCCCACTGCCTAGCCACCTACCTCTACGACCTGTCCCGCACTTTCACCACCTTCTACGACACCTGCCCCGTCCTCACCGCCCCAGCCCCGGCCCGCACCAACCGAATCGCCCTGTGCCAATTGACCTCCCACACCCTCGCCCACGGCCTCTCCCTCCTCGGCATCGCCGCCCCCGCCCGCCTGTAACCCACCCCTCGACCAAGATCAGGGAGTACTCAGCGCGGTGAACCGGACAAATTCCCGCACTGAGTGCTCCCTGATCTTGAACTGCGCGCGGCACCCACTGTCATCGCGGACTGTCGGGCAGGATGGCGGTGTGGCGGTGACTCAGCAACTCGCACGGATCTCCCACGGGCAGTTGGTCCGTCTTCGGGAATCCGCGGAGGAGGTCGACCGGCTCTGCTCGTTCTCGGCGGCGCCTGCGAGCGACTATTACGACCTCGATTGGGCCGGTGAAGCGTTGCTGCGGGTGTTCGAGCTCGCCGGGATGGGATCGGAGGCGTTGGGCACGCTGCGGCACGGTATCGACGGTGGCGACGAGCTCAACGCCGACTACCGTGATCACCCGCGCAGCATCATGGTGCATCCGGTCACCGTGATCGAGTCCGACATCGTCGCCGAGATCGGGAAAGCACTGCAGGACGTGGATGTCGCGCAGACCTTCGCCGCGCTGCCGATCGATGCCGAACAGGCCCGGCAGGCGATCGGCGGGTCCATCACGCAATTGCTTTGTCACCCAGCCGAATACCTGGCCCCGCACCTGGGTTCCCTGCGGGAGTTCTATATCGGGGCATCGGCGCGGGGGCTGGCCGTTGTCACTTGGTGGGATTGAGATCCCGGGAGCACAGGGCGTGGTCGATGAAGGTGGAGGCGGCCGATTCCTGGGCGAGGATGTGGGTGGGGGTGTCGCCGAGAGCTTCGGACATGGACAGGACGGTGCTGCGGGTGGCGTCGGGGGTGACGCCGTTGAGGGTGATGTAGCCGCCGTCGCCGCCCTCGTGGGTGAAATAGGCGCCGCCGCAGGACAAGGGGCGTTCGGCCAGGCCGAGGCCGTAGCGGCCGCTGGGCCATAGCTGTTGCAGGTCGGCGCTGACGGGGAGGGTGTGCTTCATGGCGGTCAGTTGGGCGGCGGGCAGGAGGCGGCCTGAGAGCAGGGCGCGGAAGAAGGTGTTCTCGTCGCGGGTGGTGGTGACCCAGGACAGGATGTCCGGATCGACGGCGATCTGGTCGGTGACATCGAGTTCCGAACCAGGGCCGAAGAATTGATAGGCGCGGGCGTGCGGATCGGGCAGGGTGGGGGAGGTGCCGAGCCAGTGGGTGCGGGTCATCGCGAGCGGGGTGAGGATGCGGTCCTGGATTTCCCGGTGCGAGGTGCGGCTGGTGGCTCGCTCGATGATCATGCCCAGCAGGACGTAGCCGGTGTTGGAGTAAGCCCAGCCCGCGCCGGGGGCGAAATCGGGGGCGTGGGCGGCGGCCCGGGCGAGCAGCTGTTGGGAGGTGTAGATGTCGTGGCGCTGCTGGTAGTACTCCGCGGGGGTGGTGTAGCCGGGCAGATCGTCGTGAATTCCGCTGGTGTGCTGCAGCAGTTGGCGCACGGTGATGTGGTCGGCGTCGATCGCGCTGCCCCGCAGCGCCTCCGGCAGCCAACGCGCGAGAGTGTCGTCGAGGTGCAGGGTGCCCTCGGCGTCGAGTTGCAGCACCACCGTCGCCAGCAGCGTCTTGGCGGTGCTGGCCATCCGGAAATACCCGTCCGGGTCGATCGGGGCGGCGGTGGCCGGGTCTGCGTTGCCGCTGATCGTGATCAACTCCGTGCCGTCGGCGGTGATGGTGCGGGCCTGCACTCCGCTGATGCCGAGGGCGTGGATCGCCTCGGCGTCGCGACGCAACCGCTCCGCCAACGAGATCGGGGTGGGTCCGGCGACGCCGCAGGCGGTGAGCAGCAGCGTCGCCACACCCAGCATGAGGGGAAGACGTTGGCGCACAGTCGAAGTCGTGATCGCCGCGATCAGCCCTTGACCACCTGCGTGCCGTCGGCGAAGTTGTCGTGCCAGCCCTGCTTGGTCGGGCTCGCCGACACCGTCACCGCGATCGCGATCGCCGCGCAGAACCACAGCAACCCACCGACCCACGGGATCAGGTTCAACAGCATGTAGGCGTTGCGCTTGGCCGAATCCGCCAGACTCGGCTTGGGTGCGCCGTGAGCGCCGTTGACGTGCAGGCCCAGAATCCGCTTGCCGGGCGTGGCACCGGTCAACACCTCGAAGCCCACGAAGTACAGGAACCCGAAGCCCGCACCCGGCAGGATGTCGATCCAGCCCGGCAGGTTCGAGCCGATGTTCAACAGCCAGAACAGGATCGCCCCGACGATCCCGGCGATGATCCAGTCGATGAACCGCGCCGCCGCGCGCGAGCCGATCCCCGCCGGGGTCACCCCGACCGTCGACCCCAGGTACCCGTACTGCCCGTAATCACCCGTGGTCATCGTTCCTCCTCGTATCGACCACACTTGCTCGATACCATCCTGTCGCCGCGAGCCACCCGCCCGCATCAGGGACCTCCCCGGCATCGACCCTGATTCCCGCGGGTCAGAACCGGTGCAGAATCCGCGGCGAGACCGCCGAATTGACCTGCAGCGCGATGATCAACCCGATGCTCAGATACGTACTGACCGGGCACAACGCCACGCTCACCGCATACAGCACCTGCACCACCACGATCCGATCCCGGATCGCGCGCACATCACCGGGTTCGCTGGATTCGGCCAGCAGCCCGGCCCGCCGCGCATACCGCAGACTGCCCAACTGCACCAACCCCAGATACAGCAGCCCCACCCAGTACACCCCCAACGCCAACCGCGACTGCGGAAACGCCGCCAGCAACGCGGTCGCGAACGGCACCATCGCGACACCGAACAACAGCATCAAATGAATCCACGCCAGCGTCCGGTCGGCGCGCGCAAGGAGATTGAGCTGGGTCTGCTGCCCGATCCAGAACATCCCCAAGGTGAGAAAACCCAGGAAACAGATCAAGAACTGGGGACCGACATGCGTGAGGGCATGCCACACCGGCTCTTCCGCCGACACCGCCCCCGCGCTCCACAACAGCCGCTCCTGCCACGCCTGTCCGGCGGGCACATGCAACTCCAGCACCAGCAACGTCATGGCGACCGCGAAGATGCCATCGCTCAAGGCCCCCAGCCGACCCAGATCCTGCCCGGCGATGCGGTGATAACGCGTCATGCGCCGCACCCTAACCCGGACGCGAAACACCCTGGGCAGCGGGGGAATTGGCCACCGACACGGCAGTAGGCCCCGGTACGCACACGACCGAAGGTGGTGGTGGCACACCCACCATAAACACGCACTGTTTGCCCCGCCCGCACCCCAGCAAGCTCGAAGCCATGACACACAACGCATCCCGCTTCGACAACAAGATCGCCCTCATCACCGGCGGCAGCAGCGGCATGGGCCTGGCCACCGCCCACCGCCTGATCGCCGAAGGCGCGCAGGTGATCATCACCGGCCGCGACAAGACCCGCCTCGACGCCGCCGTCACCGAACTCGGCGCCGGTGCGACCGCGATCGCCGGGGACGCCACCGATCCTGAGGATCTCGCCGCCCTGACCCGCACCCTGCGCGAACGCTTCGGCCGCATCGACGTACTATTCGTCAACGCCGGTATCGGCGCCTTCCAACCCGTCACCGCCGTCACCCCCGACGAATTCGACCGCGTGGTCGCCATCAACTTCAAGGCCGCGTTCTTCACCATCCAGCACGCCCTGCCCCTGCTGAGCGAGGGCGGCGCGATCGTCATCAACGCCTCCTTCGCCCTCTACCGCGGCACCCCCGGCACCGCCCTCTACTCGGCCACCAAGGCCGCCGTGCACAACCTCACCCGCACCCTGGCAGCCGAGCTGGCCCCCAAGGCCATTCGCGTCAACTCCGTGAGCCCCGGCTTCATCGACACCCCCGCCTACCGCGCCGAAGTCACCCCCGACGCCCAGGCGGCCGCCGCGACCCTGGTGGCGGCCGGGCGCATCGGCAGCCCCGCCGAGGTCGCCGCCACCGTCGCCTTCCTCGCCTCCGCCGACGCCTCCTACATCACCGGCCAAGACCTCCTCGTCGACGGCGGCCTGACCACCGTCATCCCCACCGCCATGGTGTGAACGGCTGCCTCACAACGGAATCGGAGCTCACCGGTAGCCGTACTCGCTCCAACGGTCCAGGACCCGCGCCTGGATCTCGGCGGGCCAGCCGTGCTCGAAGCTGCCCTTGGACGGTCGACGGTCGGTCGGATAGAGGTCGGCGAGCAGGCAGTTGTAGATCACCTTGCCCGCGCTGAACCCGTGCTGCTCCTCGGCGTTCAGGTAGATGGCCAGCGGGTCGGTGAGCTTGCGCGGATAGTGGAATTCGCCGCGGTCGACATCCGGGTGCGAGCGTGTCGCGAACGCCCACACCACCTCCGCGAGGTTGGTGATGTCGACATCGTCTTCCACCACGAGGGTCTTCGGGGCGTGCACGGCGGCCGGACCGCCCAGCACCACCTCGGCGATCTTGGCCACGAGTTCGTGCGAGGCCAAACCGGTAGTCTCGTGCCAATCGCGGCGCACCGCCAGGGTGAGCCAGTGCAACGCTGCCTCGGGGTTGTACCAGGCCGAGGAGATCGGCAGCCCGGCCTCCCTCAGCAGATGCAGGATCTCGGCCGCCGCGGCCGTGCCGGTGACGGTGCTGTCCTCCTCGACGGGCGGCCCCGCGGCCACCACCGGCAGAATCGCCTTGTCGCGGTATGTGATCGCGGTGACGTGCAAGGCCGCCTTGGGCGAGGACTCGGTGGCGTTGTAGCCGGGGTACTCGTTGAACGGGCCCTCCGGGACCGTCTCCTCGATCGCGACATAGCCCTCGATGACGATCTCGGCGCTCGCAGGCACCAGCAGATCGACGGTCTCGGCCGCCACCAACTCCAGGCCCTCACCGAAAACCGCACCGAGGTAATGACTTTCATCGACCCCCTGCGGCAACGGCATCGCGCCCACGACCGGCAGCCCGGGCTCCACACCCAACGCCACCGCGACCGGCATCGGTGTGCCCGCCTCGATCCACTGCGAGCGGATGATGCCGATCTGCTGCGTGCGCGGCAGCAGACACGCGAGGGTGGCCTTGTCGTGGATCATCATCCGGTTGATCGACCAGTTGGTCCACGACCCGTCCGGGGTCTTGGCGATATTGGTGCCGAAGGTCTGGATGTAGCGGCCGCCGTCATTGCCGTGAATCCACGGGGTCGGAAACACCGTCAGATCGACAGCGTCACCGACCATGACGTGCTGCTTGCACGGCGCCGCAGCACGATCGACGACCACCGGTTCGATCCCGGGTTTGCTACGCGCATCGGCCAGCACGTCCACGATCTGCTGACCGGTGCTCTCGGCGGACAACCCGATCGACAACGCCAACCGCGCCAGCGGATGCCGGGCAGCACTCAGCGAAGCGGGCGCCCCGAACAGCCGCATACCGCTGTCCCGGTAGCCGGTCAGGTTGGTGAACAACGGTGCGGGCGCGTGCAGGTCGTAGCTGCGGCGAATGATCGCACCGACCTCGAGATGCCAATCGACCTCGGACTCGATCCGCTGTAACTCGCCGATCGCCTCCAACGCGTCGAGATAGTCGCGCAGGCTCTTGATGTGGGACAACGTTTTTCCTTCGCACAGGCCCAAGGGGCGGTCATTCGCCCCAGCGGGGGAGATCGGGCTGCTCGATGCCGAGCAGATCCAGGGCACGGCCGACACTGTGATCGACCACGTCATCGAGGGTTTGCGGGCGCAGATAGAACGCGGGCACCGGCGGCATGACAACGCCACCCATCTCGGTGACCGCGGTCATGGCCCGCAGATGCGCCAGCGTGAGCGGGGTTTCACGCACCATCACCACCAGCCGACGCCGCTCCTTGAGCGTCACATCCGCCGCCCGGGTGAGCAGATTGTCATTGTTGGCGTACGCGATCGCCGAGAGGCTGCGAATCGAGCACGGCGCCACCAGCATCCCCATCGTCCGAAACGAGCCCGACGCGATCGCCGCCCCGATATCGGCCGGGCGATAAACCACATCGGCCAACTGCGCCAAATCCGCAGCGGACAAATCGGTTTCGAAGGCGCGGGTCTGCTGACCGGCCGCCGTCACCACCAGATGGGTTTCGACACCGGCCTTGCGCGCGGCCTCGAGCGCGCGGATCCCGTAGGCGATGCCGGTGGCACCACTGATACCGACCACCAGCCGCTCGGCGCTCACCGCCCGACAGCGGCGAGATTGACCGCGGCCACCCGGGCCGGATCGAGCTCGACGTATTCGAACAGCGTGCCGTCGGGATTGCGCACCAAGATATTTCGGCCCGTCGGGATATCAGCGGGTTCCTGCACGACCGTGGTCCCCGCAGGCAGCCCCGCCCGCCAACGCTCGAGTGAATCGACCATCGCCACCAGATCCTGCCGCGGCGCAGCGGCCAGATCCCGCTCGGATCCACCGACGACCACCACCCGCCCGACGGTCGCAATATCCAGCCCGCCCGTCTCATAGCGGAAATGCAACCGGCACGGCTCACCGAAGACATCCGCGTAGTACGCGACACTCCGCTCGAAGTTCTCGATGCCGACCCGAACCGGTGTATAGCAGTAGTGAATTCCCATGTAACACAAGCCTTTCGCAGCCGAGAGGCGACCGACCCGGCGGACCGTTCGACGCCTGTCACCGATCTTGTGTCACCCCGGCGCACAGGAAAAGGACGGTTCGTGTCAGGGAGTAACAGATCGCGACGTACCGAACGCAAAGGAGCAGATGTGCTGAAACGAATCGCCGGAAGCGCGCTCGTCGTGGGACCGATGCTGTGGGCCGGGGTGGCCGTTGCCCACGCCGACGACCCCGAACCTGCCCCCGACTGCGTGAGCTACACCGTGGAAAACGGCAAGATCTTCGCCGAGAACCAGTGCATCGGAGGACCCGACGGCAACATCTACCTGAAATCCGACATCGACCAATGCAAATTCCTGGGCCGCAGCCAGACCTGGACGACCATCGACGGCAAGCTCTACCGCTGCACCCCGGAGCAGAACCCGCACCCGACGGCGGGATCCGCCGGGTAGCGCGGCAGCGGGCCGTTCAGGAGGCGCGCAGGTCGGCGGCCGGGTCGGCGGTGATCCGCCCGGAATCGGTGTCGTAGTCGTACAACTCGGCGTAGCGGCCCCACTCGATGGCCAGATCCAGTTGCCGGCGTGCGTCCTCGTCGGAGAAGCCGCGCTGCAACAGATCCAGAATGAAATCCGCGCGCACGGTCTCGTCGCTGCTGCCCACCAGCGCACTGCAGATGGTGCGCACCAGCGGGGCGCGGCGGCGGGCCTGCGCGGCGAAAACGGCCTTGCTGCCCTGGATGTCGGCATTGGTGAAGTTCGCGCCCACATTCGTCAGGATCACGTCACCGGATTCCACCAGCAAGAAACCCAGCAGCGCCGCCGCATCCACCAGCGGCATCAGATCATCGAGTTCGAAGTTGAGCTCATCGGCCACCACCGGCAGATCCGCGCGACCACTGTTGCCGTACACCAACTCCAGCAGACCCGCGATCCCGCCGACCGAGGCGTCCGGCAGCGGCACCGCGAACGGCGTCGAGGTATCCGTGGGCGTGGCAATGGTTTCGGTGTCGCGGCCGGTGAGCAGCCCGTAGATCTGATCCACCAACGCCACGAACCCCGGCGCACGCCGATTACGCGGCCGCGGCTGATCCACGGTGACCTCGGCGATGATGCGCCCCGGATTCGAGCCCAGCACCACCACGCGGTCCGCCAGCTGCACCGCTTCCTCGATATTGTGGGTCACGATGCACACACATTTGGTGGGAAAGTCCTTGGTGGCCCACAGATTCACCAGCTCCGTGCGCAGATTCTCCGCCGTCAGCACATCCAGCGCCGAGAACGGCTCATCCATCAGCAACAGGTCCGGCTCCAGCACCAGCGCGCGAGCAAACCCGACGCGTTGGCGCATCCCACCGGACAGTTCCTTGGGGTAGGCGGTCTCGAAACCGTCCAGACCGATGCGGTCGATCGCCTCGAGCGCACGCTGCCGCCGCGCCGCGGGCGGCACCCCGCGCGCGGCCAACCCCAACTCCACATTGTCCTGCACCGTCAGCCACGGCATCAGCGCAAACGACTGGAACACCAGCGCCGCACCGGGATTGGAGCCCCGCAACGGCCGATCCCGGTAGCGCACCTCACCGCTGGTCGGCGCCAGCAGCCCCGCGATCAACCGCAGCATCGTCGACTTGCCCGACCCCGAGCGGCCCAGCAGCGCCACGATCTCCCCGTCGCGCAGTTGCAGATTCACCTGATCGAGCACATTGAGCCGCTCGCCCGACGCGCCGGTGAAGGACATGTCGATGTCCTGCAGATCGATCAGAACCTCGCCGGTGGCAATGGTTTCGGTCATGTCAGGCTCCTCTCAGAGCGAGTAGCGGCGCTGCGCGAGCGCGTAGAGACGACGCCAGAACAGCCGGTTGATGCCGACGACGAACGCGCTCATCACCAGCACGCCGATGAGAATGCGCGGCGAGTCCCCGGACTTGGTGGCCTCGGCGATATAGGCGCCCAGACCGGTCGCGGTCAGGGTGGTGTCGCCGTACTTCACGATCTCCGCCACGATCGAGGCGTTCCACGCGCCGCCCGCCGCGGTGATCGCGCCGGTCACGAAGCTGGGGAAGATGGCGGGCAGGATCAGCTTGCGCCACCACAGGAGGCGCGGCAGCCGCAGATTCGCCGCCGCCTCGCGCAGATCATTGGGCACCGCCGAGGCACCCGCGATCACATTGAACAGGATGTACCACTGCGCACCCAGCGCCATCAGCAGCACCGCCGCCCACTGCAGGCTCGCGCCGGTCGCCACCAGCACCGCGGCCACCAGCGGGAACAGGAAGTTGGCCGGAAAACTGGCCAGCACCTGCACGATCGGCTGCGCCAGCCGAGACACCTTGGGATTCAACCCGATCCACACCCCGATCGGCACCCACACGATCGTCGCGAAGATCAACAGCACGATCACCCGCAGCAGCGTGATCGCACCCAGCCCGGCCGCGTGCGCGACCTCCCCGAACCCCGCGGTGCTCGCGATATAGCGGACCATCGCGATCACCCCGGCGATCAGTCCCGCACCCACCACGAGCGCGAAGACGAGATCGGTGGCGCGCCGCCGCACCGGGGTCACATACAAGGGATGCTCAGCCAGCCCGAAGACCCGCATGAACCGGTCCATCGGATACACCAGCGGCCCCAGCACACGGCCCAGCAGGCCGGGAACATGGCTGCGGCGCAACAGATCCAGCATCAGTGAGCGCGGGGCGTCCGCGGATTCGCTGTCCTCCACCCGGAATCGTTCCGCCCACACCGTGATCGGCCGCCAGAATGCCACATTGAGCCCGACCACCATCACGATCATCACCGCGATGGCCAGCACCACCTTGGCGGTGTCGGACTCCTCGCTGGCCGCGGCCACATACGAGCCGATCCCCGGCAGCACGTACTGGCGGTTGTTGACGCTGATCGCCTCCGCGGCGGTCAAAAAGAACCAGCCGCCACCGAAACTCATCATCGCGTTCCACACCAGCGGGAACATCCCCGACGGCACATCCACCCGCCAGAACCGCTGCCAGCGCGACAGGCGCAGATTGCGCGAGGCCTCATCGAGTTCGCGTGGCTGCGAGACCAGACTGTGGTGGAAGGCGAAGGCCATGTTCCAGGCCTGCGAGGTGAAGATCGCGAAGATCGACGCACACTCCAAACCCAGCGACGAACCCGGGAACAAGGCGATGAACCCGGTCACCGTCACCGACAGAAAGCCCAGAATCGGCACCGACTGCAGAATGTCGAGCACCGGCAGCAGCACCTTCTCCGCGCGCGGCAGTCGCGCCGCCGCGGTCGCGAAGGTGAAAGTGAACAGAATCGAGAGCCCCAGCGCCACGAACATCCGCAGCAGCGAACGCGCCGCATAGTAGGGCAGCTCACCGGGATCGGTGGAAATCGCGGCGGGCGCGGCATTCTCGTCGAAGGGCACATGCATGCCCGCCGACACCTTCACCACGATCCAGATCAGCACCGCCGCCGCGAGGAAGACCGCGATATCCGCCCACCGCGAGCGCGGCCGATCCAGCGCTCCGCGTGAGGGATACGACTGCAGCGAGGCGTTCACTGCTCGTCCTCCATCGGCATCGGCACCGTGCGCCACCCGACACTGGTCACCGACGGTTCCAGGCTCAACCGGCTCACCGCCGCCTCCATCTGCCGATCGTCACGACGATCCCCGGTCAGCTCCGCGCGCACCTGCACCCGGCCCGGTTTCGTGTCGTGGCTCGAGATCGAATTGAGCTGAAAGTCGGTGCGTGTCAACGACTGCACCAGCAGCGCCCGCACATGCGCCTCGTGATCGTCATCGGTGTCGGCGGTGAAGGCATACAACGCCACCTGGGCTTCGGGGCCGTCGGTGACCGGGCGATCCACCGTGCGCGCCACCGTGCGCAGCGCGGTGTTGACCACCACGACCGCGACCGTGCCCGCCACCGCGGTCGGATACATCCCCGCACCCGCCAACGCACCCACCGCAGCCGCGCACCACAAGGTGGCGGCGGTGTTGAGACCGCGGATATTGAACCCGTCGCGCAGAATGACACCCGCACCCAGGAAGCCGATACCCGAAACAATCTGTGCCGCAACACGAGTCGGGTCCGCGTCGCGTCCGCTGAAGCCGTGCGCCGACAGCAGCACGAACAACGTCGCCCCGGCGGCGACGAGCGCGTTGGTGCGCAAACCCGCCATCCGCGCCCGGAACTGGCGCTCGAACCCGATCACCGCACCCAGCCCGACACCGGTACCGAGGCGCAGCAGCATTTCCCACGTGGTCATTGCATTCTCCGAAACAGGGGAGGACGGCGCACGCTACAGATCAGACGCTCCCGATCGGACGCTACAGGGCATGAAGTAGCGGGCGAGGGATTGCAGCGGTGTCGCCGAGTGAACGATTGGCTAACGGACTTCGATACGGTCCATCGGGCACGACCACCACCTCCTCGGCACAGCGCAAACGCATGCCAGGGGAGTGGGAACAGCGAAAACCGCCGGTTCGGGTACCACCCCTCGTAAGACGTTCAGCACTCCACGGCGTAAACCCACCCGCGGGTGGGAGCCGGTCGGGGCTACCCCTTAACTCGGGGCAACCTGTCCTGATCCGGGGCGTCTCTCGACGTTCGGGATCGCCGGCCTGTATCCGTGAAGGAGCCTCAGCTAACGACGGCACCTTGCGGCCCCGAGTAAACACCCGCACCCGCCGATCGGCAAATCGATGTGACCGCCGTCGCCCTCCCGCAGCGGCCCGCCGTCAGCGCGACACCGGGATTCGCGGGCGATCCCACGCGACTCGCGCCCCGAGTCGTAGCAGGCATAGGACCGCGACGACCGCGCCGAAAATCTGTACGGCCGAGAGCAATCCGGTCGCGCCCGCCAGCAGTCCGACACCGATCACCGGGCCGCCGGTGCCGCAGTAGGCCATCACGAAATAGGTCGAGACCACATCGGCGTGCCGGTCGGCGGGGGCGGCCGCGTTGATCGCGGTCAGCCCGGACAGGAACACCAGCCCGTGGCCGGCCCCGGCCAGGGCCGCGGCCGCCAGCAGCAGCCACAGTGACGACACCGTGCCCGCCACCGCCAGCAACGCCAGCCCGGCCGCCAGCAGCGGCAGGCCCATCAGGTCCAGGGCGCGTTCGGATCTGCCGTAACCCAGCAACTGGGCCACCACCCAGGCCAGCGGCAGCAGGGCCGCGGCGGCGCTGGCGACCACCAGATTCGTGCTGCCCGACAGGGTGGCCGCATAGGTGGGGACCAGGGTCAGCGACACCCCGACCACCGCGAAACCCAGGAAGGTCGCCGAACCCGCGATCGCGAAGGTGCGGCCCATCCCGGCCGGGATGCTGGGGCGCCGCGGCCGCCAGCGCGTCCGCACGCCGGTCTCGGGCAGCCCGGCCACGACTACCACCGCAGGTACCAGCAGCGCGAGGTGCACCACGAACGGTGTGACGTACGGGTCCGGAAGATATTGCGCCAGTAGCGCACCCAGCAGTGGACCGGCCACCATGCCCCCGGCGGTGGCGACCGCCGCGACCAGGGCTGCGCGGCGGCGATCACCGTGGGGCTCGAGTTCGGTGATGGCGGCGGTCAGGGTCCCCGAGGCCGCCCCCAGCGCGACACCCTGCAGAATCCTCGCCGCGAACAGCCACCCGACATCGGTGGCCAGCGCGAATCCGACGCTGCCCAGCGCGGCCAACACGAGCGCGGGCAGCAGAATCCGGCGCCTCCCCACCGCATCCGAGGCCGGACCGGCGATCAGTAGCGAGGGGATCAGCGCACCGACATAGACCGCGAACACCAGCGTCGTGGTCAGCGCCGAGATCCCGAAGCGCTGCCCGTAGCCGTGATACAGCGGCGTTGGGATATTGGTGCCGGTCAGCAGGATCAACAGCGCATAGGCTGTGCCCCAGAATCGCACTCGGCTCCCCATCGGTGAATCATGCTGCAGCCCAGTGCCTCCGGGGCCGACTGTGAGCGATCGCTCGAGTGTCATGCGTTCCTCCCTGCCCAAGCATGTTCGACTATTCCGAACATAACAGCATGTTCGGAAATTGTGAACATGTGGATTAGGCTGGGACCCATGGCAAGCCGAACCGCCACCGAACTGGTGCACCCCGACCGCGACGAGCTGCGGTTCACCACCGTGCTGGCCGCGCTCTCGGACCCCGTGCGCCTGCGCATCGTGGCGCGCCTGGCCGCGGCCGCCGGCGCCGAGCTCGCGTGCGCCACCTTCGACCTACCGGTCAGCAAGTCCACCCAGAGCGGGCATTTCAAGACCCTGCGCGAGGCGGGGGTGATCGCCCAGCGCGACGAGGGCACCCGGCGGATGAACCGATTGCGCACCGCCGACCTCGAGGCCCGCTTCCCGGGCCTGCTGGACATGGCGATCACCCACGGCCGCGGCCCGATCGTCGGTGGCTAGCGGCTCTCAGTCGCGATACACGCCGCGATAGGCGTCGATGGTCTCCACCAGGTGATCGACGATCTGATCGCGGGAGGCGCGCAGGGTGCCGTTGAGCCAGGCCGAGAACATGCCCGCATTGCCCGAGGCCATGGTGACCGCGGCCAGGCGGCGGCGCACCGGATCGTCGATGTGGGCGAAGAGGTGGTCCTGGATCAGGCGGGTGAAGGCGGGCATCACCGCGATCGTGGTCTGGCCCAGTCCCGTCGAGGAATACGGCTCGACCAGGAACAGCCGGGATTTGCGGGGGTCCTCGAGGACCTTGTCCACCAAGGTTTCCGAGAGCATGCGGTCGCGCACCGGATCGTCGACGACGGCGAAGGCGGTCATCGGATCCAGGAACTCCTCGGCGATCTGGCGGTAGAGCACATCCAGGAGTTCGTCTCGGCTGGCGAAGGATTCGTAGAAGTAGCGGTCGGTCAGGGTGGCGCGGCGGCAGACCGCGCGCATGGTGACCGCGCCCGCCCCGGATTCGCCGATCAGATCCAGTGCGGCCTCGAGCAGCGCGGTACGGCGCGCCTCACGGCGTTCGGTGAGGGTCGTTCCACCCCAGATGCGGGGCTCGGCGTCGGAGGGCGGTTGCTCGGTCTGCACCGGGTCAAGAGTAATGCCCGGTGCCGGGCGGGCATGCACACCCGGCACCGGACCGATCGGTATTGATGGGATTGCGGGTGTGTCGGCTCAGCTGGTGACCACGCAGGCGCTGCCCAGATTGATGCCCGTGCCGACCGTCACCAGCGCCCACTGCGAGCCGTTGTAGGACCAGGCCTGCACGTAATGCTGACCCGTGGCGGTCGGTGTCCAGCTCGAGGTGGCGGTGCCGCCGCTGCCGAGACTGAACTGCTGCGGGTTGAAACTGCCCGACGCGCTGTCGTAGAGCCAGACGTATTCGTTGGGACTGCCGTTCACGGTGACCGTGTAGGAGCAGTTGGTGCCGTAGCCGCCGCCGATGCTCGAACCGGTTGCCACCGTGACGCTGGTGACGTACGCCCCGGCGTCGGGTGCGGTGAGCACGAGTGCCGCGCCGGCGGCGACGAAGGTGGTGAATGCGGTGAGGGCCGACTTCCGTGACCGGATCATCGTCGATCATCTCCCCAGATGAGGGTGAATGAGGGATCTGCGACGCCGTTGGCGCATAAGGGAAGTGTCGGCGTTCAGGGGACCCGACACGCGAGTATCGGACTACTCGTCCCGTACCGACCGGTGCCGCCGAACGCTGGAAGATCGCTCGCAATCAGCGAGTTCGCAGCGGTTGAAGCCAAAACCGCACTGCCCCTAACGATCCCCTAATCCCGGCGTTCGATTGGCCGAATAGCTAATGCACCGCTAACGTTCCGATTGTCCGAATCGGCGAGGGGTGGCAACGCGCAGACGCCCCCGCTGACGGGCACGGCGAGCCGGCTTCCCCGCGGCTCGCACCCCGCGTCCCGCCGTCGTGCGGGTGCCGCGAAACCCGGCGTCGCCGAACCGGTCCCCGATCCCGCGTTCGGCGACGCCGCTTCGGGCGTGATCGCGCACCCCCGGTTGTGATCGACCACGATTCCCGCGCAAAGGCTCCGGGATGCGCGCGGCGCTGCCATGATCGACACTGCTCGTACCAGTTTCGATCACCACCGTGAATCCCACTGGCTGCCAGAGACGCTCGCGGTGAGAAGGACCCGCTCATGGCCCGAACCCTGTACGCCGAAGCCCCCGCCGCGCCCGAAACCCACACCACCCTCGAACCTTCGGGATGGGGAAGGCATCTGGGCGTCAGCGACGACATCGCCGACGGCCTCTACTCCGATCAGCTCGGCGCATTGATCTTCGTGCGCAAACTGGTGCGCTGCGGTTACGCCTTCAACGCCGTGATCGCGGTACTGGTGTGGGCCGGGATCGCCCTGTGGGGGCGGTATTCCGGGCCCCGCACCTTCCACGACTGCACCTCCGTGCCGGGCCTGTCGGCCGGGTGCAACCCGGCGCTGCCCGGCTGGATCCTCGGCACCGCCAGCGGATTCGTCATCGCCGCACTGCTGTTCGCACTGATGTCGCTGCCGTGCTTCGTGGTCGGCTACGCCGTGCGCTGGGCGGCCAAGGCGATGGCCGACCGCAACTAGACCGGTTCGCACCGGCTCGGCGAACCGAGTCCGGTGCAGTTGCCCAGGCGCTAATCGGTGCGCAGTTCCGTCGCACCCGCGACGATTTCGCGCAGGGCCGCGATGTGCCCGTCGAAGGCGGTGCGCCCGGCCGGGGTGAGGCGGGCGCGGACCTTGCGTCGGCTGCCCTCGAGGCGGCGTTCGGTGGCGACGTAGCCTGCTTCCTCGAGTGTCGCAAGCTGTTTGGACAGCGCCGAATCCGACAGTTGCAGGCGGTCCTTGAGGAAGGCGAACTCCGCCCAGTCGGCGGCCGCCAGCGTCGCCACCAGGTTCAATCGCGTACTGGGGTGGATCAATTCGTCGAAGCGGGCCGCGGTCATGCGTGGGCCCAGCGGCGCAGCACCCGCAGCATCTCCGGGCCGCCGAAACCGATGATCGCCGCGACCACCAGTGCCGCGAAGGTGCCGGTGTGCTCGGCCCCGTCGGCGTGCAGCGCGAACGCCAGCGCGACGGTCAGCGCGACCAGGCCCAGCAGCATCCCGATCACGACCAGCGGTGTGCGCCGACCTGCGACTTCGGTGCTGAGTTGCACCTGCCCGGTGCGTCGGCGCCCGTCGAGCCACCGCGACGCCAGCGCCGAGTGACCCGCACCGAACAAGAAGGTCGCCACGATCGTCAGCCAATTGGGGCCGAAATCGCCGATCACCCCCAAAACGATCCAGCCGCAGGCCATTCCCCACCAGTAGCCGCGTGGCAGACCCACCTCCTCGGCCATCTGCTGCCGTGCCTGCCCCGCCGCCTCGAGTGCGGCCCGAGCCTGGTCCGGAGTGATTCCGTCCATGACGCCTCCCTACTTTCCTACCTGGAAAGTAAGACTCCACTTTCCCGGTAGGAAAGTCAAGGACGGGGTTGCCGGGTCACTCCACGAAACCGTGTGGGGTCACTCCGCGAAGCGCAGCAACGTCATCGACGGCCGCAGAGCACGGCCGATCGGCGTGTTCGCGGCCCAGCGCAGCAGCGGTGAACCCCACCGCCCACGCCCACGCGGCGGGATGAGGTCCTGTGCGGCAACGACTCCCGGGATGCGATCGGGCAGGCGGCGGGCCTGGCGCAGTGATTGGCTGTAGGGCATCGGCGGTGCGACGTAGCGGTCGCTCAGGCGCACCTTGCCCCGCATCGTCGCCATGCTGAACACGCGCGGGATGGAGTCGTAAACGAGTGTGCCGCCGGGGAAGTGGCGCGCGAGGTCCGCGATCAACTGCGCGACGTCGGCGGGCGGCAGGTACATGAACAAGCCCTCGGCGGTGATCACCGCGGGCCCCGACGGCACCTGTTGGAGCCAGGAGCGGTCGAGCACCGAATGCGGCAGCCGCGTGATTCCCGGCGCGGTGGGCAGTAGTTGCCGTTGGGTGGCAACCATTTCCGGCAGGTCGAGGGAGTACCAGGCGACTGCGGGTTCCCCCAGTCGCCAGTAGGTCGTCTGCAGACCCTCCCCGAGGGCGACCACCGGCGCGTCGGGGTGTGCGGCGAGGTAGTCGGTGATCACCGTGTCGATCACCACGGCCCGCATGGAATGCACCTGACTCGGCGGCCCGAACCGCTCGAAGTCCTCGCCGCTCAGCGCGCGATACAGGCGCACGGCTTCTGTGTCGGTGAAGGTGGAGTCGGGCCGCAGTGCCTCCTCGGCCCGGTTGCGCAACGTCCACAGGGCCGTCTCGGGCACCGCGGTCAGTTCGGTTTCCTGCATGGGTTTCTCCTCGTCAGGTAAGTGGGTAGGTCAGTCGGCGTGTGGGTTTTGTTCGGCGGTGAAGGCCAGCAGCAGCGCGGCGGTGCGCGCCGGATCCTCGAGGATCGGTGAATGCCCGACACCCGCGAGCAACTCGACCGTCGCCGCGGGCACGGTGAGATACCGCGCGGCACCCGAGGGGCGCCACCGGCTGTCGTCTTCACCGAAGATGACCAGCAGCGGCTTGCCCAGGGGCGCAAGGCGTTCCGGCAGTGACAGCTCGTCCAGGTAGGCGCCGTTGGCGGCCGATGCTTCGGCGAAGACGGCGGGGTCGACCGCGCGGAACTGATCGACCAACTCCTGGGGGATCTCGAAGTCCGGGCTGAACGCCGACCCCAACAGCCGCCGGAACGGGTCCTCGGCCGAGGCCTGCGTGGATCCGGAGGCAATGTCCGGCGCGACATAGCCGCTCATATCCGGCCCGAAGTCGATGATGACGACCGCGCGCACCAATGCGGGTCGCTGCTCGGCGAGCGCGGTGACCACCGCCCCGCCGCTGGAATGGCCTACAGCCGTCAGGGTTTCGAGACCGAGTCGATCCGCCACAGCACCGAGCCGCCGCGCTTGGTCCGCGACGGTGTATGGCGTGCCGTCAAGTCCGGGCGACTCGCCGCATCCGAGCAGATCGACCCGCACGACGTGGTGGGAACCGGCCAGCAAGGGGACCATCGCTTCCCACGATCGTCCCGAGGCGCCGGTGCCGTGAATGAGCAGCAACGCCGGTGCGTCCCGGGGGCATCCTGGCTGATGTGCAGCTCACCGGCGCGTAACGGGTTGTCGGAAACAGTCATTCCTGCACTATCGCCGCCGAGGGGTGCCGGTGGATTGGACAAATGTTCCCGTCACCGATCTCGGTAGCATGGCCGCATGGGGTCCGTGACGACCGAGCACGGCGATGCGCTGTTGTGGGACATCGCCGGCCCACGACGGCCGCTGCGCGTTCCCGGCGTCACGATGGCCGGTTTCGGTGACCGCGGCCTGACCCCGGCCCGGCTACGCCTGATCCCGCATCCGGCCGTCACCGTGCTGTTCGTCCTCGGCGACCCGTTCACCCTCGAGGATCCCGCCGGGCGACGACATCGGGGCAGTTTCGTCATCGGGGCCGGTTTCGGCGATGTCCTGCACGGCCCGGACGTGCGCGCCCCCGATTGCCTGCAGATGCGGCTGGCACCGACGCTCGCGCAGGCGGTACTGGGCCCTGCGGTGGCCGACCTCAACGATGCGGTCGTCACTCTCGACGAATTGCTCGGCCCCGAGGCGACCCGAATCAGCGAGCAGCTCAACGTTTTCCGCTCCTGGGACGAGCGCTTCGCCTGGGCCGAGCACTGGGTCGCGGGGCGCGCCGCCCTTGCGCCGGTCTACCCGGAGATCACCTGGGCCTGGCAGCGGCTCGTCACCGGCCACGGCACACCCCGTATCGAGGACCTGGCCGCCGAACTGGGCTGGAGCCGCAAGCGCTTGTGGTCGCGCTTCAATTCTCAACTCGGCCTCCCGCCCAAACGCGCCGCGAAACTCATCCGCTTCGACCACGCCGTCCACCGCCTGGTCGCGGGCCACGCCCCGGCCGCGGTCGCCGCCGAATCCGGTTACGTCGACCAATCCCACCTACACCGAGACGTCATGTCCTTCACCGGAACCACCCCCGCCACGGTCATCGACGAACCCTTCCTCGCCGTCGACCACCTCGCCTGGGGCAGCCCTGCCCGCCCGCGTCCCGCTACGGCTGTGCGCGCCAAGGGAAATCGGTGAGATCCGGCTCCACCCACCCGTTCCGAGCCTGCGGCAGCGCCAGCGTGCCCGGCCGATAGAAACGCATCAGCAGCCGCTTGTCGAGCAGGGCGCGATGATGCTCGGCGAACGCGGCGAACTCGTCCTCCCCGGACTCGAAGGCATGATGCCCGACCAGTTCCACCCAGGCGCGACTGACGGTGACGTGATACTTCTGCGGCGCCCCCGCATACCGCGCCGTGCGCTGAATCCCATTGCTCACCAACTCGATCGCCGCAGCCACCCCACACCGCCGCACCGCCAGCCACGTCAGATGCACATGCTGCCGATGCCCGAACCGCTCAGCCTCAGCCATCACTTCGGCCATCATCTCGTCGAATTCGTCGGGGAACTCCGATTGTGAGGTCATGACGACACCTCCGTCAGTGCTTGCAATGCATCCCGCAGCCCCGCAACAACGTCCGCGGGCAGCCCCGCAAGCGCCCGGCGCTCCAGATCGGCCATGGCTTGCCGGATGATCGCGGCGGTCGCCCGCCCCGACGCCGTGAGCTCGATCAACACCGCCCGCCGATCACCCGGCCGACTACCGCGCGTGATATGCCCCCGCCGCTCCAACCGATCCAACACGCTGGTCAACGTCGTAGGCCGGGTACCCACGTCGACCCCCAACTCGGACACCGTGCGCCCGCGGCCATCGGCCAGGTTAGCCAACGCGTTGATCTCCGAAGCAGTCAAATCCAGATCAACCAACTGCCCCGCAAGCACCTGCAACGTGGCATGTGTCGCCCGCTGCAACGCAAGCACAGCAGACCATTCCGAAGACGCCGACGTAGATACCACGATTTCGTACTATACGATTTCGTCGCATCTGTGACAAGCCCCGACGGCGGGCCTCCACGAAGAGCGTTGTGAGCTAACGGGATTGACAGCCGAGCCGCGGGTGGCCAGGATTGCCGAAACAGCATGTGGGGGAGCGGTGGGCGTGGACATTGCCATCCGAATCGAGGCGCAAGACGTGTCGGCCGAGCTGGCGGCGCTACGGGACTGGCTCGGAGCCGAGGACGAACTGCGAGGCCGGGTGCAGCCGGAGCCCATGTTCCTCGACGTAGGCAAACTCGGGCCGGTGCTCGATACGCTCGTCGTCGCGCTCGGCAGCGGTGGTGCGGTGGCGGCGAGCGCCAAAGCCCTTTCGGCGGTGGTGATCCAGTGGCTGCAACGCCGCACCGGCGATGTGAAGATCACCCTGGTGCGCGCTGACGGCTCTTCGCTCGAGTACGAGGCGAAGGCGGTCTCCGGCATGACCCTGTCGGAAGTCGATGCGGCCGTGGACAAGCTCAGCCGCAGCCTCGACAGCACGCCAGATGCCGACTGACCCAACAGGTCCCGCGATTCGTCTCGGCCTGAACGGACCCGGAGTCCGAGTAGTGGTAGTCGGCTCCGGCAGCTACACCGAAGGCTCCGCCCTGCCACCGGTATCCGCCGTCGCGGCCAGCGTCACCGACATCGCCGCCGCCCTCACCGACCACTGTGACGTCCGGCCCGACACCCTCACCACCCTCATCGACCCCGTCGACCCATCGGCCCTCTATGGCGCGCTCAAATCGGCGATGACCGAGGCCACCGACACCTTCGTCCTCTACTTCGTCGGCCACGGCCTGCTCAACGCCGACAACGAGCTGTACCTGGCCACCTTCGCCACCGACCACCTCACCGATCTGACCTACAAAGCTCTGCCCTACAGTCGAATTCGCGACCTGATCACCCACTGCCCGGCCCGCACCGTCGTGGTGATCCTCGACTGCTGCTTCGCCGGCCGCGCCCGCGGCAACGCCCCCCGCGCGCCCTCCGAGATCCTCAACCTCGCCGAAACCGGCGGCGCCTACCTGCTGGCCGCCGCCTCCTCCACCGTCCAAGCACTCGCCCCCATCGGAGACACCCACACCGCCTTCACCGGCGCGTTACTGACCCTCCTGACCAACGGCGACCCAGGACTACCGCCACTTATCACCATCGAAGGGGCCTGGCGACACCTCCGCCGTGAGCTACCCACCCACCATGCACCCGCCCCGGTCCGCAGCATGTCCGGCCGCGCGGGCGACGTCGTCCTCGCGCTGAACCCCGCCGCACCCGCTCTGACCGGAACCAACGGGCAACCACCCGAGGTGCCAACGGATCTCGAGGATCTCACCGACTGCCCCTACCGCGGCCTGCAATCCTTCACCTCCGACGACGCGGCCTACTTCTTCGGCCGCGATGCCGTCCTGTCGAACCTGCTGGAGAAACTGGCCGATTTCTCCACCGCTGGACTCAGCGTCGTCGTCGGTACCTCCGGGGTCGGCAAGACCTCGCTGCTCCACGCGGGACTGTTGCCCGCCGTGGCACGCGGAGACCTGTCGATCGCCGGTTCGGGCGCGTGGCCGACACTGGCGATGACACCGGGCCCCCACCCGGTCACCACGCTGGCACAGCGCCTCAGTGACCTCTGTGAGGAGTCGGAAGACGAGCTCCGACAGGCGATCTCCGAGATTCCGGCGGACCTGACCCCACTGCTGTCGAAGAACCTTCCCTCCGGCACCCGCCTGCTGATGGTGATCGACCAATTCGAAGAAACCTTCACCACCTGCACCGACGAATCCGAACGCCAAGCCTTCATCACCGCCCTCACCACCCTCGACCGCGCGGTCGCGCTGATCGTGGTGGGTCTACGCGCCGACTTCTACGCCCACTGCTGGAAGTACCCCGACCTCCTCGAATCCATCCGCCACCGCCAAATCCCCATCACCCCCATGACCATCGACGACCTGACCCAGGTCATCGACGAACCCGCCCGCCTCGCCGGCCTCACCCTCGAACCCGGCCTCACCACCGAACTCCTCCAAGACCTCGCCGACGAGCCCGACCGAGCCGTCGCCGCCCTACCCCTGCTCTCCTATGCCCTGCAACGCATCTGGTCTCGCCGATCCGGCGCCACGCTGACTCTGGCGGGCTATGCGTCCACCGGCGGCATCCGCCACGCAGTCGCTCAGCAGGCCGAGAACGCCTACACCAGCCTCGCCCCCACCGACCGTGAAGCCGCGAAAGCTCTGCTACTCCGCATGATTCACCTCGGCACCGACACCGAGGACACCCGCCGCAGCCTCGACATCCACGACCTGCTCAGAGCCAACCCCCGCGACACCGCAGCCCTCGAACATGCCCTGGGTGCCTTCGTCCAAAGCAGACTCGTCAGCGTCGACAGCGACACCGCGCAGATCGCCCACGACGCCCTGCTCCGCGCCTGGCCGAGACTGCGCCAGTGGATCGCTGCCGACCGTGCGGGATTACTCGTGCGTCAACAACTTCGGCTGGCCGCCGCCGAGTGGGATCGGGGCGGGCGAAATCGTGAAGACCTGTATCGAGGGACGAAACTCGCGGATGCGAGGCTGTGGGCGCGCCAACACGGTCCTCTCGATGGAACCGATCAGCAATTCCTCACGGCCTCCGCAGGCGCCCAGCGCCGAATCCGGATAGCCAGTCTCGCGGTGGTCGCACTGCTGGTCGCGGTGATCGCTGGAATCGGGGTCGTCGTCAAGGGGGCCTTCGACAACAGCGATCTCCAACACCGGAACGCGGATTTCGCTGCAATTCTGGCCGAGTCGGATCGTCTGGTCGATACGGACCCATCACTGTCCGCGCAACTCGTCCTGACAGCATCCAGAATTCGGCCATCCGACCCCGCGGTCGTGTCACGGATGGTCAGGACCGAGTATCAGCCGCTATCGGTGGCATTGGGCACCATCGAACCCGACGGACCTCGACTTGTAGGCTACAGCGGGGATGGCAATGTGCTGGCCGCCGAGTACGGTACTGCAACTGAAGTTAGTATCCGCGTGTGGTCACTGACCGATATGGCGAAGCCGCACGTACTTGTCGACAAGCTGAAACCCACCGGCGATCTCATTGAACATCTGGTGCTGAACAACGATGGTACGTTGCTTGTAGTTTCCTACTTCGGTGGTAACGCCGATCTGTGGGACATTAGTCAGCCAGGCTCGCCACGCAAGATCGACTTCTACGTCGATCGGAACGAAAGTTTTGGAGTCGGCGTAGCATTCGACCCGACTGATCCCGTCCTCGCAATGGGGGAGGGCGATGGTGTACATATGTGGAACTATCGCGATCCGGCGAGATCCAGGTACATTCCATTGCCACTATCGCAAAACATGGGATCGATTGCGATCAGTCATGACGGCACGCTGCTGGCAGTGTCGGATCACTGTGGCGCGCTTATTACTTTGGTGAGCATAGACGGCGACAGCCCGGCGCAGATCGGCGATCAACACGAATGTTCGACAGCCAGGGGGCTATCGGGAAAACTTGTCATGAGCCCGAACCGACGCTACCTCGCTTCGAGTGGTCATGATGGATCCGTGCGGCTGTGGGATATTGCCGATTTGCAACACCCACAATCATTTCCGCCGCTGAAGATCGACCCATTGCAGATGACAAGCCCGGATCTGGCCTTCGCTGATGATTCAACGCTCATTGTTGTCGATCAAGGTACCAAGAAACCGCGAGTGTGGAATCTGAGCGATCCGCTTCACCCTACCCAATTGGGGCCGGCGTTGACGGTCGGTAATGACGAAATCGGGCTTGTGGCGGTGGGTCCCGCAGGGCGTGTGATGACCGAAAATGCTAAGGGTGAACTGCGCATCTGGACATTGCCGACTGCTGTGGTCGGAGGTGATGCCGGAGGTGACCCGCGCCTATCTGAACTTTCCTTCAGCAGTGACGCGCGGTTGATGTCAGCGGTTGTCGATGCCGATCAAGTCGTAGATTTGTTCAACCTGTCCGACCCGTACCGTCCGCGCCGGATCGCGAACATCCACTGTGGCATTCGTTGCTTGGGTGCGAAGCTGAGTCCCGATGGAAAGACTTTTGCCGTTGCCTTCTTGGAAAAGTCGCAAAATTGGCCCACCGTAATGCTTTACGATCTCACCATCCCATCGCACCCGGTCCTTTTGAGCACTGCCATCGGGGCGGCGATCCACGAGCCGGATTCGGCGTGGCCGTTCGCGTTGAAAGATTTCAGCCCCGACTCCAGGTTCTTGATCATCGTCCAGAATCAACACATACGGGTGTGGGACCTCGCGGACCGTTCGAGTCCCCAACCCGTCGGCGACCTGCTGGCGAATTTCCAGCAGATCGGGTTCAGCCCCGATGGCAAGCTGATTGCCGTGCTCGATATCGCTGGGAAACTGCAACTTTGGAGGTGGACAGATGAGCACAGGCTCGAGCGATACGGTCCACTGTTGTCCGCTCGATTGCCGATCTCATCGTTCGCGTTTCACCCGAACCTCCAGACACTGACAACCGTATATAGGGGCGGGAAGATTCAGTCCTGGACGGACACCGGCGAAACTGGGCTGATGACAGCTAGCGGAGTTCTGGACGTCTCTGCCGAAGGGATCAGGGGTCTCGAGTTCGTCGGACAGACTGGCCGGGCAGTAGTTTCGGATACGAGCGGGTCAGTGCGCGTGTGGGATCTGAGCGATCCATCGCACCCCGTACCTGGTGACGTATCGATCAGCCCGCTCGCAGGCGGTTGGGAGCTCTACCCTCTGGGCATTCCTGACGCGGTGGTCACCTACGACGTCACCTCGGGCCTATATCTCTGGAGCTTAGATCTCTCTGCGATCGCATCGCACATCTGTTCTGCGACAGGGCAACCGGAAATCGACCGGATGAAACCTCATCTGCCTGCGGGATTCGATTACCGGATACCGTGCCCTTAGACAACATGGCGCGACTCAGCCCAACAGTTCGTCCAAATAGCACCAGCGCCAGGATTCGCCCGGTTCCACGCTGCGCATGACCGGGTGGGCGGTGTTGTTGAAGTGTTTGGTGGCGTGGTTGCCGGGGGAGGAGTCGCAGCAGGCTACGTGGCCGCAGTCGAGGCACATGCGGAGGTGGACCCAGACCAGGCCCTCGTCGAGGCATTCGCCGCAGGCATCGGGGGTGTCGGGGGTGCGGACGCAGGGGGCTTCGCGGAGGTGTTCGCAACCGGCGGTGATGGGGGAGCTCAGGGCGAGGCCGTCGTCATCGTCGGCTTCCGAGATGCGGTCGATGGTGGATTCCTCGATGTCGAGGGTGGCCATGACCGCTTGCAGGACTTCCTGATCGATGACGCCGGAATCGCGGATGCGCAGCACGGTTTCGCGTTCGGCGGCGAGCATGGCCAGGCGTAGTCGGCGGTATTCGCCGCTGGGGGTGACGCGCTGGGATTCGGAGCGGCCCAGCAACTCCCATGCGGATTGGGCGCGTACCACCACGCGGTTGCGCAGGGCGTCGACGACGTCGGGTGGGGTTTCCGGCGAGATGTTCTCCTCGAGCGCCTTGAGGCCCGCGGTGGTGGCCTGCTGCAGCAGATTGGCTTCCTGCAGCAAGTCTTCGGCCTGACTGGGCCCGCGCAGGCGCAGCACCCGCACCAGCGCCGGCAGCGAGAGTCCTTGCAGCAGCAGGGTTCCGCCCACCACGACCACGGCCAGCAGTCGCAGGGTCGCCAATTCCGGTGTATCACTGGGCAGCAGCAGCGCCGCGGCCAACGTCACCACGCCGCGCATGCCCGCCCAGCCCACGACGGCTGGACCGGTCCAATCCGGTTTGGGCTTGCCCTGCCGCTTTCCCTCGATCGCCCAGGCCAGATACGTGGCCGGGAACGTCCAGATCGGCCGCACCACGATCACCGTCACCAGCACCGCCGCACACGTCAGCAGCAGCGTGGTGTGCGGCAGCCCGCTGTGCCACGCAGCCTCCACGAGATGACGCACCTGCAAGCCGATGAGCAGGAAGACCGCGCTCTCGAGCAGGAACTGGATGGTGCGCCAGTTGGTGTGCTCGGCGATGCGCGAGGCCGCGCTCTGCCATTGCGGCGCACCGTGACCGAGGATGAGCCCGCAGGTGACCACCGCGATCACGCCTGAAGCGTGGATGGCCTCCGCAGGCAGATAGGCGATCCACGGCGCGAGCAGCGACACCGAGGTGTCCAACACCGGATCGTTGATGCGCCGTCGCAGAAACGCCAGCACCATCGCTGCCACACCGCCGATGAGCGCGCCACCACCGGCCGCGCCGACGAAACTGGCCCCCGCCTGCCACATCGTCACACTGCCCGCCATGGCCGCGACCGCGGTCCGCAGCGTCACCAGCGCGGTGGCGTCGTTGAACAGGGATTCGCCTTCGAGCAGGGTCACGATCCGCCGCGGCATCCCCACGCGCCGCGCCACCGCCGTGGCCGCCACGGCGTCGGGCGGGGCGACGATCGCCCCGATCGCGACGGCGGCCGAGAACGGCACCGGCAGCAGCCAATACACCACCCCGCCCACCGCGAACGCGGTGAACAACACCAACCCCACCGACAGCATGGTGATCGAGGTCTTCTTGGGCCGGAAGTCGACCAGCGAGGTGCGGATCGCGGTCGTGTACAGCAGCGGCGGCAGCAACCCCAGCAACACCAGCTCGGGTTCGATATCGAACTCCGGCACGAACGGCAGATACGAGGCCAGCACACCGGCCACCGTCAGAACGAACGGCTCACCCCACCCCAGCCGTCGCGCACCGGCCGCCAATGCGACCGCCACCGACACCAGCACGACGAGTCCGAACGCCCACTCCACGGGAATATCCTGCCAGTTGCGGCCCCTGAACCCCGCACCGGCTCGCCACGGGCGAACACGCGCGCCCGTGAACCGCTGCTATTCGGCGTGTCCGGAGATCGACCGGGAGATGGCGAACACCCCGATGCGGGCGATCAACGCCAGCACCCACAGCCCGATCCCGATGAGACTCCATTCCGTCCCCGAATTGGCGTACGTCCCGGCGAGGATGGCGACCACCCCCGAACCGAAACACAGGGCCGTGACCCCATTGCAGACGTTGCGCGTGATGTGCAGGCCGACGGGCAGACCCGCGGTTGGCTCGATACTGATGGTGAATCTCCCTGCCCGACTACTGATCCCAACCACGGGACCTTAGCGTGTCCCGGCCCACACCGCCGAGTCGGTGCCAACCAGCGGGCAGGACAACGATATTCGCGTTCGGCATCGCCGGAGTAATCGGCCGCGATAGGGTGCGCCGCACGCGAACTACTGCGCGCAGCCAGACCCACGGAGTATCGATGTCCCTACCAACACACCGGCCCAAGACCAGGCTCGGCGGGCCCGGACCGGGTGCACTGGGGATGGCGATGGCCGCGACGCTCGCACTGGGCATGCCGGCTCTGGGCGCGGGAACGGCAGGCGCGGAACCGGTTTCGCCGCTCGCGTGCACCGGATCGCACTGGGTCGGAGCGTGGGCGGCCGCGCCGTCGGACTGGTTGGGACTGGCCGATCCCGCGCTGGCCCCGCAGGTTTCCGTCGGCGATCAGACCTATCGGATCGTCGTCACACCGCACCTGGGTGGCGGCAGCGTCCGCCTCCATCTCACCAACCGCTATCGCCCGCTGCCGCTCACCATCGGTGCGGTGACGATCGGGGTGCAGGCGAGCGGGGCGGGCGTCGACCCGGAATCGCTTCGCCCGGTGACCTTCTCCGGCCGCGCCGGCGCGACCATCGCCGCGGGCGACGACCTGATCAGTGATCCGATCGAGCTGCCGGTGCGGGCGTGGCAGCGGCTCGCGGTGAGCGTGCATCTGCCGGAGTTCGCGCCGCTGTCGACCGAGCATTTCGACGGTGAGGCCACCAGCTACTACGCGCTACCCGGCACCGGCGACCACACTGCCGACACCGCACCCGACGCCTTCGCCCTGCACACCACCGCGGTGCCGCTGGCCTCCGGCATCGATGTGCAGGCCCCCGGTTCGGTGTCGAGCCTGGTCGCCCTGGGTGATTCGATCACCGACGGCTACGTCGCCTCGAATGTGCTGGGCGTCCCGCAGGACTCGAACGTGGTGGACACCGACTCCCGCTATCCGGACTTCCTGCAACGCCGCCTCGACGCGGCCGGGCGCGCTATCTCGGTGCTCAACCTGGGGATCTCCGGCAACCGGGTGCTCGCCGGTGGTTTCATCCCGCAATTCGGACCCAGCACCCTGGACCGTCTCGACCGCGATGTCCTCGCACAATCCGGCGTCACCGATGTCATCCTCCTGGAGGGCATCAACGACCTCGGCGTCCCCATCGGCGCGAATTACGAGCAACTCGTCGCCGGATACACCACCCTGATCGCCCGCATGAAAGCCGCGGGCCTGCACGTCCATCTGGGCACCCTGACCCCCGCCGCCAATGCCATCACCGACGGCCTGTCCGCGCCCCTGGCCGATGGCGTGCGCCTGCGTCTCAACGACTGGATCCGCCACCAGACCCTCGCCGACAGCGTCATCGATTTCGCTGCCGCCCTCGCGAACCCGGCCGACCCCAGCACCCTCGATCCTCGCTTCGCCGGGCCGGACAACCTGCACCCCAACCCCGCCGGTTATCAGGCCATGGCCGAAGCCGTCGACCTGAACCTGCTGCACGGCTCCGAGTGCGGCTAGTTGTCCTTACCGGCAGGGAGTTGCAACCCCCGCAGCAGTAGGCCGACCAGTCGGCGGGGGTCGTAGCGCGGATCGTCGTCGCGGCCGATGCAGAGGTTGCCGACGCCACGCATCAGCTCGAAAGCCTCGGTACCGGGCGTGATTTCACCGGCCGCCTCGGCAGCGGCGAGCAACTGCGCGCAGACCGGCACCAGCCGGTCGAGGAAATACGTGTGCAGCGCATCGAAGCCGTCGCTGCGCGGCGCGTCGGCCAACCCGTGCTTGGTGACCAGGAAATCGATGAACAGATCGATCCAAAGACGCAGAGCGGTCAACGCGGAATCGTTCTCGGCCAACAGGATCGGGCCCGCCTCCGCGCACGCCTCGACCTGGTGGCGGTACACAGCCACGACCAACTCCGCCCGCGTCGGAAAATGCCGGTACATCGTCCCGATCCCGACACCCGCGCGGGCGGCGATCTCACGGATCGGTGCATTGACACCCGACGTCACGAACACCTCGGCCGCCGCCGACAGCAGCGTCTGCTGATTGCGCACCGCATCGGCGCGTTTACCGCGCCCCGAGACCTGCTCGGACCCGTCTGTGCTCGACACCGCGCGCACTCCTTCCCACGAACTGTTTACAAAGCGGAACATTGTTCCGTATAGTTCCGGAACATCGTTCCGCTTGTGCAGCTTAGCTCGAGCGGTCACACGATTCAGGGAAGGAATCCAGTCATGAACGAATCAGCCTCTGACACCAATCCCATGGCGGTGGCCTCGGTCGCCCCGGTGGTGCTGAACAGTCCCGGACGCGCGGTCGATCTGCAGCTGCGGGTCTCCGCGCCCGTCACAGGGAACAACCTGCCGATCGTGCTGTTGTCCCACGGCCTCGGTCACTCCAACCACCTGTCCTCCCTCGACGGCTATGCCCCGCTCGCCCATTACTGGGCCGCGCACGGTTTCGTGGTGATCCAGCCGACGCATCTGGACTCCATGACCCTCGCCGACCACCCCGCCCTGAAACAAACTGCGGCCGAGTCGGTTCCGCACTGGCGATCACGCGCCGAGGACATGACGTTCATCCTCGACCGGCTCGAGGCGATCGAGGCCGCGGTCCCACAGCTGCGCGGCCGCCTGGATCCGAGCAAGGTCGCCGTGGCCGGGCACTCGATGGGCGGGCACACCGCCGGCCTGCTACTCGGTGCGCGCCTCACCGATCCCGCCAGCGGGAACCTGGTGAGCCACGCCGAACCCCGCATCGCCGCGGGCATGCTGTTCGCGGCACCCGGCCGCGGTGATGCGGTCACCGACTTCGTCGCCCAGAACTATCCGTTCCTTTCGACCACCGACTTCACCACGATGACGACCCCGGCGCTCGTGGTCGCCGGAGACAAGGACGCCTCACCCCATCTGACCGCGGCGGGCCCGGACTGGCACGTCGACCCCTACACCTTCGCCCCCGGCCCCAAATCCCTGCTCACCCTGTACGGCGCCGAACACGGTCTGGGCGGTATCTCCGGCTACGACGTCGCCGAAACCACCGACGAGAATCCCGAGCGCGTCGCCACGGTGCAGCGGGTAACCCTCGCCTACCTGCGTTCCGCGCTGTCTCGCGACGATTCCGACTGGACGCGAACCCAAGCCGAGATGGCCGACACATCGCACCCGATCGGTCGTATCGACACGAAGTAGCCGAACCAGCCGGTCCGCGGCGTGGATTCGAGTGCTCTAGGGTTGCGGCGTGATTGTCGAGGGGGCGGCGAGCAGCCGGATCGAGTTGTGGGTGAAGCGGGTTCAGGACGGTGTGCTGCTGTCCGCGGCGGTGACGTATCTCGTTGCCCTCGGCATTGTCGCGGTGCGGAGCGGGAATCATTACCTCGGGCATCGCCCGATGGTCTTGCTGGCCTGGCTGATTCCGGCTCCCGCGGCGGGCGTGTGGGTGGTGGTTCGAGCGGCACGGCGGCCGTGGCGGCGGCTGCGGTTGATGGCGGTGACGTGGCTGTTGCTGCTGATCGCGCTCGCCGCCGCGCCCTCGGTGATCGCCCAGGCTCGGTACGGGCCCGCGAATTTCACCAGCTACCTGCCGTTTCCGACGTCGATCGGGTACCTGCTGTTGCGCTTCACGGTGACGCAAGTGGCACTCGTCGTCGTGTTGCAGCTTGTCCCGACGGTGTCGGTCTTGATCACAGGACGCCTTGGCATCGATCCGACCGGCCGAATTCGGGCCTGGGCCTGGAGGTCCGGGACGGCCGTGGTCGCGGCGGCGACCGTCGCCACCGTCACCGCGCTATCGGCGGGCGGTCTGCACGCCGTCGACGTGAACGACACGGCGGCCGAATCGAATCCGGCGATCAACCATCTGCCGATGCTCGACCTGTCCCGGACCTCGATGCCGCCGATCGATCGGATAGCGAAGCTGGGGTCGGCCCCGGCCGGGCCCTGGGCCCTCGTGACCGAACCCTCGTTAGGGTGGGCGGTCGGGATCGATCCACGGTCCGGAAAGACCCGCTGGCAGGTGCGCCGCGCGGGCGCGGAACCGAATGTGCTCGGCTCCGGTGCTGTCGGCGATCAATACCTCGATTTGGCCTTCTACTCGGATCTGACACCGCTGATCATCGACACCGATACCGGTGTGGCCGAGCCGTTCCGGGCCGATCAGCACACCGGCAAGCCGACATGGACCTTCGACCCCGCGGCGGTCGGCTGTGTGCCGGGAAGGGAATCCACCCCGGTGCGCGGCAGCGACGTGATGCTGTACGAATGCCCGGAAGGCCCGTACACCGCGGGTGGCAAATCTCCCGACTACACGGTGGCCGGTGTGGCCGCCGGTACGGGCCAGGTCTTGTGGAAGCGTTCCGGCGTACGGGGATTGATCCGGATGACGGTGGACAAGGTCGCCGCACTCGCGCTGCCGGACGGCTGCGACACCGTCGACGCGCGGACCGGTGCGACCATCGGCCATTTCGACAGCGGTTGCGACGCCTCCACCGTCCTACTGGACGGGCACGTTCTGGACGGTTCGTTTGTGTACGCGTCCACCGGGCTGTTCAGCGGGAAGACCTTCCGGCTGCTGGGGCCGGATGCCAAACCGCAGTGGAGCGCACAGATCCCGGACGGTCTGCACGCGTGCGACTGGACCATCACCGGCAACGAACTCCTCATGGCCTGGCGGCGGGAAGACAACAGCGAGTGCGGTGACGCCTTCAAATACGAGTTCGGCAAACCCGAGTCCGGCTGGGTCGTGGCCTTCGATCTCACCGACGGCCACCGCAGCGTGGTCATCGGTCCCGGACCGCTCCCCGGCGGCGAGAACCCCATCCTCACCATAGATGTCGCCGTGAGCTACTTCGGTGCGACCCTCCGAACACCCCAGTCCTGGGGCGTCGCGATCCCAGGCCGCGACGGCACCCTCGCCATCATCCCGTCGACCTAGCCCGGACGCGGCGCGGATTCGAGGGGTTTGCCCGCGTCTCGCCAGGCGGTGAGACCGCCGGCGAGGCTGAACGCGTCGTAGCCGCTGCGGCGGGCCAGGGCGGCGAAACGCAGGGACACCTCACCGACGGGGCATACGAAAACCAGTGGGCGCGAGCGGGAGAACGGGATGCCCTGCGTGAACATGTCTTCGAGTTGGTCGTCGCGAATGTTCAACGCGCCCGGCACATGCCCGATGCGATAGGCCATCGCGCCGCGGGTGTCGACGATGGTGGGCCGGGCCTCACGGTCGAGTCGCTCGAGGGCGTCGGGGGTGAGGGTGGGGGTGGCGGAAAGCTCGGTACTCGTTGGGGGTTGGGCGCGGCCGGGCTTGCCGAACAGTTCCGGGCGGCGCTTGCGGATGTAGGACAGATACGGTTCGAGGCGGTCGCAGACGATGAACACCGCGACCAGCGGTTCGGTGCGCGGCTCGATGGTGGCCAGGAAGTCCAGTGCCGCAGCGTAGGTCGCGCCGCTGGTGGGCCCGGCCAGGACGCCGTGGGTGGTGGCCAGTGCGAGGGTGGCGTCGACGGCGCGCCCGGCTTCCACGGCCAGGATCTGGTCGTAGAAGTCGGGCTGGAACAGGCCCACATCCCACATCTCGGTTTCCGAGCGGATGCCCGGAATGAAGTCGCCGCGTTCGGAGACCACGGCGATGGTCTCGAGATCCGGATTGTGTTTGCGCAGAAAGGTCGCGGTGCCGCGCGTGGATCCGGTGGTGCCGAGCCCGCCGATCAGATAGTCGACGCGGGTGATGCCGTCGCGCGAAAGATCCTCGTGGATCTCGCGTCCCGTGCCCTGATAGTGCGCCTCGATGTTCTTCTCACTCGTGTACTGCGAGGGGTGATACCAGGCCCCGGGTGTGCGGGCCATGGTCGACTCGATCACCGAGTACACGTCGTTGGGCGCGGTCGGATCCGGACATTCCGACAGTCCGGGCAGCTCCTCGATCTCGGTGCCCAACAGCTGCAACAGCTCCCGCACCTCGGCGACCTTGATCCGATTGGTGACCGCCCGCAACCCGACCCCGTGCATGGCGGCCAGAATCCGCAGCGCCTTGGCGGTATTGCCGCTCGACGCCTCGATCAGCGTCTTCTTCCCGGCGACGATGTCGTCGAGGTCGTCGCGGATCATGCCCCACGCCACCCGGTCCTTCACCGACCCGAACGGGTTGTAGAACTCGAGTTTCGCGTACAACTCGACATGCGGCAGCCCGTGCACGGCCGGATCCAGCCGCAGCAGCGGTGTGTTGCCGATCAGTTCGGTGATGTGGTCGTAGCGCATCAGGGCACCTCGTGCCGGTAGTCAACGTCGCGGCGCACGCGAAACGTCCCGGACCGTTGCGTCACTGCCAGTTTGGGTGGCACCGAATGCATCGATGCGCGCGCTGCCGATAAATCCATGTGGTAGGCAGCGGTATTGGGGAAGACCAGGAAGTCCCCCGGCGCGGGACAGCGCGGCAGCCACACCTTGTGATTGGTGATCAGATCCCGTTCCAGGCACAGCCGCCCGGCCAGGAACACCCCGACCGCACCGGAATTCGCAGGCCCGGCGGTCTCGTTCGCGGGCACCAGGATCGGATCCACCATCACCTCCTGATCCGCCGGTGTGACGGTGTCGCGGCTGAGATCCAGATTCACCAGCGTCGACCCGTCGGCGGTCTCCTTCACGAATTCCACCCGCGCCACCGTGATTCCGGCATGATCGACCAGCGACTTGCCCGGCTCCAGCCACACGTCCAGCAGATTCTCCGCCGCCACCGCCGCGATCTCGCGGCCGCCGTGTGATTCCAGCCCGGTATCGAGCAGATCCGAGAGCATCCGCTCGGCATCCACAGTGTTGGCGTATTTGTGAAAAACCGGTGTCCCGTGCACCGCGCCGTCCTCGAGATGGAACCCGAAAGTGTTGCCGCCCCAGGTCATCGGCTCCCCGCGACCCAGCAACGATTCCCGCAGCGCGTGCACATATGCGTCGAATGCCGTGGCATCGGCGGTGAACACCTGCCGGAATCCGCCGCCGATGTTGAGTACCGACGGCGTCAAACCGGCCGCGTACGCGCGCTCGGTCAACTCCAGGCAACTCTCCACCGCGCGCACCCGCTCGGCCGGTTCACCGGAGTCGAGATGAAAGGCGAACCCGCGGAACTCGATCCGCTCCCGCTCGGCGGCCAGCACCTTCACCACGGCGTCCACGCGCTGCAAGGGCACCCCGAACCGGCTCACCGGCGTGCCCGCGAAACCACTGACCCGCACCAGCACCGGCACCCGCGCCCCCGGTTCAGTCAGCGCCGCAATGCGTTCGAGCTCCCACTGATTATCGACATTGATCGTCACCCCGCTGCCGACCAACTGCGCCACGAACTCAGCACCTTTGGGCCCGGTCACCTCGATGCGGCCCGGCGTGAACCCCGCCCCCAGCGCACTGTCGAGCTCCGCGGTCGAGGCCACATCGATGCCCACCCCGGCCGCCCGGGCGGTCACCACGAACGCCCGCGACTGATTCACCTTGTGCGCGTAACAGATCCGGAACCCCGGCACCCGCGCGGCCAGCACCGCCCGCAACCGTTCCAGGTTCTCCGCGAACACCTGCGGAAACACCAGATGCGCCGGCGACCCGAACTCGGCCACCGCCGCCTCCACCGCGCCCGGTGACTCCAGGAACCCCCGCACCAGCGCATGCATCTTCGCCGGCAGCCCCGGCGGCGCGGCAGCCGTCATACCGCTGTTTCGCTGGCCGCCGCCGCGGGCGTGACCAAAGTCGGGTTGTAGCCGCCGTCGCGCAACGCCTCGAAGGCGCGATGCCGGTTGCGGGGACTGCGGAAGTCGGCGATCACGCGCTTGCTGACCAGATCGACCTCGGTCACGTCGATGCTCATCGACTCCAGCACGCCGGTGATGGTGCGCACGCAATGCTTGCAGGTCATGTCGGGCACGTAGAACACTCGATCCTCGGCCGCCAGTTCGGCGGTCTCCGAACCGGTTTCGGCCGCCACCTCGGCGACGGTGACCCGCTCGACGATCCGGGTGAACAGGTCGGTGAACTTGTCGATGACCAGCGGCAGGATGCTGTAGTGCGCGCCGTCGAGCTGATGCGGCATCGCCGCCAGACAGGCCGGGCGGGTGCCCGGCGGCAGCAGCGCGTACTGGCGCGAGATCAGATCCAGCTCGTCGTGGTACTTGGCGATCGCCTCGGCCTCGCTCAACCCCTCGGTGTGCATGGCGCGGCGCATGACCCGGTGCGCCTCCTCGATGGTCATGTCCTTCATGGCGCGCAGCGTCGCCACCGTCTCGGCCGAATACCGCACGGTCCCATCGGGTTGGGTGCTGAGCGTGACCGCGATCATGCCGCGCCGATAGCTCGAGGCCTGCAACTCCCAGAACCAGCGGGTGGCCACCGCCGAATAGATGCCCGAATCCTTCATCCCGACCGCGAATTCGGCGGCGCTGCGATACGGCGTGGTTCGCGCCAGCAGCGCGTGCTGGGCCAGCGCGCGGCCCGCCGCCTCGATGCCGACCCGGAAGATCTCGTACGGTTCGTGATCGGTGGTGGTGCCCTCGAGCACCGCCTCGTCACGCGGGCTCGACTCCGACATACGCTGCGCCAGCGCGGTATCGGCCTGCAGCGCGTGCCACAGCGTCAGCACCGTCTCGCGCATGGCGATCGGCACGATCGGACCCAGCCCGCCGCTGCGAAAGTGCCCGGTGTTGGGGATGCCGTCGCTGTCGGTCCAGGCGATGCGATGGGTGGCGCTGGTGACCTGATCGGCGCGACACGGCCGCATGAACCGCTCCAGATACAGCCGCTGCGACAGGTTGAGGTGCGAGCCCGGCTCCGGTTGCAATGCCGCGCACGTGTATTCGATGCGCCGCGGCGGTGGCAGCACCGGTGGTGCACCCAGCCCGGGGCGGGCCAGCACGGCCAGCACTCGCGACGCGGCGCGCCGGTCGTAGCGGGGTTCGGGACCGGTGGTTGTCAAGAGACCTCCTCGGCAATCGTGGCGACACACTCGGTGAACCGGTCGATCTCGTCGAAGGTGTTGTAGAGATGGGTCGACACCCGCACCGAGTCCTCGTCGGCCGGAGCCTCCGGTGCGTTCGTCTCGGCGGGCACGCAGTGCGCACCGGTGCGGACCAGGAAACCCAGCTCGCTGAGCACGAAACCCAGATCGTTGGAACTGATCCCGGCCAGCGTGAACGACACGATCCCGTAGCCGGTCTCACAGGGCGCGTAGGCGGGCCCGGGCAGGAACTCCAGCCCCGGAACCGGGCGCAAGCCCGCGATCAACCGCTGTGTCAACGCCCGATTGTGTTCGGCGATGGCCTCGAGGCCCACCTCGCCGAGCACCTCGAGCGCCGCGCCCAGCGCGAGAATCCCGGGAATGTTATGGGTGCCGCCCTCCAACAGTTGCGGCATCGCCCCGGCCAGCAGCCCCGAATCACCCAGCGACACCGCCGAATTCCCGCCGGGCAGGAACGGCGCGAGCTCGCCGTGGCGTCGGCGACGGCTGTACAACACCCCGGTGCCGGGCGCACCGAACATCTTGTGCGCGGAGAACACCGCGAAATCCGCATCCAGCTCACCGACATCGACCCGCAGATGCCCGCCGGACTGACTGCAGTCGAAACACAGTGCGATCGAGGGATCGATGCGTCCGCGCAACTCCTCGAGGGTGTTGAGCGCCCCGAACACGTGATGCAGATGGCTCACGGTGATCAACCGCGTGCGCGCGGTGATCCGGGCGGCAATGTCGTCGGTATCGGCCTCACCCAGCGCGTTCACCCGATACGGCACCAGCGTGACGCTGCGCCCGAACCGTGCCAGCAACTGCCGCACCTGCAACCACGGATACACATTCGACGCGTGATCGCGTGGGCTGTAAAGGATTTCATCGCCGTCCGCGAGATTGGTCAGCGCCCACGACAACGCCACCGCATTCAACCCGGCCGTCGCCCCACCGGTGAACACCACCTCATCCGCTGCGGCCCCGATGAATTCGGCCATCGCCGCCCGCACCTCCTCGATGCGGCGGGTCAGGCTCGATGCCCACGGATAGGTGCCGCGCCCGGCATTGGCGGTCCGCGCGCTGTGATAGCCCTGCACCACCTCGATCACCGGCAAGGGCTTCTGTGTGGTGGACGCGGAATCCAGATACACGTCCGAGGTCGCGCTCAGCGCGGGAAACAGGGTCCGCGCAGCAGTGACTACCGTTTCGCGGGCGGCAGGCCCGACAGCACTCGACGCTCGTGCAGCGCCGACTGACGCTGGTGCGGAGGCGCGCACCGGTGCCTCCCTCCGAAGAGTTCGCGCTGGACCTCCTCAACGATACGCACAATTACCGTGCGGCTCGAAGGTTCTCGGGGGCAACCTCTTTCGTCGGTACGCCTTCGTTACCGCGTCGAAAGAACGCTTCCGCGCGGGCGGGTCAGCGTTCGGGGCCGCCCGGGTTGCACATGGCGGCCACGGTCGCGTCGTAGCCGACGGCGGGGCGCCAGGGCTCGATGTTCCAGCTGGGTTTGTCGGGGGCAACCACGCGCGCCCACTCCCAGTGGCAGCGGAATTGGTCGTACATGCCGGGTGTGTCGGCGTCGGGGGCGTCGGTGAGCACTTCCTGCCACGCGCGGCCGAGGGCGGCGGGGAATTTGTCGGTGCGTCCGGCTTGGGTCGGGTAGATGTGCAGGCGGCGGCCGTCGATGTCGTCGGTCCACTCGGTGCGATCGATGAGCGCCTGATCCGGGAACGGGTCGATCGTGGGCACGCCGATCGGCGAGGCCGTCGGGGCCGGGGCGATCGGTGCGGACGATCCTGATGGGGGTCCGGCCGTGGGGGTTGCCGTCTGTGGTGCCAGGGTCAGCGAACTCACCACCACCGGTGCCGACTCCTCGGCCGCGCCGCAACCGGTTAGTACCAGTGCCAGCGCGAGCACGGGCGGGCCACCCGCGAGTTTCCAGCGCCGCCGCATGGGCATTGCCCCTTTCGATCCGATCCGTCCCGCCCGGATCCGACGCTACCAGCGGCGATCATATATACACCGAACCCGCAGGGAGATGGGAACTTCAGCGTTCCGAATTCACCCTGCGCTGGTGCATTGACCCAGACGGACCCTACGATGGCACGCGCAGGGCGGTTCGTAAAAGAGGGGACCGTCCGGCACCCTTGGTACCGGATGGTTGCTGACTGGTAGGGGCTCAATGAACGCCGCGAACGTGAAATTGCTTGTGTGGGAGTGCGACAACACCCTGTGGGACGGGGTGGTGTGCGACTCGAGCGCCGGTGCGCTGCGCGCCGATGCCGCGCGCTCCCTGCGCATCCTGGCCGAGCGTGGCGTCATGCACGCCATCGCCTCGCGCGGTGAATGGGCCTGGACGGTAGAGCAATTGCGTCGCCACGGGGTGGCCGAACGCTTTGCCGCCGTCGAGGTCGGCTGGGGTCGCAAGTCCGCGGCCATCACCCGCATCGCCGAAACCCTCGGCGTCGGCCTGGACCAGGTCGGCTACATCGACTCCGAGCCGCTCGAGCGCAGCGAGGTCGCCCACGCGCTGCCGCAGGTGCGCTGCTACGCCGCCCGGCACGTGGATGTGCTTGCCGCGCTGCAGGAATTCCGGGCGCCGCTGGGCGACGTCCCGCCGCCCACCTCGCCCATGGCTCACATCCACGCCCGCTGATCGGGACGACGCGTCCGCTCATCGGGACAGCGAAACGGGCCCGCCGACTGATCGGCGGGCCCGCTGCTGTGTCGAAAAGGGTGCTGCTGGTCGAAGGGTGCAGCCGGTCGCGATGGCGTCAGGCCGGGGTGGACTTGCTCTCGCCGCTGCGGATCTCGACGATCGGCAGCACCAGCGCGGCCGGGGCGCTCGCGGGGACCATCGGCTGCTTGGGTGCAACGGGTGCAATACGGGTGTAGCCCGCGTCCTGCGCCGGGCGAGTGTCGGCCTCACCGTTGTTGGGCCACATCGCCGCCGCGCGCTCGGCCTGCGCGGTGATCGTCAGCGACGGGTTCACACCCAGGTTCGCCGACACCGCCGCACCGTCGACCACGCTCAGCGTCGGGTAGCCGTAAACACGGTGGTAAGCGTCGATGACACCGTGCTCGCGGTCCGCGCCGATCGCCGCGCCGCCCAGGAAGTGCGCGGTCAGCGGGATATTGAACACCTCACCCCAGGAACCGCCCGCCACGCCGCCGATCTTGTCGGCGACCTTGCGGGTGACCTCGTTGCCCGCCGGGATCCAGGTCGGATTCGGTTCGCCGTGGCCCTGTTTGGAAGTCAGCTTGCGACCGAACAGCCCACGCTTGGTGTAGGTGGTGATCGAATTATCGAGATGCTGCATGACCAGCGAGATGATGGTCCGCTCACTCCAGTTCTTCACCGACATGAACTGCAACAGCGTCAACGGATGCAGCAGCACCGTCCACAGGAACCGCAGCCAGCGCGGGAGCTTGCCGCCGCCGTCGACCATGAGGGTCTGCAGCAGGCCCATCGAGTTGGAGCCCTTGCCGTAGCGGACCGGCTCGATGTGAGTGTCGGGCGTCGGGTGGATCGAGGAGGTGATGGCGACACCGCGGGTGAAGTCGATGTCCGGGTTCACCTTGCGCGTCGCCGCGCCCACGATGGACTCGGAGTTGGTGCGCGTCAGCACGCCCAGCCGCTCCGACAGATTCGGCAGCACCCCCTTGTCACGCATCGCGAACAGCAACTGCTGGGTGCCGCGGGTACCGGCGGCCAGCACCACGTGCTTGGCGGTGTAGGTCTTGGGCTGCTTGCGCACCCAGGTCCCGGTGCGCTCGGTCTCCACATCCCAGGTGCCGTCGGCCTGCTGGCGCACGGTGGTGACCGTGGTCATCGGGAACACTTGCGCGCCACCGGATTCCGCCAGGTACAGGTAGTTCTTGACCAGCGTGTTCTTGGCATTGTGGCGGCAGCCGGTCATGCACTCGCCGCATTCGATGCAGCCGGTGCGCCGCGGTCCCGCGCCACCGAAGTACGGGTCGTCGACGGTCTTGCCCGCCTCGCCGAAGAAGACACCGACCGGGGTTTGCACGAAGGTGTCGCCCACACCCATGTCGTCGGCGACCTGCTTGAAGATCTCGTCGGCGGGGGTCATGTGCGGGTTGGTGACCACGCCGAGCATCTTGCGCGCCTGCGTGTAGTACGGCATGAGCTCGTCGTGCCAGTCGGTGATGTCACGCCACTGCGGGTCGGCGAAGAACGGCGCGGGCGGGACATAGAGGGTGTTGGCGTAGTTGAGCGAACCGCCACCCACGCCCGCCCCGGCCAGGATCAGCACGTCACGCAGCGGATGGATGCGCTGAATGCCGAAGCAGCCGAGCTTGGGCGCCCACAGGAACTTCTTGAGATCCCAGCTGGTCTCGGGCAGCTCGTCGTCGGCATAGCGCTGACCGGCCTCGAGCACCCCGACGCGATAGCCCTTCTCGGTCAGCCGCAGCGCGCTCACACTGCCGCCGAATCCGGATCCGACGATGAGGACGTCGAAATCGGTGTCGCGTTGGGTCATGGATTCTCCCTGTGTCGTCGTCGACAGTGTGGCGGCGGTTACGCTAACGCGGACAGTTGCCACTGTCAACGTACGCCGGTAGCGGTATCTATGCTGTTCGCGTGGACCGATACAGCCGACTGCAACTCGCGGAACTCAGCGGGGTCGCCGCCCGCACCATCCGCTACTACCACTCGGTCGGCGTGCTGCCCAAGCCCGGACGCGCGGGAAAGGAAGCCGTCTACGGGCCCGAACACCTCGAACGACTGCAGGCGATCACCGCCATGCAGGCGCGCGGGCTGCGCCTGGACGCGATTCGCGAGGTGTTCGACGCCGAAGTTCCCGGCGACGGCGACTGGCGTGAGGTCTTCGACCCCCGCTACAGCGGCGACCCGGAGGCGGGGACGGTCCTCGACGACGAGGGTCTGACCGCGTTGCTCGGTGATCGCCGCCCGGAGGTGCTCGAGGATCTGGTGGCGGCCGGCTACCTCGAACCCGACGGCGACCGCTGGCGAGTGCCGGAACCGGCGATGCTGTCGGGTGCGCTCATCCTCTACGACGTCGGCACCGACATCGCCCTCTCGGGCGTGCTGCGCAAGCTGATTCGCACACATCTGGCCACTCTCGCCGACGAGATGATCCGGGTCATCCGCGAAGCGTCCGGCGCGGAGTACACGGGTGAAGGGGTGGGCTACGACCTCGACCGCTTCCGCGACCGCTTCCGGACGGCCGCACACGAGGTCGGCGGGGCGACGCTGGTGGAGGAAATTGAGCGGGCGGTGCGCGAACTCGATCGCTGAGCCCGCCCGCATCAGGGGACCGGGGTCGCGGTCGGGACGGTGACGGGGGAGTCGCAGCTGGCGGGTGGATCGACCAGGTGGCATTCCGCGGGGAAGCGCACCGGCTCGTAGGCACTCGGGACGCCGCCGGCTGTGATGATCTGGCGGTAGGTGTCCACGCCGTCGGTGGGTTTGCGCGTCAGGTTCGGATCGGTGAGCGCGTCGACGCTGTAGAGGCCGAATCGCGGTGCGTAGGAACCCCACTCGTAGTTGTCGGTGAGCGACCAGTAGTTGTAGCCCACGATGTTCATGCCGTCGGCCTTGGCGCGGGTGAGCCAGTAGACGGTGTCGCGTAGGTGATCGGAGCGGGTGTAGCCGTCGGCGCGGGGCTTGCCGTTCTCGGTCGGCATGCCGTTCTCCACCACCCACAGCGGCTTACCCGGGAACTTCTGCGAATAGTGTTGCAGCGCATAGTAGATGCCCTCGGGCCGGATCGGCAGCTCCCACATCCCGGCCGGGGGCGCGGCCGAGCCGTCGGGCAGGTTCACGGCATTGGACTTCGGCGGGTCGTAGGCGAAGTAGTAGTCCACGCCGATGAAGTCGAGCTTGTCGCCGATGCGATCCATGAGCGGCCCGTTGACCTGCGATTCCGCGCCTGCCACATAGCCGACATTGCTGGTGACCAGCGCCTTGGGCTGCACCTGGTGGATGTAGTCGTAGATCTCGTTGTGCACCTGCGCGACCTTGTCGAGCATCTCATCGGCATTGGTGTCGTTCTGGCGCACCTCGTGCATGATGTAGGCGACCGGCTCGTTCACGGTGACCCACACCGGATTTCGCGAGGTGTAGCGGTCGACCACCTTGCGGGCATTGGCCATCCAATCCTCGACCATGCCCGGATTGCGCCAGCCGCCGCGGTCGGCCTCCCAGCCCGGATACACCCAATGGTCCAGCGTCAGCATGGGTTCCATGCCGTTGGCCACGATGTCGTCGACGACCTGGTCGTAGAAGGCGAAGCCCTGCTCGTCCCACACGCCGGGTTCGGGTTGCAGCCGCGCCCATTCGATGCCGATGCGGAAGACCTTGACCCCGAGGCTGGCGGCCAGCGCGATGTCGGTCTGATACCGGGAGCGGAAGTCGATGGAGTTGCGGTAGCGGTCCCACCCGGAGTTGGCGTCGATGTAGTGCATCCAGTTGCTGTCGGGCGCATGGCCCTCGGACTGGAAACCGGAGGCGGCGACACCCCAGAGGAAGTCGGGTCCCAGCCCGGCGCGCGCACCCGGGGTGGGTGGCGTGGCCGGGGTGGCGTGTGCGACACCCACCGGCAACAGCGTCGCGGCCGCGGCGAGCCCGGCCAGGACGAGGGCGTGCAGCCGTCTGCGCATCGGGGCTCCTCCTCCGGGACGGGTGGTCGGAATGTCCCGATTCGGAGCGTAGCTGTCAGTTAACTGAATTCCGGGGCAGTGACGCGCGTGTCGCGCGCCACGATTGCCCGGCCGTCGCGCCGGTCGGAGCCCGGATTTCCGGACCGGAAAACCGGTGCGAGGGACCTACCAGCCGCTTTGCGCGCCCGCGTGCGATCTGCGGTGTCGCCGACCGGTTGCGCGCGCCTACTGTTCGAGTCGTACCGGCCTGTGGCCCAAGCAGTTTCAGGAGGGGGAGTCACAGTCCGGTGCAAACAGCCAGAGAAGGACGAAAGATGCCCAGTATCTATGACCGCATCGGCGGCGGCCCCGCGATCACCGCGGTGGTCGACGACTTCTACCGGCGGGTCTGCGCCGACGCGGACCTCGCCGGATTCTTCACCGGCGTCGATCTCGAGCGCGTCAAACAGCGTCAGGTCGAATACTTCTCGACGGTGCTCGGCGGGCCCGCCATCTACACCGGGGCGTCGCTGCGGAGGGTGCATCAGGGGCTCGGTATCACCCGCCGCCACTTCGACAGGGTGGTGCGCCACCTGACGGCCGCGCTCTCCGACGCCGGGGTGTCGCCGGAGATCGTGGACCTGATCGTCGAGGCGCTGGCCCCGCTGGTCGACGACATCGTCGCGGCGCGCCCGCTGCGCACGCGACGCCGCCGCAGCGGCTCGCGAATCTGGGTGTGGTCGAGCGCGATCGGGAGTTAGCGCACGATCGGGGCTAGTTCGGGGCGGTGACGGGATCGGTGCAGCTGGCGAGGGCGTCGACCAGCGAGCAGGCAGTCGCCGGGCGGGTGGGCCGGTATCCGGAGGGAACACCGGCGTCGTGAGCGATCGCCCGGTAGGCGTCCACGGCGTCGGTGGGGTGCCGGGTGAGGGTGGGGTCGGTCAGCGCGTGGACGGTGTAGAGGCCGAAACGCGGGGTGTAGGAACCCCATTCGTAGTTGTCGGTGAGGCTCCAGTAATTGTAGCCGATCACGTTCATGCCGTCGGCCTTGGCGCGCTGCAGCCAGTAGACGGTGTCGCGCAGGTCGTCGGCGCGGGTGTAGCCGTCGGCACGCGGCGCGCCGTTCTCGGTCGGCATGCCGTTCTCGACGATGTAGAGCGGTTTGCCGGGGAAGAGATCGGCGAAGTGGCGCAACGTGTAATAGATGCCGTCGGCCTGCAGCGGCAGCTTCCACAGCTGCGAGGCCGCGAACGCGCTGTACTGCGCGACGACCTCGGGGGACATGCCATAGTAGTAGTCGATGCCGACGTAGTCGAGCTTGGCGGCGATCAGATCCAGCATGCCGCCGTTGACGATCGGATCCGCGGCGGGCACGTAGGCGACATTGCTGGTGACCATGGCATCGGGCTGGCGGGCGTGGATGTAGTCGTAGATGCTGTTGTGCGCCTGGGCCAGTCGCGCCTGCATGGTCAGGATGTCGGTGCCGGGCAGACCGCCGTTGCGGGTCTCGTTGAGAATGTAGGCGAAGGGCTCGTTGATGGTCACCCACATTGGATCCGCGTCGGCGTAGCGGTCCACGACCTTGCGCATATTCGTCAGCCAGTCCTCGACCATGCCGGGATTGGCCCAGCCGCCCCGATCGGCCTCCCAACCCGGATACACCCAATGGTCAAGAGTGATCATCGGCCGCATCCCCGCCGCCCGGACAGCCGCGATCACCTTGTCGTAGAACGCGAATCCGTCCTCGTCCCACACCCCGGGCTGCGGTTGCACCCGCGCCCACTCGATGCCCAGCCGGTACGTGTTGACGCCCAGATCCTTGGCCAACGCGATGTCGGAGGCGTAGCGATCGTAGAAGTCGACACTGTCGCCATAGCGGTCATAGTCGGGATGATCGGCCACATAGCGCCGCCAATTGCTGTCCGGCGCATGGCCTTCACTCTGAAAGCCGGAAGCGGCTACGCCCCAGTGGAAGTCCGCGCCCAGGGCGGGCAGCGACGCAGGCGCGGGGCGCGCCGCGGCCGGGTTCGCGAACGACGCGCTCGCCAGCAGCGTGGTCGCGGCAACGGTCAGGGCGGCGACGGCGTGGCGGCGGGTATACGCGCGCATGACACTCCTCATCCGGCAGAGAGTGAATTGAGCAGGCGACCAGCATTATTGCGGACGCGGACCCGCATCAGCCGGGCTTCGCAGGAATCGACCGCGCCGGGCGCGTCGGAGAGAGGGCAAAAGGAAAGACCGCGCCCGGCCGTGGCAGGCGGGCGCGGTCTGGTTACCGGCTATGGGCGCAAATCTCACTCGTCGGGCTCGTCGGTGTGCGGTTGCGGGTGGCCGGGGTGCGCCGGGTGACCCGGAGCGGGCGGGGGATGACCGGGGCCAGGTGTCAGGAGGTCGGGGCTGGGTACAAATGCGCCGGGGCCCGGTGTGATCGGGCCAGGGCCGGGCGCGAATGAGCCGGGGCCGGGCGCCTGAGGGCCGGGGCCGTGGGGCGGGTGGCCCGGGTTGTCGGGGTCGCCGAAGGGCCAGCCGGGGACCGGCGGCATGCCCGGAATCTGTGGCATGCCCGGTACTTTCGGCCATTCGGGCATCTCCGGCATGGGGGGAGGTTCGGGCATGGGTGGCATTTGCGGCATCGGCGGAACCTGGAAACCGCCTGGCGCGCTGCCGAAGCGTTGGAACGCGGCCTGGCGGGAGGTGCCGAAGATGTCGCCGATCTCGGCCCAGGTGCGGCCTTCGTCGCGGGCCTGGCGCACCAGCGAGCGCAGCACGTCGTCAACGACCCCATCCAGGCTGCGGGCCGCGCGCAGGGCCGCCATCACCGAGGGCGCGGCCTTACCCTCGGCGGGGCGCAGCACCTCGGCGACGAATTCGGCATTGGTGGACAACAGTTTTGCCAGGATGACGCGCTCGTCGGCGGTATCTCTGTGCGTTGGATCACTCATATGTAAATGCTGCCTTTACACGAAACAGCGTGTCAAGAAACGATTTACACCCTCGCGGATACTGGCCATTAGCTGAAAGAGGGGCACCATGTTTGCCCCCGCTATAACGTGTTCGTCAGCGAGCAGGAGGTGCAGGGATGAGGACACCTACAACATGACCGATCCCGAGAGATATTCGGTCGACCAGGAGCTTTTCGAACTGGTGCGCAAGGCCGGATGCGCGGGTCTCGCCTGGAAACTGTTGGCGGACAGACTGGTTCGCCACGGGTTGGCGGTACTGGGGCCGTGGATACGCAGCGGCTGGATTTTCGTGGTGGCCGAGCAGAAGCGCATGCCGCTGCGACCCACCCCGCAGGAGCGGCTCCTCGTCGAGACCCGCTTCGCCGAGGATTTCGTGCAGGAGACCGTCACCCGGGCGCTGGAACGCTTCCGCCGCAACATTATCGACGGTGTCGGCTGGGACCCGGACCAGGGCAGCAGCCTGGCCAGCTACTTCATCGGCGCCTGCGTGCTGGCCTTCGTCGAACAGTTCCGGCGCAGCCGTCGCACGGGGGATCTCTACCAGTTCCAGGTCGTGAGCACGGTGTCCATCGTGAGTGAGGACGGTCCGGACCTGATGGCCGTGCTGGCCTCCACCGAGGACGTGGCCGGTTCGGTGGTGGAACGACTCGCCTTCCGCAGCCGCCTCGAAGGGCTCAGCGAACGCGATCGTGGCCTGGTGTGGGGCAAGGCGATGGGCCTGCGCGGCAGCGAAATCCAGCACCTGTTCGACTTCCCCTCGGTGAAGGCGGTCGAACAGCGTTGGGCCAGACTCAAACGCGACCACGGCTGGATGTCCGGCCTCGACGGCAAGGAGGCGGACCGATGAGTTCCGATGCCCCCGACCTGGTGGCCCGCATCGCCGAACTGCTCGAGCGGTCCTCCCTCAACGAGCCCGCCCTGCAACGACTCTACGACCGCATCCCGCGGGCCATCGTGCCCCCGCCCCTGCCGCACGACACGCCCGCGACGGTCTCCCCGGACTTCGCGGTGCGGCTCAACCGGCTGTTCGCGGCCGTCCCCGGTCCCGGCGAGCGTCCGCGCACCAACTCCGAGGTGGCCGCGCAGTTGACCGCCTGGGGCCATCCGATCTCCAAGCCGTACCTGAGTCAGCTGCGCGCGGGCACCCGCACCAACCCGTCGAGCGCAACCGTGCTGGCTCTGGCACGCTTCTTCCGCGTGCACCCCGACTACTTCGCCTCCGACGACCACGCCTCCGCCGCCGAGCACGACTATCGGCTGCTGTCGCGACTGCAGTTCAACACCCTGCGCGAGCTCTCGACGCGGGCCTTCGATCTCAGCGAGGAGTCGCAGAACCTGCTGACCACCATGGCCGACCGACTGCGCATCACCGAAGGGCTGCCGGAGGTGGGCGCGGGCGGGTCGGACTGACCCGGCGGCGATCACGCGGAGGATCCAGACGCAGAATCCGCTGATCTAGGGCTTGGGCACCGTGTACTTGTACGAGATGGGCGTAAGCGCCGCCACGTCCAACTTCCACGGGTGGTGGACAACCCGCACGCCACCCTTTGCCATCGGAGGTGTCTGGGTGCGGTCGAGGTCGATCGAGTGCACCACGACCAGAGCATTGTCCGGGTAGTGCGCCAAGTGGTGCTCGACTTCCCGGTAGGTGACGATCACCTGTTCGCCGGGTGAGACCGTGCCCTTGACCTCCACAGATAGCTTCTCCGTGCCCTTGGTGGCGACAAGGTCGTAGGACTCCTTGTTCCCGGTGTATTCCACCTTGTAACCGAGGGTCACGAAATACTCGGTAGCGAGGCTGACCGCGTGCTGCTCGATGGCTTCCTTCTCGGCTTGGTCGAGCTGGAATCCCTGCCCACCACTGCTTTTGCGTTTACGCGTGTTCGGCCTTTGACGTTTGGAGTTGCCGGCCGAGGCGTCGGCGGCGAGCTCGGCATCCACGATCTCGGGCGCATCGTCACCGGGTATGTAGGCGGTTTTGTCGTCGATGTCGTACAGGGCATCGAGCATCGTGCCGATCTGAAGAACGTCGGCCCGGAGCTGATCCTCCGAGGGCATGGCGCCGCGGAGATATTCGATGCCGTGGACGGTGGCGAGCTGGTAGACGCGACCGAGTTTCTGCTTCGCATGCAGGTCGATCGCACCGAACTGCGCAGGCGCCAGGCCGGCCTGGGTGAGAACCGAATGCGCCCAGTCGACCCTCTGGATCAGCTGCTGCGGCGGACGGAAATTGAAGTCCTTGCGGGTGGTATCCCAGATCGTGGTGCCCTGCATCAACGTCAGGAATACCGACTCGCCGGTCGCGCCGAACAGGTAGACGACGTACCAACCCTCACCGGGTTTCGGACTCAGGACCGGATCGAAGAAGCGCGTCCACGGTACTTCGGCGGGTGCACCTTTTCCGTTGCTGCCCTTCACCTTCCACTGCGGATACGCCGGCGCCAGCTCGGCCCGGATCCACTCCTCGACCTCGTGCTCCACCAGCTCGCGCCGGCGGAGGTTCGTCGTGGCTTTCGGATCGCCGGAGCGATTCTGCGGCAGCTGCAACTGCAGCACTTCATCAAGCAAGTCCCCCAATGGCATGCCGGCCAATCTACTCAACCCCACCGACAAAAACGATCACGTCGGCGGCTCCGATTCCGCCGCGGGTCCGAGCAGATATTCGATATATCTTCCCGCGGGTGGCGGTTGGGAAAGCGCAGGTCTGGCACTGTGATTGGGTGCCGAATCAGGATCTGCCGGTGATCGATGCCGCCCGCGAACAGACGCTGCCCCTCCCGGGTGACGGGCCGCTGCCCCGCTCGGGTGGCATGCCGCTGCCCGTCGCAGGTGACGTGGTGCGGTCGGTCGCGGGTGAGGTGTCGCTGACCGTCGCGGGTCAGGTGTCGGTGCCCGGCGTGGGTGAGGTGTCGATGGGGCGTCGTCTGGTGGCGGAATTCGCGGGTACTGCGGCGCTCGCGGCGGTGGTGATCGGTTCCGGCATTGCGGCCGAACAGCTCTCGCCGGGCGATATCGGTCTGCAGTTGCTGGAGAACTCCACCGCCAGCGCGCTGGGCCTGGCCGTCCTGATCCTGGCCTTCGCCCCGATTTCGGGCGCCCACTTCAATCCGGTGGTGTCCCTGGCGGATTGGCTCGGCGGTCGCCGCACCCGCACCGGCCTGGCCACCCGTGAACTCGGCGGCTACGTTGCGGCGCAGTGCGCGGGTGCGGTGTTCGGCGCGCTGCTGGCCAACGCCATGTTCGACCGTCCCGCAGTGCAAGTGGCCACGCATCATCGCGTGACCACCGGTCACCTGCTCGGCGAACTCCTCGCCGCCGCGGGTCTCATCGCCGTCGGTTTCGCCGCCGCACGCCGCGGCCAGGCCGCCACCGCGATCGCCGTGTCGACCTATATCGGCTCGGCGATCTGGTTCACGAGTTCCGGCTCGTTCGCCAATCCCGCTCTCACCCTGGGCCGTATGCTCTCGAACTCCTTCACCGGCATTGCCCCCGCCTCGGTGCCGGCCTTCGTCGCGGCCCAAATCCTCGGCGCCCTGGCCGGTCTCAGCCTCATGACGCTGCTCTATCGTCCAGCTTCGCGATGAGCTCGGTAATCGTCTGGACGTAGCGTTTCGGGTCGGCGGCATGCAGGCTGTGGGCGGCGTCCGGCAGTGAGACGTAGACGACCGGGTTGCCCGCGGATTCGATGATCCGGCAAGCGGTTTGGGCCTGCAGATCGGTGATCGCGCCGAACAGTCGACCGGTATCGGGATCGACGGTGCGGAAATGGTGGGTGAAGCCGACCGGCACCCGGACGTGGGCGAGCATGGCCGCGTGATCGCAGCCGGTATTCGCACTGTCGTCGGCCCAGGCCCGCGCCCATTCGGGGTCGTATTCCTTCAGGTTCTGGGGCGGTTCAGGCACCACGTCGTCGTCGCGGTCCCCGAACATGGCACTCATTCCGGCGAGCATGTCGGCGGGCAACTCAATGGCCATGGCCCGCATCAAACCGGCGTAATCGCCGATCGACCATTGATCGCCCAACCATTTCGCGCGGACGGCGAACAGTGGGGCCACCGCCTGATACGACCCCGGCCCGTACTTCGGTGCCGCCTCGGAGGTGAACAGCGGCGGGTCCTCGAGAATCACCGCCCGGATCTGTCCCGGCTTGGCATAGGCCGCCAGCCACGCGGTGAACACGCCACCCGCGGAGTTCCCGGCCACGAAGGTTGGGCGGCCGATCACCAGATCGATGAATCGGACCAGGTCACCGCCGACATTGTCGACGGTGTAGCGACCGGGAGTCCAGCTCGAGCGTCCATGCCCGCGCACGTCCACGGCGTAGACCTGGAAATCGGGGGAGAGCAGGCGAATGGCTTCCTCGTAGGTCCACCAGGAGTCGCCGTTGCCGGGAACCAGCAGCAGCGCCGGTGAGTTCGGGTCGCCCTCGACGACGTAGTTCATGCGAACCTCGCCGAGATCGACGACGTGCTCGGTGAAGGCGTGCGGCACGAAGGTGTTCGCGCGGTCCGCGATTTCGAATGTGCGCATGATGGTCGGTCCTCTCGCTGGGTTTGACCTGCGGATTCAAGAACCACGCTAGGGACGGGCTAGGACAGTTTCGGTCCTAGCTTCGACCGCTGAGACGGAGATCGCACTACAGTCCGCACGCTACGCGCAGCACGGCCTTGCCGGAGATTTTGCGGGCCATCAGGTCGTCGAGGATCGAGACGGTGTCGGCCCAGTCCCCGATGTGGCCGATCTGCGGGTGCAACCGACCGGTTGCCGTCAGCTCGACCAGGGCCGCCAGGTCCTCGGCGTCGGTGCGGTCGGAGACGAAATGCGCGAAGTGCCGCAGGGTGAAGCCGGTGCCGGCGGTGAGGAAGGAGAAGAAGTCCAGGGTCACCGGCTGGCGGCTGGCCTGTCCGAACCACACGATGGTCCCGCCGGGGGTGAGGCGGGCCGCGGCGTGGGAGAACTCCTGTCCGCCAACGGATTCCATGACCACGTCGAACGGTCCCGTCGCCTGCTCGGCGGAGGTCACCACCTCGTGCGCGCCGAGCAGGCGCAACTGCTCACCCGCTCGCGCGCCGGAGGCGACCGCGGTGACCCTGGCACCGGCTCCGGCGGCTAGTTCGACCACGTAGTGGCCCACGCCGCCGCCCGCCCCGGTGATCAGCAGCCGCCGCCCGGCGAGCTCACCCGCAGCGCGCAGCAATCGCAACGCGGTGAGTCCGGCCAACGGCAGTGCCGCTGCGGCAATGACATCCACCGCGTCAGGCAGCGGCGTGAGCGCCGACGTCGAGATCGCCACCCGCTCCGCCCAGCCGCCGGCCGCCTTGCCGACCACCCGGGTTCCGACGGCCGGACCCGACCCGTCGGCCGCCGCCCGCACGACGATCCCGGCCACGTCCTGCCCGCGCACCGACCCGACCGCGGGCACCGACCCGTAGGTGCCGTCCATGGCGAAGCCGTCGCCGCGGTTGACCGAGAACGCCTCGACCGCGACCAGCGCCTGATCCGGCGTCGGAGTCGGATCGGGCACGTCCGCGAACTCGAGCGGCTGTCCCGAAATCCCGCTGAAAACCAGAGCTTTCATCACTGTCCCCTTGCTGGTGGTTGGCGCGGCACCGGCTGTGATCGCGCAGGGCCAACAACACCGCATCGGACTCGGGTTCGGCCAACAACCACCCCTGCGATTTGACAACCACTGGTTGTCACTCCAGGTTGAGTGCATGGATCTCGACCTCGGCGGCGTGCGCGCGCTGCTCGCCGTCTTGGAACACGGCCACTTCGGCCAGGCCGCAGGCGAATTGGGGATCACCCAGCAGGCGCTGTCCAAACGCATCGCGACGCTGGAACGATTCGTCGGCTCCCCGCTGGTGGATCGCGCAACCCACCCGATCGGCCCGACACCGTCGGCCACCCGCTTCCTGCCCGCCGCCCGCCGCCTCATCGACGCGGCCGATCAGGCTCTCGCGGCCTTGCGCCCGCCGACCACACCGCTACGAATCGACGTGTGGGGCCACCTGTTCGAACCGATGCGCACCCTGCGCGCCGCCCTGTCCCATGGCACCCCAGTCACCGCCGACATCGGCCGCGCCCGCGATCTCCCGGCCGTGGTTTCCGCTCTACAACGCGGCGAGATCGACGCCGGTTTCGGTCGCTGCCACCAACTGGACCCAGCCTCCGGGGACGCGCTGGACTCCCGCATAGTCCGCCTAGAACCCCTCGACGCGCTCCTCAGCGCCGACCATCCACTCGCCGCCGCCCCCGAAATCTCGATGGCCCAACTGCGCGACTACCCGCTGTGGTCACCCCTGCCACTCACCAGGCTGGACTTCCTGAACCAGCTGACCACCCACTTCGGCCTCACCACCCACATCGCCGACGGCAACCTCGGCCTCGACGACCTCCTCGACCAAATCAGCGCCAACCCCACCCTTTTCACCGTCATCCCCGCAGACCGACCCCTACCCCCTCACCCCGGCATCCGCACGGTCCCCCTGACCAACCCCACCCCGCTCTACGCCTGGTCCCTCATCTGGCGCCGCACCGACCACACCGAACAACTCGCCCGCCTCCACACCACCTTCACCGAAACCGCCCGCACCCACCGCTGGCTCGAATACCACCCCGACCGCGACTGGCTACCCGGCCCGGATCTGGTCCGACTCGACCGTCAACAACACCACTGAACGACCCGTCATCAGTCGGGGAGTTCGGCGAGAGCCATTGCCACATCAAGGTTGTCGACGGCCTGCAAGGCATCGGCGGCCGGCGGTCGCTGCCCCAGATTGCGGCAGGCGTAGAGCAGCCCGGTGTGTACGGCCCAGGTCAGTAGGGGTGGTTCGAGAAGCAGCGGCAGCAGTGGTTCCACGTGATCCCCGAGGAGGGACACGGCCTCCACGCGAATACTCTCCCGAAGATCGGTGCGCGCCAACTCGATCAACCGCTCATCGAGCTCCCCGGGCGCCGTATGGGCGAAGCAGGTGGCCAGCGCCTCGTGCCCGCGCGTGCCGGCGACCTCGCCGGATGCGACCAGATCCCAGGTGAGCGTGGCGATCTCCGTGGAGCGTGGCACGAATCGCAGGTTGTAGACCGCGGATTTGCGAACACTCGAATCCCGATCATGGGCCAGCGCAAGCAGCAAATCCACCTCGGACCAGGTCGCCAGCACTCGGCAGCACAACTGCCGCACCTGTGGGTCCGGATGGCCGGACAGAAAGGCGGCCAGGCCGGGGCGATCCGCGACGGGAACGCCGTCCCAGTGGTCGTGGCGGGGATAGCTGTGCAGGGCCGCGAGTTTCGGCTGCCAGGGGCCGTCGGGATCGGAGTACATCGCATACACCTCCGAGGCCGGCGGTGCCGGGGGCATCGACCATGGTGGCCCTGCTGGCCCCGGCGACAACACGGTGTCCGGTCCAGGCGCGCCGAGCAAGTCGGCGACCGGTGTGAGCCAATCCTCGATTCCCGACCGCCCATCCTCGAAATCGCTGAGCAGGCCGGCGGCCGCGTCCTGTGCAGCCGTCGCTCGTGCATCGTGGCCCCGAGCGAGCTCGTGCAGCAGCCGCAACGTGGCCCGGCTGTGGTAGTACCGCAGCGAATCGATCGCAGCACAGCCGACATCGCTGTCGCGGTCGGTCGCGGCCCGATGCAACGCTCCTTCGGCGGCCAACGGTTCGTCCCAGCCCAGTTGATAGGCCGCGGTCCGCCGCACCGCCGGGTCGGGGTGATCGAGCGCGGCGATCTTGTACTGCTGCCAGTGCGGTTCGTCGAACGTCGACCCGATGGCGATCAGCGCGCATCGGTGCAGTGGATGGTTCCGATCGCGCAGAACCGGTTCGAGCAGCTCGGCCTCCCCGCGTTCTGCCTGACGCAGCACCGCGGCGCGCACTACCTCGTCCCCGCTATCCCACCACTGCCGCAATTCGGCCCCACCGGGGAACATCTCGGAGTCCTCGATCGCCCGCAGAGCCGCCCTTCGGACCTCACCCGGGCGATCGCGATCCCGCCCGATTTTACCCAACGGCTCCACCGCCCGCGGATCAGCGACCCGCGCAAGCGCATAGACGATCTCCCACCGATCCGGCTCGGCAATCCCGGGATCGGCGAGTGCCCGAATCAACTCGAAGGTCGCCGACCGATCCTGCTGCTCGGCAATCCGATCCAGCTCCGCCATCACCTGCATCGATACATTCTCGCCGCCCTTCGATTTCGCAGCCACCGAGTATTGCCGGTCGACGCTCGAACGGCGTCCGCCGGGTGGTGCGTTAGGGTGCTTATACCGCGACTGGCGTTACGTGGATCGACCACGAGGAAGCGCAGCACGGGGCGTCGTTCGCCTGGGCGCTCCTGATCTCCGAGTGAGATGAGGAGTGGGGCAATGGATTTGCGGTATGGGATGAATCCGCATCAGCGGGCCCGGATCGTGGGCGACGGCGGTGAGCATGTGCGGATGCTGAGTGGGGCACCGTCGCTGATCAACTACCTGGATGCGCTCAACGGCTGGCAGCTGGTTGCCGAGGCGAGTCGCGCTACCGGACGGGCCGCGGCGGCATCGTTCAAGCACGTATCACCGGCCGGGGCCGCTGTAGCGGGCGATGTCGACGAAACCATGCGCCGCAGTTGGGGTTTGGGTGATGCCGAGGTTGGGTCGCTGACCGCCGCCTATGTGCGAGCCCGCGACGGGGACCCGCGGTCCTCGTACGGGGACATGATCGCCGTGTCCGAGCCGGTCGACCGCGAGCTGGCCGACATGCTCGGCGGCGTCGTTTCCGACGGTATCATCGCCCCCGGCTACGAGCCCGGAGTCGTTGCGGCGCTCAGCCGTAAGAAGGGCGGACGATACGTGGTATTTGACGTGGAGCCCAACTATCAGCCACCCCGGCAGGAGCTCCGCACCCTCTTCGGAATCACGTTCGAGCAGGACGTCGACGATCTTCCCATCACCCCCGACCTGCTTCAGCCGGTAGAAGGCGGCCCGCTCACCCCGAGCGCGACGACCGATGCGATCCTTGGAATGGTCACCGCCCGCTACACCCAATCCAACTCCGTCGTCTATGTCCGCGACGGCATGAGCATCGGCATCGGCGCCGGCCAGCAATCGCGCATCGACTGCACCCTGCTCGCCGGAACCAAGTCCCGCACTTGGTGGCTACGCCGCCACCCCGCAATCACCGACCTACCCATCCCCGCCACCACCCCGCGACAACAGCGCCTGAACACCCAGATCGCCACCGCCGCAGGCACTCTCACCCCGGATATCGCGGAACGAACCGCCTGGTCGCAACGCCTCACCGACGTCACGCTCGTCTCCGACGGCTACCTCCCATTTCGCGACAACATCGACGCCGCCGCCCAATTCGGCGTCGCGACAGTTATCGAACCAACCGGCGCCCTCCAAGCGGACACCATCGCCCAAGCCTGCCGAGAACACGGAATCACCCTCGCCCGCATCGGAATCCGCCTGTTCCACCACTGAACCCCCACACCGACGACACCCCGGCCAGCGCGGCGACAACCACCAGTGCGCTGCCTCCGACCAGGAAGCCTCGGGTCGGTGACGACGCGATGAGCGCCGGAATGGTTGCCATTCCGGCGGTTCCGGCGGAACGCATCACCGTGTGATTCACGGTGAGCAGCCGCAGGCGCGCAGCGTGTGGATAGGCCGCTAGTTGAGTGCCCAGGGTGATCGAGATGAACGGGGTCACGAAGCCCGACAGCGCCGCGAAGATCAGCACCGCGGCGAGGCTGTGGGCGGCCGCGGTCGCCACCATCAGCGTGCCCGCGACCGCCCAGGCCGCACAGAAGCTTGGCAGAAACCCCGCCGCGGCGACGCGGAACCGGCTCGCGGCGAGGTTGCCGACCAGTCCGGCAACGCCGGTGCTGGTCAGCACCAGCCCGTACGCCGATGGACCGGCGTCGAGATGCTCGGCAAGCAACAGCGGCAATCCGATGGCGGGCAAGGCATTCAGGAACAAGCCCGCCGCATGCACGGCGAAGGCAGCACCCAGCGCGGGTCGCTCGCGTATCAATGCTCGTGCCGAAGCGCTCCGGTCAAAGGACGCTGTCGTATCGGCTGACCGGCCGGCACGCACGCCGTTTGCATGCGACGCAGCAAGATAGACAAGCGCTGCGACCGAGATCGCGAATGTCAGTGCGTCCGCGACGAACAGCACGGAGACCGGCACGGCGAACAGCAGAACACCGGCCAGTGCGGGCCCGGCAACCCGCGCGATGCGGCCGTTGAGGTCCATGGCGGCAACCAGCGCAGGCCGCTCGTTCTCATCAACCAGGCCGGGCACCAGAGCGCCGAGTGCGGGATCGAAGATCGCGGCCAGTGCTCCGAGCACGGCAGCGCTGGTCAGCATCGCGACAATGCCCCCGATACTCCAGAGGAACGGCACCGTGACAACCAGCACGGCACGCACCGCATCGACGACGGCAAGGGTCCGAAATGTGGCGCACCGCTGGAGAAGTCGCGCTCCGAACGCGCCGATCACGATGAAGGGCACCGACTCGGCGATGGCGACCGCGCCCATGGCGATCGGGCCGGAACGTTCGAGCGCCAGCCACATGATCGCCAACGCATAGAAGCGATCACCGAGGACTGATAGCAGCTGCGCCGACCAGATTGCCAGAATCCGGCGGCGGCGCAGCAGCTTTAGCATCGGCACGGCGGTGGACGTTAGCGGTTGTGACCGACAGCAATTCGTTTCATCGCGAGTCGTTGCCGCTCGCGGACGCCGATGTTAGTTGGAGGGGGTGCCGCCTCGGGTGGTGGAGGGGACGGCGAAGGAGGTGCGGTTGCCGGACCAGCCTTCGGCGGGGACGAGTTTTTCGAGTTCGGCGAGGTTGTCGGGGGTTAGGTCGAGGGTTGCGGCGGCTGCGTTTTCGAGGATTCGGGGGGCGCGGCGGCTGCCGGGGATGGGGACTACGTCGGGGCCTTGGGACAGGAGCCAGGCCAGGGCCAGTTGGCCTGCGGTGATGCCGAGGCGGGTGGCGAGGTCTCGGAGGGCGGCTACCTGGGTGAGGTTGTCGGTGAGGTGGTCGCCTTGGAAGCGGGGGTCGTTGCGGCGGAAGTCGCTGGTGGCGACGGTGGTGGAGTCGAGGGTTGCGGTGAGGAGGCCGCGGCCGAGGGGGCTGTAGGGGACTATGCCGATGCCTAGTTCGCGGGCCGTGGGGATGATGTCGTGTTCGGGTTCGCGCCAGAGCATCGACCATTCGAATTGCACTGCCGCGATGGGGTGGACGGCGGCGGCTTCGCGGAGTTGGGCGGGGGTGGCCTCGGAGATGCCGAGGTGGCGGACCTTGCCCGCGGTGACCAGATCGGCCATCGCGCCGACGGTTTCGGCGACCGGGACCTCGGGGTCGATGCGGTGCAGGTAGTACAGGTCGATGACATCGCGCCCGAGGCGTTCCAGCGACGAATCGCAGTATCCGGCCACGTTTTCGGGCTTGCCGTCGAGAGCCACGCCCGCCTCGGTGCGGATGATCCCGAATTTCGAGGCGATATGGACATCGGTACCGGCCAGCGCCGCACCGACGAGGCGTTCGTTGTGCCCGCGCCCGTAACTCATCGCGGTGTCGAACAAGGTGATTCCCGCATCGACGGCGGCGCGAATGGCCGCGGTCGACTCCGCGTCGTCGGCGTCGCCGTACCCCTGGGAGAAGCCCATGCAGCCGAGTCCCACGGCCGATACCGTCAAACCATCCCCGAGTGTGTGTTCACGCATACCGCCCATGCTGTCAGCATCCGGTTGCCGGCGGCCACTCGGTTTCGATGAAATATGTTGCTCCGCTGCCGGATTGCCGTGACGGCTCAGTCGGTGGCGAATCGGGTCGCGATGTCGGCGGCGGTGACCCGGGCCAGATCGACGAGGAAGGGCAGGCGTTCGGGGACCATCAGCGTGGTCGGTCCGCGCAGGCCCAAAGCGAAGCGGACGGGGGAGTCGGGCGTGAGGATGGGGACCGCCAGCGTGCGGAAGCCGGGGTCGAGTTCCTCGTCGTTGTAGGCGTAACCGCGTTCACGGGTGATGGTCAGTTCACGGCGTAATTCGGCCGGGGTGGAGACGGATCGATCGGTGCCTTCGTCGTAGGGCAGCGCCTCGAGTTCGGCATCGGTGGCGTCGTTCCAGGCCAGCAAGGTCTTGCCGAGAGCGCTGGCGTGCAACGGGAGTCGCACGCCCTGCAAGCGGTGCCCGTCGGTGTCACGCCAGCGGCTGGTGGCCAGCAGCACGGCGTGGATGCTGTGCCGCGACGCCAGTGAGGCGCTCGCGCCGGTGGTGGCGGCGAGCTGTTCGAGGGCAGGCTCGGCCAGGTAGATGCGGTGCTGGCGGTAGGCGATCTGACCGTATTCGGCGAGCGCGCCGCCCATGCGGTAGCGGCCGGAATCCTCTTGCTTGTCGAGGAATCCAGCCTGCACGAGCGCGGTGAGTAGCCGGTGTGTCGTGCTCACGGCAAGCCCTTGCTGGCGCGCCACTTCCGAGACCCCGCGCCACTCACCGTCCCGAAAACAGTCGAGCACCGACAGGGCACGGGCGACGGTCTGCACTCCAGGGGCTTCCACGGCTCGGACGCTAGCACAGCGTCAAGCCGCCACCTTTCCACTATTTGGAAAGCCGAAACCGAAATGGCCATAACGGCACGGAACAACCCGTGTCAACCCTTCCGATCCTCGGAAAGCATTCCCTCGCGGACACCGATCCCGATCCCTACTGTCCCAGAGCATCGTTGGACAGTTCCGAACGGAAGAGGTGCCCCACCATGTTCCGCACGCGCCGGTCACGCCGTTGGCGTTATGCCCTCGTCGTGGCTCCCGTCGTCGCCCTGGTCGCCGCGTGTGGCTCCGCCTCCACCGACGCGGGCCAGGCCGAGCTGGTGCTCAAGGTCGTCGACCCCGGCAATGCCGGTCCGATGGCCGTCGGCAAACGCGACGGCACCTTCGACAAGGCGCTCGCACCGCTGCACGCTCGCGTCGAATGGGTCACCACCACACCGGGTTTCAGCTCCATGCTCAAGCTGTTCAACACCAAGGAGCTCGACGTCTCCGACGCCGCGTTCAGCCCGGTGGTGGGCGCGCTGTCCAAGGACGTGGCGGTGCGCATCGTGTCGGTGTCGGATCCGGCGGGCAAGGATCAGAGCGGCATCCTGGCCGCCCCGGGCTCGGGGATCGCCTCGGTCGCCGATCTGGCGGGTAAACGCGTCGCAGTGAATCCGGCGGGCAAGGGCGAATACATTCTGTTGCGGGCGCTCGCCCAGGCGGGTGTTCCCGCCGACAAGGTGACGCGAGTTCCGTTGCAGCAGAAGGACGCCGCCACCGCATTCGCCACCGGCAAGGTCGACGCCTGGGCCTCGTTCCTGGTGCCGTATCAGGAGGCCAAGGCCAATGGCGGCCGCGAGATCGCCACCGAGGCGTCGATCGGCTCGAAGGACAACTCGGTGTTCGTCTTCCGCACCGAGGTCGCCGACAAGCACCCGGATGTCGCGGCCAAGTTCCTGCAGACCGTGCAGCAGTTGGTGACCCAGCAGCGCGTGAATCCCGCTGATTTCCAGAACGTTTTCGACAAGACCGGCCCGCGCGCTCTCAGCGGCAACCGCCTCGCCGATGCGATCCACCTCGGCGGCGAAGCCACCATCCCGCACCTACCCACCGACACCGATGCCGCCGATCTGGCCAGCATCGTGACGCTGTTCCGCGACAACGGCGTGATCGGCCGCGACATCACTGCCGCCGACATCTTCTATGACCTGAAATCCAAGCTCAGCCCCGATCAGCTGACCGGATTGCAGCCGGGGAGCTGAGATGGCCACCTCTGCCGCACCGAGAGTGACAGCGCGCCCGACGATTTCGGATGCCGCCCCGAGCGTGAGTGCCCCGGCGATTCCGCCCGGACTGGCTCCACCGCGAGCCCGGATCACACGGCCCAGGCCCACCTGGCTGTCCGTACCCCTGCGATTCCTCCTGCCCGCCTTGCTGATCGCGGCCTGGTGGATCGGCTCGGCCAGCGGAATTCTGTCTCCGCAGGTGCTGGCCGGGCCACCCAAGGTCTGGTCGGCACTGACTGAACTGGCTCGCAGCGGCCAACTCGTCGACTTCGCGACAGCCTCTTTCACCCGCGCCGCGCTCGGCGTCGCGCTGGGAGTGACCGCCGGGTTGGCACTCGGCCTGGTGGCCGGATTGTCCAGCCTCGGTGAGGAACTGGTCGATTCCACGCTGCAGATCGTGCGCGCGGTGCCGTTCCTGGCGCTGGTGCCGCTGTTCATCGCCTGGTTCGGCATCGACGAGCTGTACAAGATCCTGCTCATCGCGGTCGCGACCGTCGCACCCATGTACGCCTACACCTACCTGGGCGTGCGCAATGTCGACCGCAAGCTGGTCGAGGCTGCCCGCGGCTTCGGGCTCACCGGCGTGCGCCTGGTGCTCGAGGTGATCCTGCCCGCCGCCCTGCCGGGCGTGCTCATGGCATTGCGAGTGTGCCTGTCCATCAGCATCACCGGGCTCATCGCGGCCGAACAGGTCGGCACCACCGAAGGCGTCGGTTATCTGGTGACCCTCGCCCAGGAGTACAACCGCACCGACTACATGGTGTTGTGCGTGGTGCTCTACGCCTTGCTGGGCCTGGTCTTCGACGGTGCGGTGCGTCTGGTGGAGCGCTACGCCATGCCGTGGCGGCGACAGGTGGCCCTGCGATGACCGGCCCGCTCGCGGTCTCGATCACCGGCCTACGGAAATCCTTCGGCGACAAGGTGATTCTCGACGGCGTCGACCTGACCATCCGCCGCGGCGAATTCGTCGTGCTGCTCGGCCCCAGCGGCACCGGCAAGACCACTCTGCTGCGCCTGCTGACCGGTCTCGAACGGCCCGACTCCGGCACCGTCCTGGTCCCACCCGCCCGCACCACCGTCTACCAGGAACCTCGCCTGGTCCCTTCCAAACGCGTCCTCGCGAATGTGACCATCGGACAACGTCGTTCGCGCAAGACCCGCGCGGCCGGGCTGCGCGCCCTGGCCGAGGTACACCTCGACGGCAAGGCCCGCCAATGGCCCGCCACCCTCTCCGGCGGCGAGGCCCAGCGCGCCGCGCTGGCCCGGGCCCTGGTCCGCGAACCCGACCTGCTGCTGCTCGACGAACCCTTCGCCGCCCTGGACGCCCTCACCCGGCTGCGCATGCAGGACCTGGTCGGCGACCTGGTGGCCCGCCACCGCCCGGCCGTGCTCATGGTCACCCACGACGTCGATGAGGCGATCCGCCTGGCCGACCGCGTGCTCATCCTCGACCGCGGCCACTTCGCCGTCGACGAGCTCATCGACCTACCCCGCCCCCGCGACCGCACCGACCCGGCCGCCCTGCGCTACCAGTCCGCGTTCCTCGCTCAACTCGGCGTCGGCCCCACCGAAAACCCCAGGAGCACACCATGACCGACACCCTCTGGTACACCCGCTGCCCGGTGCCCACCGCCAGCGGCTTGGCCCACAGCCTGGGCTGGCTCGGCGACGACGCCGAACGCCACGGCCTGCACTTCGGCGTTCTGCAGGACGCCGAACCCGAACTCGCCGTCCGCCACTTCGACCACGACCTGCCCGGCCTCATCCGCGAGGGCGGCAATGTGCCCGCGTTGGCGGCTCGCGCGAACGGCTCGCCCACCCGGCTCATCGGCCTGACCTGGATCGACGAGGCGCAAGCCATTGTGGTGGGCCCGAATTCGCAGGTCTCGACCCCGGCCGAGCTGGCCGGGCAGCGGATCGGCATCCCGGCGTGGGCACGCGATCAGGCCCGCAGCTTCCCGCGCGCCATGGCCCTGCACGGCTTCGCCAATGCACTGCGCCTGGGTGGGCTCACTCTCGCCGATGTCCGCGTCGTCGAACTCGCGGTCGAGCCGAACCCGCAGGTGCGCACTGCAATTGCGCAGCGCGACCGCAACCTCACCTGGGGTGTAGAGCACCTGCTCGAGGGCACGGTGGACGCCATCTACGTCAAGGGCGCACGCGCCCAGGAGGTCGCCGCCGACCACGGTCTGCGCGTGGCCGTCGACCTCGACGCGACTCCCGCCAAGCGGCTGCGCGTCAACAACGGAACTCCGCGCCCGCTGACCGTCCACCAGCACCTGCTCGACACCCGCCCCGACCTCGTCACCGGCTTCCTCGCGCAAACCCTGCGCGCCGCCGACTGGGCCACCACCCACCACGACGAGGCCGCCGCCGTCCTGCAACGCGAAACCCTGTCCGGCCCCGAGGGAGTCACCGCCGCCTACGGCCCCGACTTCCACCTCGGCCTACACCCGTCCCTGTCCGAGGAGCGCCTGGACCTGCTGGCTGTTCAGAAACAGTTCCTCTACACCCACGGCTTCCTGCCCACCGACTTCGACCTCGAATCCTGGGTCGCCCCCGAACCCCTCGCCCAGGCCCGTGCCCTCGTCGCCGCCGGATGGGAGGCGGCATGACCGAGTTCCTCTGGCGACTGCCGTCGCGCCCGGACGGTCGCCGCGCACTGCCCGAACTGCGGCGGCGAGGCGGCTCCGGCGATCCGGTTTCCGCCGCCGACCTCACGATCGCTGCGGACCGCAACCTGAGCGGGCGTATCGGCGGGCGAACTGCGGCCCAGCACGCGATTACGGACGTGCGTCCGGGGCGGTTCGGCCCGTTCGACCAGTTGCACCAGGTGGTGAACGCGGCCGAGTTGTCCGGTCTGGACGGGGTTCTCGCCCCCTACGATCCGGATGGCGAGGAGTCGTGGATCGTGGCCGGGGGAGCGCTACGGGCCACCCGGCACGCCCGGGTGATCGTCGAATTCCAGCCAGGTTTCGGGACACCGGTGTATGCGGCCAAGATTTCCGCGACACTGCAACGGCTTTCGGGCGGACGGCTCGACTGGCGGCTCGCGGTCGACACCGACCCGCAGGACGTGCGGCAGCGCGGAGACCGCGTCACCGGAGACGATCGCTACGCACGGGCTGCGGAGTTCCTGACCGTGGCGCGGGGAGTCTGGAACGAACAACCGGTGGCCCCGGCCGGTTTCGCGGGCACCGGATTCGACTTCGAGGGCGACTATTTCGAGGTCGGCAACGGTGGATTCCGGGGCATCCTGTCCGGGCTGCCGTTCCCGACGGTGTACCTCACCGGAGATTCGCCCGCCGCACTGCAACTATCGGCTCACCACGGCGACGTGCACGTGTTCACCGACTCGCCCACCAACCTCGGCGCGTCGCTGAACCGATTGCAGGAGCTGTCGGCGGCGACTGGACGGACGGTGCGGGCGGGCCTCGAACTGCCCGTGATCGCCCGTGACACCGAGACCGAGGCGTGGGAGCGCGTCGAAAGGCAGTGGCGCGAACTGTATCCCGACGGACCCGACGCCCGAAGCTTGGACCTGGGCCACGGCCGCTGGGCGGGCTTCACCCATCTGGGCTACCCGCAGCCGATCGGCCTGGTCGGCAGCTACGAGCAGGTGGCCCAACGGCTTCGCACCTACACCGAGATCGGCATCGACACCGTCGTGCTCTCGGGCCACCCGCACATCGAGGAGCTCTACCGGACCGGTGAACACCTGCTGTTCCGCGTCGACCCGACCGGCCGCACCCTGCAGGAGACCACCGCATGACCATCGACATCTATTGGCGCATCGGCATGGAAGGCGATCACGCCTCCCTGCGCACCCCGCGCCGCTACAACCGCGGCCACGCGGGCGGCTACGGCCCCGGCAATATCGCCCCGGCCATCCGTGACGGAGCGCTCGATGGCTACAGCTACCTCGATCACGCGGCGGCCGTCGCCCGCGCTTCGGAGTCGGCGGGATTCCTGGGCGGGCTGCTGCCCTCGTTCCCGATCACCGAGGACCCGTGGGCGGTCGCCGCGGCCCTGGCCCGCGAAACCACCACCTACCGGTTCATGGTCGCCTTCCAAGCCGGTTTCCTGCACCCTGTGCAGGCCGCTCGCATGTCCGCGAGCCTGCAACGCGCCACCGGCGGGCGACTGGTCTACAACATCATCAGCGGCGGCGGGGGACCGGCCCAACTCTGGTGGGGCGACAAGGTTTCCCACGACGACCGCTATGCCCGCACCAGCGAATTCCTCGACGTGCTGCGCGGCGTGTGGGATGGCGAGCCCTACGACCATCGCGGCCGCTTCTTCCACACCGAGGGTGCGGCGCTGCCACCGCAACTGGCCGGGCAGCCCTTCCCGGAGGTCTACTTCTCCGGCTCCTCACCCGCCGCCGTCCAGGCCGCGGGCCGCCACGCCGACTACTACCTGTCCTGGCTGGAACCCTTCGCCGACCTGCGCGCCAAATTCGACGGTGTCCGCGCCCATGCCGAACACACCGGCCGCACACCGAAGTTCGCGGTCCGCATCGACATCGTAGCCCGCCACACCGAAGAGGCCGCCTGGGCCGAAATCGAGAAGGGCTGGGCCTTCGTCGATCGTGACGCCGCCAACCGGGCCGCGGCGGGCGATTCGGTCGGTGCGGCCCGCATTCAGGGCTGGGTGCCCGAAACCATTACCGGCTACCGCGATCTCGAGGTCCAGCCCAATGTCTGGTGCGGCTTCAGCCTCATCCGCGGCGGCCCCGCCTTCGGCCTGGTCGGCAGCTACGAACAGGTCGCCCAGCGCCTCGACGAACTCATCGAGCTGGGTGTGGACGCCTTCATCCTGGCCGGAAACCCGCACCTGGAAGAGGCGTACCGCGTCGGAGAGGAAGTGCTGCCGCTGCTCGGCCGCTCCCGCCTGACCACCCCCGGCGAGCACCACCCGAAAACCCGCATTCACCAGGAGATTTCATGAGCATCCGCGTCGGATACTTCCCGCACAACAACTCCCTGTTCGTCCTGCGTCATCGCGGCATCCTCGAACGCGCCCTGCCCGACGTGGAATGGGTCGACCTGCGCGCCCTGCCCAAGCCCGACCCGGTCGACGTGAAATCCGCGCTGCCGTCCCAGCATTCGGACTGGCTGTTCGAGGACGGCGGTTACGACTTCATCGGCACCGGCTTCACCCCGCCCATCACCGCCCTGGGCAACGGCCGCGACATCGTCTACGTCGGCATCTCCGGCCCGCGCATCGAGAACGGCCGTCTCGTCGCGCTCGCCGACAGTGGTCTAGAGACTGTCGCGGACCTGCGCGGCAAGCGGGTCGGGATCGCGCACGGCTCCTGGCAGACCACGCTGCTGCTGTTCGCCCTCGAGCGCGCTGGGCTCGGCTGGGCCGATATCGAACCGGTCGACACCGACATCCACGATGGCGCGCGCCTGCTGCGCAGCGGCGAACTCGACGCCTGGGTCGGTGCCTATCCCGCGCTGGCCGCCCTCGAATCGGCTGTCGCACTGCACACCCTGGTCGACACCGAGTCCGTGTTCAGCCACCCGTCGCTGTGGTTCACCCGCCGCGATTTCGCCGAGTCCCACCGCCCCGAACTGGAGGCGATCATCGCGGCCCTGCAGGAATCCGACGCCTGGATCGCCGAGAACCCGCGCGCCGCAGCCCAATACTTCGTGGACGACATCCTCGCCCGCGGCGGCACCGCCGACCTCGACGCCTGGGAGGACGCGCTGCGCGGCCGTCCCTTCGGTATCGGCCCCGTGACCGCCGAATTCCTCGACGAACAACAGCACGCCGCCGACCTGCTCGCGGCCAACGGCCTGCTGCCCAGCAAGATCGAAGTTCGCGACGCGGTCCTGCCCTGGATCGGCGAGGCGGTGATCGGCAGCCGGGTGGTTGCTGGCTGAGCGTCCGCTCGGTCTGAACGCTGTCGGGGAGAGCGATTAACCCGGACGTGGCTAGTGGTCGTATGACCAGCTCGCGGTGCGCGGACCTCGGGCTGGAACCGCCACGCCCGCCGGGTTCTTCCGCAGCGAGGACTCACCGTGCGAATCGCACCGAAATGACGACAGCTGCAGTCGGTTCGAGTTGCGGTTTGCTCACCGATACCGAAAGGTTCGGGGAGACAGAGGATTCTGCTATGGTGGCTCCGCCGATTTCAGGATCGGTCGGACGACAAGAGAATTGATGAATCAAGACACTGCCGTACTGCTTTCCTGGGTTCTTGCCGCCGCGCTACTACTCGCCGTGGTCGGGCTTTTCCTGCTGTGGCGCGCCGTGCGCGCCGAGCGCGAACGCGTCGCCGCCCTGCGCGCCGAACAGGTCGATCGTGATGCCGCGATCGAGGAGATGATCGCGAATCTCACCGACAATGTGCTGCCGGCCATCGGCGCGGCCGTGCGCCGATCGGACCCCGACAATCCGACCGTCGACCTGCCGATCGTGCTGGAACGCACGCGCATCGCGGAACTGGTGTGGCAGTGGACCGCCCGCTGCGGCGAAGAACTGCTGAAGGTCGCCACCGAGACCCGCGACCGGGTGCGCCGCGAGGGGGAGACCGAAACTCAGCTCGCGCTCGCGACCGTCGAATCCGAGCGCCAGACCGCGGTCGCGCACGCCGAGGAAACGGCCCAGATGGCCATCGCCCAGGCCGAGGAGATGGCGCAACTGACCATCGCCCAGACCGAAGAGGCCGCCCGGGTCGCCATCGCGCAAGCCGGGGAGTCGTCGCGGATGGCGGTCGTCGAGGCCGCCGACGATGCCCGCACCCAGGTCGAAAGCTCCGCGCGGGAGGCCACTTCCGCGGCGGTGCGCGCCTTCGGCGCCTCCGTGGTCAGCCTCGGCGCGGACGTCAGCCAGGTGCTCAGCGCCGCGCTGCGCAAGCACCGCAATGACGAGACCTTCGAAACCCTCACCCGCATCGACCATTCCGTGCAGCAGATGATCCGTCAGGCGCAGTCCTACGTGATCGTCTGTGGTGGTCTGCCGGGTCGCCGCTGGCCGCAGCAGTCGCTCACCGACGTGGTGGGCGGCGCGACCGGTCGCGTGCGCGACTACACCCGGGTGCGCTCCACCGAACTGGATCGCCCGGTCATCAGCCGCGTGGTGGAACCGCTGGTGCACACCATCGCGACGCTGCTCGACAACGCGCTGCGCTACTCGCCGCCGACCTCCTACGTGGACATCGGTTTCCAAGAGGGCCACCACGGCATCACCGTGATCATCGACGACGCCGGTGTTCGCATGAACCCCGAGCAGCTCGAGGAGACCCGCCGCGTGCTGGCGGGCGATCAGATCGTCGACGTGCACGCGCTGGGTCCCACCCCGCGCGTCGGTTTCCCGGGTGTGGCCGCGCTGGCCCGCCGCTACGGGTTCTCCGTCTACGTCGACGGCCCCAACATGTACGGCGGCATGCGTGCCATGGTCTTCATCCCGGAGACCCTGCTCGCCGCGCCCACCCCGGTCGTCGTCGCCGCGCCCATCCCTGTTCCCGCACCCGCTCCGGTGCCAGCACCGGACCCGGAACCCACGCTGGTGGCCATGGAATCGGTATCCCAGGACCTCACTACCGGCGGCCTGCCCAAGCGGCGCCGCCGCTCCGCGACGGTGTCCGTGGCGGCCACCGTCCGCGCGGTCGAAGCGGACTCCGGGTCCGCGCGCACCGATATCGCCGCTGCCTGGCACAGCGGCTCCCAACGCGGTCGAGCGGCCGCGTACGACCACTCCGAAGGGATGACATCGTGACCGGCACGCCCGCTGCGGCAGTGAGTGAAATCAACCGGCTCGGCTGGTTGCTCGACGATCTCGAAGTGCCCGGCGTCCGGTTCGCCGTCCTGCTATCGGAGGACGGGCTACGCATCGCGCACACCGGCGGTGTCACCATCGACGACGCCGAGCGCTTCGCGGCGGCGGCCTCCGGACTGCGGGCGCTGGGCAAGGCGCTGGCCGAGTTCTGCGGCGGCACCGCCGATAACGCGGTGCGCCAGAACATGACCGAGTACGCCGACGGCATGATCTTCATCACCGCCGCCGGAGCCGGTGCGCTGCTGGGTGTTTCGACCACCCAGGACGTGGACGTGAGCCTGGTCGCGCACCGCATGAACGAATTGGCGGTCCGCGTCGGCCGGGAACTCGGCAGTATGTCGCGGACCAGGAACGACCTGCCGCGGTCATGAGCCGGCCACGACGCGATCCAGATCTGGTCCGGGCGTATGTACGCACCGGCGGCAGATCGCGTCCGACCCGGACGCTGGATCTGATCAGTCTGGTTGTGGCGGTGGCCGATCCGGCCCCCGGCGCCTCCCCGGACGCGCGCCGGATCCTGCACCTCGCCCGGCGCGGCGTGCTGACGCTGGCCGAACTGGCAGCGCACCTGGATCTGCCGCCCTCGGTCGTCAAGATCGTGGTGGCGGATTTGCTCGACAGTGGCCACCTGGCCGTTCCCACGCCCGTGGAGACGTTGCCCGGCAAGGCCCTTTTGGAGGAGGTACTCGATGGACTCCGCGCTCTCTCCGCATGAGCGCGTCGTCGACTATGTGCCGCAGACCGTCACCCGCACCGTAAAGCTGCTGGTGGCCGGTAACTTCGGCGTCGGGAAGACCACGTTCGTGGGCAGTGTGTCGGAGATCCGGCCGCTGCGCACCGAGGAGACGATCACCGAGGCCAGCGTCGGCGTCGACGATATGGCCGGGCTACCCGGGAAGACGACCACCACGGTTGCCATGGATTTCGGCCGCATCACCGTGAATCCGCGCCTGGCCCTGTACCTTTTCGGCACCCCCGGCCAGCGCCGCTTCGTGCCCATCTGGGAAGACCTGGCCGTCGGCGCCCTGGGCGCACTGGTCCTGGTCGATACCCGCCGCCTGGACCGCGCCGACGAATCGCTGTCCATCCTGGAGGAACGTGGCGTCCCCTATGCGGTAGCCGTCAACGACTTCGAAGGCGCCCCCCGCTACCCCCTCGACGAAGTCCGAGACGCCCTCGACTTGGACGCCGCCACTCCCTTGATGCGCCTCGACGCCCGCGATCGCACCCCCTGCTTCCACTCGCTCATCACCCTGGTGGAACACCTCCTCGACACCCGAGTCTGAGCCGTTCGCGTTCACCGCCTCGCGGAATCTGTTGTACGGTAGGCGATCCTGCAAGGTGAAGCGAGAAAGTTTCGGAATGCCGTTTGCGAGCCGGGGGGCCGTCAAGATCCATTACACCGATACCGGTGGTGGAGGTCCCGCGGTGGTGTTGGGGCACAGCCTGTTCATGGATCAGGAGATGTTCGCGCCCCAGCTGGCGGCGCTCGCGCCCGACTATCGGGTGATCGCGATCGATTCGCGGGGGCACGGGGCCACCGAGGATGACGAAACGCCGTTCAGCTATTGGGATCTGGCGCGGGATGCCTGGGCGGTGGCGGATGCGGCGGGGTTGGATCGGGTGGTGGTCGGCGGGGTGGCGCACGGTGCGTTCACGGCCGTGCGGATGGCGTTGCTGGCGCAGCCGCGGGTGGCGGGCATGATTCTCATCGGGTCCAGCGCGGATGCCATGACGCCGCAACGGCGGCTCGGGTATCGCGAGGTGCTCGATATGTGGATCAGCGGGGCGACACCGGCACCGACCATCAAGATGGTGTGCTCGCTCATGATCGGCGGTAGTGCGGCCGATCAGCAACCGTGGCGGGTCAAATGGGCGGACGCACCGCGGGAACGGGTGCGGCTGGCGGGTGAATGCCTGGTCAATCGGGAGTCGGTGCGCGCACTGCTCGGCGAGATCCGATGTCCGGCCGTGGTGGTCCGCGGGCTCGCCGATCAGGCCAACAGTGCCGAGGAGGTCGCCGAGATGGCTGCGGCGCTGGGCAATCCGACCATCGTGCACACCATCGCCGGGGCCGCGATGACACCGAATCTCACCCACCCGGCGGAGGTCAACACCCTGTTGCGCGAGTTCCTCACCACCCTGCCCGCCTGATCACGCCCCCAGCAGCCCGATGAACAGCTGGTGCGCCGGACCCGGCGCGGTCCCGCGATAACGCTGCACCCGCACATCGAATACCGTGGCGGTGCGCGGATTTCGCAGTGTGAACGTGGGATCGCCACGGCCGATGTGCACGTGCCCCGCGGTCCACAGCCGCCGGAAATCGGCCTGCTCGCCCAGCTCCCGCAGCAGCGGGTCGACTTCGCTCCCAGCACCGGCCGCGTACGCACGGAAGCGTCCCACCATCAACCGGGCCTCCCGCTCCCACTCCTCGACCACGATGCGCGCCCACGGATCGGTGAACATCCACCGCAGCACATGCCCCTGCCGCGCCAACCCCGGCAGCGCCTCGTCGAAAGCGCTGTTGCAGGCCACCACATGCCAGCCGTCGTCGAGCGCGGCCGCCAGATGCGGCAGTAGCGCGTCCAGGGTGGCGCGCACCGCGTCTGCGGCCGGGTCCGTGCCGTGCAACGCCCGCGTGCCACACCCGGCCGGACGCTGCTGCGCCAGGTGATAGAGGTGGATGCGCTCGGCCACATCCAGTTCCAGCACCGCGGCGAGCGAATCCAGAATGGCCGGACCGGGATTGAGCGCCTCACCCTGTTCGATCTTGGCGATATAGCCGAGGCTGGCATGGGTGGCCTCGGCCAACTGCTTACGGGTCAGCCCCGCCGGATACCGGGTGGTGGTCCGGGCGCGCCGTTCGCGCACGAACTCCGCCAGCGTGGGCGCCCGCAGCCCGGTGGCGGTGAGCAACCCGAATTCGTTGTCGGCCAACGGCATCCCCTCGAACAAGTCAGCGTCGCACCAGCCTAGGCGGCCGGCCGTGCCGCGGCGGCCCGAACGACCAGCCGGGGTGCCCGGATCGCCCGGTACCACCGGCGGTGGTGGTGGCGCGAAAACCGGTTTCGCACAGTGGTGCTCGCGAATTCACCCGATCATCACTGGGGTATCCCAGCGGTTGCCAAGCGGGGAGTGCGCATTCGATATTGGGCCGTGCGAGGGACGGCAGTGGCGCCGGACGGGGGAGTCGGCGGGGGCATCGGCGCTAGAGCGAGGAGCGACACCGGAAATGTCCAGCAATTCATTGCGGTCGCGCCCGATCGTGATCGGGGACGAGAGCTTTCCCTACTATTTCGGGCGCGGCTGTGTCGACGAAATAGCGGCGGCGATAGCCGATCTGGTCCCCGACAAACTGATATTCGTCACCGACGACGATGTACTCGTCCGCTACGGCCGCGATCTCGACACCCTGGCCGGAACGATCCCGGCGGTGATCCTCTCGCATCCGGCCGGCGAGTCGATGAAGACCCTCACCTGTCTGTCCGATCATCTGGAAACCGCACTGCGCGCAGGGATCACCCGTCGTAGCGTGGTCGTCTCCTTCGGCGGCGGCGTGCCCGGTAATCTGGCCGGGCTGATGGCGAACCTGCTGTTCCGGGGTGTGCGGCTGGTGCACGTGCCGACGACCACGATCGCCGCGATGGATTCGGTGCTCTCGCTCAAGCAGGCGATCAACAGTGGCGTCGGCAAGAATCACCTGGGCACCTATTACGCGCCGGAAGCGGTGTTCACCGACGTCGACTTCTTCGCCACCCTGCCCGATCGTGAATTGCGTTCCGGCCTGTGCGAAATGGCGAAGAATTGCCTGGCGATCCAACCGTCGGCATTGCCCGGATTGCGCGCGGTCATCGCGGGTGGCGAGTTGTCGGCGCCGGATTCCCTGCTGTGGTTGCTGGACGCCAGCATTGCGGCGAAATCGGCCGTCACGGCCCGCGATACCTTCGAACGGCATGCCGGACTGGTCCTGGAATACGGGCACACCGTCGGCCATGCGATAGAAATCTGCGATCACCGAGCGCGCGGTGCTGCAGGGTTGCCGCACGGCACGGCGATAGCGCTGGGGATGCTGGTGTCCGCTCATATTTCGCACGCGCGGGGGTGGCTGTCGGACGACGAGGTCGGTGTCCACTACGAGATCCTCACCGGGCTGGGCGTGGAACCGGCCCTGCCGCCCTCGGTGCACATCGACGACGTTCTCGCGGTGGTGGCCGACGACAACAAACGGGGGTACCTGCCGCAGCGCGCTGACATGGTGCCGTTCGTGCTGCTGCGCGCCCTCGGCCGCCCGGAACTGACGGGGGAACTGCCGCTGACTCCCGTGCACGGCCGCGAGATTCGCGCTGCCCTCGATGTCATCGCGCAGTCGGCCGCCGCGCCGATCGTGGTCGGGTAGGCGCGATGCTGGCGATTCACGGCGGTACCCCGGTGCGTGGCCCGCGAACGTGGCCGCGATGGCCACAGTACGACACGAGCACCGAGTCCGAACTGCTTGCCGCACTGCGCTCTTCACGTTGGTCGGTGAGCTGGTACAGCCCGGACGGGGAGAAATCGCGGGAGCGGCGCTTCGCCGAGGCGTTCGCCCGCTACAACGGCGCGGCTCACGGTGTCAGCGTCGATCACGGTTCCGGCGCGCTGGTGATCGCGCTCGAGGCGCTGGGCATCGGCCCGGGCGACGAGGTGATCGTGCCCGCCATGACCTGGGTCGCGCCCGCCACGGCGGTGCTGCGGGTCGGTGCCCTGCCGGTCCTGGTCGATGTCGACCCCGCGACCGGCTGCGTGACCGCCGCACACCTGCGCGCCGCGGTCTCCGCATGCACCAAGGCCGTCATCGTTGTCCATTTGGCCTGCACCGCAGCGGAAATAGAGGAGATCGCCGACACCGCGGCCGACACCGGCCTCGCCCTGATCGAGGACTGCTCCCAATCGCACGGCACCCGCTGGGCCGGGCGCGCGGTCGGCACCTTCGGCGCGATCGGGGTCTTCAGCCTCGGCGCGGGCAAGACCCTGGCCGGTGGGGAAGCCGGGGCCGCCATCACCGACGACGCCGAGCTCTACCGGCGAATGCTCATGCTGCGTGCGGATTCTCGCGGCTACACCGCCGACGCTCCCGGCCCGGGGGAGTACGAGCTCGTCGAGTTCGGCACGGTCATGGGCGCGAACTACTGCATGTCCGAGTTGACCGCGGCGGTGCTGCTCGATCAACTGACCCGCCTCGACGAGCAGCACGACCTGCGCGAAGCCCGGGCGAAGGAGTTGGAAGCCGGACTCGGTGGAATTCCCGGCCTGGCTCCGATCCCGGTACCTCGGCAGGTCGATCGGCGCGGCATCTACGAGTACGGAATCCAGTTCCGGACCGGCACTTTCGCGCATGCCGACGTCGAGACCGTCGCTGCCGCGCTCACCGCGGAACTGGGCACGAGGATCTATCCGCCGCGTGCACCCCTGCACCGCAGCATCCTGCTGCGCCCGCAGACCAAACCTCGCTTCGCCGCCACCTGGACCGCCGCCGAGCGTGCCACCGGCCGCGCCTACCCCGGCGCGGACCACTACCGCGACCACACCCTGCTGATGCATCACAGCGTGCTGCTCGGCGACCCCGGCGACGTCGAGGACGTGCTCACCGCGCTGGACAAGGTCCGCGCCCACGCGAACACCCTCGACCCGAAAGGCACAGCGTGACTTCCGAACTCATGGCCGACTGGCAGAGCCGCACCATCGACGGCATCCGCACCCGCCGCGCCGTCGAGACCGACTGGCCCGCCCTGCGCGACCGCTACGCCCGCGCCTTCGGCGGCGTGAAAACCCACGACGTGCGCGCCTGGCGGCGGCAGTTCCGGCTCGAGGACATCGCGGTCGTGGAGGACGTGACCGACCCCGCGACGCCGCGACTCGTGGGCACCGCCGCCGTCCTGCGCAGCACCGTGACCGTGCCCGGCGGGGCGCAACTCGAGGTTGCGGCCTGCGCGCAGGGCATGGTGGCGACCACGCATCAGAAGCGTGGCATTTACGCCAAGGTGCAGGCCGAACTCATGACCATTGCCCTGGAGACCGGCGCGGATGTGCTGGCCGCCATGCCGGGCCCGGGCGGCAGCTATGCCTATGTGGGCGTCACCACTTACACCCGGCACCTGCGCATCGATCGCGGTCGCGCGAAATTGCGTACCGCGCAGTGGGATTCGGCCTCGGTCAGGGAGGCTGGCCTGACCGAATCGGTGGCTGAGCTGCGGGCCGTCTACGCCCGCTGGCAACGGGCCACGCCGGGTGCGCTCGATCGCGCCGAATCCTGGTGGCCGAGCGCCCTGGATCCGCACGCGTTCGTGATCCTGCATCCCGACGGCTATGTCGTCTACGAATTGGTCGCGGACACGGTGCTGGTCAAGGACTTCTGTGCAGTGACCGTGGCCGCTCACCGGGACCTGTTGCGCTGTCTGCTCGGGCAGGGCGAATACGCCGAGATCCTGATCGACACCGCCGTCGACGATCCGACCCCGCTGCTGCTCGAGGACTCCCGTGCCGCCGCGGTGACCGGCGTGGACGCGGGCATGTGGACCTGGATCCTGAACCTGCCCAAGGCGATCGCATGTCGGGAGTTCCGGGCGGACTTCCACGGTGTCATCGAGGTCGCCGACCCCTGGGGCCTGAGCTCGGGCACCTTCCTGCTCGACACCTGCGCCGGGTCCTGGACCGCAGTGAGCGACGCCGTCCCCGATCTGCGCGTCGGCCCACTGGAACTCACCACCGCCTACTTCGGCGCACACACCCTCGGCGAACTCGAGCGTGCCGGCCGGGTCGAAGAACTCTCACCCGGTGCCTTGACCGCGCTCGATAACGCGCTCGCCGTCGCCCGAAAACCGTTCAACACCACCCCCTTCTAACCGCCTGCCGAGGAATCACCGCATGACAACACCTTCCGTCACGACGGGCACACCGTCTCCTTCCGTCTGCCCGGTCACCCGGGTCACCACACCGACCGGGGATTCGGCCTGGCTGGCCACGGGCTATGAGCTGGTCCGTGAGCTGTTCACCGACCCGCGCCTCGGTCGTTCGCATCAGAACCCGGAAACCGCTGCGCGCCTGGGTGAGTCAGCGTTCTCGGGCGGCCCGATCGGCAACTTCGATACCGAGCTCGACGATCATGCGCGCATGCGGACCCTGCTGGCCCCGCACTTCACCGCCAAACGGATGCGGGAGCTGCGTCCGCGCGTCGAGCAGATCACCACCGAGCTCCTCGACGCCATCGAGGCGCACGGCGCACCCGCCGATCTGCAGGCCGAGCTGGCGTTGCCGCTGCCCTTGCTGGTCATCTGCGAACTGCTGGGCGTTCCCTATGCCGACCGGAATCGGTTTCGGCAGTGGGTCGATGCGGTCGGCAATGTCACCGATCGCGCGACGGTCGAGCAGGGTGTGGCCGATTTGTTCGCCTACTGCCTGCATCTGGTGGGGCAGAAGCGGCGCGAACCGGGCGAGGACGTGGTGTCACGACTGTGCGCGGTCGACGGTGTCACCGATGACGAGGTCGCCACGCACGCCATGGTGCTGCTGTTCGCCGGGCACGAGACCTCGGCGGTCCAGATCGGCGTCGGGGCTCGCATGCTGCTGGAGAATCCCGACCAGTGGCGACTGCTGCACGAGCGGCCGACCCTGGTCCACTCGACCGTCGAGGAGCTGCTGCGCGCGTGTGACGCGAGCAGCCTGCCCCGGTATGCCCGCAGCGATGTCACCATCGGTGAAACCCGCGTTGCGGCAGGCGATCTGGTGCTGCTGGGTATCGCCTCGGCCAATCACGACCGGTCCGTGTTCACCGATCCTGATCGCGTCGACATCACCCGGCAGCAGGCCGCGCACTTCCTGTTCGGCTACGGACCGCGCTACTGCCTGGGCGCGCCGCTGGCCCGCATCGAGCTGCAGGTTGCCTTCGGCCAGCTCGTCGCACGATTCCCCACCATGACCCTCGCCGTCGACCCGGCCACGCTGACCGAACGCGACGAGGTCTTCACCGGCGGCCTGACCGCACTGCCGGTGCAGTGGTGACCACCCCGAGCACTCACGAGGAGTCACCTCCTATGTCACTCGCCACCACCGATTCCGCGCCCCTGGTCATGACCCGTCGCCGGATCTGGTTCATTTTCGCTGCCCTGTCGGCCGGACTGTTCCTGGCCAGCCTCGATCAGATGATCACCGGCGCAGCCATGCCCACCATCGTCGGGCAGCTCGGCGGCGTGCCGCACATGGCCTGGACGACCACCGCCTATCTGCTGGCTACCACCATCGTCATGCCGCTCTACGGCAAATTCGGCGACTTGTTCGGCCGCCGTTGGCTTTTCCTGTTCGCCATCACGGTGTTCACCGCCGCCTCCTTGGGTGCGGCGCTCTCGACGGGGTTCTGGGAGTTCATCGTCTTCCGGGCGCTGCAAGGCGTGGGCGGTGGCGGGCTGATGATCCTGGCCCAGGCCACCATGGCGGATGTGGTGCCCGCCAAGGATCTCGGCAAGTACGGTGCGCCGATGGGCGCGATCTTCGGGCTCACCGCGGTCGGCGGGCCCATCCTCGGCGGCGAATTCGCCGACCATCTGGGGTGGCGCTGGTGCTTCTGGATCAACGTGCCGATCGGGTTGGCGGCCTTGGCAATTGCCGCGCGCTACCTGACCCTGCCCAGCAAACGGCCGAGCGTGCGACCGGACTATCTCGGTGCCGTGCTGATGACGACGGGGACCACGTTGCTGATCCTGCTCAGCGACTGGGGTGGCAAGCGGTACGGGTGGGGATCGCCGACCATCCTGGCCATGATCATGGCTGTGGCCGTGGTGGTTTCGGTGTTCATCGCCGTGGAATCGCGTGCCGCCGAACCGATGCTGCCGTTGCGGCTGTTCCGCAATCGCACATTCTCGACGACCTCGCTGCTCGGATTTGTGATGGGGCTGATCATGTTCGCGTCGGTGGCATTCGTGCCGACGTTTCTGCAGATGGCCACCGGCGTCTCGGCGTCCACGTCCGGGCTGCTGTCGATTCCGATGACGGTAGGCATGTTCCTGTCGGTGTCGGTATCGCTGGGTGCGGTGACCCGGACCGGTCGCTACCGGGTCTACCCGCCGCTCGGGGTGGCGATCATCGCCGCCGGAATGACGTGGATGACCCGTCTCGATGCCCACACGCCCGCCTGGATGGTGTCGGCGATGCTGTTCGTCGTCGGCTTGGGGCTGGGCATGGTGATGCAGCTGCTCGTCATGCTGGTCCAGAATGCCGTTCCCGCAACCGATGTCGGGACCGCGACCAGTGCCAACAACTACTTCCGGGAAATGGGCGGCGCACTCGGGGTGGCGATCTTCGGGTCCGTCTTCACTCACCGCCTCACCGGCAACCTCGACGCCGCCTTCCGCGCGCATCCCCGGGAAGTCATGTCCACGGGCCTCAATCCCGCCGCGCTGCCACCGGCCGTGGTCGACCACCTCCCGGCCCCGTTACGCGACGCCATCGTCGGCTCGTACGCCCACGCCTTGGTCCCGGTATTCGCGTACATGCTCCCCGGCCTGGCTCTCGCCTTCGTGATCGCCCTGCTCATTCCGCACCTGCCGCTCGCCGAAGTCTCGGGCTTGGTAGCGCGCAAGGAAGCCGTCGAGGAACCGGTCGAGTTGGGTTCAGGGGCGGGGTGATCGAGGGCGCCAGCCCGGGGGCGGGTCCTCGCCGACCCGGCCGTCGACGGCTTCGCGCAGCAGGTCGGCGTGTCCGGTGTGGCGGCCGTACTCCTCGATGAGGTCGCACAGTAGGCGGCGGAGGCTCAGCTGGCGGCCGTCCGGCCAGGCCAGGTGCACGAGCTGGTCCGGTCCGGCGGTGGCCAAGGCGGCGGTCAGTTTCTCGCGTGAGCGGGCGATCGTGGTGTCCCACAGCGTGTACAGCTCGTCCGGGGCGTCGTTGGATGCCGAGGTGAAGTCCCAATCCGGGTCGGATCGCCAATCGACGGTATTCCAGGGCGGATTGGGTGGCGTGCCGGAGAGCTTGCGCGTGAACATCTCGTCCTCGGCGCGCGACAGGTGTTTGAGCAGACCACCGAGCGTCAGCGTGGAGGCACCGATCCGAGTGTTCAAGGCTGCCGCATCGAGCCCGTCGGCCTTCCACCGGAACGTCGCCCGTAGCCGCTCCAATGCGCCGATCAGATGCTCTGCCTCGGTGCCGGCCAGAGGCGGCTCCCAAGGCGTGTCGCTGTCGGTCATGATCACAGCCTAGGTGCCGTGGTTCCCACCCGGTGAGTCGAATTTCAGGCCAGAACCGGGTAGTTGGCGCGGATGACCGCGTGGGGGTCGCGACTGTGTTTGAGGGCGCGCAAGCGGGTCAGCGTGGCGGGTGGGAAGGCGCGGGCCGCGGTGTCGCCCGGCGTGAGAAACGTGAAGGGCGCTCGGTCGGCCAGGACCGGGCCCAGGGCGTCGCGGCATTGCTGTCTCCGGGTATCGAGCGCCGCCTTGGATTCCGGTGTGGTGACCATTCCGATCGCGATGAGGCAGTAAGGGGCTGTCATCTGCCCGGCCGCGCTGTCGGATGGTCGGGCGAACGCGCCGCCGAGGTGGCGGATCTCCATCGCGAGTAGCGGTGCCAGCGGCTGTAGTAGCTGTTCGGCGGTGTGATCGTCGATGCCGGTGAGCAGCTCCGCAGCGAACATCTCCGGACTCGGATCTCGTGGCTCGGAGACGATGTCGCCGAGGTCGGCGATCGCCACTATCCGGCGGGTGTCCTCGAGCCTGTCCGGAATCGAGTCGAACCGGGACAGCAATGCCCGCCCGGCAGCCTCTTCGCCGAGATACGTGAACAGAACGCTGGTGAGTGCGGTGGGTGCGCCCGGGGGTTGAAACTGTTGAAACCACACCGTCAATTCGTCGGGCGCGTTCGCGGTCACCTCCCGGAAAGCCGCCAGAACCGCGGGCGCGGCGGGAGACGCCCATGTCATTCTGCCGCCGAAAACGGTTGGTGCCGGGTGGAGTTCGAACTCGACCGCGGTGACGAGGGCGAAGTCGCCACCGCCGCCGCGCAGTGCCCAGAACAGGTCCGGGTCGGAGGTGGCGGTGATGCGGCCGGGGTGACCATCGGCGTCGACGATGTCGAAAGCGGTGACGCTGTCGGCGGCCCACCCGTGTTTGCGCCCGAACCAGCTCAATCCGCCGCCGAGCGAGAACCCGGTCACGTTGACGATGGGCGAGCTGCCCGCCAGGCCGGTCAATCCATGCGGTCCCGCCGCGGCGAGCACGGCACCCCAGGAGACGCCCGCGCCGACCCGCGCGGTTCTCGCGGCCGGATCCACCCGGACCTCGTCGAGTTTGCCTGTGCGGACCAGGATTACGCCCTCGAGGTCGTCGCTGGCGCCGTGACCGCTGGGCTGGACGGACAGCGATACTCCGTTGCGGCGGGCATAGCGCACCAGCGCGGCGGCATCGTCGGCGTCGGCGAGCTCCACCACGGCCCGCACCCGCTGCGTCACAGCGGTACTCCAGGCTCGCGACGTCGCCTCGAACCCCGGGTCTCCCGGCAGCGATACCTGGCCACGGACGATCGTGCGCAGATTGTCGCTGCCCGCGGCCATCGACCGCGTCGTGACGAGATCGCCGACCGTCCAGGCGGCCGCGCCGACGATGCCGACACCTGCCGCGCCGATGAACGTTCGGCGACTGATTCGTTTGCTCAATTCCCCACCGCCCCACATGGTTCCATGGCAAGCAGGATGTCGCCATGAACTACACGCTGTGTGTAGATACTAAAGTACACACGGTGTGCATATCCCGCACGCGCTCACTCCACACCGCACGACCCTTCGGAGACCGACGTGACCGACCCGCAGAACGCCAGAAGCCGCCGGACGGTCGGCGCGCTGCTGGCCGCGACCCGCGACATCATCGAGAAGGACGGCATGCCTGCGTTGACCATGGCGGCCGTCGCCGAGCGCGCAGGCGTCACCCGCCGAGCCGTCTACCTGCACTTCGCAACTCGGACCGACCTCGTCACGGCGCTCTATCGCAGCCTCGGCGAAACCGAGGACCTCGCGGCATCGCTCCAGGCTGTGTGGGACACCCCCGATGCCGTGTCGGGCCTCCGGGAATGGGTCGCCCATCTGGTGCGATCGCACTTGCGAATCCTCGCGGTGCTGCGCGCTGTCGAACAAGCCCAGCACACCGACCTGGATGCGGCAGCGCTGTGGCAGACCACCCAAGGGAATTGGCTCAGGGGCAGCCGCCGGGTCGTCGAACGGTTGGCGGGGGAGGGGAAGCTCGCCCCGCATCTTTCCGTGGACATCGCGACCGACATGCTGTGGGCGTTCATGTCGCTCGACCTGCTCGACCGGCTCGCTCACCAACGACGGTGGTCGAAGAAGCGACTGACCGAACAGCTCACCGCCACGTACCTCGCCACGTTTGTCGCGCCGTCGTGACAGGGGCTCGTCGGATCGATGGATTACTGTGGCGGCGTGGGTATTACGGAGTTCGGTCCGGGGGATGTCGTGTATTTCCCGGAGGGGCCTTTCTGCGGGGTGTGCGGTGTCGTCCGGTCGGTGGATGCGCACCGGGCCGAACTGCGGATCGATTTCAGCGAGGGAACGGTGCATCGCGAGGGGAATGTGTTGCGCGAACAGCGCCACAGTTTCACCGTCGGATTCCACGAGGTCGAACTGCTCTGACGCGCGCCGCGGTGCGCGGGGGCCTAGGCTTTCGCGAGTGTCCAATGCTGTGCGACTCCTGATCATGATCACCACGCTGCCCGGGCAAGGCCACCGGCAGACCGAGGCGTTCGAGCGTCTCGCGCCCCTCGTGCGCGCCGAACCGGGCTGCCTGCAATACGACCTGCACCGGGTGACGGACGACCCGGATCGGTTTGTGCTGCTGGAGGAATGGGCCTCGCGCGAGGCGCTCGCCGCCCACGACGACGCACCACACATGATTGCCGCCGGACCCGTGAATCAGACATTCCGTGCCGGTCCCGTGCAGGTCATCGAGTTCGCCGCCGCACCCGTCGCCTGACCGGGTGGTGATCCGCGCCACAGGGCGCACCCGCTATGTCACTCTCCGAGCCCGAATCGTGTCTATGGCTACGACACCACCAAGGGTGAAGGAGCGGACATGACCGAGAACATCGACGTTGTCGTCATCGGGGGCGGATACGCGGGCATCGCCGCGGCCAACCGCCTCCGATCGCGCGCGGACCTGTCGATCACCGTGATCAATCCGCGGCCGCGGTTCGTCGAGCGAATCCGGCTGCACCAGTTGGTCGCCGGAACCTCGCAGGCCGTCGTCGAGTACGACACCATGCTCGGCGCCGGGATCTCACTGATCGTCGACGAGGTCACCACCATCGACGCGGCAGGCCGCACCGTGGCCCTGCTCAGCGGCGGCACCATCTCCTACGATTATCTGATCTACGCGGTAGGCAGCCGCAACGCCGCGCCCACCGTGCCGGGAGCAGCCGAATACGCCTACGGCATAGCCGAATTCGAGCAGGCCGATCGATTGCGCGCAGCTCTCGCCGAAGCCGACCCGGCCGCCCCGATCACCGTGGTCGGCGGCGGCCCCACCGGTATCGAAACCGCCGCTGAACTGGCCGAAACCGGCCGCCCCCTCACCTTGATCTGCGGCGGCCAACTAGCTCCTTACCTGCAACCCCCGGCCCGCCGCTCCGTCGCCCGCCAACTCACCCGCCTCGGCGTCACGATCATCGACGGCCCCCAATCCAAGGTCACCACCGTCCACTCCACCCACATCACCCTCGCCGACGACCGCACTCTCCCCAGCGAAATCACCATCTGGACAGCCGGATTCACCGTCCCCGACCTAGCCACCCGCTCCGGCCTGCACACCGACCCCCAGGGCCGCCTGCTCACCGACGAAACCCTTACCAGCATCGACGACCCCCACATCTTCGCCGCCGGAGACGCGACCGCCCCCAGCGGCCAACCCCTCCGCATGAGCTGCCAAGCCGCCATCCCCCTCGGCCTGCACGCCGCCGACACCCTCCTCAACCGCCTCGCAAGCGCCGAGCCATCGCTACTGAACATAGGTTTCGTCGGTCAAAGTCTCAGCCTCGGCCGCAAGAAGGCCACCATCCAAATCGCCCACCTGAACGACACCGCCATGCGTCCTTACCTCGCGGGCCGCCTTGCCGCCACGATCAAGGAGGCAGTCTGCAAGAGCACCATCAACACCCTCTGCGCCGAGTCCCACAACCCCGGCTCCACCTCCACCATCAAAGGCGGCAACCGCCAACGCCGTCTCGCCCCACCGACAGCATCTCGGCAGCTCAGTTGACCTCCTCCAGACGGGGTTTCAGATTCCTCGGAGCGAGTGTCCTGCCGTTGCGCAGAGGCGTCAGCGCTTGTTCGGCGAAAGACAGATAGTCGCGGAACAGTTCGGGTTGCTGAAGGTGGAGCCGCCAGTACGGACTGGATTCGTCGGGTCCCGTCCAACCCCAGTGGTCGGAGACGCGATTTGTCGAGAGCCATCGTTCATCGGCGAGATCGGGGGCACCGAGTTCGGCCTGCAAAGTCCCCAACCGGGCGATGAAGCGTACGAACCCGGTATCGCCTCCGCCGACCACCAGGCCCGATCCGGTGGGGATGCCTGCGGCCGCCGAAGCCGCCACATCCTCGGCCAATTGTTGCCAAGGGGCGGAGGTGATCTCCAGTGCGGCGGCGCGGATGGCCGGGCGGTTCCGGTCGCGTCGCGCGGCGCTGCGGATCCGCAGATTGACAAGGCTATAGGAGCGGACCGGGGCGATGGTGAAATCGCCGAACTCCCAGAACAGATACATGTCGTCCGAGGTCCCGTGCCGGGGCTCGCCGAACGCCGCCCGGAAGCTGTTGAGGGCCACGGCGTATGCCTGGTCAAGGTCGTGGTTGAGAAAGTCGTAACCCTCATCTTCGAGGTCGTTGTCGCCCAGATCCGTGCTGATGGCGACGTCGATAACGGTGAGCACATCGCCGGCGAGTTCGAAGATGGCCTGTGGGCTGTGCACGTCCAGGCCGGTGCCGCTCCAGTACATGTTCTCGATCGTCCGGTCGGTGTAGATGCGCCAACCGGCGTGCGCGGCAAAACGTTTCACGTCGCCCGCGTGCCACGTCCAATCGAAGCTCGATGCGGCACGGACCACCCCGAGCGCTCCCGGCATATCGAGTTCGGTGTGTTCCCCTCGCCACTCGTGATCGAGCTGGATCTCAGGCACTTCACGCGGCTCGGGTTGCCGGGATCTCGGGGGCAGGTCATCGGCCGGGCGTAGTGGGATAATCTCGGTCGGGCCAGGATCGGTCACCCAGTCGTGCGCGATAACGTCATGCGGGGACCCGGCACCCATCGCCTTCAGTTCGGAGGTAATCCGAACTGCGAGACGGCTGTATCCCGGAGTGTCCAGTGGTTCCGGATAGTCGGCCGACTCGTAGACCGGGTCCTCGAAATCGGTGTCTGCGTCGAATTCCCATTCCGGATCGTCTGGATCGGGCGTACCGATCTCCACATAGAAGGCCTCGGTATCCTCGAGGATCCGCGCGCCACCCGGAGGGTTCTTGAAGATCCGCACATCCCGGCCATCGCGAACATGCAGGACCACCGGACAGTCCTCGTACATGTCTGTCAGGCAGTCGGCCAGAGATTCGGCGAAGCGATCCCATTCGGTCAGCTCCGCGCGGCGAGCGACCCGCTGTCGGTGACGATCCTCCCACCACCGCTGCCATACCGGATGCACCAGCACCAGTTCGACCATGCGCCGTACGGTGACCAAGCCGATCACCACGGTGTCGGAGTCCCAGACCATTCCGTGATCGCTGCCGACCGGCCCCGTAGTCGGCGCGCCGAATATCTCGATCAGACTCGCTGCGACTTTCTCGGCAGCTGCGTCGAGCAGTTCGGGTGTCCGATGGTCATCCGGCCTCGGGCAGTCCGACACAAGCACGTGCACCTGACGCAACTCGCCCTCGGGATGACTGAAGATCGCCGAGCTGTCCCAGACGTTCACCGGCGTATGCGCGACGAGCGATACCTCCGGGAACCCCTCGAGCGCAACGGGTTCACCCCATCCCACGGCGGTAGCAAATCGCACTGAATCCGCTTGCGACCAGGTCCACTCGAATCCCGCAGCAGCCCTGGCTATCTCAACCGCACTGGCGACGTCCACCCGTACCGGAACCTTCATCATGGACCCGACCCTAGCGCGCCTCACCGACGCCCAGATCCGTGTGGTTATGCCGGCTTCCGGGCCAGGTCTGGGTGGGCGCGGCCGGTGACTACTGGCATGTCGACGAAGGTCAGGAGGCCGGGGGCGGCGGCGCAGACGTAGGGGATGGAGTTGACGCAGTGGGCGGCGGTTACGACTATGCCGGGGTTGCGTTGGAGGCCGGCTGCCACAGTGGTGGGGTGCCAGCCGTGGATGGTGACGAAGCAGTCGGGGTCGCCTTTTATCTCGACTTCGAAGCGGACGCCGCCGTCGCCGTATTTCCAGGGTGGGTCGAGGTTTTCGTCGCCCATCAGCCAGTTGACGGCTACTCTGACGACCTTGGTATCGCCGATGAAGGCTTCCCAGGCGAAGCGTTGGGCAGCTACCTCGCCAGGTTTGATGACGCCGATCGGGGAGTCGATGGGGGCGGTGGCGACTGCGACCTCGCGGGTGCTGCGGATTTCGGCGTCGGCGAAACCGAGGGTGTCCAGGCACATTCGCACGGACTGGTCGAAGCCGTTGTTCAGCAGGGCCAGCATTGGGCCGTTCATTGCCTGCTCGGGTGACTGGCCGAAGCCCATGAGGTGGCGGACGACGTCCGGGGCGTTGTAGGTGCGGATGTCGGAGTATTCCTCGCCGCGGACGAAGGTGATCGCGCTGGAGAGGCCGGTGAAGAACAGCGGTTGTTGCTCGGTGGCGCCGCCGGGGTCGATTCCGGTGCCGTGCAGCGTGACACCGCCTTCGAGGGCTGGCGGGATCATCCGCTCCTTCTCCTCGGCGGTCGGCCAGAACCAGCCCAGCGGCGTGACGACGTTCTTGCCCGAGCGCAGAATCGCCTCCACCTCTGTGGGATTCGGCATCAGCGGCGAGTACAGGACGCAGTCGGCGTCGAGTGCGAGGATCTCGTCGATGCTGTCGGTCGCGGTGACGCCGATCGGGCCGATTCCGGCGAGCTCACCGGCGTCCCGGCCGACCTTGGCCCGGGAATGCACCCAGCACCCGACGAGTTCGAGTTCCGGGTGCAGCTGGATCTGGCCGATCGCGGCCTGGCCGAGCCCACCTGTGGCCCACTGGATCACGCGCAGAGTCATGCAGGGAATGGAACAGGTTTCATTCCTTGGGCGTCAAGACCGGGCGGCCACCACTTCGGCCGCCACCTCCAGGAATTTCAGGTCGGTGACGGCCGGAACCAGGATGAACTCGTCGCATCCGGCCCGTTCCGCGCCGTCGAGAATGTCGGCGAGCGCCTCGGGACTCGACGCCCGGGTGGAGGCGGCGATCATGTCGGCCAGCTTGGGGCCGAGGAAACCGAGATAGCGAGCGGTGAAGGAGCGCAACGCTTCTGACGCATCGGCGACACCCAGGGCGGTGAAGCAGCCACTGACCTTGCGTGGGGTCGTCGTACGACCGGCTTCGGCCCAGCACCGATCGGCGAGTGCACCCACCTCGGCGATCTCTTCGGCATTGCCCGCGATACTGAAGCCGGAGATGCCGTCGGCCCACTGTGCCGCGCGGCGCATCGCCTTCGGACCCATCGCGCCCGCGAGGATGATCGGCCCGCCCGGCTGCACACACGCGGGCCCGACCGGATCCCCGCCCTCGAACGGCGGCTCGCCGGCAAGCAGCGCCTTCAACTCGGCAACCTTGTCATCGAGCTGCTGGTGCCGTCCCTTGAAAACAGCACCGAGAGCGCGATAGTCGTGCTCACGACCACCGACGCCCACGGCCACCTCGAGCCGACCATTCGAGAGCTGGTCCAATGTGCCGATCTGCTGGGCGACCATCGCCACCGGATGCTGCGGCAACACCCAGAGATTCGCCAGCACCCGCACCCGCTCCGTCACCGCCGCACAAGCCCCCAGCGTCGCAACCATCTCCGGATTCGAGAACGTCACCCGCTCACCCACCGAGACACTCGAAAACGGACCCGCATCGATCAGCCGAGCCCAATCGACCGTCGTACCCGGCCCGTAGCCGGGAGCCATCTGCGGAAGCGCAACACCGATCTTCATACCGCGACCTTCTCAGACCCAGCGGTCCCTGGTCATGCGATTCAGATTCTGGGCTGGCCAGATCCTAGCGATATGGGGCGATTCAGCCGCTGTTCGGTCGGTCGGATCTCTCGCAGAATCGAATCGAACCCATCGAAGAATGTGGGCGCGAACAGAATTGGAGAATCGAGTGCCAATTGGACTCGAACAGGCGCAGGCGATAGTGGCCGCCGCCGAGGAGCGAGCGCAACAGATCGGTGTGCCGATGAATATCGCGGTGGTGGATGGCGGCGGTCATCTCATCGCCTTCGCACGGATGGATCGCGCGATTCTCGGTTCGATCGATATCGCGCTGACGAAAGCGAAGACGTCGGTGCTGTTCAACGGCCCCAGCGAAAGCCTTTGGGAATTCTGCAAACCAGGCGGACCCGCACCGACCACCGAATTCACCAACGGTGGCCTGATTCCCTACGCCGGTGGTGTGGCGATCAACGACGAGTCCGGCAGCCTGCTCGGGGCGATCGGCGTATCCGGCGGGCTGCCGGTGCAGGACGGTGACGTAGCCCGGGCCGGTGTCGCCCGGCTCTTCCAGGAGGTCGAGTGATGAAGAAGATCCTGATAACCGGCGCGGGCAGCGGTTTGGGCAAGGGGACGGCGATCGGGCTTGCCCAGGCCGGACATTCGGTGATCGCGACCACGCAGATCTGGCCGCAGGTGTCCGAGTTGCGTGCGCAGGTCGAGAAACTCGGGCTGGCGGACCGCGTGACCGTGGACAAGCTGGATATCCTCGATCCGCGTGACGTCGAGAACGCCATGCAATACGACTTCGATACTCTGCTCAGCAACGCGGGCACCGGTTTCGGTGGCCCCTTGGCCGAGATACCGATCGAATTGGTGCGTGAGACATTCGAAACCAATGTCTTCTCGAATTTGAATCTGATGCAGCGGGCAATCCGCAAGTTCGTCGATACGGGCACTCGCGGCCGCATCGTAATCGTCAGTTCGATGGGCGGCATGCTCACCGCCTACGGGCTGGGTGCCTATTGTTCGAGCAAACATGCCCTCGAAGGGATTGCGGCCACCTTGCGTGACGAATTGGCGCAAGGCGATACGGGCATCACGGTGCAGACCATCAATCCCGGTGCCTACGACACCGGATTCAACGATCGACTGGGCGACAGCACCTTCCACTGGCAGGACGACTCGGTGAACTTCACCTCGCGGTCCTCGATCGAGAAGGTGTTCTCCGAGATCATGCAGGGCCAATACGATCCGCAGGACATGATCGACAAGATGGTCGAAATCATCGGCGCGGAGCAGGGCAACTACCGCAACGTGTGGCCACCCGCGACCGAAGAACTCATCAAGCAGGTCCAACAGGATGCGTGGACCCGCCAGGTCGTCTCGGGCGGCTGACTCGCCGAGTCCAGGTAGGTTCCGCGGTGATCCGGTCGGGTTCCTGCGCTGACGCCGGAACGGGCGGATGCGCGTCCCGGAAATTCGCCCGATAGCTCAACGGTGGCACACCGGTCTGGCGGACGAAGTGCGGTCGCATGGCGGTGGCACTGGCGAATCCCGCATGGCGAGCGACGATTTCGACAGTGGTGTCCGTGGTTTCGAGCAGCTCGCGGGCATAGCGGACCCGCGCGTTGAGCAGCCACTGCAGCGGGGTGGTCCCGATATGGGATCGGAAGTGCCGGTTGAGGCTTCGCACGCTCAGGGCCGCGTGATCCGCGATGTCGGCGAGGGTGAGGGGACGGTGCAGGTTGGCGTTCATCCATTGCAGCGTGTCGCCGAGCAGGATGTCGGTGTCGGCCGGGGCCGGGTGGGCGATGAACTGCGCCTGCCCGCCTTGGCGCTGAGGCGGCATGACTGTGTGGCGCGCGGTGGCGGTGGCGGCCGCGGCACCGAGATCGCGGCGGACCAACTGTAGGCAGAGATCAAGTCCGGCAGCCACACCCGCGGACGTGCACACCGTGCCGTCCTCGACGTAAAGCACCGAGGGATCGACCTCGACCTGCGGGTATCGCTGCGCCAAGGCGTCGGCATGTTCCCAATGCGTGGTGGCCCGGCGGCCGTCGAGCAGTCCGGCGGCGGCAAGGATGAAGGCGCCGGTGCACACCGACGCAATGCGTGCGCCGCGCTCATGCGCATCGCGCAGCGCGTTCAGCACCTTCGGCGGCGGATCGGCATGGGTAGGAGCGCGGCCGGGCACGACGATGGTGTATGCCTCGGCGAGCACCTCCAAGTCCCAATCCGTGCGCAAATCGACTGCGCCGAAAAGGGAATCGGTCCGCGCCCGGCGTCCCGGGGCGGCGATCCGGACTTCGTAGGTGGGCACTGCCGCGAGGAGGTTGGCGGCGCCGAACACCTGGCCCGGGACAGCGAGCTCGAAGCCGACCACATTGTCGAGTGCCAGCACCGCCACGATCCTCATGGCCAGATCATAGCGATACGAGTCTTTCCAGCCACTGTCGAGGCGTGGTCGATCCCGCCAGAATCGGAGCTACCGAACGGACATGGAGTCTTCACACGACAGGGGAACAATCATGAGCATCGACGCGGACGCCCGATCGGAATTCAGCGTGCCGACAACGGAATTGGCGCTCGCCGCCGACGAACTGGCCCGATCGGTGTCACCGGAGTTCATCTACAACCACGCAATGCGCGGCTACCTCTTCGGCCGCGAAATCGCCGCTGCCATGGGAATGCGGCCCGGAACCGACTACGACGACGAACTCGTCTTCCTCGCCTCCATCCTGCACGACCTGGGCGCAACCGACCACGCCAACGGCAACCAACGCTTCGAAGTGGACGGCGCAGACGCCGCCGCCGAATTCCTCACCGCCCGAGGCCTGCCCCCAAACCGCGTCCAGCCGGTCTGGAACGCCATCGCACTCCACACCAGCGACGGCCTCTGCCACCGCTTCGGCCCCACCGAAGCAGTCACCCAAATGGGCATCGGAGCCGACATCATCGGCCGCCTCCGCGACAAACTCACACCCGAATACGCCACCCGCGTGCACGCGGCCTACCCCCGCCACAACCTCGGCTACGCCCTCTCCGAAACCATCGCCGCCCAAATCCACGCCAACCCCGCAAAAATGGCCTCCCCAATGAGCTTTCCCGCCCACGTGTACCGCCTCCAATACCCCGACCACGCCCCCAACCTCACCTGGCACGACATCCTGGACGCCTCGGGCTGGGCCGACAAGCCAAGGGCATGAACGAGATCCGCGTCGGCCGCTCGCTATGGGCTGGCCAGGAATTCGATTATCGCGTTGGTGAGTTCGGGCGCGAGCAGCGCGGTTCCATGATTGCCGGGAACACGGACGAATACGCTGTTCGCTAACAGCGTGGCCAGTTCGGCGGCATCGGTGCGCTCGTCCTGGTCGCCGATTGCCACCAGGGTCGGGACAGAAATGCCGCGCAGGACGGCCTCGGGTGTCGGCACGAGGGAGTCGAGCACGCTCAGCATCGTGCGAGCGTCCGCGCCCGCCATCGAGATCGCCTGCGCGGTACGGGCATCAGCCGAGTCCGGTTCGATGGCAATTCCGTTGACCAGGTCCGTGAGGACGCGGTAATTCGTCCCGCCCTGCTGGGTCGCGCTGACCTTCGCCAGGCCCTGACCAGCCACGATCGCCCGGCGCGGTTTGGCACCTCGCGCAAGCATGCGCACCACGATCCGCGCGCCGAGTGAATATCCGCCGAGATCGTAGTCGCCATCGCCGAACCCCAAAGCCTCGACGAGCGCGAACCCATCGTCAGTGAGTACGTCGGGCGAGAACGCGGCGTCAGGCGTCGAACTGTCCCCGTAGCCTCGAAGGTCAGGCAGCAGAACGCGATAGCCTCCCGCGGCCAACGCGGCCGCGGGCCCGTATTCGAGCATGCTCGACCCGAGCCCACCGAAGCCTGGCAACAGGATCAGCGGCCGCCCGGCCCCAATCTCATGCCAGGCCAAGGGCATGCCGTCGAACCCGGTGAATCGATGGATAGCCATAGCGTTTCCTACAGGCCGAGTTTGGTGACGGCGTTGTCTTCCAAGGGGTTTGCGGTGCGGATGTAGCCGTGGACGGTGCGGGGGTTGGACCAGCGGCCTTGGCGCATGATTTCGCGGTCGCTGGCGCCGCCGAGGGCGGCTTGGGTGGCGAAGCCGGCGCGGAGGGAGTGGCCGGAGAAGAGGGTGGGGTCGAGGCCGGCTCGGGCGGCGTAGCGCTTTACGAGTTCGGCGACTGCGCGGCCGGACATGGCGGTGGTGGCTAGGCCGCCGTGGCGGGAGATCGATGGGAAGAGTGGGAGATCCGGGGTGGTGAGGGTGGTTCCGGTGAAGCCGTGGCAGCGGTGGATGTGGGGGTCGGGGGCGGGGGTGGTGGTGAGCCAGGCGCGCAGGTCGGTGGTGGTGTGGGCCTCGCGGAGGCGGGTCCAGTCGGCGAAGGCGCAGACCGGGCAGGTGTGGGGGCGTTGGCCGCGGGGGAGCGCGACGCGCTGTTCGTTGACGCCGGTGGGGTCGGTTTTGGTGGTGGGCAATTGGATCAGCAGCAGCGGCTCGCCGGTGGCGTGATCGGTGGTGACCGTGACGTCGCCGACCTGCAGGGCGGCGATCTCACTGCGCCGCAACGCACCCGCGAAACCGACCAGCAGCAGCAGATTGTCGCGGCGGCGCGCCGGTTCGGTGGGCCAGCCCGGGGCGGGCAGCTCCGCGAGCAGCTGGTCGAGGGTGTGCAGCAGGACCGGCCGCTTGCGGCGCGGCTGAGTGCGCCGGGTTCGGCGAATGCCGCGCAGGGTCAATCGCACCACGTCCGCGCGGGTCGGCGAGGGCAGTCCGTTGGCGGCGTGCACGGCGGCCAGCGCGGCCGCCTTCCGCTCCAAAGTCGCTGCGCTGAAGGCCCATTCGCCGTTGTCGCGGCGCGCGTCGGCGGCTGCGGCGAGATATACCGCCACGTCCAGGGCATCGGCAGGGAGCGCCTGCCGCGACTCCGCCGCGCACCAGGCCGCCCAGGCGATCCAATCGGTTCGATAGGCGCGCAACGTATTCGCCGACTGCGACGCCTCCAGATACCGCCGCAGCGATCCCGCCTGCGTCTCGTCGAAGCGATCACGCACCAGCCGCAATGCGGCCGCATCCACCAGCACGCTGCGGACCCCACGCCGCAGTTCCCCGCGCACCTGTTCGGGCACGGCGATCACCGCGCCCGTGTCCTGCGACGACTCCGGGCTGAACTCCGACGGCTCTGACATGCCCTCGACCCTAGATCGAACCCGCGTTCCCGTTGCGCCGGACACCGATTCGCGTGTCCGGCGGTGATCAGCGCCGCGTCAGCGCGACAACCGGAATCTCCCAGTCGAGCTTCGCCTGGAAGTCGGCCAGGAACGGGGATACCACGAGCTGCCGCTCCCACAGTTGGGCCCGGTCCGCACCCTCGACCACGCTCGCGGCGACTTCCCAGGATTCGGTGCCGATCTCGACCGTGCCGACGGGATTCGCGCGCAGATTGTGATACCAGCCGGGCCGGGTGCCGCGACCGCCATTGGCGGCGAACACGACCACCCTCTCACCGTCCTGTTGGTACGCCAGCGGCCAGGTGCGAGCCTCGCCGGTCTGTGCGCCGGTGGTGGTCAGCAACAGCAGTGGCATCTGAGCGAACTGACCGCCGACCTGTCCACCGCCGGAACGGAATTGCCGGATGATGTCTTCGTTCAGCTGCTGGCGCGCGATATCGGTCACGCGCCCATCCAACCATGATCGAGTGTGGGGTATTCCTTGTCCGGCAGCCCGATTCGGGTCAGGGCTGCAACCGCCAGCTGGCGTCCGGTTTCGGCAGCGGCCAGTTCCAGCCGTATCTGGCTCGCAGTTCCAGCAGTTGCTGTCGCCGCGCACACGATTGCTCGGAATCGCCGTCACCCTCGATGCAGTTGCGGTGGATCCACAGCATGGCCTCCACCGTGCCCGAGAGGCGCATCGCGTCATGCTCGGGCATACGATGATGCTTGAGCACCGACGGCGTGTCCGACATGGCCCAATCATCCCTCAGTGCGGGCGTGCTGTCGTGCGGTCCCGGTGTTCTCTCAGCTCGCCAGAGGAGTCGCGCATGTGCCGGCTGTTCGGATTATCGGCCGCCCCGCAACGGGCGCGAGCCACCTTCTGGCTGTTGGACGCTCCCGACAGCCTGGCCCGGCAAAGTCACCGCGAACCCGACGGTGTCGGGCTGGGCACCTTCACAGCTGAGGGCGCGCCCCTGGTGGAGAAGCAACCGATCGCCGCCTACGAGGACCTGCTCTTCGCACAGGAAGCTCGCGACCGGGAATCGGAAACCTTCGTCGCGCACGTGCGCTTCGCCTCCACCGGCGGCCTGACCCTGCGCAATACCCACCCGTTCGAACAGCGCGGCCGCTTGTTCGCGCACAACGGGGTGCTGCAGGGGCTCGACGAACTCGAAACCGAACTCGGTGAGTACCGTCGACTCGTCCACGGCGACACCGATTCCGAACGCTTCTTCGCCCGGGTCACCCAGCGCATCGACCACCACGCGGGCGACATCGGCGCAGGCATCACCGACGCGGTGACCTGGATCGCGGACCGGCTTCCGGTCTACGCGCTCAACCTGATCCTCACCACCGCCACCGAACTATGGGCGCTGCGCTACCCGGACACCCACGATCTGTTCGTCCTCGAGCGGGCCGCCGGTGGCGCACCGGGCGATCGCGGTCTCGACCACGCCACCGGCACGGGCATCCACACCCACAGTGGTGCGCTCGCCGCGCAGCCCGCGGTAGTCATCGCCAGCGAACGCATGGACGACGATCCGGGCTGGCGGCCGTTGGCTTCAGGAGAACTGCTGCACGTGTCCGGCCGACTGCAGGTCAGCTCCAATATCGTGCTGAATTCCCCACCGCGGCACCAGCTTTCCCTGTCACACCTGGGCGCGACCGCCGCCGCGTCCCAGACCGCGCGCTGAGCCGGACTGCTCATTCCTCCCGGGACGCGCGCGCCAGATCGACCGTGGCCGAACGCAATGCGGCGATACTGTCGATCGGGGCGAGATAGCCGATGCGTGTGATCGCAATGCCGCGCGGCGTGGTGACCCGCAGATCGAGGCCGAAGCGGTCGGCGCGCTCGCACACCGCGCCCGTCGCGTCCGGATAGCCGCCGCGCACGCGAGCCATATCCAGCAACGAGTCAGCATGATCGTCATTGAGATGGGTGATGGCCCGGGCCGCGGCAGGAATGATCGGATCGGCGATAGCTTCTGCGTATTCCTCGGCGCTCGCCGAATCCATGCGCCCGTAACCGCCGACCCAGCGGGCCCGCTGCACCCGCAGCACCCAGACGGTGAAGTCGCTGAAGTCGATATAGGTCTTGGCCGAGGGGACCGCGGCGAGATGCGCTTCCCGAGCCGCCTCGGCTTCTTCGCCCACGGGTCGTTCGGCGATGCCCGCCAGCGTCAATCGGGTGCCCGCCAGTGGATCCGACGGCAGGTCCGGCGCCACGATCGACACGCTCGCGCGCGGGTCTGCGGCGAGGTTGCGGCCGTGCTCGGCCAGTCGGGAGACACACAGAACCGGTTGTCCCGCAAGCAATCCGTAGGTGACAAAGCTGGCCCACGGGCCGCCGTCGGTCGTGAGGGTGGCCAGCGTCGCGGTATTCGTCGCCGCCGCAACCGTTCTCGCCTCATCGGCGGGAGTGGGGCGGGTGGTGATCGCGATCGGAGTCAGCGGTGGGGGAGTCGAGGGCGCATCGCCCGGATCGCCGTGGTCGAGAGCCATGCGACACAGGCTACCCGCGCCGACATCCGGCGCGTTCTTGATATCGAACCGCCGGGGCGGTTTCCGCTCGCGACAGGGGGCCGATGCGATCAGACAGAGTCGGGGTCAATCGGGCAGGATCGGGACCGACAGGCCCTCGCCCCGCCGTAGCAGCGCCGCACGGGTCACCGTGCCCGCGCCGAAGCGATCGCGCAGCGCGTCCAAGGTCGAATCCAGGGTGGATTCCGCACGCGCCTCGAACGGCAGCGACATCTGCATGGTGTCGGCATTGTCGAGATTGGTCAGCGACAACCCGATGAGTGTCAGCCCGCCGCGCTCGTGGATCAGCGGCAGCGCGGATTCGAGCAAGGTGCGGGCCGCGCGCAGAATCACCTCCCCGCTGTCGGTCGCCTCGGGCAACGTGTGCGAGCGGGTCGCCCGGCCGAAATCGTCGAAACGCATGCGCAGCACCAATGTTCGGCACACCCGCCGGGCGGTCCGCAGCCGATGGCCGAGGCGATCGGCCAGGCCGTGCAGATACGCCTCGATCTCCTCATCGCTACGGTGCCGCCGCCCCAGCGCGCGCTGCGCGCCGATCGACCGCCGTCGCCGCCCGGTATCCACGCGCCGCGGATCCCGCGCCCACGACAGCGCATGCAGATGCCTGCCGACCGCGGGTCCGAGCACCGCGGCCAACGGTCCCTCACCCAACTCCGCCAACTGCCCCACCCGCGTGATCCCACGTTCACGCAACTCCCGCGCGGTCACCTCGCCCACACCCCACAACCGCTCCACCGGCAGCGGATGCAAGAACTCCAATTCCCGATCCGGCGCAACCTCCAGCAGCCCATCGGGTTTCGACACCGCACTCGCCACCTTGGCCAGAAACTTCGTCCGCGCCACCCCCACCGAGATCGGCAACCCCACCTCGGCCCGCACCCGCGCCCGCAGCCGCTGCGCAATATCGACCGGCGCCCCCGCGATCCGCCACAACCCCGCCACATCGAGGAACGCCTCATCGATCGAGATCCCCTCGACCTCCGGCGTCGTATCCCGAAAAATCTCGAAAACCTGCTTGCTGGCCTCCGAATACGCCGACATCCGCGGCGGCACCACAATCGCATGCGGGCACAACCTCAGCGCCGCCCGCACATTCATCGGCGTCCGCACCCCAAACGCCTTCGCCTCATAACTGGCCGCCAACACCACCCCACCCCCCACCAATACCGGCCGCCCCCGCAACCACCGATGGTCCCGCTGCTCCACCGAAGCATAGAAAGAGTCCAGGTCAGCATGCAGAATCGCCGCCCGCTCAGGACGCTCATCACTCCCCACACCAGAACCCGACACGAACATATGTTCGCATACCCATCGGTCTGATGCGTCGAGGTCCCCTGATCCCAGGCCGTGCCCGGTCCGAGTCGCAGCACGCCGCTCCGTGAGCCCAGCCACTGACAATAGCGATCGCTTATCGCTTCATTTCCAGAACGACTCTTGGTCACGGCCGCGATCGACGGTGAACTGGTCTCAACGAATTATCCGGGCCCACAACGGCTCTCGACCAGGAGGAACGCCATGAACCGCAACGCCGAGCAGACCGTCCGCGAATACTTCCACGCCCTGGCCACCGGCGGCGACGTCGCCGACTACTACGCCGAGGACGCGACGTTCTGGTATCCCGGCGACCTTCCGATGTCGGGCACCTGGCGCGGCCGCGAGGCGATCGTCGACGGCTTCCTCGGCGCCGCCTTCGGCCTACTGGATCCAGAAAAGGAGACCACGATCGAGATCACCAACATCGTCCCCGCCGAGCCCTATGTCACGGTCGAGTGGGATTCGACGGCCACGGTCCGCAACGGAAACGCCTACCACAATCAGAACATCGCGATCTTCCACGTCCAGGACGGCCTGATCACGAGCGCCCGCGAATACGCCAACACCCAGCACTGGGAGCACGTGCTCCGCGACCCGCGCACGGCGTGAACCTCATCCGACCGGCTTCGGTCAGGCGCTCACACCCGGTGGCTGGCGTCGCGTACGCGCCGCTCGATCCATAGGTGTTGTTTTCGCGCGATTACTGCCGGAACCCTCATGGCAACGAATACACGCTATTGCCGAATGCAGTGCGTGCCGTGGGGCTTGTCAGACCCAGTAGGGGACGCGTGCGCGGTACTTCGTCATGGCGGCGATAGCCAGTGCCCATCCCAGGATGGTGATCACGCCGACGATGATCCAGTGATTGGGGTGCGAGGCTTGGCCGAGTAGGGGTTCTCGAATGATTTCGAGGTAGTGGAAGGTAGGAATCCACTCCAGCAGCCGAACTCGTTCGGTGATCCCCGTCGAGCCTTGTGTGACATCGGTGGGCCAGGTGACCGGGGTCAGGATGAACAGGGTCACGGTGGCGCTAGTGATGATGGGGAGCAGATCTCGATGTCGAGTGCTGAAGATACCGAACACGATTGCCACCCAGAGCGCGTTCAGAACCAGTAATCCCAATGCGGGAATTGCCAGCAGAGCGGTCCAGTGCAAGTGACGCCAAATCCCGAACACTGCCACCAGCAACACGTATATCGCGAGGTTGTGGACGAGGAACAGCAGCTGACGCCACACGAGCCGGTAGACGTGCACGCTCAGGGCAGACGGGAGTTGTTTGATCAAGCCCTCGTTGGCAACGAAGATCTCCGATCCTTCGATGATGCTGGCGTAGATCAGATTCCAGACGATCATTCCGACTGTGACGTAGGGCAGGAACTCCGATATCGGCCGGTTCAACAGCATCGCGAAGAATCCACCCATCGCGCCTGCCTGCAGACCTGTGGAGATCGTGATCCAGAAGGGGCCGAGGACCGAGCGGCGGTAGCGCTGCTTGATGTCTTGCCAGCCGAGCGCGAGCCACAGTTCGCGTTGCTGAAACCCGGTGCGCAGGTCATCCATCGCGCGGGTGATGCTGCGCGCTTTAGGCATGGGTGTGGGCCGGAGAACTGTTGCGACAGTCGACGACACGTGCGCAAGCCTACCTACTGACGATTCCGTCGAGGCTCACCCCGATCTGGCTGTCGGTGCACAACGTACTCAACTTCCACTACATCAGGCTGACCGAACCGGCCAGCCTGATGTAGTGGAAGTTCAACCGGCGGTGGCGATTCGAGGCCGCTGAGACACTCATCTGGTGGCTAGGACATCAGAGTTCGGGCCTGCGCGTACCCGGGGAACCGTTCCCGCAACGCCGCGTCGAATGCTGTGGCCTGTTCATAGGAATCGACCTCGCTGAACAAGCCGGTTCGTAGATACCAGCCCATCAAACCCGCCGCATCAGCCAACCGCCCATTGAGCGCCGACACGATCACCGTTGCTCGCACCAGCTGGGCGCGCGGGCTCTGATCGTTCACCGCGTTTTCCTGCGGTTTCCTGGCCTGCGCGACCAGCTTCGTCAGGCTGTCTCGCTGCGAAAACCAGTCGCCGACTGGACCATCGACACACCGCATGAACCATGTGGCCGCGTCCACGACGTCGGCCAGGTCGTACATCGCGTACAGGTCGTACTCGCCCGGATCGATATGGTCGCTGAAGATCGTCAAGTCCATCAATCCGAGGTCCCAGTCGGTTTCCCCCCATTCCGCCATCCTTGCCGCCCTGGGTAGCCCGCTGATCAGCTTTCCGGCATCGATCGATATCAGGCTGGCCGAGCCGTACAACCGATGCGCACCCTTGATGTACTCGACGATCACGTAGACCGACGCGGCCACACCAGGGGCGGCCTCCAATTGCCCCGCGAACATCAGCACTTCATCATCGCTCCAGTCAGGGGCCACCAGCAGGCCCCGTTCGGCCAGCTTCGGTGCCAGCTCCGCTTCCAGCGCCGTCCTGTACTGATCGATATTGCCGCTCAACACATCTCATTCCACTTGGCGATCGCGTTCATGATCATCAAGGAGTTTGTAACGGACCGCACTGACACAGAGCGGAGCACGTGCTGTTGTCGTGCACGGTCGAAGCCAGTCAGCTAGAGCTGTGTCGGTCCGGCGAACGCACGGTCATGCCGCGAGCCGCGCGGTTCGAGGCGGCCAGTACCGTCCTGTGAAAGATCAACGGCTCGAGGTGAACTCGGGCTGCTGCAGTGCGCGGTCATGCCTGTGGTTTCAATAGGTCAGCGCAACAATGGTTTTGTTCAGGCGAAACAGGTGATGC